>NZ_FXUL01000078.1 GCF_900182955.1 Noviherbaspirillum suwonense | reverse complement strand
GTTAGCGCGACTGCCATTCTGGAAAACGGCCCAGCCCTCATCGGTGGTATTGCGCTGGTCGTGTTCATCGCCATCGGATGCAGCTACGGAATAGGCCGCCTGATTGGCTTGCCACGCAAAATGGCCGTGTTGATTGCCTGTGGCAACTCAATCTGTGGCAACTCGGCCATCGCTGCCGTGGCGCCGGTCATCGATGCGAGCAGCAAGGACGTTACGTCCTCTATCGCATTCACTGCCGTGTTGGGGGTGATTGTCGTTGTCGCGCTGCCTCTCGCGGCGCCCCTGTTGTCGCTGTCCGCAATCCAGTACGGCATCTTCGCCGGTTTGACGGTCTATGCGGTGCCGCAGGTACTGGCGGCGACCGCGCCGGTGGCGTTGGCGAGCGTGCATATTGGTACACTGGTCAAGCTGGTGCGCGTGCTCATGCTGGGCCCAGTGGTGTTGATCCTTTCTGTCATGACAAGGGACAAGGGTGGGCGCCGGCCCGCGGTGTCACAAATGGTGCCCTGGTTCATCGTCGGCTTCCTACTGCTGCTCGCACTGCGCTCGTTCGGTGCGATTCCTGAAGTGGCGCTAAAACCAGCCCAGGCGGTAGCGAATGGACTAACCATCATGTCGATGGCAGCGCTTGGCCTTGGCGTGGATGTACGTTCGGTTTTGCGGGCCGGCAAGCAGGTGACTTCAGTGGTTGTGCTCTCGCTGCTGGTGCTTGCGGCAATCAGCTATGTCCTGATCCTGCTGCTTGGTATCGTCTGACGTCGCAGGAAATGCCGCAGTCAGCGGCTTTCCTGTTCCACGGCGATCACTGTTTCAGCACGAATTCCGCCAGGGTTCGAACTTCTTCCGGCTTTAACTGGGAAAAGGGCGGCATCGGAACCTCGCCCCATTTGCCGGCGCTGCCGTTTCTGATACTGGCTTCGAGCTTGCTGACAGCTTGCGTATCGCCACGATACTTGGCGGCGATGTCGTGATAGGCCGGTCCGACGATTTTCTTGTCTATTCCGTGGCACGCAAGACAGCCATTGGCATTCAACAGCGCCGTGGCATCGCCTTTGTCAGAGGCCGCCGTCGGTGCAGCCGGCGCCTT
>NZ_FXUL01000077.1 GCF_900182955.1 Noviherbaspirillum suwonense | reverse complement strand
GGACGGCGCCCTGATTGCTACCCATGCCCGGCTGGAAGGTCGGCGCGAGCGCTCGGTCCTGGCTGGCCACCGGCTGCTGCAGCGAATCATGCAACGGGAGAAACCGGACGCCATCGTGCTACCGCCCGGGCACGCTGTTGCCCAGCGGCCGCTGGCCGTCTATGAGTTCATCGGCCGACAGATTGGAGGCCAGCGATGAGCCATGAACCCGTTGCCGAACGCATCCGCAGGCATCTGATTGGCCTGAAGATGCCCCGCGCGCTGGAGGCGTTGCAGACGGTGCAGTCACAGATCGAACAAGGGCAGCTTACTGCTCTGGAAGCCATAGAAGCCTTGCTGGGCGAGGAGTACAGCACGCGCGAGAGCCGCCGCATCAAGATCGCCCTCCAAACCGCACGTCTGACGGTGCTCAAGACGCTGGCTGGCTACGACTTCTTCCAGCCATCGCTCGAGCGCAGCCGTGTCATGGCCCTGGCCGAACTGGGGTTTATTGAGCGGCGCCAGTGCGTGCACTTCCTGGGGCCGCCCGGAACGGGGAAGAGCCACCTTGCCGTTGCGCTAGGGGTGGAAGCCGTCCGAGCCGGCAAGAGCGTGTTCTTTGCCACGCTGGCCGAGCTGGTCGATTCCATGCGCAAGGCCGAGCGCGAAGGCCGGCTGCGTGAGCGGGTGAAGTTCCTGTCGCGCTATAGCGTACTGATCGTCGACGAGATTGGCTACCTGCTGCTGGGCTCGAATGGCGGCAATCTGTTCTTCCAGCTGGTTAATGCCTGCTACGAGCGTTGCGCGATGGTCCTAACGAGTAACCGCGGCTTTAGTGAATGGGGAGAGATCTTCGGCGATCCGGTGGTCGCCACTGCACTGCTGGACCGGTTGCTGCACCATGCCATCGTCATTCCCATTGAAGGCAATTCATACCGCCTTCGGGAACATGCCGCCCTGATTCCAGAGCACCTGCGCAACCGTCCTGCACTTAATGAAATGGGAAGCCCTGTGCCGGAAAAACGCCGGGCTGGACGTCCTAAAAGAGAGGAAATAACGTCACTGCAGGGCTGACTGCCCATCGCCAAGGGTGGGGAAATTTACTTCGGCAGATTTGAGGAAATCACGAGCGGCATTGACA
>NZ_FXUL01000076.1 GCF_900182955.1 Noviherbaspirillum suwonense | reverse complement strand
TAAGGCTAGGCTGAACAAGCCACCTATCTTCGAGTGATACAGGGCTATGCGGATAGGTCGAGATAAAAGGATGGATTTAGCGTGCTGTTTATAGCCCTTGCGGGCGTTGCTTCAGGCTTTTCAGCCTGTTTCGCCCATTACGGGCGTACTGGTGCCATCAACCGATGGCGTGCCAAATAAATATTAGCCAACGCCAGCGCCGTGAAGGCCCGGCTGGCATTCTTGGCCAAGCCGCGGTAGCGCACTTTCGTAAAGCCCCACAGCCGCTTGACCACGGCAAACACGTGCTCCACCCGCGCTCGGATTTTGGACTTGCTGCGGTTCTTTGCCCGCTTCACTTCATCGACTTGGCCGGCTTTGCGGACACGTTCGTTTGTAAAATCTTTCGCTTTCGGCGCCTTGCCACGAATCAGTGCCTTCTGGCTGGTATAGGCGCTGTCGCCATAGACACGTCGCTCCTGCCCATGCAGCAGTTCCGGCAACGGGTGCTTATCATGGATATTGGCTGGCGTGACCACAGCGCTGTGCGCCAGGCCGCTATGGCTGTCCACCCCAATATGCAGCTTCATGCCGAAATACCACTGCTGGCCTTTCCGGGTCTGATGCATTTCCGGATCACGTTGCTTGTCGGCGTTCTTCGTCGAGCTTGGCGCAGCAATGATCGTCGCATCCACAATCGTGCCTGTCTTGAGCGTCATGCCGCTGCCCTGCAGTACGCGGCCCACTTCTGTAAACAGGCGCTCAGCCAGCTTGTGCTGTTCCAGCAGGCGGCGGAATTTGAGCATTGTGGTCGCATCCGGCACGGGTTCATTGCCAAGGTCGATGCCGGCAAAGCGGCGCAGGCTGGCGCTGTCGTAGAGCGCTTCTTCACAGGCGAGATCCGCCAAATTGAACCAGTGCTGGAGGAAATGGATCCGCAGCATGCGCTCCAGCCCAATTGGCGGCCGCCCATTTCCCTTCTTTGGATAATGTGGCTCAACAACCGCGCACAATGCGTCCCAAGGAACGGCCCGGTTCATCGTCTCCAGAAACGCATCGCGCCTGGTTGGCTTGCGATGCCGTTCAAAACCTTGGTCTGCTGCCATTGCCAGAGTCTGCTGTTTCATTGGTCGTTGCCGCGGTCGTTGTTATTGGCCTCTATAACGCGTTTCTGTCGTAATCCGTTTACTTGTTCAGCGTAGCC
>NZ_FXUL01000075.1 GCF_900182955.1 Noviherbaspirillum suwonense | reverse complement strand
TGACCTTGCCCCGGTTCCACGTACAGCAGAAATCGATTAATTTCTATGTACATGGAGGTCGAGATGAGCGAAGAAACCGTTCCAAAGAGGCAATACACAGGAGAGTTCAAGGTGGAGGCTGTTCGGCTGGCCGATTCGGTTGGCGGTCACGAGGCGGCCCGGCGGCTGGGCATTCCGATTGCGACGTTAAGCAACTGGTCCCGGCGAAGGCGTAAAGCGCCTGGCCAGGAATCGATAGCGTCTGCGCCAAACGGGCCGGTGCGTCGGTCGCCAACCGACCTGGAAGCGGAGAACAGCCGGCTTCGCAAGGAACTGGCCAGCGCCAGACTGGACGTGGAAATCCTTCGAAAGGCCACGGCGTATTTCGCGAAGGGGTCGCGGTGAAATACGCCTGGATCGACACCAACCGCGACCACTACAGCGTGAGCCGGCTGTGCCGGGTGCTTGGGGTTTCCCGCACAGGCTACTGCCAGTGGCGGGGTCGTACGCCCAGTGCACGCGCCCGGGCCAATGCTGATCTGGATGCGCATGTCAGGCAAATTCATACTGGCAGCCGCGCCAGTTACGGGCGACCCAGGATCGTTCAGGCCCTTCGCCGGCAAGGCCTGTCGGTAGGTGGCGAGCGGGTTCGACAAAGCCTGCGCCGACAGGGCCTGCGCCCAGTCTACAAGCGCCCTTATCGGGTGACGACGGATTCGTCGCATCATTTGCCGGTGGCGCCCAACCTACTTGATCGACGCTTCGACGGCTGGCTGCCCAATCGGGCCTGGGTCGCCGATTTGACTTACATTGCCACGGCAGAGGGATGGCTTTACCTGGCGGTCATCATGGACCTGGCTAGTCGTCGGATTGTGGGCTGGTCGATGTCGGAACGGATGAAAGCCGGCCTGGTGTGCCAGGCGCTGCGCTCGGCATACGGACAGTGCCGGCCGCCTGTCGGTTTGATTCTGCACAGTGACCAGGGCAGCCAATACGCCAGCCATGCCCATCGCAGCCTTGCTGCCGATTTCGGCATGCAGGTTTCCATGAGCCGCCGTGCCAACGCTTGGGATAATGCAGCGGTGGAAAGTTTCTTTAAGACGTTAAAGGTAGAGCGGATTTACCAAGGACGATACGAAACACGGGAGCAAGCCAGACTCGACATCGTGGACTGGATTGAAGGCTTTTACAACCGACAGCGCCTTCATTCTTCCATTGGCTACC
>NZ_FXUL01000074.1 GCF_900182955.1 Noviherbaspirillum suwonense | reverse complement strand
GGCACTGACGGCAAGCGACTTCATCGGCGTGGTTGGCGGCTTCACCGGCGGTATCGGCGCGGCGCCTGTCTTCACATCGCCAGCGACTTTTTCGGCGCCGGAGAACGGCGCGGCGGTGGGCACGGTCGCCGCCACCGACGCCGACAGTCCGACCCTGGCCTACAGCCTGGTGGCCGGCGGCGATGCATCTGCGTTCACGATTAACGCTACGACTGGCGCACTGGCCTTTGCCGCCGCGCCCAACTTCGAGGTACCCACCGATGCGGGCGCCAACAATGTCTACAACGTCACCGTGCAGGCCAGCGACGGCGTGCTGAACACGACACAGGCGATTGCAGTGACAGTTACCAATGTCAACGATGTCGCGCCGGCATTCACGTCGCCGGCCACCTTTATGCTGCCGGAGAATTCCACGGCTGTTGGCATCGTCGCCGCCACCGACGCCGACAATCCCACGGTTACCTACAGCCTTGTGGCTGGCGGCGACGCGGTCGCTTTCACAATCAACACTACGACCGGCGCGCTGGCCTTCGCCTCCGCGCCGAACTTCGAGGCGCCGACCGACGTAGGCGCGAACAATATCTACAACCTCACCGTGCAGGCCACTGACGGCACGCTAAACACAACCCAGGCCGTGGCCGTGACCGTCACCGATGTCAACGAAACGCCTACGGGCGCAGCACCCGTGTTCACATCGCCGGCAGCCTTCAGCATCGCGGAAAACAGCACGGCGGTGGGCGCGGTCGTCGCCACCGACGCCGACAGTCCCACGGTGACCTACAGCCTGGTAGCCGGCGGCGACGCGGGCGCTTTCACGATCAACGCCGCGACCGGCGCACTGTCCTTCGCCGCCGCGCCGAACTTCGAGACACCCACCGATGCCGGCGCGAACAATGTCTACAACCTCACCGTGCAGGCCAGCGACGGCACGTTGAACACGACCCAGGCCGTGGCCGTGACGGTCACCGACGTGCTCAATGAAACCCTGACCGGCAACGCGGCGGACAACACGCTGGCCGGCGCGGCGGGCAACGACACCTTCACGGGCAACGGCGGCGCCGACACGCTCACCGGCAATGGCGGCGGCGACACCTTCGTCGTCGCCAGCGCGCAGGATTCGCCGGCCAACACGAACTGGCAGACGCCGCCGGACGGGAGCGTGACCCGGGTATGGGATGTCATCACCGACTTCACGCTCGGCAGCGACAAGAT
>NZ_FXUL01000073.1 GCF_900182955.1 Noviherbaspirillum suwonense | reverse complement strand
CTGGAGATCCCGGACAACCTGGAAGTGGGGCGGCATGACCCGTCCCGGCTGCCGGGCATCGTGGCCGGGATGGACATCAGCGGGGTCGACGCCATCGTGCTGTCGGCCTGCGTGCAGATGCCGTCGCTGCAGGCGGTCGCGCAGGTCGAGGCGATGACGGGCAAGCCGGTGGTGACGGCGGCGATTGCCACCACCTACGCGATGCTCAAGGCGCTGGACCTCGACACCTATGTGCCCGGCGCCGGCGCGCTGCTGTCCGGTGCATACTGATCCCTTCATGACTTCCACTCCGCAGACAGGATCGACGATGAGCACTTTTCTCTACGGCGCCAACGTGCGCGCCAATGACATCCGCCAGCATTACCTGCGCTACGGCGGCAGCGACGGCCAGCGCGGCGAACGCGACGCGCTCATCATCATCCCGGGCATTACCAGCCCGGCCGTGACCTGGGGCTTCGTCGGCGAGCGCTTCGGCCGGCAATTCGACACCTATATCCTCGACGTCCGCGGCCGCGGCCTGTCGGAAGCATCGGACACGCTGGACTACAGCGTCGCCGCGCAGGCAGCGGACGTGACCGCATTCGCCGAGGCGCTGGGACTGAAGCGCTATGCGCTGGTCGGGCATTCAATGGGCGGCCGCATCGCCGCCCGCGCCGCGCGCAGCCATCCGGCGGGCCTGAGCCGCCTCGTCATGGTGGACCCGCCGGTTTCCGGCCCGGGACGGCGCGCCTACCCGGCCAAGCTGCCGTGGTACGTCGACTCGATGCGCGAGGCCCGCGCCGGCATCGGCATCGACGGCATGCGCGCCTACTGCCCGACCTGGACCGAGGACCAGCTGCGCCTGCGCGCCGAATGGCTGCATACCTGCGACGAACGCGCGATCCTGGCGAGCTTCGAGGAATTCCACACCGGCGACTTCCATGCCGACGTGCCGGACATCGCCGTGCCAGCCATGCTGATGACCGCCGGCCGCGGCGACGTGGTGCTGCCGGCCGACATCGACGAACTGCGCGGCCTGCTGCCCGGCCTGCAGACCAGCTTCGTCGCCAATGCCGGCCACATGATCCCGTGGGACGACGAGGAAGGTTTCTACGCCGCCTTCGGCGACTTCCTGGGCGCGCCGCTCTAAACCCGCATCGAAAGGAAACCACCATGATCAGCGACCATGACATGATCCGCGCCTGGACCCAGGTGCTCACGCTGTCCAAGCTCGAAGCCGGCCAGACCGTGACCG
>NZ_FXUL01000072.1 GCF_900182955.1 Noviherbaspirillum suwonense | reverse complement strand
TAAGGGCACCTCGAAAAACCGCTGCGGGTCTGGCAAAATGTGGGCGCCTCGAACTTGACGTAAATTTTCATGATCAAGACCAGTCTGTTTGCCGACCAGGAGCGCGAAGCCAAGCTGAACCGGCTTGGTGATGCACTGCAGGTGATGGAGCAGCATGTCGACTTCGCCGCGCTTGCTGCGGAGGTCGACCTTGCGGCGCCGCGCCCCAGCCGCGAGCGCGGCGGCCGTCCGCCTTTCCCGACCGAACTGATGGTGCGTGTGCTGTTGATCCAGCAGCTATTCAACTTGAGTGATGAGCAGATGGAATTCCAGCTGCTCGACCGATTGAGTTTCCAGCGCTTCGTCGGGTTACGCGCCAGCAGCCAGATCCCGGACCGGACGACGATCTGGACCTTCAAGGAGCGCTTGATCCAGGCTGGCGCCAGCGAGAGCGTGTTCGATGCCGTTCATCGCCAGCTGGCCAGGCACGGCTACATTGCGCGCGGTGGCCAGATGATCGACGCGAGCATCGTGGAGGCGCCCAGGCAGTCACTGAACAAGGAAGAGAAAGCCATCGTCAGCGAAGGCGCGATGCCGGCTGACTGGACGCCAGTGAAACGGCGCCAGAAGGATATAGATGCGCGCTGGACCAGGAAACACGGCAAGTCCTACTTCGGCTATAAGGTGTCGGCCAATGCCGACAAGCGCTACAAGCTGGTGCGCAAGATCAAGGTGAGCACGGCAAGCGAACACGACACCCTGCACTTCGAGGACGTGCTCGATTCCGCCAACACGAACCGGGACATCCTGGCTGACAAGGGGTATGTCGATGGCGAGCGCGAAGCGCGACTGAGCAAACAGGGCTGGCGCATGCACATCCAGCGCAAAGGCAGCAAAGACAAGCCGATCTCCGAGGCGCAGCAGCGGCGCAATCATCGCATCGCCAAAACGCGTGCACGCATCGAGCACGCGCTCGCATGCCTGGCACAGATGGGCGGCAAGACGCTGCGCTCCATTGGCCTGGCACGCGCAAGGCTGCATCTGAACTGGAAGGTCGCTGCTTACAACCTGCAGCGCCTCGTTTACCTGAAGGAGGCCGGGGTCGAGGCATTTTGATGCCCGAGGTCCGTCTGGACCGCCAAAAACGAGCATCACCGCCTGAAAAAGAGGTCGGGAAATGACGACGCTCGCGCGTTGCTGGGCACATTCAAATGCTTGGCTCGCTGATGACGGCGAAATCACGTGTTATTCGAGGTGCCC
>NZ_FXUL01000071.1 GCF_900182955.1 Noviherbaspirillum suwonense | reverse complement strand
TGGACTAACTGGGCAATCTCAAGGACGTGTCCGAGCCGCTTGTTCTCAACAACGTCGCCATTGCTGATTTCAGAAAGGCGGTTGTAAGCGGTATAGGGTAGGGCGGCTCCATCGGCTCGCGGTTCAATGCGACCGTCGGGATACTCATAGACATCGATGTACTTGCCAATGAGGCGCCGACTGGCAGGTGTGTCGGTCAGTAAGTAGAGCACCTTGTCATATTGCACGGTCAAGCTGTGCGACACTCGGCGTGGCTCCCGCACCGTAAAGATCAGCTCCAGCGTTTCATCGGGCCGAACGGCACGATGCGCAACGAAATCGTTGCGGGCGGGCTTGGCAAAGCGCCGGTTGTAGTCGGCAATAAAGGTCGGCACATAAGCATTAGCGGCCGACATGTCGGAAATGCCTTGCAGCCGCAGTTCCTTCACCAGGCGGTCCTGCAAAGTCAGGTTGGCGCGTTCGACACGGCCTTTGGCCTGGCTCGAATTGGCGCAGATGCCCTCGATATTGAGCTCAAACAGCGCTCGGCCAAACTGGGTATGGCCATTGCCGCCAGTAGTGTCCTTGCGGTTGACGCGAAAGACACTGTACTTGTCGCTGTAGAAAGCCTGTGGCTTGCCGTATCGTTCGATATAGGCACGCGTCGCCTCGAAATAACTGAAGGTCGATTCCGACTGGGTGAAATGCAGCTGCAGGAGCTGGCTGGTGGCATCGTCCACATACACGAGCAAGGTGCACGCCGGACCTCGGTCTTCGAACCAGTGGTGGTCGCTGCCATCGATCTGGATCAGCTCGCCCAGGCAATGCCGGCGGTTGCGCGGCTGGTAGATCCGTGCCGGGCGCTGGCTCTGTGGTATCCATAGACTGACGGCTGCCATGAGCTTGCGGACGGTTTCCTTTGACAAGTCAATGCCATGTAACTCACGCAGCTTCTCGCAAGCCAGGGTCGGTCCAAAATCGGCATAGCGTTCCCGGACAATGGTCAGAGCAACTTGCGCAAGTTCTTCATCGATGTGGTTATTGCTGGGCCGATTGCAGCGCCACGACACTAAACCCGTAGCGCCTTGCGCTTCGTAGCGTCGTACTAAGCGCCGAACTTGACGCACACTCAACTTCAGTCGGCTGGCGGCTTGCCCAGGCTTTAGGCCACCATCAACTACTTGTTGAATTACTTTAAGCTGATCCAGCGCGCGCATCGTCATCGTGATACTCCCAGCTTTGTTCATCGCGATCTCCCTGTG
>NZ_FXUL01000070.1 GCF_900182955.1 Noviherbaspirillum suwonense | reverse complement strand
TAGTTAATCAAAGCCTGTTTCTCCCTGAACCTGCGTGGCGGCAGGTACTTTAGCGCGCTGTGCGGGTGCTTTGTATTGTAGTGCTCAAACCATCCGGCCAATTGTTGCATGACGGTTCTGGCATCAGGACGTAATGCCAGCCTAGCGTAGTCGCGCTTGATGGTCTTGACCAGACTCTCGGCCATCCCATTACTCTGCGGGCTGGAAACCGGCGTGGTTACCGGTTTGAGACCAAGTGTGCGCGCAAATGAACGCGTTTCGGCAGCAGTGTAGCAACTGCCATTGTCGGTCAACCATTCGATCTCGGATGGCGCGATAGCGTGACGGCCAAACCGATATTCCACTGCCTGCATCATCAAGTCTCCCACCAGGCCGGCGTCAATGCCTCTGGTCGTCGCCACCCAGCTCATGACTTCACGATCACAGCAATCCAGCGCAAAGGCCACCCGTACCCGTTCACCATTCTCGCAAGCCAGTTCAAAGCCATCCGAGCACCAGCGGGTGTTGCTGCTGTCGACGGCGACCGTGCCGTCATGCTTGCGGGTAGAGATGGGCCGCTGGCCGCGACGGTACAGTAGCAGGCCATGATCGCGCATGACGCGATAGATGCGCTTGTGGTTAGCCGCTTGGCCATTCGGTCTGGGATGCTGATGTCGCAACACACCCCATACCCGACGATAGCCATACGTGCCGAGGCCATGAATGACCTGCCGAATGTCTTCCAGCAACGGCGTGTCATCAGAACGGCTGCGTGCCGTACGGCAGTCAATCCAGGCGTCAGGACGTTTCAGCAGTGCCACGAGATGGCTGCGCGCCACGCCAAGGGTCGAACATACCAGTCTCATCGGTCGTCCCCGGGCAACAGCGGCGAGCGCGCAAGCCACTTTTTTGCTTTGGCGAAATCCACTGCTTCCTTGAGAATCTCATTCTCCAGCGTCTTACGTCCCAATGCTGCTTCCAATTGCTTGATGCGCTTCATTGCTTCCTGCAGGTCAGATGCCGGCACCACGGGCTCGTTGGCCCCCACAGCAACGAGCGATCCTTCCGTATAGGCTTTACGCCACTGGAACAACTGGCTGGCGGTCACACCGGCTTCCCGGGCCACTAGGGACACCGACATCCCCGGTTCCATGCTGCGCTTGACCCATTCCAGTTTCTGTTCCGGGGTCCAGCGTCTGCGCCGCTGGACCCCGGTAATGACTTCCACTTGCTGATTTCTTCCCGAAGGCATAGGTCTATCCATAGCAGTATTCCTAGTCGTTAGTTTA
>NZ_FXUL01000069.1 GCF_900182955.1 Noviherbaspirillum suwonense | reverse complement strand
CCGAAGCGCCGCTGCGAACTCTCGTCGGTCTCCTTCCTGACCGCCTCGCGCTCGATCTTCAGCTGGATCAGCCGGCGGTCGAGCCGGTCCATCACTTCCGGCTTCGAGTCGATCTCGATCTTGATCTTGGAGGCTGCCTCGTCAATCAGGTCGATCGCCTTGTCCGGCAGAAAACGGTCGGTGATGTAGCGGTGCGACAGCTCGGCCGCGGCGACGATGGCCGGGTCGGTGATGTCGACGCCGTGATGCACTTCATAGCGCTCCTGCAGCCCGCGCAGGATCGCGATGGTCGCTTCCACGCTCGGTTCGTCGACCATGATCTTCTGGAAGCGGCGCTCCAGCGCGGCATCCTTCTCGATGTACTTGCGGTACTCGTCGAGCGTGGTCGCGCCAACGCAGTGCAGCTCGCCGCGCGCCAGCGCCGGCTTGAGCATATTGCCCGCGTCCATCGCGCCCTCGGCCTTGCCGGCGCCGACCATGGTGTGCATCTCGTCGATGAAGACGATGGTCTGGCCTTCGTCCTGCGCCAGCTCCTTCAGCACCGCCTTCAGCCGCTCCTCGAACTCGCCGCGGTACTTGGCGCCGGCCAGCAGCGCGGCCATGTCCAGCGACAGCACGCGCTTGTTCTTCAGGCTGTCGGGCACCTCGCCGTTGACGATGCGCTGCGCCAGGCCCTCGACGATGGCGGTCTTGCCCACGCCCGGCTCGCCGATCAGCACCGGGTTGTTCTTGCTGCGCCGCTGCAGCACCTGGATGGCGCGGCGGATCTCGTCGTCGCGGCCGATCACAGGGTCGAGCTTGCCCTGGCGGGCGCGCTCGGTCAGGTCCATCGTGTATTTCTTCAGCGACTCGCGCTGGCCCTCGGCATCCTGCGAGTTGACGTTGCCACCGCCGCGCACGGCGGTGATCGCCGCTTCCAGCGCGTTGCGGGTCAGGCCGTTCTCGCGCGCGAGGCGGCCGGCGTCGGACTTGTCCTCGGTCAGCGCCAGCAGCACCATCTCGCTGGCGATGAACTGGTCGCCATGCTTCTGGGCTTCCTTGTCGGCCAGGTTCAGCAGCGACA
This sequence comes from Noviherbaspirillum suwonense, assembly GCF_900182955.1. Classification (GTDB taxonomy): domain Bacteria; phylum Pseudomonadota; class Gammaproteobacteria; order Burkholderiales; family Burkholderiaceae_D; genus Noviherbaspirillum_A; species Noviherbaspirillum_A suwonense. The sequence goes on along the minus strand of NZ_FXUL01000069.1, from coordinate 262 downwards.
GCAGCTCGCGGCCGATCTGCACCTCGCCGCCGGTGCCGCTGACCTTGGGCAGGCGCTGCAGCGCGGTCTTCAGGCCGCTGGTCAGGCCGCCGATGTTGGCGCCGGCGCGCTGCAGCAGCGAGCGGCTGCTGCCGTCATCCTGGTTCAGCAGCGCAATGAGCAGGTGCGCCGGGTCGATGTACTGGTTGTCATTGCCCACGGCCTGGCTTTGCGCGTCGGCCAGGGCTTCCTGGAGTTTCGTGGTGAGTTTGTCGAGTCGCAT
>NZ_FXUL01000068.1 GCF_900182955.1 Noviherbaspirillum suwonense | reverse complement strand
AAGGTCACGATACCGCACAGAACTAGGCCAGGCAGGATTCTTTGAAAACAGGCTTGGGTTGACGCTTTCATTATTCTTGCTCCTGGCTGAATGATGGAAGCAAGTATCGACGCCGCAAATGATCTGGTCCATCGTATAATTTGCCACAATCATTAAAATAAATCGAACGATCATGACGCTTGACCAATTGCGTATATTTGTAGCCGTTGCCGAGCGCGGTCATCTAACCAAAGCCGCAGAAGTGCTGTCCCTGACGCCTTCGGCTGTCAGCGCGTCGATCCGTGTACTTGAAGAGCGTTATGGGACGGCGCTGTTTGACCGCGTCGGGCGCGGCATCGAGCTCAATGAAGCAGGGCGCAGCTTTCTGCCAGAAGCACGCTCCACACTGGCAAGCGCGCGTGCGACCGAGATGACACTTGCTGAACTCGGTATTGGCAAACGTGGGACGCTGCACATGCAGGCTAGTCAAACCATAGCGAGTTACTGGCTACCACCGTTGCTGGTCCGTTTCCACCAAACATATCCTCTGGTCGCCATCGATCTGGCCATCAGTAATACGCAGAGCGTCGCGCGTGCCGTAATCGAAGGCACGACCGAGATCGGCTTCGTCGAAGATGGTGTCAACGAAGCCATGTTGTCCAGCACACCCGTCGGTGAGGATCATTTTGCGCTGGTGGTCGCTCCCGGCCATCCCTGGGCCGACGGTGCACCTGTTGCCCCAAGTGCGCTTTTGAGCGGGGAATGGGTAATGCGGGAACAGGGCTCAGGCACGCGGTCCGCGTTTGAAGTGATGTTGGCAGCGGTCGGGATCGATAGCACGGAGCTCAATGTCACATTGACCCTGCCATCGAACGAGTCCGTACGTGCTGCGGTCAAAGCAGGACCGTATGCCACTGTCATGTCGTCCTTGGTAGTCGCCGCCGACATACAAGCTGCGCTACTCTGCGAGGTGAACATTGCACTGCCGCCGCGATCGTTCTACCTGTTGCGGCACGCGTCACGCTATAAAAGCAGAGCGTCACTCGCCTTCGAACAATTGATCAGACGGAACCATGCATAAGCAAGAGGCGAGCGGTTGCTATTGGGCAGCAATGTTGACCAAAGGTGGCAACAACTGCCCGTAGCAAATTTGGCAGCAAGCCAGCCATACGGTAGGGAAAGTGAACAGCGTCAGCGTCAGAGATGAACAACCCTAATCTGGGATTGCTGCTAATTGAAAAGACAACGGAAGGCGGAAGGTGCATTAACGTGCTGGTGCGCGTAGTCCGGAAGCCACTCAGCGATGAAGGCCTGGCTGCGGCTGAACAGCATACGTATCCGGCTATCTGTATGCTTGGGCCGTTGAATATTATTGGTACTCGATGACGCTCGCA
>NZ_FXUL01000067.1 GCF_900182955.1 Noviherbaspirillum suwonense | reverse complement strand
TAGTCGGTGCTGAATAATTCTACTTTTCAATACGCCGGGACCGTGGATCGGCTTGACTTAAGCTTGTTAATGATGAGGCGGATGTTGTGCCCGGCACCGCAAAGCACTGCATGCATGGCATCGCCCAATGACCCTTTAAGCCAATTGCGTCCCAGCTTGCCGTCGTTTTTCATGTGGCCAATGGTCGGTTCAATTGCACTTCGGCGCTTGATCATCGCCTTGAGGCCACGCGTGACGCCGCGTTGCTGGCCTGACTTCCAGATCTGCACTCCGTCGACCTCGACACCACGATAGCCGCGGTCGACAAACGCCATCAACGGTTTGACCTCGGAGAGGATTTCGGCCTGCTCCAACGCCTCCTGGAGCGTATGGCCATCGTAGGGATTGCCCGGCATGGCCCGGGCGCCGACCACGAGACCTTCTTTGAGCGTCGTCACGATCGACACCTTCACGCCAAACTCATAAGGGGTTCGGGCCTTGCCTTTGGCGATGCATTCCACTTCGGGCGCATGCAGCGCATACAACTTGTTCTTGTCCTTGCGCTGCTGCGCCAGGATACGGCCGGTCCGGGCTAGCAGGTCATCGAGCAGTTCGCGCTGCGGCAGGCACACCTGGTCCAACTGCCGTGCGATATCACGGTGGACTCGCCCCACTCGTGAGCGCAGGGTACGCAAGGCTGCACGCATGCGCCGAAACTGTTTGGCATGGGCATAGCGGCCAATCTGCTGCACCAGCCGAGGCGCTTCACGGTTGTAGTTCTGGCGCAGATGCAGACTGCACTGCCGTGCAGCCTTTACCAGGTGTTCACGACTGCGTTCCAGCAGTGCGGAATCGGTTGGATAAGCAATTGCCTTCTCCATGACTGTCGTATCGACAATCACCCGCTGCACACTCGACGGCTTGATCACATTGGCCCGTTTGGCTGCCTCGATGCTTTGCGCCAGCAGTTCCTCCATGCCGACTTCGCCCAAACGATTGCGCCAGCGCGACAGGCTGGACGGGTCGATTGGTGGCTCGGTCTGCAAATGCGTCTCGCCGGTGAATACCTGCCAGTACGGGTTCTCCAGCCAGCCGGCGACGACCTGTTCATCGGAGAGATTGAATGCATGCTGGAGGTACAAGAGACCGGCGACGAGACGTGGCCGCAGAATCGGACGGCCCGGCCCAGGTTGAAATGGCTCGGTGGCGACGCGGTCAATGGCTGCCCAATCGATCATGTCGGCCAGTTCCACGAGAGGATGATGCAAGTCGATATGGTCTCGCAACGGGTAGCCCTGCGTGTTGCTGTGCTGGAAAATACGGCGTTTCCTGCTCATGGAAGCCTCTGCCAAAATTGCAAGGAAATGGCCAGTTATATTGGCTATTCCTGCAAATCCAACACTGACCTATCTCAGCTAAGGCCGCATGGATACTGGGCGCCCGCCATATTTCAGCACCGAC
>NZ_FXUL01000066.1 GCF_900182955.1 Noviherbaspirillum suwonense | reverse complement strand
TGCATCTCGTTATACACAAGTCACGCATCCTCTGTTCGGAGCGCCTGGATTGTAGAGGCGGCATCCATGGTGCGCTGAAGTCCGATCCAGAGGGTTTTGGCACCGGGTTCGCCATCGCTTTTGCGACCAAGGAAGCCGCCTAACGATGCGATCAGCCGGATCATTTGATTGAGCGTCGGTGCACTCGCGGGGCGTGCTTTCTTCACCAGTAAATAGGCGCCTCTGATCTCGTCAGGGTGGAAGAACAGCGACGCATCCAGGTCCGGACAGGTCCTGCCCAAGCGCATGAGCCGTGCGATCCGCCACGCCACGATCATGTACAACACCAAAGCCCGTTCCACCCGGTCCATCTGCGACAGTTGCAAGGCTTCGACCTTGCAGCCGTTTTTCAGCACATTAAAGAACAGTTCTATTTCCCACCGAGCGCGATACCAATCGATGAGCTCGATCACGGCATCCCGGTCTTGCGCCTGCCGATTCGTCACCAGCCGCCATACCACCGGCTTCACGCCTGCCGGCACATGGATCTCTCGGGCCACCACGCATGTCACGCTGAGTGGTCCCTTGCCCGGCAACTGGATGCGGCTTGCACGTAGCTCCTGCCTGACTTCCCGTGCCTTCTGGCCGGCACGCCCCGGCAGGATAAAGGCAATCTCGCCGAGCACTTCACTGGCCTCCACCTTATCCCAGAGCTTGCCTCCCTCTGCCAGGTTGCGGTTGTGCCGGGCACGAATCAACCAGTCGGCAGGATGACCAAGCGTATCGGCCAGATTCATGAGCGCAGCGATATCACCTTCCCGATCCGTCACATAGACCAGGCGGGTATCGGGCAACGTTGTAGCCTGTTCGGCCACGCGTTCATAGCTCTCGATCCACCGGGTGCTTTCCTTGATGCCGCCGCGGCGTCCATTCTCATCCAGCGGTTCACGAGCCCACATCCAGGCATTCAGTATCCCCAAAGGCTCCCGGTCCGGTGTGACGGCGTAGGTCGGGTGCAGGTACATGCCACGCTGCGCCTCGAAACTTAACGGTCCCAAACCTTCCATGTCCTGGCCATTGAAGTCGAGTTCGGTCGTGTCCGCAATACATAGCACCACGGCATGCTGCTGCATGCGCGCAGCCGTGCGTTCCCAATGCGGCTGCATCATGTCGACCCACTCGACTTCCTCATTGCCAAGAAAGCGATAAGCCGCCATGGTTTCTGTCCAACCGTCGCATGCCCCAGGAATGCTCGCCGTCGGCTTTGCCGCAAACCGCTTCAATAGTTCCCTTGCACGCCTGTCTCGCCTGGGATCACCCAGGTCCAGCGCTTCAAATTCCTCGTCCACCCATACCCCTGATTCGTTGTCCATTGGCTTGGCAAAAGCACAGAGTAAACGCGAATTCGTCGAGGTTTACAACCCCGTCTTACAAAAGAATATCAACTTCTTCTGCACCCTACGAAGTCAGCAGACCGGACTTGTGTATAACGAGATG
>NZ_FXUL01000065.1 GCF_900182955.1 Noviherbaspirillum suwonense | reverse complement strand
CTTTCATTTACCCATAAGTTCTGTCCCGATATTGAAGCCAAGCTCAATGTAAATGAGGCGGGTCAGTCCGCGCCACATGACAGTATTGCCTGGCGGAGCATCGTGAGCACGGTCGAGGTATCCGCCCAGCCTCGCAATCTTGTTCAGATAGTGGGATAGATCCCCTGAGCCAACTGCGTTTCGCTTATCTACTACAAGCCGATCAAGCAAGTCAGTTTCGGCTTGAGTCAGTGCGAGCGTTGCCGGAACATCAGGAAGCGCGCGATTCATTATCGTCATCCAGAAGATGCGCCAGCTTACGATACAAAGGATGGACACCAGGTTCGCAAGCCGATCAGCTGTTCTCAGCTTCGCATCTTCTGCCTTACAACCTGATTTCAGAATTTTATGAAACGTCTCAATTTTCCAGCGCTGCGCATACCAGTGCAATTTTTCGATCGCCTCGGACCGTGACGACACCGGCAAGTCCGTAATCAGTTTCCAATCGATGGGTTTCCTTCCTCGAGGGGCGCCTCGTTCTCTTGCATGAATGACCGTCAGGCTCAGCGCTGGGTAGTTTTTCTGCTTGCCAATCGGAGGGAGAACGTGAACACGCCGATAGCGTAGCTCAAGCGTCGCCCAAGCCGGTTTGCCCTGGCTATCGACGACTTCGACATGATGTAGTCCCTTCACCCGCACTTCGTCCATCTCGTTGGCAATCGTGTGCCGCCCATCTCCTGCCAGACGGTCGACACACGTACGCACAAGGAAGTGAGTCTTTAGTTCACACGCGGTGCAGAACAATTCATAAATATCGCTTTCCCGGTCGCCTACATGCACGCACCTTTCCGGGTCAGCAAACAAGCGAGTCGATTGCCGCAAGTTCTCAAGCCAGCGGATACTTTCTTTTTGTTGAATCGGCACGCGGGTAGGATTGACCTTCCGCTTGAGGGCATTGCAACCCTTGTAGCAACGTCGGCTCCAGAACTTGATGGCTGCCAGTCCGAGCGGCACGCCCTCAGTTGTTACTGCCAGGCTCGAGTGCATCAGAATCCCGCACATGGCCTTGGTTTGCTTGCGCGCGACGCCGTTCTTCACAATGGCCTTATAGGGCTCGCCAATTGCCTTGGGGTTATTGCGATAGTAGGTAAAGGCGGTCGTATCCTGTAACACAAGAACAGGGCCGCGACAGGCAGCGAAGCGACCGGCCGTCGACTGGAAATGCCCAGCAAGAATAGCAGCCTCATTTACACTTTCGTTGGACAAAAACCGGTACGCGGCCTTCGTATTTGCCCAATCTTGGCATGCAAACGGAATGGGGGCACCAACATCACTTGCCAGTTGGCCCAGGAGCACGCGAAGTCGCTTCGACAAACGCGCGTCCTGAAAGTCGCATGTGCCGGTCTCTTCAGAAACCCAACTCGTACTGGCTTCGACGGCCTCGGGAACGGGCACTTTACTAACTGGAAAGGGAAACTGCTGAGTAAGCTTCGTCATCGTCCCACCTCTTCGGCATTGCCTCGGTTTCAAGTCTACGCAATGCGCATAAACGCGTCTGCCTCCAGCCAAAGTTGTGGGTAATTGAAAG
>NZ_FXUL01000064.1 GCF_900182955.1 Noviherbaspirillum suwonense | reverse complement strand
AAAGGAAACCACCATGATCAGCGACCATGACATGATCCGCGCCTGGACCCAGGTGCTCACGCTGTCCAAGCTCGAAGCCGGCCAGACCGTGACCGTGCTGACCTCGGCTTCGACCCATCCGCAGACGCTGCAGACAGCCGTCATCGCCGCCTCCGGCATGGGCGCCATCGTCAACCGCCTCGACCTGCCGCCGGTCAACGGCGACCTGGCCCATTCGCGCGACCCGCTGGCCTACCTCGGCACCACGCCGCTCACCGGCAACCGCGCCGCCATCGCCATGCTCAAGGAAAGCGACCTGGTGCTTGACCTGATGACGCTGCTGTTCTCGCCCGAGCAGCACGAGATCCTGCAGGCCGGCACCAAGATCCTGCTGGCCGTCGAGCCGCCCGAAATCCTCGCCCGGCTGGTGCCGACCGAGGCCGACCGCAGCCGCGTGCGGGCCGCCGCCGCCCGCATCGAGAAGGCGAAGGAGATGCACATCGTCTCCGACGCCGGCACCGACCTGCGCTGCGCGCTGGGCGAGTTCCCCGTCATCTCCGAGTACGGCTATGTCGACGAGCCGGGCCGCTGGGACCACTGGCCCAGCGGCTTTGCGCTGACCTGGCCCGACGAGCGGCGCACCAACGGCACCATCGTGCTCGACCGCGGCGACATCATCCTGCCGCAGAAAAGCTACGTGGCCGAGCCGGTGCGGCTGACGATGAAGGAAGGCTACTGCGTGGCCATCGAGGGCGGGGTGGATGCGGCGCTGCTGCGCGACTACATGGCGTCCTTCAACGACCCGGAAGCGTATGCGATGTCGCACATCGGCTGGGGCCTGCAGCCGCGGGCGCGCTGGTCGACGCTGGCGCTGTACGACCGCGAGCGCACCATTGGCATGGATGCACGGGCCTACGAGGGCAACTTCCTGTGCTCGCTGGGACCGAACAACGAGGCCGGCGGCAGCCGCAACACGGCCTGCCATATCGACATCCCGATCCGCAACTGCACGGTGCGGCTCGACGGCGAGGACATGGTCACGCGCGGCGTGGTGCAGGACGGCTTCGGACGGGCGCTGGCATGAGCGGCGACATCGATGCGTACCAGCGCCAGGGCTTCGGCGCGGACCTGCAGCCGCAGCCGCCGTACGGGCTGCTGATCGTGGACCTGGTCAATGGCTTCGCCGACCCGGCCGTGTTCGGCGGCGGCAACATCCCGCAGGCGATCGCCCACACCGAAGAGCTGCTGGCGGCGGCGCGGGAGCGCGGCTGGCCGGTGGCGCACAGCCGCATCGTGTTCTCTGACAGCGGCGCGGACAGCAATATCTTCACGCTGAAGGTGCCGGGCATGCTGACGCTGAAGGAAGCGGACTGGAACAGCGCGATCGTGCCGCAGCTGGCGCCGCGGGAGGACGAGCTGGTGGTGAGGAAGACGGTGCCGTCGGCGTTTTTCGGCACGTCGCTGGCGGCCTGGCTGACGCAGCGCGGGGTGAAGACGCTGCTGGTGGCGGGCAGCGTGACGAGCGGCTGCGTGCGGGCCAGCGTGGTGGACGCGATGTCGCTGGGTTTCCGGCCGCTGGTGGTGGAAGACTGCGTCGG
>NZ_FXUL01000063.1 GCF_900182955.1 Noviherbaspirillum suwonense | reverse complement strand
ACCGGCAGTTCTGCGGTACGCTTCATGATGGAGCCTCCAGCTCAGGTGGTAATGACGAATCTCCACTTTGGCACAATGATGCCGTTGCTGCGAGGCTCCCCTCGTCTACGCATCGGCCCCTTTCGGGGGAGACGTCCATACCATCTGAAATATGCCGAGACCCCAGTATTCATGGGGCCTTCGCTGAGATAGGTCAGTGTTGGATTTGCAGGAATTGCCAATATAACTGGCCCTTTCCTTGCAAATTTGGCGGAGGCTTCCATGCGCAGGAAACGCCGTATTTTCCAGCACAGCAATACCCAAGGTTATCCGCTGCGGGAGCATATCGACCTGCACCATCCACTCGTCGAGCTGGCTGACATGATCGACTGGGCAGCAATCGACCGCGTCGCCACCGAGCCGTTTCAGCCAGGCCCGGGCCGGCCGATTCTGCGACCGCGTCTCATCGCCGGACTGCTGTATCTGCAGCATGCGTTCAATCTCTCCGATGAACAGGTCGTTGCAGGCTGGCTGGAGAACCCGTATTGGCAGCTATTCACCGGCGAGACGCATTTGCAAACCGAACCGCCAATCGACCCGTCAAGTCTGTCGCGCTGGCGCAAACGCCTGGGCGAAGTCGGCATGGAAGAACTGCTGGCACAAAGCATTGAGGCCGCCAAGCGGGCCAAGGTGATCAGGCCGTCGAGTGTGGAACGGGTGATTGTCGATACAACGGTAATGGAGAAGGCAATTGCCTATCCGACCGATTCGGCCCTGCTGGAACGCAGTCGGGAGCACTTGGTAAAAGCAGCACGGCAGTGCAGCCTGCATCTGCGCCAGAACTACAACCGTGAAGCACCCCGGCTGGTGCAGCAGATTGGCCGCTATGCCCATGCCAAACAGTTCCGACGCATGCGTGCGGCCTTGCGTACCCTGCGCTCGCGAGTGGGACGAGTTCACCGCGATATCACGCGTCAACTGGAGCAGGTGTCCCTGCCGCAGCGCAAGCTGCTCGATGACCTGCTGGCCCGGACTGGCCGTATCCTGACCCAGCAGCGCAAGGACAAGAACAAGTTGTATGCGCTGCATGCGCCCGAAGTGGAATGCATCGCCAAGGGCAAGGCCCGTACCCCTTACGAGTTCGGCGTGAAGGTGTCGATCGTGACGACCTTGAAAGAAGGCCTTGTGGTCGGTGCGCGTTCCATGCCGGGCAATCCCTACGACGGCCACACGCTCCACGAGGCACTGGAGCAGGCCGCAATCCTCTCCGAGGTCAAGCCGCTAATGGCGTTCGTCGACCGCGGCTATCGCGGCGTCGAGGTCGCCGGAGTGCAGATCTGGAAGTCAGGCCAGCGGCGTGGCGTCACACGGGGACTCAAGGCGATGATCAAGCGTCGGAGCGCTATCGAACCGACCATCGGCCACATGAAGAATGACGGCAAGCTGGGGCACAACTGGCTCAAAGGGACACTGGGCGATGCCATGCATGCCGTGCTTTGCGGCGCCGGACACAACATCCGGCTCATCATTAACAAGCTTAAATCTTGCCAGCCAATGGCACCGGTTTATTGAACAATAGAATTGTTCAGATGGTATGGACGTCTCCCCCGAAAGGGGCCGATGCGTAGACGAGGGGAGCCTCGCAGCAACGGCATCATTGTGCCAAAGTGGAGATTCGTCATTACCACCTGAGCTGGAGGCTCCATCATGAAGCGTACCGCAGAACTGCCGGT
>NZ_FXUL01000062.1 GCF_900182955.1 Noviherbaspirillum suwonense | reverse complement strand
GTAAGCGCCTAGCGAACTCACCTTGTGACAGGCGCGGCATATTAGGGATGATCGTGTCCACCTATCTTAAGTGGACACCTCATGACAGAACCAATCTCGACGACAGTACGTCGGCGCCGCCATGGCGCAAGCCTGAAGGCGCAGATTCTCGCAGAATGCGAACGACCGGGCGCATCGATTGCCGCCGTCGCCATGGCAAATGGCGTCAATGCTAACCTGGTACATAAGTGGCGTGCCCGGGCGTCCGAACGCCAGGACACCGCTGTGACGGCGCCCAATGTCTCCTTCGTTCCCGTGCCCTTACAGGCTGCCGTCTTGACCGCTGAGGTTACGGAACTGCGCATTGAATTGCGCCGCGGTCCAGTGATCGCCACGGTCAGCTGGCCGATGTCATCTGCGGCCGAGTGCGCAGCATGGCTGCGCGAGGTCCTGCGGTGATTCGCATTGACGCCATCTGGCTGGCCGGCGAACCGCTGGATATGCGGGCCGGCACGGACACTGCCCTGGCACGCGTGGTGAAGGTGTTCGGCGCGGCCCGTCCACACCATGCCTATCTGTTTGCCAACAAGAGCGGCACGCGCATGAAGGTGCTGGTGTATGACGGCTTGGGGATCTGGCTGGCCGCCCGCCGCCTTAATCGCGGCCGCTTCGTCTGGACCGAGGGGGCGTCGACTGCCACCGTAGCGCTCAACACCGAGCAGTTACAGGCACTGGTCACCGGCCTGCCATGGAAGACGCTGGCGACTGACCACGCCATTGCGGTGGTCTAACGCCCGTACGTATACTGTTTCTGTTCCGATACGGCAGTTGTTCTGGCACACTGCCGCCCATGACTTCTGCATCCGACCTGTCCACCCTCAACGCCGACCAACTGCGCCAGCTCGCCAGCCGGCTGATGGAGGAGATGCGTGGCAAGCAGGCACTGATCGACAAGCTCACGCACGAGATGGCCATCCTCAAGCGGCTCAAGTTCGCCGCTTCCAGCGAAGCCTATAGCGGCGAGCAGCAGCGCATGCTGTTTGAGACCCTCGATACCGACATCGAAGCCCTGACCGCCGAGATCGAACAACTCGCGCCGACCAAGCCGGCCGATGATGAGGACAGGAAGCGGCAGCCCAAGCGCGCACCGTTGCCGGCCGCGCTGCCGCGCAAGGAAATACGCCACGATCCGGATTCCACCACCTGCACTTGCGGCTGCCAGCTGCAGCGCATCGGCGAGGACGTGGCGGAGAAGCTCGACTACCAGCCCGGCGTCTTTACGGTGGAGCGTCACATCCGCGGCAAATGGGTCTGCCGGCAATGCGAAACGCTTGTGCAGGCGCCGGTGCCGCCGCAGATCATCGACAAGGGCATCCCGACGGCGGGCCTGCTGGCCCATGTACTGGTGGCCAAATATCAGGATCATCTGCCCTTATACCGGCAAAGCGGCATCTTTGGGCGCGCCGGACTGGCCATCCCGGACTCGACGCTGGCTCAGTGGGTCGGCGTGTGCGGTGTGCAGCTGCAGCCACTGGTCGATGCACTCCGTCAGGAACTGCTGGCACAGCCCGTCTTGCATGCCGACGAGACGCCAGTAGCCATGCTCAAGCCGGGCAATGGCAAGACGCACCGGGCCTACCTGTGGAGTTACTGCAGCACCAGCATGAGCACCATGAAGGCAGTCGTGTTTGACTTCGCCGAATCGCGCGCTGGCCGCCATGCCGGCGACTTCCTCGGCGACTGGCGCGGCACGCTGGTCTGTGATGACTATGTGGCGTACAAAGCGCTGTTCCGGCAAGGCATGATGGAAGCTGGCTGCATGGCGCATGCCCGCCGCAAGTTCCACGAGCTGTATGCCAATCACCAGAGCCAGATCGCCGAAGAAGCACTGAAGCTGTTCGGGGTGCTGTACGACGTTGAACGCCAGGTGCAGGAGTTCGACATTGACGCCAGGCGAGCGACCAGGCAGCAACTCGGCAAGCCAGCGGCCGATACCTTGCATGCCTGGCTGCTGGCACAACGGCAGCGCGTACCGGACGGCAGTGCGACAGCCAAAGCGATCGACTACAGCCTGGGACGCTGGGGCCCGCTGACGCACTATCTGGACGATGGTGCGGTACCGATCGATAACAACTGGGTAGAGAACCAGATCAGGCCAATTGCGCTTGGCAAAAAGAATTGGCTATTTGCCGGTAGCCTGCGGGCGGGGCAGCGTGCTGCCGCGGTGATGACTCTGTTGCACTCGGCGCGACTGAATGGCCACGACGTGCACGCCTACATGAAGGACGTCCTGGAGCGCTTGCCGACGCTACCGGCCAGCCGTATCAGCGACTTGCTCCCGCATCGATGGACGCCTGCCTAATTCGTCCATCTACCCCAAGAGGTTTCGTCAAGACGGGATGACTGGGCGCTTAC
>NZ_FXUL01000061.1 GCF_900182955.1 Noviherbaspirillum suwonense | reverse complement strand
ATCATCGAGCCCTTCGAGGTCGCATACAGCCGCGCCACGTAGCGCAGCGTCTCGGCGTCGATGCCGCAGATCGGCGCCATCTTCTCCGGGCTGTAGGCCGCCACGTTGGCCTTCAATTCCTCGAAGCCGATGGTGCGGCTGGCGATGAAGCCTGCGTCGACCAGGTTCTCGTTGACGATCACATGCATCATCGCGTTGAGCATGGCCACGTCGGTGTCGGGCCGGAACTGCAGCGAGCGGTGCGCCAGGCGCGACAGCTCCGAGCGGCGCGGGTCCATGACGATCAGTTTCGTGCCGTTGGCCACCGCGTTCTTGATCCAGGTCGCCGCCACCGGGTGGTTCACCGTCGGGTTCGCGCCGATCACGACCACCACCTCGGCCTTGGTCACGTCCATGACCGGGTTCGACACCGCGCCCGAGCCGATGCCTTCGAGCAGCGCCACCACCGACGACGCATGGCACAGCCGGGTGCAGTGGTCGACATTGTTGCTGCCGAAGCCGGTGCGCACCAGCTTCTGGAACAGGTAGGCTTCCTCGTTGCTGCCCTTGGCCGAGCCGAAGCCGGCCAGCGCGCGCGGGCCGGCCGTGTCGCGGATGCCGCGCAGCTTGCCGCCGGCCAGCGCCAGCGCCTCTTCCCAGGTCGCCTCGCGGAACACGTCCATGACCCGGTCCGGGTCCATCGTGAAGTCGCCGTCCTTGGGCATGCCCTCGCGCCGGATCAGCGGCACGGTCAGCCGGTGCGGATGGTGCGCATAGTCGAAGCCGTAGCGGCCCTTGACGCACAGCCGGCCATGGTTGGCCGGGCCGTCCCGGCCCTCGACGTACAGGATCTTGTTGTCCTTGACGTTGTAGGTCAGCTGGCAGCCCACGCCGCAGTACGGGCACACCGAGTCGACCTGCTTGTCGGGAATGGCCAGCGCCGCCTCGCGCGCCGGCATCAGGGCGCCGGTCGGGCAGGCCTGCACGCATTCGCCGCAGGCCACGCAGGTGGAGTTGCCCATCGGGTCGTCCATGTCGAAGACGATCTTCTCGGCCTGGCCGCGCAGCGCCAGCCCGATGACGTCGTTCATCTGCTCGTCGCGGCAGGCGCGCACGCAGCGGGTGCACTGGATGCAGGCGTCGAGGTTGACCGCGATGGCCGGGTGCGACAGGTCCGGCGCGATGCGCGGGCGCGGCGCGAAGCGCGGCTTGCCCACGGCCAGCTCCTCGGCCCAGTCGTCGACCTCGTTGTGCCGGGTATAGCTGGCCTCGGGCATGTCCGACTGCAGCAGCTCGAGCACCATGCGCTGCGCATGCAGCGTGCGCTCGCTGTCGCTGGTGACCTGCATGCCGGCGGTCGGATAGCGGCAGCACGACGGCGCCAGCGCGCGCTCGCCATTGATCTCGACCATGCAGGCGCGGCAGTTGCCGGCCGTGTCCATGCCGGGCTTGTAGCACAGGCGCGGAATCGGCACGCCTTCGCGGTCGGCCACTTCGATGATGGTCTCGCTGGCGCGGGCTGTGACCGGCTGGCCGTTGAGGGTGAACTCGATGACGGGCGCATCGAGCCGGGCGATTTCATTGCGGGTGATGGCATTCATGGGGATTCCTCAGGCTCCGGTCAGTTCATGCGGGAAGTAGCGGACCACGCAGTCCACCGGATTGGGCGCGGCCTGGCCCAGGCCGCAGATCGAGGCGTCGCGCATGACCTGCGACAGGTCCGCCAGCAGCGGCACGTCCCACACCGGCTGCTCGACCAGGGCCAGCGCCTTGGCCGTGCCGACCCGGCACGGCGTGCACTGGCCGCAGGACTCGTCCTTGAAGAAGCGCATCAGGTTGCGCGCGGCGTTCATTGCGCTGTCGCGCTCGGACAGCACCACCACCGCAGCCGAGCCGATGAAGCAGCCGTGCGGCTGCAGCGTGTCGAAGTCCAGCGGGATGTCGTTCATCGTCGCCGGCAGGATGCCGCCGGAAGCGCCGCCGGGCAGGTAGGCATAGAAGCGGTGGCCGTCCATCATGCCGCCGCAGTATTCGTCGATCAGCTCCTGGATCGTGATGCCGGCCGGGGCCAGCTTCACGCCCGGCGCTTTCACCCGGCCCGAGACCGAGTACGAGCGCAGGCCCTTGCGGCCGTGGCGGCCGTGCGAAGCGAACCAGGCCGGGCCTTTCTGCAGGATGTCGCGCACCCAGTACAGGGTCTCGAAGTTGTGTTCCAGCGTGGGCCGGCCGAACAGGCCGACCTGGGCCACGTAGGGCGGGCGCAGCCGCGGCATGCCGCGCTTGCCCTCGATGGACTCGATCATCGCCGACTCCTCGCCGCAGATGTAGGCGCCGGCGCCGCGGCGCAGGTGGATGCGCGGCATGGCCTGCAGCGGCGGATCGGCCATCAGCGCGGCGAGTTCCTGCTGCAGCAGCGTTCGGCAGGCATGGTACTCGTCGCGCAGGTAGATGTAGATGTCCTCGATGCCCACGGCCCAGGCGGCGATGAGCATGCCTTCGAGGAAGCGGTGCGG
>NZ_FXUL01000060.1 GCF_900182955.1 Noviherbaspirillum suwonense | reverse complement strand
ATCATCGAGCCCTTCGAGGTCGCATACAGCCGCGCCACGTAGCGCAGCGTCTCGGCGTCGATGCCGCAGATCGGCGCCATCTTCTCCGGGCTGTATTCCGCCACGTTGGCCTTCAGTTCCTCGTAGCCGATGGTGCGGCTGGCGATGAAGCCTTCATCGACCAGGTTCTCGTTGACGATCACATGCATCATCGCATTGAGCATGGCCACGTCGGTGTCGGCCCGGAACTGCAGCGAGCGGTGCGCCAGGCGCGACAGGTCCGAGCGGCGCGGGTCCATGACGATCAGCTTGCTGCCGTTGGCCACCGCATTCTTGATCCAGGTCGCCGCGACCGGGTGGTTCACCGTCGGGTTCGCGCCGATGATGACGATGACCTCGGCCTTGGTCACGTCCATGACCGGGTTCGACACCGCGCCCGAGCCGATGCCCTCCAGCAGCGCCACCACCGACGACGCATGGCACAGCCGCGTGCAATGGTCGACGTTGTTGCTGCCAAAGCCTGTCCTCACCAGCTTCTGGAACAGGTAGGCTTCCTCGTTGCTGCCCTTGGCCGAGCCGAAGCCGGCCAGCGCGCGCGGCCCGGCGCTGTCGCGAATGCCGCGCAGCTTGCTGCCGGTCAGCGCCAGCGCTTCTTCCCAGGTCGCTTCGCGGAACACGTCCATGACCCGGTCCGGGTCCATCGCGAAGTCGCCGTTCTTGGGCACGCCCTCGCGCCGGATCAGCGGCACGGTCAGCCGGTGCGGATGATGCGCATAGTCGAAGCCGTAGCGGCCCTTGACGCACAGCCGGCCATGGTTGGCCGGGCCGTCGCGGCCCTCGACGAACAGGATCTTGTTGTCCTTGACGTTATAGGTCAGCTGGCAGCCCACGCCGCAGTACGGGCACACCGAGTCGACCTGCTTGTCGGGGATGGTCAGCGCCGCCTCGCGCGCCGGCATCAGGGCGCCGGTCGGGCAGGCCTGCACGCATTCGCCGCAGGCCACGCAGGTGGAGTTGCCCATCGGGTCGTCCATGTCGAAGACGATCTTCTCGGCCTCGCCGCGCAGGGCCAGGCCGATGACGTCGTTCATCTGCTCGTCGCGGCAGGCGCGCACGCAGCGGGTGCACTGGATGCAGGCGTCGAGGTTGACCGTCATGGCCGGGTGCGACAGGTCCGGCGCGACCCGCGCGCGCGGGGCGAAGCGCGGCTTGCCCACCGCCAGTTCCTCGGCCCAGACGTCGACCTCGTTGTGCAGCGTGTAGCTGGTCTCGGGCATGTCCGACTGCAGCAGCTCCAGCACCATGCGCTGCGCATGCAGCGCGCGCTCGCTGTCTGTTGTGACCTGCATGCCGGCGGTGGGGAAGCGGCAGCACGACGGCGCCAGCGTGCGCTCGCCATTGATCTCGACCATGCAGGCGCGGCAGTTGCCGGCCGTGTCCATGCCGGGCTTGTAGCACAGCCGCGGGATGGCCACGCCTTCGCGGTCGGCCACTTCGATCAGGGTCTCGCTGGCGCGCGCCGTGACCGGCTGGCCGTTGAGGGTGAACTCGACGACGGGCGCGTCGAGGTGGACGAGTTCATTGCGGGTGATGGCGTTCATGATTGATTCCTCAGGCTCCGGTCAGTTCATGCGGAAAGTAGCGGACCACGCAGTCCACCGGATTGGGCGCGGCCTGGCCGAGGCCGCAGATGGAGGCGTCGCGCATGACCTGCGACAGGTCCGCCAGCAGCGGCACGTCCCACACCGGCTGCTCCACCAGCGCCAGCGCCTTGGCGGTGCCGACCCGGCACGGCGTGCACTGGCCGCAGGACTCGTCCTTGAAGAAGCGCATCAGGTTGCGCGCGGCATTCATCGCGCTGTCGCGGTCCGACAGCACCACCACCGCGGCCGAGCCGATGAAGCAGCCGTGCGGCTGCAGCGTGTCGAAGTCGAGCGGGATATCGTTCATCGTCGCCGGCAGGATGCCGCCGGAGGCGCCGCCGGGCAGGTAGGCGTAGAACGTCTGGCCGTCGAGCATGCCGCCGCAGTATTCGTCGATCAGCTCCTGGATGGTGATGCCGGCCGGCGCGAGCTTCACGCCGGGTTCCTTGACGCGGCCCGAGACCGAGTACGAGCGCAGGCCCTTGCGGCCATGGCGGCCGTGCGAGGCGAACCAATCCGGGCCCTTCTGCAGGATGTCGCGCACCCAGTACAGGGTCTCGAAGTTGTGCTCCAGCGTGGGCCGGCCGAACAGGCCCACCTGGGCTACATACGGCGGGCGCAGCCGCGGCATGCCGCGCTTGCCTTCGATGGACTCGATCATCGCCGACTCCTCGCCGCAGATGTAGGCGCCGGCGCCGCGGCGCAGGTGGATGCGCGGCATGACCTCGAGCGGCGGGTTGGCCATGAGCGCGGCGAGCTCCTGCTGCAGCAGCGTGCGGCAGGCATGGTACTCGTCGCGCAGGTAGATGTAGATGTCCTCGATGCCCACGGCCCAGGCGGCGATGAGCATGCCTTCGAGGAAGCGGTGCGG
>NZ_FXUL01000059.1 GCF_900182955.1 Noviherbaspirillum suwonense | reverse complement strand
CTGACCATCAAAGACCTGGCTTCGTCCAAACAACTCGGCGCTTCCGACATGGCTGCTGTGCGCGGCGGCAGCAACGTCAACTTCGGCAACCATAACATCGCTGTCGCCGGCGGCTTCGCCAGCCCCTCGGCTGTCATCGCCCCGGTCACCCAGGTCGATGCAAGCTCGAAGACCACCAACGAACTGCTGCAGAACTTCGGCGGCTTCCAGATGGTCGGGTTCAAGTAAGGCGACTGCATGCTGTCGGGACCGGACTCCGGTTCCCGATGGCCGCGGCAGCATCCGGGGAAGGCGCTGACTATAATTGCCGCCTTCGCCCACTCTTCTTCGTTCGCCGATGTCAGACGCCGTTTCCCGCCGTTTCCTCCATCGCCGCAGCCTGTTGCTGGCCGCCGCGTCCGTCCCATTTGCCAGCGCCTGCAGCCTGTCGCCCGTTGCGCAGTCCGCGCCGGCGTCCGCCGCTGCCGGCTTCCGCGACATCGAGAAATCGCTGGACGGCCGTCTCGGCGTGTCCGCGCTCGATACCGGCAGCGGCAGGCGCATTGCCTACCGCGCCGACGAGCGCTTCCCGATGTGCAGCACCTTCAAGGCCGTGCTGGCCGGCGCGATCCTGGAACGGAGCACGCGCGATGAAAGCCTGCTTGCGCGGCGGATTCCGTATGCGGCCAGCGACCTGGTCAGTTATTCGCCCATCACCGGACCGCAGGCCGGCAAGGGCATGCTGGTCGCGGAACTCTGCGACGCGGCGGTCCGCTACAGCGACAATACCGCCGCCAACCTGCTGCTGGCCCTGCTCGGCGGCCCCGCCGGCCTGACTGCCCATGCGCGCGCGGCCGGCGACGAAACCTTCCGCCTGGACCGCTGGGAGACCGAACTCAATACCGCGCTGCCCGGCGACCCGCGCGACACGACGACGCCCGACGCGATGACCGGCCACCTGTCCCGCCTTGCGCTGGGCGCCCTGCTGCCGGCGCCGCAGCGGTCGATGCTCCAGCACTGGCTGCGTACGAACACCACCGGCGACACCCGCATCCGGGCCGGCGTCCCGGCGGGCTGGACGGTCGGCGACAAGACCGGCACCGGATCGTACGGCACCGCGAACGACGTCGCCGTGCTGTGGCCGCCGCAGCGCCCGCCCATCGTGCTGACGATCTTCACCACGCGCCGGGACAAGGACGCCGAGCCGCGCAACGACATCCTGGCGGCGGCGACGAAGGTCGCGCTGGCGATGCTGGACGCTTCAGCCGGGTGACGGCGCAAGGACGTCGGCGCCGGCGCCGACCACCTCCACCAGCAGGTCGGCGATGAGCCGCACCCGCGGCGACCGCCGCACGTCCGGGTGCACCACCAGCCAGATTTCCCGCGCCACCGGGCCGGCATCCACCGGCACCCGTTCCAGCTGCGGGTCCGCCGCCGCCATGAAATGCGGCAGCACCGCCAGCCCGAGCCCCATCCGCACCGCGTCCCGCTGCAGCGGCAGCGTGTTGGCCCGCAGCGCATAGCTGCGGTTGCCGCGCAGGGATTCCAGCCACTGGTGTTCGGGCGCGTGCGCCAGGCTGTCGTCATAGCCGATGAAGCGCCACTGCGCTTCGCTGCGCCCGGCCGTATAGCCGGCCCGGCAATATAGCCCGTACGCCATGCTGCCGAGCAGCCGCGCCGCCAGGCCCGGGTCCTGCGGCCGGCCGATGCGCAGCGCCAGGTCCGCTTCGCGCCGCGACAGCACCGCGACCCGGGTTTCCACCACCAGTTCCAGCGTGATGCTGGCCCAGCGCTGGTGTATCGCACCCAGCCGCGGCAGCAGGAATTCCTGCCCCAGCGACGGCGCCGCGGACAGCCGCACGGTCCCGGACAGCGGAACGCCATCGGCCGCCTCGCGCATGAACTCGAACGCCTGCTCCTCCATCTGCGCCGCGCGCCCGGCCAGCTGCTCGCCCTCGCTGGTCAGTATCCAGCCGCGCGGCAGCCGGTCGAACAGGTGCAGCCCCAGCGCCTGCTCAAGCTGGGCGATGCGCCGCGCCACCGTCGTATGCTCGACCCGCAACGTGCGCGCCGCCGCCGCCAGGCTGCCGGCGCGCGCCAGCGCGAGAAACACCCGCACGTCATCCCAGTCCATTTTCATCTGTGTATTCATGCACGGAAGGTGTGCGTATTTTGCTAATTCCTGTGTGAATTTGCAGATGCTAATCTGGCTTCATCGTCAATGCAAGGAGGTCATCATGCTCACCACTCAACCTGTCGGCAGCGTCGTCATCCAGCCTGGCGGCATCCTTCACTTCACCAATCGCGGCCGGCAGCGGCTGTCGTTCAACGGCGGCAGCGGCTACCTGTGGCTGACCCGCGATGGCGATATCAAGGATTACGTGCTCCGGGCTGGGGATGCGATCAGCCTTTGCGCTGGGGATGATGTCTGGCTGACGCTGGAAGACGCGGATTCTGCGGGGGCGGTGACGATGGAGCGGCTGGACGCGCCGCGGTCGTTATGGGAAGGGGTCGCGGCGCGGTTTGCGGCGCGGGGGGCGCGACCTTGCGGGGCGGCGGTGCAGGCCGGGGCGTAAGTGGGTGGTGCGCCGGGGGCGGCGCGGGCCGGGATGCGCTTGGTGTTCGCGGTTCATGCTGATGCGCGCAGCGGGTTTTGCTGTTGGCTCCGCGCAGCGACCGTTGCGGTTGCGGTTGCTGTTGCTGTTGCCCGCGCAGCGACCGTTGCGGTTGCAGTTGCGGTTGCAGTTGCAGTTGCAGTTGCAGTTGCAGTTGCAGTGAATCCCCGTTGATGACGCCACGTCGCTGGTGCCGAAATCGGATAAAGAAGCGTCCGCTGTCTGAGCGAAGCGAGTTTCGGACGCTT
>NZ_FXUL01000058.1 GCF_900182955.1 Noviherbaspirillum suwonense | reverse complement strand
AAGTGTTCCTGTCCAAGTCCTACGAGGAGTGGGAGGCGATCCTGGTGCCTTGCGGCATTCCTGTCGGCGCCATCAACAACATGGAAGAACTGGTCTTGACATGCGCCGCGCAATCGCCGATGCGGTGGAGACCGCCCGCGATGCGGACGATGTGAAGGCGGTAGTGTTGACCGGTGTGGGGGATGCCTTCTGTGCCGGCGGCGATCTCAAGTCGCTGACTGAAAAGACGTTTCCGGCACTGGACTTACCTGTACCTGTTCATCGATGTCTTCAGCCGCAAGATCGTTGGCTGGCAGGTCTATGAAGCTGAAAGCAGCGACCTGGCAAGTGAAGTCATGCGTGACATGTGCGCGCGTGAACACATCAGGCCGAGCCAGGTGGTGTTCCACTCGGATAATGGCAGCCCGATGAAGGGCGCCACGATGCTGGCCAAGTTGCAAGCGCTGGGCGTGACGCCCTCGTGTAGTCGTCCGGCAGTCAGTAATGACAACCCGTATTCCGAATCGCTGTTTAAGACGATGAAATACCGGCCTGCCTATCCGAACCGCAGGTTTGGGAGCCTGCTGCCGCCAGACAGTGGGGGCGGGTGCGTTTGTGCACTGTACAACGAGGAACACCGTCACAGCGCGATCAGATTCATTAAGCCACCACAACGGCACGCTGGTCTGGACATCGGGCTGCTAAAGGAACGAGGTCCGGTTTATGAGGCGGCCAGGACAACGCATCCGCAACGCTGGAGCGGCGGTACGCGCAACTGGGATCCGGTCCTGGTGGTCCACTTGAATCCCGCAAAGCACGCTATCGATCCAGCCAGTCAAAAGGAGCAAAATCCGGAATTAGAAAAAGGCAGCGTAAATACCCCAGCAACTAGCTTGAAATCTTCCGTGACGGAGCATGTGTCGTCCAGGCAGACATTCGTATTGTTTTTCAAGTACACAAATTTTCGTAGTTGAGCGTCTGGTCAGCGAAAACCATACAGAACTGCGTAACCCGCTCCTGCGTGATTCGCATCGCGAAATGGCATATAAATTGCTTACCGAAAGGAAAACCATTGGAGACACTATGATGACTATCAATAGAGTTGTAAGCCTTACGATGGCTATTGCCACGTCCCTGTTCGCGTCAGGTGCATACGCTCAAGACTATCCCTCACAACCCATTCGTCTGATCGTGCCCTTCTCGGCCGGAGGGCCTTCAGACAGCCAAGCCCGCCTGATCGGACAGAAGCTGTCCGAGGCAGTCAGGCAGCCGGTCATTGTGGACAACCGTCCCGGAGGCGCGGGCAATATCGGTACCGCGCTTGTGGCCCGAGCTAAGCCCGACGGCTACACGCTCCTATTTTCCAGCACCGGCCCTCTTGTAATCAATCCGAGCATATTTGCCAAAATGCCGTTCGATACACTCAAGGACTTCACGCCGGTTGCGCTTGTATCGTCCGCGCCGACTGTGCTGGCAGTGCATCCGAGTGTGCCAGTTTCAAACATTGGCGAGTTAATCGGGCTCATCAAGGCCAGTCCAGAGAAGTTCAGCTACGCGACTGGCGGCGATGGTACGACCCAACACCTGTCGGGCGAACTGCTAAAAAGCATGGCTAACTTGAAAATGACGCACGTGCCGTATAAAGGCGAGGGCCCGGCGACAACCGACGCGCTGGGCGGCCACGTGCCGGTCATTTTCACAAGTGTCGGTACTGGCCTGCCCAATTTTCGAGCCGGCAAGCTCAGGCCGCTGGCGGTAACCTCCGCCCTGCGTAATCCGGCACTGCCCGACGTGCCGACGCTGGAGGAATCTGGCCTTCCAGGCTATGAAGTTACTGCGTGGCAGGGCATCTTGGCGCCCGCTGGTACGCCCCTTGAGGTGATAGGTCAGCTAAATGCCGCCATCAGGACCATCGTCCATTTGCCCGAGGTCGCCGAAAGGCTGACGTCAGTCGGCAATGTGCCCTCTGCCGGCACTTCGGATGAATTCGCAGCGTTCATCAAGGACGAAATGCCGCGCTGGGCAAGACTGGTCAAGCAGGCTGGCGTGAAGTCCGCAAATTGATCGGACGGCACAGTTACCCAACTCATATATGTCGCATGGAAAAGAAGTTGAGGCGCTTAGTGGCGCTCCAGTCTTCGAGTTCCAGATAATTGCGACGCTCTTGTCAAACGGAAGAAGCCAGCTATCGGCGAGAAGCCACCATGCCCATTGATTACGATCTGATAAAAAACTTGGATTTCCCGGACGTCGAGCATACCTACAGCGAGAAGGACAGCATGCTGTATGCACTCGCCGTCGGCTACGGCCATGACCCCCTGGATGAGTCGCAACTCGCCTTCGTCTATGAAAAGGACCTGAAGACAGCGCCGAGCATGCCTGTGATTCTGGGGTATCCCGGGTTCTGGATGAAGGACCCGGCAACCGGTATCGATTGGCCTAGACTGCTACATGTTGGTCACAAGTTGCAACTACACGCCGCCATCCCGCCGGCCGGCACAGTGGTGGGTCGCACTCGCATTAAGGCCATCATCGACAAGGGGGCTGCGAGGGGTGCGCTAGTGGTCCAGGAAAAGCTGGTGTTAGACAAGGTGAGCGGTGCATTGCTGGCTACCATCGAACAAGCCACCCTGTGCCGCACGGAAGGGGGATTCGGACAGGGTGACGCGGCGCCCCCGGCGCTACCCCCTATGCCTTGCCGCCCGTCTGACCTTGTATGCGATCTTCCAACGCTGCCGCAGTCCGCATTGTTGTACCGCTTGTGTGCCGATCCAAACCCGATGCATGCCGACCCGGCGGTAGCGCGCGCTGCCGGATATGCGCGGCCTGTCTTGCACGGGCTCTGCAGCTTTGGCGTGGCAGTGCATGCAGTACTCAAGAGCTGCTGCGGCTACGACCCACGGCGGCTTGCCAGCCTGTCGGTCCGGTTTTCCAGCGTTGTGTATCCCGGTGAGATGCTGCGCACAGAATTGTGGGTTGACGGCGCAGCCATTGCCTTCCGAACCCGGGCGCTAGAGCGGGGGGTCGTCGTCCTGGACTACGGCGCTGCGGCACTGAATATCTAAACCAACCTGCATTTCATTAACTAGAAAAGTCAAAGGAACTCAATTGAAGCTCGCCCTTGAGGGAATTACCGTGCTCGACCTGTCGCATGCACTGGCCGGTCCGTACTGCTCTACGCTGTTGGCCGATTTCGGCGCCGATGTCATCAAGATC
>NZ_FXUL01000057.1 GCF_900182955.1 Noviherbaspirillum suwonense | reverse complement strand
AATTCGTCGAGGTTTACAACCCCGTCTTACAAAAGAATATCAACTTCTTCTGCACCCTACGAAGTCAGCAGACCGGACTTGTGTATAACGAGATGGGTTTAGTGCGGATAGCTGAATAAGGCAACGACAACGCTCCTGCCCGTCTGCAGGCCACCGAATCTGTTCTCGTACAATGCCAGGCCAGATAATTTCTTCATAATCATGCTTTACCGTCCGCCAAGGTTCGGCTGCGTTGAGGTCTTGCAAAGTTATGTCAACGCTACGTACGGGAAAATCGCCTTCAACACAGGTGGCAAAGTTAATGTCGCCGCTATCGCTATCGACAAATGAGTAGACCTTAATGTAAGAGTCACCACCAGTAGCGTGCCCGGTAATCATCTTCAGCTGGACATCTAGTTTCTCACTCAATGTGGTGAGCCTACCAATTGTGTCCTTTACCGAATCTTTGCGTTCTATCTCCCGCTTAATACGAACGATTTGGCCAGTGAACCAAGCCAACATCAAGAACCCGAAGAAATATCCTTGAACTTTGCGTAGATCGTCGCCAGAAACGCCCCATAGAGCAAAACCCACTGCGATGGCACAAGGAAACCAGAACTCTTTTATCACCGCAGTGAAAATACGCCACGCGTTACCAAACATAGTGCTCCTATAGTGGTTATGTGGCGGACATTTTAGATCAGCACCGATAACAATCACTATGTTAGCTTTGGCTATTTTGTTGCCTCGTATTTTGTGGATCGCAGAGTCGACGCGTGGTTTCTCCTATCGACACAATAAAGTAACACCGCCGCAATGTCTGCTATGTGGCTTCACCCTAGCAGTTGTAAGGACAGCTATTGGCCGAACATGGCCTGACGGCGAACTGGCACTATCGACCCAATGCTGTCATTGAAGCTTCCCTAAAGCAGTCGCTCAACGCTTCACAAAGGCAGCGATTCGCAGGAACGAGGTCGATATCGAATTACTCTCCAATGGAAGGATTAGACATCATGCTGCGCAGCAGACAGGCCAATATATGCCTGAACTTCTCGAAGCAATTCTAAGTACGAGGCATCGAGTCGCTCTCCCTCAAACCGAATTTTTCTCAATGCTTCGCCTCGCATCTCTTGCGTATCACCATGTGCTATCAATTCGGCATACAACTGAAACGAAGTTTCAATTTGGGTGAACTCATGCAGCGCGGATAGCATGTGATCTGGGAGAAAAGCACGGTTCTCGGTAACGAACGACCAGAAATTTCTGCGTTCGACTTCAAATTTAGCCATCGCTTCAATACTTAGACTTCCTTCTGCTGTCGTGACTTCTCGTACCGTGTGACGAAGCGCGAAGACAACTGATACGAACTTGGCATAAACACCTGCTTGTTTGTCGAAAGCTGCGGCTTTGCGGCGCGCCATTTCCTGCAACTCCAGTCGTTGCCGCTCTTTGAACTGCTCAAACTTGATATCTATTGAACGCGTGATGAAGTGCTTCACAAGGAACGCTATCCCCGCCGATATAGCCGCTGCTCCCAAAAGTGAACTAATAACGGATGTGACAACGGTAGACCAGTCCATCTTAAATTCCTTGATATATCAAGTGCTAAATGGATGCCTAATAATGTGGCTCAATAACGCGCCAGTGCTCTCTTTTACGAAACACTGGCAATATCTGCAGTATAAATAATTGGGAGTAGGACGTTGAACTGCTTAGTTGCACGAATACGCAAGTGACCTATGCCTGCACGAAAAAGTTGACAAAACGATATCTATTAGACTGGATTGCTGAATGACTGGAAATGGCCGCCTGTTGCCGTAGCCGAACGGAGAAATTCGACCCGAACCGGCCTGTTTACCGTGAGCAAAGCGAAATTTTTAGCATTCCATTTCATTGAACTGCGAGGCTTTTGAGGCAGGTCCAAAGAGAAATGAGTTAGCTACGTTTCTTGCTTAGTTTTCTTATAATGAAGCCGGCGACCAACGAGGCAGCTGATAGAACGAGTAAAAAGCGCCAGAATTTTTGTTGGTCAATAAACCAAAATGCGACAAATAGCGTCAAACAATAAAGGATCCCGGCAACAACAGACTTATATTCTTCTTGCTTGGTTAAGTCGAATAGGGATCGCTTCATCCAGGTTAGCGGGTACAGGATAGCACCTACAAATCCCGACATTGTAAACAGCATCTTTACAAGTTGACGCACCTCGGAATTTGCACCGACCCACGGCATAAGTCCAATTGCCAAGCCGAACATCATTCCCATCACTATGGCACCCGTCGATAGCCCGGCATTCGAAATTGGTACCCAAAACCTCATTACCCAAGCCGAAGAATACATGGCGGCAGCAGACTTTGAAGTTGCAATATTAATAATTGCAAGCCCTAAGAGCCCAAAAATCGAAAGAAATGAGAATGCATAGAATGAAAGAGGTTCCATCATCAGCATTTCAGCTTTTGCAAAATTAACATCAAAGTTTTCCATGATGCCAATGCTGAGCCCTAAACATAGACCATATAAAGCAAAAACCCAACTATTCTCCCAAAGGCTTTTAACAGAGATAGGGTTGGTAGGAGGAGTATTCATTTGCAATAATCAAAATTAGCTAAGTTAATAATATTTGTGGTTGCACGTTTTTAACAAGGGTGGAGGCCTATTTGTTATGTATGGTAGGACATTGGCCTCTCACGCTTATGGGTGCTGGATTTTCTAAGCGGGCTATCATTATAGGAGGAAATAAAATTTCGAAAAACATGTCATTTCGAACACTATAGAGAACAATGTAGCCTACGTAGAAAACGTAGTAGCGAAAAACCTGCCCACGAAGTAGCTTGATGGAGAAAGGTCCGATTATGGCCGCGTGTGGACAGAAGGCGACCTCAATCGTTCAAGACTTTTAGGACTGTTGGCTCGTGCCAGGCGAAGCATAACAGTCTGATTTTATATGGATGGTCGTTCAAACCTTTATTGGCGGCAAACACTTTCCTTTTCAGCCAACTCTAGTCGCTCGTTTATATTATTCATAAACGATTATGACTTTCGTTAATTTTGGGCTACCTCAACGCCGGAGCAGGTAGACAGGTCACTATTTTTCGAAGCGGCTATAATTAATTCATAAACGATTATGATTTATTTGGCGGGAAGAACGATATGGCATTGCATGTGCGCTTGTTTGCCGACAATAAAGTCTTGAACAAGGCAATAAAGTCTTGAACCGCAGGGTCAATATTTTCGGAATCGCCCTTTGAGACAAGGCCAGCACACGACCTGCGTCTGCCATGGTTTGGACCGCATCCGACCCTGCAGCCTGTCGGATTACTTAGCCGAACGTCCGGAATACAATGTATATCGGACTAGCTCCAGTCCCCGACTCTGTGATGAGTGTTGCGAGCGTCATCGAGTACCAATAATATTCAACGGCCCAAGCATACAGATAGCCGGATACGTATGCTGTTCAGCCGCAGCCAGGCCTTCATCGCT
>NZ_FXUL01000056.1 GCF_900182955.1 Noviherbaspirillum suwonense | reverse complement strand
GCCTTCATTCTTCCATTGGCTACCGTACTCCGATGGAGGTTGAAAACATGTTGAAAGCTGCATAACCTGCTGTACGTGAAACCGAGGCAGGATCAAAGCTCTTTAAGAAGGACCAGAAGAATGGCGGCCGTACGCAGTACGAGGCTACTGAAAACGATGTCCAGCAGATTGCTGAAAATTTCCTTCTTCAAGCATCACAGCACGCTGCGCAGCGAAACATCTTGATGATGGACCTGGCATGTGAGGTCAGCTGGCGCCGTGGTGCAATCAATTCACTCACATGCGATCAGTTTTCACGGCTAGACTTTTTGGATTCTAACCACGACGACTTTATCGTGATTCCGCCGTCGCAAAAATTTGGCTATCAACGCCAATTCGAGATTCCGTTCCGATTGGCGTTTCGGGTAGCAGAGTTCATTACAGCTGAGCGAAAGCAGTTTCTTTCTCATAAGGGGTGGAGCGAGTCCCGCACGCAAAATCGGGTTTTCATTTCGGAACAGGGCGGGGAGCCACTGGAGAACCAGACAATTTCTCAGATCTTCGGTGATGCATTTAAGGTCTTGGGATGCCCTAGAGGAGCAAATATTCATAGTTTTAGGAGAAAGTTTGCAAATGATTTGATAGATGAGGAAATTCTTCATCGTTTGGAGCTTGGGCTTGATACTAGTGAGATTTCAATAGCAACAACGGTCGCATTTAAAATGGGGCATAGCAATCCGGAGTCGCTAAAGCCATATATCAACAAGCGATTGAGCAGAATAGTGAAGCGCCATAAAAAGCTGAAGGAAAATAGAGTTCAAACGCTTGAGGACGAGAATCGAGCTCTAAAAGAGCGTATTGCTCTTATGGAAAGAGACTGGATTCGCAGCAAATGAGTGGCATCAGGTCCTTGCTAAGTGCTACCCAGATGCCGGCGCTCCAGCTTGCTCTGTGGTGATTAAGTAATTTCGGAGACATCAATAGGTTTTGGTCCTGCCATTTTCCGCTCGTAGGTGGAAGGCGGCAGGTTGCCCAGAACTGAATGCAGACGTTGGCTGTTGTAGAGGCCGACGATGTGGTTGGAGATGTCAATCCGGGCTTCGCTGTGGTTGGCATAGTCGCGTTGCCATACGCGCTCCATTTTAAGATTCAGGAAGATGTGTTCAGCAACAGCGTCAGAGACGTGCTCCTGACTCCCAGAAATTTCTCTTGCGGCTCATGCTGCAGCTGAAGCCCATTGCTGTTTATAGGGCTTGATATTAGACGCTTGCATCCGGCTTGGCTGCCACAGTCCGGATGAACGATCAACCCAGTGTAAGGGCGTGGCCATCCCATCTTGAAGTGATGCACGGTGTCGAGAGAGCATCCTGTCCACCAAGACTTAAGTGGACACGTGTACACCATGGAAGAGAACAGGGAAGTCAAGCCAGTGCGGCGCCTGCGGCATAGCGCTGTATTCAAGGCCGAGGCAGTCAAGTTCCCGCATCGCTGGTCCCCGACGCAATGGCGCTTCTACGCCACCGTCATCCCATCGTCAAGATGGGATTGCCGTGCGCTTACAACCCAGTTGCAGGTCGGCGCTATTGAAGTGCCATGTGCAAGGCGTCGCAGACCAGTTTGGCGGGCATGCTTGGCGCCATGGCCCAGCCAACCACCTTGCGCGAGAGCAGGTCGATCAACATTGTCAGGTACAGTCAGCACCAATGCGAATGAATGTACGTAATGTCAGGCACGTAAGCCTTGCTTGGTGCTGCCCGGATTGAAGTGGCGGTCAGCACATTGTCAGCAATCGGCAACTCATGGTTGCTGTTGGTGTGGACGAACTTGTGCTTCCACATGGGTTTCAAGCCTGCCCGACGCATTAGACTGTGAACTTTGAACCGACCGACACTGACGCCGCGATTCACCAGCGCCGTCACTAGACGGCGACTGCCATAGCTCTGGTAGCTTGCCGCGAAAACCGCGCGTATGCCTGGCTCACTTACACGCCGCCTGGTTTTATAAAGCCCGGAACGGCTCACGCCCAGCAAGTCGGTGATTCAAGAATTCGCTAAGACACCCAGCGATTTTCAAAGATCTTTGACTTTTCGTCAGCGCGTGTTGATGCTCAGCAACTGTACTAGACCCTGACTAGACAACTGTGATTCTCCAATATGGATGCTCACGACCGCGTTCCACGTCACATTATTGCGCTACACGCGTAAGTCGTGCGCTTTAGCCCTTCCTAAACTTGACCGCGTTCCGTAGCAAATTTGAGAATTTGATCGACTTCTTTTGCAATCGTCCGTTGAAGCTCTTCTGGTTCACTAGAACCAGCCAGTACATAGGCGGCAAATAGCAGCGAAACTGGGTGAACATCGAGGATGTGGCAAAGTCCATCCAGCTTATCAACCGTAGGTGATTTTAGGCCTCGCTCTAAGGTGCTGACATAAGTGCGGCTCGAAATCGCGGAAAAACCCTCTTGGGGTATTCCCTTGGACTTTCTTGCACTGGCCAATGCCTTTGCTAACCCAGCCCGCAAACTCATCTAGTCTCCCACTTAAAAAATGGGATCTACTCATTTTGAGCGCTAAAGGGCTACAATCTATAGTGTTCATTTTGGGAATAGTTGCAATGCTTACAACCACAGTTAGAGATAAGTTTGTTGGCCCTGTATCGTTCGGTGCCGGGGATGAAGTGATGACATGGCGAAGGATGACGATTGAGCTACAAGATCCATACTATGTCATTGAATATCAATTAAAAGAGGGGCGCATATTGATGGGTGAGACTGTTATCGTCTACTTCTTGGATGATCTGATTAATATTTGCAAGCAGGCCAACGAAGACCCGCGGCTACTCATTCTTGCGGTACAGCTTCTTAGTCCTAAGCGCATCAATCAAACAAACAATTGGAAGCTTGAGGAACTCCGTGAAGTCTGGCGTTATAGCGATGATATGGACGACCAGATAACTTTTGTGACGACTGGAGGAGAACGGCGTAATTGGGGGCGTCAGACTATGGCAAAAGATTTTTCGAAAACGGCTAAATTGATCTGGGAAATGCCTACTTAGCCTTGATCGGCTTGACCTTGTATGTAAAAAGCCTCGATTGCGATCTGACCAAAGCACTCGGAGAGAACAAGTTCTCGAAGGTCACCGACAAGTTACGCAATCATGAAACAACAATGTTTGAATGGGAGGTCAAACCATGACTGCCACGCGGAAAAGGGCACGTAATTCGTTGCTTGCGACAGTAGATCCGGACAAGCTATCGAGGTTTTTTCTCAGTTAACTAACCGGTCCGTTCAAAGACGGCTTGGGGAGCAAGAAAAAGCTGACGTTGTTAAACGGCTGGTTGGAGCGGTGCCGCTGAACGTTCTTGCGGAAATATTTCAAGCTCGGCAATTGGACAGCATGATGCAACAGAACTCGCTTGGCCTCGAAGAGTCCAGAAACCTTGAGCAAGTAAGCAAATAATACGTTAGCCAGCGCAGGCGTTCGTGAAGGACCGGGTTCGACCCTTTGCAGCCTGTCGGATTACTTAGCCGAACGTCCGGAATACAATGTATATCGGACTAGCTCCAGTCACCGACTCTGTGATGAGTGGTGCGAGCGTCATCGAGTACCAATAATATTCAACGGCCCAAGCATACAGATAGCCGGATACGTATGCTGTTCAGCCGCAGCCAGGCCTTCATCGCT
>NZ_FXUL01000055.1 GCF_900182955.1 Noviherbaspirillum suwonense | reverse complement strand
GCGCTGAGCACGGAACTGGTCCGCTTCGACATGCAGGCCATGGAAAACCCCGGGATATCCGGCGTCGCGTACCAGCAAGGCACGCTGGCCGGCTATGAGCTGCGCGAGTACCTGCTGGAAAAATGGGGCCGCAAATGCATGTACTGTGACAAGGAAGGCGTACCACTGCAGGTCGAGCACATCCATGCGAGAGCAAACGGCGGCACCGACCGCCCGGGCAACCTCGGCATTGCCTGTCAGCCATGCAACCAGAAGAAGGCCGCTCGCGACATCAAGGCGTTTCTGAAGAAGGATCCGGCGAGGCTTGCAAGCATTCTGGCGCAGGCCAAGCGGCCGCTGAAGGATGCGGCTGCAGTCAATGCCACACGGTGGGTCTTGCTCAACCGCCTGAAAGCCACCGAGCTTGCCGTCGAAGCCTCCTCCGGCGGGCGGACGACGTTCAACCGATGCCAACTGTACCTGCCCAAGACCCATGCGCTTGATGCGGTATGCGTCGGGGATGTGGCTGCTGTGGCAGGTTGGCGCCGACCTACGCTGGCCATCAAGGCAACCGGTCGTGGCGCCTACCAGCGCACCCGCTTGGACAAGTACGGCTTCCCGCGTGGTTACCCGATGCGTGAAAAGTCGGTCAAGGGATTCCAAACCGGCGACATGGTCCGTGCGAGCGTCACAAAGGGCAAGAAGATCGGCACCTATGTAGGTCGAGTCGCAGTGCGCGCCTCTGGCAGCTTCAACATCCAGATGGGCAAGGAAGTGATACAGGGAATCGGCCATCAGTACTGCACCATGGTGCAACGGGCAGATGGCTACGGTTATTCGTTCAACATGGATAGCACTATTTCAGCGGGTGCAGGGCACGCTTCGCGTGCCGCGCTATCCCTCCCCGGCATGAATGCCGGGGTATCTCGCGCAAAAGCCTGATGAAAAAAACATAACATGCCGAAACGACTCTTCAGCTTGAAAAACTGGGCTTTTAATACCGCACGAATTTTCGCTATTTTTTATTTTTGCATCGGCTGCATCCTGCCTTTTGTCCTGCAATACGAAAACCAGGCGGGGGCAGTCTTCGCTTATACCTTTCTCGTCTGGGTCGGCGGTTTGGCAACTGGCGCCCTTGCCTATGTCGTGGTTCGGGTCATACGCGGTCCCGGCGGCATGTCAACGACGCTGATGCCGGCAGTTGCCAACGACGGAGAAACCCCTTCCGTCAAAGCCCGCAGTAAATTTTATGAAGACCGCAAATCGCCCACGACAAAACACCTGGAACACATCGATAGTCTCTATTTGTCGGGGCAACTGACCGATGACGAGAGGAATGTCGCACGCGACACGATCATACGTAGTGCTTGACGACGGCGCGCCCATGGCGCGTCCTGGAAGTCCACCCGTCTGCCACGGCGGCGCCGTTGTATGCACGGCCGGACCTGCGCAGCGTTGCTCCCACTGGCCAGCAGAATTCTTTGCACGCCGGCTACCGACCGCTCGATAGCCGAGAGCAGGGAATGGCTAAAACGATAGTCCTGCATATTGGCGCAGGCGCCCGAAGCGACACTGGCACTGGTGCGAGTATTGCTGCCAACGGCCGGCGCCGGTGCATGCGCACTATTCTTTGGAACATCTTGTCTTCGTCCGATCGTCGGGTAATTGAACGCTACCGCTATGTATGGAAGAAAAAGATGTTTTTAGCAATGTTGTTCGAGCAACGCGGCATTTCGTTGAGGACCGTCCAACACTACTTATGCCAAGTAAAGGCTTAGAATTTAGGTATATGGCTGCCGGAAAGATAACGATGGAGACCGTAATTTTTCAGCAACCGACTGGCATGCAAAACGCCAAGAATGGCTAGAACTCTTTGCGGCAGTTTTTAAGCGTTCCGAGCAGCGCTGCTGGGCAGCCCACTATCGGCAAGGACTACCAATAGCAGCTACACCATTTCATGGCTGACTGACGCCATTGCCGGGATTGGGAAATTCGAACTAGAGCAGTCTTCCGCAAATCGGCCGCCGGTTTATTTTCCATGCGCACACCATCATACGATGGGTTGACTTTGCTCGTAAGCTGACGGCAGTGACGAAGTCCACGACACGGATATCTGCCCTCGGGTCGCTATTGATTCGTGCTCATTAAATGGCTATGGGGCAAGGTAAAACTGGGCCAGAACCCATGTCAGGTGGTGCCGAACGCGTAGCGCATCGCCACGTCGCAACGTGAGTGGCGTGCGCCGTAGCGCGCCACGATGTCGGCGTCACGCTGGAAGCCCGCCTTTTCGTATAGGCGAATCCCGGCCACGCATTTCGTGTCGATGAGCAGGAAGAACGGCTCGGCGCCGATCTGCGTAGCGCGTTCAATCACGACTCGCAAAAGGAATTCGCCGACCTTCAGCCCGCGCGCGAACGTTTGCACGCCCATCTTGGTCAGCTCGAAGCTGCGTTCGTCCATTTTTGCAGCGCGCAAGTGCTGACAATGCCAAGGCCCTTGGCTTCGGCAAACAGGATCACGCCACTCGGATCAACGATCCACGCGTGGGGATTTTCCAGCGCTTCCCGGTCGGTCGATTCAACCCGGAACATGTCGTTGATCCAATCGGCATCGATGTCGTGGAAGTACGGCGCCAGGTCGTCGCTGTATTCGCGTATGGTCAGGCGCGCCGGGTTCATTCGACCGGCAAGGACATCGATCAGCGTCGCCTCCAGCACCGTTTCGAGTTCGGCAAGCCGCGCCATGAGTGCGTCGAGCTCGTCCTACAACAGCGTGCCGACTGCCGCCTATACATGCGAAAGCCATTCGGGCGGGCACGCGCCATCGCCGCTTCGCCAGCGGGCGTGAGCGAGAGTGAGCGGATGTGTTGGACATGCCCCTTCTGCGAATACACCAGGCCACGTTCGATCAACTGTTCGACCGCGCGCGTGACGCGGGGTTGGCTGACGCTGACGGTCTGCACCAGTGGCCAATCTGGGCTAAACTTTACCGCACAGTCGAAAAGACCGGGCAACCGATGTGTTGAACCACACCGCAAAGATGTGATATCAAGTCCAATGAGGATCAGTATCGTAATTTACATAAAAATAATTCAGCATTTTGGATGTAGAAGCGAAGCAGTATTATCCGATTCCAGCAAAGTTGAAATGTCAGATTTTCGCTGATACAGCGCATTGTGGCGACTTACAGAGGGATCGCCATGAACGACACAGGGAGTATCACGAGGCCGATGTGCGCACTGGTTCGACGCAAAGTCATTCAACAAATCGTCGGTCGCAATCCTAAGCCTGGACAGGCTATTACATAAACTTAATATCACTCGACGCTATGTACTGGCTAGCTTAGAACGTCCCGAACTGACCAAATCGGAATGCCCGGCTCCCAGCCTGCGCGGATGGTCGAAACGGCTTATGCCACGCACTTTTTCACGAGCGCAGGTGCATCATGGTACGGTTGGCGGCATCGTAAAAAGCTGCTTGGTAATGAACCAGCAACGTTGTCACAATCAGTTGATTATCACTACCAATGCAGCTGCTCTTGTCCATATCCCGAGCAGTATCAGGAACGGTGCAACGACCTCGCCAATGTAGACAAGGTATCCTTAGCTGGCCACCCCATTTTGGTTAGCGCCACGGAGATGAAGCCAACGCCGTCAATCACCTTGGCGATGCCATGAAAGAGCAGCAGTACCGCTAGAGCGCCCCGTAAACGAGTTTCGCGGTAACGTACGATGA
Organism: Noviherbaspirillum suwonense; assembly: GCF_900182955.1. Lineage (GTDB taxonomy): Bacteria > Pseudomonadota > Gammaproteobacteria > Burkholderiales > Burkholderiaceae_D > Noviherbaspirillum_A > Noviherbaspirillum_A suwonense. Next base: position 298 of record NZ_FXUL01000055.1, on the reverse strand, counting down.
GGAAAGAGCAATATTGTGCGTAACCATTTCATTCTCGATGTGAAAACCAATCAATAGCGTCTGCCGGCAATGCGAAGTTGCAACAACCGTTGCGAATTTCGACTTGGTTCTCAGATAATCTATTGGGACGTAAAATAGCCTACCACGGTAACGCTATTGCTGTGCGGAACACTGGATACGTTGCTCAGCCCGGCCACTAAATCGTCGGTGCTGAAATATGGCGGGCGCCCAGTATCCATGCGGCCTTAGCTGAGATAGGTCAGTGTTGGATTTGCAGGAATAGCCAATATAACTGGCC
>NZ_FXUL01000054.1:3733-5576 GCF_900182955.1 Noviherbaspirillum suwonense | reverse complement strand
AAGCAAGTGCTCACGCAGAAGAAATACAGAAAGGTTCGCAAGAACACAACTGTCAGTATTTTGAGTGAGCGACGGTTCCGTGTCACAGCGGAACCTGCCAGCAATGGCACGAAACAGAGATTGAACTGAAGAGTTTGATCCTGGCTCAGATTGAACGCTGGCGGCATGCCTTACACATGCAAGTCGAACGGCAGCACGGGGGCAACCCTGGTGGCGAGTGGCGAACGGGTGAGTAACATATCGGAACGTGCCCTGGAGTGGGGGATAACTAGTCGAAAGATTAGCTAATACCGCATACGATCTACGGATGAAAGTGGGGGATCGCAAGACCTCATGCTCGTGGAGCGGCCGATATCTGATTAGCTAGTTGGTGGGGTAAAGGCCTACCAAGGCATCGATCAGTAGCTGGTCTGAGAGGACGACCAGCCACACTGGGACTGAGACACGGCCCAGACTCCTACGGGAGGCAGCAGTGGGGAATTTTGGACAATGGGCGCAAGCCTGATCCAGCAATGCCGCGTGAGTGAAGAAGGCCTTCGGGTTGTAAAGCTCTTTTGTCAGGGAAGAAACGGTGAGGGCTAATATCCCTTGCTAATGACGGTACCTGAAGAATAAGCACCGGCTAACTACGTGCCAGCAGCCGCGGTAATACGTAGGGTGCAAGCGTTAATCGGAATTACTGGGCGTAAAGCGTGCGCAGGCGGTTGTGCAAGACCGATGTGAAATCCCCGGGCTTAACCTGGGAATGGCATTGGTGACTGCACGGCTAGAGTGTGTCAGAGGGGGGTAGAATTCCACGTGTAGCAGTGAAATGCGTAGAGATGTGGAGGAATACCGATGGCGAAGGCAGCCCCCTGGGATAACACTGACGCTCATGCACGAAAGCGTGGGGAGCAAACAGGATTAGATACCCTGGTAGTCCACGCCCTAAACGATGTCAACTAGTTGTCGGGTCTTAATTGACTTGGTAACGCAGCTAACGCGTGAAGTTGACCGCCTGGGGAGTACGGTCGCAAGATTAAAACTCAAAGGAATTGACGGGGACCCGCACAAGCGGTGGATGATGTGGATTAATTCGATGCAACGCGAAAAACCTTACCTACCCTTGACATGGCAGGAATCCTTGAGAGATCAGGGAGTGCTCGAAAGAGAACCTGCACACAGGTGCTGCATGGCTGTCGTCAGCTCGTGTCGTGAGATGTTGGGTTAAGTCCCGCAACGAGCGCAACCCTTGTCATTAGTTGCTACGAAAGGGCACTCTAATGAGACTGCCGGTGACAAACCGGAGGAAGGTGGGGATGACGTCAAGTCCTCATGGCCCTTATGGGTAGGGCTTCACACGTCATACAATGGTACATACAGAGGGCCGCCAACCCGCGAGGGGGAGCTAATCCCAGAAAGTGTATCGTAGTCCGGATTGCAGTCTGCAACTCGACTGCATGAAGTTGGAATCGCTAGTAATCGCGGATCAGCATGTCGCGGTGAATACGTTCCCGGGTCTTGTACACACCGCCCGTCACACCATGGGAGCGGGTTTTACCAGAAGTAGGTAGCTTAACCGCAAGGAGGGCGCTTACCACGGTAGGATTCGTGACTGGGGTGAAGTCGTAACAAGGTAGCCGTATCGGAAGGTGCGGCTGGATCACCTCCTTTCTAGAGATAGCACGAAGTTGGGTGTCCACACTTATCGGCCTGTTGGTACAACAGAAGAACAGTCGCAAGTCCAGAGTGTCACGTGTAGTTGTCGTGTCGGGTCTGTAGCTCAGCTGGTTAGAGCACCGTGTTGATAACGCGGGGGTCGTTGGTTCGAACCCAACCAGACCCACCAGTTATCGCAGCGTTG
>NZ_FXUL01000054.1:0-3047 GCF_900182955.1 Noviherbaspirillum suwonense | reverse complement strand
AGGCGAACGCGGCGAACTGAAACATCTAAGTAGCTGCAGGAAAAGAAATCAACCGAGATTCCCAGAGTAGTGGCGAGCGAAATGGGACCAGCCTGCAAGATTTAGCATCATGGATAGTGGAATGCCCTGGAAAGAGCAGCCGCAGCGGGTGATAGCCCCGTACACGAAATCCGTAATGTGGAACTAGGCTTGCGACAAGTAGGGCGGGACACGTGAAATCCTGTCTGAACATGGGGGGACCATCCTCCAAGGCTAAATACTCGTAATCGACCGATAGTGAACCAGTACCGTGAGGGAAAGGCGAAAAGAACCCCGGAAGGGGAGTGAAATAGATCCTGAAACCGTGTGCATACAAACAGTCGGAGCGGACTTGATCCGTGACGGCGTACCTTTTGTATAATGGGTCAGCGACTTACATTCAGTGGCAAGGTTAACCGCATAGGGAAGCCGTAGAGAAATCGAGTCCGAACAGGGCGACAGTCGCTGGGTGTAGACCCGAAACCAAGTGATCTACTCATGGCCAGGATGAAGGTGCCGTAACAGGTACTGGAGGTCCGAACCCACTAATGTTGAAAAATTAGGGGATGAGCTGTGGGTAGGGGTGAAAGGCTAAACAAACTTGGAAATAGCTGGTTCTCTCCGAAAACTATTTAGGTAGTGCCTCAAGTATCACCATCGGGGGTAGAGCACTGTTATGGCTAGGGGGTCATCGCGACTTACCAAACCATTGCAAACTCCGAATACCGATGAGTGCGAGCTTGGGAGACAGACGTCGGGTGCTAACGTCCGGCGTCAAGAGGGAAACAACCCAGACCGCCAGCTAAGGTCCCAAAGATTGGCTAAGTGGAAAACGAAGTGGGAAGGCTAAAACAGTCAGGAGGTTGGCTTAGAAGCAGCCACCCTTTAAAGAAAGCGTAATAGCTCACTGATCGAGTCGTCCTGCGCGGAAGATGTAACGGGGCTAAGCCAGTCACCGAAGCTGCGGATATGTACGTAATTTATTACTGTACATATGGTAGGAGAGCGTTCTGTAAGCCTGCGAAGGTGTCTTGTAAAGGATGCTGGAGGTATCAGAAGTGCGAATGCTGACATGAGTAGCGATAATGGGGGTGAAAAGCCCCCACGCCGTAAGCCCAAGGTTTCCTGTTCAACGTTCATCGGAGCAGGGTGAGTCGGCCCCTAAGGCGAGGCAGAGATGCGTAGCTGATGGGAAGCAGGTTAATATTCCTGCACCGTCGTGTGATGCGATGGGGGGACGGATCGCGAATGGTTGTCCGGGTGTTGGATGTCCCGGTTCTTGACTTGTAGAAGGCCCTTAGGCAAATCCGGGGGCATGATTCAAGGGGTCGAGACGAGCGGCTTTATGCTGCGAAGCAATCGGAAGTGGTTCCAAGAAAAGCCTCTAAGCTTCAGTCACACGAGACCGTACCGCAAACCGACACAGGTGGGCGAGATGAGTATTCTAAGGCGCTTGAGAGAACTCGGGAGAAGGAACTCGGCAAATTGGTACCGTAACTTCGGGATAAGGTACGCCCTGGTAGCTTGACTGGCCTGCGCCAGAAGGGTGACGGGGTTGCAATAAACTGGTGGCTGCGACTGTTTAATAAAAACACAGCACTCTGCAAACACGAAAGTGGACGTATAGGGTGTGACGCCTGCCCGGTGCTGGAAGATTAAATGATGGGGTGCAAGCTCTTGATTGAAGTCCCAGTAAACGGCGGCCGTAACTATAACGGTCCTAAGGTAGCGAAATTCCTTGTCGGGTAAGTTCCGACCTGCACGAATGGCGTAACGATGGCCACACTGTCTCCTCCCGAGACTCAGCGAAGTTGAAATGTTTGTGATGATGCAATCTACCCGCGGCTAGACGGAAAGACCCCATGAACCTTTACTGTAGCTTTGCATTGGACTTTGAACCAATCTGTGTAGGATAGGTGGGAGGCTTTGAAGCGGGGACGCCAGTTCCCGTGGAGCCAACCTTGAAATACCACCCTGGTTTGTTTGAGGTTCTAACCTTGGTCCGTTATCCGGATCGGGGACAGTGCATGGTAGGCAGTTTGACTGGGGCGGTCTCCTCCCAAAGTGTAACGGAGGAGTTCGAAGGTACGCTAGGTACGGTCGGACATCGTGCTAATAGTGCAATGGCATAAGCGTGCTTAACTGCGAGACTGACAAGTCGAGCAGGTACGAAAGTAGGACATAGTGATCCGGTGGTTCTGTATGGAAGGGCCATCGCTCAACGGATAAAAGGTACTCTGGGGATAACAGGCTGATTCCTCCCAAGAGTTCATATCGACGGGGGAGTTTGGCACCTCGATGTCGGCTCATCACATCCTGGGGCTGTAGCCGGTCCCAAGGGTATGGCTGTTCGCCATTTAAAGTGGTACGTGAGCTGGGTTTAAAACGTCGTGAGACAGTTTGGTCCCTATCTGCCGTGGGCGTTGGAAGTTTGAAGGGGGCTGCTCCTAGTACGAGAGGACCGGAGTGGACGAACCTCTGGTGTACCGGTTGTCACGCCAGTGGCATTGCCGGGTAGCTAAGTTCGGAAGAGATAACCGCTGAAAGCATCTAAGCGGGAAACTCGCCTTGAGATGAGACTTCCCGGGAGCTTGACTCCCCTAAAGGGTCGTTCGAGACCAGGACGTTGATAGGCTGGGTGTGGAAGCGCAGTAATGCGTTAAGCTAACCAGTACTAATTGCCCGTGCGGCTTGTCCCTATAACCTTGACGGTTAAAGTGGACGCTGTGTGCGGTGCATGTGACGCGATACTCACAACCCTGCAAGACGGATCATTGATCGCAGCAGCCGGAATGGCTCGCTGCAGCAGTTGCAAGACAAAATACTTCTTCCAGTTTGGGTTGCCTGACAGCGCCGCCGTAGGGGCGCGCCAGGGAACCGACAAGTCATGCCTGATGACCATAGCGAGTTGGTACCACCCCTTCCCATCCCGAACAGGACCGTGAAACGACTTAGCGCCGATGATAGTGCTGCAACCAGTGTGAAAGTAGGTCATCGTCAGGCTGTTACACCAGAAGACCCCCGTCGCC
>NZ_FXUL01000053.1 GCF_900182955.1 Noviherbaspirillum suwonense | reverse complement strand
CGCCAGGCAATACTGTCATGTGGCGCGGACTGACCCGCCTCATTTACATTGAGCTTGGCTTCAATATCGGGACAGAACTTATGGGTAAATGAAAGCGCATAAAGGCCGTCTGTACACGGGACGAATGACGCGCCAAAGTAGTGCCCACCAAATAGTAGTGGGGACCACTTTGAACACAAGCATCAAGCCAGGCAGCCGGAAGGGTCGCCTCAATTACGATGTCGCCTTCAAGAAGCAACTGGCAGTGGCGGCCTGTGCGCCGGGTATATCAGTGGCACGTCTGGCTCTGGAGCATGGCATCAATGCGAACATGCTTCATAAGTGGCGGCGTGAGCATCTTGCTGTTGCCGGCAGCGGCGGCAATGAATTGCAGGCCACTGAATTTTTAGCCGTAAGTGTTGAGCCCTCTCGCCAGCCAGCGGCACTGGTATCGAAGCCGCCCGTATCACAACAAGGAATTATCGAAATCAGAATGGGAGCGGCACTCCTGCGCCTGGAAGGCGCGGTCGATGCAGCGACATTGGCGCAGGTGCTGCGCCACCTGCATCCATGATCGGCCTTGCTGCCGGCACCCGGATCTGGATCGCCGCCGGCGTCACCGACATGCGCTGCGGCTTTCAGGGACTGGCCGCCAAAGTGGAAACGGCGCTAGCGGCCGATCCGTTCAATGGGCACGTATTTGTCTTTCGCGGCCGCCGCGGCGACGTCATCAAATTGTTGTGGTCCACCGGCGACGGCCTATGCCTGCTAACCAAGCGTCTTGAGCAAGGCCGGTTTGTGTGGCCGCAGGCCACCAGCGGCTCGGTGTCTCTGAGCCCGGCGCAGCTTTCGATGCTGCTTGAAGGAATTGACTGGCGGCAGCCGCAGCGCACCTGGCAGCCCAGATCGGTGTTGTAAACTTCCTCGGGTGTGCGTAAGCTCCGCGCATGCCTGCTTCCTCGCCACTGCCCGACGATATCGATGCCCTCAAGGCGATCGTGCACGCGCAGCAGGCATCAATGGACCAGATGACGATGGCGCTGGCGTCACGCGCACTCGAGGTCGAACAACTCAAGCTGCTAATCGCCAAACTGCAACGCATGCACTTCGGCCGTAAGTCCGAGAAGATTGACCGCCAGATCGAGAAGCTGGAGTGCCGGCTGGAAGATCTGCTGGCCGAAGAAGGCGTGATCGATGCGCAGCCATCAACCACTGCGCCGACGCCGCCGCGACCACCGGCAACGCGGCCGGCATTGGCGCCGGAACTGCCGCGCGAAGACCGCATCCTGGATCCTGCCGAGCAAGCCTGCCCGGACTGCGGCGGCGATCTCAAGCCACTGGGCGAAGACATTTCCGAACAACTCGAGATCGTCACTGCCGCGTTCAAGGTGATCCGCCATATTCGGCGTAAAAAAGCCTGTGCCTGCTGTGACTGCATCGTGCAGGCGCCTGCGCCAAGCCGTCCAATCCTGCGCGGTGTCGCCGGCCCCGGTTTGCTGGCGCATATTCTGGTCGCCAAGTTTGCCGATCATCAACCGCTGTATCGTCAGTCCATCATCTATGCACGGCAAGGTGTCGAGATCGACCGCTCCAGCATGGGCCGCTGGGTCGGTGCCTGCAGTGCACTGATGGCACCACTGGTTGATGCACTGCGCCGTCATGTCATGGCGGGAACGAAGCTGCATGCTGACGACACGCCCGTGCCGGTGCTTGCGGCAGGCAAGGGTCAGACGAAGACAGGCCGACTCTGGACCTACGTGCGCGACGATCGCAGTGCGGCATCGACCGTCGCCCCTGCAGTCTGGTTCGCCTACACACCGGACCGCAAGGGCATTCACCCGCAAACGCATCTCGCCGGGTTTCACGGCATTCTTCAAGCCGACGCTTATGCGGGCTTTAACGCTGTTTATGAAACAGCTCGAGTGCAGGAGGCGGCTTGTTGGGCACATACCCGTCGCAAATTCCATGATCTGCATGTCGTCCATCCAACGGCATTCACGACCGAGGCGCTGCGACGCATCGGCGCGTTGTATGAGGTTGAAGAATTGGTGCGCGGCAAGCCGCCGGATATGCGTCGGCAGGTTCGCCAGGAACAATCGCTGCCGCTGCTGGCCGATTTCGAGACGTGGCTGCGCACCCGCTTGCCGACACTCTCAGCCAAGTCTGACACCACTAGGGCGATCAATTACGCGCTCAACCAGTGGCAGGCATTGTTGCTGTACTGCGATCACGGCATCGCCGAGATCGACAACAATGCAGCCGAACGGTCATTGCGGTCCGTGGCATTGGGACGCAAGAATTTCCTGTTCATGGGCGCCGACAGCGGAGGTGAGCGCGCCGCGGCAATGTACACGCTGATCGGAACGGCCAAGCTCAACGGCATCGATCCGGAAGCGTATCTGCGCCATGTACTCACGCATATCGCTGATCATCCAATCAACCGGATCAATGAATTGTTGCCCTGGGTCGTACAGGGGAAGCTCGCCGTCGCTGCTGACTGAATCCGAAATCTTTAACGGGGACTGACGTCAAGACGGCCTTCGTGAGCCGATTACCGATGATCCTTATGCAACGTAAAGTGATTGTGGACTTTGGCCTCCAAAAGGAGAGCATCCAACTCGTGCAACACCGTTGAGAAATAGATGGCTTTCAAATCCGACCTGTATCGTTCTTCCAAGCCTCTGCGTGAAATGCCAACTTTCAAAGTTCTTACTTCATAGGTTTCGATTTCCATCACGCCAAGCGTGGTGTCGACACCTTTTTCACCGGTCTCAAGCAGTTGCCTGATCCTGTTTTCAGCATATCCACACTGTTCGTTCCCGCAGCCAGGACACTTATAGGCAGACTTTCGAAGGTAGGCCGCCGTAGTTATAAACAGTCCGTGCTTCAAACACTCCAACTCGATCCTTGACGCACCCACTTTCGAATCGAAATGGACACTCTGTATTTTTATGCCATGAGGCACAAGGTGATCAAGTTCTTGGCGGATGGATGCTTCCGATAATCGTGAAGCTTCACCTACAGATTGCCGCGCGCAGAGTGCGCAACCAAGACTGCCATTCACCATCAGGTAGGTTGGCTTTGTCACTTCACTCTGTAAGTGCACTCTGCACCTGACAGTAATTTCTTTTGTCATTCCCTGAAAAGGGGATATCAATTCTAGCCTGTTCGAACAGTGTTCAGAGAACCAAGCTTTGAATTTCAAAGCCTGGGCTTCGAACTTAGACATGCTTCGTAACTGGTGCTCGCAATCAGGACCTCCCCCACCGTCATAACGCAAATGATCGTGTGGACTAACTGAAAATGTTATTTTGTGAAGAATGCAATAAAGATCTACCTTGGGCGTTTTCTGCGTTCGGTATTGCGCCATTGCACATTTATAGTCAACTGTATCCTCGTGCTTTCTGTTAGCGGCTGCTAGCCAATTTTTTAGGTTCCTTTGCCTTCGCTGGAGAATAGCAGCATCAGAATAGCGTGGTTTCAATCGCTTATCGGCGGAGTCAAGGCGTGGCATGGGATAGATGAAAGCGCAAAAATCAATATTGTCCCAAAAAATTCTCTTAGGAATTAACAGATACTTATGCCAAACCAATTTGTGACTTCTTCCACGCAATAAATTTGATAATCGCCAAGCTGCGTTTTACCTTCAACAGGAAATGTCACTGGTTTGCCTAATAAAATTGACACGATCGTATCTGGCTTAATTTGAAGTTAGATCACCTGTTTTCGTTAGGAGAATCCCATGGTGACACGCCGCGCTTTTGGTCTCTACACAGCTTCTTTGGCACTCCCATGCATGGCTCAGACGCCAAGCGCTATCAAACTCACTGAAGACCCTTTTCCGCCCTTGCCACCCGACCTGACGACAGCAAACAGTGAACCGGATTTTTTTAGTACGGAATTAGGGCAGACAGCCCTCGGTAAACTAGATCCGGGGAAAGAGCGGCGCGATTTTGCGCGGGCGATAATGGACGCAGCGCCTTGGGATTGCCGGCCTATCGACGTCGCCTATTATTTCCGCAATTTAGGCTTGGGAAAAACGCAATTCGGAGAAGAAGGACGTCCGTATGCACGGGGTTGGCCAAGGATTTACAATCCACTCGTCATCGAGCTGTTCACGGCAACTAATCTCAATCCTCTCGCGCCAGAGTTCGACGGCGACGCGACAGCATGGTGCGCAGCGTTCGTCAATTACTGCATTGCAAGAGCAGTGTCAAAAACCGGCAAAATCGGTGCCACTGAGCTGGCCAAAGGTACAGGCAGCGCTTCTTCCGGAAGCTTCCGTTGCTACGGCAAGGAAGTAAAAGGAAGAGAGCCGCGGGAAGGGGAAATTGGGGTATGGGTGCTCGACGGCACATTGAATAAATGCAAGTTTGGTAAAGGACTTGTTGGTTTTTACGCGGGTCCAAATGAAGACACCACGAAACCCTATTTCATTTGCGGAGGCAATCAGGGTGGAGATATCCTGAAGGGTACGCAGACGCGTAACGATGGTGTTTTCCTGAAGGCGATGCCAGTAAGATTTCTCGCTGTAAAGAAACCCGAGCGTTACAAGCGCCTGCTCAGCTTTAGGACTGATTATCTATGAAACCGCGCGCCTTGCACTGTCTGGCGCTCTACGGAGTCTGGAGCAGTGTCGCAGCTTGCCCGTTTTCAGCAGATGACCCTTTGCTTCGACTACGACCGCTCGCCGACCAGACCATTGTTCGAATCAACACCAATGGTCCACCAGGCTGTACCAATATGGGCACCGGCTTCTTTATCAATGCGGCCGGGGAAGTGCTCACAGCTGGCCATATCTTCCCGGAAAAATGTACGGACGAAAATACGTCAATTAACGTCCGCCTCGGCCACGATGCCTCGGCGACTGATTCTGATCCCATCGAGGCCCATGTGGTTGCCCGCAGCAGTCTCGACGTCGTGCTTCTGCGTCTAGAGAAGCAACCGGACAAAAAGTACCAATTTCTCAAAGTAGCCGCTGTACCCGGAAACGAATCCACATTTAAAAACCGCTGCGTATTGATAGCAAGCCATTATGAGACCCAGTTTGATACTTACTCGACGTTCGCTGAAATAGCATCGGTCGCGGTGATTGGCAGCAACGGATGGGCGCTCTCCGGCGAAGGTTTCAATCCGACCCGTAGTGGAAGCCCAGTCATTCTTGACGATGGTAGCGTTACGGCAGTTTTCCTTTCGCGGCCCGCTGACCCGACGAACCGCAATACCATTATTCAAAGCCGTGCCAATATTCTGCCCATCGCGCGTATCCCGACAAGCGAACTGCACATTTCCCAGATAGCAGCTAGAAATGGAACACTTCAGCCTTTTCCAAGCCAGCCGCTGGATAGCCAGTCGGCTCACGCCTCGGCCGTCAATTCGTCGTTCGGCATTTCCATCACTGTTAACGGTTACCAGACAAATCCCGCGCTTCCGGTCTATCTGGTCGCGAAAAAAGACGGAGGATTGAAACCCGTTGGTTCGCTGCTCGAAGCGGGGGCGACGGCGTTGGCCACGGGCAGCGACATTGTGAGGGAGGTTGTTGAGACCCGGCAGTTCAATGCTAGTCCTGGCTTCAGGTTTGACGCCAGCACACTAAAGATTATTACTGCGGCATTGAACCCACAGAAAACACCGCTGCCGACAAGTCCCTGTGATACACCGGAAGCAGCCGGCTGCTATATTCTCGGACCCAATGGAGATATACTCGAACTGCGTTTTAAGCTTTATCCCGGTATCGACGGCCGGCGCGCATGGGTCGATGGTGAAGTGCATCTAGTGCAGCGGCCTATATGAGTCGACCGATAGATACTTGCGTCGAGATCGAATAATGATCAAGACATACGAATCCAGCTTGGCGCCCCGCGCCGCCAGCTGTTTTGCCGCAAATTTGAGCAGCTCGATGAGCAGATCGCTCAGCGCAAACTGACGATCGAGAACTTCCAGATCGATGAGGCCGAAGAAATAGCGCCGGTGACAGAAACGGTCAAGGCGGCACGTGCCAAATGCACCCGCAAGCCGCTTCCCGCTCATCTGCCGAGCGACACCATAGTCAGCTATTAAAGGCTTACGATAACCGGCGAGCAAAGGTAGAACTAAACGAAACTTTTGCACGTCATGAGTTGATGACATTGCTAGGGTGCATTTCGGCGAACTTCTCTGACTGACCTGTGGCCTTGTTTATACAACCCATTAGTATTTCCGTCTAAAGACTTACAGCGAACCGCATAGCCGTAAGCGTGACGCCACTCTTTCATTTACCCATAAGTTCTGTCCCGATATTGAAGCCAAGCTCAATGTAAATGAGGCGGGTCAGTCCGCGCCACATGACAGTATTGCCTGGCG
>NZ_FXUL01000052.1 GCF_900182955.1 Noviherbaspirillum suwonense | reverse complement strand
AGCTAACGGCCCGCGCACCGAGATTGCTGATTGATTTTAGGGCAGCCAAACAGCAATTATTCCGCTATCGCGGCTGCATTTATTAAAGCTTGAGACACAAATCACACGGCAAAAGCGGACATTTCAACTTAGCCGGGAAGCGGACATCTGAACTTTGCTTTGACATTTGAATGTAGCAGCCAAGTTGTGATCCCCGCCTTTCCCTGATGCAACGTATCGTCGCGGCTTACAGAGAGATCGCCAAGAACTACACGCTGGTAACATCACGATGCCGATGCGCGCACTGGATCGCTTAGAAATCATTCAACGAGTCGTCGACCGGCGCCCCAAGGCTAGAGTGTCGGCCCATCCGGCTCGAGTTGACTAAAGGCGTAGTCCGACGATTGGAACGCCGTGCCCCGGTTTAAAGTACAGTTAGTCTGATCCCGCGACACTGAACCAGACTAAGAATCATTATGTCGATGAAGAATTCACGCACCTTTGAATCTAATGCCAGGGCGCGCTCCACAGATGACCTGCAAATTAAAACGCTTCCCACTTTTCGGTCCGCACTCCTGTCTCACCTGGAAGCCGTCGAATCAATTTGGAAGCAAGCAGCGAGCGCTGTGCCGCCGGCCCTTTCGACAATGCTGCACTTTGCCGTGGCTTGGAGCGTTCAACGGTGCGAGCATTTCCCTCTGCACCCACAAGCCTGAACATGCCTACCGTCACGGAAAGTTCGCTTGCCTGTTCACGTAGTGATTCAGCAGCAGCCGCAGCTTCTTCAACGAGTGCCGCATTTTGCTGGGTCACCTGGTCCATTTGCGCAACAGCCTCGTTGACTTGCTCGATGCCGATGCTCTGTTCTTTACTGGCGGCCGTGATCTCATTCATGATGCCGTTGACCCGCTTGATGCTGGTGACAACATCCTTCATGGTGGCACCGGCCTGTTGCACAAGGCGGCTGCCATTGTCCACTTCGCATGCGGAATCGGCAATCAGTGCCTTGATTTCCTTCGCGGCAGCGGCTGAGCGCTGGGCCAGATTACGCACTTCGCTGGCCACCACCGCAAATCCTCTGCCATGTTCTCCAGCGCGAGCCGCTTCCACGGCCGCGTTAAGGGCAAGAATGTTGGTCTGGAATGCTATCCCGTCGATGACAGCGATGATGTCGCTGACCTTTCTGGAGGAATTGTCGATCGATTGCATCGAGGTCACCACCTGCAGCACTACCTGACCACCCTGCTCTGCAATATCGGCGGCCGATTGCGCTAGTTGATTCGCCTGACGGGCATTATCTGCATTCTGGCGTACGGTCGACGTCAGTTCTTCCATCGCTGACGCGGTTTCCTCCAACGAACTGGCCTGCTGCTCAGTGCGGGACGAGAGATCCAAGTTGCCGGCAGCGATCTGGCTAGACGCCGTTGCAATCGTGTCGGTTCCGCTATGGACTTTGGTAACGATAGTGACCAGGTTCTCATTCATCTCTTTCAATGCCTGCATCAACTTGCCGGTCTCATTCATGCTGGTGACCTCGATCCGGCTTGTCAGATCGCCCTTCGCGACCTGCTGTGCAATTTCGACTGCGCGCTTGATCGGCCGCGTAACGGAGCGCGCCACAAGCAAGCCGATCACAAACAGGAGACTGGCGATGGCGGCTGCGATCAGGAAAGCATACTTTGCCTGCTGCCAGACTGCCGCATCGACGGTGTCGATGTACACGCCCGATCCAATCACCCAGCCCCACGGCACAAAGCCCTTCACGTAGGACACTTTCTGGACCGGCGCTTCATTGCCGGGCTTGGGCCACATGTAGAACTCGAATCCAGCACCCTGCTTTTTAACGATATCCACCATGTTGACAAAAAGGGGCTTGCCGGTCGGGTCCTTGTTGTCGGAGAGGTCCGTTTTATCCAGCGCCGGCTTAATCGGATGCATGACCATCTTTAGCGCCATGTCGTTGATCCAGAAGTACTCGACATCGCCGTCGCCATAGCGCATGGTCCGCACGGCATCCATCGCGCTCTTCTGGCCCTCCTCCAGCGACATCTCGTTCCTTTCCACACGGCCCTGATAGTAGGCCAGCGTGCCGTACGCGGTTTCGACAGCCTGCTTCACGCTGGTTTCCCGCTCTTTCAGCATGCCGTCCCGTTCCTGGACCAGGAGAAAGCCGGTCACAAGCAGTACTCCGATAATCGCATTAATGGTAAGGAGCAGCAGCTTGTTGGCAATCGTGATGCGGCCAAACAGGCTGGCACCCGATCCTTGGGTGGAGCTTTTCATAATATTTCTCGCGCTGGATTGGTTTCTAGGCAGAAATATTACCACCTTAATCGTTAAATAAAGCGATTTTAACGAATTTAATTGAATTTATCATTTTTCGCCCTCGCTGACCAGGAGATGTCGCTTGATTCTCGGCGATAAGCGCGGCGAGGCTGGCAGGTTCTAACACCATACTTAACGACTTGGCGATTGAAACAGCCCTTCATCGCATTGATACAGCCGACGTCGAAGCAATCTTGAAAGATGCCAACCGGTCCGTTTAGGCTTTCTCCAGGTTTCTGGCGAGCCAGGCGACGGTTCCTTCCTTGACTAGCGCAGCATTTCGCTGCGTCATCCTTGGTTTCAAGTGGCGATTATCAGTAGTTCGGTCGACTAGCGCGCCAGCAAGTCGCACGCGGAGCCTGCCCAAGGCCGCTACGTTGAATGTTGATGATTTTTACCCTGAATCGCTGGTAATGGACGATTGCCAACTGGACAAGGCTGCGCCGCAGACGATAAATGCAAGACTGATGAGCTTAATTATCGGCTTAGCAATTTATTGTTTTCTGGATCTGCCCTATGGTACCGCCTGCCATCCGGCAAAACGTCATAGTCGCGCGCAGGGCCAATGCTCCGTTTTTCACATGAACCCAATCTAACAATAATTACTGGAAACTGTGAAGGGATACGTAGGGTTATCGTTTCACGGCTGTGTCCAGCCAGCCCTAGATTTTTCCGGCAATGTTCAAGATCTCAAGTCGCCCCATTCTCGAGTAACCGGACCGGACCTGCCCGACGGTATTGAACAGGGGTCCAATTAGAATTTTTAGACCGAACCGATTTCAGCACTAACCTGCCTTTCGCAACGCTGATCATGCAAGGTGCCTGGGGCTCTACGCTCGGCAGCGTGGAGCGTGCCGTCTCATGCCTTTAAAAATTTAGATAAAGCCCGGATCCACAGGGGACGGGCTTTGGCATTCTGGCGCATTGCCGTGCGAACTGTTGCTGCCAGAGGCAGTGCACCGGATTACTTGGCGTACAGCGGCGAGGCGCCGACGCTGGACAAAGACTCGTCGTCAGCCGGCAGATTCATCTGCTTGCGGCGCATCGGACGCAGAACAAACCATGCCATCAGTGCTGCAGTGGCATTGAGCGCACTGGCGATGATAAACACGGCATGCCATCCGGCCGAGGCGGCGATCACGCTTGACAGCGGCACCAGCAGAGACGCTGTCCCTTTGGCTGTGTACAGCAATCCGGCATTCGCGGTGGCATATTTGGTGCCGAAGGTATCGGCGCAAGTGGACGGGAACAGACTGTAAATTTCGCCCCAGGCAAAGAACACAATACCGGTCAAGATCACGAACAGGACAGGATCGCGGCCATATTGATACAGGCACAGGATACCGACTGCTTCAATCGCAAAGGCGATGAACATGGTCGGCTCACGACCGATCTGGTCGGACACCCAGCCGAAGAAAGGCCGGGTCAAACCGTTCAATACGCGGTCGATGGCCAGTGCGAAGGTCAGCGCCGGCAATACCAGGCCCATGATGTTGACATCGATGTCGAAGATCTCGAAGTCTTTGGCGATCGAGCCCAATTGGGCGGTCGCCATCAGGCCGCCGGCCGCAACCATGACGAACATGGCGTACATGACCCAGAAAACAGGCTTGCGCAATACTTCGCTTGGACGATATTCGCGTTTGGTTTGCTGGACTTTGGCCACCACGCCGTCACCTTTTTTGTGCTCGGGAGCGCGAGTCAGGAACAGCGCGACCAAGATGACGATGATGCCCTGGCCGATACCGAAGTACAGGAAGGCAGATTCGTAGCCGCTGCTTCGGATCATGGACGAAATCGGCACGATGGTAACGGCGGAACCGGCGCCAAAACCGGCAGCGGTCAAACCGGCCGCCAAGCCACGGCGATCCGGGAACCATTTCAAAGCATTGCCGACACACGTGCCATATACCGCCCCGGCGCCGATACCGCTAATGGCTGCCGAGATGTAGAGCACCATGAGCGAATCGGCATACGAGTTCATGACCCAGCCCAAACCGCACAGCAAGCCGCCAACCACCACGACCGGACGTGGACCGAATTTGTCGACGAACCAGCCTTCGATAGGAACAAGCCAAGTTTCAGTCACAACGAAGATGGTAAAGGCAACTTGAATGGCGGCCCGGCTCCAGCCGTACTTGGCGGAGATCGGATCGACGAACAAGGTCCAACCGTATTGCAAGTTTGCAATCATCGCCATGCCGACGATGCCGAGGACTAATTGTGTCCAGCGATAGGATGCTGGCCTGCTGCGTGCGGCTAATGCATTTTGCTGTCTCATGTCTCGCTCTCTTTTTTAATTTAAACCGTAAACATCGGGAATAATTTATTCAAAATATCGGCTGACGGTTGTCTCCTGCACTATTTGGTCTTGAAGGATTTGTTTCGATTTTTTGCAAGGAAAAATTGTTCCGGTCATGCCATTTTTAGGACAAGGCCGTGATAACGTTTTGCGATAATGCGACCGGCGACATTAACCCTAGATGAACAAATCATTAAAAATTGTTAATGTTGACGACCAACCAAGCGCGGCTGCATACGGCCCGATGCACAGCAACACTGGCCGGGGTGCCATACAGCGGCAGAAATGGGAGCAGAAGCGGATGCCCAAGGTAGAACGGCATAAAAAAAGCCCGCAGGCTTTTCAGCACCGGGCTCAACACATCCGTGTTGAACAGATGCGTGAAGACATCGAGCACCATCACACCGGCTACATTAATCCAGCATTCACGCGGCATTAACAAGAATTAATGCCTCGGTAACAGGCCGGCGACATGCGGCGTGTACCGCTCAGACGGAATTGCGTCGTTACGCGTGGGCAGGAATGATAAAATATAAACACCGGCTGTGGCTTGCTGTACATCGCTGGCGGTGATATTCGGCGCTGTTCGGCCGTGGGGTGCTTGCCTGCGAATACCATGTCTGGCGCCGCCCAACACTGCCGTAGAGAGTAATGAACGCCCAAGGTAGTAATGAGTAGTCATGAAAATCTTGATTGTCGAAGACAATGAACGGGTCGCCCGTTACGTGATCGGCGGCTTGTCCGAAGCAGGTCACACGGTCGATCACGCCGACAATGGCCGCGACGGCATGTTCTTGGCGGTCAGCGAACCTTACGATGCTGTGATCATGGACCGCATGCTGCCGGGCGGCATTGATGGCCTCGGCATCATTGCGGCTCTGCGCAAGAATGGCAGCAAGGTGCCGATTTTGATCCTGAGCGCGCTGTCAGATGTGGATGAACGCATCCTGGGGCTGAAAAGTGGCGGTGATGATTATCTGGTCAAGCCCTTCGCGCTAGGCGAATTGCTGGCCCGGCTCGATGCCCTGATCCGCCGTTCGCAGGATGAGCGCACCGAGACCACCTTGGTGCTGGGCGACTTGTCGATGGATGTGCTGTCGCGCAAGGTCATGCGGGGCGGTAAAAGCGTGACCTTGCAGGCGCGCGAATTCAAACTGCTGGAATACCTGCTGCGTCACGCCAATCAGGTCGTTACTCGCAGCATGCTGCTGGAAAATGTGTGGGACTATCAATTCGACCCCCAGACCAATGTGATCGACGTTCATATCAGCAAGCTGCGCCAAAAAATTGATGCCGGCGCCGCCCGTCCGCTCCTGCGCACCATCCGCAGTGCGGGTTACATGCTCAGTGCCAGTGATTAGACCGATGCGCCTGTCCGTCTCCACGCTGGCGTTCAACTATGTTGCCCTGAGTTTCGTCGTGCTGGCCGTGATGGCCACCCCGATCTGGTATGCATGGCGCGAGCTGATCGACGAAGGGCGCACCCAGATCCTGGTGGCCGACATGCGCCGGCTGACCAATGTTTTCAACCAGCGCGGCAAGGACGGGCTGATAGCGGCGATTGAGTCGCGCATCGGCGAGCAGCCTGCAGAAGACGAAAAATATTATCTGCTGGCAGACCCGGCCTTGGTGCCGATTGTCGGCAACCTGCCGGTCTGGCCGAGCGAACTGCCGCTGACCGGGACGGGACCGCTCACCATGGAAATCCGGCAAGGCAACCAGCTGCTGCGCGCAGTACTGGTGCGCACTACCCTTGACGGCGGTTACCAGTTGCTGGTGGGGCGCAATACCGCTTATCACCAGCGGCTGGAACAACTGTTCATGTTTGACCTGGCTGCCGCCACCGGCGTCATCCTGCTGTTGGGAGCATTGAGCGGCCTGATGATACGCCGCGCGCTGCTATCAGAAGTGCACCGCATCAACCTGACCACTTCGGCCATCGTCAAAGGCGATTTGTCGCGCCGCCTGTCGGTGCGCAGCGGCAACCATGAACTCAATATGCTGGAGCAGACCGTCAACCGCATGCTCGACCAGATCGAGCAATTGATCCAGGGCGTGCGCAACGTCTCCAACGCAATTGCGCATGACTTGCGCACGCCGCTGTCGGAACTGCGCTTCGGCCTGGAAAACCTGTCGCGTACGCGTCCTGCGCCGGATCATACCTTTGCCGAAATCGATACCGCCGTGGCCGATGTCGACCGCGTGATCGCCATTTTCAATGCGCTGCTGCGCTTGGCCGAGATCGACACCGGCGCCCGCCGCTCCGGCTTCGTGCAGGTCGATCTTGCCAAAGTCGCCGGCGATGCGGCGGAATTCTATCAACCAGTAGCGGAACTCAAGGGCGTGACACTAACCTGCAACCGGCCCGGCGAACTGATCGTGCCAGGGGACCCTTTGCTGCTGGCCCAGGCGATTAGCAACCTGATCGACAATGCCTTGAAATTCGTACCGGAAAAAGGTGTCGTCAGCATAACGGCGATACAGGAAGCAGACCTCGCCATCGCGGTGACGGTGGCCGATGATGGCCCGGGAATTGCGGATGAGGAAAAATCCAAAGTGACCGAGCGTTTTTACCGCAGCGATGCCAGCCGCGGCACGCCCGGCGTCGGCCTGGGCTTGAGCCTGGTGGCAGCGGTTGCCAAGCTGCATGGCGGTATTTTCGCCCTGACCGACAATGCCCCTGGCTTGCGCGCTACGCTCACGGTGCCCCATGCGGCATCGCCCCACGTCTTCACACTGAGATCTACGGCACAGGCATCGGGGAGGAGCGAAAGCTAACCCGGCCGCAGCGCTAAAGCCGGGTAGCAGCCCTGTCGATCCAGCCCCGTGGCAGGTCGTGCGCTCCGTTTTACCTCGTGGGCGCGTGGCATTTCACGAGGACGGGCATCACTATTCGTGATGTTACGGAATCAAAGGACCTGCATGAGACCTGAATTGGACTTTAT
Organism: Noviherbaspirillum suwonense; assembly: GCF_900182955.1. Classification (GTDB taxonomy): domain Bacteria; phylum Pseudomonadota; class Gammaproteobacteria; order Burkholderiales; family Burkholderiaceae_D; genus Noviherbaspirillum_A; species Noviherbaspirillum_A suwonense. The sequence goes on along the minus strand of NZ_FXUL01000052.1, from coordinate 890 downwards.
TCAATTTACCGCGACGTTTTAAAACGCAAACCCGGTCGGCGAGGTCTATTGATGAGCATTCCTGCACGAGAGGTCAATCATGTCAACGTTGCCCACCGGGTTGATAGCCATCCGCTGATGGCGACCGAATTAGCGGCACGGGTCACTGTGATTCCAGGGCCTCTCGGGGTTCGCCTCATCGCGCTTACGGCCGCGATCCGTCACAGTGAGTTTGTTTCCTTCCCCCGACAATCGCCGCGCGCCAGGCGAAGCTAGGCCAAGTGGCAATCCTATCCGCACGCTCTATGACAAGGCGGCTTCCCTGCGTCCCTATCCCACGGCGGCGCTGTAGACCGCAACACGGCTTGGAATGGCTGCCGCGCGGATTCCTTCGGCCGTCGTGCAACGTGTGTGTACCGTACCCAAGCTAGAAGAAGCGGAAAAGGCACGCAGGCCATCATCGCGCCCGCATTAAGGCGCTAGCCGCCAAAATGGTACAGCCTTGAACAGAATAACGTCTTTATTCGACAAGCGTGAAGTTTTGCCATAGAGTAACATTCTGAGTCGGTCTTCAGGTCGATTCCGCTCTGCCTGACTGGCACTGCTGCAAATACACGTGTCAACTACCCCGGCCTGAAGGCCAGAGCTTGAAAGGAGGCTGACAAGCTCGGTTGACCAAACGAAGCGGTACTCAACCCGCTACGTTGCAACGAAGTACAAGGCTCACCTTGGAATGCTTTCTAAGTTCCAAGCTCTGAAAGCGGCAGATGCAGACAAGCATAGGGTAAGCACGAAACGGTCTGTCGCGAGGGAGTCATCCTGAAGCTGCGTTGCACCATCGTCGAAGGAAGAGCACCGAAAGGTGCCGTAACAAGGCCCGTAAGGGCAGAATTTTAGGAGAAGGACGTGGC
>NZ_FXUL01000051.1 GCF_900182955.1 Noviherbaspirillum suwonense | reverse complement strand
CGAAAAAGAAACTGCCCGCTACACCTCCTACGCTAAACGAAGTCATGCGCATGGTCGCCTCGGCAGGCGGATTTATGGGATGCAAAGGCGACGGTCAACCTGGCGCGAAAACCATCTGGAGCGGCATGCAAGCCCTGCACTTTTTCGTTGAGGGCATGCGCGCTGCGCTTGAAATGGCGGCAGGTAAAAGTTATGGGTAAGGGGATGGCTTTAGAGCGGTAGCCCACATCCGGCAGAATTTTTAGGCTTGAATATTGGTGAGTCGGGAAACTGTGGTATTTATTACAAATTTAACAGTGAATTGTTTCAGACTTGGCCTCATGAATGCTTGGGATCTGCGGTTTTTAACGGCCGTTTGACGAATAAAGTATGAGTTAAATTGGCATGAGCAAGCTGGCGACTGGATTTACCAGCAGTATGCAGACCCCACTGCGCGTAGCAATTTGCTCAATTGCAAAAATTACCGTATTCTAAAAAATATCCTATCGGAATTTTTATTATGACTCATTCCCAGATGTCTCTCGTACCGACCGTAGTAATTGTGATTCTAAATTGGAATAAATGGCGTCTCAGTCTTGAATGTATTGACTCCCTTAAACAGCTTGATTACCCCAATTGGCGACTGTTGTTAGTTGATAACGGTTCCACAGATGGCTCGTTGGGGAAATTTTGCGCCTTGCCCGAGACATCGGAGCTTATTTCTCTATCGAGCAATCATGGTTATACAGGCGGCAACAATTTAGCAATTGCACGAGCCATGGAGATGGGGGCAGATTATATTTGGCTCCTTAATAATGATGCAAAGGTAGAGACGAAAACACTTTCCCTCCTTGTGACTCTGGCAGAGAGTGATGACCGTATTGGTCTGGTCGGCCCACTGCTCATGCGGCCCGGTGATATTCCATGCTGCGAGGCAGCAGGTGTCCGATTCGACTGTTCCAAAGCGTCTTTGGAAGTGACCCTCGACATTAACGAAGCGTTGAAATGGCAGAGTGATTGCCCTGAGAGAATGGCTGTTTTTGGAACAGCCCTATTAATCCGGCGTAGTGTGATAGAAAAAGTGGGTGGATTCGACGAGCAGTTCTTCGCCTACGATGAAGATATTGATCTGTCGATTCGCAGCGCTCAAGCTGGCTTTCTGAATGTAGTAGAGTTTCGGGCTATCCTCTGGCACCAGCCGCGCGAAGGCTCCGCTGATGATACTGATCTCGTTGCTCCTCATGTCCACTATTACATGGCACGCAACGAAATCCGTTTATGGCGCAAGCACTGCACTAGGCTCCTCGCAGTGAAGGCCCATTTTTGGACCCTGCACCGTAGCCTACGGCAAGCGTTTGATCTGCATCGTGCCAAGAGAGGTGCGACGGTCGTCGAGGCGCTATTACGGGGGATCTGGGATGGATTGTGCGGCCGCAGCGGTCCTTATATCCCCGAGCGCCGAGCTCCCGAGCCATTGCGCAGCGTGATGCTGGGATTGGGAAAACTCTGGATAGCGCGAAAGGGCTGACCTCATCAGCGCTACTCTGCCATGTGTTGGCCCAGTCATTGATGTATAAGGATTTTCTCATTGTTCATAAAAATTGAACAACCTTATCAATCAATTACTTAGCACTACTCTGCCATGTCACTCAAGCTGACGCAGGTTTATCGAGGCACCACAATTAGGACACCGACTGCAAAGGATGGGACACAGCGCGGCTATAAGGGCGCGGCGTACTGATGGTAATGATGGCTGGGGTGGCGGACCCACTGCATTGGGTGTCGTTTTTTTTCCGCTTGTAAAGCGCTGGCCAATCGTCGGTGCTGTAGGTAGCTGAATGCAATCATCGTCAATAACGCATGATGGTGTAGCCCCAGCCAGGATCTGCCTTCGTAATGGTCCAGGCCAAGTTCGTCCTTGAGTTGCTGATGCACTTACTCGCATGCCCAGCGGGCCTTTATCGCGCGTATCAGAGTCCTGCGCGGCGTGTTGGGCGGGTGGTTGGTGAAGTAATATTTGCGCTCGCCGCTGGAGCGCGCTTCGCACACCAGCCATGCAGCCTGGCCAGGAAGATGCTGCCCATGCGATACCAAGGTGCCGTCAGCAACGCGCACCCGCACGGCCACAAAGTGCGCACTGAGCATGCCTTTGGTGCCGCTGCGCCACGAACAGCGCCGCAGTGCCTTCGGGCCAACATGTCAATCATCTGCACCAACGGCACGCTCGGTGTCGACGGTCGCGGATATTTAGCAGGTCTCCCAGCCCCGGGATGGGCCAGCACACTGAGTTCCACATCAGCTGGATAGACCTTCTGTGTAGGCTGCACACCCACTGCCCAACGTAGCCCTCGCTGCGTCAACCCGGCACGAAACTCTGCCGAACTGCCGTAGCCGGCATCGGCCAGGACCGTCCCAAAGCGCACGTTGTTCGCCAATGCAATATCGATCTGCGCCAGTGCAATGTCGCCCTTGGTTCCAAACGAGATCGACTCGGGTACCTTGGCTTGTGCACGACGCGCTTTATCCTGCGCCCAATCTTTGGGCAAGTACGGTCTCAGGGCAATCGGTACTGGCACCTCCTGTTGCGCCAAAGTGAGCGAGACGAGCACCTGGCAGTTCGCCTGCTTGCCGAGCACCCCGCAATGCTGGCGCTTGACGCCGACCGAGTGCTTGCCCTGCTTGGGTAGCGCCGTGTCGTCCACGATCAGCACGGCGTCCTGGCCGCCTACCAAGGCATCAGATGTTTTACGCAGCACCTGTTCCAAAGGGGCGGTAGGCCAGGGCGAGGTCGATACAAAGTGGGAAAGTTGCTGCGTCTGCCCGGGGCACACGCGTTCGGCCATTGGCTCGACACTCTTGCGCGCTCCTGGACCTATAAGTCCTTGCAAGTATCGGGGTGCTCAGCACCGTTGCTCGGAACGCTTAAAAACCGCCAGGAATGGTTCAAGCCATGCCTGAAAATCCTCATTCCAATCGGCGTCAACAGAAATCACGGTATCCATGAATATCCCTCTGAACAGGCATATTCAGAAATTCTACGCTTTCACATGGCAGAGTTGTGCTAATTTAGCGTGTTTCAAAAGCAGCGGTCTCGTCCAATCCATCTTATTGGACTGTGCTTTGGTTGACGGATGAAGTGCATGGCGATAAAACTATTTGGCGGTCCCGCCGGCCGGACAGCCATTGTCGCACGGGGATGTCGTAGTATTTATCGATCAAAAAGGCTGAAACAACTAGCCCCAGCAAAAGGGCTATACCGCTAGCCGGTGCCGATGCAATTACTGTAGCGCCCATTTCGTGTTCGATTAAGTGGCTCACAGGCGCATGAAGCAAATAAATCGGGTAACTGGCTGCCCCTAGCGCAATTAACGGGCGGTCGAATCGTATGGTCTTTCCATGCGCTGCTACTGTTACCACAAAGGGGAAAATAATGAAAACTGCGATCAGGTCATCAATTCCCTTGTATTCGCGAAAAGAAGGTGCGCCTAAAATCATTGCAACGATGATTAAAGATGCCCACGGAAGGAACCGGGATTTGCAGTGTCGGCCCAGCTTGGTGTGATTTCTGTAAAGAAATAGGCCAATAAAAAAGCCGAACGAAGAGCGAAAGATTCCGCCTGCAATGACAAATTTATCCCAACTGTGGCCCGAGTTTAAATATCCAAAGTGATTCACGATAAGAATGATTCCGATGGCGGCACTACCGACGATCGAGATTAATACCTTATTGCCTAAAATTGGCCTGCATGTCGCGTATATAAAATTGCTAATTAACTCAAAAAACAGGGACCAGTAGGGAGCATTCATCGGGAAAAGGATAGTTGTACCACTGGCATGAAAGGGGATGAAGAATAACGTGCTTGCAGTAACGGCTGCAATCTCAATGAACGCCGCTTTTCCATCAGGTGACGGAAGGTGAGGCAGCGCTCCGAGAATGATGGTCACAAGGCAGACGAAAATAGACAGTAAGTAAATCGGGTACAGGCGTATCAAGCGGAGGCGAAAAAATTTCAAAAGTGAGATGTCCCGCCTCTGTAACTTCGCGTCATAAGCATGGCCGATGACAAATCCACTAAGGATAAAAAAAAGGTCTACCGCCAGATAGCCCTTGGGAAAAGAGAATCCCCAGAAGGATGAGGTGTGATGCATAAGGACGAATATGGCGGCAATTCCGCGCAGCCCGTCCAAAAATACGTACCTATTTTTTAACATGGTTGGATATTAAAATTAATGCAGGCATGCTATGCCAATAAATCACTATTTTTGATGGCATACCCAGAAGAGTTCCGGCGCCCTGGCGTTCCGGTAATTATCCGGAGAACGGGAAAGCCGGAAAAAACTGGCCTCGTTTTGCAAAATCCTTATACTTAAGAAAGTCGCTTTGTTAAAAAATGCCTAGTTTTTTGCAGGCCATTGAGTAGTCGTGCAGTCTGCCTTTGTATATGGCCCAGCTTCACAATTGGGCGTGTTAAAACAGAATAATGAGACTTGAATAGGTTCGTATGCGCTTTGCTACTGTAGACACTGTATTCAAACCCCAATTCGGCACGACTATCTACAAACCGGTGGCCAACGTCTGAAATTAGCCGCTGAATAGCTAGAGTGTAGGCCACAGGGCCGGTAACCCGCAGGACTCCATGCTTCCCAACACCGTGCAAGACAGGGTTATAGCTGTCAATATTTCTCAGCACTCCCTCAATTACTGCCTTTAAAAATGGATGGCCGGGGGCACAGGCGATGTACCACTGCTGAAATTCCCCATTTTCGAATTCGCTCAGTTCCTTGTGGCGGCCCCATCCCTCAAATTCATCTCCTTTTCCATTTTTCCAAAATGAGAGTAGGTAGACGTCATCTTTCTTAAAAGTTTCGTCCAGTGGCTTGTTCGCTGAACTTTTTATATCCAAATAGACCCCGCCGCATTTATACATCAGAAGATATCTGAAAAGATCTGCTTTGGCGGCACCGTACTCGCCATCGATTCGATTAAAATAGGACAGGACGGATGGAGGATAATTGTCCGTGATGAAGCTTGTTATGCCATTGTCATCGTAAAAACGGTATTCCCAGTCGGGATTCAGTTTTTTCAGCTTCGTGACGTTTAGCTCGAGTGCCTCGGGTAAGGCGGTTTTATAGAATGTCTGATGAATGATTTTCGGAATGCCTTTTCCTTCCGGTAGAGCCGCAACAAGGCATCGAGGTGACGGTCGATTCAAGGCCGGAATGAGGCTGCTTTTAAGTGACGATCGCAAGCCTGTCAAAATCTTAATCATGATGGAGAATGAATGTGCCGGTATTCGAGCCACGCCGGCTGCGAATACTCTTGGGAAAGAAAAAGAAATAGCGCACACGGAACGGTGCATCGTTTTACTGTAGTTGGTGCTGGTGCTGGTGCTGGTGCTGGTCACGCTAGCACCACCTCCAATCCTTGCACTCATGCCGTCTGCGCCAACCAGGGCAAGCGCGACTGTTCCAGTTTGCCGTGCAGTACTGAAATACTCATGAATACTCCACCAAGTTCATGCTTAAAGTACGCGCAGAATTCTTCAATCGACGAAAGGAATGCTTCCAGTTCCATATTTGAGCGAACATATGGAGTATGTCCTGGCACGGCGGATGGGCTGTGATAAGTAAGCGTCATGACCTGACAGCCCTTCCTTGTCAAAGTCGTCGCCAGACGTATCATGTCATTGGCGTTGCACCCCTCCGGTGTCAGTCTGATACGCTCAAGCATCCGTGTCCGGGCAGCTATCCCCCTAACGCGCAGGGCGGCCAGCCGTGCCGCAGCCAGGTGCGGATAAAGCGCCGAACCGTAGTCCCGCAACAGCCCGTGGAATCCGGTCGTCACGGGCAGTTCCAGCATCGGATTGGATTCATCACCAAACCAGAATGGGTATTCCGAAAACCCTGAGAAGTCCGGGCCGCCATCCGAGGCAAACGACGTGTAGGGCACAATGCTGGCATCAACCTTGTAGCCCAGCTTTGCTATGGCCTCTGCCGTATTCCGCCCAAGGCCATAGCGGCCCGCCTTAAATATGATCGGTTTATGGCCGAAATTTTCGGAGATCATCTCGGTCAGGCATCGAAGCTTTTCGAATTCAAGCCACTTCGGTAAATTCCCGGCATAAGAATTAAAAGTCGACACGGTCTCGTGATGTGGTGGCGAAACCCAGGGGTGAAGATGCGTTCCAATCTCGCATTGACGATTTTCCATTAATGACTTAAGAGTCGAAACCGACTGCGGCGCTGTGGCAACTGGCCAGTCGACCAGGTACGTGGGCACAATTCCGTATCTGTCATAAATACGATCGTGCAGCATCTTTTGAGCAGCTATCGACGTGGTCGCGGTGCTTTCCCTCGAAAATGGCTTATCCCAATGAAACTCCTCTTCAGTGTCCACCGCGACCAGTAGAACAGGCGGATGATTCCGTGGGAGGCGCGCCGGCGCATGAGAAGTTCGATCAAACATGGACGCTCGTTATTTTATTGTTGAAAGAACCGTATCGGCGTATCCCTGCAGGCAAATATCAATTTGCTGGTAAGTCGCGTCAAACGTAGTAGTGGCCTTTCCGATCGGGTCGACTATCTCGATCACTTTGCCGTCTTGCCGCGCAAATTCGCCTATAAAAAAGATCTTTTTCGCGTACACCGGATAGCGCGCCATGACGCTTTTATAGTTGACGCGATCGAAGATAAGTACTTGTGTCGCGCTCTTCATCTTTTCGTCGAATGCGTGCTCAGAGAGGTGCTTGGTCATTTCGACGCCCCTACGCGCCGCCGCGTCAATGGCAGCTTGGGGTGATGCCCTGCGATTGCGCGGTAACATGCCAGCAGATCCAATGTCGAATTTATCCGCGTGTTGCTGCACCAGCTGCCAGAGCTTTAACTCTGCATACGGACTCCTGCAAATATTTCCTTCGCAAACAAACAGGATACGTATATGAGCATCGCCCGACTTCAGGTCAGCGATGATTTTCTCTTTCAGTCCTGAGCGAATAGGTTTCTGTGGCCCGAACACCTTTTTTCGCAAAGCATGTACAAATGATATGCAGGCACGTTTTATCTCAACGATGCCCGGTTGCTTGTCATCGATGGCGTAGCCGTCATGAGACTCGCGTCCAACTGCAAGATGCCTGAATTCCAGCAGCCAGCGCGCAAGGTAGGCTGTCAGCTTAAGCGGCGAGCGCGCTGTCATCTGGATTACCGTACGCACCTGGCCCAAGTCCTGAATCAGGTTGCGTCCATACATGTTCGCCTTGTAATTGACCGAATTCGTGGATTCGCCATCGGCCAGCAGGCGATATAAACGATATGGAAAATCGATTCCGATCGAGACCGGCAAAGGTAGCGATCCCCATGGGCGAGCATTAACTTCCAGGAGTATCCATTCGCCAGATTCTGGTTCGACCTTAAACTCAAACATGGCAATGCCGGTGTAGGCAGCGTGTCCGACCATGCGGGATACGGCTGCCAACCGGCTCTGATCGATAGGCGCGCTTTTCCGGTAGTAACCTGCGCCATGAAGCTCCCGTACCCTATGGTGTTCAAAGGCCTGCAAAATCCTGCCCTCACTGCACAGTATCGACACGCCGACGCCGATACCGGGAAACATTTGCTCGAACAGGATCTCGTCGCCAGCTGCCTGATTTTTCTTGAGCCAATCCGAGAGCTCAGCTTCGGTATTGATGACCGCGGTCTTGGTCCGTACATAGAGTTCAGGCCAGGAATAGGATTTTCGGTATTTGGCTATCAGCGGCAGTCCGACATCGCTTGCGATCGTCAGGGGAGTGTCCCAAGGAGTAAGCACCCTGCCGTTTGCGACTGGAATATGTAGCGACTTTGCTAGTTCACGCGTGTTGTGCTTATCAAAAAACAATTCCATGCCGCGCCCATCAGGAATCGCCAACCTGGTGTGGACGCTCAGCTCATCTTGATGCCGGATCAGTGGAAGCAGGCTCCGCTCGTCGCAGGGAATGACCAGCTTAAATTTTTCACCTGCCAGCAGCGTCGAGATCGCGTCCAGCCAAGCACGCCCCCCATCCAGATAAAAAGGAAGGGGATGAACCTGGTGTACGTAGCGCGACGTCAGCGCAGGTGAGGACATGTCATATGGTGCCGCATGCACCTCCAGACCCTGGCGGCCTAGTGAGCGCACCGTTGCGAGAAAACTGCGCATGTCGTCGCCGATGACTAATACTTTTTCCATGACGTTTACCGCACTTCGTTGATTAGGAGGGCTTTAAATGCAAGCAGCGTCAAGTATCCGGACCACTTGAATGAAAACCTGGCGCCTAGTGCCTGTCGCGCAAACGCGAAGCCAAGAGCGTGCTGGCCGGCGCTTGCAAAATGCGTCGCCAGCCGCCGTAGAAGATCACCTTCATATCGTCGCGCCAGACCAGAGATAGATGGATGTTTCGCTGAGGTGGCAATGTGCTGACAGACCAGTATCGCGAGCAGCCAGCGCTCTACCAGAGGATGCTGGGTAGACTGGTTGTCCGTTTTTTTCGGATCAGGAATGTTGTGCTGCGCAACGATTTTCGGGTTATAGAAGACTTTGTTGCAGCTATCGAGCATGCGCCAGAAAAAATCGCGGTCTTCCTCATAAGTGACGCGCTCCCAAAAGCCACCAAACTGGTTAATAGGTCTTTTTCGGAGCGACAAAATATTTAGATGGGCGAATCCGCCGGCCTCGCATAGTTCCTGGATGCTCACAATGTTTCCGGGTTCGGAGGAAACGGCACGGCTCGCAAGTGCTGCTGTTAGTTTCGGAAACCAGTCTTCGATTTCAATTCCATGGCTTGACACACCCGTCTGATTGGCGATGTACATATCAATCTCCGGTCGCGCCAAGAATATGGAAGCCATCGATTCAAGATGGTCGGACGCAGTCCAAAAGTCGTCGTCATCACAGAACGCAATAACCTCTCCATGCGCAATCGACAACCCTATATTGCGCGTAATTGACGGCCCCAACCCCCTGTTTCCGTTTTGCCCAAGCGAATGCAGGATAAAGCGGCTGTCGAGCGCAGTCCACACTTCGCGGTATTGCGATCTCGTGTATTCATCTGATGCATCGTCAACGACGATTACCTCGAACCGCTGAAATGACTGTGCTTTTATTGCCTGTAGTGTCCGCGCTAGAAGTTGAGCTCGATTCCTTGTAGGAATTACGACTGATATGTATGCGGAAGAGAGACTGTCCACGTCGGAGTAGCTTATATATGGTTAAAGTAGGCTGGCCGCAAGGCGGATGACATTGTGTCAGGGTGCGGTGGCAAGGAATTTCCGAACAACGCTGCTTACCATGCCGGACCGCCGCTCACCCAGGACAGAAATAATTTTCTTTTTGATAATGTTAATTGCACTGTAATCGCTGGGCCTGAATCCGCGCCACTCGGTTTTCGAAACACAGTGCAGATATTCTTTTGCATACGGATGAAAACACAGATAGTGCCAAGGCTTTGCTCCCCCATTGAAGTGGACAATACGTACGTCACGTACAACACGCGCAATCTCGGTTTTGGTCAGCGCCAAATGATTCATTTCCTTAAAAAATGGCGAGATTGCGTTCCATACGTAATCAAGGCGCACGTACCTGTCATGAAAACAGATATTTAGAACGTCCTGATCTGGGTCATTCAACTTGCCAGTCATGCTATAGGCTTTGGTGACTAGCAGTTCCTTTGCGTTTATTGCGCGCCATTGCGGGAGATTCAATACCATGACGCCGGAATTAAAATAGCCAAACTTCGGGTCATAGCCGAACCTTTGCGGCCGATCTGAGCCCGGAATCTGAACCGCGGCCAAGACGTTTTCGCCCATATCCAATGCGAGAAGTGGCTCGATCGAACCCGTGATCACCGTGTCTCCATCAAGATAAATTACCCGATCGACATCTTCGGCAAAATAATGCTCTACCCAGAACCGTACGTATATTTCAGACGGATAAGCAGTAGTGAGTGGAAGACCCGCCAAGCACGAAGGATCGAAATGGACTACTCGAAGGTCTATATTCTTGTATCGCCGCAAGCTGCCTTGCAACTTTCGATTGCTTTCTTCAGAGGAGCGGGTGGCAGCAACCACTACTGAAAATTGGATACCTTTGTTCGATTCGAGCAAAGACACCAAGCATGCCGCAATGTGCTGGAAATAGCCTGCATCGCCGCACATCAATATATGTGCATTCGCTTGTTTGACTTCTTGCACCTGGCAGCCTCGAGAAAATCGAATTATTAAAATTAGAACCGCGGGTCTCGCCAGGAATATGCGCAATAACGCTTCCCTGGCGGTTGCGACTATCTAGTACTGCAGCATACAAATGCTTAATGCCTGTAGCGCGAACGACAAACCAGAAACATCGCACTGCGTCTTTATTCGGAAAAATGTGCTTGAAATCCTAGAGTGAGCAAAGCCTTTATTGCAGAATTGCTTGACTATACTACGTGTTGTTGCTGAAAATCAATAGAAATTTTGTGGGCGTCGGCGTTGATCCGACAACCGTTAAATCAGTGGCTAGTATTTATTTAATAGATTAGGCACTCTAATTCGTGGCAAACATGCCGGACGACTGGCAGAGCTAAACATGGGATGAATACCGACATTTTTTGGGTCGGATAGTAGAACGACGGACTTGCGTGCGAGCGTTTACGCATCGATTCCTGCCAACTTTGTGGTGAGCCGAACCACCGCCATAATGGCGACGTCAACTGTCAAATTAGCGGGTGTGGCTATACCTGTGTCTTTCTACATTTCTTTTCAAGTGGATACGCCGAGGGCGGCGCTCGCGACGACATGTCATAAAACCTGGGCCGCTCAAGAGCGGGAAACCCGCCCAGTCCATCCGACAAGCGCCCTCGCGCATGGCGGTTCAGCGAATATGCAACTCGAATGCCGCGGAAATGCCGCGTCTAAGCCATCAGGGCCGGTTCGCGGCGCCAATGCTTTGTTCACGTGTCGTATTCACTTAAGTTGAAAAGAGCCGTTTCTACTCTCTCGAATGATAGTATTTGCCATCCGGAATGTTTAGGATTATTATTGCCCTGCCGCATTGATTCTCGAATTTAAACAAAACCCTTTCAACTCAGTTGGTGTAGGCCAATTAAATAAAAAATTATATGCGAGATGAAAATGGGATGACTCAGTCGGACCGGATAGTGGGCCGTGTCGCTTGGTGGGCGTTTTGGGCAATTATTGGGAGTATCTCCCTGGTTTTAAACCTTTACTATCGTTTGCCCTTGCGGATTTTCGGCGGTCGCATTCCGGACACTGAGCCAGTGCGTTGCTCTCCTGTTGCAGGTGATTTAGATGTTCAGCAGCGGACCAGCATATAGGCGGTGCCCTCAAATAAGAAGTGCGACACCTTATCTTAGGTGTTTAGTCTGGTAT
>NZ_FXUL01000050.1 GCF_900182955.1 Noviherbaspirillum suwonense | reverse complement strand
CAGGACCGTGAAACGACTTAGCGCCGATGATAGTGCTGCAACCAGTGTGAAAGTAGGTCATCGTCAGGCTGTTACACCAGAAGACCCCCGTCGCCGTCAGGCGACGGGGGTTTTCGCTTTGGGGCGGCGGTTTTGTGGTGCTTGAGGGATCCCGACTGCAAAGTTGAATGAAGTTTGGCTTAGCCTCGGGGCTGCGAAGCTCGAAGCCCAATGGCAAAAGCTCAAGCTCAAGCTCGAAGCTCGAAGCTCGAAGCCCGAAGCCCGAAGCCCGAAGCCCGAAGCCCGACGCCCGACGCCCGACGCCCGACGCCCGACGCCCGACGCCCAAAGCCCGAAGCCCAGAGTCCGAAGAATTGAAGCCCAGAGTCCGAAGAACTGAAGCCCAGAATCCCAGAAGCACCAAAGCTCAAAGGCCCTGAAGCCGCGAAGCACCGAAGCCGCGAAGCCGCGAAGCCGCGAAGCACCGAAGCACCGAAGCCGCGAAGTACCGAAGTACCGAAGCACCGAAACACCGAAACACCGAAACACCGAAACACCGAAACACCGAAACACCGAAACACCGAAGTACCGAAGTACCGAAGTACCGAAGTCCCAAAGTCTCGAAGTTCCGCAACCGCACAGCCGCACAGCCGCACAGCCGCACAGCCGCACAGCCGCACAACCCGCAACCTGCAACCTGCAACCTGCAACTTGCAACTTGCAACTTGCAACCCGCCCCACTTTGGCGAAACTGACCGCCAGCAGCTAACAACCATCAGGTTCTGATTAGCGTCCCGATGCTCGTCAGCGATGTCTCCCGTTTGACACCCATGGCAGAGATTTACGCGCCCGGTTTATTCAACCCAAGCCCGCTACCGTTCCAGAGCACGGTGCGATTCCTCCACTCTTCGACGGGCTTCAGCTAATTCCGCACCGCCCCAATAGCTTGCCATTTGGTTGGATACCGTTGAGAAATGGAATGTGCCCAGACCGTGCAATCCCTCACTGGCTGTATTTCTCAAAGGAATCAAGTTGTTGCTGGTATACGCATTGGCCCCAATTTGTTGATCCAATGCAAGTTTTTAATGGTATTATTTGCAAGAAACTGTTAGTTCTGATTATTGCTGGGGAATAATACGAGTTTGCGAGATCCCGCGGCCGTTTGGTCCAACGAAGATCGCCTAGATCGATAGCGCACACTATCTTGATGTCGAGCCTGCTTGCAATACCGTTAAAAATATATGCAGCGATCCGAATTAGATATCCGAAAGCGGTTGGAGCAGGCGCATCTACCCACGATGCCGCAGATCCTTCTCAAACTGATCGAGCAATGCCAGGATGAAGACGCCGGCATGCCAGAGCTCGCCGCGCTGATATCCCAGGATGCGGGCATGGCGAGCACTATCCTGGCGGTCGCCAACAGTCCCGCTTATCACCGTAGCGGCGGGCGCAAGGCCAACCTGGACCAGGCGCTGATGGCGATCGGCACGGACATGATCAAGACGCTGGTGATCAGCGAGTCCGTCCTGCAGATGTTCAACGATTTCTCCAAGCCCGGGACGCTGGACCTGCGCGCGTTCTGGAAGCATTCGCTGACCGCCGCGGTGATGGCGCGCGATATCGCGGTCAAGATGAAACACGGGCATGTCGAGGAAGCCTACCTTGCCGGGTTGCTGCACGACGTCGGCAGGCTGGGACTGATGGCAGCCGCGCCGCAGGAATATGCCGTCAATTTTCACGCCAAGGACGACGCCAAGCTGTGCTGGGTGGAGCAGCGCACCTTGCAGATCACCCATGCGGAAGCCGGCGCGGCCATCATCGAGCGGTGGCAGATGGATTCCTTTCTCGCCGATGCAGTGCAATATCATCATGAGCCGGCCGCCCGCGTCGCAAGTGCGCACCCGCTGATACGCATCGTGATGCTCGCGCACCTGATGTCCAGTGCCGACACCGATGACGAGACGCTGGCGGAAGCGGGGCTGCTGTGCGGCCTCACCGCGCCCGATATCGAGGATATCCGCGGCAAGGCGGAGGCCAAGGTGGTGCGCGCCGCCGCTGCGCTGGGCATCGATCTCGCCGGTGCGGACGATATTGCGCAGCAGGCGGCCTATGTGCCGCCGCAGCCAGCCCCGCCGCGCAATCCCACGCAAGAAAAAATGGACGAGGAGATGCGCAACATGGTCCTCGCCTCCAATGCCGGCCGGTTTTTCGCGAAACAGACCGATATCGCGGGGCTGATGGAAACCATTTCGGGCTCGGCGCGCATCCTGTTCGGCTTCACCGAGGCCTTCCTGCTGATGACGGACAAGTCCGGGCAGGCGCTGATCGGCAAGCCGGGCAGCGGACAGGCAGAGCGACTGGCCGAGTTTTCCGTGCCGCTTGCCGATGGCGGACTCATCGCCGATGCGGCGCTGATGCGAAAGATCGCTTTCCTGCGGCGCGACGGGGAATTGCTGACCTTGCCCGAGGAGCAATTGCTCGGCCTGCTGCGCGCCGACTGCCTGATCTGCCTGCCGATGACGGTATCGGGCCGCTGCATCGGCATGCTGATCGGCAGCATCGGCGACTACCAGGCCGCGGAACTGCAGCGGCGCGACCGCTTTCTGCTGGCCTATGCATCGCAGGCCGCGAACGCATTGCAGGTCGCCAGCAGCAACCAGGCGCAGATCGACAACCGCATTGCCAGCGTCACCGACCAGTACCAGGCGGCGACGCGCAGGGTCGCGCATGAAGTCAACAATCCGCTGACCATCATCAAGAATTACCTTGGCATACTCGACAGCCGCCTGCGCAAGCAGGACATCGTGGTTGGCGAAGTCGCCATCCTGAACGAGGAAATTGACCGCGTCGGCCAGATCGTCCATGGACTGACCGACCTCGAGCCGGTCGGCAGCGGGCAGGCGGCCGAAGTGGGCCGCGTGGTCCGCGACGTGGTGCGGCTGTTCCGCGACACGGAGTACGTGCCGGCGTCCGTGACGATAAAAACGGATTTGCAGGATGAGGAAACCGTGCTCGAAGGCAGCGCCGACCTGCTCAAGCAGGTGCTGATGAACTTGCTGAAGAACGCGGTCGAGGCACTGACGGGCGGCGGGGAAATCGAAATCGTCGACTATGGACAGGTCAATCGCGATGGGCGACTGTTTGCCGAGCTGCGCATCAGCGACAACGGCGCCGGCATACCGCGCGATATCCTTCCGCGCCTGTTCTCGCCGGTGGCCAGCACCAAGGGCGGCGCGGGCCGGGGCCTGGGCCTGAGCATCGTGCACAGCCTGGTCCAGAAAATGGGCGGCACCATTACCTGCCGCAGCAGCAGCCGGGGCACGTCGTTCGACCTGCTGCTGCCGCTGGCGCTGCATCTTTCTCCCCCGGCGCAGGGCCATGCCAGCCAAAACGGACAGCGCGCACTGTGATCAACCAGCGAAATACCGCCCAACTGATGCCCCTGTTCGAGGCCGCGCCCTCGCTGCCCGAACGCGCATCGCTGCCATCGTCGCGGCCGTGCCGGCTGCTCCTGGTCGATGACGAACCGCGCCTGCTGGCAAGCCTGTGCGCGCTGCTGGCCGACAGCGGACATGAGCTGCACACCGCGACCTGCGGCAGCGAGGCGGTAGCCCTGCTGGAGCAGATGCCATTCGACCTGGCCTTGCTGGACCTGCGCCTGCCGGATTTCGGCGGCCACCAGATCATGGACGTGATGAACCGCAGGCAGCTCGATACCAACGTCATCGTGCTGAGCGGGGAAACCGGCATTGAAGGCGCGATCGGCGCGCTCAAGCGCGGCGCTTACGACTATCTGCGCAAGCCCTACGGCCGCGAGGAACTGCTGAGCACGGTGGAAAACGCGCTGCGGCAGCGGCGGCTGGAAGCGGACAACAAGCACATCGCGCAGCAGCTGGAACGTTCGGAAAAACTGTATCGCTACCTGGTCGACAGTTCGCCCGACATCATCTACACGCTCAATGCGGAAGGCCGGTTTTCCTTCATCAACGATCGCGCCCAGCAGCTGCTGGGCCTTTCCCGCAGCGAGCTGATCGGCAATCATTATTCCGACCTGGTGCACGACGAGGACATGGAGCGCGCCTACTATGTCTTCAACGAGCGCCGGGTCGGCGACCGCGCCAGCCGCAATATCGAGCTGCGCCTCAAGTCGGCGGCATTGCGCGACAAGGGGCCGGCTGTCGAGAATACCCTCGTGACGCTGTCGTTCAACTCGATGGGCATGTACGGCAACGCCAAGCAGACGGAAGGCGCCGAATTCTTTGGCACCTATGGCGTGGCGCGCGATGTCACCGAGCGCAAGCGGGCGGAGGCGATGATCTCCTACCATGCGTATCACGACATCCTGACCGACCTGCCCAACCGCATGCTGTTCAAGGACAGGCTGGGCCTGGCCATCATGCAGTCCAAGCGCAAGGAAACCGAACTGGCGGTCATGTTCATCGACCTCGACCGCTTCAAGCTGGTCAATGACACGCTGGGCCACATACGTGGCGACGAACTGCTGCAGCAGGTGGCGACACGCCTGAAGGCGGCGTTGCGGCAGGGCGATACGCTGGCCCGGCTGGGAGGCGACGAATTCACGATCTTCCTGCCGGAGCTGCTCAACAGGGACGATGCGCACGTGGTGGCGCGCAAGGCGCTCGAATGCCTGCAGAAGTCTTTTACGCTCGCCGGGAGCGAGGTGCATATTTCGGCCAGCATCGGCATCGCGGTCTATCCGCATGACGGCGAAACCATCGACGAGCTGCTGTGCCATGCGGACATGGCGATGTACCAGGTCAAGGGCCAGGGCAAGAACGGCTACAGTTTCTACGAGCCGTCCCTGCACGAGGTGTCGTACCAGAAGATCACACTGGAACAGAGCCTGCGCCGGGCGCTGGAAAATGACGAGTTCGAAATGTATTACCAGCCGCAGGTCGACCGGCCGACCGGCTGCATCATCGGCGTGGAAGGGTTGATGCGCTGGCACCACCCGGAACGCGGCCTGCTGTCGGCCGGCGAGTTCCTGCCGTTCGCGGAAGAAAACGGGCTGATGACGCCCATCAGCGACTGGATGCTGAAGGCGGCATGCCGCGACCTGGCGCTGTGGAATACCCAGGTCGAGGAACGGGTGCGGCTGTCGCTGAACGTGTCGCCGCAATACTTGGACTGCGGCGATTTCGTTGAAAAGATGAAGACCGCGCTCAACCGGCACGGTCTTTCGCCCTCGCAGATCGAGGTCGAGATCACCGAGAACATCTGCATCCGCAATCCGCAGTATGCGATCGAGCAGCTCAACAAGCTCGGGCAGATCGGCGTGAGCGTGGCCATCGACGACTTCGGCACCGGTTATTCGTCGCTGGCCTACCTGCATCGCTTCCCGGTCCATACCATCAAGATCGACCAGTCCTTCATCCGCGAGATCCAGCACATGCATGCCCATTACCCGGTGGTGCTGGCGATTATCTCGATTGCCAAGGGACTCAACCTGAACGTGGTGGCCGAAGGCGTCGAGACCGAAACGCAGGCGGCTTACCTGGAACAGGTCGGATGTACTACCATGCAAGGCTTTCTCTACTACAGGCCAGTGTCCAGCTCGCAGTTCCTGCAGCTGCTGCGCAAGAACGCGGCACGCTGCGCCTGAAGCGGGGCCCCGATGGAAGTCATGGAAATCAAGGCCGGCCCAGCCGTTTTTGCCAACGTTGCCAATATTGCCAGCGCGTCGACAGCCTCGGCGCAGTCGGAGGCGGACGAAGCCAATCGCCTGGGCATGATGTACAGCAGCGGCGACGGCGTGCCGCAGGACTGGGAGCAGGCGCGCGCCTGGTTCCGCAAGGCGGCCGACCGCGGCCATGCCAACGCGCAGTTCAATCTCGGCGTCATCTACAGCAACGGCCGGCGCGCGCAGGATTATGCGCATGCGCTGCTGTGGTACCGCAAGGCGGCCCAGCAGGGGCATGCGCGGGCACAGTTCAACCTTGGCCTGATGTACGGCACTGGGCAGGGCGTGCAGCAGGACCATGCGCAGGCGCTTTCCTGGTATTCGGAAGCGGCCGAACTGGGCCATGCGGGCGCACAGAACAATCTGGGCCTGGCATACGTGAACGGCCTGGGCGTGGCGCCGGATGGCGCAAGGGCGCTGCACTGGTTCCAGCGTGCAGCGGAGCAGAATGATCCGGCCGCGCAAAACAACCTCGGCCTGATGTACGCGACCGGCAAGTCCGTGCCGCAGGATTTCGCTCGTGCGGCCGCTTTCTATCGCCAGGCGGCGGAACAGGGCTACGCACTGGCCCAATATAATCTCGCCGGCCTGCTCGAGGCAGGCCACGGCATGCCGGCCGACATGGCGCAGGCAGCCGAATGGTACCGGCAGGCTGCGGAGCAGGGCCTGCCCAAGGCGCAGTACAGCCTGGGCCTGATGTATGACCACGGGCATGGCATGCCGCGCGATGCGCAGCAGGCCATGGCCTGGTACTGCAAGGCGGCCGAGCGCGGCAATGCGCATGCGCAGTTCAGCCTGGGCCTGCGCTACGACGCCGGCAACGGCGTGCTGCAGGATGCCGCCAAGGCTTTTTCCTGGTACCGCAGGGCGGCCGAACAGGGCCATGCGCGGGCCCAGTTCAACCTCGGCACCATGCATGCGCAAGGGCATGGCACGGATGCCGACCCGGTGCCTGCATGGGCCTGGCTCGACCTGGCGGCCGGCCACGGGATGTCGCAGGCGGCGCGCGCCCGGACATTGCTCGGCCAGCGGATGACGGCCGCGCAGCGCAGCGAGGCCGCCGTCCTGTCGCAGCAGCTCCAGGGCAATCCCGGTTCCGGTTCCAGTTCATAAGGCGCCGCCGCGCGTTTCCGCCGGCTGCGTTGCGCCCGGTGGCGAATAGCCGCGCCGCTTACGACTGGGCGCCTGCGCCAAACAGGGTGTCCCGGGCGGCGGTGCGGATGGCCACCACCGCGGGATGGGTCAGCCGGCGCTCCATGGATACGGCGTAAAACTGTTCGACCACCTCGCCGGTGCTGCCCAGGGTCTGCACCGCCAGCTGTTTCTTCAATCGTGCCGCGACTGCCTGCGGCGCACTGAAAATCCCGGTTCCCGCCTCGCCGAACGCCTTGAGCAGCGCGCTGTCGTCGAATTCGCCGACGATGACGGGCTTCACGCCGATGCGGTCGAACCAGCGCAGCAGCCGCGGCCTTACCGCCGCCTCCTCGCCCGGCAGCAGGAAGGGCGCGCCGTCCAGCGAATGGGGAAATCCCTTGCGATACTGCCTGGCCAGCGCCGGCGCGGCAAAGAACACCAGCCCGCATTCGCCCAGCAGGTGATTGAAGCCGCGCACTTCCACGTTGGCCGGCAAGGGGCTGTCGCCGATCACGATATCAAGCTGGTGGGTTGCCAGTTCGGCCAGGAGCTGGCGCGGCTTGCCTTCGCGGCAGATGATGCGCAGTCCCTGCGGCAGGCGCACCGCCGGTTCCAGCAGCAGATAGGCCATGCTCTTGGGCACGGCGTCGGTCACGCCTACCCGCAGCTGCAGCGGCCGCTCCGCCGGCCCGCGCTGCATCGCCTCTTCCAGCTCGCCGCCCAGCGTGAAGATGTCGTCCGCATAGCGCAGCACCATGCGGCCCATGTCATTGAGCTGGAGGCGCCGCCCGACCCGGTCGAACAGCGGTTGCCCCAGTATCTGCTCGAACAGCGTCAACTGGCCGCTGATGGTCTGGGCGGTCACATGCAGGCGGGCGCTGGCGCGGCCGATGCTGCCGGTCTTGGCCACCATCCAGAAATAGTGGAGATGCTTGTAGTTCAACGCGCCCATGCCGGCCTCTTCGGTTTTCTCGATCTATCAACAAGAGTTATTCGACTATTCAAGCAGTTAGGCCAATCCTATAGTGGTTCCACCACACACCCGCAGAGGAGAAGCAGATGAAAGTCGCCATGTATTCCCACAGTTTTGGCCTGACTGCCGCGCTGCACGAATATACGCTGCACCAGGTCCGTAATGCGCTTTCCCATACGCTGGCGCATGTGCAGCGGGTGACAGTCCGGCTGCGTGACCTGAATGGCGCGCGCGGAGGGCTGGACAAGCGCTGCGACATCCACGTGGTGATCGATGGCGCCGGACCGGTGATCACGACCAGCACCGACCGGGACCTCTATGCGGCAATCTCGCAGGCGGCCGGACGCATTGGACGCACGGTTTCCCGGCGCGTGCGCCAGCAGCGCCAGGGACGTGTCGTAAGGATGGTGCCCGAGCCGTCCGAGTAGCTTCGCCTTCATACCGTTCTTCGCCGCCATTGACGCCGGTGAAGAACGGCCGTAGTCGTTTTTTTCCGAGAAAATAATGACCGAGATCACAAGCTTCGCCACGCCGCCCATGTGGGCCGGCTTCGTCCTGTTCGTCATCGGCATGCTGGTCGTCGACATGGTGGTGCTGGGTGGCCGGCACGCGCACCGGGTATCGTTCCGCGAGGCGCTTTCATGGTCGATCACCTGGTTTGCTCTGGCGCTGCTATTCAACCTGCTGCTCTGGTGGTACCTCGACGACACCGTCGGCCGCGAAGTGGCGAACCGCAAGGGCCTAGAATTCCTGTCCGGCTACCTGATCGAAAAAGCACTCTCGGTCGACAATATCTTCGTGTTCCTGATGCTGTTCAGCTATTTTGCCGTGCCGGCCGAACTGCAGCGGCGGGTGCTGCTGTACGGCGTCATCGGCGCCATCGTCATGCGTGCGGTGATGATCCTGCTGGGCGCGTGGCTGATCAGCCAGTTCAGCTGGATACTGTATGTGTTCGGCGCATTCCTGCTCTTTACCGGCGTCAAGATGCTGATCTTCGCCAACAAGGAGCCCAACCTGGAAGCCAACCCGGTGCTGCGCTGGATGCGCCGGCATATCCGCGTGACCGACGACTATCACGGCGAAAACTTTTTTATCGTGCGCCAGGGCTTGCGCTACGCGACACCGCTGTTCCTGGTGCTGGTGCTGATCGAGATTACCGACCTGGTGTTCGCGGTCGACAGCATCCCGGCCATCTTCGCCATTACCAGTGACCCTTTCATCGTGTTCACGTCCAACATGTTCGCGATCATGGGTTTGCGCGCCCTGTATTTCCTGCTGGCGGGGATGGCCGACCGTTTCCATTACCTGAAATACGGCCTGGCCGTGGTGCTGGTTTTCATCGGCGGCAAGATGCTTGCGGCGCAGTGGGTGCACCTGCCGGTGCAGATCTCGCTGGGCGTAGTGGGCGCCATCCTGGCAATCTCGATGCTGGCCAGCCTGATGATGCCCGCGCGTCGCACGCCTTAGGTCCGGGTCTGAAAACGTTGGCACGGACATCCATGATAGAAACAGCGCCGGTGGCCGGGCCCGCGGCGGCCACCGGCGCCAAGGAGGATCCACGGCAATGTTTCGAACCAGGACGCGCACTGGCAAAAATCTGGAACGGGAGCGCCATGCCAGAAACTGGCGCGGCCGGATTGCCACCTACGTGAGCGCGCCGCCGTGGCGCCCTTCCGTGAATGTGATCCCATGTTTCTTTTCAGATCGAGGCTGCTGCATTTTTCCTTTCTCTTCCTGTGCGCTGCGTTGCTCGCATTCGGTGTCGCCGAAGGTTGGCGTTCTCCGGCCTTGCCCGGCGCAGAGGCGCACGGCGACGGGCAAGGCGGTATTTACCTGTACCGGCGCGGCGCGCTTGCCGCCTATGCGCAGCCGTTCCAGGTGCTGGTCGATGGCCGGACCGCCGGCTTTGTCGGCAATGCATCCTTTCTGCGGCTGCCGCTGGCGCCGGGCAGCCACCAGATCCAGGTCGCGCCTGGCGGACTGGCGCAGGTGACGACGCTAAAGGTCCAGGTGGACGCTGGCGGCCGCAGTTTTTACGAATTCGTGTTTCCCACCGGCTGGAACATGCGGCCTTCGTTCGAGGGCGCCGCGATCGAGGAGCGGGACGAAACGCAGGCTATTGCCGCTTTGGACGGGCTGCGTCGCATACCTGTAGCCGCTGGCAATGAAATGGCAATTAGCGGGCATCTACCGCACGAATAGGGATAAAAATTTGCGCGGAAGCGCATATGACCCCATTTTAATGTCAGTGGGTCAACATCCGGCATTGCATCCTGTAGCGTGATCGGCAAGAATCATGGCTGCTGTCCGCGTGACAAAAATACAGGAGACATTGCAGCATGCATATCAGGAATCAGAAGGACTTCTGGGCGGGACTATTGTTCGCCGCCTTCGGCTTGTTCTTTTCAGGGTTTGGCACCCGCTACACCTTCGGCAGCGCCGCCCGCATGGGACCGGGCTACTTTCCCACCGTACTGGGCATCATCCTCATCATTCTCGGCGCGGTCATCGTGCTCGGCGCACTGTCGCCCAAGGCCGAGGAAACCCGGGTCCAGAAGTTTTCCTGGCCCACCATCCTGCTCGTGCTGGGCGCCGTCGTGCTGTTCGGCCTGCTGCTCAACCGCGCCGGACTGGTCATTGCGCTCGCCACCGTCGTCATCGTCTCGAGCTACGCCAGCCACGAGTTCGGCTGGAAAGCCACGCTGATCAACACCACCGTGCTGATCGCGCTGTGCCTCGCGGTCTTCGTCTATGCCCTGAGTCTGCAGTTCCCGCTCTGGCCCACCTTCTTTGCCGGATAAGGAACGACTCTCATGGAAACCCTGATCGCCAATCTGTCCACCGGCTTCGGCGCGGTGCTGGCCTTTGAGCCGCTGACCCTGTTCGGCATGACCTTCAGCCTGCCGATGAACCTGGCCTACTGCTTCATCGGCGCCCTCATCGGCACCCTGATCGGCGTGCTGCCGGGCCTGGGCCCGGTCGCCACCATCGCCATGCTGCTGCCGGCGACCTACGCGCTGCCGCCGCTGGGCGGTCTCATCATGCTCGCCGGCATCTACTACGGCGCGCAGTACGGCGGCTCCACCACCGCCATCCTGGTCAACCTGCCCGGCGAGACCTCGTCGGTCGTCACCTGCATCGACGGCTACCAGATGGCCCGGCGCGGCCGCGCCGGCGTGGCGCTGTCGACCGCCGCCATCGGCTCCTTCGTCGCCGGCTGCGCCGGCACGCTGCTGCTGGCAGCCTTCGCCGTGCCGCTGGCCGAGGTGGCCTTCAAGTTCGGCCCGGCCGAGTACTTCTCGCTGATGGTGCTGGGCCTGATCGGCGCGGTGGTGCTGGCCTCGGGTTCGCTGATCAAGGCCATCGCGATGATCGTGCTGGGCCTGTTGGGCGGCATCATCGGCACCGACGTCAACACCGGCGTGTCCCGTTATGCATTCGACATCCCGGAGATGGCCGACGGCATCGGCTTCGTGGCCGTGGCCATGGGCGTGTTCGGCTTCGCCGAAGTGATGACCAACCTGGAGCAGAAGGAGCACCGCGAGGTCTTCACCAACAAGGTCACCAGCATGTTCCCGACCAAGGATGACTTCAAGCGCATGTTCGCGCCCATCGTGCGCGGCACCGTCCTCGGTTCGGTGCTGGGCATCCTGCCGGGCGGCGGCGCGTCCCTGGCCTCGTTCGGCGCGTACTCGCTGGAAAAGAAGGTCAGCAAGAACAGCAGTGAATTCGGCAAGGGCGCGATCGAAGGCGTGGCCGGTCCGGAGTCGGCCAACAACGCGGCTGCGCAGACCTCGTTCATTCCGCTGCTGACGCTGGGCATTCCGCCAAACGCGGTGATGGCGCTGATGGTGGGCGCGATGACGATCCACAACATCCAGCCGGGCCCGCAGGTCATGACCAGCAACCCGACGCTGTTCTGGGGCCTGATCGTGTCGATGTGGCTGGGCAATGCGATGCTGGTGATCCT
>NZ_FXUL01000049.1 GCF_900182955.1 Noviherbaspirillum suwonense | reverse complement strand
GTTGCATGATTCGCTGCAGCAGCCGGTGGCCAGCCAGGACCGAGCGCTCGCGCCGACCTTCCAGCCGGGCATGGGTAGCAATCAGGGCGCCGTCCTCGAAGATGCGCACAGTATCTGGCGTGGTCTCCACCTCGAGCACCCGCTTCCTTGTGCCATCCGGGACGCTGTAGTAGTTGCCGCCAACGCTGATACAGCCTTCATGACTGACACGACGCTCGACGCGCAGTACCGCTTCAAAGCGGCCTGCCGGCAGGCTCTGCAGTTGCGGCTGCTCTTCCCGGAAGTGCTCCACGACGACGCGTCCAGTCGTGCCATGGCAGCGCACATTGGCCACTGTATCGAGCCAGTGGCGAAGCTGCCGGTTCATGTCATCGATGTCCTCGAAACTGCGTGCCATGAAGAAGTCGGCGCGGATATAGCGATAGGGGCGCTCGACCTTGCCCTTGGTCTTGGCTCGATACGCCTGGCAGGCACGCGGCAGGAAACCGTAGTGGGTCCCGCAAGCCAGCAGCTTGGCGTTGTAGACGATGCCTTCACCGGAGTCTGCTTCTCCCAGCACCGCCGTCTTCATGCGGTCGTACAGGATCTCGCGTGGCACACCCCCGAAATGGGCAAACGCTTCCATATGACAGCGCAGGACCGTTGGCAGGTCCTGGTGCAGAACGAACTGGCCCCACAGGTAACGGCTGTGGCCCAGCACCATGGCAAACAGCCAAACCCTGCGTACGGGCCCTTGATTGCCAAAGCAGACCTTGAACTCGGTAAAGTCGACTTGAGCCTGTTCGCCGGGCGGCGTTTCAAACCGCACTTCGAAGATAGGTGCCCGCGGCGGACGTACCGTGCGCAGGAAGTCATTAACTGCGGTGCGGCCACCCACGTAGCCCTGCCCACGGATCTCCCGTAGCAGCCGCTCGCCGCTCAATTCCGGCCAGGCGGTCACGCGCTCGCGCAAGTATGCTTCGTAAGGCTCGACTACCGTCGGCCGGGGGTGAAGCGGTTTGTACTGTGGCGTTGCCAGCCCCTCCCGGATGTACTTGCGCACCGTCTTGCGGTCATGCCCAGTGCGCTCGGCAATTGCCGAGACCGACAGGCCTTGCCTATGCAATTCGAGAATCATCATCCATTCCTTCAATTTGACCACTTGCTCTCCTATCGGCAATCGATATGCCGACATGGTGGAGCAAGCGAACCGCTGGTGCGAAATGCAGTTCGCGCCAGCTTGACCGTTCAAACTGGGGAAAATTCAACCGGCAGAAGTGGGGAGTATTGATCCGGCAGTGACAGCTGAAGTGGCTCGAAGAGCTGGCTGCACAGCCGCCTGGCGCCGGCGATCCCATCGCGTCCTGGATCAATCCGGACCTGGCGAAGCATCTGCAGGCCGCAGGGCTGTTCACGTTACGCGGGCTCGTCACGCACATCAACGGCATCGGCAAGCGCTGGCATGCCGCTGTGCCAGCCATAGGCACTGGCAAGGCCAGGCGCATCGAGGACTGGTTGCGCGAGCATGAAGCGACCATCGGCATGGCCCTGGGCAGCCATGTGTCCGTGGCCAGGTCAAAAGTACCGGGTCACCAGCTGGCGCGCGTGGTGCCGCGACAGACGGCGATTGTCCCCATCGACAAGCTGATCGTACCGAGCGAACTGGACGGCACCCAGGGCCGGTTCCGCGCGCCACGCGAGCATTGCATGATGCGCGCTGATAACGACTATGAAACTGTGCTCCTATGGATCAGCACCCGGCATGGCATGACGCCAGAGCAGAAGCGGGCAGTGCAGATCAAGCGTGGCATCGCGCCAGGCAGCCCGGAAGGCCCGCTGGACTGGCTGCGTTACCTGTCTCACACGCAGCGTTCCTATCTAAAGGAAGCCGAGCGGTTCATGCTGTGGGCGATTGTCCAGCATCGCAAGCCGCTATCATCCATGACGCTCGAGTATTGCCAGGCGTACCAGGCATTTCTTGCCGATCCGTCGCCATCGGATTTATGGTGCGCGCCGCGTGGCTGCGACAAGTGGTCGACCCTCTGGCGCCCATTCGAAGGGCCCCTGTCGCGCAGCGCCCAGGCCCACGCAATCCGCACCCTCAAATCGATGTACAAATTTTTGGTCGATCAGTGCTACCTGGTGGGCAATCCGTGGAACGGCGTCACCATGCCGAAGGCAACCCGCGTTGGCGTGGCACGCGGCCGCAGCTTCACGCAAGCGCAATGGGCCTTCATCGAGCAGCAGGCCGCGCAGCTGTCGGACCGCTCCGCAGACCGCAGACTGCGCTTTGCGCTGCACCTTTATTACGCGACAGGGATGCGGCTGATCGAAGGCGTACAGGCCCGTGTGGATGATCTGAAGTGGGCAAGCTACCCTGATCACGAGTCGGAGGAAGTCGTCGCCGGCTGGGAATTGAAGGTCATCGGCAAGGGTAACAAGGAACGTATTGTCCAGGTGTTGCAAGATGTGGTTGATGAACTATCGGGCTATCTCGTGTCGCGCGGTCTCGACCCTGATCCCGAGGCGCTATGTAACGGCGGCGCGTACCTGCTTGGCCAGGTGGTCGATGTTGCCAGTCGTGCGCCCTGGTCGCCTGGCGCGAAAGTGCCGGTGGATCCAAAAGCAGGCATCTCGCATGTCACGATGCACGAAGCCATCAAGCGCTTTTTCCAGCATTGTGCGTAGCAGCTTGCCGTTACCGATCCAAAGGGCGCCGAGCGGTTGGCAGCAGGTTCCACCCACTGGATGCGCCATACCTATGGGACGCACGCAGTCGCGGCCGGGATGCCACTGGATGTGGTGCAGCAGAACATGGGCCATGCGTCGCTGGACACGACCACAGGCTACACGACCACCGAGGAACGCCGCAGAATGAAGGCAGCGGAGGCGGCCTGGAAAAAGACGGCGCTCCAACTGGATACACCCTTGCCATCGACGTCTCTTTAGCGGTAGTAACGCGGACTCCAACTGGAGGCAATGTCAGATTTAAGCGAAATTTCAACCTGCCCAACGGTCCGCGGTCGGCCAGTAGGAGTCCTTGCTCAGCATTAGTTCGATGCCAGCTTCAGCCCTGTTCGCTGCCGGTTATGCGTATAAAATAAACGACTGTACTGCAACAAATTAGCCCATGCCTGCCTGCTGGGCTGGCCAGCGCCAGGTTGTGGCGCTTTTTAATAAAGGAAATTGCCTATGTCGTCCCAACCCATCGTCTTTCATGCCTGTTCCCAGACCATTTCCGCTGACACCTGGCCAGTCGACGCCGTACTGGCGCTGTTCGACATGCCGTTCGCCGACCTGATGCTGCGCGCGCAGCAGACCCATCGCCAGCACTTCGATCCGACAGAAGTCGAACTGGCCACGCTGCTGTCGATCAAGACCGGCGGCTGCCCGGAAGACTGTGGTTATTGCCCGCAGGCAGCCCGCTACGATACCGGCGTGACCGCGCAAAAGATCCTGCCGCTGGACACGGTACTGCAAGCCGCACGCGCCGCGCAGGCCGAAGGCGCAACCCGCTTCTGCATGGGCGCGGCCTGGCGCGAGCCCAAGGACCGCGACCTGGACAATGTCGAGGACATGGTGCGCGAAGTCAAGGCACTCGGCATGGAGACCTGCGTCACGCTGGGGATGCTGGCCGAGCACCAGGCTCAGCGGCTGAAGGATGCAGGGCTTGACTACTACAACCATAACCTTGACACGGCGCCCGAGTTTTATGAAAACATCATCAGCACCCGCGACTACCAGGACCGGCTCGATACCCTGGGCCGGGTACGCGGCGCCGGCATCAAGGTCTGCAGCGGCGGCATTGTCGGCATGGGCGAGACCCGGCTGCAGCGGGCCGGGTTGATTGCCCAGTTGGCGAACATGTCCCCTTATCCAGAGTCAGTGCCGATCAATCACCTGGTGCAAGTGCCCGGCACACCGCTGTATGGCCAGGAAGCGCTCGACCCGCTGGAGTTCGTGCGAACCATTGCGGTTGCGCGCATCACGATGCCGAAAGCCCGGGTGCGCTTGTCGGCCGGTCGCCGCCAGCTTGGGGATGCGGTGCAGGCGATGTGTTTCATGGCCGGCGCCAATTCCATCTTCTACGGCGACAAACTGCTCACGACCGGCAACCCTGAGGTCGAAGAGGACCGCGCGCTGCTGGCGCGGCTTGGGCTCAAGGCAAGAAATGCGCACAGCGACGCGCGCTGTGAAGTCATCCAATAAGGCCTGTGATGCGGTCTTGCCGGGCTTAAATTTAATAGAAAGGGTCTGATATGCTCGGGCAGCGCTTCAATTTCCTCCCATGCTATGTGCCTATTTCATGGTGCGGGAGTAACTTTATGGTTGTGTTTTCTCCATCAAATTTACGCTCGCTGGCGACTGTATTAGTCGGCCATGAAAGTGACTAACTTATTTGTTGCTAAGTCTCAAGTCAGAATGGATAGGTGAATCGGACCATCGTAAAATTGACTCCGTTATTAGGCTTTTTAATGCTCCCGTTCGAAAAATGCTGATAAAGCAGGCCCAGATCAGTGCCGTTGCCAAAAACGTATCCGATACCGATGTGATCTCCGAACTGAAAGACAGTCGAAAGTCGACGACCCGCATTGTCATATACTTCTGATAAAAGATGCGCCCCTATTCCCGCTTCTCCGTACCATCCAGTAAACTTGTCTGATTGCCATCGAAAGACCGGGGTGAACCCCACATCTGCTATATGCTTATTTCGGTTCATATTCTGATACCGCTCGAGCCGCCAATAAGCAAACGTCACATCCCAGTACCCGGTGATGTGCGTGCCGTTCGACTGCCACCACTTGCTATCCCATTTCCATTGCATGCCGGCGCGGGCCATCTTAGTACTGTTCCCTGTTGCAAATGCAGCAGAGACCGAATCAACTGCATGTGCTCCAAGCGGTGCGATGGCAATGACCGCCGTAGCGGCCATCAACGGGATGCGGAAATTAAATTTCATGATCGGGCTGATATATATATCGCTGTTAAAGAATAATATGGTCAGAATTTCGACATTGCTTTAGATCTTGCTGTGACACTATGTAGATACAGTTACGGTAGGCCTCTTCCTTAAACTCTCTATTATGGGGCACTAAAACTCAATCTTGAATCACTGAAATCCTGAATCCGGGTTCGATAAAACACCCGCTCCACTTGACACTGATCATTGAAACCCGCGAATATCACCTTATGGTAACCGAAAATCCATGACAACCTGATGCTTAAACGATACCCGCAACGGAGGCTATTCATCTACGACGTCGCCGACGAGATCATCAAGGATATTATGGCGCAGTTGGTTCAGCGGTTCCATCTGCTGTCGAAGAAACAGCACACAACGGTCCAGTGCTATCAAAACAACGGATCCTGGATCGATAGCGAGCCAAGCGTAAAAGGAGGCGCATTCATCTGCGGCAAGGATATTCCGATGTGCTGCATTTCGCAGCTCGTAGCGAAGAAGAACCCGGGCGAGCCGATCACGAAGCACGTCCGCATGAGATCGCGCGACTTGCTCGAGTTCACTATTTGCGGCACGGTCCGCAAGGAATACGGCGCCCTTTGTAGGATGGTGGATCGTCTCGACGGAACCCGCATCTGCCACGGCAAAGAGGAGCAGTTCAACACCTTCGGCCTCAGCCGTGGAGCGGCGGTCGCCTGCAAGTTCGGCCTGGATGCCTGCCTGGTATCGTGGGAGGGCATGCTGTCGGATACGGTCTTTAACTCAGTGAGCGTAGACAACTACCCGACGCTGTCTTTCGATTATTTCCGATTGCGAAAGCCACTGGAACGTCGCGTCTGCAACATCGCAGGCAAGCATTGCGCCCCGAGAGCACAGGCGCGTGCTCGGCGTCGAAATGCATTACAAAAAATCGGGATCGAAAAGCCCGCTCAATCAAATTCGATATCCATTGAAGGACTTTATCGAGAAAATCATTTTTCCGACGACCCGGTCGAACTGGACGTCGAAGCCGATATGGTGACCTTCAGAAGCCGCGCTGCGGCGACCGGCCCTGCTAGCTTCCAAGTTATAGAAGGAAGGTTTCCAGCACCCCGAGCAGACACCTACCACGACGCGCGCATATACGATCACGATGCGCTGTTTGACGTAAGCTTCCTCTTCGGCGTCGGCTGCTTTACTTCGGAGACAGCGACGTGACCAGCGCGCTGAGACCGAAGATGCGGCCGGCTTCCGGAGAGGTCGCATTGCCCGTCGCAAGACGAAAAAACCGTGGCTGATCCGACTCCGGTCGACGGGCCCGAAGCCGCTGCGCTCAAGGAGAGCGAACGGTTCGCGCAGATCCTGGTTCTGTTTGGGCGCCATGGCCTGAAGGGCGTGTCTGCCAGGCTCGGCCTCGGACCCGACCGAGACGAGCCGCTCGACAGCGCCCGACCGGAGGCAGTCGTCGCGCTGCTCACTGACATTGGCCCCGTTGCGGTCAAGTTCGGACAGATCCTGGCGATGCGCAGCGATCTCCTCGCTCCGGAGTGGATTGCAGCGCTCTACAAGTTGCAGGACCGGGTTCCACCGCTTCCTTTCGAAACGACGCGGCCACTGATCGAAGACGCCATTGGCGGACCGATTGAGAGCTTTTTCTCCCGTTTCGACGAGAAGGCGATCGCTGCCGGGTCCATAGCGCAAGTCCACGCCGCGACGTTGCTCGACGGCCGAGACGTCATCGTCAAGGTCCGCCGTCCAGGGATTGAGCGAATCGTCGACGCCGACCTCCGGATTTTGCGGCGCCTGGCCCGGATCGCAGAGCGCCGCATTCCGGAAATCGCGCGGCTGAAGCCGGACGAGCTACTGCGCTACTTCGCCGAAAGCCTTGATCGCGAAATGGATCTCGGAGCGGAAGCGCGCGCAAGCAATGCGATCGGAGCCTTTCTCAAGGATATCGGCGTTCGAACCGCCCGGTTCGACTGGGAACTTTCCGGCAGGCGGGTAAACATCCAGGAGCGGCTTCGCGGCATTCCGGCGAGCGACCTGGAGGCGGCGCGCCGGAGCCATCTCGATCTCACCGCACTGGCCAGCACCTACGCACAGGCGGTGCTGCGGATGATCGTTATAAACGGTCAATTTCATGCTGATCCGCATCCTGGGAACGTGTTTTTCCTGGACGACGGAATGCTCGGTCTCATCGACTTCGGGGCAGTCGGGACGCTCCTGCCTAAGCGCCGCGAGGAACTGGTGCGGCTCGGCCTCGCGATCGCGTCGCAGGACACGAGCGGAGTGGTCGACATTCTCATGCTCTGGGCAGGGGATCCCGACGTCGACCGGTTCAGGCTGGAAGAGGCTCTGGCCGAGCTGATTGACCGCTTCAGCAACGTCCTGCTCGAGCAGATCGACCTTAGCGATATCTTCCAGCGGGTCTTTGCGCTACTGCGTGAGTTTCATCTCACCCTTCCGCCCGATCTGGCGCTGGTGCTGCGGACGCTGCTCACGGCCGAGGGTTTTGTTCGACGTATAGATCCCCAGTTCGACATCGCTCGCGAACTGGCGCCACTTGCCAAGGCTTTGATGCGGGAGCGGACCCGCCCGGCACGACTGCGCAGCGAAGCCGGCAAGCTGCTTGCAGCGCTGGGAAGAGCTGCGCTGTCGACCCCCAGCCTCATCGGGCAGATCGAGAAGGTGGCCCGAACCGGTTTGATCACGGTCAGCATTGCACCCAAAGACCTTAAGCGGCTACGCGGTGACACGCGCGGCAGCAGAACAAATCCTCAGCTTTATCCCGCCGCGCTCGCCATCTGCGCCGCGATTGTCTTTTCCTCCGAGCCGCTGCTGGCGGCGCTTCTAGCGCTGCTTTCCGTGGTGCTGGCCATTGCCGACTGGTTAAGGCAGAGATGACGGCGATATCCGGTAGCCTGCACTATCAAAAGCATGAACGCATGGCGCGCGTCACCTTTGATCTGATTTAGGGCTACGCTGAACAAGCCTTCTTTTCCGGTGAGACTGGCCTATATGGCTGGATCCAAATAAAGGGACGGTTTCAGTGTCTTGTTTATAGCCCTTACGGCCAGTTACTCCAGGCTTTTCAGCCTGCTTTGCCCACTATGGGCGTACTGGTGCCATGAGCCTATGGCGTGTCAGGTAAATATCAGCCAACGCCAGCGCCGTGAGGGCCCGGCTGGCATTCTTGGCCAAGCCGCGATAGCGCACCTTGGTAAAACCCCACAGTCGCTTGACCACGGCAAACACGTGTTCTACCCATGCCCGGATTTTGGACTTGTTGCGCTTCTTTGCCCGTTTTGCTTCGTCGACCTGGCCAGCTCTGCGTACACGCTCGTTCGTAAAATCTTTTGCCTTTGGCGCCTTGCCCTGAATCAGTTCCTTCTGGCTGGCATAGGCGCTGTCGCCGTAGACGCGTCGCTCCTGCCCATGCAGCAGATGCGGCAACGGGTGCTTGTCATGGATATTGGCCGGCGTCACCACAGCGCTGTGCGTCAGGCCGCTCTGGCGGTCCACACCGATATGCAGCTTCATGCCGAAATACCACTGCTGGCCTTTCCTGGTCTGATGCATCTCAGGATCACGCTGCCGGTCGGCGTTCTTGGTCGAACTGGGCGCGGCAATGATCGTCGCATCGACAATCGTGCCGGTCTTGAGCGTCATGCCATTACCCTGCAGTACACGGCCCACTTCCGCAAACGGACGCTCGGCCAGTTTGTGCTGTTCCAGCAGGCGGCGAAATTTGAGCGTCGTGGTTGCATCCGGCACCGCTTCGCATCCCAGATCGATACGGGCAAAGCGTCGCAGACTGGCACTGTCGTAGAGCGTGTTGACCCATATCGCTGTTGCAGAAATACGTTTCGCTGCGCGCTCGATCTTTTGCAAAATTGAATCAGCGGTTGCGACCCATTGGAAAGGCGAGACATCCGCGTTATACCGCTTAATGAACAGTTCGATTTGCTGCTCGAGTTCGCGTACGCTGATAAAAGAATTGCGCCGAATTGCACGCCTCGTGATCAGTGCAAACCATCGCTCGACTTGATTGAGCCACGAACTGTACGTTGGTGTGAAGTGGAGGTGAAAGCGGGGATGCCGAGCCAGCCATGTTTTCACTTTGGCGTACTTATGCGGGGTGTAATTGTCGACGATCAGGTGCAGATCGAGTTCAGCTGGCGTCTGCTTGTCGATCTGGCGCAGGAAATCAAGTACGAACTGCGCCATGCTGGCTGCGCTGCAGGACATAGGCTGTGCCGTCAGCCCCGGCTCCAGCCAGCCTCCTCCAGCGCCTGCACTGGGTCATCGGGACTCCATCGGTTTGCGACGAGTCTGCGGCCGCTGATGCCGTTTGCCTCAGGAGAAGCCAGCCACAACAGTGGCGGCACAACGATATCCGCAGGCAACAGGGTGGCGCGCAGGTCCTGCGGCAGCCCCGGCGGAATCATGCCGGTGTTAGTCGCGCCTCCGGGCAGCAAGGCATTGACCGTGACGCCACTGCCTTCCAGGTCCTGCGCCCAGATCACGGTCTCGGATTCCAGCGCTGCCTTCGACGGACCGTAGGGCGAAAAGCCGCGGCGGCGCATCGTATCGTGGTTCATCGACATGTTGACGATGCGGCCCCACCCGCCAGCAAGCATGTGCGGCACCGCAGCACGTGCCATCAGGAACGGGCCGTTCACATTCGCCTCGATGATCATGCGCCAGATGTCGGGCTCGACTTCCCAGAAGCGGGTCGGTTCGGCGAGAAAGCGCTCGCTCACATATTTCATGCCCCGTCCGGCATTATTAATCAGGATGTCGAGACGGCCCCAGCGTGACAGCGCCATCGCGACCACGCGGGCGCAATCTGCGGGCTGGCCGACATCGGCCAACATTGGCAGTACGCGCTCCTCGCCGGACGCGGCGCGCGCCTCGAAAGCGACTCGCTCAATCTCTTCGCTTTGCCTGGCCGCCGTTACAATCACGCTGGCCCCGGCGCTGGCTAATGCCAGCGCCATCGCGCGGCCCATGCCGCGTCCGCCACCGGTAACAACGGCAACGCGGCCAGCAAGTTGCTGCGCATCCATAGGTCGGGCCTCAGCCATTTAACGCCTGCATCTGAGGCGCGGCATAGCGCTCGCCTGCGGCGGCACCCGGTGGCAGAATGCGGTCGATGCGCTGTAGGTCTTCGGCAGTAAGCTCTACATTCAATGCGCCGGCATTGTCCTCAAGATTACGCCTGCGCTTGCTGCCTGGAATCGGCACGAGGTCTTCACCCTGCGCCAGCACCCAGGCGAGCGCAAGCTGCGCCGCGCTGCATCCCTTTTCCTGGGCCATGCGTTCGACTTCACTGACAAGGTCGAGGTTGCGCTGAAAGTTCTCGCCTGAAAAGCGTGGCGAATTGCGCCGATAGTCGACCGCCGGCAAGTCCTCAATGCGTTTGATCTGGCCGGTGAGAAAGCCACGCCCCAGCGGACTGTAAGCGACATAGCCAATGCCCAGCTCGCGTACCGTCGGCAGGATCGTTTCCTCGGAATCACGGCTCCACAGTGAATACTCGGTCTGCAATACACTAATAGGATGTACCGCGTGCGCGCGACGTATCGTCGCTGGCGCAGCTTCGGACATGCCGAGATAGCGGACCTTCCCTGCCTTTACCAATTCGGCCATCGCATCAATGGTTTCCTCGATCGGCACGCTAGGATCGACCCGGTGCTGATAATAGAGATCGATATGGTCCACGCCCAGACGACTCAGGGAGGCATCGCAAGCCTCTCGAACATATTCTGCATCGCCGCGAATCCCGAGGAATTCTCCATTTGGTCCCCGTAC
Source organism: Noviherbaspirillum suwonense (assembly GCF_900182955.1). Classification (GTDB taxonomy): domain Bacteria; phylum Pseudomonadota; class Gammaproteobacteria; order Burkholderiales; family Burkholderiaceae_D; genus Noviherbaspirillum_A; species Noviherbaspirillum_A suwonense. Next base: position 1,843 of record NZ_FXUL01000049.1, on the reverse strand, counting down.
ATTGCCGAACTTCGTTCCAAGAATCACTTCATCACGCCGCTCGCGGATTGCCTGGCCGACCAGTATTTCGTTGGTGAATGGGCCGTACATGTCGGCGGTGTCGATGAAGTTGACACCAAGTTCAAGCGAACGGTGGATTGTCGCGATCGATTCGGCTTCATCACCCTGTCCATAGAACTCGGACATACCCATGCAGCCAAGGCCAAGCGCCGAAACTTCCAGTCCCTGTTGCCCTAATTTGCGTTTTTGCATTCTTTTTCCTCTTATCTTATTGCATCTTCAATGTGGCTTCGTACGGCGAAGGCCATGCGCCCGTGCTCTTCTAAGATAGACTTGCGACGCTCCAGTTCCCGCGAGCGAGGGAGAGCGCTAGAATGGCGACGTTGGTCTGGACAGAAATCGTTGGGTTCTAGCTGGCGCCTTGCCAAGAGTTGGCGTTATTTATTCCCTGCGCTGGCCGTAGCATGGCCGGCCGGTGGTTAGCGTAAAACGCATCTCGGGTGTCGTGCCGTCAAGTGGGCTGTGGGCTGAGAGGTCGCATTTTTTCTAGCGCTGAGGCATACCCCGTACGTTCATGACAGCAGCTGAACTGCAGGTTTGCCGCTGAGCTGAAAAATCAAGGTACGAGCTGAAGTACTGGCCGCAACAGGATTTCTTCTACTAACACGTTGGCCGGCTGAGCAAACGCGTACACGGGGGCTCGGGCCATGTCCTCCGCGCTCAGTGCATCGAGCTTTTAACGGCGTTCTTTCATCGTTTCGCTGACATTTTGGCCAAACTCAGTCCAGCCAGATCCCGGCCCATTGGGCCCACACGCAGATCCGGTCGGGGCCTAGTTTCCTAAAGCCTAAAGAAAAAACCCGCAATCGATATCGATGCGGGTTTCCCTGTCTTCTCTCTTCTCAGCGCAAGGCATGGATTTTTGTGCGTGGATAGTGATCGAAAAATGCAACCATGTCCACATTGCAGTGCAGCATGAAGAAACAAAAGAAAACCCACTGTAATAGTCAAAGCGGGTTTAAGCCATTCCTGGAAATGGCGGGAGGAGTCAAATTTCATATTAGGCTCCATACATGCCGTAGGAAAGTCAGCGAAACGCCTCAATCCTTGTAGGATTACCCTGTCAGTGATCGACCATAGAAAAAGTCGCTGCAGGCGGACCTTTAGTCAGCTTGCAGAAAAGATACGTACCTAGTGGGCAGAAGGCGCATGCCTAAACGGTTATAACGTGCTCGAAGTTCAATATAGAACGATGAAAGTCGAACTGGGCGGATTTCATCAAGCAGAGAGGAAAAACTGCGTGGCAAGCCTGGAGATTGGTCGAATGTTAGCCATCGCACGGAACTGCCAGATGGCACGCATGCACAATAGTCACCATCTTTTTTCGGATATAGCCCGAGGGTACGGCCGGCACAGTGCGCCGGAGAGTGGGCCGGTTCTTTCACGTCGATCTGAAATCACGGTGGAAAGAGGGAGGGCGAAATCCTAAAGGACTTAGACTGCGCAGATCCGCATGATTGTCTGCACGTGGTATCGAACTGGCGGGCGACCTGTGCATCGGCGTCCTTTGAGCCAGCAGTCGCAGCACCTCGTTTTTCTGCACCTCTGTCAGCGTCGAAGGGCACCCGAACTTTCTTGCCTTTCGCCTTGGCTCGCCTGATTTCGCAGTTCGTGCGCTCGATGAGCAGATCACGCTCAAATTCCGCAACCGCATAGACAAAGGGGCAAGCAATCGCGGCGTTACGCTATAAGGGCACCTCGAAAAACCGCTGCGGGTCTGGCAAAATGTGGGCGCCTCGAACTTGACGTAAATTTTCATGATCAAGACCAGTCTGTTTGCCGA
>NZ_FXUL01000048.1 GCF_900182955.1 Noviherbaspirillum suwonense | reverse complement strand
GATCTTGATGACATCGGCGCCGAAATCGGCCAACAGCGTAGAGCAGTACGGACCGGCCAGTGCATGCGACAGGTCGAGCACGGTAATTCCCTCAACTTTGACTTTTCTGGTTGACGGAAACAGAGGCCGTTTTAGGGATGCGGTGTCGCCTCTCCGTGTGCCAGAACGTTGACATCCGATTCCCGGCATACTGAGCCCGAAGGCAAGCACCGTGCCATCGGCATGCGCGTTGCATGCAACAGCGCTTTGCACGGCGGCCTCAGGTATTCGGCGCAGCAGATCACCCAGCCATGGGGGGCCGGGCTTATGAAAGGCCGTGCGCTATCCTGCGCCGGAGGCGGGACGCTGCGGCGGCGATCAGGCTTTGATCAAGCCGATAACTGCGACTTTAACTGCGACTTTAACTGCGGCTTTAACTGCGACGTTAACTGCGGCCTTGGCCGAGCCTGCTGGCCCGGCCGGCGGGGAAACCCGGCTCCGGACCGGCACGGCCGGCGCGGGCTCACTCCGGCGGCAGCTTCTTGTACAAATAGGCGCGCGAGATGCCGAGTTCTTCGGCGACTTTCTTTTTATTGCCGCGGTGCCTGCTCATCGCATCGCGGATCATGGTCTTTTCCACCTCATCGATGGCGTCCTGTATCTTCCGGTGCGACGAGAAACTGGGCGCGGCGGCCGCAGGCGCTGCCACGCTTGCGGCTGCGGGAGAGGAAGTCCTTTCCACAGGTATATCTGTCATGAGGCGGAAGTTGTCAATGGTGATTTCCGGGCCGTCACAGAAGATCGCCGCTTTTTCCACTTCGTGCAGCAGTTGCCTGACATTGCCAGGCCAGGCCTGCTCGCGCAGGTAGCCGTAGACGCGGCTGTCTACCCGTTTGACCGGGGCGCGGTGACGGTTGGCGAATGCGAGCAAAAAAGTTTGCGTGAGCACCGGTATGTCGTCGAGCCGCTCGCGCAAGCTGGGCATGCGGATGGTGACACCGCTGATCCGGTAGTACAAGTCGAGCCGGAACTGCCCGTTGCCTATCATTTCCTGGAAATTGCGGTTGCTGGCGCAGATCAGCCGGAAGTCCGAGTGACAGACCTGGTTGCCGCCGACCCGCTCGAACATGCCATCCTGCAGCACCCGCAGCAGCTTGACCTGGATTTCGGCGGGCATGTCGCCGATCTCGTCGAAAAACAGGGAACTCTTGTCGGCCAGCTCGAACTTCCCTTTCCGGCCGGCTTTCTCGGCGCCGGTAAATGCGCCGGCCTGGTAGCCGAATAATTCGCTTTCCACCAGCCCGCCCGGAAGCGCCGCTGCGTTGACGAAAATCATCCGGTTCTTGCTACGCAGGCTCAGCGCGTGGATCGCATGCGCGGCGAGCTCTTTCCCGGTGCCGCTCTCGCCGACGATCAATATCGGCACATGGAGCGGCGCCACCTTGACGATGTCGGACTTGAGCTGCCGCATCGCCTCGCTGTCGCCCACCATCTGTTCCAGGTCGTAGGAATCCTTCTTCATGCCCGACAGCTCATTACGGTAGAACTCGACCTCCGAACGCAGCTTGTTCACTTCCCGCGACAGGTTATGGACGGTTTCCGGCTCCTTGAACATGAGCTGGCCAATTGCGCCGACCGTCTTGCCATTCTCCTTGATGGGAATCCGCGTAACCACACGGGTGATATCGCCCATCTTGTGCAACTTGCCGATCTCCGCCTTGCCGCTTTGCACGACCTCGTGCAGCCTGGAGTTCTCGATCACTTCCGTTACATGCCTGCCGATCGCTTTACCGTGCCTGAGACCGAAAAACTTCTCATGCACCACCGGAAGGAAGCGGATGCGCGCCTGCGCATCGACCACCACCATGGAAAAATAAGGGTTTTCCACCAGGTAGGTGAAGATAGCGTGCGCGAAATCCACGCTGGCGACCAGATCGAAGAGTGTCGATTTCGCTTCGACCGGCTGGATGAAAAAAACCACCGCGTCATCCAGCGAACGAAAAGTCACGATCACCCGGGTTTGCGTCTCCAGGGCAATCATTCCGCCGCCTTGCGCACGCTTTTCCTGCAGGTCTTCCAGGAGCTGGTGCCGGATGTCGGGATTTTCAGCACCTCCGGTGGCATATACCACGTTGTCGGCCCGGTCGACGATTAGGATGCCAAACGCTGTTGTCTCTTTTGAAATCATATATATCTGTCTGCATGTACTGCGAGTGCGACTATTATGTCCATGCAGAATACATGATTCGACGCGCGCATACTATGCAGTCCGATGGCCGCGGCACAGTGTGCACCTCTTTGCCGCAGTACGACGTCAGTTTTAACGTGGTTTCACACTGGCCCGGCATGGCAAGTGCAGCGGACCAGGGCGGCCCCGCTCTTTAATTCAATATCCATTTTCTTCTCCGCCCTGCCCTGCTCCGCATTATCCGCCCAGCAGATGGTTGCCTTCGCCGAGCGCCGGGCAGGCCTGGTCCGCATCATTTCGGACGAACTGGGCATCCAGCGGCACCCGCACGGCCGCCGCGCTGCGTCCGCCTTCGCTGATGCGGCGCTCCAGCAGGCCGTGGCCGCGGAAATGCGGATGCGCGGCAGCCTCTTCCATCGAATTGACGACGACCGCGCAGGCATCCTTGCCGTCGAACGCGCGACGCCAGTATGCGCTGTCATGGCGCGCGATGAGCGCAGCGATGGCCTCGCGCGTGCCCTCGGGGTCGCGGCCGTCGTCACGCCATGCCGGGTCGAGGCCGATCGTCTCGCAAAACACTCTCCAGAAGCGCTGCTCCAGCGGCGCCGCAGCGACATGGCGTGCATCGCTGGTGCGGTAGATCTGGTAGCGCGGCGTGGCGCCGGTCAGGCGCTCCTGGCCCGACCTGGGCCACTGGTCGAAGCCGACGCCGCGCGCCAGCGCGCTATAAGGGAAGGCAAACAGGTTATCGGTGATCGAAACATCGATATGGCTGCCCTCGCCGCTCAGGTCGCGATGGCGCAGCGCCAGCAGGATATTAATCACCGCCGGCATCGTGCCGCCGCCGATATCGGCCACCAGCACCGGCGGCAGGATGGGGGCGCCATCCGCGCCCTTGGACAGGGACAGCAGCCCAGTCTCGGCCATGTAGGTAAGGTCATGGCCGGCCACCTGGGACAGCGGCCCATCCTGGCCATAGCCGGTGATGGAGCAGTAGATCAGCCGCGGATTGATTACCCTGAGCGCCTCATATCCCAGGCCGAGCCGCTCCATCACGCCTGGACGGAACTGCTCGACCAGGATGTCGGCTTCGCGCAGCAGCGGCAGCAGGCGCTCCCGCTCGGCCGGCGACTTCAGGTCAATTGCGATGCTGCGCTTGCCGCCGTTGAGCAGCGCGAAATTCAGGCTGGACTCGCCCCACCGCGGGGTGGCTGCGCGCAGTTCATCACCGCCTTCCGGACGCTCTATCTTGAACACTTCGGCGCCGGCTTCCACCAGGATAAGCGTGGCATAAGGGCCTGGAAGGAGGTTGCTGAAATCAAGTACGCGCAGGCCGGAGAGAGGGCGCTTGCGGGAGCCTTGGTTGGACATGGATGTGCCTTTCGAGATGAAATTTGCTTTGTGTGTCGTGCCTTATGTATTGGCCTGGGCGGCTTGCGGCTGGTGTGCCGCGGAGGCGACGACTCCGGCGTAGAATAGCGCATCGATCTCAGCCGTGCCTATACCAAGACCCGCCAGGACTTCCCTGGTGTGTTCCCCTACCCTGGGCGCGGGCATGAGCGCAAGGCCCGGTTGCGTACCCGGCACCCGTGGGACCGATACCAGAGGGATGCCCTGCTGCTCGATTTCCTGGAAGATGTTCCGGTCCCTGACGTGCGGATCAGCGAGCAATTCGGCATAGCCGTTCACCCTACCACAAACCACGCTGTGTTCGCCCAGCACCTCGAGCCAATGTGCGCTCGGCCTTGTCTGGAAGACCGCATCGAGCTCCGCATTGATCTGCGCAGCCTGTTCGAAGCGCGCCGCTACCGTGACATAGCGCGGATCGGTCAGCCACTCCTCCTTGCCGATCGCCCGGCTGAGACCGGCGAACATGCGGTCATGCAGCGAGGTGACGTTGATGTAGCCGTCCGCCGTGGCAAACGTACCGGCCGGCACGCTCAGGGCTTGCGCGGGCCGGCCGGCGCCCAGCGCCAGGTCGACGATGCCGTTGCTCTGCACGGCCGCCGCGCCATCAAGCAGGGAAATCTGCACATGCGAGCCCTTGCCCTGCGTCGCGCGCCGGTACAGCGCCCCGCCGGTCGCCTGTGCTGCATAGATGCCGGTTGCCACGTCCACCAGCAGAATGCCGACCTTGCGCGGCTTGCCATTGCCGTCGCGATTGGCCACCATCATTCCGCTCAATGCCTGGAGCGTGGAATCCGAGCCCGGACGGTCCGCATACGGGCCGTCCGGGCCAAAGGCGGTCACCGAGACATAGATCAATTCAGGCCGCTCGCGCGCAAGTTCGGCATATGACAGCCCCAGCCGTTCCATGACGCCCGGACGGAAGCTCTCGATGACCACATCCGCCTGCGCAGCCAGCCGGCGCATAAGTGCACGCCCGGCCCCGCTGGCGGCATCAATGCAAATTGAGCGCTTGCCTAGGTTAAAAGCGATCGCAATCGCGCTCATGCCGTCCGGCCCGTAGCCTATGGTACGGCCCCAGTCGCCCCCTGGCGGCTCCACCTTGATCACCTCGGCGCCGTTTTGCAGCAGGATCTCCGCGCAATACGGGCCGGCGATGGCCTGGCTCAGATCGAGTACTTTCAGCCCTTCATAGGGTCGGCTTGTGGATGCATCCATATGTTTTCTGTCTCCGTTTTAAAGGCCGCCCGGCCGGGCGGCCAGTGCTGCCATGGTCGGCATGTCATCTTGCTGTTGATTGTTGATGGCGTCGCGCAGGACTTATGCGGCGTTCGTCTCAGCGGTCCGGCGCGGCCGAACGCACATGCAGGCATGCTTGCGCCTACTCGGCCGTCGCCCCGGATTGCTTGACCAAGCTGGCCCAGCGCGGGATTTCCGTACGAATAAAGGCAGCAAATTCAGCGGGGCTGTTCCCGACTGCCGTCCCGCCTATAGACGCAAGCATCTGCTTCATTTCATCCGACTTCAGGCCGGCAACCGCGGCTGCATTAATTTTCTCGACGGTTTCCGGCGCCAGGCCGGCAGGCCCGGCCAGCGCAAACCATGGTTCGACCGAATAGCCGCTCAGGCCCGATTCGGACAGGGTCGGAAGCTCGGGCAGCAGCGCATTGCGCTTGGTGGAGGTCATCGCGAGCGCATGGAGCCGGCTCGTCTTTAAATGCGGGACGATGGCGGGAATGCTGGCAAACAGCATGGGCACATGGCCGCCGAGGACGTCCGCCAGTGCTGGCGCCTCCCCTTTATACGCCACATGGCCGATGTCCACCCCTGCCATGGCCTTGAACAGTCCGCCCGCGAAATGCTGGGCGGTGCCGGTTCCCCCGGACGCGTAGTTGAATTCGCCGGGGTGCTGCTTGAGGAAACGGACCAGGCTCTCGACGCTGTTGACCGGCAGCGTGGGATTGACCGCCAGGATATAGGGCACGGAGGCCAACAGCGTGATCGGGGCGAAGTCCCTTTCAGGGTCATAGCTCAGCTTGGCATAAAGGCTTTTGTTTGCGGCCAGCGGCCCATTGGTGGCAAACAGGAGCGTGTATCCGTCCGCGGCCGACTTGGCGACGATGTCGGCGCCGATGTTTCCACCGGCCCCGGTACGGTTGTCAACAACGACGGGCTGCTTCAGCCCTTCCGCCATTTTCTTTGCCACGCCGCGCGCTATTCTGTCGGTCACGCCGCCGGCCGCATAGGGGACCACAAGCCGTATCGGCCTGGCGGGATAGTCCTGCGCCCAGACGGCGGCACTGGCCGAACAGGCCGTCAGGCAAAAAACGGAAATCATTCGATACATGCGGTTCATTGCTGTCTCCTGGTTTAATTACGAGAACTGCGGGCCCAACACCTTCACGCGCTGCCCGGAGGGCTGCGCGGCAGAAGCTCTGCGCAAGCTCCTAGCGCATCATTTCCGCAAGCCGCCGCGCGGCGCTGCGCGCCTCATCCACCATCCGCTCGACCAGCTCTCCCGCGCTAGGCACGTCGTCCACCATTGCGGCCGATTGCCCTACCCAGACCAGGCTGTTTTCCATATCGCCATGCACGACGCCGCGCTCGTTCGCGTCGGCTTTCACCAAGCTGAGCACCGTTTCCCGGGATAGTCCTTCGGCCTCGGCCGACAGGATTTTTTCGGTCCATGCGTTGGCCAATGCCCGGCCCGGCGTGCCCAGCGAGCGCTTGACCACCACCGTGTCGCCGGAACTGGCTCTGACCACAGCAGCCTTGTAATTTTCATGAGCAAAGGCCTCCCTTACCGCGATGAAGCGCGTGCCTACCTCCACGCCGTCCGCGCCCAGCGCGAGCGCGGCGGCCAGCCCCTTGCCGTCAGCGATGCCGCCGCCAGCCAGGACCGGGATGCCCACGGCACGCACCACCAGTGGAATTGCCACCATCGTCGTCAGGTCAGAGCGGCCGATATGGCCCCCGCCCTCGTAGCCGACGGTGGCAATGACATGCGCGCCGGCCTGCTCGGCCTTTTTCGCCTGCTCCGGCCCCGCCACCAGCACCAGGATGCGTATGCCTGTGCCGTCCAGGCGCCGGATATAAGAATTGGGATTGCCGCCGGTGAAGGACACGGCGGCCACGCCTTCCTCGACGGCGACCTCGAGCAGCGCATCGATCGGCAGGTGCCCGATCGGGAAATTGACCCCGAACGGCGCATCCGTCATCCGCCTGGCCTTGCGGATCTCGGCGCGCAGCAGGTCGGGCTGCGCGACGCCGGCCACGGCGATCTGTCCCATCCCGCCGGCGTTGGAAACCGCGGCCGCCAGTTCAGCCCTGGCTATGCGCGCCAGTCCACCCTGCACGATGGGATAACGGATGCCCAGCGCACGCGTCGCCCGGGTCTCCATGGCGGCGCATAACGGGCTTGCCAGCGGCGTATTCATTGCGCCTCCTGGCTGCCATGCACAACCAGCGCATCGACAGCCACGCCGCCGTCGACGCCGAGAATGTAGGGATTGACATCGATTTCGGCAACCGCATCCTGCAGGTCGGCCGCTGCTTGCGAGACACGGCATACCGCGTCGGCCAGGGCGTCCAGGTCCAGCGCCGGCATGTTGCGAAAGCCGGTCAACAGCGGCGCTTTCCTGAGCGACAGGATCATGTCGCGCGCCTGTTCGCGGCTGACCGGCGCCAGCGCGACGGCGACATCGCGCGTCAGTTCCACATCGATGCCGCCGAAGCCGCACAGCACCAGCGCGCCGAACTGCGCGTCGCGGCGCGCGCCTATCATCATCTCGACACCCCTGGATGGCATCTGCTGCACCGAGATGCCATTGATGACGGGCTGGCCCGGCAGCGCGGAGACGATGCGCAGCAAGTCGGCGGCGGCCTGCTCGACGCTGGACTCATCGCCGAGATTGAGCCGCACCACCCCCGCTTCGGTCTTGTGCGGGATGTCGGGAGAGTCGATCTTCAGTACCACGGGGAATCCGATCTCGCGCGCCGCACGGACCGCCGCGGCCGGATCGCCGGCCAGTATCTCGCGCGTAACCGAAACCCCGTACGCAGCGAGGATGCGCTTGGACTGGCTCTCGCTGAGGGTCCGCGCTGCCCCTGCCTGGCGGAGCGATTCCCGCGCCGCGGCCGCGTCGAGCGCGGCAAGGCGTTCGACGGCCGGCCGCAACAGCCGGTCGCGGCGCGGGTAATAATCCAGCCACAGCTTGAGCGCCTTGATGCAGCGTGTCATCGAGCGGAACATCGAGATCCTGGGCGAGGCGTCATACACTTCGCTGCCCGGCCCGTTGAGCCATTCATTGATCCAGACTACGCAGACAGGCTTGTCCAGTTCGTCGGCCAGGTGCGAAAGGAATTCGGCGCGCTCCACCGTGGCGGGTTTCTGTGCCGACATCATCGGCACCACCACCGCTGCGAAGCCCGGGTCCTCGGCGAAGGCGCGGATGCAGTCGCCATACATCGCCACGCTCTTGAGCGATTCGGCGGTAAGGTCGCATGGGTTGGCGGTGGAACCAAAATCCGGCACCACCCGCGCCAGGCGCGCCGAAGTGGCCGGCGTCGGCGCCGGCAGCTTCAGCCCGCACTCCTCGGCCTTGTCGGCCGCCATCACGGCCGCGCCGCCCGAACTGGCCATCACGCCGACGCCGTCGGTGCCGGGCCGGCCGGACTTGGAAAACAGGACGGCCGTTTCCAGCATTTCTTCCCAGCTGTCGATGACGACTACCCCGGTGCGCTCGAAGGCAGCCGCATAGGCCGCGCCCGAACCGGCCATGGTGCCGGTATGCGAGAGCGCGGTGCGCTGGCTGATTTCGCTATTGGCCATCTTGTAGATCAGCAGCGGCTTGTTCACTTCGAGCGCCCCGCGCGCAGCCTGCAGCAGCCGCGCGCCGTCACGCACGCCCTCGAACATGCAGGCGATGACCCTGGTGGCATCATCCTCCACCAGGTAGTTGATCATGTCGCAAACATCGACGTCGCAGGAATTTCCCGGTGCCAGGAAGTGGGAGAAGCCGATGCCGCGTTCCATGCCCTGCAATACGCAGTAGCCGAGAGCGCCGCTCTGGGAGATCAGCCCAATATTCCCCCTGACCATGGGCATCTCATGAAACTTCGGCATGAAATTGAGCCCTATCATGCTCCTGAGGTTGGCTATACCGATGCAGTTCGGGCCAAGGATGCGCATGCCCGACGACTGCGCGATGGCGGCCAGGCGATGCTGCGCCCTGACCAGTTCCGGATCGCCGACCTCGGCGAAACCGGCCGAATAGATAATCATGCCGCCCACGCCCATGGCTGCGGCGCGCTCGGCCAGCGCCACGACCTGCTTGCTCGGAACGATCACGACCACGCAGTCGGGCACCTCCGGCAAGTCCTCCAGGCTCGCGTAACACGTCATTTGCGCAAGCGTCCCGTACTTGGGATTGATGGGGAAGATCTTTCCCGCAAAGCCGATGCGGATATTGTCGAGCGTGCGCAGTCCAAACGATCCGGGCGTCTCGGAGGCGCCGATCACCGCGACGCTGGACGGATCGATGAGGCAACGCAATTCGCCGCGGCCGAACAGCTGCTGCCGGCCCGCGATGTATCCAGCTGGTGTATTCATATAGTCCATTCCCTTGCAATGCACTGCGTCTGAATTCGAGAGGCTGCCGCGGACATCAGGCGGCGACGTATTTCAGCCAGCGCCCGCCGTCGACGATCATGTTGTCGCCGGTGACGTAGGACGCCAGGTCGGATGCCAGATAGGCGGCGGCATTGGCGACGTCCGCCTTGCGCCCAAAGCGGCCGAGCGCGGTTTTTTTTCGCTCCAGTTCTTCCCGTCCGGTTTCCTGGTAAAGCCGGCGCACCCCTTCAGTGTCGCCGATCGGGCCGGGAGAGATGGTGTTGACACGAATATTGTCCGGGCCCCACTCGACCGCCAAGCTCCTCGACAGCGAGAGGATGCCGGCCTTGGCAGCGCCCGCATGCGCGGCGCCCGGCCAGCCGCTCACGCCCAGCATGGTGATGACGCTGATGATGGATCCGCCGAAGCTTGAGCGCTTCAGGTGCTCGTAGGCGGCATGGCAGCCGTAGAAGGTACCGTTCAGGTCAATGTCGATCACGGTGCGCCAGCCGTTCGGCGTCAGGTCGGCGGTCGGACAGTAGAAATTTCCGGCTGCGTTGTTGACCAGGATATCGAGCGCGCCCAGGCGCTCCACCGTGGTATCGATGGCACTTTTGACTTCATCGTAATAGCGCACGTCGGTGCGCAAGGCCATTGCGGAAATGCCCTCCGCTGCCAGCGTGGCCAGCGCGGCATCAAGCCGTTCCTGATTACGGCTGGCCAGCACCACTGAAGCGCCTAAGCGGCCGTACGTGCTGGCAATCTCCAGGCCGATGCCACCGGCGCCCCCAGTGATGAATGCAACTCTTCCCTTGAGCATGTCCCGAGTGAACATTCCTGTCTCGCTTTCTATTTTTAGGTTTTTCGGATTGCTGCCTGAGCAGCCCTGTAGCCCTGCGTCAGGGATGCTGGGCAGGGTGGCTGGACAGAACTCAGCAAACTACGTGCCAATCGCTACGCATTGCCGGCGCATACGCAATGCGGCCGGCGCTGGGCTCTGCGCCTTATCCGCCAACGCGTTGAATTGACACGCAATTTCAGCAGCTTGAAAACGCCTGACGGGGCGCCGCTGCGGGACTGATCAGGGCGGCAGTCAGGGCGGGCAACGCGCTCGCCAGTTTTACGTGCATGCACGGCAGACAAAAGAACTGGCTGTTGCAAAGACACTTGCCCTTAGCCCTGCGCAGCACGGGCCTTCATGCAGTTGCTGAATATCGTGGCGACGGCGAGCAGGCCCAATGCCGCCGCGACCAGCGCTGTCGTCGAGTCGAGTTGCTCGATGATCCTGCCGAACAGGGCCACGCCCGCCGCTTGGCCAAGAAAAAAACAGGAGGAAAAGGCCGCCATCGCCGCGCCGCGCCGCTCGGGCGCCATCTGGGTGGCCTGCGCCTGCAGCGTGCTGTGCAGCATGTAAAAGCCCAGCCCGGCAAAGAAGCATCCCGGCAATGCGAACCACCAGCCCGGCGCGAGGCCTACAGTGAGCAGCGAGGCCGCCATCAGCACGCCGCCCAGGCCAGTGAGCCGGCGTTCCCCCATGCCGAGAAAGCGGCGCGCGCAAATTGAGAAAAACAGGCCGCCCAGGCCGGCCAGCATCACCACCGAGCCCGACAGGCTTAGCGAAATGCCGTACCGCGCATGCAGATGGGAAGGAATGAAAGCCAGTGTCCCGAAATACAGGGCGCCTTCGACAAACACAATGACCAGCATGCGCCGCGCCCACGCTCGCTGCAGGACCCTGCGATATTCATCGATGCTCACGCGCAGGAGCCAGCCCGACGCAGCATGCGCCTGCCCGGCTTGCGACGGCAACGTCCGCAGCAAGAGCAGCAGTGCCAGCCCAACCAGCAGATAGCCGACCGCCAGCAGGGTCAGTACCAAGCGCCAGCTGATCATCCGGTCCGCGGCAAATCCTCCGGCCAGGATGCCGCCCGCTACACCTAACGACATGCCTATGAGCAGCCGGGACAGCACGGCCTGGCGCCGTTCGTAGGGCACCACGTCCCCGACCCAGGCCATTGCCAGGGTCATCACCGCGCTGCTTGCGGCGCCCGAAAGCAACCGGGCGATGCGCAGGAAAAGGAAGTCCGGGGCAAGCGCGCACGCAAAGGTGGTCAGCGCGCATATCATGCATGCCCATGCGCTAACGCGCAGTTTGCCGTAGCGGTCGCCGACCGCGCCGATGAAAAACAGGGCGATGCCGTATGCGACGGAGAAATAGGTGACAGTCTGCCCCGCATCACTGAGCGACACATGGAATTCACGGCTGAAGAAAGGCAACAGAGGATCCATCATGCGCATAGACGCACCGGAGCAGAACGTTCCGACGGCAAGAAATAGCATCAGTGTCGCAAGCGTCGATGCGTCGGGCGCTTCCTGGACGCTCATAGAAGGCGTGGGTCGCAAAGGCGTCCTTCGTCGTAGGTTGAAAAATGTGTCGAATTAAACTGTCCTGATTCCAATACCCAGTAGCAAGCTTCGTGCCACTGCAGGCCGCCTTCGTCACGCTATGTCGAGTGTTGCGCACAGACTGCGCTGTCGGTGCAATAGCCAGAGATGTGCATTTAGCAGATACACTGTGAATATAAAAGTCCTGTCGGAAAGGCATGCTGTAGCGGGCCTCCCTAAATTCATAATGGAATGAAAATTGCGTACCGATCTGGAAACGGACGCGAAAGTAGAAAATGCAATCAACAATCACAAAACAGCCCAAGGCCCAGTTGAAGGAACCCCAAGAAAATCACGAGCATGCGCCGGGCCTGCTGCTCGTCATGAATGACGTTCCGCCCGATCTGGACGAAGAATTAAACCGCTGGTATCAGGAAGAGCATCTGGCGGAACGGCTGGCGGTGCCCGGCTTCCGTTCGGCACGCCGCTACAGAGCGGTTGGCAGCCAGCCTGCCTATATGGTGCTCTACACGTGCGATAGCATCGATGCCCTGACTTCGCCCGCATACCGCAAGGTGTTGGACAATCCGACCGAATGCACCAGACGCATCCTGCCGCGCATGCAAAATGTGATACGGGCAGCCTGCCGCGCAACCTGGAGCAGCGGCAACGCGGTCGGCGGCACTGCTATTATCGTTCAATGCAAGGCGATAGAAGGCAGGGAAGAAGATGCCCGCCGCTTCATCCGGGACACCTTTGCGGAGCGCTTGAAGAAATCCGGCTGCATGGTTTCCATCTCCTTGTTGGAATCCGACGCCGAGGTCACCGCCGCGTCTAATTCCGAAACCGCCCGGCGTACAAGGCCGGATCATTATGCGGACTGGGTGCTGCTGGTGGAAAGCTTTGATCTGGTCTGCCTATCGCTGGCCTTGCACGGCGAAGTGCTCCGATGCGACAGCCAGCGCGACGGGCTGCTCATCGGATCGCTGAACCGCTATGAGCTTATGTGCCTGTATGGCGCGGCCTAGCAGGCATGCGAATTTGACAGTAAATTTTGGGATGAAGGCGAGCCAGAGACTTGGCATAAATCCACCTGGTGATTATGGTGCTATAGGAGCACAATGAACTTTACTGCGTAAGTCGTCGTAGAGGAGTTGGTTATGGCACGGTCATTAATACACCGCTGTGAATGCTCGAACTGCCGTACCGGTAAGGAGCACGCGCATCATGTTTATCACCATCAAATCAATCTTTTGCTAAGCCGATTGAATGAACCGCAACTCCGCTGGCTTGCCGCGCTTAAAGCAATGCACATGGGGCACGGCGGCAAACAATTGATGGCGCAAGTGACCGGATTAAGTCCGACGACGATTCTCCGTGGCTGCAATGAACTTAAGGGCACCTCGAAAAACCGCTGCGGGTCTGGCAAAATGTGGGCGCCTCGAACTTGACGTAAATTTTCATGATCAAGACCAGTCTGTTTGCCGA
>NZ_FXUL01000047.1 GCF_900182955.1 Noviherbaspirillum suwonense | reverse complement strand
GCCTTCATTCTTCCATTGGCTACCGTACTCCGATGGAGGTTGAAAACATGTTGAAAGCTGCATAACCTGCTGTACGTGAAACCGAGGCAGGATCACTCTGATGCTGCTCATATGTTCACCGATGTCGCTGCGCTGGCTATCTCGCTTGCGGCAGTCCGTATTGCACGCCGGCCAGCCGATCAGCAGCGCAGTTTTGGGTACTACCGGTTCGAGATCCTGGCTGCGGCCTTCAATGCGCTGCTGCTTTTCGCTGTTGCTCTCTACATCCTCTACGAGGCATACAGGCGGCTTTCCAGTCCACCGGAAATTCAGTCATCCACCATGCTCGTCATTGCAGTTCTGGGACTAATCATCAACCTCATCAGCATGCGGGTGCTTACGGGGGGGAAGGATGAGAGCCTGAACGTCAAAGGTTCGTACCTCGAGGTCTGGAGTGACATGCTGGGTTCACTTGGCGTCATCGCGGGCGCTGTCATTATCCGGTTCACGGGATGGGCTTGGGTGGACTCGGTAGTCGCGGTTGGTATTGGGCTGTGGGTGCTGCCCCGTACGTGGGTTCTCCTAAAAGCCAGCCTAAACATCTTGCTAGAAGGTGTACCCGAGGAAGTCGACGTTGGCCACGTCGGCGACGCAATAGCGGCAGTGCCAGGCGTGCGTAGCTATCACGACCTTCATGTCTGGGCTATCACCAGCGGCAAAGTCAGCCTGACGGTTCATGTCGTCCATGCTTCGGAGGTATTGGCGTCCTCGATCCTGGATGCCATAAGGGAGCGTCTGGCACACGACTTTCAAATTACTCACGTAACTATCCAGTGCGAGTTAGTGCCATGTGAGCAGATCGATGAGGACTATCACTTTGGCTTACAAACCGAGGCACATGGTTCGCATGTAGGGCACAGTCACTAGCTTGACTGACTGGTTAGGCAACCAACACATCTTCACATCAGAAAAGCAAAAAGGCGAGCAATGCTCGCCTTCTTCGTTTGCGAATCCACTTCTTAGACGTGGGCGATCACCACCGCCACCAGGGTCAAGACCAAACCGACCACGCCGCCGCCCACAGCAATATTCGACAGCGTCGTACGCGCTTTTTCAGGCGTGTCAAGGCGTTCGCCCATCCAAGCTTTCAAGGTTGTCATCTCGCGCTCCGTCGCATGATCTGTATAAACTGTATAGGGTGCGAAGGTTATATTTATAACATCCGTACTCCAACGATACCATAATGGACCAATCCATACAACAGAGCGCTTGCGGCGGTCAAACCAACCGATTTGATAATAATTTGGTAATGTTTCCCCCAAATAACATTGGCCGGCTTCGGGTAGGCGACCGGCAGCATTGTTCCCACCGCGGCAATCACGCTTGAGGCGCACAGGAAGACGATTGCAGCACCGATGGCATACCCGGCGCCGGCCTCCATCGACATCGCCTTGTCGGTGCCTGGCTCGAAAATCTCGTAGAGCGTCGAGCAGGCAAACCCGGCACCGACCCAGCCAAGCTGGCCATCCTTGATCATCTGAATGACTTTAGGCGCACTCGGAAAGGCAAATCCTTTGAGCACCCAATAAAATAAAAAAGGCGTGAAGATTGGCAGCAAAAGCGAAATGATTATCCAGCCCAAGATGTCCTCCTGAAACAAGTTGGCTGGATTATATAGATGCGTCCACCGTTCCCCATGCAAGTGCAGCGGTCGGCCTGAAAGGTCAGCGATACATTCCTTTAACGAATAAATTTTCTAAAATCAACTATGTGAAAAACAGGAGCAATGGGTTTGTAGACTAACTACATGTTCAACAAACGGTTCCTTAATTGACTAAGTTTGTACTTATAACAACTTGGAAAAATGCAAAAACGACAACATTGCGCGTTGTCAAGATATAGCGCCGCTCTCAGCTATGGCTCAGTGACTCAATAATCGGGCAAGTCACTGCAGCCGGCCCAACTTCACACTGTTTGACCAATGCTTCTAATGTCGTGTGGATACGATTCAAGTCCTTGATTCGTTCTTTAACGAGTTGCAGCTTGAGCACTGCGGCGTCATGCGTCTGCTTGCATGCATTGGACTGCTGCAGAGCCAGCAATCCAATGACTTCCTCCAGGGAGAAGCCCAGTGTTTGTGCCCGTTTGATAAACCGGACGCACTCGATAGCGGCTTCATCGTAGTACCGGAAGCCACCTAACGCTTTAGGTGGTTCGGCCAGCAAACCGCGTCGCTGATAAAACCGGATGGTTTCAACATTCACATCCGCAGCAGCAGCTACTTTGCCGATAGTAATTTTGTTATCCATAACTTATCGGAATCTCCATAAAACGTTTGACTCCGTACCATGGTACGGCACATATAGTATGGTTTCAAACCTTAATTTGGACCCTATGGATACGGATAAGCTTACAAAAACGACATTGGTCGGTGGTGCTGTCGCTGCGCTGGCGGCGTCCGCCTGCTGCCTTGGCCCACTGGTGTTGGTTAGCTTGGGCATTGGTGGTGCCTGGATATCGAACTTGACCATGCTGGAGCCATTCAGGCCCATCTTTATCGGCATCGCCTTACTATGTATGGTGCTCGCCTACCGCAAGATTTATCGAGGTCCGGCTGCCGATGAGTGTGCCCCTGGTTCCGTCTGCGCCATGCCACAGGCCAACACGAGGTACCGGGTATTGTTTTGGGTGGTATCCCTGCTGGTCCTGGTCGCGTTGGCGTATCCGTATTTCGTGACCTTGCTCGATTGAGGATTACCCCATTTTGAAGTTTCGCTGGATTCTTGGTGCCTTGGCAGTCGGCTCACTTTTATACGGTGCGATGCTCTTTTTTCTGCTGTTCATGTCCCGCATAGGCTGCTGTCCCATCGTTTTTAATCATTAGGAGAAATCATGTTGAAATCCATTCGTGTCCTCGCCCTGGTCTTGGCTGCAGCCGGAATTTCATCGACTGCATTTGCCGCTGTGCAGATCGCAACGCTTGCTGTGCCAGGCATGAACTGTTCGTCGTGCCCGATTACCGTCAAAAGGGCGCTGATGAAGGTGGACGGCGTAAAGGAAGTCAAAACCAGCTTCGAGCAGCGTGAAGCTGTCGTTACCTTTGACAACAGCAAGGCCTCGCTTGAAAAACTCAGCGCGGCATCGACGAATGCCGGTTACCCCGCGACCGTAAAGGCAGCAAACTAAAATGGGAACGCTCGATTTTCAAGTCACGGGCATGACCTGTGACCACTGCGCATCATCTCTGCAGGCAGCCCTGGCCACGGTGCAAGGCATTCACAATGCGGCGGTGTCCTATCCGGAGCGTCATGCGACGGTCGCCGTTGACGCTGGCATTGAAGCCGAGACCGTGATTCAGGCAATCCGCGCTAAAGGATATGACGCCCAGCTGGAACGTAAAACACCAACCGCTCACTTCGGCAAAGGCACGGGATTGAAAGTGGTCATCATTGGCAGCGGCTCGGGAGCGTTTGCCGCGGCCTTGCGCGTGGCCGAAGGCGGTGCGACCGTGACGATTGTCGAGGCCGGTACCGTGGGCGGCACTTGCGTCAATGTCGGCTGCGTGCCCTCGAAAATCATGATTCGTGCCGCGCACATCGCCCATCAGCAGGCGCATCACCCATTTCCCGGCGTTGAAAAACACACACCGCAGATCGACCGCGCCGCTCTGGTCATGCAGCAGCAACGTCGTGTCGAGGAACTGCGCCGCGATAAATACGAATCGATTCTGGAATCAAATCCGGGTATCAGCCTGCTGCGCGGCCGAGCCCGCTTTATCGACGCGCAGACGCTGGAAGTGACGCAGGCCGATGGAACCATCAAGCATGTTGCAGCGGATCGTATTCTGATCGCAACCGGCCGCTCTCCCAGCATTCCTGATACCCCTGGCCTGGCAGAGACGCCTTACTGGACATCTACTACGGCACTCGTGGCAGAGCAACTGCCCAAGCACCTTCTGGTGTACGGTGCGTCGGTCGTAGCCCTGGAACTTGCTCAGGCATTCCTGCGGCTCGGTTCGCAGGTAACAGTGATTGCCCGCTCCACCTTGCTTTCGAAGGAAGACCCTGCCATCGGTACAGGACTGCAGGCCGCGCTCGAAGCTGAAGGCATGCGCATTCTGACGCATACCAAGCTTACCAGCGCGCTCTATGACGGCAGTAGCTTCCAACTGGACGTCGGCAGTGAGTTGCTCAGCGGTGACCGCCTGCTGGTGGCGACTGGACGACAAGCCAATACTGCCGCATTGAACCTGCAGGCAGCGGGTGTGGCTGTGGATACAAGCGGCGCAGTCGTGATCGATTCCCACATGCGTACATCGGTGCCGCATATCTATGCGGCTGGCGACTGCACGAATCAGCCGCAGTATGTCTATGTCGCTGCCGCTGCCGGAACCCGCGCCGCTCGCAACATGCTGGGAGAAGATGCCGTTCTCGATTTGTCTGCCATGCCAGGCGTGGTGTTTACCGACCCACAGGTCGCCACAGTGGGAATCACTGAAGCAGAAGCTCAAGCGCAGCGGTTGGACGTGGATAGTCGCACGCTGACTTTGGACAACGTGCCTCGGGCTTTGGCCAACTTCGACACGACCGGGTTCGTCAAGCTCGTTGCCGATAAAAGGACCGGGCGCCTCCTCGGTGCACAAATCCTGGCGGCGGAAGCCGGCGAGATGATTCAGACCGCTGCGCTGGCAATTCGCAATGGAATGACCGTGCAAGAGTTGGGTGACCAGTTGTTCCCCTACCTGACCATGATCGAAGGCCTGAAGCTGTGCGCACAGACGTTTTTCAAGGACGTCAAGCAACTGTCGTGCTGTGCAGGCTAACGAGACGCTTTCATGAAACACGTAAGTTAGCGTCCGAGTGGAAGCAGCGTCATCTGCAGTAAAGCAGCGCACCAACCGATTTTATCAAGGACCACTCAATGCCTTCCTTATCCGACCGACCATCATTTTGGCAACGCAATCTCGACAAGGTTGGTATTGGCGGGGCCGCCTTTGCCGCCCTGTGTTGCCTTGGTTTACCTGCCTTACTGTCCATCGTATCCGCCGTTGGCCTTGGCTTTTTAGTAAACGATGCTGTTTTGCTAACTCTCCTGATTGTTTCATTGGCGATTGCGTTATGGGGACTGTACAGCGGCACCCGCCACCACCATCAGTGGGGTGCCTTTGCGATTGGGGTTGTGGGAGCGATATCGATGGGGCTATCCATGTAGCGCGGGAACGGTATCTATGCCGCCTTTGGGATTGCAGCTTTGGTGCTGGCAAGCCTCTCGAACATCGTTTTGCGGGTGCGGTCAGCGCAACGTATCTAATCCTGACGTGGGTGGCGTTGCAGAACAAACGCCAGCGTGTCTCACTCTGCAACTAAGGAAAGGAAACACCTGATGGAAGATCAAGCAAAAAAATCTTCGTTTATGGGCTTCATTTTATTTGCAGTATTGCATCTTCTCTGTTGCGGACTACCTCTTTTATTGCTGGCGGGTGTGTCTTTCAAGTTCGTCTCGCCAGTTTGGCCAGTTGCCGGTGTCGTCCTAGCGTTGCTCGGTATCGGCGGTTTTATCTGGTACGCCAAGCGCGGTTGTGCCACATGTCCCCGTAATGAAGGCAGCATCAAGCCCACAGAATAGGAGAACCACTATGGCAAAGCAGTATGACTTGGTCGTCATTGGTGCCGGTACGGCTGCGATGACGGGCGCTATGCGAGTCCGCGCCGCGGGCAAGCAAGTGGCCGTGATTGACTATCGTCCTTTCGGTGGCACCTGCGCACTGCGCGGCTGTGATCCGAAGAAGATGCTCATCAGCGGGGCGGCAGCAGTCGACTATGCAAGACGAATGGCAACCCATGGTGTTGAAGGTAGTGTCGAAATCGATTGGCCAGCATTAATGGCCTTCAAGCGTACCTTCACCGACCCTGTGCCGGAAAAGATGGAGCAGCGGTATCAAGATAAAGGAATCGATACTTATCATGGCAAGGCACGCTTTACCGGCAGGAACACGCTAGAAGTTGCAGGAGAGGTCCTTGAAGCCAAACATATCCTGATTGCCTCAGGTGCTGAGCCAGCCAAACTTGGCATTCCTGGAGAGCAGCACTTGATGGATAACGAAGGCTTCCTCGCACTGGAGACGCTGCCACAACGAATTGTGCTGGTCGGAGGTGGTTATATTGCTGCCGAGTTTTCGCATATTGCATCCCGGGCCGGGGCGAAGGTGACGATTTTGCAGCATGGAGATCGCATTCTTAAAGAATTCGATACCGATCTAGTAGGGTGGCTCATGGCGTCCTTTACCGCTTTGGGTATTGATGTCCGGACGAAGACTTCAGTGGAACGCATCGAAAAGGTCGCCAACGGCTACCAGGTTTTTTCCTCGAGCAGTGGGACACAGTTAATGATTGAGGCAGATCTCGTCGTGCATGCGGCCGGGCGTGTTTCCGACGTTGAACCGCTTGACCTTGCCGCTGGTGGTGTGGAGGTGGAGAACGGCAGACTGAAGCTCAATGAGTATCTGCAGAGTTCGTCCAATCCCTCTGTCTACGCGGCCGGTGATGCTGCCCGTATGGGTCCGCCGCTTACCCCGGTGTCCAGCCATGATGCGAAGGTCGTTGCAGCCAACATCCTGAACGGAAATCAGAAGACACCTAACTACCAGGGTGTGCCAAGCGTCGCATTCACCATCCCGCCGATTGCTTCAGTCGGCCTGACAGAAGCGAAAGCACGGGAAAAGGGTGTGAAGTTCCGGATGCAAAGCCAAAGTACGCCAACCTGGTTTACTGCCCGCCAGCAGGCCGAACCGGTCTACGGGTTCAAGGTACTGGTGGACGAAGCCAGCGACCATATCCTGGGAGCTCACCTGGTTGGGCCGCATGTGGATGAGGTCATCAATATATTTGCGTTGGCGATACGCCATGGGCTGACCGCGGATGACCTTAGGAACACCATGTTTGCCTACCCCACCGGCGCTTCGGATATCAGTTCTATGCTATAGAACTTTGCTACCGAGATTTCCGTAGCGCAGACAGTTTCATGCAATTTTTTTTGGAAAATATTATGTTTAGTGCAAAAAAATTAACAGTTTTACTCGGAGCGACGCTATTTTTCGGCGCGCTGCTGCATGGTCATGCCCAGCAATCAACGCCAGCTAACCCATTAAAGGGCGCATCAAGTCTTTTTGCCAGCACCAACGAAGACGAGCTGCTGGAACCTGACCAAGCCTTTAAACTCAAGGTGACAGTCAAGGGGCCCAATAAAGTGTTGGCGGAATTGACTCCGGCTGCTGGCTATTACATGTACAAAGACCGAATTCACTTTACTGTCAAAGATGCTAGCGGCATCAAGATCAAGACTGTGAAGCTCCCGACCGGCGACATAAAGACAGACCCGAATTTTGGAAAGATGGAGACTTATAAGAAGCCAATCCAGGCTGAGATTACGTTAGACCGGCTAGGGCAGGCAAAGAACTTTGCCCTCGTAGCGGCTTATCAGGGCTGCCATGAAAAGCTGGGAGTATGTTATCCGCCGATTGATAAGACTGTCGCCTTAACGTTGCCGTGACATTTCAATTCAACAGTATGGAAGGTCGACCGAATTTTTTCACTTCTGCCTCAGATCTCTTAATACCGCTGTTCGTGCGTTCAATAAGCAGGTCATGATCAAATCCGGCAACCATTAGAAGATGACGAAATCGCGTCTAACAAACGTTCAATTATTAGACATTTTTGAAAACTGGCAATTTCGGTTCGAAAGGTCCTTTTATTTACGGCATTATGTCTAATAACTTATCTAAAAGTCTAAGTAAATAAAAGCCACCGGATATGTGAATAATGAACGTTACCAAGATCGGATATGCCCGCGTCAGTACCGAAGATCAAAATCTTAATCTTCAGAATGATGCGCTAACGAAAGCATGGTGCGGCGAGATATATAAAGAGTACGCATCCGGCAAGTCGACGCTGGCCAGGCCGGAGCTCGCGAATTGCCTGCGGGCCCTGCGAGCCGGCGACACCTTGACCGTGTGGCGGCTGGACCGGCTGGGCCGCTCGCTGTCCGACCTGGTTGCGATCGTCAATGACTTGGAGAAGCGCGGCATCGCTTTCGAGTCGCTGTCCGAGCGGATCGACACCAGTTCAGCCAGCGGCAAGCTGATCGTCCATGTGTTCGCCTCAATGGCCGAGTTCGAGCGCAACCTGATCCGCGAGAGAACACAGGCCGGGCTCGCCGCGGCGCGTGCGCGTGGACGCAAGGGCGGCCGGAAGCCATCGCTCAGCGATGATCAGATCAAACAGATCAAAGCGATGCTGAAAGACCCGGGCAACAAGGTTGTAGATATCGCAAAGCAGTACGGTGTCTGCCGGGCGACGATCTTCAATGCAGTCGGGCCTATTAAGCCAGAACGGTCAGTAAGCTGAGCTGCAGTAAGTTTATTCGTCAGATGGATCGCTGATTTACTCGCTTTGAAAGTTCTTCGGCACTTTCTTTGCGCTCGCTGTAGCGGTTCACCAAGTATGGCGCGATATCGCGGGTCAGCAGCGTGAACTTGTAGAGTTCTTCCGTGACATCGACAACGCGGTCATAGTAGGCCGATGGTTTCATCCGGTCGTTTTCGTCAAATTCCATGAATGCCTTGGCGACGGACGACTGGTTGGGTATGGTGATCATGCGCATCCATCTTCCCAGCACACGCATCTGGTTCAAGGCATTGAATGACTGTGAGCCGCCGGAAACTTCCATCACTGCCAGTGTTTTACCCTGGGTTGGCCGAACAGCGCCAATGGACAGCGGGATCCAGTCAATCTGCGCCTTCATAATGCCCGTCATGGCGCCGTGGCGCTCTGGTGAGGACCAGACCATGCCTTCCGACCATAGAGGTGGCCCCACCTGTTTGGACAGAAATCGCTGGTTCTTAAGTGGGACCTTGCTGATGATGGGTTTTGCCCATTTTCCTATGCGGCGCTTTGCATGGCCGGCATGTCCTTAAAGTAAAACGCATCCGGCGTCATGCCGTCAAGCGAGCTGTGGGGCCGCCGGGTGTTATAGAAGTCAATATAGCGTGCTATCCCACTGCGGGCAGCGCTGACCGTCTCGTAGGCACGCAGGTAGACTTCTTCATATTTGATGGACTTCCATAGCCGTTCAACAAAGACGTTATCTCGCCAGCAGCCACGACCATCCATACTGATGGCAATGTCATTCTCCTTGAGCAGTTGAGTAAATTCCAGGCTCGTAAACTGGCTACCCTGGTCGGTGTTGAAGATGTCCGGCTTGCCGCAGCGGTAGATTGCTTCCTGAACCGCCTCGATGCAGAAGTCGGTGGTCAGCGTATTCGATAGGCGCCATGCCAGCACGCGGCGGCTGGCCCAGTCCATCACGGCAAACAGGTACACGAAGCCCCGTTTCATAGGAATGTAGGTGATATCTGCTGCAAAGACATGATTTGGCCGACTGATTTCCATATGGCGCAGCAGGTACGGATAGACCGCATGGGCAGGATGGCGACGGCTGGTATTGGGCTTCTTGTACACCGCTTCGATGTTCATGCGCTTCATCAGCGTGGTTACATGCTTGCGGCCGACCGCATGACCGTCCTGACGCAGCATATCCCTCAGCATCCGGCTTCCGGCAAACGGATACTCCAGGTGCAGTTCGTCGATTTTGCGCATCAGCGCAAGGTCCGCTTCCCTGGCTTGCTGAGGACGATAGTAAGCAGTGGACCGCGCCAAGGAGAGAATCTTGCATTGCCGGGTCACCGGCAGATCGTGGCCACGGTCAATCATTTTTTTGCGCTCAGCAATCCCGCTTTGGTGAGCGCGCTTCCTAAAAAATCAATTTCCAGCGCCTGCTGTCCGATCTTCGCATGCAGCACTTTCAGGTCCGGCTCGTTCTCCGCCTTATTGCCAGCACCGTCGAATAGATCAGCGGCGCGCTCAAGCAGTTGCCTCTTCCATTCCGTCACCTGGGTCGGATGAACCTGGTATTGCTCAGCCAGCTCAGTGAGCGTCTTATCGCCGCGCAATGCCGCTACTGCCACTTTCGCTTTGAAGCTGCCTGAGTGGTTCCGTCTTGTTCTCTTTGTCATGCTCCTGCTCCTGTATTCGGTCCTGCGACCGAGATTGTGAAGCAAGGCCTCCACTTATCCAACTGTCCGAATTTCCGGGGCCACCTCTCATTCAGCCAGTTTACGCAGTTCTTGGACCTTTGGATGAGTGTCGGGTGCATCGTCCGGCAGAGGCAATCCGCTTGGATCAAAAATCTCAACTTCGCCTCCCATCGCTTCAAGCAGGCGGGCAGCCTCTTGAGTCAGTAAGCGGCTGAAAGACCGTGGGCGCAACGACCCGTAGAGCAGGAGAAATCGCGGTGCGTGCGTTGAAGTTGCAACCCCGGCGAAGTCTAACCGCGCTGGAACGACAAACAGGTCTTTTGTGAGGTTTGGCAAGTTATCGAGTGACATAGGTATAAGTTAGGCTTTGGCTTCGTACCAGTGCTGCGATCGGTTCACAACCGCGACCACAAACAGCATCACTGGCACTTCGATAAGGACGCCGACCACAGTCGCAAGCGCTGCGCCGGACTGAATGCCAAATAGGCTGATGGCAGTCGCCACCGCAAGCTCGAAAAAGTTGGACGCGCCGATCAGGGCTGACGGACCGGCTACGCAGTGGGCTACACCCAGCTTCTTGTTCAAAAGGTAGGCCAGTCCTGAGTTGAAAAAGACCTGGATGAGAATGGGCACAGCCAGGATGGCGATCACGACCGGCTGCTGCGTGATGGCCTCGCCCTGGAATGCGAACAGCAGAACGAGCGTCAGCAACAACGCAGAGATCGAATACGGCCCCAGCGCTGCAACTGCACGCTCGAGGCTTCTCGGCCCCTTCGCCAGTAGCATCTTGCGTATGACTTGGGCCAAAATCACAGGGATGACGATGTAGAGCACAACGGACGTGATCAGCGTGTCCCACGGCACCGTAATGGCGGACAGGCCAAGCAGGAGTGCCACCAGCGGCGCGAACGCCACGATCATGATGGAATCGTTTAGTGCAACCTGCGAAAGCGTGAAGTACGGGTCGCCCTTGCATAGCTGGCTCCAGACAAAAACCATTGCCGTACAGGGCGCGGCGGCCAGCAGGATCAGTCCAGCGATATAGCTGTCGAGCTGATCGGCCGGTAAGTAATCGACGAATACATGACGGATGAACAGCCAGCCCAGGAGCGCCATGGAAAACGGTTTGACAGCCCAGTTGATTAATAGCGTGACGCCTATGCCGCGCCACTGGCTGCGCACTTGCGTCAATGCCCCGAAATCGATCTTGATGAGCATCGGAATAATCATGACCCAGATCAGGATGCCGACCGGGATGTTGACTTGGGCAACCTCAAGTCGCGCCAAGGCCTGAAATGCAGCAGGGAATGCGCGTCCCAGCAGAATGCCGGCAACAATGCAAAGAGCTACCCAGATTGTCAGATAGCGTTCAAAAAAGCCGATGGCCGGCGCAGCGCCGCCAGCTACTGCCGTGGTGTGAGTGGTGGTCATTTTGGTCTACAAAGCGGAGTAGCCGCTAGCGTGGTGAACGAGGCAGCGGCCAACTATCGAGGTTAGGCGGAGGTGACTGGCGTGTCGCCAATCTTTTTGATTTCTTGCTGGACTGCGTTCTTTTCCAGCAAGTGCAATGGCAGGCTTACGAACGTGTTCATCCGGGCCAAGATTTGCTTGAAAACCTTCTCGAAGGCCGCCCGCTTTTGCTCGTCGGTGCCCTCAACCGCAGCCGGGTCTTCAAATCCCCAGTGCGCGGTCGCTGGATGACCTGGCCAGTAGGGGCAAGTCTCACCTGCAGCGTTGTCGCAGACAGTGATGATGAAGTCCATGTGTGGTGCACCAGGCGCTGCGAATTCGTCCCAGCTTTTGCTGCGCAGGTTGTCGACCGGGTAGCCAGTTTTCTTGACCTGTTCGATAGCAAATGGATTGACCGTGCCGCCGGGCTTGCTGCCGGCGCTGAATCCCTGGAAGCGGCCCTTGCTCATCGTGGTGACAAGCGCTTCAGCCATGATGGAGCGAGCCGAGTTGCCAGTGCAGAGGAACAGGACGTTATACGTTTTTTCAGTCATTTGAGGCTCTCCGTCAGGAGCAGGTTGGAGGAAGTAGAAGCGCTTACAGGCGTGCAAGGGTTTCCGCCACAGCAGTTTTCAGTCAAAAACGCAATCAATCCGTTCATGGTTTCAAACCGGGCGGAATAGAAAATCTGGCGTCCTACATGCCGTGGCTGAATCAGGTCAGCGCGCACCAGGTCCTTCAAATGGAAGGAAAGCGCGGAGGGCTTGACCTCTAACCCACTAGAAATTGCGCCGGCAGTAAGCCCCTCCGGGCCTGCCTGCACCAACATGCGAAAAACTTTAAGCCGATGCTCATGTGCGAGCGCATCAAGGGCGGTAACAATAGCGATATGGTCCATAAGCATGACTATACAACATTCGTCGTTTAATTCAATAAACATTGAAAATTCTTGTTCGGCTGCTATGATGAGTTGACCTTAAGCTATCTGTGCGTCAGCAGATTTCTAGTACAAAGAGCCATAAAAACGAGGCGTCCAATGGAGCACAGCAAGAAGAACTGGCACCTGATTGGGAGTTTAGGATTCACGCTGATAGCGTCATACGGCTCGTTGTTATATGCCTTTTCTCTTCTCGCTCCGGAGATCCACCGCACCCTCGGTTGGCGAATGGATTTGGTATTCGGAGCTTTTTCGTGGGGCCTGCTGGTTGCTGGACTATCCTCTACGCCGGCCGGACTCCTGATTGACCGCTTCGGCGGCCGGTTTGTCATGGCGGCCGGTTCTCTGATTTGCGGAGCTGGGCTCATCGGGCTTAGCCAGGTACAGGCCCTGTGGCAGTACTACGGAGCCTGGACTGTCCTTGGCGTCGGTATGGCCCTTGTGTTTTATGAAGCAGCCTTCGCCACCATCAATCGCGCCTGGACGACTGGCGAGATGGTCTTTGCCAGGCGCGCGGCACCAGAAGTGGTTGAAAAACTGACTTTTGCAATGCTGCCTGCCGCTTTGGCCGTATTGCTGTTCCTTGGTATAGAACAATGGGTAGTGGCCGCGTTTTGCGGCTTGTACGGGCTAAGCAATGGCATCTTGACCATCGTCCGCGGCACAGTGCCGCAGAAGCTCTTTGGACGGGAAAACTATGGCGCGATTGCTGGTGCGTTAGCGGGTCCGACGTTGATGGCCCAAGCCGCAGGTCCTCTGGCCATTGCGGCGCTGGTGGAAGCTGAGATTTCGTCAAAGGCAGTGTTCACAACGCTGCTCACCATTTCTTTGGCTTCGGCAGCGTTCTACCTTGCTGCTGTTCGCAGACAGCCGGCTCTTAAACGTAACAAAACGAGCAGCATTTAGATAAGTCACTAAGTTTCTTAATATCAATATTTTTTGCAACGTTGGAAAGTAAGCTCGCTGCAAAGTATGGGATCTTCTTCGATCTTCTTCGTGCACTGCGAGAGGGTTTTTCCTACCATTTCATAGTAAAGGTGCGGCGAGTATAGATCAGCTTTTCGGGGTGCTGCCATATCCGCAACTGCCGTCGACCTGACAAGATTGCACACGGTTTATGGCTTTGCGGCGGCGATGCAAAAAGAAACCAGCGAGTGCTATCGCGGATACAACTGCCGTTTCTAAATACCAACCAGTCATTGCCATCCCAAGGCTGGACAGTCCAAACCATGCCAACAACGGGGCAACCAAAGGGGCACAGCATGCTGCACAGGCAGCCAAGGCAACTCCCGCTGCCCCTGCAGTTCCTACCTTCGCAACGGTTGAACCACGCGTCATTTGTGTTTCATTCATGATTTTTCCTTTTAATTGCGCACGAATGTTGTGCTTGCATCAAAGTTACAACCTCAAGTAACTTGAGCAGCAAGGAATTTTTGGAGAAAAGCACAATGTCGCAACCCAACCTGACGATCGGCGCGTTAGCTAAGCACACCAGCATCAATGTGCCGACCATTCGTTACTACGAAGAAATAGGTCTACTGCCTCAAGCTCAACGTTCGGCGAACGGTCGGCGCTTTTACCGGGATAGTGACTTGAAGCGGCTTACCTTCATCAAGCGTTGCCGGGACTTTGGCTTTCCCATTGAGCAGGTTCGGGAACTGGTAAATCTCTTGGAAGACGGGGACCGATCGTGCATCGAAGTAAGGGATCTCGCTCAGATGCGGCTTGATACCGTGAGTGCGAGGGTTCAGGAAATGCTGAAACTCGAAGCGAGTCTCGTTTCATTCGTGGAAAGCTGCGACGAGTCCTGCTGCAAGGGCTATACAAGAGATTGCAATATTATTGAAGACTGGTCGACTATCCAATCTGAAAAATCAGCTACCAGCGATGAAAGTTGCTGTGCCACGCCGCAAAGGCAAACGAAAATTCCCCCGCTTGTAGAATCCACTTCGTTTAGACAAGTCAGGCGGGCATAAGCATGGAATGGGCGGGACTTATGCGAGCCTTTGGATTGTTCTTCGCTACGGCGGTTGCTGAACTGGTCGGGTGTTATCTCCCGCTACTCTGGCTTTCGGGTAAAGGAGGTATCTGGCTGTTGCTACCTGCGGCACTCAGCTTAATGATTTTTGTTTGGTTGCTGACGTTGCATCCGGCGGCCAGCGGTCGGGTCTATGCAACATATGGGTCCATTTACATCGCGACGGCGCTTGGCTGGCTATGGTTGGTCGATGGCATTGCTCCGACGTGGACCGACGTCGCTGGTGTTGCTCTTGCCCTTTGTGGTGCCGGCATAATCGCAATGGGACAACGACATGTTTGACATAGTCAATGACGACTTACCGCGTCATACCAGACATTGGACAACTATGGCTGAAGGACTGCAAAGGGTCGACAGCCGGCGTACAACATGCTATTGCTATGACCGGTAACCGCGCGCAAGCGGACCTTCCTGAAGATACCAATGGTCCGGGTCCGAAATCGAAAGTGTCGCTAATAACGAATTCGACATGCAAGAGAAAACCGATCCTGTCAGTTTGCTATCGCCTTCGGCAATTCCGTCCACCTGGTCGTGAAGCACTGGGATTTGTTTTCGGCGCGTGCTATCCAGCGCTGCGCAGTCCCTGCGGCAGCCACCTTTACCGTGTCGCGGCCAAAACGGGTGTTGAGCCCATCGAGGACCGACATGATGGCCGCCGAATGCATCGCGTTCTCTTCTACCGCGTCAAACAGGGACCGCTGGATGGTGCCGGCCGGCGATATGTCGAGCAGCATCACGCCACACTTCTTGTATAGAAATCCATTCCTGAAAATTGCCCTCAAACCCATCGCCGCAG
The DNA here is from genome assembly GCF_900182955.1 of Noviherbaspirillum suwonense. Taxonomy (GTDB): domain Bacteria; phylum Pseudomonadota; class Gammaproteobacteria; order Burkholderiales; family Burkholderiaceae_D; genus Noviherbaspirillum_A; species Noviherbaspirillum_A suwonense. Next base: position 4,710 of record NZ_FXUL01000047.1, on the reverse strand, counting down.
CAGAGGCGAGCTTGCGCGTGTCCGATGTAGGGTACGGCAAGGGGATGGTAACGGCATTGCTGTACTGCGGATCGTCCGGACGGAACTGGTTTGTGTGGATGAAAACCTGCAGCACCCCGCACACGGAATGCTGCGCGCGGAGCTTCTCTGCCGCCCGGCTTACGTAGGTCGCCAAGGCCTCCATCAGTTCCTCTTGCGTCGCAACTGACGCACCGAAGCTCTTCGATGAGATGATCTGCTTCTTGGCCGGCGCCACTTCCTCAAGGTCCATGCAGGGATTGCCTTGCAGCTCAGTGACGGTACGCTCCATCACGACCGAGAAATGCGCCCGGATCGTCTTTGGTGAAGTACGGCGCAAATCCTGAACTGTATGGATGCCCATGCCATGCAGCTTCTCTGCAATACGACGTCCAACTCCCCAAACCTCTCCGACATCGATGGAAGACAGAAGTATGTCGAGGTCGACAGAAGGATAGGCGGTCAGGTCAAATACACCGCCGAACTGGGGGTTCTTTTTTGCTATGTGATTTGCTAACTTGGCCAGGGTGCGAGTCGGCGCCAGTCCGACACATACGGGGATGCCGGTCCATTGCCTGACACGCATCCTGATGGCCTTTCCCATGGCAGTAAAACTCGGCCACAGAAGACGCATTTGATCGACTTGCAGGAAGGATTCGTCAATGCTGTACACCTCATAGTCCGGCGAGAACTGGCTGAGTACTTGCACGACCCGGGCGCTCATATCGCCATAAAGCGTGTAATTGCTGGAGAGGCCAACAAGCCGATGCTGGCGTACCAGATCCTGCAACTGAAACCATGGCGTGCCCATCTTGACGCCTAAGTCTTTCGCCTCCTGACTGCGCGCCACGGCACATCCGTCGTTGTTGGAAAGGACCACAAGAGGGCGGCCTTCCAGGCGCGGATTGAAAACGCGCTCACAGCTGCAGTAGTAATTGTTGCAGTCGACAAGCGCATAGAGTGCTCCGCTTGTGCGTTGCATGTTCATGTCAGCTTGCGAACGACGCCAACGACTACCCCGAAGACAATCAGCTCTTCAGCCTCCCCCAGCAGAATCGTTTGATAGAGATGATTTTCCGGACGCAGTTCAATGCCATCCGAGGTGATATGCACCCGCTTGACGGTGTGTTCCCCGTTCAGGATGGCGACGATGATGTCACCACTTTTGGCTTCGACCGCTCGATCGACGACGATTTTGTCGCCATCAAAAATCCCGGCGTTTTTCATCGAGTCGCCGCAGACATCGAAAATGAATGTTGCGGCCCTATGCTTGACCAGGTACTCATGCAGGTCCAGACCGCTTTCGCAATAGTCTGCCGCTGGCGACGGAAAACCGGCCGGGCATTTGACCCTGAAGGCCGGAATCATTGAGTGACCGGTGGGCTTCAGAGGCCAGATAACAGGGACGAGCGTATGCAGCTCGGCCAAATTGACGAGATCGCGATTAGACATTGAGTTTGGGAAACAACTGTATTTTTGTCCAGTATAGGGAGGCAAAGTGTTTCCCGCAAGGCGCTATGTTGCTTCCCCTTGATTTGTTACTACTGACGGCCCCTAAAAGACACATTAATCTCAGGCAATAAAGTTGTTTCTCCTATAATATGTTGCTAATGCTATAACGCTTGCGCAAACCGATGATGGTCCGGCACGATCATGACGAGAATGCCTGGAGATTCTGGGAAGGTCGGAGAACACATGATGATTCTGAAATTGGTACTGGGCTTGGGGCTGATCTGGTTCATGCTCACCTTCCTTTTGGTAATCCATGAGTATGGGCATGCGTGTGTAATGCGCCGGCTTGGCATGCGGGTCGACAAGGTCGTCATTGGTGCGGGGCCGCTTCTTTTCGTGACCGCGCAAGAAGAAATCCGCCTGCTGCCTTTCATCGGCATGGCCATCAGCGACGACTATGCAATGGCTTCGCTGCGCGACCGGGCGATCGCCGCGGCCGCCGGCCCGGCGTCGTCCATTCTTCTCGGCCTGTTGCTGCTGCTGGCCAACTGGGTCGTGCCTTCATGGGCAACCCTAATCGCCGCCAAAGGTTCGTTCCTGCTGGCCGCGATCAACATGATCCCGCTGCCACCGTTCGACGGTTTCACCGTCGTGGAAGCGTTTCTGGCCAAGCGCGGCGTGCAGATCAATGAGGGCCAGCGGCGCCAGCTTTTCACAATCGGCATTGGCACCATGGTGGTACTGACGCTGGTGCTGTAACACTCATCGGCACGTACGAACCACGCAAAAAATAAGGCCGTCAGCATTGCGCTGACGATCAGTTCTGCTATCTTTGCCTGCTCCATCAACTTTGCAGTTCAGTTCGCCATAGGGCGAATGCTCTTTCCTATCCATGGCAACCGAAACTGTTAGCGAACAGGCAAAGCGGCTGGCGCGTGAATGGACCCCTTTCAATCTTCGCGCCAACAAGAAAATTCTCGACGCATGGGGCGATCCGGCCGAGCCGCCCGTTCTGGTCCGGGAGATCCATGCCGAGATCACCAAGGCCGACCCGGTGAAGGGACAGCGCTTCTACCGGGAATTCCTTCGCCCTTTTGACTGATTCCGAAAGCTGGAAAAACAAAGCCCTCGCATCCATACCGGACCGAGGGCTTTGCATTTAGGAGGCCAGCGACTGGCCAGAGGTTAGAACTCTTCCCAGTCCCCGCCTGCGGTTGCCGTGGTAACTGCCTGCCTAGAGCGTGATACAGGGGCTGCAACGGCCCTCCCGGTCGCTGCCGGGACACGCACGGCCGGAACGCTGGCGGCGGCTGTACGCGGCGCCAGGCGGGCTGCCTGGGCGAATGCAGGTTCGCTGCTCAGCTTGAACTCGCTGACAGCTTGCGACAACTGCTGCGACTGGTTATGCATCGACTCGGACGCTGCAGCGGCTTCTTCCACCAGCGCGGCATTCTGCTGGGTCACCTGGTCCATCTGCGCAATCGCCTGATTGACCTGCTCGATCCCTGCGCTCTGCTCGTTGCTGGCAGCCGTGATCTCCGCCACGATATCGGTCACGCGGCGAATGCTGGCAACCACTTCTTCCATGGTCTTGCCTGCCTGACCAACCAGTTCGGTGCCGCTTTCCACTTTCGACACGGAATCGCCGATCAGGTCCTTGATTTCCTTTGCAGCCGCGCTGGAACGCTGTGCCAGGCTGCGCACCTCGGTTGCCACGACTGCGAAGCCACGGCCCTGCTCGCCGGCGCGCGCCGCTTCCACCGCTGCATTGAGCGCAAGGATATTGGTCTGGAACGCGATGCCGTCGATAACGCTGATGATGTCGACTACCTTTTTCGATGCATCATTGATCGCTGCCATCGTGTCTACCACCTCGGATACGACTTCGCCTCCCTTGACGGCGACGTCCGCAGCCGTCATGGCCAGCTGATTGGCCTGACGGGCATTGTCGGCATTCTGTTTGACGGTCGAGGTCAGTTCCTCCATTGAGGAGGCGGTTTCCTCCAGGGAGCTTGCCTGCTGCTCCGTGCGCGATGACAGGTCCTGGTTGCCGGCGGCGATCTCGGAGGAAGAAGTTGCGATTGACTCGGTTCCTTTGCGGATGTCGCCAACGATCTTGAGGAGATTCCCGGTCATATCCTTGAGTGCCTGCTGCAGCTGGCCAACTTCGTCGCTGGACTTTACTTCGATCTCACCGGACAGGTCTCCCTTTGCGACACGCTTCGCGCTGATGACTGCTTCCTGGATTGGCCGGGTGATGCTGCGGGTCAGCCAGACTGCGATGATCACGCTCAGCGCGACGCACAGCAGCGCCAACAAAACGACGCGGTTGCGGCTCTGCTCTTTCAGATCCTTGATATGGCCAGCAAGCTCGTCAAGCATGGACCGCTGCATGTTGGCGAACTCAGCCACGGAGGCCTGGTAGGCTTCTGCGGCAGGAAGATAGGTCTTTTCTAGCAGCGCATTGGCTTCTTCCAGCTTTCCCTCCCCTTTGAGCTTGATGACGGTGTCACGGCTGCTCAGATAGACCTTGCGAACATCCATCGCCTTGGCATAGGCCTGCTTTTCCTGCTCGGTCTTCAATTCCGGTTCGAGCTTCTTAACGACTTCTGCGGTGGACTTGGTCGTCATTTCGGCCTGTTGGGCGAAGAATGGTACCAAGGACATATCGCTGCTTTTGGCGATGGCGGAAGTACGGGTGACAGCCACGTTGATATTGCGGCTCCAGTCGCTGGCCAGGCGTTCCTTCTTGATCGGCTGGTCCAACATCTGTTCTGCTGAATCGGCAACGGCATTGAGGTTAAAAATGCCGACGATCGTGATAAGAATCGAAAGGACGAGGACGACCGCGAATCCAAGGGCAAGCCGGCTGCCGATTCGCATATTGCTAATAAAGTTCATGAAGATGATATCCAGTGGTTTTAGTTTTATGCCGGGTCCGGAAACTGCGCACCCGACATGTTGTAACGGGTTTTCGACAGACAGAGTCAAAACTGGATATCAAAGTATTATCAATTGGAAGTTTATTACGCGGCCAGGTCGCTTAACTCGATAATCTTTGCATCAGGCGGGCTGTTGATGTGACTGTTCACCACGTTGCGCAGGATAGCGAAAAAGCTATCCAGTTTCTTCTCCGAACACTCTGTGACCTTGCCCCGGTTCCACGTACAGCAGAAATCGATTAATTTCTATGTACATGGAGGTCGAGATGAGCGAAGAAACCGTTCCAAAGAGGCAATA
>NZ_FXUL01000046.1 GCF_900182955.1 Noviherbaspirillum suwonense | reverse complement strand
GCCGGGCACAACATCCGCCTCATCATTAACAAGCTTAAGTCAAGCCGATCCACGGTCCCGGCGTATTGAAAAGTAGAATTATTCAGCACCGACTACGTAGTCGGTCATGTAACTGTTCAATTGACGGCGAAAAGTTTGCAGAAACCATTTAGTGTTTTCGGTCTTCCAAAATTCATTACAAAGACGTTGTCCGAAAGGACCATTGAACCGGCACGAAATTCCAAGATTGGCAACCTGGTCTCGAAGAAAAATGAGAACCACCGAAAATTTCAACCATTTGATGGACGGTCCCATGATTAAGACCGTGCTGAATCATATAATCGATAGAATACGACCAAACTGCAAAGCCCTTATCGCAAATCTTTGACAGCATCAAACTTGTTGCGAAAAATCAACTCCGATAACAAGTTTGCACGTCGTCAACCAGTAATTTTTACGCAAAATATCGCCCTTCAGGGCTTTTCATTTCCCACATTTCAAGAACAAATTTTAATAAATACGCGTCCAATTCATTCCCGCCTTGGGGAATTGCCGCATATCGACAGTTAACGAATGGTTAATCCAGTGGTGAGACGGTGGCGAACTTGCTGATTAATGGCGCGAAGTTTAACACGGCCTAACGCAAGACTTCCGAGGTGCCTGCGGTCATGGACCGCCTGGAGTCTGCTATGAACGACCGACGGGTTTGAGAATCAATTGTGGGTATGGACACCCATGAGCCCTGTTTCAGTGACGTCAGCGATGAGGGTTAGAACTTTAGCGCTTCTTATTTGACGTTATTGCCATGCGCGCAGAACAGCGGCGTCATTATCTTGGCAAGATATTCGATACGCCGCGCTGGCCGGCACGCAACGGAGCGCACAGGCGCATGCTGCCGCACGACTAGCCGCTTTGGGAGTGGATTGCCAGCAGCGCCCAATTAATTCTTGGCAGGCAGTTCCAAGGAAATGGCCCAAAATTTGCGCACGCTATTGGGTGGGCATAGCGTGAAGCCCAACGTCATTGCGGAATGCGTCGAGGCCGACGAACACGTCGCTTTCCTGGCCCTGGCCGGCAGTGACCAAGTGCAGGCTTACACTACCACCCACCTGCTCACGGCCGGCCACCTGGCGCTTTTCATGAATGCCATGCGGCGTACTACCGCGCCGCAAGCATGCCGCCTCGGTACCGGCCGGCAGCGTAATGTCAGAACCCGGCCAGCACGATCTTGCCGCGTGACCTGCCCGACTCCAGCAGTGCGTGGGCGCGCTTCAGATTGGCTGCATTGATGACGCCGAAACGTTCGGTCGCCGTGCTGGCCACCGTTCCCGCATCGACCAGCCCGGCTATCCGGGACAGGATGTCCTGCTGTGCCTGCATGTCGTCCGTCTGAAAAATCGAACGGGTAAACATCAGCTCCCAGTGCAGGGATACGCTCTTGCGCTTGAGCTGCCGGACATCGATGGGTTCGGGGTCGTCGATCAGGCCGAACCTGCCCTGCGGCGCAATGGCCTCGACAATTTCCGCGTAATGCTGGTCGGTATGCGTGAGACTGACGATGTAGTCCGGCGCCGCGGCGCCCACGCGCGCGAGTTCGGCGGAAAGCGGCTGGCTGTGGTCGATCACCTGGTGAGCGCCGAGTTTCCTTACCCATTCCTGGCTTTCAGGGCGCGATGCGGTGCCAATGACGGTCAACGCAGTTAGGTTGCGCGCCAGCTGGACCATGATGGAGCCGACGCCGCCCGCCGCACCGACGATGAGGAGGCTCCGGCCTTTGTCGGCTGCGCTTTCTGCGCCATCCACGTTCATCGGCACCTGCAGGCGGTCGAACAGCATTTCCCAGGCAGTCAGGCTGGTCAGCGGCATTGCGGCGGCGTCGGCAAAGTCCAGCGAGGCAGGCATCGCGCCGACGATGCGCTCATCCACCAGCTGAAGCTCGCTGTTGCTGCCCTGGCGCAGGATGGAGCCGGCATACCAGACGCGGTCGCCCGGCTTGAAGCGCGTGACTTCCGGGCCCACCGCGCGGACCACGCCGGCGGCGTCCCAACCCAGCACCTTCCATGCGCCGTTTTCCGGCTGGCTGCCTTTGCGCACCTTGGTGTCGACCGGATTGACCGAGACCGCGCGGACCTCGACCAGCAGGTCCCGGCCCTGTGCAACCGGGTCGGGCAGGATAGTGTCGATCAATGCATCCGGGTGGTCGATCGGGTGGCTTGCCTGGTAAGCGACGGCTTTCATCTTGTAACTCCTTGTGGGGTGAATATATTGCATTCACTATGATCTTCCCGACGCGGCTGATAAACTGGCAAGCTCGCGAATTACTTTCAACACAATTTTGAAAATCCGGAATCTTCAGGATCTCGAAGTCTTTGTCGCCGCCGCGGAAGGCGGCGGATTGTCCGCCGCCGCGCGCGCGCTCAACCTGTCGCCCGCGGTTACCAGCGCCGCCCTCAAGCGGCTCGAAGCCAGCCTCGGCGTCGCGCTGTTCGTGCGGACCACGCGCAGCATGCGACTCACGATAGAAGGCGAACGGCTGCTGATGCGGGCGCAGCCAGTGCTGGAAAGCCTGCGCGCGGCCGAGAACGAGGCAATGGCGCGGCAGGCGGTGGTCGAGGGACAGGTGCAGATTTCCCTGCCGTCCGACCTGGGAAGGAACCAGGTGCTGGCCTGGCTCAACGATTTCCAGGAAAAATATCCGGGCGTGCAGCTGCGGCTGCATTTTTCAGACCGTCTCGCCAATATCTACCGTGACCCGGTCGACATTGCGATCCGCTTCGGCAAGCTGCCCGACTCCAGCATGGTGGCGCTGCCGCTGATTGCCGAGAACCCGCGGCTGCTGTGCGCCTCGCCCGCCTATGTCGCAGCCCGCGGCGCGCCGGCCTCGCCCGAGGACCTGAAGAATCACAACTGCCTGTGCTTCGTGCTCGATGAGACCGTCTACAACCGCTGGAGCTTCCACAAGGCGGGTGTCACCGTAACCGTGCCGGTACAGGGCGATCGCGTAGCCGATGACTCCGACGTGGTCCGGCGCTGGGCCATGAGCGGCCACGGCATCGCCTACCGGTCCCGTGTCGATGTTTTCGGCGAGATTGCCCAGGGCCGGCTGCTGCATCTCTGCGCCGACTGGGAAGGCGAGAACGTGCCGCTGTACCTGCTGGTGGCCGGCCGCCGCCAGATCTCGGCCGCGGTGCGGCTGCTGCATGAGTACCTGGCGGCGCGTTGCGCTGAAATGCCGCGACCGGGGCTGTCGCAGCCGCCACCCGCTCCCGCTTCACCAGATCGGGCACCGGCGCACCCTCTGGGATGAAAGCGGCATCGACCGGCTCGCCATGGCAAGCGTCAGGGCGCGATGGCGTATGGATGGGCAGCCTGGATGGTCGCAACTTCTCGGCGCACATTCGCCTCGCACTGCCGACTGTGCGCGCACACAACGTTCTCTTGTCACTATTTTGAGCGCCGCATGAAGTCCGCAAACGCATGCGGGTCAAGCGGGCGACTGATCAGATAGCCCTGAATGACGTCGCATCCTGCATGCTTCAGCTCTGCGACCTGGCGTTGGCTCTCGACGCCTTCCACGACCGTTTTCATGCCCAATGAGCGGGCGAGACCAACAATGCCCTGGATGATCGCCGGTGCCTTCTCCGAATCAACCAGCGCCTGGACAAACGACCTGTCGATCTTCAGGGTGTCGATAGGCAATCGGACCAGGTAGCCGAGACTGGAGTATCCGGAACCGAAGTCGTCCAGCGATGTGGACAAGCCCGCCTGCTTCAGCGCGGCCAGAACCGAGCCTGCCTTTTCAATATCGCTCACCAGGGAGTTCTCGGTTACTTCAATGTCTAGCACTGCGGGTGAGACATCATGAGCCCCCGCGATACGAAGAATTTTATCGGTAAGCCCCGCACTCAAAAGCTGTCGCGCCGACAGGTTGAGGCTGATGCGCGGTACGGACATGCCCAGGCGCCGCCATGCATCGATCTGCTGGCAGACGGCATTGAGCAGCCAGTCGACAAGGACGCCTTCATGAGACGACTCAAGCAACACATCCAGGAATGCATGCGGCTTTAGCAAGCCTCGCTGGGGATGGCGCCAGCGAAGCAGCGCCTCCGCGCCGACAGTGGAAGCATCCGCAAGGGCTATCTGGGGCTGGAAATGCAGCTCGAACTGGTTCGTGGAAAACGCATCATGGAGATCCATGCGCAAGGCAAGGCGGTCCCGCATACCCCGGTCCAGAGCTTCGTCGTACATGCGCACCTGCGACCGTCCAGAAGCCTTTGCCGCGTGCATGGCCGTGTCGGCATGACTCAGAAGCGCCTCGGCTGATTCGGGCGCATCTTTGAGCAGCGCGATGCCAATGCTGGCGGAGAGGGAAACGGATCTTCCCGATGCCTCGAACGGCGTTGCGAACTCCCTGAGCACCAAGTGCGCGAACGCTTCTGCCGTGCTGCCGGGCATGTCGTGTAGCAAGAGAACAAACTTATCGCCTCCTACGCGTGCGGCGAATACAGCAGGTTCGAGTATTGCGCGCAGCCTTTTTGCAAAGTCACGCAGCAGGCCATCGCCGACCGCATGCCCGAAAGCGTCGTTGACTTCCTTAAAATGGTCTAGGTCGATATACAGTACCGCCAGGGAAGCGGCAGGCGTGAGGGCCAGAGAAGCAGTCTCGGTGACCGCGCGTGATAGCACTTCCATGCACTTGCGCCGGTTGCCCAACCCGGTCAGGTAGTCGTGACTGGCTTCAAATTCCAGCTGCGCCTCGTGCTCGTGCTCTCGTGTGACGTCGCGGAAAAGGACGGTGATGCCGTCGTCGTGAGCAAATGAGCGCGCCTCAAACCAGGCGCCTAGCGGTGCGTAATAGCCCGTGTGACGGCCGGGCTGACCCGTTGCCGCCGTCTCCTGATAAACGCGATAGTATCCGGAGTCGACCAGGTCCGGATAGCACTCCCATATGTCGCGCCCGAGGAGGTTTTTCCGCTCCTGCTGCAAGTATCGCTCGGCCGTGGCATTGAGATAGGTGAAGCGCCACGACTTGTCTATGGACATGAATCCGTCGCTCAGGCTGTCAAGCATGTCGCCAAGGTGAGCCGGAGCAGGTTGTCCGGTGCCGTTATCCCTCAGGCGGGGAGGAGGCGAATCGGGCTCGCGTTTCATTTTTTAACTTCCTGTTCGCATCGGAACGAAAGGCAACGCATGTGCGAAAACCGCATGCACACCGCATTCTAGCCGCATTTGTCTCCGCCAAGACCACCACAGGTGCCGGGACGCCCAGCGAAGAAGACTGGGATGCGGCTACCCTTATCCAAACCGGTCGTTCAGCTTGCGTTGCGGCTGCCGTCGGGCGAATGATTAAATGCGACTGCTTTCCCGCTTGGCAAGGTGGCGAACTTTTGCTTTGCGGCTTATGACGGCCCGGTTCGACCCAGGAATAAGCTTACGATGGGCGCAAAGCCGTTTGTACAGGTCAGCCAAGCAGATCTTGGATAGCCTGACTTCAGCCAGCATGGATTCGGGGCGCAATCTCAACTCACGGGCTGCTCATTTAATGCCTGCGTCGTTTTTAAATACATGTTGTGCCAATTAATTGGATAAGATGATTACAAAGCTTGGGATTGGCCTTCCCATCATATTTCGTTTAGTGAAGCAGCGGGTGAACGCACGACTGATTATTCTTGCCGCGAAATAACCGCGCTGTGCCGAAGAGCCAAAGAGGGAATGCCCGTGCGCGGCGCAACCGGCGCGCTGGCCCGAATCGCGATGGTAGAAAAGGGCAATATCCGCTAAAGGTAGTGCCCGGTCTTGTCCGCAGCTGCACCTATTGATTTGATCGGGTGGCTGGCACCGAATCGCGGGACGCGGAGCCATCCCCGCCGAAATTTTCGGCTGCGTAAGCCTACTTCCGTGCAATTGCCTGGAGAGATATTTTTTCATGCAGATTTGGCCAACAACGGTTTCAGATCCACGCGAACTTCAACGCCCAGGCGTCGGAATGATGATCGTCCTGCTCCTGTCGCGGGCTGGACACGTTTTTCTTGCCCGCCCGGCATGGGCGCCGTACAAGGTTAGGCAGATGTCGAGCATGCTGCATCGGGAATTGGCTTCCTGAATCTTGCTCGCCTTTCTGGGAGGGTGGACATTCGTTTCTTTGGGCCGCACGGTAGTCACGATCAAGAATAACAACGCCCTGTTGGATTGAATTCCCGGCTGCAACCGTATCGAGTGCCGTAGCGATGAAGCGAATTCACAAGAAGGAGCAACGAAATGAAAACAGTCCAAGGTCAGTTACAGGGCCTGCAAAAGGAGACGCGTCAGAACTGGCCATTCATGACCCTATACCAGCGTTTCGAGCAATTTGTGGTGCTCGTACTGAGCCTGATCATCGCGCTGGTCATCGTGATCGCATTGGTGCAGTTAGTGACCCGACTCATTCCGCTCATACTTGGCGGCGCGCTCGATCCGCTGGATCATGAGGTGTTCCAGGCATTGTTCGGCATGATCATGACGCTGCTCATTGCATTGGAGTTCAAGCACTCGATTATTCGTATCGTTTTGCGCGCCGAAGGCATCGTTCAGACCAAGACCGTTATCCTGATCGCGCTTCTGGCCCTGAGCCGCAAGTTCATCATCCTGGATATTCATTCCACCGATGCGGCGACGATCGCGGCGCTGGCGGGCGCAACTCTGGCGCTCGGGATCGTCTACTGGCTGTGCAGGGAAAGAGACGACAAGCGTTCGACGCAGCTTGAATAACCGCAGAAGCGATCCATTCGAGGCGTCGCGGCCGCATGCTTAGGGCCTGAATGCTCAGCCCGGGAGCAACATGCGGTGGCCGGGGCGGCCACGTACCGCCTGCAATTCCATTTTGCGTTCTTCAATGCGCCGGACTGGGCCTTTGCCCAGGCCGCACCGTGCCGGTCCCGCTCGTCGAGCCGGATATGCCGCACCCTGGGCTACGTGCGGGGCCTACATTACGCATGCCCGATGGACTGAAGCGAATGCGATTCGGGACTGCCCGCGTGCCAGGCTTACCGCGCAGCCGCCGCCACGCCGGTATGACTGCGTCGTGCCTCGCCATCCGACAACCAAAACTGGAGGGTCGCTAATCGGGGAATTCTCCTGCCACGACCTGATCCACGTAACACCAGACCCAAGTTTCACCGGGCTCGATGGACCGAACCAGCGGATGGTGGAAGGTTCTGAAATGCTTGCTTGCATGCATATTAGGGGAGGAATCGCAGCAACCCACATGGCCGCATGAAAGGCACAGCCGCAAATGCACCCAGCTGCTGCCTGTCTTGATACAGTCTTCGCAGACATGCTTGAGGGTATTAGTGATCCTGATCTGGTCGAGATGGGCGCAGTCCTGTGCCATGGCAATCTCCGGAAATAACGTCCGACAGCGGCGGTTCAACAATTCGACAAATATCGATGCACCAGCGCGACCGCCATGGCCCCTTCTCCGACGGCGGATGCGCAACGTTTCACCGATCCGTGGCGCACGTCCCCGGCGGCAAATACTCCCGGAACGTTGGTTTCAAGATGATACGGGTCGCGGTCCAGTTGCCAATTGACCGGCCGCTCGCTGCCGTGCAGCAGATCCGGACCAGTAAGGAGATAGCCTGCGCTGTCACGTTCAATGCCGACCTCGGTGGCCCAGTCCGTCTGCGGCACGCCGCCGATGCAGACGAACAGCCAATGGGTCGGAACCCTGTATTCGCGGTTCTCCTTTCGGTCGGCAAGTGTGATTTCCTCGAGCGCATCCCCGCCATGGAAGGCAACCACCTCCGTGCGCGGGAGGATGAAGATATTTCTGGTCGAACAGATGCGGTCGATCAGGTATTGGGACAACATACTCTGGAGCGAATCATCCCGGATGACAATGCAGATGCGCCGGGCAAATGGCGCGAAGTGCATCGCGGCCTGGCCTGCCGAATTACCGCCACCCACGATATAGATGTCCTCGTCCCTGGTCAGGGTCGCTTCGCTGGCGCCGGCACCGTAATAGACGCCGGCACCGAGAAACCTGTCTTCATCGAGCACGCCGAGCCGGCGGTATTCGACGCCAGTGGCGCAAATCGACGCATGGGCCACGATTCTCGTGCCATCCTCCAGATAACCGATGCCTTTCCCCGGGTGGAACTCAGCGCGCACACCCTTGCGCGCCAGCAGGATTTCGACGCCGAACTTCATTGCCTGTTTGCGCGCGCGCTCGGCCAGGTCCGCGCCGCTGATCCCTTCGGGGAATCCCAGATAATTCTCGATTCTCGAACTGCTGCCCGCCTGGCCCCCGAGCGCCCAGCGCTCCACGAGCACAGTCTTGAGGCCGTCCGCGGCGCCGTAGACCGCTGCGCTGAGCCCAGCCGGCCCGGCGCCATAGATGGCCACGTCGTACTCGGTGCGCGACGGCATGGCGAACCATCCCAGTTTCTCGATGATCTGCCGGATGGTCGGGCATTCCAGGCGGCTGCCATCCGGGAAGAAGCAAACCGGCAATCTCGAATCCTGCAGGCTTTGGACCTTCGCCACAGAGCGGGCCGCCTCATCGCTATCGAGCTCGATCCACTCGAACGGAATATCGCAACGGTAAAGAAAATCGCGGATCGCGTAACCTTCGGACGCGCCGCGCCGGCCGCAGACTTTCACGAGTGGCGGTCGATCTACTTCGGACTGTTCTTGCATCTGTTCCTCCGTGTGTACTGCGCTGGTCTGGTCATCGTGACGTCCGCGCCTTGCCGCAGCCTGGGTGGCCGCAAGCGGCAAGAAAAGAGAATGCAAAATTCGAGCCGATCGCGGCCATCCATGCAAATAATTGCCCGCTCCGATCAGTGCTTCGGGAGGCAAACTCCCAAAACGAAGCTAGTGCCCCCGGAGAGTGGCCGTAGGATTCAATAAGGCCAAAGCAGCATGCCAGAGGCCAGGTATGAATCTGCATACTGGCAGACTCGTTGGCCGAAGCAGGCATTCGCGGCTCAACGGGCAAACGCAGCACTGTCAGCGCCGTAACGGACAGCCCGACGATTACACCACCGTCTTGCAGCACTGCGCGCTGTGCAAGATAAAATCCGTGGGCGGCTCCCGTAATAGCGTAGTCAGCTGTTCCGCCGGCAAAGGCCGGCAGAACAAATAACCCTGCACCATGTCGCAACCGCTGTCGTACAGCACTGATAGCTGCTCGGCAGTCTCTACACCCTCGGCAAGAACGCCGAGCGCCAAGCGATGACCGAGGGTGATGATGCCGTCGGCAACGGCGGCGCTTTTCGGATCCGTCGGAATTTCTCGCACAAATGACTTATCGATCTTTAGCGTATCGATGGGAAACCGCTTCAGGTAGCTCAGGCTCGAATAACCCGTGCCGAAGTCGTCCAGCGATAGACGGATGCCGATGGCTTTAAGAGCGGACATGGTTTTCATCGCAAGCTCGACGTCATCCACGAGCATGGATTCGGTCAGCTCCAGTTCCAGCGCAGCGGGATCGATCTCGCAATCGTGCAGGAGTCGTCCCATCTGGCTGACCAAGTCTTCCTGCCGGAACTGCCGTGCCGACAGATTGACGGCCATGCGCCCGGCCAGAAGCCCTTCTCGCGACCATGCGCAAAACTGGGTGCAGGCTTCATGCAACACCCATTCACTGATCGGGAGGATCAAGCCCGTTTCTTCGGCGATCGGAATGTATCGTGCGAGCGACACCACCCCATCTTCCGGGTGTCGCCATCGCAGCAGTGCCTCCACGCCGCAGATTTTTCCTGTGGACAGGCACAACTGCGGCTGATAGTAGACGAGCAGTTCTTTGCGCTTCCATGCGCTGCGCAGTGCTGTTTCCATAGGCAGGCGGCCGGGGTTCCTGCTTTCCGAACTTGAAGAATACACGTGTATCGCATTGCCACCATGCCGCTTCGATCTGCCCAGCGCGGTGATGGCGCTTTTGAGCAGCTCCTCAGCAGAATCACCGTCCTGCGGATAGACGGCCATGCCGATATTGCAGCTGATGAATATCTCCTGCTGCTCGACTAATATCGGCAAGGCCATCGATTCGATGACGCATCGGCCCAGCGCCTCTGGCAAGACCGGATCAGACACGACCGCGATCGCGAATTCATCGGCGCTGAGGCGCGCGACCATGTGCGCGCCACGGACACAATCCACGATTCTTCGCGCCGCACTACGCAACGCCTCATCGGCACGGGCATGGCCAAGCGCCTCCTTTACTACCCTTAACCGGTCGAGGCCGATCACCATGACGGAGACAGGCTGCCGGTTCGCTTGTGCGCGCACCAGTAACTGCTGCAGATGCTCACTGAGCAACGTACGGTTGGGCAGGCCCGTCAATGAATCATAGTGGGTCATGTGGTGGATGCGCCGTTCCGCCGCCTTGCGCTCGGTGATATCCAGCGCATGGAAAAAGCAATATTCTTCTCCGTCATAGGCAATGTGGCTGGCTGACACGTCGACCGGAATCTCATGCCTGTCCGCATGCCTGTACACCGAGTCGAACCGCAACATATCGCACTCCTTCAGTTCCTTCCAGCGCTCGGACCACTCGGCTGCAGACAAGGCAGGGTCAATGTCCGCGATGCGCAGGTTTAGCAGGGCATCGCGGCGGTAGCCTAGCATCCGCAAGCAGGCGTTGTTGGCATACAGGATTCGTCCATCGGGCGCCAGCTGCAGTATTGCGATGGACGCGTTGTCCACCGCGAACTGGGTCACGCATAACGCATGCTCAGCCAGCTTGCGCTGCGTGATATCGCGCGCCGACGCAATCAAGTACGCTACCTCGCTGTGGCGGCCGAACACTGGGCTAAGCGTAAAATCTGCGGTCCGTACCTGCCCCTGTGCGCTCCGGAAAGGGACTTCAAAGCGGGAGGCGACCCCGCTGGCAGCGGACTGGATCGCGTCGCGCAGCCTTTTCCTGGATATCTCCGAAAAGATCCACCATGGCGTGGCGTCGAATGGCTTGTTCAATACATCTTCCAGTTTTGCTCCCACAGCTTCGAGCGCTGCCCGATTGGCGTACGTCAGGATGCCGTCGACGGTCAGCAGGCCGACGAACACGGTCGCGCTGAGCCGGTCCAGCACATCCCGCAACTGTTGCTCGCTGCCGAAATCCGATGCCGACGTTGGCCACTGGCTTGAATCTTCCATGCCCTTCCTTTCGCTACGCAGGCTGCGTACGGGCCTGCGACTGCGCCCATGCAACAATCCCCCCGGCATCCATGGCGCCGGTCCTACGCGCAACTTCCCGCCCATTCTTGAACAGCGCGAGGGTAGGTATGCTGCGGATGGTGTAACGCACAGCCAGGTCCTGCGCCTTTTCAGTATCCAGCTTGAGAAGGCGAAACGCGGGTTCGAGGCGCTGTGCAGCATTTTCATAGGCCGGCGCCATCGTGAGGCAGGGGCCGCACCACGGCGCCCAGAAATCCACCAGTACCGGGATGTCGTTGCGCGTGACATGCTTCGTGAAAGCATCGCCATCGACCTCGACGGATTTCGCGACAAAGATGGCGTGTGAACATTTTCCGCAACTTGGGTGTGCATTCAGGCGTTCGGCTTGGAGACGGTTCACGGTAGCGCACTGCGGACAAACGATATGTAGAAACTCGCCCATTGAAATTCTCCTAAAGTCACCGGCACCTGCCCGAATCCGAAAACCAGGGCTCACCTATGGTCAAAGTCCGTCAAAGCCGGCCATCGCGCCGCCGCCTTGCGGAGTGATTCCTGGCCGGCGCCCGGGGCCGATCAGCCATGCTGCACCGAGGCCGGCATGCCGGAAAATTGCCGGGCGAATGGTCGATACGCTTCTGATGCGCATTACTCCCGGACCACAGCGATCGGTAAGCCAGATAATTACGGCGGCGGCAGCATCAATGGATCGCGCAATTTGATGATGTGCCGGAAGCCGTCATCATCGATCACCTCCACGCTGCTGAGGTCGGCTGCGGTCTGGTCGACGAACACGTCGCGTGGCTTGTGGATCATGTGATCCAGTCCTTCGAGTGCGACTTCGAAAATGTCGCCTTTCGGATCATAGGTCATGCCCAGCAGAGGCAGCCATTTAGCCTCCACCTGGCTGCCGATGGACAGCGCATCAACTTCGATTTCAGCGCGCTTGCCGTCGAGTACTTTCGACATGTGATCGAAATAGGCGCGCCAGCTCGGTTTTTCAAGTTTGGATACGGCCATTACATTTCTCCGTTATCTTAATGATGGGCAGACGTGGCCTAGCCAAGCATTCCCGGCAGGGCCGGCGTCCACCAGTACCCGGCCCCAGGCCTCTTCTCTAAAATCATGGCTGGAATACCGATACGCGCCTGTCACGCATGGTTCGCCTATTTTTCTCCACCGATGTCGCCCCCCTGATCTTGGCGCGCAGGCGGAATGCAAATGCCAGCAGCAGTATGCCGCTGAGCATCGCGAAAACGCCGATGAGCCAGCCGAGCGTTAGCGCTCCTGCAGTGGGAAACAGGAAAACGAGCACGCCGAAAGCGATGGAAGCGATACCGTTCAGGATCAGCAGTTTTTCGTTGCGGATGGTTTTGCGCAGGCCGATTGCGGTAGCGATATCGAGTACACCAGTAATCATTGCATTGGCCCCGATCACAAAGAGCAGGACCAGTGCGGTCAGATCTGGATGGATGATTGCGATGGCGCCGGCGCCGAGACTCGCCAAGCCGACCATGAGCGGCAGCCACCAGTCCTCGTTACTTGTCCTGCCTTTCAGCGCGCCAACCACCATCACCGCTCCAATGAGCAGCGTATAGGCGGCAAACAGTGCTGCAAATGCCAGCAGCGTCAACGCGGGCCACGTCAGTGCGAGCACACCGAAGACAATAGTGATCACGCCGCGCATGGCGAGCAGGCGCCAAGACCGGGCAAGCATTTCAGTCATCCCGATAACCTCCTTCCGACCAAGATTCAGCCAGCCCGACTTTGCCGCGGCTTTCGCCGCCAGGCAGTCCCGGTAGGCTAGTCCGTCGCAATTGATATGCCAACACGGGGAAGGCATTGCGCAAGGCATGCCATGGACACCCGTCGCCCGATATGAAACGCCCCAGCACCGGTACGATGCGCGCAAGCTGCAACATGTTGGAAGACCGCCGGTTGACAGAGGACGCCTCGTTGCATCCCTTCACGCATGCGTTGCAAATGAATGCCGCGCCGATCGGCTGGCCATCCTTTAAGAAACGTTCCGCTTGACGCGGCGGTGTTCCCCGTGTCGAAAGCCGAGAGGCGTCCCGTCTTCGGGAATAGCGCTTGACGCCTCCATCCTCAGCCAGGCACGGCATTTGCTAAAAGTGATCGGCACGCCTGCTTCGCCAGCGCATGACCAGGTGTTTTGATTTATGTGGACGTTTCGTGGTCAGCGATAAAGCATGCGTTGATCGGTCACAATAATGCGGAATAACCGGTCATGACTTGCCGACATTGGGGCCACGGTCAAAATTGCCGCTATGAATGCGCTCCCGGCCTAACATGATTAAACACATTGCCAGAAAAATCATATTTGCTGTAAATTTTACATGTAATAATTACGTCGTTCAGTAACTATTACAGATTGTCCCTTTGCATTCTTCGTCCTGCTGTGCAAGGCCGGAGGAATCGCGTGCCTGACCCTTGGGTCACGATGGTTAACCGAAAATCTGCAACGTATTCCGCGAAGATTCTTCGATCGCGTTTGGGCATTATTGGATGGCTCACGTCCATCGCCAGCAGCGGTAGCCTTTTCCGCCACCGCGCTTTCAGTTCGTCAGCGATTTCCCCTTATCCCATCGTCTAGTTGCAAGGCATGCAAATTGCGGGAGTGTGCATCATGCCGTCATTGCTGCAATGGCGGCATTGAGGCCCTTTCGGCGATGGCAGCTGAAGCGATGAGAATGTTCGTCCAGGTTTGTCGCTTGCACATCTGTTTTCCCAAAGGTGCCGTCACTGTCCGAAAGGACAATCCATCCTGAAGGAAATCGCGATGAAATACCTACTCGGCACTACCGCAACCACCCTCATCTGTCTGCTTTCCAGTGTCGCAGCAGCCCAGCCAGATCGGCCTGGTAGCTCCGGCACGACCGGAGCCGCGAGTCCGCCGGTCGCAGGCAGGGCGCCACTCGGGGTCGCCGTAGTGGAAATGGAAGCAATGGTGCACGGATGGAGCGCAAAAAAAGATTTGCTGGACAAGACCGTGACGAATGATCAAAAGGAAAAAATCGGGAAAATCGAAGACCTGATCGTAAGCCCGTCCAAGGATCTGAAACTCCCGGTTGCCTCATTCGCCATTATTGGGGTCGGCGGATTTCTCGGGATTGGAAAAAACGACGTGGCCATACCAATGGAGCAGATCAGGCTGGAAGAGAAGCAACTGCTTTTGCCAGGAGCGACGAAGGCTGCGCTAAAGGCGCTGCCGCGCTTTGAGTATGCTCGCAAATGAAATAGTCCACATCAATGTGAGCCTTCAGTAAGCAAGCAACTTTTCGCTTTTGAACACTGCAGGGACTGCGTTGTGCGGCAGCGCTTCGCAGCCTCTTCCAGACCGCATTCCGACCCGCCAAGGCAGCCACTGGGACACTCTCAGGCTGGGAGCACTTAACTGGGCGGGCGCACGCGCCGGCCGCGCCCGCCACAACTCGAATATCGCTAACGTTGCCGACTGCCGAAAGCCTAACCGCCCGAATACAGCCTTAGTACCGGTTCGCTGCCTCGCTCCCACTTGGTCAGTTGTACCGCAGTTTTCAAGCATCGCAATCAGAGCGTCACGAGGCCGGTCCAGTTGCAGCGAGGATTCCTGCGGTGACGGGTTCTTCCTGTCCCAGCGGCACACCAATTGCTGCTATCCAATCACCAGTTTTTAGCCTGTCAGAGTCGTGACTCCACGATGGCATGGGCAGGTACGCATCCTGCAATGTGATTGCATGGGGCCGCTCATCGGAAGTGTTGAGTGCGCTCCCCCGACCTGCGAATGGCGCGGCCGCCATTCCGAATGTTGATTCGGAGATGCATTCCCGTTTCGATTTTTCACAATGGCGATTGCCTATAGATGCCGGAGATAATTTGATGCACAACCAAGATGACATGAGACATCAGGAAGCCGTTGGGGAGCCTTTTTCGCAGTCCGACGGTTCGCCTCAGCAAGATGAGCAAGCGCGCGCCAGCGAAGCGCCACTGGCCGAAAAACTGGCGCGGGCCGAATCCAGCCTTGCTGAAATGCGCGACGCCTTTTTGCGGGCAAAGGCGGAGCTTGAAAACCTCCGACGCCGGGCCCGGGAAGATGTCGCTAGCGCGCACAAATACGCGATCGAAAATTTCGCCGCGTCATTGCTGCCCGTGAAGGACAGCCTGAAGATGGCGCTTCAGGCCGAGAAGGCGTCGGTGGAATCGCTTAGGGAAGGCGTTGACATCACGCTCAGGCAATTGTCGTCAGCGCTCGAAAGCAACCGCGTGACCGAAGTGGATCCGAAGCCAGGCGACCGATTCGATCCCGACAGGCATCAGGCAATTTCCGTTGTGCCTTCGAGCCAGCCGCCCAATACCATCGTCAACGTATTGCAGACGGGCTATCTGATCGTGGACAGATTGCTTCGTCCAGCCCTCGTCGTCGTTGCGCAATCGACTACGGGAGGCCATGCAATCCAAGGCGATGCAGCCTGACGCGCTGCATCGCTGTTTTTTCTGCCCGCAAATCCGGGCCACTCAAGCAATCAAAGGAGAAAAGCAATGAGCAAGACCATCGGCATCGATCTAGGCACGACCAACTCCTGCGTAGCCGTCATGGAAGCGGGCCAACCCAAGGTCATAGAGAATTCGGAAGGGGCGCGCACGACGCCATCGGTGGTGGCATACCAGGAGGACGGCGAAATTTTGGTCGGCGCGCCCGCCAAGCGGCAGGCGGTCACGAATTCGCAAAATACCATCTACGCGGTCAAGCGCCTGATCGGCCGCAAGTTCGACGAAGCGGAAGTGCAGAAGGATATTCACCTGATGCCATACAAGATCATCAAGGCCGGCAACGGCGATGCCTGGATCGAAGTCCGCGGCAAGAAATTCGCGCCGCCGCAGATCTCGGCCGAAGTGTTGCGCAAGATGAAGAAGACCGCGGAAGACTATCTCGGAGAGGAAGTGACCGACGCCGTGATCACGGTGCCGGCTTACTTCAACGATGCGCAGCGCCAGGCGACCAAGGATGCCGGCCGCATCGCCGGCCTGGACGTCAAGCGCATCATCAACGAGCCTACCGCGGCCGCGCTGGCGTTCGGCCTGGACAAGGCGCACAAAGGCGAACGCAAGGTCGCAGTGTACGACCTGGGCGGCGGGACCTTCGATATTTCCATTATCGAGATTGCCGATGTCGAGGGTGAAAAGCAATTCGAAGTGCTGTCCACCAATGGCGACACCTTCCTCGGCGGCGAGGATTTCGATCAGCGCATCATCGACTATGTGATCAGCGAATTCAAGAAACTCAACGGCCTGGATTTGTCCAAGGATTCGATTGCGCTTCAGCGCATCAAGAGCGCGGCTGAGCGCGCCAAGATTGAATTGTCCTCGACCCAGCAGACTGAGATTAACGAGCCGTACATCGCCATGGCCAATGGCGCGCCGGTCCATATGAATCTGAAAGTCACGCGCGCCAAGCTGGAAGCGCTCGTGGAAGAGCTGATTGAGCGCACCATCGAGCCGTGCCGCACCGCAATCAAGGACGCCGGCGTCAATGTCAGCGACATCAATGACGTGATCCTGGTCGGCGGCATGACCCGCATGCCCAAGGTGCAGGAAAAGGTCAAGGAGTTCTTCGGCAAGGACCCGCGCAAGGATGTCAATCCAGACGAGGCTGTCGCCGTCGGCGCGGCTATCCAGGGCGCCGTTCTGACCGGAGAGCAAAAGGATGTCCTGTTGCTGGACGTGACCCCGCTGTCGCTGGGCATCGAGACGCTGGGCGGCGTGATGACCAAGATGATCCAGAAGAACACGACCATCCCGACCAAGTTCAGCCAGGTGTTTTCGACCGC
The DNA here is from genome assembly GCF_900182955.1 of Noviherbaspirillum suwonense. GTDB lineage: Bacteria > Pseudomonadota > Gammaproteobacteria > Burkholderiales > Burkholderiaceae_D > Noviherbaspirillum_A > Noviherbaspirillum_A suwonense. Next base: position 3,240 of record NZ_FXUL01000046.1, on the reverse strand, counting down.
AGACGACAGCCAGCCTGCGGTAACGATCAAGGTATATCAGGGCGAGCGTGAAATGGCGTCCGGCAACAAGGCGCTGGGCGAGTTCAACCTGGAAGGCATTCCGCCGGCGCCGCGCGGTATGCCGCAAATCGACGTTACGTTCGACATCGATGCCAATGGCATCCTGCATGTCAGCGCGAAGGACAAGGCCAGCGGCAAGGAAAACAAGATCACCATCAAGGCCAATTCCGGCCTGACCGAAGAGGAAATCCAGAAGATGGTGCGCGATGCCGAAGCCAACGCGGAAGAGGACAAGCGCTTGAAGGATCTGGCGACTGCGCGCAACGAAGGCGATGCGCTGGTTCATTCAACCAGAAAGATGCTGGAAGAATACGGCGGCAGGCTAGACCGTGCGGACAAGGACAAAATTGACTCCGCCGCGCAGGATCTGGAAGCCGCATTGAAGAACAACGACAAATCAATGATCGAAGCGAAAATGGCCGCCCTGACGACCGCGGCGCAAAAACTGGGCGAAGTGATGCAGTCAGGAGGCGGTGCGCAACAGTCAGCCCAGGGACCAGCGGAAGAGTCCACCGGAACCGGCCATCCACAAGAGGAAGATGTGGTGGATGCCGAATTTAGAGAGGTGAAGAAATAAGCGTCACAGCAAAGCCGCACTGCGCCGACGCGGATGCAGTGCGGCTTTGCTTGCAGCCTTGGCCGTGCGGCCCCCAGTGCTCATGTCAATCGGCCGGCCCCTGCATGGCCACGAGGTTTTCTATTTCAAGCTTGGCGCGCTCGACGCTGTCCCTCAGCGCAACATCACGATAAAAAAATCGCGGCATGATTTTTCTCCGCACGCTGACGATGCTGCCGTCTTTTGAAATTTCATATCCTCCGAAGTACATGTCTTCACCTTCAAGGACAGCTGTCGGCAGGATGGCATAACCCTTGTAGTGCACTTGCTGATGATCCATGATCTTCCTCCATGACCCTGCGCCGGATCGTCCAGCCTCGACTGCGCGTTTGTGCCAGCAACTACTGCGGGCGGCTTGAAACTGAAAGCATATCTTTTGTCGAATGCGCCATTCGGAACTGCTACCCTGCCCTACTGCTTGCCCAGATTGCGCGGATCGACTCGATTGCGTCGTCGCCGCGGACTATGCCTGGCCCACAGCCGTTTATTGAGTAGCATCTCTTTCCAGTTCCGCACCAATGGTCGCGATGGTTATCGATCAGAATTCCGACATCGTTCTATTCAAGACCGGGCATATTTACTTTAACTTCCTATGCCTTATCTATCGGCGGCAGGTGCTCGCGGATTAATTCTTTCTTGGGCGGTAACTGACCCGCAAGATTGCGGCTTGCGCGTAGAGGAAGAAAGTCGTTCGAGCATATCCTCGACTATCCGCCCCTCCTGTCCGGCGAGCGATCTGGTACGGCATGCCAAACCATCCGAACCATCATGTCTTATTAGATTCATGGCCGACTCCCGGCAAAAATAGAGCGGCGCCTCGTTTGAACAGTGTAGCTGCTTGGATCCACAAGTCCAGTTGCAAGATCGAGATTGCCGCATGACTGCCGCATGGCTACGCCACTTTCTAACCGACGCTTGACGCCTGACGCCTACGGCATGCGAATTGCTATGTATGCGGAACAGGGGCATCACTCACCAAGGAAAAAGAGATGGCGACCAACAGCATGCTAAGCCTGAACACGAGCACCGACCCCAGCAACATGAAGGGATTCCGCCGCATGTTCGCGCCCGGACGGCTTACGCTAGGCGTTTTCTTTCCCATCGAGGCGTTCGAGGGCGACCAGCCGTCTATGCAGTACCAGGAAGACCTTGCCCGGCGTGCGGAGGAACTGGGTTTCGCCGCGCTGTGGTTTCGCGACGTGCCGCTGCGCGACCCGAGCTTCGGCGATATTGGGCAAGTGTTCGATCCGTGGGTCTATCTGGGCTGGATCGCGGCACAGACCCGGGAAATTGCGCTGGCCACCGGCTCGATTATTCTGCCGCTGCGCCATCCCTTGCACACGGCAAAAGCGGCCGCATCGGTCGACCAATTGTCGGGCGGGCGCCTGGTTCTTGGCCTCGCGTCCGGCGATCGGCCCGTGGAGTTTCCCGCGTTCGGGGTCGACTTCGAACAGCGCTCTGCCCTCTTTCGCGAGAACCTGCGCGTAATCCGCACGGTGCTGAACGGCGAATTTCCGTCGCTACATTCCTCCTATGGCCAACTGTATGGCAGCGCTGACCTGGTGCCGAAACCGATGGGTCGGCTGCCGATGCTGGTCACTGGGCATAGCGGACAGCGGCTGGAGTGGATCGCGCAGCACGCCGATGGCTGGATCACTTATCCCCGCGGCATTGAACGGCAGATGGAAGTTGCCTCGCGCTGGCGGGCCGCGGTGGAAGCCGCCGCGCCCGGCGCGTTCAAACCTTTCGTGCAATCCTTCTATCTCGACCTGAGCGACAATCCCGAACAACCGCCGACACCGATTCATCTGGGGTTCCGGGGTGGGCGCAGTTTCGTGTTGCGTTTCCTGGAAGCCCTGCACGGGATCGGCGTTAATCATGTCATCCTCAATCTGAAATATGGCGCGCGCGATGCCGGCGCGGTCCTGGAGGAAATCGGCAACCAGGTACTGCCGCAGCTTGAGGCAAGCATGGCGGCAGCCGCATCTTCTTCGCCCTGATTTTTTTATTGCGAAAATTGGAGGCAAATATCATGTCCGCCTCGACACAAGCCGCCGTCCGCGCATTCGCCAGGAACGGCAGGAAACGGTGGGCGGGCTGGTCCTGGCTCGGAGTTTCGGTCACGGGAGCGCCAATGCTTGGCATGCCCAGGGTAAGGCCGAACTGAGTCCTGCTCCGCCAAAGTCCAGGGATCTCAGGGAGAAACAATGCAACAGCAATCGATCCTGACCGATGAACCGTTAGAAGCCACTGCGCTCGACACGCTGCAGTACTTCGGGCAGCCAGAATATGAATCGACCCTGAGCCAAGCACAGGAGCTGCGGTTCAACCGAGTTGTGATGGTTACAGTGCCTAGGCAGCCGATGCAACTGCACTGGCCCTGAATGTTGCCCGTGAGGCATGCCTGTTCGCAGCAAGCAGTATCACTTTTGCGTTTCATACTCGCCCAACCATGAAGGAGCGTGCAACATGCGACTCGACAAACTCACCACGAAACTCCAGGAAGCCCTGGCCGACGCGCAAAGCCAGGCCGTGGGCAATGACAACCAGTACATCGACCCGGC
>NZ_FXUL01000045.1 GCF_900182955.1 Noviherbaspirillum suwonense | reverse complement strand
AAAACGCCTGCATAAACAGGCCGTATATAAGACTGCGAACCTCCGTTGACATTTCATACTGCTAAAGCTTGCATTCCAGGAGACGTCCATATAAGGGCCGACTATTTAATTGAGGGCAAATCCGAGAGCCATTGAGGGTAATTTGGTCTCAAGAAAGCGGGTTGATGGTAGTTACTTCTTGCTTCCGACCGCGCTATCACTTGCAGCGGGCGCTGCCTTGAATTCAACAGTAAGTACATCAGCGATAGTGTTCAGCAGGAGAGAACCGCTGCCTGTAGCGATGAGATGAAGTATATCGGACGTAACTTTCGAGGGGGAGTAAGTGTAGAACAAAATCGGTGCTTTATATCCTATGTTTGCTACCTTTTTGGCGAGGTCGAGCCCAGCGTCTTTATTCATACCGTCAGAAACCGGCTCTGCATTATCTCGACCGACATCCGAGATGATCATGTGGTAGTCCCTGCGTAGAACGGCATCGATCGCTTCAGCGTTTGATATAGCGATATCCACTTGAATGCCGTAGCTAGTCAGGTTCCTTCGCATGGTGAAGTTATTTTGTGGGTTATCGTCAACCCATAGGATCCGCGCCAAAGGCAATACTTCGCCTAAATCCTGAAACTTCTTCCAAGCCAATTTGGCGAGTGGAGACAACTGTTCATTGGGAGCTGCTTGACCACGACCAACTGCAGGCTTAATGTTCCCCTCGAACACAGTCCATTCGAGACCTAAGCCTTTAAAGCCCTTGGTCCGTTTGAGCAAATCGGAAATTTCAGGGTGGAACCAGACAAGTGCGATCAATAGGATGATCCATGGTATTAGCTTGGCTAATGCCTCCAATAGTGTAGCGAAGTCTGGAGGCCTCTGTGGTACTGGCACTTTCGTGTCAGGAACCTGCTGAACGACTCTTTCAGCCATGGTGATTCCTTCTCTTTTAGCCAGCAGGCGGCCCAAACGTAGTTGCTGGTCGTAGTGTAGCCCTTGAACCACCAGTTACTGCACTCAAAATTCCGCAAAAGACGATCACGCGTGGTGCTCGGTCAGCGGCAGAATATTTCCAGTTACTCTCTACATAACAGCCATGCCGGCTTTGCGCGACAATAACCGTTAACTTTCCAAGCCTTACATTTGCCTTCGCTTGTTGCGCACCCTGCGCTCGTAAATATTAATACAACACGCTGTTGGGAAAAATTAATATTTTCTAATCCCATTCCTGTTGCTTGCGTGCCAAGCGCTATTTTCGGACTGTCGCAATCAGCGGCAGCGGCGTGCGTGAGTCGATTCAAACCGTCGCTGCTAAATCGCTTTGCCTACACCAAACTTTGTAGATTGCTCGCGTATTAAATGCTGCTGGTCCAAGCTTAGAGCCCGACTTCGAAAGACGAAGGCTTCGCTCCACGGCAGAAAGATCTGAGAGGCTTTTCTATAGAGGAAGAGCAAGGCGCAGAGTACCTGGGCATAGGTGGCACCGACAATACTCCGGTCATTTCTGAGATAGGACAAAAGGGCCTGAGAAAGCAGATATACCATCGCCCCAAGGTGGGCATTGAACGCTTCGATCACGTACTAGCAGAAGCAGCGAGTGCACAGCATGGCACCACAACGCCGTTCAACTTCCCCGCCACAAGGAGCGTAATCATGAGACAGTTTGTTACTTTTCTCTGTTCAACTGTGATGATTGGAACGGCCCTAAATGCGGTCGCGGAGGATAGTGGTTGCTCCTTGACGTATGAATACACCCCGCAGAACTTTGGCGGCGGCGTTCTGCCGCAAAGGACGGCGACCTTCCCAGCGGAGTCACGGTTCTGTGCGCAAGATAATGGCAGCGGTCCGTACAGGTTTTACATCTGCAAAAATGGGACTTGGACGCAATATTCGGCCGACATGCAAAAGGAAGATGGACGGTGCGCTATGAGCGGGATTGAGCCGCAGCACTTTAAGCGCTTTTAGTGTATCCGGCAGAATGGTGGTCTACATACGCTACCAACGACGTCCTGCAGGATCGAGTCACCGCATTCGACAAGACGAACACGACAGGCGACCATACTTGATGATTGTCAACCATCAACAATCTTCCCGCCAATGGATGAGCTGCTTTAGAAAGAATGCAAATAGCTAAACTGTATTGCCTTTGCCTTTGCCTTTGCCTTTGCCTTGACCTTGTCCTGCTGGAGGGCGTCGGTTTGCAGCAGCACACGATGGCCGGCCGCGGCACTCACACATATCAAGAAAGTGTGGCTGGACGGCTCTTGACGCGTTTCGGATTATTCCATGAGGTCGATTAGAGCCAACGTGAAGGCGAAGGCCCCTTCCTTGCACAGCGTACCTCCACACAAACGAAAATGGAGGCTTGCCAAAGGTCGCCTACGAAAGTAGTTCAGTGATCTCGAACGGCACTCGCTATTCCGGACATGCAGGCTGCATCAAAACAAATTTTGTTGGCGGCTGGTCAACAAGGCGAAGTGATCGCCAAGGAATGGCAATATGGCGTCTGCCACGGGTTGCAACTGGCGCGACAGGTAGTGTTCGTAGTCGATAGGTGAGCGCTGCGTTTCCAGAGGCTCGGGACCGGATGTCGTCATCACGTAGCGTATCCATCCTCGGTTCTGATATTGCTGAGGACGCCCTTGTTTCCTGTTGAATTCATCTGCGATGCGCGCCGCGCGGACATGGGGCGGGACATTTTGCTGATAATCCTCCAAAGGTCGACGCAGACGCTTCCGATACACCAGCAGCGCATCGAGCTCGCCCTTGAAGGTGCGGGCGACATAGTCCCGTATGTAGTCGCGATAGGGCTCACCCTTGAATATGCGCAGATACAGATCGTGCTGAAACTGCTGCGCCAGCGGTGTCCAGTCGGTGCGCGCCGATTCCAACCCCTTGAAGACCAATCCTTCCTTTCCATCGGGATTGCCGATCAGTCCGGCGTAACGTTTTTTGCTGCCTTCCTCGGAACCGCGAATGGTCGGCATTAGAAAGCGCCGGTAATGTACATCTACCTCCAGTTCAAGAGCACTCTCCAACCCAAAACCTTCGTGAAGATGGGATTTCCACCAGGAGTTCACATGGTCGACCAACCTGCGTCCAAGTTCAGCCGCCTGTTCATCCGAGTGGGCCACTTTTAACCAAACAAAAGTGGAATCGGTGTCTCCGTATATGACCTGGTAGCCTTGTTCCTCTATCAGTTCCCGCGTGCGGTGCATGATCTTGTGGCCGCGCATCGTGATCGAGGAGGTCAGCCGCGGATCGTAGAAGCGGCAGCCAGGTGTCCCGAGAACCCCGTAAAACGCATTCATGATGATTTTTAAGGCTGCCGACAGCGGTTGGTTTCCTTCGCGCTTGGCCGCTTCGCGTCCCTGCCAGACCTGGTTGACGATCGCCGGCAGGCAGTGCTTGTCCCGCGAGAACCGGGCGCCTCGAAACCCCGGCACAGTCGCACTCTCATCGGTATTGGCGATGCCTTCAACCAGTCCGACCGGATCGATCAGGAAGGTGCGGATAATCGAGGGGTAAAGGCTCTTGTAATCCAGCACCAGCACCGAGTCGTACAGGCCGGGCCGCGAATCCATAACAAAGCCGCCTGGACTGCCCTCTCCCCGTATATCGCCCAAGTTGGGTGCGACATAGCCTTGGCGATGCATCATCGGCATATACAGATGCTCGAACGCGGCCACGGAGCCGCCGCTGCGGTCAATGGCCAGGCCGGTCACACTTGCGCGCTCGAGCAAAAAATTCATCAGGTCGGTTTTGGCAAAGATCCGCGTCACCAGTTCGCAATCCTTGAGGTTGTAGCGCGCAAGGGCCGGTTTGTCCTCGGCAAAGCGTCGCTCGATTTCCGCCATGCGCTGGTAGGGATTGTCGATCGCCTTGCCTTCGCCCAGTAGGGTCTGCGCTACATGCTCCAGGCTGAAAGATGCAAAGTGCCAGGATGCCGATCTGAGCGCTTCGATGCCGTCAATGATGACGCGACCCGCGACCGAGGCAAAGAAATGCTCCTTGCTGCCATGCTCGCGCCATTCAATCAGGCTGCCATCCCGTCCGAGGCGCAATGGCACGCGGTGGAGGTCCGCCTGCTGCTGCAGGACACGAAAGTCAAATTGCACGACGTTCCACCCGATAATCACATCCGGATCGTGCCGCTCCATCCACCGACACAACTGTTCAAGCATCTCCGCACGGCTGTCGCAGTACTCCAGCGTAAAGTCGAGCTGGTCCTCGCTGCCGTTGAAGGGGCCAAGCATGTACACCTGGCGCTGGCCACAACCTTCAAGAGCGATGGAATACAGGTCGCCTCGCGCGCTGGTCTCGATATCCAGCGACACGGCTCTTAGGCGAGGACGGTAACCAGGCGCAGGCCTCAGATGACAGTCAATGAACTTCCCTGTGCCTGGGCCCGGTTGCCCAAGGATGCGAACAGGCGCGGTAATGAAGCGTTCCATGAGGTAGCGCTCTGGAGGTCGCACATCGGCTTCGTAGACATCGATGCCGTTCTGACGCAGCCGCTTTTCCAGCTTCAGGAGTTGCTGGTACCGGCTGCAATACAAGCCCACCACAGGTCGCCGGTGAAAATCGCTCAGTGAGAGCGGGCGGAACTCGACCGAACGTTCGTTGCGTAAGAATTCTTCTGCTTTCTCGCGTTGCTCGGCCGGAATGAATGCCACGGACGGCTGCGGCGCCAGGCGCACATGGCGTGGCCCCTCATCGGTAGCGAGCCAAAAGTCGACTTCCGTGCCAGCGGCCGTGTCGCGCCAGTGGCGGGTCAACACGAAACCCTGCATTTGTTCACTCAACCTGCAACCTCAACTGCTCCCATCACGCTGTCCAATGACCCCTCATCTGGTGCACGCTATTAAATCACACCCTGGCCAGCCGAATGCCACTGTCCAGAAGTAGGGAAATAGGAGCGCCGCGGCCAAAAAAAACCGCGATCCGACAGAAAAAACTCTGCTGGATCGCGGCGGGCGCCCGGTGAGTTGGGCGGGTTAGGTTTCAATCGGTTGCTGGAAGAGCGGGCAATCCGTTTGCCAGAGACTTCTGGAACTTGTCGATGAAGAAGTGGCGTTGCGACTCCGGCAGCTTTTCCAGCAAGGCTTTCACCTGGCTGGACATGGCCTCAATCATATCGTTGAAGGATGACAGGCCGGAAAGGACCACCATGTTTCGCAGATACGCATCGAACGGTTTCAAGAACAGCGCCTGTTCAACCGGAACAAAGTAAGCCACGCCAACAAAATGGCTTACCGGACCGGGGTCGGCAATCTTGCTGATCGCGTCGCGCAGGATCGGCATGTCATGAAACAGGAAATAGACAACGCCGCCTGCCTTCATGCTGACCTTCCAGCATCGATGGTGTTCGTTTCCGCACTTGTCATCATGGTTGTAGCCTTTGCCGGCTGCCACGAATTCAGTGGCCACCGACACCAAACTGCTGTTCATGAAGTCCTCAGCGCTGATGGTCTGCTCGGGATCGGCTGTCAGCAAGAAACCGTGGATCCCGGGCCAGGCTACCATCGGCGGACTGCTCTTGATGTCTGCCTTCTGGCCAGTGCTTTCCTCAAACAGGCGTGAAATATCTGCTGCATTCATCATCAAAACTCCAGAATTGTGACGGTTGTGGGTGGTGGGGAAAACAACTGTGCTTCGCCTTGCGGCTGTACCAGCTTGTCCCATTGGGTGAGGAAGGGATCGGTGACCAGATCCTTGATGTCATTGAACGAGCCGCTGGCAATCAGGTCCTTCAATGCCTGCGCCGGGTCATCCTGGCCAAGCAACTCAGTGACGATTTGCAAAGGACATTCGTGGATTGGTACGGTCAAAAGCACCGGAGCGCCATCCTTGCGGACATACAGCAGCTGCGTATCGATCACAACTGCCAGATACTCCAGTTGCTTGTTCTTGCGGAGGCGCCAGACGACCACATTGTCGTCGGTGCCGACATAGACTTTCGGGCTTTGCATCATGTGGAATTTCTCCGTTAGGGGGTGTAATACTGGAATGCGCCACACCGAAACGGAAAAAAAAGCCAACCTTCAAAAGGGTGGCTTGATTGAGGATTACTGGACCTTTGTCACAGTCCAATTTTGCGGTAGCTTGAGCGATGCGCATTCCAGACAAAAATAGCCCTGGTTTGGAATCGCTGCGAAGTTGATCTTTGTATTGAGCTCCTTGATGTGAAGTTCGATCACTTTGGATCCCGCCAGATTACCGATCTTGGTGAGGACACCCTCATCTTTCATCGTAACGTGGTATTTGACACCATCCGGATGATCCGGCTGCAGTGCCAGGACCGTCATGACACCCTCCTTGCCATCAAGCTGCACCGTCGATCCGGCTCCGCGCTGGCCGGACTTCGCCTCCATTGCGAACTTATCATCGGAACACCCCGTGAGCAGGCCCATCACCATCATCAACGCCACTAACATCTTTTTCATATTGCTCTCCATTGGTTTACGGCGAGGCACCATTGCTTCGCCTGACCCATCTATATGCGCCACATGAGAACAGACGCGGAAAATGAAAAGGGGTCCCGACCCTCAGGTCGGAACCCCTCAATCCACCAGTCCTCAGCCCAGTGCTACAGCGATCGCGCGGTCCAGCGCCACCCCTGCTCGCTCGGCCATCTTCTTGACCTGAAGGGATGCGCCACTGCGATCCGACTTCAAGGCCTTCTCAGCCAACACCAGCAATGCCTCTGAGGGCAAAAACTCATACGTCCTGCCCTTCAGATCCTCGTACTGAACGGCCAAATCCTCTCCTGCTACCCTGCTCCCTCCTACAAGCCCTTCAAACACCTCCGGCAAGTCGGTCAGGACATACTCGAAAAAGCTGAGATATGCCTTGATCCGCTCGCGGCTCCCACCCTGCGAGGCATGGAACAGGACGGTATCCACGGCCTCGACCTCTGTGAAAAGGTCTTCATCCGAAGACACGCCGACCTGGTCCAACAGCCTGCCGGTACTTGTGTCAAGAACACAAGAGATTGAGAGATCACCGCCGTCCTCCGAGTAGCGAAAATCAGCCAGAAGGCCCATCTTCGCTTCGAATGGAGTCGCTCCGCAAACAGTGCCCTTGAAGGAATCACCGTTCGGACGGAAGCCGACGACTGTGAGGTTTTGGTTAGCCTGGGAAGTTTGAATCATCTGAATCGACATATCGATCTCCTGAAATATGAAAAATTGGTTGAAGTGACAAAGACACTTGCGAGGTCCTTACAGGAAGGAAATGGGTGACATCGATTTGTAAGATGAAGAAAAAACTTCGAAAAAGGGCTTAAAAAACAGCGGGTTATAATACGTACAGATTTACTTTGCGCGTAGCAGGTTATAAAATGCGGGCTTTGGGGTGGTCAGACTGGACTGTAAAAAGGCGGACTTGCCGGACCATCCGACGATTTAAGCACCCCGTATAAGGACTACCCAAGGATGGATATCCTCCTCGTTGACTGCTATTCCATTGCCTATGCATCCCATTTTTCAGCGCCCATGCGGGCCCAGAATGGCGACGAAGTCCAGGCGATCTACGTCACCATTCGCACGCTGGCCAAACGCGTGCGTGAAAACCCGACGTTCGTGCCGGTCCTGCTTTGGGATGGCCATGCGAAATGGCGCTATGACCTGTATGCGGACTATAAGAGCGGCCGCAAGAAAGGCGAGGCGTCTCTCGCGGCCCGCGCCTCGGTGAATCAGCAAATGCCATACCTGCGCATCATGCTGGCCAAGCTGGGCCTCATGCAGCTGCATGACCCAAACGCCGAGGCCGACGATATCGGTCACCAACTGGGCAAGCAGCTCGTTGCCAACGGCCATACCGTGAAATTCCTCACCGGCGACCATGACTGGCTCCAGAATCTCCAGCCGGGCGCGTCCTGGCTCGATCACCGCACCGATACCCATATTTGCACTCCAGAGGAGATGGAAGCGGCAGTGGGAGCGCGAAATGCCCGTGACTTCGTCCAGATCAAGGCCATGGTCGGCGACACCTCCGACTCGATTGAAGGGGTCGCGAAAATCGGCGAAAAGACCGCGCCGAAGATTCTTGCCGACTTCGGCAGCGTGGAAGACTTCTTTGCCAGGGTCGACGCCGGCGAGTTCGAGCCTCGGCTGGTCGCACACAAGAACCTGGCAAGCGAGGAAGGCCGGGCTACCTACCGGCGCAACCTGCAGCTGATGGATTTGTCGCTGGCGCCGGTTCTCTCTGCGGAGAGCATCATTACCTCACGGGAGGAGCCTGACCATCCGACCTTCCTCGACTGGTGCGAGAATTTCCAGTTCAAGTACTTCCTGCAGAATCCATCCAGGCTGACCGGCCCGTTTGACGAAATCATTCGCCGCGCCGACTACTCTGCCCTGCTCCAGGCAATTCACCAACTGGGCGAGAACGAGGAGGAGGAAGAGGAATTTTGACTGGCAAAAGAAAAAAGCCCACCTCGCAAGGAAGTGGGCATGGTCCAACAGTTAAAGTGCAGCGTCAGAATACGATGCTGCATGGCGATATGCCGACTTTGGCTGGTGCCGTTTCCTCCGTGTAGTACTCGATTCGGCCCCGAACATAGATGCGATTTGCATAGATGGTGGCCTGTTCTGCAAACCGGATGGGGCGGTTTTCGCTATCGCAAAAGAGACGTACACGTTTTGGATTGAAGCTGATTTCCAGCCCCGAAAAATCCGGCGTGGTATCCATGAATGCGCCATCTACCGAAGCGAGCGGAAACTTGCTCACCGCACCGGATGCCACATCTTCTCGTCCCTTCTGCGAGACATTAAAGTAGGCGTTTTCGAGTGTTACCGCCTTCTGGTATGCAATTGCCGCGCCGTTGTACAGGCCTCGGTTTCGCTTGTAGCCGTCTGAGCGATTCCCGGCGTGAACGGTCTGGACAGGCACCCCTTTGCTCTTAATCAGATTCAGGTTGAGGCGTATCCCCACGATGTCCCCCAGCGCCGGCGCGAGGCTCTTGCTCATGATGCGCTTGCTTGTCGCGTCAGAGTCCAGCGCTTCTTCGACGACGTCGTCAGGCACCATGACGATGGTTCGCTGCTGGTACAGAGGATGCGTTGAGGCTTCCATGATGGCAGGCCGAGCCGCATCGATCCGTTCCCCGGTGAAGATGGAGAAAAGGTCGAAGTCTTGCTGAAGGTTCAAATTGTCTTGCAAAGTCACTTTGTTCTCCTTAGATAGTGAATTCCTGGCGCGCAGGGTTCGTTAATAACCAGGGATGGCCCACATCGGAACGGAAGCGACCCAGCAATGAAAAAACCCTCTTTCCGTGTCCGGAGAGAGGGCTAGGTTTGCGGTTTTGGGGAAAGGCCCCCAATGAAGTTCAGGAGCTTAATTCTCGTGCACAATAGCTTTTGATCATCGATCCCGAGGCGTCGAACAGTCGTATCCAGAGATCTTCCATCGTCCGAGGAAGCGTGTCTCCATTTCGGTCCATGATGGACAGGTAGGAATCGTCGGGATTGACAACAATGTTTGCCAGCTCGCCCTTGCCTACGTTCACCGGCGTGAACTCGAATGCATCGAGAAGCCGCTCCGGATCGGCTGCCGGATGACGCCTTATTTCGTCGACCACGCAATCAAAGACAAAAGAAAGAGGCTGCACACCGTCGCTTACCTGAGCCTCGAAGCCAAGATTGTGAATTCGCATAAGTTTGGCATGATACTCGGACAGGCCGTAGCGGTCAGACATCTCAAAACGGCCGCAGTCGGATTCGAACGGATTGTGGATTGCGGTTCCATTACAGGCAAAAAGGATCGCATGGCGGCCTTCCCCTTCTACGATGTACGGCTCCCGTCGCCATTCCTTATCGGGATAAGTGTGGCCTAGCAACGCGAACACTTTCGAGGTTTTCATTTTTTTCATAGTAAATTGTCATTCCTTGTTAAGCCGGACAGCGAACGTGCGGCACTGGGTGCGTCGTTAAAAGTAAACACAAATGACCTGGCTGAGAAAGCGGCCAGTTCCTGGTTGTCTTGCAGTAGGGAGATGCGCCACAGCGATTGAGAATCCACGCCATAAGGGCGCCACTAGATGTCCACAGATTTTGTGGATAAACGGCCTGCTGCGGAATACGCTTGCGTAGTAAGTACCTGAGCGACAAGGCAAAATTTGACTGCACAATTTATAGGCAGTTACATGTGCTGCCAGCAAAAGAAAATGCCCTCATCTCGATGAACTAAGAGAGGGCATGGATGGAAAACAGTGCTCAGCTATACCGCAAGCTGCATTTGTTCGGAGTTTGTGGCCGGAGTGGATTGAAGAGACCAGCCCATTTCCGCAAACGCTTCCCTTATTTGCTGGCTTCGCGATCTGCGAGCCAGTTTTCTGAGGCCCTCGAGCACCTGAGTACTGTCGCCCATCTCAAAGATCGTATCGAACTCGCGTTCTCCGAATTCAAACACCGTGAAGAAAGCATAGCCAGGATTGACCAAGCCGGCTTCGAAGATTCTCCGTGCACAATCAATACGATGTTGGAGGCCTTCCGGACCAGTGAGGAAAATGCGCCGGCTGTAGTAATACAACCAGCAGCCCAGTGCAAAATGCTTCTCTGCAGCTGCTCGCTCGCTTCGAAGGTCCCATGCATCCAGTGTGGTGTTTCTGCGCTTGGCCGTCCCAGGGATATCGCGTGCATCTGCACGCAACCTCGCCAGTTCGGCTTCACTTAATGGCGGGTACTTTGCCTTTGTCATGATCGATCGCCTTGTTACACGCTACGGGCGGTAATTCTTGCTCGCGGCCCGCGACCTCCCGGCCAGACCATGTACAGGTCATGCACAGCGACATAGCCGTGATACTCGTCTTTGCCATCACGAACCAAAAAACCTGGCATCGACGGGTGGGGGCGAGGAACAAGCTCCTTAATTTCGATATCGTAGAGCTCCGGGTTGACGAAACCGGCGCGGATATAGCGGTCAGGCCGGCTTTTTTTAGTAATAAAGAGAATGGACCGGCGTTTCATTGGGTTCTGTTGCAATTTCATGTTGATCTCCTGAGAAGAGTTGTGGCGTATGCCATTTACTTGCTCAGTGAAATGCTTAACAGCAGACGACAATCGTCTGAAGGCTTCTGGGGGAGCCGTACTTATGAAAAAGCCCTCATTACGAGGGCTGGTGTAAGGAGAAAGGAGCTACTGCAAGGCAGGTCAAAAAAAGATGCCGCTGTACGGATCTGCCGGGCTGGGCAAAGGCAGGTTGGTAGCGACTGAACCAACTGGCTGTTGAGGCTCGACAGCCGCTTCTGCAGCCTGCCTGGGTTTCGTTTTCCGCCGCGGCGGAAAGTCAGGCATGTGCAGCGGCAAAGTTCGGAGATTCCATGCCCACCAGCTGTCGACGCCAAAACCATTCGAGAAGTAACGCTGCCGGAAGTCGGCGAAGCCATGCGGCACCGATCCGGCCGTATTGACGATTTCCATGGGCATCACCGCCGTCGCCTCGCAATCGTGCAGGATCATGCTCGGGAAAAGCACGGAAGGATCGGCGTCGAATACCAGCGGCTTGGTGAACGAGCGCCCTTCTTCCCTGAGTTTTGCCAGCAATGCGCGCTCGGAATCGTTCGCGTAAGGAATCCAGTCATCGGTCACAGGCATGAGCGCCAAGCTGAATACCTGGCAGGACCAGGAAGAATTTTCTTTTTCGTCCTTGCGCTTGAACGGGTAAGGATGCGCAAGCGCAGCAGCAACGACACGGTCGCCCCGGCGCCAGGCTTCCAGGGCATAGGGAAAGTCTTCCTGCGTCTTTTCCCATGGCTGACCTTGCTTGGCCATCCATATCTTGGAAAATATCTGCCTGTCCGCGAGTGGCAAGGCTTCGGACAGGTCCATTCCTTCCCGCCACCGTGCAAGAGGAGAGATGAGCAGTATGCGCGACCGGCCTTCGACAGCTGCTTCGATCTTTTTGAGAGTGTTCCGGCTCCATGCAAATACTGTGCGCTGGCCAAGGCAATCCCGGCCGTTACGATCAAGGCGGATCTTGCCAGCCGCCTTATCCAGAAAGTGGCTTACCAGCCGCGGCTTGCGGCTGCCTTCCATTCTCGGATGCCAAACGTTCATTTGCGCCACATGCCACACAAGCTGAAGCAGCCCATACAAGGTCAGGCCGGCATCCCGCACTTCCGTCGGCACCTGGCGCAGCGCGGGTTCCCTCCCAGACTGGATCGACGGGTCGGACAAGGTCAGCCCGACAGGCCTGTTGAGCCTCCCGCCACCGCTCTCGATATCCTCAATCGCATCCCTGCCATATGCCTGCATGCCACTACGATCATGCGACCAGGAGCGGTAGACACAGTCGGCGGCATGCTCCGGTCCCGACTGGCCATAGCGAGCCAGCCCTTAGCGATTCGCGTATTTCTTCGGCGCCAGCAGCTTCTGGCCACGCCCCATACAGCAGCAACGCACGCTAAGCTTGGTTTCATGGGCGTGCGACAGCACTTTTTCCCAAGCCGCTGAATACTGCGATTCGGTCTGGAATGCGGCAGAATAGTTTCGTCCATCTATCGAAACGGAATACACCCTGGAAGTCATGGCTTTCAGCCGTCCTAAGTCGTTCAGTAGCAGAACCGCCCTGCTTCCGAGTTTAGCGTCTAGTAAAAAATAACGATGGCGGCACGCTAACAAATATTGATAAATGCGTGTATTAGAATTATAATCATGTGTATTGTATATCATAATTCGAAGCGGAGAACGCATGACTTTCAATGCCATTACCTATCAGCAGTCGATTCGCGCACTTTCCCTACCCGTTCCTGACTCGCACACCCTATTCGACATCTTTGACATCGAGGGGGATTCCATCGTCAAGGCCGTCGACGCGTTCAAGGCAGGTAACGAAAGGGCAAAGAATTACCTGAAGGGGATTCTGTATGCCGTCACACCGGCGACCAAGGAGCGGCTCGCCCGTCGCGGCCTCATCGTGCCCGGCATGGGGGTGCTGATCTCGATCGGCCGGCACGAGGGCCCGGATTTTTCCGTCAAGCTCAAGGCATGGGATGAGAGCGGCCGGGACAACTGCGATGAAGCTCGCTATGTACGCCTGACGCTCGCGCGGTATCTGGAAAAGGCGTCCAGGAGTAGCGCAGCTCCCGTAGCGGTACACGGGGACCCCGCTCCATCGGCGCCGGCCGGCACTGGATCGCCGACGCAAGCTCGGTCAGCCTTAACCATGCCGCCGGCGAGGCAAGCCGTACCGGCTGCCGGCACGCAGGTAGATCAACCCCGCGCACAACAGCGCGCGGAGGCACTTCAACAGGACCAACCGCCTTCGGCCGACATACCCTGGCCGGAAAGCGAAAGCGATTCTGGGCCGGGACCGGATGACGAGCGCTACAAGTCATTCCATGTATATGGAGGGAAGTTTGCAGCCTGCTTTTCTGAGGATAAAACTCAGCGCGGTATACACACCATCCGCGTCGAAGCAACAGAAGCTAATGGCCAGCGTACCTATAACTGGAAAAACAAGGTAGCGATCCAGCTGTCGCAGCGTGAGCTGCCGCTCATGCTTGCGACGCTGATGCTCTGGACCAGCAGATTCGAAGCCAAAGGCCATGGCCAGAACAATGAAAAGTGGATGACGCTGGAAGCGCAGCCTGGCAAGCTCTATTTGTCCGTGCAAAGCAAAGGAACGGGTGCGCGCGGCGTGGCGATCACGCCGGGCGACGCTTATCCGATTACGACGATGATCGTCAAACAGATGCTGGCGAATGATCCGTTCCTGACCGCCGACCTGGTGTTCAAGCTGGCAAAAAAGCAGATCGAGATCATGCAGCAAGGCGTTTAACAGGTGTTGTTGGGTGCCCGGCTTGCTAGACTTCTGCCGCGGCACCTTTGTTCAATGGAGACTATGAAAGGAAAATACAGTGAAGAAAACTGAAGTCATCGAGGCAATCGCCGAACAAACCGGCGTGACGCGGGCGCAGGCGAAAGAAGGCATGGAAATGCTGATTGGTTTCATCCAGACCGGGTTGCGCAAGGAAGGCCGGTTCGCCGTTTCCGGGCTGGGCACGTTCTCGGTTGGAAAGCGGGCTGCTCGCACCGGTCGCAACCCGGCAACCGGGGAAAAGCTGAAGATCAAGGCGACGAAAACGGCCAAATTTCGCGCAGCGCCGGATTTGAAAGCCGCGGCTGCCAAGTTCAAGGGCTGATGCCCTTCTCTGATCGGTATTGAGGGCGGGATTTCCCGGCCCTTTTTGTTGAGCGGTGCGGTTGGGGTGTCCTCTTATAGCGCCTCTGCGACAACAGGCCGGCCGATCAGATATCCCTGAAGGTAGTCGCAGCCCAAGCTCTCCAGCAGTGCTGCCTGGCCTTGGGTTTCCACCCCTTCCGCCACCATGACGACATTTAGGCTTTTCCCTATGCCGATGATTGCCTGCACCAGAGCACGCGCCTGAAGGTCGCACTCTATTTTGTCGATGAAAGAGCGGTCAATCTTGATACATTGGATCTGATACCTGGTGAGGTAGCTCAATGACGAATATCCGGTGCCAAAGTCGTCCAATGCGACCCTTACACCCATCTGGGTCAACCGACATATGTTGGCGCTAATGATGGCATCCTCTGCGACCATCATCCGCTCCGTCATTTCGATAGCCAAGAGCGCCGGCGGCAGGCCCGCTGCTTCCATAGCAGCCTGGACGTCGTCGCAGAATTTCGGATTCGCCAGCTGCAATGGAGAGGCGTTGACGCTCACTACAATCGGTGTCGCGCGCGTCTGGCGCCAGTGGCTCGCTTGCCGACATGCAGCATGCAGAACCCAGCGCCCGATATCGAGTATCAGTCCCGATTCTTCGGCCACCGGAATGAACTGGTCTGGTGTCACGATCTCGTTCTGATCATTTTTCCAGCGCAGCAACGTCTCAACGATGAGGACATCTGGTGATCCTGGACGCACGATCGGCTGAAACATGAGCGAGAATTCGTTGTTTTCAAGTGCTTGCCGCAACCGGCCTTCGATCTGCAAGCTATTAGCTGCCCGAGTCGTCATGTCCGGTGCGAAGTGGCGAAATCCCTGTCCGCCCATGTCCTTCGCCGCATACATAGCTGTGTGAGCATACTGGATAAGTTGACTGGCTTCCGTGCCGTCAATCGGAAACCGGGCAATTCCTACACTCGCTGTCACGGAAATGCTCAGGCTATCTAGCTGGTGCGGCTCTGCAAAGTCGGAGACGAGCCGCTCCGCCAGCGCGTTTAATGCCGCAGCATCGTTTTCTCCATGAACAAACAGAACAAACTCATCCCCACCGAAGCGACCGACAACTGCATCGTGTTCAATACCGAACCGCCGCAGCCGTCGGGCAGCGGCATGAAGCAGATCGTCACCTGTCTGGTGACCAAAACATTTATTTATCCGGCGGAATTTGTTCAGATCAACAAACATGACCGCACACTCCGATACACCGTTCGTGATCATGTCGTGCAAGGCAGACTGAAAATGGACGCGACTCGGTAAACCTGTGACCTGATCAGAATGGAAGCTTGAACGGTCTGATCGAACGTTGTCGATGATCGATATAACGGTCGAAGAGATGCCGGGAAAATGGGGACGAGGAAAAGTACGGCCAATGGCTTGGCCAGTCGAGCAATTGCCGTTTGAACGAAAGGCACTTGGCCCCTGAAGGAAATTTGCTGGCTCTATACGAACCAGGTCGACCTGTTGCGCTACCTTTCCCACTGTGCGTTCCCTTTATGCATTGAGGCTCAAAGCGGTTTTGAATGAAATGCAAATTCTATTAATACTATTGTATAGCAATAATATGCTATTTGTATTGCTAATTCACGTTTGAGGGGCAATCCAGAAAATCGATTATGCGGGGAAGTGGGAAGCGTCTCTGACACGCGCCGACGACGGTGAAAGAGAACCCCGCGGCAGCGCGGGGTCGGTTAGGTTAAGACAGGCGGTTAGACGAAATCGAAATCTGGAGCTTCGACGCCGGTTCGGGTTGGTGAATGCTCCTGTGTTTGCGGGGCGCTTTGGGACGTCGCACCAGCTGAAGGAGCGTTGGTCGTGGTGTTGCCGTTGTTCGTCTTTTCCGAGATGGCCAGAGACAGATACGGCTTGCCGGAACCATTCGAGGTTTTCTTCCAGGCTGCCAGGCGCAGTTCGCGTTCGAAGCCAAAGGTGCCTGCGTAGGCCGGCAGCTTGTCATTAGTCGACTCCTTCTCCTTGAACAAGGCAGCGGAAATGCCGCCGATGCTTAGGGAATAAAACTTCTTGCCGTCTTTGTCCTTCAGCCATGCGGAGGCTTCCAGGCGAAGTTTTTTGCCGTCCTTTTTGTCGTCGAGCGAGAACTCCACGAATCCTTCCAGGACAGGTTTACCTTGCGCCGGATTGGTGACGGGGAACAGGGAGCCAGTTGCGTTTTTGAGAATGAGAGCGATAGCCATGATTAGGTCCTAAGTGAAGTTGAAGTTGCCAGGCGCTTGCGTTGGGTCTGGTACACGGGAAATGGCTTACAAGCTTTTGTAAAATCTGAACCACAAATCCGCCGTCTTAAAATCAACAGGCTTGATTAAATCCCGAACAAAGATAAAATGCAAGACTTTGAATTATACATCTTAGTTATGAACGATATAAATACACGTTTTTATTAGGCGGTCGGGCATGGCTTCCGTGTGTAAGCGGCATGAATATCGCCACATCACAGAGATGACTGAAGCATTCAGTTAGGTAGCCCACTCCTAGGCGATCTTCTTTTTCGGCCAGTGAGGCTTATAGGTTTCGAACAACTCTACGCCAGGCCCAACCACGTCCATTGCTCTGAAAGGTGAGAGTTTTGGGTTACGAAAAACGGAGTAAGTACCTAAAGGTGAGACTTTTGGGGTACGAAACTTAGCCAAGACCAAGATGTTGTCAAAGTATTATCAAACGATCATAAGTCGGCCGTATTTGTGAACCTAATTTCTTAGAAAGGTAAAAAAATGTCGAAAAAATGCCAGTTTTAGCGACAGAAGGTTACTTAGCGGAAAGTAAATGAGTAAAAAGAAAGGTCCTAATTTCTTATAGGTGAGTGTTTTGGGTTACGAATATGCGTTACTCCAGCCAAAGGTGAGAGTTTTAGCTTACGAAAACCGACCAGCAGAGCCAAAGGTGAGAGTTTTGGGTTACGAAACCCGCCTAGGTGAATCAAAGGTGAGAGTTTTGGGTTACGAAAACCGGATAGGTGAACCAAAGGTGAGAGTTTTGGGTTACGAAACTATTCGATCCTGGACTTGCGGGGATAACTTAGAGCCACAGGACCTCTTTCTGGCATCTATAGCCATTTTTTAGGCCGTATCGTGCTGCATCCCCGACATGCATGATTTTTGCGCTTGCACGACCCAATAAGCTGCTAATCGGAACTCACTAATCTTTTGTGAATGCTCAGTTCGTAGATGCCGCTGGATTGGCTTTATAGACTGTTGAGCGTTTTCTTGAATTGGTTCGTTTGTGATTTTTCCAGCTGCCCGCCCCTTTGAGGGTTTTTTAAATGTAAACACCTTGTAAACCTTAAAAACCTTAAGGGACGACAAATCCCTTGTCAAATAAGGCCGTCCGACGATTTAGGTGAGAGTTTACGGTTACGGAAGTGAGAGTTTTGGGTAACGAAGGTGAGTGGTTAGGGTTACGAAACACAACTATGGTGAGATTTTGGGGTTACGGAGGTGAGTGGATAGGGTTACGAACCGGAACTATGGTGAGAGTTTTAGGTAACGAAAAGATTTTTGACGTTTTTGTCCAACTTGAAAGGTGAAAATTATTGCGAAAAATTCACCTTAACGGCATTATGCTCCAACACTCTTAATCTACTTACCAAATGCCGCGTCCCAAAAAATCAACCTCTGTTGCTGGAATCGCATCATCAAGTCCGCGGCCTAGTGCTACCGATATACAAGAGTTTCGCAAGGCGAATGAAGCTGTTGGTCTTCGAATAAAATCTGGCCGCTTCACTTTTGTTTCGCGCAAGCTACTAAACATTTTTATTTTCGTGGCGCAGAAAGCTGGTATGCCAGGACTGAATGCGCCTCCCGGGGAACCAGGCGCAGAAGGTTACTTCTGGGTTCGGATGGCCGACGTCATTTCTGGTTTCAACTATTCAAGCAAGAACACTGAACTCATCAAACAGACTGCACATGAGATGCAGTCTGTAAAAGTGCTTCAAACAACACCAAAATCGTGGACTGATGAAGTAATGTTGTCAGGAGTGAAAGTTTGGAATTCGCACGGGGTCGGAAACAAAAATGGAGAAGTGTGGTTGGGCTTTGCTTTTTCGCCAACCTTTCAGGATCTCGTCCTTAAACCCGATAACAATTTTACAAAGTACAGCTTGTACTACCAGGGCATTCTAAGCGGCGCCCAAGCACTCGCCTTATATGAAGTTTGCAGGCGATATGCCACAAGCCCTTCCCGCGTAACGTTCAAGCAAACCTACGAGTTCTGGTTCCATGTGCTAACTGGTAACCCAATTGAGGGTGGGGAACCGGCTCCAGAATATAAATACTTCAAGCGCGATGTTGTGAAGCCGGCAATCGCTGAAATTAACGCGAACACCGATATCGAAATTGAATTGGTCGAGTTCAAGATGGGGCGCCGCGTGGAGTCGCTTCAGTTCAAGGTAAGCCTTAAACCACAAGCTGCTTTGGAATTTATGCCAGAAATCGATCCAGGGCCCTTGCTAGACATGAAGATCGTCGAGCAAATCATGCGTTTAGGTATTACTCAGGAAGATGCAACAGAAATATTTGCACAGTATGGTGAACAGTCCGTGTTGTCGCACATCGCGTTGGTCGAGAAACGGCAGAATGCTAAATCCGGCACTACTTTGGCGTCCCCAGCAGCCTACTTTAAGGTGGCTATTGCAAACGGGTACGCAACGAATCCTCATCTAGCCGAACCTGCGGTTGCTACGCAGCAGGAAACCGCACCAGAGCCCCAAAAGGACTTAAGAGCCCAGTACATAGCAGCCAGAAGCAAACATGCTCTCGACTATTTTTCTGAGCTAGAGGCTACTGAACAAAGTGAAATTCTGACTCGCTTTGTCGGACAGGCGGACAAGACGATTCTCGCCTCTTACAGGAAAAAAGGTTTGGAGATGAAAACGGTACGCATTGCCTTTGGCGAGTGGCTGGCCACGGACGTGTGGGGTGAAGTTACAGAGACGGATATGATTGCGTTTCACGACAGAGGTAATGCGATCTAGTGGCAACTTCCGAAAGAACGCTGGAGCGCTTGGCGGTAAGCCGCTAGAAACGGGAGATCCAGTTCTGAAACTCAATGGGGAAAATAGTATGGCACCTTCTCAAGAGAGAATATCCAAAAAATTTAGTTTTGTTCTCAACAATGGAACAGGAGCTATAGTCGAAAGTGGTGTACGGGCTGAAGTCTGAAGGGGGGACGGAAGGCGGTGGAGATTTTTGTTGGAGAATTTGATTGTCGAAGTCAAAGCAACCAACAAAGGAAACCCCACCATGCGCAAGAATAAGCAAGAAGCAGGAATTGGTCTACCGGAAATTGGCATGTCGCTGGACGAACTGGTGCGTCGCGGCGCGCGGCAAGTTATCCAGCAAGTCATTGAATTGGAACTGGCGGCGCTGCTGGAGCAGTATGCCAACGTCAGAACGCTGTCAGGCAAGCAGGCCGTCGTGCGCAACGGCTATTTGCCCGAGCGCGATGTGCTGACGGCAGCCGGGCCGGTGTCGGTCAGGGTGCCCAAGGTACGCGACCGCTCGGGTATGGGCGTGAAGTTTAATTCGGCGGTGGTACCTCCCTATGTCAGGAAGTCGCCGCGCGTGTCCGCAGCGTTGCCCTGGCTGTACCTTAAGGGTGTGTCGACGGGCGACATGGGCGAAGCGTTGTCGGTGCTGCTGGGCGAAGAAGCCAAGGGCCTGTCAGCCAATGTGGTGAGCCGCTTAAAGGCGCAGTGGTCAGAGGAATGGCAGCAGTGGGACCGGCGGGACCTGAGCAGCGCCCGCTATGTGTACTGGTGGGCCGACGGCATCCATACCGGCGTGCGAAGCGAGAACGCCGATGGCCAATGCCTGCTGGTCATAGTCGGCGTGACACCGGACGGCAAGAAGGAGCGCGTGGCCATTGCGGACGGCTTCCGGGAATCGAGCGCATCATGGCGCGAGGTGCTGCTGGGCTTGAAGACACGGGGGCTGCAAGCTGGCCCTTTACTGGCAGTTGGCGATGGCGCCATGGGTTTCTGGGCTGCGTTGGAAGAGGTGTTTCCTGCCACGCGGGCCCAGCGCTGCTGGTTCCATAAGCTGGGCAATGTGTTGAATGCGCTGCCGGCATCGCAGCAGGCCAGAGCAAAGGCGGCCATGCAGAACATCTTCATGGCAGCGACTCGTGCTGATGCCCTGGTAGCGTTCGAGACATTCGTGACCACGTACAAAGCAAAGTATCCAAAGGCCGTGGAAAAGCTCACGCAGGACCGGGACAGTCTGTTGGCGTTTTATGACTTCCCTGCCGAGCACTGGCAGCACGTACGGACCACAAATCCCATTGAATCAACGTTTGCCACGGTGCGGCACCGGACCACGCGGGCCAGGAACTGCCTGTCGCGCTCAACGTTCCTGGGGCTGGCATTCAAATTGATGGAAGAAGCAGAGAAGCCGTGGCACAAGATTCGTGGCGCCGACAGAATCAAGCCGCTGCTGGATGGCGTGCCGTTTAAAGATGGCATACCGGCGCCGGACAATCCGCCGGAACAACAAGAACTCGCCGCTTGATAACCCTATGCTTCAGACCGGCTATACACCAAATTTGACATTAGCTCATGGAACAGAAATTTTTCCTGTTCAGATGAAGCGTCGTGATACAGGAGTTATTGCATTCAGGATTTCTCCTGGGGGAACGGGAGGTAATACCCTTGCGGCTAGCGAAGAAGTAGACGAGGACACCATGACCAGAAAGGTTCTCGAAGAAGGCTATGCGTAAGCGCGACTTCAGGCTTTCAATTACCCACAACTTTGGCTGGAGGCAGACGCGTTTATGCGCATTGCGTAGACTTGAAACCGAGGCAATGCCGAAGAGGTGGGACGATG
>NZ_FXUL01000044.1 GCF_900182955.1 Noviherbaspirillum suwonense | reverse complement strand
ACGATACGAAACACGGGAGCAAGCCAGACTCGACATCGTGGACTGGATTGAAGGCTTTTACAACCGACAGCGCCTTCATTCTTCCATTGGCTACCTTACTCCGATGGAGGTTGAAAACATGTTGAAAGCTGCATAACCTGCTGTACGTGAAACCGAGGCAGGATCAGTACATCGAAATCTTCTACAACCGCCAGCGGCGTCACTCACGTCTTGGCTACGTTTCGCCAGCGCAGTTCGCTGAGAACATCAGCAAAACCACGCTGGCCGCTTGAAACGGCAGTGTCCATTATTGACAGTACACCTCATGACGTCATGCCATTCGGCGATTTGACCCAACTGAGTGCCAGCATTGACGCGGACTACCGTGCCTGGCAGCATGCCGAGCAAGCTTGCCCAGTAAAACGGCCAAATCCGCATCGTGGTTAACCCGACCAAAAGATTGACGATGAAGAATGGAAAAACAGGAACCAAACGTAACGTCAGTAGGTAGAGTACGCAGTCGCGGCTGAAGCGCTCGTTCACAACGTCGAACTGCGTGCGGAAACGATTCCTGACCCAGTCTTGGAGCAGATGGCGTGACACCAGAAACGCCATGGTGGCGCCGATTGATGCCGCAAACAAGACGATGGCAGTTCCAAGCCACATGCCAAACAGCACGCCACCGGCGAGCGTTGCGATGGTGGGGCCCGGTATCGACAATGCTGCAAGCAAAACGTATAGCAAAAAGTAGGCTCCGATTGCCTTCACTGGATTCTCAGCGCAGTACGCTTGAAACGCGTGCTGCTTGTCCTTTAAATAAGGCAAGCTCAGATACTGTCCGAGGTCTAAGGCGAAATACGCCACGATTGTTGCAGCTATCAGCACCAGGACAAGTATTTTCGTAAGTTTCATTAGTGCTTGGTTTCGTTTGGCAGTGTTCATTGCCTGCTGTCGAATCAAATTAAAACGCGTTTTCTACCTGTTCACCTGGCGAGTACCGAAAGGCTTTGGTCTATATGAGCGGTATGAAAGCACCAACATCAATACGCCGCCGATAATCATCGGCAGCGACAGCATCTGGCCGGCGGAGATCGTAATGCCGACGAAGTGCACTTCATAGTCGGGTGTCCGGAAGTATTCGGTGAAAAAGCGCGCGCAGCCGTACAGCAGCACGAACAGTGCACCGACCGCCAGCGGCGGGCGCTGCCTTTGCGCGAACAGCCAGACAATGACGAACACCAGCAGGCCGTCTATCAGCGCCTGGTAGATCGGCGACGGATGGCGCGGCAGATTGTCGATGTTGGGCCAGATCATGGCCCATGGCAGCGATGCATCGGCAACCCGGCCGGGCAACTCGGCATTGATGAAGTTGCCAATGCGGCCCGCAGCATAGCCGAGCGGCACCATCGGTGCGATGAAGTCCAGTACGTCGACGAAGCGGCGACCGCTCTTACGCGCCCACAGCCACATTGTGATCAGCACGCCGATAAAGCCGCCGTGGAAGGACATGCCGCCGTTCCAGACGGCGATGATCTCCAGCGGATTGGAAAGATAGTAGATCGGATGGTAGAACAGCACTTCGCCCAGGCGCCCGCCGATCACCACACCGAGCACCCCATAGAACAGCATGTCGTCGAGGTCTTGGCCCTTCCATCCTGCGGCGGCCATGTGTGGCTGCCGCGCCCGTACCCGGCCCAATACCAGGAATTGAATGAAGGCGACCAGATACATCAGACCGTACCAGTGAACTTTGAGCGGCCCGATAGAGAAGGCAATCGGGTCAGGAAGCGGGTGGATTAGCATCGATTAGCTCTTAAAAGATATTTGTGTCGCAGACAGGAAGCCCATCATGAATTGCCATGAATCTGGTGGAAATCTGGTCCGCTCTTTCAAACCCCAGTGACGACGAGTTTTCCTCGCATCATGTTCATGCCGCAAGTGAACGTAAATTCACCAGGTGTTTCGGGAGTAAACTCGATCGGCGTAGTCTCGAACGCAGGCAAGTGCTTGGCAATGCCAAAGTCGCCAAAAATGACTTGCTCGCTGCAGGAAGCGGTTTCATCGCGATAGAAATCCAAGCGAACCGGCTTTCCTTGCCGGACCACGATCACATCGGGCGAATAGCCGCCCTTGACCGTTACCCTGATTTCCTGAACGCCGCTTTCCGCCGTCTGCGCGCTGACGGCCGTGCGTTCCCCAAAAAAGTACCAAAGCACGAATGCGATCAACAGCAAGCCGCCAATGATGACACCAATTTCAGTTAGGTCCATCGGGTCCTCCTACAGTGAAGCTTTGAATCGGCGTAAGCGCAGACTGTTTGCGACCACCGATACGCTCGATAGCGACATGGCGGCGCTAGCAATGATCGGCGATAGCAGCCAACCGGTGATCGGGTACAACAGCCCAGCAGCAAGCGGGATGCCAAGCGTGTTATAGATGAACGCCCAAAACAGGTTCTGCTTAATCGTGCGCATGGTCGCGCGGGACAAGGCAATGCCGGTGACGACACCACGCAAGTCCCCTTTGAGCAAGGTGATATCGGATGCCTCGATGGCAACATCGGTGCCTGTGCCGATCGCAATGCCGATATCAGCCTGCGCCAGCGCTGGGGCGTCGTTGATACCATCACCGACCATCCCGACCACTTTTTTCTCCTGTTGCAGGCGCTTGACGACGTCCACTTTGCCTTCAGGCAGGACTTCGGCAAACACCCGTTCAATACCCACTTGCTTGGCAACGGCTTCGGCAGTACGTCGGTTGTCGCCAGTTACCATCAGCACTTCAAGGTTCAGGCGCTGTAGTGCAGCAATCGCTTCCTTCGATTCTGCTTTTATTTCATCGGCGACAGCCACTAGGCCGGCGTAGCTGCTGTCGATCGCGACATACATCGGTGTCTTGCCGTCGCTGGCAAGATTTGCAGCGATAGTTTCCGCATCGCTCGTTGTTACGCCATTTGCCATCATGAGTGCAAGGTTTCCGAGCAACAAGTGCCGCCCGTCGACGGTTGCAGTAATGCCCTGGCCAGTAACGGAGTTAAATGAAGTGGCATTGCTCAACGTAAGCCCGCGCTCCAGCGCGCCCTGCACGATGGCTTCACCCAACGGATGCTCGCTACCTCGTTCCGCTGAGGCGACGAGCCTGAGAAACTCTCCTTCGCCATCCGCCTGGAAGGCGGGTCCGATGATGACATCGGTCAGCGCGGGCTTACCTTTGGTGATCGTGCCAGTCTTGTCCAGAATAATGGCCTTCATTTTGTGCGCAGACTCAAGCGAGCCACCGCCCTTGATCAAAACGCCATTTTCGGCGCCTTTACCGGTACCGACCATGATGGCCGTAGGCGTTGCTAGCCCCAGCGCACACGGGCACGCAATGATGAGCACCGTAACGAACGGCACCAGTGCCATGGTAAAGCGTGTCTCGACCGGCGCTGCAATGAACCACACCACAAAGCTGGCAATGGCGATGCATAGTACGATCGGCGTGAAAATGCCGCTGATGACGTCCGCAAGCCGGGCGATCGGCGCCTTCGACCCTTGTGCATCCTGCACCAGGCGCACGATCTGCTGCAATGCAGTGTCCTTGCCGACCTTGATCGCTTCAAATCGGAAGGCGCCGGTCTTATTCAGCGTGGATCCGAATACTTCATCGTTGACTTTCTTCTCGACCGGCAAACTCTCACCAGTGAGCATCGACTCGTCAATGGCAGAGGTACCCTCAATGATCACGCCATCCACCGGGATCTTTTCACCGGGCCGCACGATCACGGTATCGCCCGGCACCACTTCCTCGACCGGAATGTCGGACTCCTGCCCATTACGCACCACCCGTGCCGTCTTGGCCTGCAAGCTCATCAGCTTGCGAATCGCATCCGAGGTTTGTCCCTTTGCGCGCGACTCCAGAAGCCGGCCAAGGAGAATGAGCGCGAGAATGACGGATGCCGCCTCGAAGTACACGGCGACTGGCATGGCTTCCATGCCAGCCGCGGCGCCGGCTGCAGCGCCGGCGAACCAGCCGGGCGCAATGGTCACGGCCGCCGAATAGAGATACGCCGCGCCTGTGCCAATGGCGATGAGGGTATTCATGTCAGCGGCGCGGTGCCGAAATGCGGCCCAGGCACCCCGGTAGAACTGCGCACCGCAGTAAAAAACGACGGGCGTCGTCAGGGCAAGCTGTAGCCAGTTCACTCCTGGAAAATTGAATAGCGCAATACGGCCATGAGACATGGCGATGACCAGCACTGGCAAAGACAGAATTGCGGCGATCCAGAACTTGCGGCGCAGTTCCTTATACTCTTCAGAGTGGCCGCCCGGAGCGAGGCCAGATTCGGAGGCGGTATCGGCAATCGTGTATCCGAACTCCTTGATGGCACTGCGGATGCGCGCGAGATCAATTCGATCGGACAGATACTCGACCTGTACGTTTCGGGTCGCAAGATTGAAGTTGGTTTTTACAACGCCTGGCAGTCGGTTCAGGTGCTCTTCCAACTGATGCGCGGAGCCAGACGGCCGCGCCGAGTCATCGACAACGAACCCCGCAGTGGCACTACCAACTGGCTCATAGCCGGTTTTCTTTACCTCTGCCATCAAGTCGCGGATGCCGACGCGGCTAGGGTCATACTCGACAGTAGCGCGGGCGCTGGCAAAGTTGACGCCAGCGCGCGCCACGCCCGGCATGCCGCCAAGCTGTTTTTCGATCCGGCGTGCGCAAGCGGCGCAGGACATGCCCGTAATGGGCAAGTCAACGCGTTCACGGTTTTCGGTAGGTTTAGTTTCGGTAAGCGGTATCAAGTTTGCCATGTCATCCTCGTAAAGCGGGTACGCCAGCAATCTGCCGCACCCGCGTTCCGTTAGTTAGTCTCTACATCCTTCTTTGGCAAAGGCGGCGCTGCCGTTGGGGAATTACCCGTCTGCGAACTGCAGCTTTTATTCATCATCTTCATGCAGAACAGCATCGAGATTGGACAGATCAGGAACGCCAGCGTCGGGGCCATGGCAACCAGCCAGGTGCGAACCTCTGGGAATGCAGCATAGGCAACACCAAAGCTGATCAACAAGGCGAGAGCCACTTTCAACATCGTTTTGGCAGCACACATCATGGGAAACTCCAGTCGGTAATAGTTAGTCACTTGGGATGCGGACGTCGACCGGCCATGCCGAAACTCGGACAGCCGGATCGGATTGATAGACAGGCGCAGGCCGGCCTACCGTCGAGTTCAAATGAGAGAAGGCGGGCGGTCGAGCAGCTCAGCTATGTGAGAGCTGGGAAAAGAAGAAGCACTCATCAGGGATGCGCGTGCCCAAGCTGCAGGGGGACGGCTGATTGCGCCAAGGAGAGATGGCAGACAGGTGCCGCAACCGTGTCCGAGTTGGCAAGCCGTGCTTGCGTTGTGCGTGCACGGCATTGCACAACCATCACAATCCATGTCGTTGATCGTATCGACCGAGTAGAAGAGTGGCTGGACGTCCTGGCAGACAGGCAAAGTCGTACCTCCCATGGCTGACAACGGCAGCCATGCCATCATGAAGACGAGGAGTATCCGCAGCCAAACGTGCTTTTTCATTGGAATCGTAGCTATTCCATCACGATGTCTCGTTCAACGTATTAGCATATGCCGGCCATGTATCGGCCGTTCATCATCCCCATCATGCTGCCATGCATGACCACCATGCCGACAAACGCCGCTAGTAGTCTGACACGGGGCATTTTTCGGTTTTGAAGCGATCTAACGGGAGGTTGGCGGGAAGGAGATCGCAATGAACCGGAAATATGTACTGAAATTGACGGCGGACGAACGCGGCTGGCTGGAAGGCATCGTGCGGACCGGCAAGTCGGCCGCCTGGAAAATCCGCCATGCCAACGCGTTTCTGAAGATGGATCGGGGCGAGCAGGGGCCGGGCTGGGAAGATGCGCGTATCGCCGAAGCCTTTGGCATGAGCACGCGCAGCCTGGAGAATTGGCGCAAGCAGGCAGTCGAAGAAGGTCCGCGGGAAGTGCTGGAGCGGTACTACCCGAGCCGGCCGCAGTGCCGCAAGCTCGATGGGCAAGCCGAAGCGCAATTGGTGAAGCTGGCGTGTTCGCAAGCGCCGGGGGAACGCACCGGCTGGACCTTGAATTTGTTGGCCAGCAAACTCGTGGAGTTGGAGGTGGTGGCGTCGATTTCGCGTGAAACGGTACGGCGCACGCTAAAAAAAACGACCTCAAGCCGTGGCTGAAGCAGCAATGGTGCATCGCGCCGGAGCACGATGCCGACTTTGCGTGCCAGATGGAGCAAGTGCTGGAAGTGTATTGCCGGCCATACGAGGCGCGTCATCCGGTCATTTGCATGGATGAACAGCCCAAGCAATTGATCGATCAGGTGCGCATGCCGGTGCCAGCCCGGCCGGGTGCGGCGGCCAAGGAAGATTTCGAGTATGTTCGGCAAGGCATGTGCGTGGTGTGGATGTTTGTCGAGCCGCTGGCGGGATGGCGTGCCACGCCGGTGACGCTACGCAAGACTGCGATGGATTGGGCGCATCAAGTGCGCGAGGTGGTCGAGGCACCGCGCTATGCACAAGCCGAACGGATCACGCTGGTATGCGACAACCTCAATGTCCACCGGCTGGCCTCGCTGTATGAAGCGTTTGCACCGGCGGAAGCGTTACGGCTGGCGCGCAAGCTGGAGTTGGTGCACACGCCCAAGCATGGCAGTTGGCTCAACATGGCCGAGCCGGAACTGAGTGTGTTGACGCGGCAATGCCTGGACCAGCGCCTTGGCCAAATGGAGCGGGTCAGTGAGCTTGCCCGAAAATGGGCAGAGGCGCGTAACCGGCGGCAAGCGGGAATTGACTGGCAATTCCGTACCGCCGATGCTCGGATCAAGCTGAAATACCTTTATCCGAAAATTGAAGTGTGACGGCCTACTAGAGCGAAGCCGCCAATGATCGCCAGCAAAATGACCAGGATTTTGAGTACGGGAAAATTACGTAGCATTGCGCTCTACCTCGGGAAGAACACTGGTTAGTAGTAAATTATTGCCTTTAGTTCAATGGACAACGAGGAACCTTGCGTCCACTATAGAGTCTGTACCCAACAACAGAGTCAAGGGTTTTTTACATATGGCTGAACTAGGAATGACGATTGGGCGGCTCGCCAAGGCTGCAAACGTTGGCGTAGAAACCGTGCGTTATTACCAGCAGCGGAACTTGCTGCCCGTTTCCGAGACCCTTTCGGGTGCGTATCGCATCTACTCGATCGACCTGGTGGACCGCATCCGGTTTATCAAGCGCGCACAAGAACTGGGATTTTCTCTAGAGGAAATCAGTATCTTTCTGCAATTGGGTGACGGGACGGATCGCCACGCAGTTCGCAGCGTGGCATCAGAACGGCTGATTCAAATACAGGAGAAAATTGCAGACCTAAAAAAGATGGAAGCCACGCTTTTCAGCTTGGTTCAGGAATGTAAAGAAACTGGGCAGGCACGGGCTTGCCCCATCATTGCCGCGCTGCGGGGTGGGCGCGACCATTAGAAAGGAATGACTAATTACAAGTGGACGTAACTCTGTGGTTGACAACGGATTGCGCGCCACTTATATTGCGGCGAATATGAAACGTTCCGGGCTCTCGCGATTTGTGACGGCGATTATTGCGCTGTTGAGCATGCTGTTCATGCAGCTTGCCTTCGCTTCCTATGCGTGTCCAGATTACCTCAAGAAGGGACCGGAACAGCAAGAACTCGTCATGTCCACTCAGGCTGCGATGCCGAGCACGGACGTTTGCATGAAGGCCGACCCGTCCCAGCCTAGCCTATGTAATGCGTATGGGCAGCAAGTCGATCGCTATTCTCTGGACAAGCCACAGAACCCACCGGTACAAGCGTTCGCTCCTGCCGGCTGGGCGCTTCCATTGCATCCCATCGGGCTGGGTGACCGCGCCACGCCTAATCCGCTTCAAACAGGAGCGCTTTCCCGCGCAACTGCACCACCGGTGGCCATTCGCCACTGCTGTTTCCGCATCTGATACTCCGGGCTGTCTGATCTGACATCGCTTTGCTGCGCGCTGGCGATGTCGCTCATCGTGCTCCCGGAGTCTCCATGTTTTTTCCTTTTACTTCGGCATTTACAGCGGTCTTTCGATTCGTGCATGGCGCTTTGCTGTCTGTCGCATCCGATGCGGTAGTCATCGTGGGCCGAATCTGCGCCGCACCCGCCCTCGTGCCGAGGGGGTGCAGCAACCAGAAAGGGAAGTTGTCTTGAATTATTTAAACCATGCGGCCCGCGCCATTTTCGTTGCCGCACTCGCATTGGGACTGAGCTTTTCGCTCGTCGCCAAAGGCGCTTCAGCTACACCGCCAGTACGCATATCGGATGCCTGGGCCAGGGCAACCGTGCCGGGACAGCCCGTCGGCGCTGCTTATTTGACGCTTTCCGCCGCTTCTCCAGTGACGCTCCTGCAGATTGAGACCGACGCTGCGAAGCAAGTGCAAATCCACGATATGCGGACCGTGGACGGCGTCATGCAAATGCGTGAACAACGGAACCTTGAAGTCGCGCCAGATCGACCCGTTGTCCTGGCGCCAGGTGGAATGCATCTGATGCTGCTGGACCTCAAGAAGCCACTCAAGGCGGGTGAGACCGTTCGTTTGACATTCACATTCGTCGACACGGCGCAGAAGAAGATTGCCGCAACTATCGATGTCCCGGTTCGGCCGTTTGGAAAGTAACAAGGAGCCGGACATGAAAGCGACTTACCAAAAACTGTTACTGGTCACCTTACTTCTATTGCTGGCTGCCTGTACCAAAACCGAACCCGTCACGCAGACGTTTTCGCTGGTAGATATCACTGGCGTTACCTGGGGCAAAGATTTCCGGTTATCCGATCACCATGGCGCGGTGCGGAGCATCGCCGATTTCAAGGACAAGGTAGTGATCCTAAGCTTCGGCTATACCAATTGTCCCGACATGTGTCCAACGACGATGTACAAGCTGGCCACCGCTATGGAAAAACTGGGACCGGATGCTAACCGCGTACAAGTACTGTTCGTCACGCTCGATCCCGACCGCGATACTCCAGACGTGCTGCAGCAGTACGTTCCGGCGTTTCACCCAGCCTTCCTGGGCATGTACGCAGACATGGAAACCACGGAAGCGACTGCGAAAGACTTCAAGGTCTATTTCAAGCATCAGAAGCCTGACGCCAGCGGTTTTTACACCGTGGACCACATGGGGCCAAGCTTCGTGTTCGACCCGCAAGGGCGGTTGCGATTGTTCATCAGCGACAGGCACGACGCAGATACGATTGCGAGTGACGTGCGCACACTGTTGAAATGGTGACCACCATGTCGAGCATCCGCGTCGTTGCTGTGTTTTTGCTGACTCTGCACAGCCTTGCGTCAGTGGCCGCTACCACGGATCGCGCACCGCTCCCATCAACCATCGCCGGTGCGGCCAATGCTGCCTCATCAGGCTTGAAAGGGCTGCTCGGCTATTTCAAATCGGAACCCGATCTGCTGCCTTCCGAGGAAGCCTTTGCCCTCAGCATGAGAGTGCTCGATCCGGCCACTCTGGTCGCCGAGTTCACGCCCACTCCCGGCTACTTTCTCTATCGCGATCGGATCCGTTTTAAAGTACTAGAGCCGGCCGACATCGTTATCAAGGAGGTGCTGCTTCCAGAGGGCCAGATAAAGGCCGATCCGACCTTCGGCAACGTTGCCATATTCCACCAGCCCTTTCGTGCCACGGTTGCCCTGCAGCGGCCGGCTGGGGCGGCTGCACTGCATCTTACGGTGAGTTACCAGGGCTGCTCGGATAAAGGCGTGTGCTATCCCCCTGTCGACAGGCAGGTTCTACTTACCCTACCTTCCATGACATCCGGTATCGGCACCGGCTCCCCGGCGGCCAGTCCCGTGGCTGCAGAGATGAAAATAGCCTCCGACAGAACCACCGCGACCTGGAGTAGAGAGACGGCCTCTAGCGCGCTGCCGGTCTGGCTCGATGCGAACCGGAGCATCGCCATGCTGCACCAGCAGCATATTGCTTGGATCCTGCTCGGATTTTTCGGGTTTGGGCTGCTACTGTCTCTCACGCCCTGCGTATGGCCGATGATCCCTATCCTCTCTGGTGTAATCGCCGGTCAGGGCCCGTCGGTGGGACGATCACACGCTTTTTGGCTATCGCTGGCGTACGTATTAGGCATGGCGGCGACTTATTCCATGATGGGCATTGCAGCCGGCTTAAGCGGCACGCTGCTATCGACGGCAATGCAAACGCCGTGGGCCATCGCGGCCATGGCGCTTCTGTTTGTGGCGTTGGCGTTATCAATGTTCGGCCTGTACGAATTACAGATGCCGGCATTCATGCAGAACCGGTTGCTCGGGACCGGACAGCAAACCGGCGCCCGTACGAGCATTGGCGTATTTACTACTGGGGCGGTGTCAGCCATCATCGTCGGACCATGCGTTGCCGCGCCGTTGGCCGGAGCGTTGCTCTATATCGGGCAGACACAGAATGTCATCCTCGGGGGCAGTGCCCTGTTTGCCCTGGCGCTCGGCAAGGGGGTGCCTTTGGTGGTGGTAGGCACATCTCTGGGCAGTGTGCTGCCGCGCTCAGGGCCATGGCTGAAGCAGGTAAAGGCGTTTCTGGGCGTATTGCTACTCGGAACCGCTATCTGGGTCGCTTTGCCGCTCGTAGGAACACCGCTTGGCATGGCGGCAGCCGGCGTGCTACTCGTCTGCTATGCCGTCTATCTGCGCGCGTTCGACGCCTTGCCTGCCGAGACTATGGGTTTTCGACGATTGACCAAGGGATTGGGCATGACCGGATTTTTGATCGGCGCTATCTACTTGGTCGGCGCCGCCAGCGGCAGCACCGATTTCTCCCGGCCGCTCGCGGGGCTGACTGCGGGTGTGCAGGGATCAACCCATGCGCCGTTGCCGTTTCAGCGCGTCGCAAGCCTGGCGGACCTTGAGGGGCGACTGCGCGACAGTGGGGGCCGTTACGTGATGCTCGATTTTTATGCCGACTGGTGCATTACCTGCAAGGAAATGGAGCAGACAACATTCTCCGATCCGGCTGTGCGGGACCGGTTGAAGAACGTCATGCTGCTGCAAGCCGACGTTACATCCAATTCAAGTCTGGACAAGCAATTGCTGTCCCGATTTCAACTATTCGGACCGCCGGCAATCCTGTTTTTCGATCCATCTGGAAGAGAAGTCGCAGGCACCAGGACCATCGGTTTCGTGGATGCCCCCAGGTTTGCCAGCTTGCTAGATCAAGTGCTTCGTTAACCATCGGAGCTGTTTAGGACCAAGGAGTAAAAGGACCATGCATATTTCTCAGAATACGACGCTCGAACTAGTTTCCAGGCGTTTGCGGCGTGCCGGCGTCGCCTTTGCCATCGGCGTGGCGCTCATCACCCAGGGCGGAGCCTATGCCGCAGGCCAGCAGTCCAGCGGTCTGTCCGTTAAGAGCAATGCCGTGGCGCTGGAATATCAGCCGGCGGCCAAGGCACTGGTGAAGGCGACGACGAAAGCCTTGTTTGTCAGTACCGATGAAGGTCTAAGCTGGACCGAGCGAGCGCTGCCACCGCCCTTGAAGGGCAAGGCCGTCAATATTGCGGCTTCTGCACGCGACGCCGGTCTGCTTTTCATTTCCGCTCCGGGGGCGGGTGTTCTGCGTAGCCGTGATGGCGGCAAGACTTGGAATCCAGTTAACAAGGGATTACCCGGCTTGCAGGTCACTGCGCTGACGACGCATTCCGAACAAGGCGGAACGGTCTATGCCTACGTTGTGGGGAAAGGCATTTTCCGCAGCCAGGACGCCGGTGCGCAATGGCGTCTGATGGATCGTGGCCCACGGCAAGGTATTAACGCATTCGTGCATTCGAGCATGCCCGGCAGCATGGAGACCGGCTGGTTGTTTGCCGCGACGGCCGACGGCGTCTGGCGTTCGATGGATTGCTTTTGCGGCTGGCATCGAGCGGGTGACACAAAGGGCAGCTTCGATGCCGTGACGTATGACCCTGCTCAGCCCGAGCGCGTATATGCCGCAGGCCACAGCGGGGTCATAATTAGCACCGACGGTGGCGAGCAGTGGTCAGCAATCACTGCACCCCCTGTCAAGGCGGCTGCCCTGGTCGCCAGCCCGGCTGGCGTACTTTATGCGGCTGGCAAGGATCGCATTTACCGTAGCAAAGACCATGGCGCCACTTGGGAGAGAGTGGATGCATAGCCTAATGATCGTTGCGACCGCTGCCGTGATGAGCACAGTACCGGTGCACGCAATTGCTGCGGGCGCGGACAAGGCCGATGTGCAGCAGGTGCAACATGGCCGACGCATCTATCAGCAGTATTGCGCCGCATGCCATGGCATCAAGGGTGAAGGCAAGCCAGGCTGGCAGCAGCGCGATGAGCTTGGTGAACTGCCACCACCGCCGCACGACGCCACTGGCCATACCTGGAAGCACGCGGATGGAATGCTCTACAAGACCATCCGCGACGGCTGGCGCGACCCGTTCAACAAAACCAAGCGGCTTACCATGCCAGCATTTGCCGGCGTTCTCGCCCCCGGTGAGATCCGCGATGTGGTGAAGTATCTGAAGACGCTCTGGACACCGGAGCAAAGGCGCATTCAACGAGAGGAAAGCCAAAAAAAGCCATTTCCCCCTGAAACAGGTTGACGTTGTGAAAAGCAGTGCAATCAAGCGAAGTTTTTTCATTTAAATAAACGAGGGTAGAAACCATGAACATCTGGACAAAAACATTGGCGGCGGCAGTGCTGGCCGGGTTGCAGTTGTCGGCGTTTGCAGCCGGGACCCCGGTCAAGCTGTACAAGAACCCGCATTGCGGGTGCTGTGACGTCTACGCAGATCATCTGAAGCAGAGCGGATTTGAAGTTGAGATGATCGACACCAACGACATGCAGGCAATAAAGGCGAAGTTCGGCGTTCCGGAAAAACTGGAGGGCTGCCACACCGCGACGATCGGCAACTACGTCTTCGAAGGGCTGATCCCAGCAGAAAACATCAAGAAGGTTCTCGCGGAAAAGCCACCGATCAAAGGTCTGTCAGTTCCCGGCATGCCAGTCGGTGCGCCAGGCATGCCGGGCAACAAGAAGGGGCCGATCAACGTTTACTACCTGAACGCATCGGCAACACCAAAGGTGTTTTCGACCTTTTAGAAGAAAGCCCGCAGTGCCGGCCAGTGCAGGGCGCTGACACGCGTACGGTACGTGCCAAATGGAAAATGAGGTGAATCCCATGAACGACCAGGAGCAGGCGCTTGGGGCACAGATTCTGTCCGCATTCCAACGCGCATATCAGGAGAACGAAATGGAAATCGCCGAACACCTGCTGCGGGCGCTTGAGGCGCTTGCCAGACAGGACGCGGATGGAGAGTCATTGGGCGAGACAGCCTATCTGATTCTCGGCCAACGGGATCGCTCGACGCCACATCATTGAGACAAACGGCGCAGGGCGGCGCGTTTTTTTCGGAGAGGAGAGCAATGCATCACAGCATCATATTCTTCGTAACAGAGCAAAAAGGCATCCGGTATATAGCGCATCAAGACTATGTACTGCTGGTACGCAATCAACGACCGATGCCAGAATATGCAAAGCAGTCGGTGCGGGTAGCGGATTGGTATGTCCGAACGTCGGACGCGGTGCCTGCCATAGTCGACAACGAGACCTACAGCATATTCAGCTTTGACGAGCAGGGGCTGCTAAATTGGTCAAGGTGCAGACAGGGCGTCAAAGCTAATCATGCACTCTACAAGGCACTGGACCAAGCTAGGGGAAGCAATTCGGACAAGGATAAAACAGTTGAGAGACTGCGCGCTGAAATGGGGGAGCAATTTACCTGGCTGCCTGACGCAGAAGAAGTGGCCACGATGTATCGGTTGCTCTCCAACGTTCTTTCTACTTGATATCCGATCAGATAAAAGAGGGGCCATGCTTTCGGCTCCTGAACGACGTCGACGTTTACCGCCGCGAGGCGCTGAGCATTGGATGAACTTCTTGCCGGGGAAGATAAGGTTATTGAGCTTGCCCCGGTTTTCTTTTCTCAGTCAGTGCTTCATGCTGCCCGTTGTTTTTGCCATTTTGCTGTTGCATCCAGCGTTCGAAGCATTACGCTGGAAACTGATAATCAGGTGTCGCCTTTTTCTATATTTTACTGAAAAGGCAGGAATGTCTAGCGAATTTGGATAATTCACGTTACAAAATTGTAATCCAATAGTCAGAGGTTTGTTCGCACATGCTCTTTATACTTTGCCTCATGAACTCGCGAACAAAGCGTTCCGAGCGCTAACATCTCCATTATCAGGGAATCAATATGAAATCGACTAAAATTTCAAGCGTCGTTATTCTTACTGCCGCATTGGCTGCTTTTAGTTCAGGCGCTTTAGCTTCAAACATAACAGATGTTCAATCTCCACGTGCAGTTAATCAATGGCAAGATATGACCGGCATTGGGTCAACGAAAACTCGCGCAGAAGTTCGATCTGAGTTGAGCCGCAGCCAATTGAAAGGTACGTCTGGACAGCAAGAATATGTCGATTATTCACGAGTAAAGACAGCCAGTGGTAATTGCTGCGCTCAAGCGAAGTCAGAAATTACGCAGTCGAGTGCCAATTCGGTTCTTCGCCCAGGTGATATTTATTACGGCGGATAAGCGCTTCGTTTCAAAAGGAATTTCAGTTCTAACGTTAGATAGTTAAGTTGGGACATGAAGGTAGATGTCTTAGTCACCTTTAAACGCACTGATGCGTTGCATGAGTGCGTTGCATGGGAAGGTCAGTTGATGCCAAGTAATTCCAGGCACCTCAATCGGCTATTCTGCTGTGATATCCCGTATGAAAACGCCGGCTGGCAGGTTGCCCCGAACTGAACGCAGCGTCCCAAGTTGTAGAAACTGACGACCTGGTCAGCGATGTCGATTCTGTATTCGGTGTGGTTAATATAGTTGCGTCGCCATAGCGTTTCATTCTAAATTTAAAGAA
The DNA here is from genome assembly GCF_900182955.1 of Noviherbaspirillum suwonense. Lineage (GTDB taxonomy): Bacteria > Pseudomonadota > Gammaproteobacteria > Burkholderiales > Burkholderiaceae_D > Noviherbaspirillum_A > Noviherbaspirillum_A suwonense. The sequence goes on along the minus strand of NZ_FXUL01000044.1, from coordinate 7,417 downwards.
AAGTGTTTAGCAACAGCGTTGGACGAGTAGTTTCCCGAGCAGCGTATGTTGCAGATAAGGTCCTTGTTTGCTCAATGCGTTTGGGTTGAACTGCGGCGGCTTTTAAAGAAGTAGATTGAGGTGGATCGGGCTGCTTCTACCTGCGGGGTATGTTGCCGACAGAAGTTTGCTTCGATTTTCACGGGCCGAGATATAGCCGGTTGGTTTCATGAGGCGAGGATGAGTAGCCAGGCCATCTACTTCAAGAGGGCCAATTTCACCGCTTCCCATGTTTTCTTATGGCTGGTCGGCGCGCCGTTGTTACTCGACGGCATGTTTTCCAATGTGGCCGTCTGGAACAGCCTCGGTGTGGGAATCAGTCAGATCTTGCTTAGGATAATCGGCGGGATAAAACAATTTTACGGCGGACGGGGACGCTCTTGTTTCATGCCCTTTGCCGCTACATTCTTTTCATCATAAAGAAAAAGCATATGACTGATGTTGCCAAGGCCCTAGACCATGTAGACGTCATCATTGTGGGGGGTGGACCTGCGGGTCTCAATGCCGCGTTAGTTCTCGGAAGGTGTCGACGAAACGTGCTGCTGTTTGACGAAGGCAAGCCGCGTAACGCCGTATCGCATGCGCTGCATGGATTTCTTAGCCGTGATGGCATCGACCCGTCAGATCTACGAGAAATTGCAATTATGCAACTGGCGGTGTATCCCTCTGTGCAGGTCGATGAAGACCGTGTGGTAGACGCCATCAGGACGGATCATGGTTTTTTGGTGACCACTCGAACTGGACGGCGTGTTTGGGGCCGCAAGCTGCTGCTCGCTGCGGGGGTCGTGGACGACTTACCGAAGCAGCCGGGCTTTAGCGAGCTTTATGGCATCGGACTTTTCCATTGCCCTTATTGTGATGGTTGGGAAATGCGTGATCGACCTCTCGCCGCATATGGCCGGGGCGACAATAAAGGCGGTGGCTTGGCTCTCGAAATGACATTGTGGAGTCGCGACACGGTGTTGTGCACCGACGGACCTTCGGAGTTGAGCGATCATTACCGTCGGCGTTTGGAAATAAACGGCGTAGCTATTCGTGAAGAAAAAATCGTCCGCCTTGAGATTCATCACAGCGTTCCCTACAACGCTGAGTTCGATATTGTTTTTGAGACCGGGGCCCGTCTGCGCCGAGCTGCTATCTTCTTTAACACTGGCCGGATCCAGTCTACAGATCTCGCCGCGCGCCTCGGCTGTGATATGTACGAGCCTAACGGCTGCAAGGTCGATAATGACCAACAAATGACACACGTCCCAGGGCTGTATGTGGCCGGCGATGCGTCGCGCGATGTGTTGCAGGTAATTGTGGCTGCGGCGGAAGGCGTAGAAGCGGCAATTGGAATAAACAACGCGCTGCTTCGCGAGGATCTGCTGTGAGGCGCCATAGGCTGTCGTAAGGCAGGCGATATCCTATTAATATTTCCAGGCGCGATCGCGAAGTAAAAAGACCTGTGATCATTGGCGAAAATGGCTACACCTCCTTCCTTTGGCTGTAAAGCACAAAAATCGTAGTTGCGCCGCCGGGGCTTTTTTGCACACATCAAGCAATCCAGCACGTCGGCAGTGCCTCGGCTGCCTCACCTCCCGGAAGATCGTCCTCGTTCAGGTACCGGTTTGCCTGTAGCCTTCGTCAAGTTGACTGCGCTACGAATCAGCGCCAGATGGGTGAACCCCTGCGGATAATTCCCCAAAAGCTCGCCGCTGTGCGGATCGAACTCTTCCGAAAATAGCCGGAGGTCATTTCCGTGGCTAATTATCCTCTCGAAAATTTGCTGCGCTTCCTCGACCTGTCCGGCCAGCACCAGATTATCGACAAGCCAAAAATTACATAAAGCAAAGGCTGCTTCGCCTCCCGGAAGACCGTCTTCGTTCAGGTACCTGTAAACCAATCCCTGCGAGCTGAGTTGCTTGCGAATTTGAGCGACGGTCGAGCATACTCGTGGATCTGAAGCAGGAAGAAACCCGACCAGTGGGATTGTCAGCGCACTGGCGTCGAGCGCCTTGATACCAAATGCCTGCGTAAACGCGCCGAGTTCAACATCGTAGCCCTCGGTAAGAATGGCCTCGCGGATGTCGTCCCGCGTGCTCCGCCAGCGCTTGAGGTCGGCCGCCAGTTGCCCTTGCTCTGCCAGGCGGATGGCACGATCGAGTGCCACCCAGCACTGCAGTTTGGAATACAGATAATGCTGCCGCTCGCCACGCACTTCCCAAATGCCTTCATCGGGTTCACGCCAGCGGGCGGCGGCCTGGTCAGCAAGGTAACGTAGCACTTCCCAAAATTCTGGACGCGGCGGTCTCATGGCCTCATAGCAAAAATAGACTGCGTCGAGTAGTTCGCCATAAATGTCGAGTTGCTTTTGATCGGCCGCTGCGTTGCCGATTCGGACCGGACGCGAGCCGCGGTAACCATCCAAATGCATAAGCAGTTCTTCCGGCAGCTCACGGTTGCCATCGACGGTATACATGATCTGGAGATCACCGCAGCACTTGATGCATAGCGACTCGAGCCAATCGAAAAATGCATGGGATTCACAATGGTAGCCGGTCGACATCAGTGCCTGCAGGATCAGTGATGAATCGCGGATCCAGGTGTAGCGATAATCCCAGTTCCGCTCGCCGCCCACTTCCTCAGGCAAAGAGGTGGTCGGTGCTGCGATGATGGCCCCGCTGGGCCCGTGCGTCAGAAGCTTGAGCACCAGCGCGCTACGCTGAACCAGATCTCGATATGGCCCCCGATAAGTGCAACGGTCCGCCCACTCCCGCCAGTAACTTAGTGTTTCGGACAGATGGCGATCTGCGTCCAAAGCATATTCGCTTCGATCTGCAGAATCGGGACTGTAGTCCAGGTAGAAGTCGAGCCGTTCTCCGGCCTTGATTCGAAACCGCGCGCAGGCACTTGAGGAACCGTCTTCTAGTAGTGGTACCGGGCTGCGAAGCAAGAGAAACGCGCTACCGGTGCGGGCCAACGCTCCTTCCGGCAGCACTTCCATACGAGTCTCCGCACGACCGAAATCGAACGTCGGGCGAAACTCGATCTCTAATTCGGCTTCCCCCGACAGGCCTTCAACCCGTCGCAGGATACAGGTGTGTTCATATCTCGGATCGTCGCTATGCAGCACCGGCGCCGCGGCGATCGGCATGAAGTCCGTCAGGCGATATTGCCCGCTGGCGACCGAATAGGTCATGGTCAACACATTGGTCGCATCCACGTAGGCGCGGGAACAAGTGTAGCGCTCGCCTGGACCGATTCGGAACCGGCCGCCTTTTTTCGCATCAAGCATGCTGCAGAAGACCGCAGGGCTATCAAAGCGGGGGCAGCAGAACCAGTCCAACGAGCCGTTGCTGGCAATGAGCGCAGCAGTGCGGGTGTCGCCAATAATGGCGTAGTCCGCGATCGGACGGTAGAGGTCTTCGTTGTCGGGTTCGATCATCGGGTGCTCTCCTGTACCGATTGGCAAATTATCGTAGCGGGCGAGATGCCATTTTCTAAAACAATCAGGCCAGCAGCAAAAAAACGGCCGCGCCGGCAAATACCAGGAGGGCAACGCCCGTCAGCAGCGCTACGCGGTGGCGGTCCAGCCACGCTTGCAAACTGACCTGCACCGCACCGCGGTCGAATCGTCCGTGCGCGCCGAAATCCTTCTGCACGGGATGCATCAGGTTGTCCGGTCTGTCCTGCCTAACCGGCTCGTCCGTTTGCTGAGACTGGTAGCCGGTCCGGGCCAGATAGCGGTCGATCAGGCCGGGAATAAACTTGTTCGCCCACACCGCGCCGACCGTAGTGATGCCGACCAGCGATTCACGCCGGTCGTTATGGGCGGACCAGTAAATAGCGCGCGCAATGCCTTCCGGCTGATAGATCGGCGGCACCGGCTGCGGCTGATTCGGCATGCGCGAACGGATCCATTCAAACTGTGGCGTGTTGACGGCGGGTAGATGCACCATGTTTAACCGGATGTTGCGGTTTTTATGGATCAGCTCGCAGCGCAGCGATTCAGTAAAGCCCTTGATGGCATGCTTGGCGCCGCAATACGCCGATTGCAAAGGAATGCCGCGGTACGCGAGCGCCGAACCCACCTGCACGATCGTGCCATTGTCTCGTGGCGTCATCCGGCGCAGTGCCGCCAAGGTTCCATGCACATAACCCAGGTATGTCACCGCCGTCACGCGGCTAAATTCTTCCGCCGTCATATCGATGGCCGGGGAAATCATAGACGCCATGGCGTTGTTGATCCAGATATCAATGGGGCCGAACTCGGTTTCAACATATTCTGCGGCGCGCTCGATCGCATCGGCATCGGCTACGTCGGCAACCAGCACCAGAGCACGACCGCCCAGTTCTTCTACTTCCTCCTTGGCACGTTCAAGCGTTTCCCGATTGCGGGAAAGCAGCCCGATCCATGCGCCATGCCTGGCGAACTCCCGAGCGACCGCTCTACCTACCCCTGCTGACGCGCCGGTGATAACGACGACTTTATGTTGTGCTGTTGGCATATTGTATTTTTAGTCAGACAAGATAGCGATCCCACCCTGCATACGCGTTCTTTATCGTGCCGCGTGGTAATGCAAGCGCGATAAGGACAATTCCCGTCAACATGCTATTCCACATTGCGGTATTCGACGCAATACCATCCAGCAGCCATGGCGCACCGAGCAACCACAGGCCGAATGCGACGTTGATGAAGCGTACCGGACGCCCGACTTCGGCCATTGCCATCACGCTGAACGTGACTACCAGTGAACCGACCAGATGATCGCTGTTGGCCATTGGTCCTGATGTATCGAAAGCCAACCGCGTGAACATCAACCAGACGCCGAGCACAGTGCTGACGAGCAGGGTCCATGGCAGAGTGACGCCGTCAACCATCTCGCCAATCATCTCTGCGTAGCTGCCGCGAAATTCCTTCGCATTGTCTTCGCTTCCGCCATCCATCGCGCCACCCATCCAGAACACCCGCCACAGCGGCTTGCCTTTGCGTTTTGCATCCAGCACGAACTGTCCCATCGCAACGAGTTCATCCAACGAATAGGGAATCATGATCACCATGGCCAGTGCCGCGACGAGACACAGCGTACACCAGGTGCCGATAGCGATCGGCTGAATGACGATAAAGAAAATGCTGACACCGCCAAGCGGAACGACCAGAATGCCAAACATCAGCACCATCCAGGGCATCGTGCGCCATCGCCGCTTGTCACCCATTACAGCCATCAGGATTTCAACCATGTACGCAACTCCACCGAGGCCGGCATCGGGAATCGGCCAAGCCTTTGACATCTCAGAGGTGATAATTGTCATGGTGCCGGAGCCGAAAAATGGATCCCAAGCCTGATCGATATGACCCAGCTGATAGGCTGTCAGATAGCGGGAAATTAGAAAGCCGACCAGACCCATGGCAGCAATCGGTATTCGTTGCATCCAGGTCGACGGACAATAATTCCATCCGGGCGGAATGTCAGGCTTGCCCATCATGCCTTCCATGCTCATACCCGGCATCATCGGCACTAGCACTGAAAATGCAATCACCAGTGCGCCGACCAGGGTATCGTTGTTGTACGCGATAGGAAGCGGCGTCCAGAACACGAGGGGTGCCAGCAGCAGCCAGAAACCCGCCGTGGCGTTGGCCCACTGTGCCCAGGCAAAGCGCCGCTTCGGCGAGATCGAGAGCAGGCTGAAAATAACGATGAATACGCCGCTGATGACGTCGCTCCATGTCATCAGCAAATTGCGCGTTTCCGGCGAGGAAAGTCCCCGGTCCAGCATCACCCGCATCGTTCCGGGATCAGGCGTGTGCGTACTCAAATAGCCGAGTGCGAAGGGGCCGGTAATCAGCCATAGGCCAAGTATCAGGTTGAGAAAGTGCGGCCATAATGTAGCGAGATGTTCATCGACAAGCATCTTCTGATCGTCATGCGATCCCATGTTTATCGACCTCTCGGCATGCTGCGTGTCTGAATGCGGGTTTTCCGGGTGGTCGTCCTGTCTGACGGCAGCCGATTTCGTTGAGGCCTCCTGCGCTTGCAACACATCCGGCAAACGCAATTTGTTAATCCGGTACCAGGCAACCGGGTCGGCCTTCAGCCTACGTACCATTTCAGGCAACGTGTCGATCAATCGGCGCTCAGGCTCCCAGCCAAGCAGTGTGCGTGCGCGGCCGATATCGAGCTCGTAATGGTCATCGGCCCGGTCGATCATCCATGGCTTGATGAACGGTTCCTGGTCTTCCGGCAGCGCAAGTTCTTCCAGCCAAGCGCCGGTTTTGGCAACGGCTTTTGGTATCTCGCGGGTTTCCCATTCTTCGCCATGGAGCAGACGGCCGAGTTCGCGCTGCATCGCAGCGTAGCTGACGGTTTGCGGCTCGCCGATCAGCAAGGTCAGTTCGGGAGCGAGCTGCCTGCGCCGCTCGACCACGCGAGCAAACGCGTCGACCAAGTCATCCCGGTGCACAAACGCCGGTCCATGCGTCACGTCTCCCGGGAAAACATGGCTAATCAACTGACGTTCGTGAATCCGTTGAATCTGTGTCGCAATCGATGGCACTCGGCAATCTTCGCTATACACGCCGGCCAGGCGCAGATTGACATAGGGAATCTTCCGATGATGCGCTGCAATGACTGTTTCGGTCTCGGCTTTGGATTGGGGATAATCCCATGTTGGTTCAAGCGGCCAATCCTCGTCGATTGGCCTGCCAGGTTCGGTGGGCTTGTATACCAGCATGGTACTGGCAAATACGAATTGCTCGACATCGAATTTCTGTAACGAATCCAGCAGATGCTGTGTGCCAAGGACATTCACAGTGTAATATTTCGGACTTGGTTCTCCAGTAAAACTGTAATAGCCGGCGAGATGGATAACGGACGCAATCCGATTGCCGAATTTCTGTCTGACGCCGTTCAGTCCCGCTTCAATGCTTGCTTGCGACTCCATATCGACCGCAACGCAATACGCAGGCCGGGCAGGATAGGGCGGGCCGGGATCATCGAAGCCGGCGATTCGGTATCGGGCTGCAAGGCGACGAATCGTCGCCGTGCCGATATTGCCGCTGCTGCCGGTTATAATGACGACGTCAAGCTCATCCATATCGGCTCCGGTGTTGAATTGTTGGGCTTTTGACTATAAGTACTTTGCCTCGTTCTTACGTTGTGACGTCTGAATCGCTACGCTCACTACTTTATTGCACCTTGCTGACTATTGGCTTTATATACTGCGAACGCTATGGATATTGGATACGGCTATAAACAGTTTTAACTAATCCTGGTCTAGACAATTAATAGGACGAGTCTTAGGGCTACGCTGAACAAGTAAACGGATTACGACAGAAACGCGTTATAGAGGCCAATAACAACGACCGCGGCAACGACCAATGAAACAGCAGACTCTG
>NZ_FXUL01000043.1 GCF_900182955.1 Noviherbaspirillum suwonense | reverse complement strand
CGCCAGGCAATACTGTCATGTGGCGCGGACTGACCCGCCTCATTTACATTGAGCTTGGCTTCAATATCGGGACAGAACTTATGGGTAAATGAAAGGGGTGATACCTCCCCTGTTGTAGGAGGCGTCATACATCGCCAGCATGTTCTCCAGCTCGAAGTCGAGAAGCATCACTGCGGATTCCTGGTCAACCGTGAACGACTGTTCGGTCTCCAGATCCCACACTGCTGTTCCGTCCTTCAGGATGCGCAGGTCCGGCGTACAGCCGCTTCCTTCGGTCAGGGCTTCAACATAAGCATCCCGCATCCCCGTCCAGGCAGAGTCAGGCACACTGGTGTCCCACTCCTTGCCCACAGACAGAAACTTCGCATCAGGCATAGGCGTTTCCTTGAACGGTACAACATCGGGAATGTCGAACCGTATGCCCTTGTCGTAGATCGAGCGGAAATCGTCCCAAATAGCAAAGGGACGGGCTATGCCGTTCATACTTTGAAGCGCGTCGATGCAAATCATCATTTCTAAAGGAAGCCGCGTGAATTTCCGCTTCTCCCCGGCACGGCGGGCTCGCACCCCTTCATCATGGTCTAGCTGCAGCATATAACGGGTGATATTACGGATCTCACGCGGATGCAGCGTATCGGGTTGAATAATGATGTGGCCCTCTTCGATCGTGCGACCGACCCAATGCCGCCTGCTCCAGTCCTTCTCGATGGCGCGCAGATAGCTGTTCAGGCGATTCAAGCCACGTAAGTACTCGTACCGGGGTTCCAGTTCGATCATGGCTGCCAGCGACTTGTCTTCGGCCTTCAAACATGTAAAACAGCCATTCCTGGCGCCACAGCCGCCCTTCTTCTGCTTGCCTTCATAGATGCTCTGCGCCACCACCGCACACGACGTTCCCGCCGAGTGCGCATAGATGCGAAGCGTTTCCTTGGGGTCCGAGTACGACTGGCGCAGGCCGGAACTGCACTCGCCCAGATACTCGAAGATATCATCCTCAGACCAATAACTCACCGCGCAAAGAACAAGCTCTCCATCCTTGTTGCGCACCGGCGTTTCTGCCCGCGCACCATTCGCCTTCATCCGCGCAGCCCTGACTTCAGACTCTTCGATACGCATGCCCAGGCAGGTAACCGGCTCGGGCATACCCTTCTCTGCAATCGTGCGAAACAGCTTCTTCCGATACGATTTCTGTGGGGAAATTTTCAGGTCCACGGCGTAATCATTTCCCCCTGATGCCCAGCTTGGAATGCCCCGTCCCGACAGGATTTTGACCTGAAAGGTGGAGAGCAGCGGCGGTGTGACGAACTTCCCGAAAAAACGGATGCCGTGCTCTTTTGCGTAAGCATGAAGCTTGCCCATTTCCTTCTTGGCCATGGCATGAACTTCAGGATTTTCGACTAAAGTATTGGCAGATGTAGCTACCACCAGTGGCTTGCCACCGGCCGCGGCGAAGTCCCTTGCGGCATTCATGACAATGGACATGACAGCTGAACTGTCCTTTCCAAAACTTGTTGCGATCACGATGGGCCGGCCTTCTTCGAACAGGTCCATGATGACCCCGGTCGCTGACGCCACCCGGTCATCGAGCGACATGGTGATGTCTTCCATGCGGAAGAGCTGAAGCGTTTGATACTTTGCTGCGTGACTGACTGCGTTGGTATGCATGATCTCTCCGGTGAAAGAAGGCGTTGGTTGCCTTGACAGGAGGGAGATGACTTACACGGCGACGGAAGAAAGAGGATCAGAAAAACGAAAAGCCGGGCGTGACATGAAAGTCGACCCGGCCTGCTTACGTAGCAATTTAACTACAAGGGAAAGCCCTCGATATTGCTAACCTTGTTGGACAGTGACGAACTCAACCTCCACCATTTCGTCCGCGCCGAAGCTGTCCGGCCCGTTCGGGTCTGATCCGATCGATGCCATTTGTGCACGTGTGGCCGATACCTTCACGAAGTCTTCGCCGCAGTGCGGGTCAAAGAACGTGCCGTCGATTGGCACCTGGCTGAAAGGGATCGTTGTCATCTGGCGGGGAACAACTGCCGCCGGGGTATATGCCGCCGCCGCCTTGTCAAACCCTTCCAATAGCTTTGCATCCGGGATGGCACTGCTCGTGCATACGTTTTGCATCGAAATATCTCCTGTAGAAGTTAAACCACGTTGGCGTGTATTGAAGATGCCAAACGACGTTCTATAAGCTCGCATGCGTTGCTCCGGAAGCGCATAGAAAAATCCCCGGTCTCAAATGAGAACCGGGGATGGGTGAGTTAAGAAATGACCTGGCAAGGAAAGGCGTGGAAGCCCTGCCCTGTTAGTCTCGCGTCAGCACAAGGATCACGACAGCGACCTGTGTGCTCTCGAAGCGGTTGTCGAAGACTTCGCTCCATTCGTGTGTCCAGCCTTCCATCAGCGTCTTGTTGCGACGACTGGCCGGAAGAATGGCGACGATCTTGCCTCCATCAGCTAACAGCGTTGAAGCTCTCCGAACGTGCTCGGCGTCTCTTCCTTCGCTGAACGGAGGATTCAAACAGATACGGTCGAACTTCGTTGGTGGATTCCACCGCAAAAAGTCCTCGCATACCGTGTTGAACCCCTTGCTCTCCAGGACCTTGCAATGCAGTTTCGAGATCTCAACACAGGTTGTGCGGTCCTTCGGCAAGTGCTCGGCGATGCTGCCAAGGCCTGCGCTGGGTTCCAGCACCGTGTCGTTCTCTCCAATGGCAGCCAGTTCGGCCACCATCGACGCCAGACAGGCCGGCGTTGGGTAGAACTGATGGGTTTTCTGGTCGGGAATCCGGCCGGTCCGCATCAACTCTTCCAGCACCGCCTGGATCGGATAGTCGAATGACCATTCGCGCATGCTGGCGTTTGGCACTCCGCCCAGATACTGCAGAACCGCGACGGTTCGATGGTTTGCCTTGACGTCGTTGCTCCAGAAAGACAGAACCTGCCCTGTGCGGTCGACCCGGCCCCGCGACAATTCTGCCAGCACTTCAAACGGCACCAGGTCATGCACCATGGTGAAGTCCTTTGGCGCCCGCGGCGGTTTCGTCCGGAACTTGCTCGGGATAGCCGTCGGATGCAGCCACGCAAGCACCTGGTTGAGGCGGTAGGCAATATCAGGATGCACTTCGAGGTGCGCCGTTCCTTTCATATACAACCGCATGCGAAACGCACCACCATCGAAGCTCTTCCACTCCCCGTACTGGCCATTGCGGTACATGTTTCTCAAGTCCTCGTCCGTCACGTTGCCAAAAGGCGCATCCCGACCCATGAATTTCGCTATAACGACGCGAAGGTCATGAATGTAGTTTGCTCGGTCGTAATTCAAGGTGCCGTATGAGGTTCGCAGGTACGCTACAATCATCCGCTTGCCGAACCCCTCTGGCGCGTTGGTCACATGCTCGCCCGACAAAGCGCGAAACAAGCCATCGACGCGCTCGGCAAAGAACTGCGAGCGTTGGGCTAGCAGGTCGCCAATGGTCGACTTGACCGAGTCCGGCTCGAACGCCGGCGTCTTATGACTGCGGATCTGCTCGTTCCATGCAATGCGTTTTTCTGCAGGCATGGTTTCCAGGACATCGGTCAGTGCCATTGCCCGCGCCCAGAAGCTCGCATCGAGCGCGCGGACAGCCGGGTCGATAGCAAACAGGCTGGCCGCGCTGATGCTGCTGATCTGCTGCTCAACCTGTGCACCGCACATGAAAAACCGCATGACGCCGCCGGTTTCGTTGGCGACGTAGGCAGCAATGCGCTCCAGATCGTCGCGGTTCTTGCGGTACTCCGAAAGAAGCGCATCGATCGGGGTAAAGACGGACAACTGGTTTTGGTGGCCGGAAAACAGCTCGGGTTCATTCATGTTCATGCTCTTGCTCCTGAAGGTGAGAATTAATGTGAAGTGGGAATCACGGCGCCGGCGTATGCCGGAATTTGCGTTGCAGGAGGAAATGCAGAACAGGAATCAGGAAGGCACGATCGAAGCGGCAAAGAAAAAACCCGCGACAGTCCTCGAAGAGGAAAGCGCGGGCTGGTGGTTGGTCAGTCGGTTAGGGCTGTAGGAGCAAGGCGTTGGCCAGTGCAAGCTCGGCCCTGGCAGCTGCGTCACGGGAAGGGAACGTATAGTCGCCAGATCCGCCGAGGTCATTACGCCGGCTGTCGCAAACGATTCGCCATTTCTTATCGGGATAGTTATTGCTCACGTAGCCGCATGCGCCGCCTGGATAAACCACGTTGTCGACGTACCAGCCGCCATGACGCCAACGGGAGTACACCGGCGTCCATTCCTGCTCGTCTTCGGTGCCAGGCACACTGCCCTGGGTCGCATTGTGGTTCATGTGGTCGTGGGCGGCGCGAACAGCGGCGTCACGGATCGGGTGATCCTCAGAGGCGAGGTCATCCTTTTCGAAGTAATAGCCCCGCAGGTCAGAACGCAGTACCCGGTAACCGTCAGCCCTGATCTGTTGCTCCATCGTTTCGACGGAAACATCATTGCGTATAGTTGCTTGCATGTTAAAAGTCCTTGTGAGGTGAAGAAGCTGTATTGGCCTTGGCAGATGCCAGGGATTGATCGTGCCTTTTGGGATGGCACACAAGGAAATGCAAGAGGCAGGCTGGATTGACAGGGCCAGTCACAACGGCAAGGGGAAATGGGAACGATGCGAAGTTGGACGGGAATCGAGATTGAGGCAGAACGTGAGCGGCTGGAGCGCGAAGCCGCGTCCATCCTCGGGTACATGTTGTTCGAATACTCCAGGCTGGATATGGAGTTGGGGATGATGGTGGTATGGACTGGGGAAGGGCAACGGCTTGAGAAGTTGACGACTAAATACAACCAGTCGAATTTCCACAAAAAGCTCGACTTCCTCAAAAAACAGGCCGCGAGTAAATATGCGGCTTCGCCTGAAGCGCTCACCGCGCACACGCGCTGGTTGGACGCAGCACACAGGGTGCGCGAGTGTCGAAACAAACTTGTCCATGGTCGCCGGGGGATCGAACCAACCAGGCAGCGGGTCGTTAATGTGGTCGGGTTGCCAACTTCACCCTATCAAAAAGAGTTCCCTTACACAATCCCAGCCCTTCAGGCCGAACTGGAAGTCGTCAAGTCGTTGCGAGCAGGTTTGCATGAACTCAGAAAGGGGTGGCCGCTCTAGATTTGCGATGCTTTCCAGTCCAACGTCAGAACAATGTCGTCGTTCGACCCATTTCAGACAGTCGCGTGAGATATTTGAAGGTCTGCTATATAAAGTGAAGCGGCCATTTCAACTTTTCACACTCCTTGAGAAGAAAGCAGTTAACCACCTAAGTCCGAAAGAGACGGCGTAAGAGGTAGTTAGGCACTTGAAACATATTTGCGTAGTCCGCGAATAAGCCTTACGTTCTCATTAAGAGAAGTTCTACATTCTGCATGAATTGTCGCCTGGCGGCCCCGCAGAGAACTGGTATACTCACAAAATGCCTCGGATCTTCAAGACATTTTTGCTCTGGCTGTTACTGGCCGCGCTTCCCCTTCAGGGGATAGCCGCTGCTATCCAGACGTCTTGCGGACCTATGTCACACCATGACTCTGCAGAAATAATGGTTGTGACTCAACCTCACCATCATGAGGGCGATGGCGCTGCAGATCCTGTTCAAGTTGCCGTGACTAAATCTGCCGGCAGTTCTGCCGACATGAAGCATATAAATTCCTCTTGTAGCGCCTGCGCAGTTTGCTGTGTAGGTGCGGTTGCCCCGCCGTCTCTTTCTTTCCTGACGCCGGCTTATAGCAGTTCCCTGCCTGTCCTTACACCTGCTCCCCCCTTGGTCACCGGATTTATTCCGGCCGGCCTCGAACGTCCTCCCAAACGCGTTACCGCTTAATCGACGTACTGAGCTAAGTACGCTAGACGACATTCGTCCGGCTGTCTGACCCTCATGCGATTCGCGTGCCTTTGCACGTCTGTTCTATCGATTCTGAGGTAATCATGTCCTTTTCACACCGGATTACGGTGGCCGTGTTGGCATTCCTGCCGCTCGCCGCGACCGCGCAACAACCACAACAAGCAAACCCGGCTGACGCAAATGTCACGGTGCCTGCCATAGGCTACGTATCGGCCTTCGAAAACTATCGTGCTACGCCGGACGAGACAACCTCTCCTGATCAGGTCTGGCGTGCAGCCAACGAAGAAATCGCAAGCAAGGATGCGCACGGCGGTCATTTGGACATGCCTGGTATGACGCCAGCCGCCCCGAGGAACCCTATGTCGATGCCTGGCATGGGTACAACCAAGCCTGAGCCAAAAGCCGACGCTGCGCCGTCTGACCCGCACGCAGGTCATCAAAACATGCCCGGAATGGGGGCAACTGGCTCCGGGAACCATATGTCCACGCCTGGCATGGGGGCTTCCAAGCCGCAGGCAAACCCTCATGCCGCACCGTCCGACCCGCACGCGGGCCATCACAACATGCAAGGAAAATAACAATGCGCATTCAACCAAAAGCGGCGCATTTGAAGCCGCTCGCCATCGCGCTTGCCGCCCTAATTCTGACCGGGTGCGCGACCTTCTCGAAAGACGGCGGGATTGACTCCGTGTCCACGCTGACCCAGGAGCGCACAGGTCAGACGGTCCAACGTGAGAAATCGGCCGACGATGCAAAAGCTATTCAGACCGCTGTCAACCAGATCCTGGCCAAGCCGCTGACCCCGGACTCCGCCGTCCAACTCGCCCTGGCCAACAACAAAGGGCTGCAGGCCGCATTCGCTGAGCTGGGCGTTGCCGAAGCGAGCCTCGTGCAGGCTGGCCGCCTCAGGAATCCCGGCTACTCCTTCGGACGGCTGCGCGGCGGTGGTGATACCGAAATCGACCGCAGCATCATGTTCGACTTTGTCGGTCTCTTGACCATGCCGCTTCGCACGAACATAGAAGGCCGCCGGTTTGAGCAGGCCAAGCTGCAGGCTGCCTCCGAAGCAGTGCAGCTTGCAGCAGACACCCGCAAGGCGTATTTCACAGCACTCGCGGCGCAGCAAAGTGCCCAATACGCCGAACAAGTGGCTACCGCAGCAGAAGCCAGCGCCGAACTTGCGCAGCGACTTGCGAGAGTCGGCAACTGGAGCAAGCTCGACCAGGCTCGCGAGCAGGTGTTCCATGCCGACGCAATCACGCAGCTCGCCCGCGCCCGGCATAACGCCACTGCAGCGCGTGAGCAGCTAACCCGCTTGCTTGGATTGTGGGGTGCAAATACGGCGTTCAAACTGCCAGAACGCCTGCCTGACCTGCCGAAGGCGCCGAACGAGGTAGCCGATATGGAGACGCAGGCTATGTCTCAGCGCCTTGACATCCAAATGGCACGTCGGGACGCAGAAGCGACGGCGAGCAGCTTGGGCCTGACCCGTGCAACAGGTTTTATCAATGTTTTCGACGCTGGCTACGCCAACAAGAGCGAGACGGGCAAGCCGCGGGAAAACGGCTATGAAATATCGCTGGAGTTGCCTATTTTCGATTGGGGCGGCGCCCGCACTGCACGGGCGGAAGCGACCTACATGCAATCCGTTCACCGCACGGCAGATGCCGCTATTCGAGCCCGTTCGGAAGTGCGCGAATCCTACTCGGCCTACCGGACGACTTACGACGTTGCCAAGCACTACCGTGACGAGGTTGTCCCTTTGCGCAAGCGGATTTCGGACGAAGTCATGCTTCGATACAACGGGATGCTCGCCAGCGTATTCGAATTGCTGACTGACGCGCGTGACCAGGTCAGCAGTGTCAATACAGCCATAGAAGCCCAACGCGACTTCTGGATAGCCGAAACCAATCTCCAAAACGCCATCAATGGCGGTGGCAACGGCGGCGGCTCAACCGAAATGCGCGCTCAGGCTTCCGGTGAAGCCCAAGCCCAAAAACACTAAAAGGATTCCAAATGGTTTCACGCAGAAATTTCTTATCAGGCGCCGCTGCCTTAGTCGGCGCAGGTGCCGTCAGCCGTGTTGGCGCGGCATCCTTGCCTGAACTGGTCACGATGGAAGGCGCCGCGACCCAGGCGCCGTTACTGCCATCCAACGGCCGCCCGTTCAACCCGGTGGTCACCCTGAATGGCTGGTCACTACCTTGGCGGATGAATAATGGCGTCAAGGAATTTCACCTGGTCGCCGAGCCGGTAGTCCGCGAGTTTGCCCCCGGCATGAAAGCCAACCTTTGGGGCTACAACGGTCAGTCACCTGGCCCGACGATTGAAGTAGTCGAGGGCGACCGGGTACGGATTTTCGTGACTAACCGCCTGCCCGAAGAGACAAGTATTCACTGGCATGGCCAGCGTCTGCCTGCAGGCATGGACGGTGTTACCGGCTTGACCCAACCAGGCATCCCGCCCGGTAAGACCTTCGTCTACGAATTCGAGGCGAAGCGTCCCGGCACCTTTATGTATCACCCACACGCTGATGAGATGGTGCAGATGGCAATGGGCATGATGGGCTTCTGGGTAACGCATCCGAAGAACATCAATTTCATGAAGGCGGACCGGGATTTCGTTTTCCTGCTCAGTAACTACGACATCGATCCTGGCAGCTATACGCCCAAAACCAGCACCATGCTGGACTTTAACCTCTGGGCCATCAACAGCCGGGTTTTCCCAGGTGTCGATTCGATGAATGTCCGGCAAGGCGACCGGGTGCGCATCCGCATGGGTAACCTGACCATGACCAATCACCCGTTCCATTTGCACGGCCATGAGTTTGTCGTGACAGGGACTGACGGCGGCTGGATTCGGCCGGAAGCTCGCTGGCCGGAAGTAACGATGGATATCGGCGTTGGCCAGATGCGCGCCATTGAGTTCGATGCGACTGACCCCGGTGACTGGCCTTTCCACTGCCATAAGTCCCATCACACGATGAACGCCATGGGCCACAACGTGCCGACCATGATCGGCGTGGACCAGAAGGAAGCCGCCAAAAAAATCAACAAGCTCGTCCCGGACTACATGGCCATGGGCGAACGGGGCGGCTCCATGGGCGGCATGGAGATGCCGCTGCCCGAAAACACCCTTCCGATGATGACCGGGGAAGGCCCATTCGGCAACATCGAGATGGGCGGCATGTTCACTACGGTCAAAATTCGCAGGGATCAGAAGCCCGGCGACTACAAGGACCCAGGCTGGTACAAGCACCCAGCCGGCACCGTCGCCTACGAATGGAAAGGCGACATGCCCGCAGCCCCCAGAGCGCCCGAAACAGGTCGCTCAGTGCCAGGCGTCGAACTCAACGTTCGCAAGCCGCAAGGCGGCCACAGCAACCATTAACCCCACCTTTTACCCATGGAGTTTCACATGAAATCAGCACAAAAATACGTCCTTTCCGCACTCTTCGCAGCAACCGCAATGCTGGGCTATTCATCCGCATGGGCCCACGCCACCCTCAAAAGCGCCATTCCTGCAAAGGATGCGGAAGTCACTACCGCTCCGAAGGAAATCAGCCTCCAGTTCAACGAGAAGCTCGAAGCAGCCTTCAGCACGGCGAAGGTTGTCGACAGCACTGGCAAGGAAGTGAGCACTGACAAAGCGACCCTGGACGCGGCTGACCCTTCCGTCATGAAGCTGGCTGTGCCGGCTCTGAGCGCCGGCAAGTACAAGGTTGAGTATGTCGGCATCGGTTCGGATGGCCACCGGCGCAAGGGCGACTATTCCTTCACGGTGAAGTGATCGATGGAATTCACGTTTCCACAGGCAGCTGCCACCGCACTGATTAATATCAGCTTTGCCTGGATAGTCGGCGTTCTGGCGTCCAGGTATTGGGTGATGAAGCAGACGGCGTCGTGGCAAAGCTCCGTCGTTAAGCGGTTATCGTCAGCCATGTTGGCGGGCTTAATCGCTTGTACTGCGGGCATATTCCTGTCGCTCTGGACAGAGTCCGCCATGATGGCCGACGTTCGATGGCTCGACGCCTGGCCCGCCTGTGTTCAGATGATGACCACCACGCACTATGGACATGCGGGCGTTGCAGCCGTTGCGTTACTTGTTATCGCCATGGTTGTGCACCTGCTCCTCAACCGACCCGATGCACGGATGGCTTACGTAGGAAGCATCGCTGCCTTAGTGATGCTGGTGGCTGCCGCACGAGTCACCATCGGCCATGCCTATGAACATGGGCCGTTCAGTGTCGCAGTGACGGTAGAATGGCTGCACCTGGTATTCATGGCCCTCTGGGCGGGCATCGTTTTCATTGCTGCCTGGGTGGTGCTTCCCCGCGTACGCGACAGTGAATTGGTGGCGACGAGAGAGCGGGCTGCGTACCTGACATCGATGTCGAACTGGGCGGCAGTCGCTTTAGCTGGAATTCTGGCAACCGGCGCCTACAACGCATACCGCGTTCTGGGCAGCCCGCGCGACCTGATTGATGTGAGCTACGGCAACGTCCTGGTCTTCAAACTCGTCCTGGTGCTGCTTGCCATTGCGCTTGGCGGATTCAATAAGTTCTCTGGCCTGCCCGCATCGCTCTCGTCTGGACAAGCGGCGGCAAAAGCACATCGTGGCTTACGCATCGTTATTGCTGTGCTGCGAATTGAGTCTATCGCGCTGTTACTCGTTTTGATGGCTGCTGCGGTTCTTACCAGCAGTGCTCCTCCCGGCCAATGAGCCGATACCTTCTACAACCTTACGAAACCCCAAAAGGAAATCCCATGAAAGCACTCGTTAAAGCAGCATTTGTTACCGCCATCGCCCTCACGTCCGTGTCTGGCGCATTCGCGCAGTCTGCAGCTACCGCGTCCAGCCCGATGTCCTCCGGTGAGGTCAAAAAGGTTGACAAGGGCACCAACAAAATGACCATCAAGCACGGTCCTCTGGAAAATCTGGACATGGGGGCGATGACCATGGCCTTCCGCGTCACTGACCCGGCGATGCTGGACCAGGTGAATGTCGGAGACAAAATCAGTTTCGTGGCAGAACAGCCGAACGGTCAGTTGACGGTAACGAAGCTCGAAAAACAGCAGTAATGCATTAGGGGCCGGCTTGCGAAAGTCGGCCTTTTTTGTTGGCATGGAAGATCTTGGGCCGGAAACGCCGCCCATGAATTGCTGCGCCCAAAACTGGACAAAGCTAGTTTGATTGAACGCTAATGTATTGAATATAAATGCCTTTTTTTCGAACCACCGGTTTCTCATTACATCGTATGGATAGCGTATGCGCGCCTAGTCGGCCGCCTATCAATTACCTACTTTGGAGGAAATGACCAACCATGTCGCCATTGAGAAATACGGCAATCGCATTACTAGCCCTAGCTTTGGCTAACCCGGTATTCGCGCAGGACGCAAAGTCTCATTCAGACATGCAGGGAATGCACGGCATGCATGCGGTGACCAGTTCGCCGAATGCAGCGAAAGCTCCGTACGACCATCAATTCCTGGACACGATGTCCGCCCATCACCAAAGCGCGATGGAAATGGCCAAGCTCGTCGACGAGCGCTCCGCCCATGACGAGCTCAAGAAAATGGCCAAAAAGATGATAGAGGACCAGCAGAAGGATATTCAACAGCTTCAGGATTGGAAAAAGCAGTGGTACGCAAATAAGGGCGACGCTGTGAACATGAAGATGCCTGGCATGGAATCAATGAAAAGCATGTCCATGGATAGGCTGGCTGCCAGCAAGGGCGAACAGTTCGATGCCATGTTCCTCGACATGATGCCCAAACATCACGCAGGCGGCATCAAGATGGCGAAGGATGCGCTGAAAAAAGCCAAGCATTCGGAAATCAAGCAATTCTCTCAAAAGACAATTGACTGCCAAACTGGAGAGATTGCCGAGATGGAAAAGTGGAAAAAGGAATGGAAGGTAGCTGGGAAATGACTGAATAGAGCGGTTTAAAAGCCGCATGGATTTCCAGGGGGAATTGGTACGAATTATCGTGAATTTTTCAAAAGGAGCGTCACCATGGTTAATGTCCGTTTCTCCAAAACCCGCAAGGCTTTGGAGGCCTACCTCAAGAACAGTGAGAATGGCATAAGCCGTTCTACTATCGGCAAGACCCTCTCAGCTATAGGCGTCACAGCTGTGCTCGTGACAACTGCTCCGGCCGCCTTCGCCGACGGACCGGGTCGGGGTCAGACCGCTGATTTCGAAAAAGCCTATCTCGAATTCATCATTGACCACCACTATTCCGCCTTACGGATGACAGAGCTGGCGGCAGGCACTGACCTGCAGCGGGATACTGCCATCGACAATCCTCAGGAAGGCACCGCACCAACGCCGAATACCAATCCGACACCTGCGAAGGCCACGGACGAGCAAATCAGATCCATGTCTCGCCAAGCAAACCGGGGCCAACGCGAAGAAATCCTGAAAGCACAGAAATTTCTGCATGACTGGTACGGCGTCAACCACACCCCACAATTGCAGGGGCCAGGGCGTCAGGCAATTCAGCAATTAGAACGGACACCCGCAGGCGCTGAGTTCAACCGGACCTTCTTGGAGACGTTTAGCAATCACCATTACCGCGCGCTTTTCCCGAGTTTGGCCTGCCAGGTGAAACGAGATATCGACCATGACGGACTGGAGCGCTATTGCAGCGGCATCGTTCATGCACAGACAAACCAGATTAATGACATGCGAGAAATGCTGTGTAAAAAGTTCTCCATTTGCGACTTCGTACCAACTGCAAATCTGGGACAAGCCTTGCCTTTAATAAACAGACCTTAAAAACAGCGAATCAGCGAAGAACCAGAAAAGTAACTTTCTTAACGATTAAATAGAGAAAATCATGCCCAATCAACAATTTGCATCTTGTATTGAAGCCTGTTATTCCTGTGCCGCCGCCTGCGACTTCTGTGCAGCCTCTTGTTTGCAGGAAGAGGACGTGAAGATGATGGCGCGTTGCATCGCCATGGACATGGATTGTGCGCAGATATGCCGGCTAGCAGCGAGCTATATGGCGCGCGGTAGCGAAAATGCGAAAGCCATTTGCCAGCAATGTGCAGACATTTGCCAAGCTTGCGGCGATGAGTGCGTCAATCATCAGATGGATCATTGCCAAGAATGTGCGGCCGCGTGCCATCGTTGTGCAGATGAATGTCGCCGCATGGCGGCTGCCGCCTAAGGCTCGGATAGCAGCCAAGCGCCGAACGATAGAATCTTTCGCTCGGGCGCTTGACCTTCCAACTGAGGGAAGGTCTACAGTGGTATCTCAGCTATTTATGCAGCTAACACTATAAAGGCAAGACACAAAAAAGATTCATTCCAATTCTATGTGCCTACTTTGACATCCAATGTTACGCGTTGATGAATGTCAAAATGCACATATCGTACTCCAGTATCCAAACGCTATTGTACTTATAGTGTTTAAAACGAATGTGAATATTTAATTAACATTTTCTCTTCTTAAGTGTTCATTACTGAAGAAATTGGCTTATCACGGAGTTGTGCAATCCTCCAACTTGGCGAGAGTTGAATGTCGCATTCACACATTGCGAAACGATTGATTGTTTGGACATTGCTTGTAATGGTGTCGCTGCAGGGCGCCTTTGCTGCAAGCGTGTTGCATTGCCTGCCCCATTCACAAAACCAATTACCGCATCACGTCAGTTCCGGTTATCCAGCTTCTGAACACTCTGTTGCAAAGTTTGCGACAGCAATGCCGTTGAGCCATTCCACACGAATCAAGGATCAGCATATCGGCGTATCTCGTCGATCTGCGTCTGGTGTTGATCATCATGGATCTCACCATGTTTACAAGGTTCCTTGTTGCGACGGTGTAGGCGGTAGTATCTCCAGCTTCTCCTTTGTATTTCCTCCTAGCATCAAAACGCAGGTAAGTGTTGAAGAACCGTGTAGCCTGTGTACGGTGTTTCTAGACGGTCCGAAGCGGCCGCCGAGATTGTTTTCTGTCTGACCTACAGGATTTGTGCTGACGCCTTGACGTATTGCTAATGCGTCGCCGAAGCATGAACTTTAATCGTATTAATGCGCGTGTACTCGCGCACGATCTCATTGGTTTTCGGAGAACATTTTATGATACCAAGCTATTTTTCCACTAGCGGGCGGGAGCCATTCTCGCCTTCACGCCGCCGGTTTGTTACCGGCATTGCCGCCACAGGGGCGGCAGTCGGCTTGAACCTTTGGCCAACACATGCCTTTGCAAGCGCAGAACCTGGCAATCGGAATGTCTTGTCTGGAACGAAATTCGACCTGACGATTGATTCCACACCAGTCAATATCACAGGACGGAAAAGCGTTGCTACCGCCGTGAACGGCATGGTGCCGGCCCCCGTGCTGCGTTGGCGGGAGGGAGACACCGTAACGTTGCAGGTGACAAATCGCCTGCTGGAGACGAGTTCCATTCATTGGCATGGCATCCTGCTTCCCTTCAACATGGATGGTGTTCCCGGACTAAGCTTCAACGGCATTCAGCCTGGGGAAACCTTCTCTTACCGCTTTAATGTCAGGCAGAGCGGGACGTACTGGTATCACAGCCATTCACGATTCCAGGAACAGACCGGACTCTACGGCCCGATCGTGGTCGAGCCACGCAGCGGTGAACGTTTTCCAACGCAACGCGATTACGTACTGATGCTTTCGGATTGGTCAGACGACGATCCGGAGACAGTCCTCGCAAATCTGAAGAAGATGAGCGACTTCTATAACTTCAATGAGCCGACGGCTGTCGACTTCGTCCGGGACGCTTCTCGCCTGGGCTTGCAGCAAGCCATGGCGAAACGAAAAATGTGGAATCGCATGCGCATGAGTCCGACCGATCTGTCGGACGTAACGAGCTACCACTACACCTATCTTGTCAATGGAATGTCACCCGACGCTAACTGGACTGGCCTGTTCAACAAGGGAGAGAAAATCAGGTTGCGGGTGATCAATGGATCCTCTCAAAGCATATTCGACTTGCGTATTCCCGGTCTGAAGATGACCGTGGTCGCCACAGACGGACAGGACGTGGAGCCAGTTACTGTCGACGAATTCCGCATTGCTACAGCAGAAACATACGATGTAGTTGTCGAACCATCGGACGACCGCGCCTACACGATTTTTGCCCAGTCTATCGACCGCATGGGCTATGCCCGTGCCACCCTCGCCCCACACAAAGATATGCGGGCTGAGGTACCCGAGATGGACAAGCCGAATTGGCTTTCAATGGTCGACATGATGGGTTCGATGGCAATGGGTGGGGACATGGCTGGCATGCATGCGCACGGCGCAATGAAGATGCCGGCCGGCCAGAGTCAAGCCATGACCCAGATGAACTCCGAAAAAATGGATTCCCACCAAAAAATGCAGAGTGGGAAAAACGAGATGTCGATGCCAAAGGCGCACCACGCGCGGTCGGAGTATGGCCCAGGCGTCGATATGCGGGTCGACATGCCACGTGCGAATATTGACGACCCCGGCGTTGGACTGCGTGATAACGGGCGCAGAGTGCTCACGTACGCGGATCTCCATACCATTGGAGGTCCATTGGACCCGCGGCAACCAAGTCGCGAAATCGAGCTGCACCTGACCGGCAATATGGAACGCTACATGTGGTCCTTTGACGGTCAAAAGTTCTCAGACTCCAAACCGCTTCATTTCAGGTACGGCGAGCGTCTTCGTATCGTGCTGGTCAACGACACCATGATGCCGCATCCGATTCATCTGCATGGCATGTGGAGCGAAATGGAAAGCCCGGACGGCAAATTCCAGGTCAGGAAGCACACGATCATGGTGCAGCCTGCACAACGCATTACCTACCTTGTCAACGCCGACGCACCTGGCAACTGGGCTTATCACTGCCATTTGCTCTATCACATGGAAGCCGGAATGTTCAGAAAGGTGGTGGTGTCATGAGATCGCTTATTAAAGAACCAACTTGCACAAGCAAGCTGCCTTCGTGCTTAAGAATAGCCATTCTGGCATCGTTATTAGTTCCCGTGGTGACTTGGGCGCAATCTCCCACGGCACAGGACAGCCATTCCATGCATCAGATGCCTGCCATGCGGATGGATACGAAAGAACATAGCGGGCCCATGGAGCACAAAGATCAAAGCATGGATGCCAGCAAGGCGATGGAACCGGTGCACGCCCAACCGGGTAAAGTTTCTTCCGATCCAGACCGAGCCATGCAGGGCATGGACCATGGCAAGATGGAACCAATGGATCACGCCCAAATGCAGGACGGGAAACAACCCGGAATGCAAGAAATGACGAAGCCATCCGGGATGAACATGAGCACGATGATGAAGTCGATGCAGGGCGGTTCTCCACCACCGACTGCCCGTGATCCCGATGCTTATGCGGACGGGCTGCAACTCGGTCACTTGCCCGGAATGGATATGGCCGATAACGATATCTATTCGCAGATCCTGCTGGACCGAGTGGAAGCGTTCCATACCAGTGATAGCCATGGACAAGCGATCGACGCGCAAGCATGGGTCGGCGGTGACATTGACAAGCTATGGTTCAAGGTCGACGGCGAACGGGAAAACGGCAGACTCGGCGCAACCCGCACCGAAGCGTTATGGAACCATGCCATTGCTACCTACTGGGGCTCGCAAGCAGGAGTACGCCATGATTTCGGCGGTGGTCCTGGACGGACCTGGGCAGCATTCGGCATTCAAGGGCTGGCTCCTTACTGGTTCGATGTACAAGCGACTGCTTACATAGGACAGGGTGGACGCACCGCGATGCGCTTCGAGACGGAATACGACCTCCTCATTACCCAGCGGCTAATTCTGCAGCCTGACGTCAAAGTTGACCTGTATGGCAAAAACGATCCGGAGCGCGGAATTGGCTCTGGCTTGTCCGATGTCGAAGCGGGCCTGCGGCTACGGTATGAATTTTCACGCAAGGTCGCACCCTATATCGGCGTCGTGTGGAACAAAAAGTTTGGCAACACCGCTTCCTACGCAAGAGATTCCGGCAGCGCAGTCAAGGAAACACGACTGGTTGCCGGCATCCGCGTTTGGTTTTGAGAGGGAAATCATGAATCCCACTCTAAAACATGTTCTCGCGACGACGGTGGTTCTCGTTCTCTTTGCAGCGGGTGCGCTCGCCATTTTCGTCGGATCCGGAGTTTACAATTTTGCCGCCGACGTTCCGCACACTGCATTCGTTCGCTCCCTGCTTGAAACAATGCGGGAGCGCTCGATCGAGACGAGAGTCGCCGCCATTAAGGTGCCGGCCATTAACGATGAGGCAACCATCATTCGCGGTGCCGGTAACTATGACGCCATGTGTGTCCAATGTCATCGTTCGCCCGGCATGGCCGAAACAGAGCTCAGCAAAGGTCTGTACCCCACCCCGCCGAATCTGTCGAAGGAGGCGCCTGGCGCAGCACATGCGTTCTGGGTCATCAAACACGGAATAAAGGCATCGGGAATGCCGGCGTGGGGGAAAAGCATGAGCGATAAAGATATCTGGGACATGGCCGGATTTCTGCAGGCGCTGCCTAAACTCGATCAAGCAAAGTACCAAGCCATGGTAGCCAAAAGCAGCGGGCATTCCCATGGCAGCTCGCCTTCCAAGGAAAGCTCGCATGATCCCTCTGCTGAAAAGGCGAAGAAGCCGACAGCTTCGGACCACGAATCATCACCACA
Source organism: Noviherbaspirillum suwonense (assembly GCF_900182955.1). GTDB lineage: Bacteria > Pseudomonadota > Gammaproteobacteria > Burkholderiales > Burkholderiaceae_D > Noviherbaspirillum_A > Noviherbaspirillum_A suwonense. Next base: position 5,226 of record NZ_FXUL01000043.1, on the reverse strand, counting down.
CTCTCACAGTTCTGAAGGAAAAAAATAATGAACAAATATTCAAAGTTTGCGGCAATGATCGGGACGTCGACGGTCGTCATGTTCGGATTGATGTACTTGAACACGTATTCGCTTGATCATGTCTTCTTCAGCGAAACCCGGGCGTATATGGCACTGTACATGGGCGCGGCCATGGCGATCGTAATGCTGCTATTCATGCTGGGCATGTACCAAAACAGCGCGGTGAATGTGGCCATTTTCATTGGAAGCGGCGTGGTATTTGCCGTGTCGCTTTGGCTGGTGCGAAGCCAGGCTACCGTCGAGGACGTGGCCTGGATGAAAGCCATGATTCCCCATCACTCTATTGCGATTCTTACCAGCGAGAGAGCAAATATTTCGGATCCGCGGGTTCGAAAGCTTGCCGACGGAATTATCGAGGCCCAACGCCGTGAGATCGCCGAAATGAAAGCGCTTATCCAAGAGCTTGAAAAGCGTTGACAGCCAGCAGCGAGATCAAAAGCCTAAGAAGTTGGAAGGTCAAGTGCACGCTCCTATTTTGCAGGTAACCTGCCACGTGGCATCGGTTTGATACCGCACGGAGGTGGGCGGCTCGGTAGCAAGACAGCTGCACAGACTGCACTTGACCTTACCACAACGGGAAGGCTTACCTTGCTCTTAGACTTATAGAGAGCAGGATTATCAGCAAACCCGGATAAACGGTGGCTTCTGATTGAAATCGTCATACATGGCGATGTGCGATTGGCGCCGGTGGACTTGTGCCATGGTAAATCTGGTCTCAAGAAAGAATCTTTGAGTAGGGCTTGGCACACTTTAGGGAAAGCAATGTACTGACTTACAGGAGGCGCGACATGAAAGACGATGCACACCACCACGATCACGGACAGCATGGTCATGCTGCCTACGGCGTCGATTCAGGTAATGACACCGCTGCTGCAGTCACCGACAAGCCCTACACCGACCCGGTCTGCGGCATGAAAGTCGGGGCCAACCCGGAAAAGGCAATCGAGCACGGTGGCCAGACCTATCATTTCTGCAGCACGCGCTGCATGGACAAGTTCCGCGCTGACCCAGGGGCCTATACCGGTCCTAAAAGCCCTGACGACGGCACTGCTGCCGCAATGCCGGAAGGGACGATCTATACCTGTCCGATGCATCCCGAAATCCGCCAGCCGGCGCCAGGCACCTGTCCAAAGTGCGGCATGGCGCTCGAGCCGGAGGTGCCGTCACTGGAAGACAAGGAAAACCCGGAACTCATCGACTTCCGCCACCGCTTCTGGTGGACCCTCCCGCTGTCTGTTGCGGTCTTCGTGCTGGCCATGTTCGGCCATATGCTGTTTCCGCAAGGATTGCGGGGACAAAACTGGATCGAACTGGCCCTGAGCACGCCAGTCGTGCTGTGGGCGGGCTGGCCTTTCTTCGTGCGCTGGGCACAGTCGATTGTGAACCGCAGTCCCAATATGTGGACGCTCATCGGCACCGGCGTGTCGGCTGCCTACGTCTACAGCGTCGTTGCAGTCGTGGCACCGCAAATCTTCCCAAGCAGCTTTGCCAGCCACGGACGGGTCAGCGTCTATTTCGAGGCCGCAGCCGCAATCATTTCGTTGACCCTGCTGGGGCAGATACTGGAACTGCGGGCACGCTCCCAGACGTCCGAAGCCATCAAGTCGCTGCTCGGGATGGCGCCGAAAACGGCCAGACGCATACGGGAAGATGGTACAGAAGAGGATGTTCCGCTGACCCATGTGCACATCGGCGATTCGCTGCGGGTACGTCCCGGTGAAAAGGTGCCGGTCGATGGCGTTGTCGTAGAAGGCGAAAGCGCCATCGACGAGTCCATGCTGACCGGCGAACCGGTGCCTGTGACAAAGCGCCCCGGCGACAAGTTGATCGGTGCAACGATGAATACCAGCGGCAGCCTGATCATGCGTTCGGAAAAGGTCGGCGCCCAGACCATGCTGTCCCAGATTGTCCAGATGGTGGCCCAGGCCCAGCGCTCAAGGGCGCCGCTGCAACGACTCGCAGACGTCGTGGCCGGCTATTTCGTCGTCACCGTGGTCGGCATCGCCGTTCTGACGCTCCTCGGCTGGGGCTTCTTCGGCCCCGAGCCGAGCTGGGTCTATGGCTTCGTCAATGCAGTCGCGGTTCTGATCATCGCCTGTCCATGTGCGCTCGGCCTGGCGACACCGATGTCCATCATGGCGGCAACCGGTCGTGCGGCAATGCAGGGCATCCTGTTCCGCGATGCGGCCGCCATCGAAGCAATGCGGACCATCGATACGCTGATCGTCGACAAGACCGGCACCCTCACCGAGGGCAAGCCGGCCTTCGATCGGGCCGCTGCCGCTGCTGGCTATTCGGATGAAGAGGTGCTCAGGCTCGCCGCCAGTATCGACCAGGGCAGCGAACATCCGCTGGCGCAGGCAATCGTCAAGGAAGCGAACCGTCGAGGCATGCAGCTCGACCGGCCCGAATCGTTCGAATCTTCTACAGGAATAGGCGTGCGCGGCGTCGTTGCAGGCAAGCGCATCGCGCTGGGCAATACCGCGCTGATGGACACCGAAAAGGTGGACTGGCATCCACTCGCAGATCAGGCGGAAACGCTGCGCCGCGAGGGGGCCAGCGTCATGTACCTGGCGCAGGACGGACGTCTGGCGGGCCTCGTTTCCGTGGCCGACCCTGTCAAGGCGACCACGCCGGAAGCACTCCGGACGCTCAAGGAAAGCGGCTTGCATGTCGTGATGGCGACTGGGGATGGCGTGACGACAGCCGAAGCGGTAGCCCGTCGCCTCGGCATTGATGAGTTTTATGGCGAAGTAAAGCCGCAGGACAAGCTGCAACTGGTGGAGCGCTTCCAGGCGCAGGGCAAAAAGGTCTCGATGGCGGGCGATGGCATCAATGATGCGCCTGCCCTAGCCAAATCCGATGTCGGCATCGCGATGGGAACGGGCACCGACGTCGCCATCCACAGTGCCCATGTCACCTTGGTTAAGGGCGACCTGCGTTCGATTGCCCGCGCCCGCATTCTTTCCAATGAGACCGTGCGCAACATGTACCAGAACCTGGGGTTCGCTTTCCTGTACAACGCACTGGGCATTCCGATTGCAGCCGGCTTGCTTTACCCGTGGACCGGGCACCTGCTCTCGCCGATGATAGCGGCACTTGCAATGAGCCTGAGCTCGGTGTCGGTCATTACAAATGCGCTGCGGTTGCGAGGGAAAAAGGCATGACGGGCAAGCAAACTCCGCGGCAATGCGCCTGTATTGGGGAGGGAAGTGGATTGATCAGTGAACAAGTCAACAGCAAGTGTTTCTGCGTCACATTGGATAAAGACGCGCTTGAGGCCAAGCTCGCCGTGGAATTAGGCTCCCCAGCCTTGCTTGCCTTGCTTAAGGAGCGCTGTCCCTACATTTTCTCGGCACGGTCCGTGTTTATTTCGGACAGCGCAGTCATCGAAATGTCCAAGGTTGTCAGGGCAGTGGAAGCCGTGGTTGGCTTGCCGGCATACCGCGACTTCGTGCTTTCGCGCGCCCCTGCAATTGCGCAGCATGACCCCGGCGGTGCCATGGGGGTATTTTTTGGCTACGACTTTCATGTGGCTGGCGATCGTATCGGCCTTATCGAAATCAATACCAATGCAGGCGGCGCCATGCTCAACTCAGTTTTGGCGCAAGCCCATCATGCCTGTTGCATCGACGACGAACGCTTGGCGGCGGCAACGGCATGCGCAGCCTCATTGGCTCAGCGCATCATGGACATGTTCCTGCAAGAATGGACGCTGTCCAGGCGCAACCAGCCGCTGCAGACCATCGCAATTGTCGATACAGCACCCCATGAGCAATATCTGTATCCAGAATTCCTCCTGTTCCAGAGACTGTTCCAGCAGCAAGGCTTGAAAGCCATCATTGCAGACCCTGCTGAGCTCTTATTCAGGAATGGCGTGTTATGGGTTGGCGATACCGCCATCGACATGGTGTACAGCAGGCTGACGGATTTTAAGCTTGAAAATGACGCCAGCGCGGCATTGTGCGCAGCTTTCTTGGAAAATGCCATCGTACTGACCCCTCACCCGCAAGCGCATGCGCTATACGCAAATAAGCGCAATCTGGCATTGTTTTCTGACAGCGGGCAATTGAAAATGCTCGGCGTGCCGAAGGAATTCATTGACGTTCTTGCGGCCAACGTACTGCATACCGAAGTCGTGGATGCAGCACACGAAGAAGAATTATGGAGCCGCCGTCGACAGCTATTTTTCAAGCCAAGTGCCGGCTACGGCAGCAAGGCAGCCTACCGCGGCGACAAGCTCACCAAGCGGGTCTTTCAGGAAATCTTGCAGTCAGACTATGTTGCCCAAGTTGCCATGGCGCCGGGGGAAAGAATCGCAGGCAGTCGCGTAGCGCCCGAGAACCTAAAATTTGACATTCGCTGTTATGCCTACCGGGGTGAGGTTCAGTGGACCGCCGCTCGACTTTACCAGGGGCAGACAACGAATTTCCGAACGCCTCAAGGTGGATTTGCGCCGGTGTACAGTCTCCCTGATGCCCAAGTAAGTAAAGGGGAATTATTGACGCTGACAGAGTAATCAATACCTGTATGTTTGAGTACATTCCTTAACAAGAGCGGCACGGTGCCGCCTCCGGCTTGCTCCCCATTTTGCTCCCGGATTTAGCGAATTCACCTTAATTACAAATAGCGTTTTTCTATCCCCGTTTCGATCAGAAAATTGCTCTGCAATGTCTGCTGTGGGGTGTTCAGCAGACGTACGGAAATGGGTCATCAACTTCCGCTTATGGCCGAAGGACTAAACCGCTCGCGCGGTAGGAGGCTCCGCTTAGGCGCCGGCGGTTGAAACAGAAGCACAGCGTGGCTGTTTTCTATCCTGAGGAATGAGGCAATCCGCCTCGTTTCCAACAGGAGCAGAGCCATGACCCCCTCGACTCAAGCCATTTCGCCGCTGCGCCAACGCATGATCGACGACATGCGCATGCGCAAACTCTCCCCCAAGACACAGTCCAGTTACATTCGCATCGTGCGGCAGTTTGCGGGCTATCTGGGGCGTTCGCCGGACACGGCCACTGTCGAGGATTTGCGGCGCTATCAGTTGCATCTGGTCGACCGCGGCACCTCGCCGGTCGTAAGCGCCCAGTCATCCCGTCTTGACGAAACCTCTTGGGGTAGATGGACGAATTAGGCAGGCGTCCATCGATGCGGGAGCAAGTCGCTGATACG
>NZ_FXUL01000042.1 GCF_900182955.1 Noviherbaspirillum suwonense | reverse complement strand
ATTGGTTCTGTCATGAGGTGTCCACTTAAGATAGGTGGACACGATCATCCCTAATATGCCGCGCCTGTCACAAGGTGAGTTCGCTAGGCGCTTACGACGAGGTCTGCATCCGCAAGTGAACGTTGTATATCTATCCATGTCTTTGCGGCCAGCTCGGCGCTTGCGAATCGGGCGCATATTTTCGTTTCACCCTCGATCCCGATTCGCGTTTCTGAAATTTCGGCAACTTGGCCTTTGCCGCTCATGTTGCGGAGCATCTTGCGGAAGTCGGCAAGCACCTTGCGACCTCTGTCCGATACGCCCTCGCCGCGAGATAGAACGTAAAGCGCAAAACTCCGGAGCTCGAGGACAGCCCCAGGCGGATCGACCCCGGAGCCTTCACCAGCCGTAAGAGCCGTCACGGCGAGCATTTCAACGACATTCTCCATGCCGTTGGGCCGGCGACTGTCAGCCAAGTATGTAAGCTGCCATGAATAGGTGAGTTTTGCCAATGTCGCCGACTGGCAAATGGAAACGTGCAGAGACGTTGTCAAAGGGAGAACGACTGCCAAAAAAAGTTGAGCTCTCACTTCCCTTCATCCTCTGGTAACGCTCCTTCGACAGTCGGTCCGCCTCGGTCGAAGAGGCTAGACTGGCAGCGTTTCGTCGATTACTTTTTGCATTTTTGGGGATCGACAGCGACTCCTCCAGTTGCCCTGTACAAGCATGCAATTCCGATCTTGTCCTGATCGGTCAGAGTCAGTGACCAGTCACCTTTACCACTGCATTGGGGGTAATGCATCACCGACATAGCATCGTAGTCGGTCACGCCTCTCCAATCATTGTCCTCGAAACAAGTGCCTGCCTCCGCACGAGTGTGTTCGTGACGCGCGCCTAATACGTGTCCTAGTTCGTGACGAAGAACCCCGGTCAATGAAAGCTTTCCACCGGCGGGAAAGTCGAACGACGAATTATCGATGAGCAAATTGCGCGCAACTCGTGGTTCGTTTGGAAAGAATGCTCGCGCGAAATAGTAACCTAAATTAACCGGCCTCACGTCGAAGATGACTGTCTTTGAAGAAGCATTGCACATTGCGTCCTGCGCAGTCACGTGGACGAACTTGATATCGGCAGCTTGTTCCCATGCTTTCGTTGCATCAGCCATAGCAGCTACAACCGTATGGTAACGGTCTCCGAACCCGCCAGATGCGGCCGCAGCATTGCTGACACAGTACGTTAGATTCTTCTTTTCCTTGGCGTTCCAAAGGACGTCTACGCCGTTTACTTGCATAACGGCAAACTCAGGCTGGACGCCCCGCGACTTGGACACGATGTTCTGTTTGTAGAATTGTTTAAGTTCCTTGCGGGTGCGAACGGGTGTATCTCCATTTACGATGTATTTCCCGTTGGGGAAAGGCTCTTTGGTAACTGACTTCCTAAAGGCCCAGAACGTCTTGTTTTGCTCCCTCTGCTTTTCGATCAGCGCGTCGGAAGTGCTTCGCAAGAAAAGCCTCGCCTCGCTAGGTGTGAAGGGGGGCTTCTTTTCCTGCGCGGCGACGCTCGAATTTAAAAGCATTGTGATCGGCATCAGGACAAACGTGGCAAGCGCGCGGTGAGTTCTTGGACGAAATCTCTGAAGCGATTTGGATGAGACACGAATTTGAATCACGTTAACTCCTTTTTTGCTCGGCATGACGACCCTTCAACTGCTACGGATACTGGAACGGCCATGCTACGGAGGTGCTACTGACAACCGACTTGCTGCCGATGCGTGTGCGAGCTCGGATTGAGCATCCTAAACGCACGGCCGCGTCCGCTATGCAACATCCATAGTCCACCACCGTTCTAGAGACCAAATCTCTTCTTGATGCCGCTTATCTGCACTGCCCTGTTCTCCGCGTTCCACTTGGTCGCCTTCGCAACGAATCCCCAGTGGTGGAGGCCTATCACTTTCAGGTCTTTGCGCCTCAACACTGGCGATCCGGAACTTCCTTCCATCGTGTCGCACGAGTGGCCGAAATCACTCTCCGTTTTAACCCCGGGTGCCGGCATCGTTGCCACGACGCAGTCCGTGCGTGAAACAAACTTCTGAAGACCTGCCGGGTGTTGGACTACCACGGCCGCCTCAGGTACGGTGGGGCCGCCATCTGGACTAAACTGGAGCACACCCCAGCGCTGTCCTGGTGATCCCGCCACTTCAATAAGCGCCGCATCTAAGTCGGGGTCCTTGTCGACAAGTCGCAGACACTTTTGCCTTTCCTGCCCCAACGGCATATCCGGTTTGTCGAAACCGAATATCACATCGGCAGACTTACATAGTTTGTGGGTATTGATACAGTGATAATTGGTAAGCATTTGACTTTCGCTTACCATAAAGCCGGTACAGGCGGCAGGGCCTTTACTTGTTACGAATGATATTTTGGCCACGGCACGGCCAGCTTCAAAAATCTCGGGCTGGTTTACCTTGATGTACTCGATGTCCTCCAGATCGAACTCCCTAACAATGTTGAGCGTCGGCCTGGAGAGCGGAACATTTGAAGCCACAGCTGTGACTACGGCTTGGAAATCAGCGGTCGCCTGCTCCGGTACTTGGCCCAACACTTCAACTTTGGCCGCGGCGCCCTTCAGCAACGGGGACCACACCCAACCTTCTTCTGCCAGTTGTTCGCCGGAGTATCGGGCAACTTCGTTACTGCCAGCATCCCGTATCACGACGAAAACGCCTAAAGGAACACTTGATCCGCCAAGGTAGTCCAGCCGCAACTTGATGGTTCGAGCGGTTGGGAGTCCCGATACGATCACTGAGGTGCTTCCGTTCTTGCCAGACAACGAAATCTTCTGCGCGACTTGCTGTACGTTGCCGAGTATGGCTGGCGCGCGGCCTTCCTGCGAGGGCTGAGCAAAGGCGAGGCAATTAAGAGTGCCCATCGCGACGATGGCGTATGCAAACAATACTCTATAGCACATCACAACCTCCTCGGCCTATCGACTCACCATGGGAGCTACAAACCGCTCGATACGCGACGCCTGAAACCGGCGTGTCTTCCATCCCGAAGGGCCGGGAGGGGCGTCATCCCATACCTCGAGGTTGAGCGCTCCTGACTTTAGAAATAAGCGCACATCCTTAGAAAGCGGTGCGTCCCGATTCTCCGGTGATCGCTTATAGAAGATCGTGAACTCATTCGGATTGCTTCCGCTAGAGCGCAGGCCTCGAAGATGTTTGGTATTAATTTCTGCTTCGTAACCCCCGAACGCCGCCTCGAATCGGAGAACCGCTTGTTCGGGGAGAATGCGTTTCACCCGATAAGTGCCTCTCGCGTCGTTCAGTTGTAACATCCCCTCGCCGTCGGGCGCCAATGTGCACTTCGAGTCAATTCTGCCGCCAAAAATGGCAATCGCATCTGGGTCGGCAGCGCCCGCTGGCGGCGGTACTGGATAAGAACAGGTGATGAGACGTTCCTTAACATCTCCTGGGGTCGCATTCGGCTTGAGAGAGCGCAGGATGGAGGCAATTGCAGCGACTTGGGGGGCCGCCTGGGAGGTGCCGCTAAGCAGGCCAAGATAGTTGCCATTGATCGGGCTGAGGACATCAACCCCCGGTGCCGCGACGTGGACCCGATTTCCATAATTGCTCCCCCCGTCAGCGCCTGTGAGCAGCGCTGCGCCTTGAGCGCTGCCGTCCAATGCCGCAACAGAAATGACGTTCGGCAGATCGAAACAGGCCGGCCTGAGGTCGCAGATGTCTGTGAAGTCGTCGCTGTCGTTTCCGGCAGCAACGACGAACAAGGTATGGTACCCGTCGCTTCGGATCACGTTGAGAAGCGGGTCGCCGGAAGGACGTGCGCCGATACCGCCGGGGCCCCTTGCACCTATGCGTTCTCGTTCGTAATATATGCTGAGATTGACGACATCGAGACCGTACAACGGGATGGCCGCGTTAAGCATATTTCTCAAGAGCTTGGCAAGCTCTAGATTGGACACTTGTACCTGCTGACCGATGGTGGTTGTATTAATTCGTCCAGCAAAAAGGGTTGCAAAGGGATTTAGTCCCCATGATTCATTTCCGATTTGCCCAACCATCAATCCCGCGACATGCGTTCCGTGACTCCCAGTGACCTCGCGGTACGGCTTCAACCATTTGCATGGCGTGTGACCCAAGCCCATCGGAGCCGAAGCGGGGACATTGGTGTCAACTGGCTTCAGTCGGCCCTTCAGCTTCAGATGGTTGAAAGCACAATGGTCCAAGTCCAGATCGGTGTCAATGATCCCGACTCGCCCGGGTCTTTCTATCGCGATTGCCGGGTAGTGCGGTAGGGTCAGGTAGGGAAAGAAGATGCCGTTCAGCAGTCTTTTCTGGTAAATCGCCAAATCGCTCGGATCCATCTCACAAGCATTTGCCTCATTTCCCTTGCAACGAGCCTGTGACCCCGCCACCGGCGCCGGTGCCGGTGCCGGCGCTTGGTTAGGAACGACGCGAGTTGATCCCGACGCAGTTGGACCGAGCGACTTAAGTACCGCGTCTAAGTTCGTGGGTGTGCCGGAAGAATTTCGTGGCAGCAGGATTCGATATTCGGCTTCTTTCGGCCGCTCTGGTTTCCCGATTGTTGCCACATCGTTTGCTTGCAACACCAACGTGCCGTTCCCTTGCCGCGAATCCACTTTGACTTCCACTAATTGCCCCGCGACCTTTTCCGAGGCAGTCGAGATGTCTATGCCAAACACAGAATAGGAGGCCTTCGGGAGAAGAATGGCACCCGAATAAGCACGCGTAAGCCTATCCTTCTGATTCCGGTTCATTCCGATTATGAGTTGCCTGCACTCGTCATCGAATCGATCGCAGGATCCAAATTCATTAGTAACAATTGCGCCAATGTCCTCGCCCGAGCGTTTCTGGTACACGATCCAGCCTTGCTGTTTCTCGACCCGGACGCTCGGTAACCACAAGGACGTGGGCGGTGCGACGGACCAATTGCCGCTAGAAGGTTTCAAATTGCCGCTCGGCCGTTCGGCGTCGAGTAGTGCGTCCCGCATGGAGGTTCCCGACTTCCTCTCTTGCGCATTGACTTGCTGTCTTTCTCGCCAGCAAACATTCGGGTTTAGGTCGCAAACGAGACTGTCCAGCTCGATTGGGAATGGAGACCCATAAAACAAGCCATTGGATCGGAATACTTCTTCAATGGTGCTGAATCGATCCACTGGGTAGGACTTGAGAGGAAGCCGGCCTTCACTATGGAGGGTCAAATACAGGCGCTTGAAGTCTGAGGCAATTTCGGAGGGCTTGCTACCAACGGTATGAAAGTCAATGATGGGGGGCCGGATTGTCGCAAGGCTCCGAACTAAGGAACTCGCCAAACCAATCGAGTACATTGGCGAGGCTTGGTTGAGTTGATCGGTGAAGGTAGAGCCAAGATGGAGACCAAGAATTGCCAAGTCCTTGGTGGAAAACAGGAGGGCACCACTGCTTCCCGGTGTGGTATCGCAATCGTGAAGAATCAAACCGTCGGTTGTTGTTCCGCGCACTGAACATCCCTGAGCAGCTGTCAACTCGCTGCGGGTATTCATGCTCAATATGAACGCACTTTCGCCTTGAATAGGAATCCGGAGTAACAGTCTCGCCGCATTGAATTTTCGAGACGGGACACCTTCAACTTCTAGGACGGCATAGTTCCGCTGCTTGTCGATTTCGGCGGCGGGCGTCAGCACTCGGAATTCCTCACGGTCCGATCCCAAACCGAAAAATGTTGTCAGGCTTTCGGCGCCCTCCACGCAATGCGCAGCCGTAAGGATGTGACGGTCGGAGATGATTGCAGTGGTACAGGTTGCTTCGGAGCCACTAGGCAACTTCGCAACTAAGACTCCGACCGACTGACCGGCTTGCCGCACCGGGTCGTTAGTTCGCAACAGAGCAACAGGAACTGTATCGTCCTGGTCAATTACAAGAGCATGACTCGGGCCTCCCATCAGCGCGAGAATTCCAAGTACAAGAATTTGGGCAACTACAAATTCTAGGATCGGGCGCATATCGCTCTCCGCTTACTTTCGACAAAACATTGCAGGTCTGCAATCCTGGCGCGATATGTCGTCTCAGGGAATTGCAGCTCTATCGAATTGATCGCAACAATCGTGGGTTGCTTAAGGACGGGACTTCGCTGTTGTGCTGCAGCGAAGCTGTGCGGTTCTACAGTAAGCAGGCAAGAAAGCAAGAAGGCACTAGCCGCGGCGCGAGCACTTCCTGCATAGATGGGACGGGTGGTCACTTAAAGGCCTAACCGATGACGGGGAACGGGATTGGCAGGTCCGCTGCGCGGTAGGAGTCATTGGCTGCGATCTGAGCTTTGAGGAGCGCAATGTGCGCTGTGATCGCCGCCACCTCGGCAGCGGCATCTCCAGGCGTAGCTGCCTGTTTGGCCAGCGCTGCGTCGTATGAGACCTGGGCCGCTTTGACCCCGTCGTCTGCAAGCGTGACCGCATTTAGCGCGTCTCGCTTCGTCTTGGCATCGGCGCTAGCCTTTGTGGCTGCAGCGGCCGCCACCTTCTCCCGCTCGACGGGATCAAGTTTTTCCTTCACGGCGGTTTTTAGGGAGGGTGCCACCTTTTCTGCCGCAGGCGCAAAGAAGGCCGCGACGTTGTTGCCAGGCCGAGTTTCCACGATGGTAGAGGTCAGGAGAAATCTCCCTGCGAGGACCGGCTCCTTCCCTCCTGCAAGCACCTTCAGACACTTAACCAACCCGTCATCGTCCTTCCTCAAAGACTGGCCAGTTGAGTCGACGCACATCTTCGCCCAGAAATCGTCAGCCCTTTGCTTTTCCAGACGGGCGCTCGCAATCGACTCGCCGTAGAGGTACTCGCGCTTCGCAAGCGCGAGATCGGGTGGGCACCGTTCGTCCCATTGCTGTTGTCCAGCAAGTCTTGGTCGGTTCGCTGATTCGAGCGCCGCGCAGTAAGTCTTCAGCAGCCCTGCGACTCCGGGAACATCGTCCGGTACAGTGGGCCTCGGCGGAGGCGCTGTCCAATCTGTAATCGCGGTCTTGAGCGTGACGGCGTTCGCCTGACGCTTCTTGATGACCGGCGCGAAATCCTCCGATATTGGCTTTGTGACATACCACCCTCGAATGCCGCCTAGTTCTGTCGCAGCGCAATAGGTTGTCTGCGGTACCTGCGGGCAGGCCACCTTGGAAAACGGCTTCTCCAAACCTTCATATTTGAAATCCGCACTGGCGAAAGCCTGGGAGCCAAACGGATCGGCAAACGTTATCGTGAATTGATAGTTGCGGCGGGATGACCCAAATAGTCCGTCTTTGGATGCAAAGCGTCCTAAGTACAACGCCTGAGGTCGTAAGCCGAGCATCTTGCCGTCGTCAGAGAGCACCGGCGCGACCTCAAAATAGAGCTCCAGCGTGCCCGACTTCACGCGCACGTAAGGATCACCCCGCTTCTGGTGAGCCCCGCTTCCGGCCCATACGCGGAACTTCGCCGCGATAATATCCGGCAACGATTCACCAGGCTCTACCGGCTCGGGTTGATAGTCCCCAGTTTCGAATTCGCCGCGCACGAGGACCACACAACCGACTTGGCTATTGAAAGTCGTCTCACCCGAGATACCGACCTCGTAGAACTCCTTCATGACGGGTTCTGGAGACGGAACCTGGAAGTCCTTGTCTTTTGCCGCCTCCGTTAGCGCGTTGACCCCCTTGTCCACAACAGCGTCAACGAGAGGAGAAACAACCGCAGAAACAAGTGCCGCAACTAGTGGCGCCATTTGTGCAGGGCCATCAAACACATTAGGGCCGGTCGAAGGGCAACTTGGAAAGGTGTAAAGCCGCGTCTCCGACATGGTTGCCTCTGCCGCCGCGCTACTAGGTAACCAGAGTACCGTAAGAGCTAAGAGTACATATGCAGATACGAGTCGCAGTCTTCCCGCCATATTTACCTCCCCATCCATAGTTATCTGCTTAACTGGTGTGAGCGTAATGGCCTGTGCGCTCGGGTGACGGCAAAAGCTTGACGATTTTATCAAATTCACGCGATGTGCAAATTTTAAATAGAAACCAGGCCATCGAGTTGCAGGGCAGGCCAGCCGAGTTGACGGTTGAGCAGAACATACAGCCTGTTGGCTGCAACCTTGAGGTACAGGCTTGAGACGAGATGCCACAGGTCACAGGCGTGATTGCGCTCGATCTTAAAGCATTCACACAGATGCCCAATAATCGTTGCCACTAGGCGACGCGCGCGGGCTGCGCAGCAGCGTGAGCAGGTCAGACCAAAAAATTCTTAGTCTCTAAGATTGAAGTGGATGATGATTTGGAGATCGCCGAGCAAACTGAAATCTGATCGGTAGTAAATTCCCGGGAGCAAAAAACGCCTGTTTGCTAGGCTGCCAGGAAGCGAGTACTGACAGCCGTCGGGTTTCGCTGAAAAGTAGACTTTGACGTGATTTGACCGACTGACTGCTTTGGGTCGATTTTTCCCGTTCAGGCTAGGGCGACAACCGGCCAGTTGCAGTCGGCCGATTTGGGGCAAACCGATGCGGTAGCAGTGCCAGAAAGCTACCGTTCGGCCCGAATGTTTGGGCGGCGACGCGTGTTGTCAGGTTGAACCACTGCTGCATGGAGTGGATGCGAAGCATCACTACGATGGGGAAAGGCAGACGGCCGCACCGACCCTCAGGCATTTACGGCAAGACCTGCGCGATGAGCTTCGTCCACGGCACCACGTGTTCCACCGCGCTCAAAAACTCGCGCCGGCGCGCTCGCTTCGTCGACCGGCACAGCCCCACGCTCAGTCGCTTCATGTCCGGCATCGTCTCAGAGGAACGACACGATCAAGAACCCTTGCGACGCGCAATTGCAGAGCCTGCGGAGGCTACACAGGGCAAGAGAGCGAGTGCGGCGGGAATCTCCCAGCGCTATAATTGAGCGTGCGTGGATAGACAGCGCAAGGAGGCATTTATGGATCTGACTGTGATGGCCCAAGCGGCGACTGCGATTCTTGGTCCGTGTCTCCCCTATCTGCTTAAGCTTGGCGACAAAGCGGCTGAAGAGGGGGCGAAGAAGATTGGGGCTGACGCTTGGGGTCTGGCTAAGTCGCTTTGGTCAAAACTGTCGCCAAAGCTGAACGAGAGCCCTACCGCCAACGAAGCCGTAGCTGACGCAGCAGCTGCGCCTGAAGATCAGGACTTGCAGGCGGCACTACGAGTTCAAATTCGTAAACTACTCGCGCGCGATGAGTCACTCGCCTCCGAACTGGCAGCGTTCTTGGCCGAACATCAGCCGACAGGCGGCAACAATGTCTTGGTTTCCGGCGAACGTGCGATTGGTATCGGCGGAAACATGACGGGCAGTTCAGCTTCCACCGGCGACGCTGTCGAGCGGCGCCAGCCATAGCGACGTTAAGTGTGTCTCGCGCTCTAAATCAGGGCCACCAAGCGTTCACCCTTGTCATTTCACCAAAAACCTTTGCGGCTACGGTACTGCTGAGGCGTTGGGAAAGCTTAGGAACGAACAAGCCTATCGTCTGGTAGCAAGCGCTCCGACTCTCGGATTCCGTTAGAGCCAGATTTGCTGCAAACAGCGCAGCGAGTTCGTCGTTTGAGAACTGCGTGGGAGACAGCTTCAATATTTCGTAATTGATATCTGCGCGATCGTAGAACTCTGGGGCAGCCAAGCAAACCGTCTTAGCTTCATTGAGTATGGTGGCAACCGTCTCTTGACCAAGTGCCTCGATAAGTCGAACTCGCGACCCTACGCGTAACGTAGGTGAGGTTATTGCATCGGTGAGCTTAAGCGCGTCAGTCGATTGACGCAACTCGTGCATTCTTTCAACTATCGCCGCCAAAACCTTGTCGCGCTGTTGCTCAAAATAGTCATTGCCGCGGACCGCTTTGGCAAGTTCGATTGCAGTATCGAAATGTGATGCGTTGAGGAACTTCACCATACCCAACAGCGCGTCAACTCGTCGACCCTCTGATATGGTGGGTTGCAACTCAAAAGCATCTTCGAAACATTCGAGTCGTGCAAGCGCAATGACCAAATGTGGAAGTAGCTGATCTTCCTCGGTGGATATCGCTCGCTCGCGAAGCTCAAAGGTGGAACGTCTATCAAGGACCGTGCACAACACGTCCAAGGAATACAATTTGTCGTCCGGAGTCTCGCGTACGATCTCCATGCACATACGACTTCGAAAATCACCTTCGAGAAACTGCGCAGCTTTTGGAAAGGCGTACTTCTGATCACTTGAATCCAGTAGTTGGAGTTCAGTTGCAAGCTCTGCAGCCAACGCGCTCTGGGATTTAAATTCACAATATGGGAATATGTCACTGATCAATCCGACCCGTGGCCATCCTGGAACATCACGCGCAACTCTAAGTGCCTCTTCTATGCGAATTGCTCTCCGCTCGATGGCTCCTGTCTTCACCAGCGTCAGTAGCCAAGCCACCTCATAGGCTGCGTTCGTCGTTGGAATATTGCTGTAGGCTGCTTGGAGAATACTCTCTTCTTCCGTTGATAGAACTCGAATCACCGCAGCCGCGAATTTGCACAGAAGGCCGGCGCGGGAATAATACGGGCGCACCTTTCCCAACATTGCAGCCGCGGTCTTGATGCAACCTACGCGGTCAGCACCTTCCAAATGGGGAAGTAGCTGCGTAAGCGCCCAGATACAGTCACTCTCGTCCCGGCCTCGTCTGGCCGCGTTGAATGCGAGTTCCACAATGTCCAATGAATGGTGTGATGAAAGCGCACCAAGAATTCGATCTATCTTGTGGGAATCGTCCAACTGTTCTACAACTTGAATACAGGCCAAGACTACATCTCGGCTCTCCCGTGGGAGCTTTAGCGAAATCTGCGATAAGCCCCGCGCCCTGGTGTACTGATCAGAGAACTTGTCGACAGCGTCGATCAATTCATCAATTTTGTCATCCGGTAATATTGAAATGAAGTCGCCTAGGCTATCTTGCTCTATCATCCCGTCCAATAGACTATTGGACAAATAATCCATTCCCAACAATTGTCTTCGCGCTAACAGTGAAAATGACAACATACTGCCCAAGACCTTTGCGGCGGAGAATCCCCACAAATCACCCGATAACTGGACAAGTTCTGATTCGAACTCGGGATTCTCTCTTGCGATGCGGGCTATCCTACTTGCTCTATCGCCACCCCCGTCTTTGAAAAGGCTTGGAAGAACCATACTCTCGAAGAGCTTTCTCTTCTTATCTCCTGCCACAATCAGCAACTCTTCGGCCGCAAACTTTCCAAGGAAGTCATTATTCACGCATAGCTCATAGCATTTCTCAACCAACGGCTCGATGTCCGGTAACAGTGAATTCCTCTCAAGAGAGTCGTAATCTTCATCCTGGCGAACCATCCGCAGCGCAATCGCAAGCAAATGGGAACCTTCATATAGTTCAAGTTGATCCAGCAGGTCGCTATATTCCTTTGCCTTCTCCCGCATTGGCAACGCTCGAATCGCAAGCAACCTGACTTCGACCCGTGAACGGAGAGTTCGATAGTCGGCAAACGCCGCCGCAAGACTTTCCCCACCTGACCCGCTAGCAGTAGCCGCAAAAGACATTATCTCCCGAGCCAAATTGGGCCGGATGGACAGCCTGCATAACTGTGCCAGCGCGCTAAGGCAATCTTCAGACCCTTCAATGCCCGTGATCGCATTGAAGCAGAGTTCGAGTTCACCTTCATTCCAGTCAACGTCCTTCTCCGACAGGATATCGATCCAAAGAGTTGATTCGAAGTGGCTCTTTGGATTTCCGCTTACATGCGAAATCGCAGTGATCATGGCTCTGATGCATTGAAGACGAATACGCTCGCTAGCACGCTGAATCAAAGGAAAATAGGCACGAGCTCGTGACTCACCATCCTCACATTGCTCGGCGTGCGAGATGGCTCGCTCTAGAGTCCACGCCTTGCTATCGATAGCGAAGGCAATGCACTTCCAGGGTAGATTCGAAGCTATGGTGTTCAGCGATGACCTAGTGAGACCATAGCGGACAGAAGTCGCTATTGCGTCAGTACTGATCACGTCGTCGGACGCCATATCATTCACTGCAATACTTCGTGCAAATGACAACTGGCTTATATACTGATCCAGATCATTTTGACTCGACTTAAACTCATACCATAAATTGTTCGCTTCTGAACTTAAGAGAAGTAGTTCATGAAGCTCTTTAGCCCTTCCGGCTTCTGCCAGGTGATACGGTAGGTGCTTTGCACCATAGCGAGCGATTTCCTCACCAGGCTTATCTCGGAGTCGAGGCAGGGCTGAATCCAGCCCACCCCAATTGGTTAGGCAGCAAGTGGCGATATGACCGCTCATCTGCGAAGCCTCGTCCGATAGCTCGCCGGCAAATGCTTCTTCTTGCTCCATCAGATCTTCGCTAGCACTAAAGCGGCCTAGAACGAAATCTCGGATGCTGCCGTGATATAGGCTGAACGCTACTTCCCTACCGGCTTTGCGTGTTATAAATGGAGACCAGTCTTGCTGAAGGGTCCGACGCAAATCGCTACTATCTTCGATTCCCATGAATCGGCAAGCCAGTGCGAGCGACACATCGTCCTGAACAACGGCAAGGGTGACCAGTACTCTTCGGCCGTATTTTTCCCAGGCAAGACTATTTCTTTGCGCCCAAGACCCAAAGAAGTCTGCAAAGTATCTCCTGAGTCCGGATGGCAGGTTTTCAATGTCATTTGGAAGACGTGCGTCGTTTTCAATCTCTCTTAACACAAAATCGACGTAGACCCAGATTCCCTCACTTTTCGAAAGAAGTGTGTTTACGAAGGAGTGGGTCGGGATTGCATTGTTTTCCAACTTTGGGGCCAACTGCAGACTGATAGCTCTGCCGATCAGGTAGGTTCGCAGGTCCTCAATATTGTCCGGCGCATCCGCTTTGATAGAGAAAATCCGCCTGGCGCCAGTAATATTCAAGGATACTTCTTGCGGCCTCTTTGTGCATATAACATATACACCACGAGGAAGGTTTCTTGGCAGGCCGAAAACATTTCTAGATGCCGGGTGCGACGCTTCGTCGAGTGCGTCAATGACGATAACAATCTTCTCCTTCGGTAGAAGTTCGTCGCGCCTTGCAGCAGCTCTACCAATTAGGCTCTGGAGAACATCAGGGCCGAGAGATCCGAGCGGTACATAATTTTCACTGTCGTCGAGTAGTTTCCATACCAGTGCTAGCTGTGCCGCAATGTTTCTAACTCCAGCCAGCTCACCCTCACTTCCAGGAAAGGTCTCCACGAAGTGATGGAGATAGCTTCTGGACTTCACGAGATGCGCGGCCATTGTTGTCTTTCCTAAGCCGCCCTTCGCCTCTAAGATAAAGTACCCTCGATCAGATTCTGAAAAGAATGCGTCTACGGCGTCTTCGATCTGCTGGCGTGGCACATATCGATCAAGATGTACACGATCAAATATTGGTTGTGGATCGATATAAAACTGCGCAATGTCGACGTATTCCCCGCGGAACACCTTGGCCCGATCCCCAGTTATGAGGACGCTAGCGATGACGCTGCCGCCTACGGCTATGCTTCGAGGGCCACTTGCGATTGTTGAAGACATGAGAGCTCCTTTAATCAGCTTGCTAGCTAGCCTAGGTTCGGAATGAACAAGGCACCGACCCACATGCCCAGGCCCTGAAATTTGATTCTTCGTCCAAAATTGCTATGAGCTTAGCAGCCTGTCAGCATGAATTACTGTCGGTCGGCTGGCAAGGCCTCTTCTGCTGGTCGGTATAAGGGCTGAGAGACGGCATCGCGGTTGTATGTTCTCGGCGGCGAACGTTCGCTCGAGGGCGGTACTGCTTGGACGCCCAGTTGGAGCAAACTACCAACTTGCTGCGAGACACCGGGCGTTCGCCCGGACAGATCATCGTCGATTTGGGCTACTGAGGTGTGGATGCTGAAAACCTGGCGTGCGGATCATCCACCGGCGCAAGTACAAGTCGCTCGGCGAAAACGAACGACGGCTGCTCAGGCCTAGGCAAGCTTCAGTAGGGTCGCGACTTGCCGTCGCTGCTCGTCAGATCGGATGACAGCTTTTCGGCGTCCGAACCAGCGCGACGAATGGCAGCAGTGGGTCGAATCCGGTCCTCGCACACAGGCGGGAGTCGGCCATGAGCAGGCGTTCAACAGATTGCCGCAAAAGCCTGCTTTAAATTGCAAAGCCGTCATTCGAATGGTTGTTGATTTCCATCGCGGCCCCCCATGTTTTTTTCGTTCCGCCCTCCTTGACGCTTGCCCAGGTGTCCATCGGTCATGGCTTTGGCTTGGCAAGGTGATTCACACTAGGAGGAAAACGATTGGGCTACCTTCGGCGCAAAGCGATACGCCGTTCTACGTACTTCAACAGCGAAATCGAAGTACCGGATGGTTTTATTGCTTCGCGGCATGCAAGTTTACTGTTTCCAAACCTAGCCGCGTGCGCCACTTGGCTACAGCTTTCTCCCTGAATGGAAAATAACATTCTTGTAATCGATCAGTCACGATGTCGTCCTCACGGCGACGCTACTGTTGAATCATTTCTCATCGCTGAAAAGGGTTGAATGCCAATGTTCGGACCCCGATTCCGGCACGGTCTTATGTAGAAGAAATGCTTTTGGATCAGGAAAGGCGTCCACCAGCACTGCCCGGCCTGAAAATGTTCAACGGCTGGCACGACGTCGCCTCGCTCACATGGGCATGATTTCGAAAAAGCATTTTCGACCACATTCACTCACAGGAAACGCGATGTTCAATCCGACCGCGAAACAATTCAAGACCATCAAGGCCGGTCTGTTCGTACTGGCACTGCTGCCATTCCTGCGATTGGTGGTGTCAGCCTTTACAGACCAGCTCGGCGCCAATCCGGTTGAGTTCATCACCCGAAATACCGGTGACTGGACGTTGTATTTTCTTTGTATCACTCTGGCAGTGACACCGCTGCGACGGTTGACGAACTGGGTCTGGTTGGTGAAATTGCGTCGCATGCAAGGCCTGTACGTATTTTTCTACGCAGCGCTCCATTTCACGACCTTTCTCTGGTTCGATCACGCATTCGATATAACTGAAATGTGGAAGGATGTTTTGAAGAGGCCGTTTATCACCGTCGGCTTCATCGCCTTCGTGCTTCTCATCCCGCTGGCGGCGACGAGCACCAATGCGATCATCAAAAAGCTCGGCGCAAAGAACTGGCAGAGGCTGCACCGTCTGGTCTACCTGATTGCATCGCTCGGCATTCTTCACTTCTGGTGGATGAAAGCAGGCAAGCATGATTTCGAACAGCCGCTGATCTTTGGCGCAATTGTGGCAACGATGCTGATAATGCGGTTGGTCTGGCGTCTGAAAGCGCAGGTCAAATAGCATAGCGCTTTGGTCTTGACTGCGCGCTGACGCGCCTGTCAGTGAGGCTGCGGCGGACTTTCAAATCAGCGGCGCGGAAGGAAACGTCAGCGTGAAGCGGGTTTTCCCGTTGACGCTCGCAGCGCTGCTCTGGCCATGGTGCAAAGACATGATCGTGCGCACAATCGACAGGCCAAGACCGCTTGCATTAGCGGAGCCGCGGCGCGCCGCGTCGGCCCGATAGAATCGGTCGAACAGGCGCGGCAGCTGAGTTTCAGGGATGGCAGGCCCCGTGTTTTCTACCAACAGTTGGACCCCCATGCTGTTCTCGACGCTGGCCAACGCGATCGTCGAGCCCGCGTCGGCATACTGGATGGCGTTGGCAATCAGGTTGGCGAGTGCCCGGCGCAGCAAGATCGGGTCCGCCCACACCGTGCCATGACCATCGAGCACGAATTGCAAATTGCGTTCGTCGGCAAGCCCTTCAAAGTAGTCCGCCATGCGGTCGAATTCGCTGGCCACATCCAGTTGGACCCGTTCGATGGTGGCTTCCGGATGCTCGGAGCGAGCGAGGAACAGCATGTTGTCCATCATTCGTGATAGTCGCTGGAACTCTTCGAAGTTGGACGCGAGCAGCGTTTCGTAATAGTCCACGCTGCGCTTTTGTCCCAGCGCGACTTCGGTCTGCCCAAGCAGGTTGCTGATTGGCGTGCGCATGTCGTGCGCCATGTCGGCAGAAAGTTGACTCATCTGCGAGAAGCCGGCCGACAGCCTGCCTAGCATGGCATTGAACGCGCGTATCAGCGGCGACAGCTCACTTGGCGTCGTGGCCTCGTCGATGCGCGCGCCCAGGTTTGCCATGCCAATCGAGTCCGTCTGGCGCGCCAACTGCCGTAGCGGTTTAAGCCCGATGCGCACCAGGATGAATGCGGCAAATGCCGCGAGTGCAGCCCCGATTGCCACCAGCAAGACAATGCGGTCGCGGTAGGCGTGCAGCAGCCGCGTGCGTTCACTCATGAGCCTGCCAGCGATGATCTCGAGATTTTGCTGCGGATCCGCGGTTTGCGTGGTAGCGGCGACCGCAATGAATGGAACGCCCTGCGCATCCACCGTGTGCTGCACGGCCGACAGCGCCAGTCGTGTCTCTGCTGCCAGTGGCATCACCTGCGGGATAGGCACCTGTCCGGGGTTGACTTCGATCAGCGGCGCCTGTCCGGCGAAGCGCAGCACAAGCAGCGATTCGGGGTTGCCCAGCATGTTCTCGAACAGGCGCGGCTTTTCACGGACCAGCTCCATCGTGTTGGCATCCTGTAGCAGCGTGCGGATCTGGTCGACGCGCGTGACGAGAGCAGCATCGTCGCGCAGCGACAACTGGGTTTCCAGTTCCCGATACAGGTCGGTTCCGACCGTGCCGAGCACCGCAACGGACAGGATGGCGAAAAGCAGGACCAGACGGCTGGTGAGCGAAGGCCGCGTCACTCTTCGAGCTCGCAGCGGTAGCCGACACCGCGCACCGTATGGATCAGGCCGGGGCCATCGAAGGGTTCGTCAATTTTCTGCCGCAGCCGTCTGACCGCAACATCAACGACGTTGGTGTCGCTGTCAAAGTTCATGTCCCAGACACGCGAGGCGATCAGAGTGCGCGACAAGACCTGGCCTTGGTTCGTCATGAAGAACTGCAGCAGCGCGAACTCCTTGTTCGTGAGCGTTATGCGCGTGCCGCCACGGACTACCTTGCGTTTCAGGACATCGATCTGCAGGTCGCCGACGACAAGCAATTCCTCCTGGCGTGACGGTCCGCGGCGCATCAGCGTGCGCAGCCGTGCAAGCAGTTCGGCAAAAGAAAAAGGCTTGACCAGATAGTCGTCCGCGCCAAGATCGAGACCCTTGATTCGGTCCTGCAGTTCGCCGCGCGCGGTCAGGAACAGCACTGGCATGTCACCGTGTTCACGCAGCTTCTGCAAGACCTGCCAGCCATCCATCTGCGGCATCATCACGTCGAGTACGATGGCATCGTAATCAAATTGTTGTGCCAGGTGCAGGCCGTCGACGCCGTTGCGTGCAAGGTCGACGACGTAGCCCGATTCTGTCAGCCCGTTCTGCAGATAGTCTCCAGCCTTGGGTTCATCTTCCACAACCAGGATGCGCACATCGTTCTCCAATAAAAATACTTGCCAGCTCTTGCGTGGACATATACCACGAGCCGGCCGGGCTGGAAAATGACCAGCGGATGACAGCTTTGTCAGAAACTGCGTGCAGCAATACGTACGGCAAGCATTTATGACAGCTTTGTAATGATCCCGTCACTGTTTAGTTTCACCTCAGGCGATAAGGTGTAACCCCGTGCTCGACCTGGCCCGGCATGGTTTCTAACTACATTCAAGGAAGCGCATGCGCCGACTACACTGTCATTTTGCGAATTGCCTGGCAATTGCCAGTCTGGCTCTGGCTCTGGCTGCGGCCAGCAATGCCCTTGCTGCCGAACCGGTCACGAATGGGCACCATCATGGCAACGGCGCCGCAACGGCACCGCCATCGTACGTGGCCAGTAGTGCCAAGCCTTACGCCGCACTGGTGGATGACGCAATGCATATCATGAACGAAGGCATGACCCGCGCGCCGATGACTGGCGATGCGGACCATGATTTTGCGGCCATGATGATTCCCCACCACCAGGGCGCGGTCGATATGGCCAAGGCCGAACTCCTCTATGGCACCAACCCGGTGCTGCGGCGCCTGGCCCAGGAAATCATCGTCACGCAGGGTCAGGAAATCCAGGTCATGCAGCTGGAATTGAAGAAACAGCCGGCCGGCCCGCCGGTCCAACCCTGACCAACTTCCGTAGCAGATTTTTTAACACGTATTGCCCATCCACAAGGACACCGCCATGAATCTGAACCGCCTTTCCCTTTCGCTACTGGCCTTGTTGCCAGCACTCGCAAGCCCGGCCTTCGCAGGCCAGGCGCCAGGCGCTGCCAGCGCGCCCGACATTGCCATCAGTTCCAAGGACCGTGTCTACCTGAGCGACCAGTCGTCCAATACGGTGTCCGTGGTGGACCCGGCGACCGAAAAATTGCTGGGCGTGATCCGCCTCGGCGATCAGACACCGGGCAACCTCAGTCCGCTGTACAAGGGGCAACTACTGGTCCACGGCATGGGTTTTTCACCGGACCACAAGACACTCGATGTGGTCTCGATCGGCTCTAATTCGGTGACCTTCATCGACACCGCAAGCAACAAGGTCAAGCACACCACCTATGTCGGCAGGTCGCCGCATGAGGCGTTCTTCACGCCCGACGGCAAGGAAGTGTGGGTCACTATCCGCGGGGAAGACTACATCCAGGTACTCGACGGCGCTACCTACGAACCGACGAAGCGCATCAAGGTGCCGAACGGGCCGGGCATGACCATTTTTTCGCCGGATGGCAAGTATGGGTACGTCGTATCGAGCTTTACGCCCGAGATGGTGGTCATCGACACCAAGACTCACAAGATTGCGGCAACCGTCAAGCAAGGGTCGCCATTCAGCCCCGATTTGGCCGCGACGCCTGACGGCAAGCAAGTCTGGATCACCTTGAAGGATGTGGGCAAGACTCAGGTCATCAACGCACGTCCGCCGTTCGAGACGATCGCCACGCTGGATTCCGGCGCCATCACCAACCATGTCAACATTGCGCGCAATGCGCAGGGGCAGTTCGCTTACGTCACGGTCGGTGGCCTGAACGCGGTCAAGGTCTATACGACGACCGACCATCCGGAATTGGTCGCCACGATTCCGACCGGCGAGATGCCGCACGGCCTGTGGCCTTCGGGTGATGGCACGCGCATGTATGTCGGACTCGAAAATGGCAATGCGCTTGCGGCCATCGACACGGCTACCAACAAGGTGCTCTCGACCAT
Organism: Noviherbaspirillum suwonense; assembly: GCF_900182955.1. GTDB lineage: Bacteria > Pseudomonadota > Gammaproteobacteria > Burkholderiales > Burkholderiaceae_D > Noviherbaspirillum_A > Noviherbaspirillum_A suwonense. Next base: position 4,238 of record NZ_FXUL01000042.1, on the reverse strand, counting down.
CCCGACCGGACAGTCGCCGCAGGGCATGGTCTATATCCCGAACGCGGTCCCGAGCGGTACGGGTACGGATAACCTGACGCCGCTGGGTTCGGCTGGCGACGCGGTGCATCTGACGCTTGCGCCGGCGGGCGCCGCCGGTATTGCCACGACCGTGGTGGTCAACAACCAGGGACTGGTCGATATCCTGCAGGCGGGTGTGACCGGCGTCGAGCCGAAGAAGGCCTATTTTCTGGCGCTGTCGAACAATGCAGACGGATCGGGGCCACTCGACCCTGTCGCCAAATTCATGGGTAACCCTGCCGGTGCCGCGATCGTCGGCGCTATCGGTCCGCTTCGAAAGTCGGTCGAAGGCACCAGCGGCAACCCGAAACGGTATCTGGTCATTGCGCCGGTGGTGGACGACAAGCCAGGTACACCGATCCAGATCCAGCGCTGAGAGAGCGGCGCATGGCGACCTGGTTCAGTTGCCATGCACCGAAACCGCAGCATGCCGCCCGCCGTGCATCACGCATGCGAGCGGCTTTTTTATGGGCGGGTTTACGGCCTCAAGAAATACTTGAGTGGAAGTGGAATAAAGCGCGCCGGCAAGCGTTTACGTGTGGGCAAGCGCAATAAAACGAACCTGCCAATCGACATCCTTATGGAGCCTTACATGAAAATGATCCTGACCGCACTGACCCTCTCCCTCATCACGATGGGCAGCGCGCTGGCCAGTCCTGCGACCGACGCAGCACAGATGCACTTCGCCGCAGTCGGCGCCAATGACGTCGCATTGCTCATGCGGGGCTACAGCGACAATGCGCAGTTGACCTGGGTGGGCGGCCCGCTGGACGGCACCTACACGGGCGCTGACGCGATTCAGGGCACATGGGTCAAATTCGGCAAGGCAGTCGGACCCCTGAAGGTCACGGTCAGCAATCTGGAAGAGTCCGCCAACCCCAAGGGATCGACGGTGTCGGCAAACGTGCAGTTCGAAAGCAAGATGCCGATCAAGGTGCGCTACCTGCTGACCTATCGTGACGGCAAGCTCGTCAATGAAACCTGGCAGATCGACCCCAAGCTGACCGTCGCAAGTTATTGATAGCGTTCGTCGACGACGCATACAACGACGACGCCATACAATCGAGGATTCGCCGGTGACCATGCATGCACGACAATAGCGCCGACCTGATTGCCTGCATTCCCCGCCTGCGCCGTTACGCGCGCGCGCTCGTGGGCACACGCGGCGGCGCTGATGACCTGGTGCAGGATACGATGGAGCGTGGCTGGAGCAAGCTGTCGTCGTGGCGTCGTGGCAGCGACATGCGGGCATGGTTGTTCGGCATCATGCACAACCTGTATGTCGACCAGCTGCGCAAGCCGGCGCTCGCTACGGATACTTTTGACGACGACACGCCGGTGCCCCCGGTGCGCGCCACACAAGCCGATGGCCTGAAGATACGTGACATGGAAGCGGCACTGGAGTTGCTGCCGCCGGAGCAACGCGAGATTCTGCTCCTGGTGGCGCTCGAAGAAATGACGTACGACGAAGTCGCGGCGTCGCTGCGCATACCGCTGGGCACAGTCATGTCGCGCCTGTCTCGCGCTCGCGAAAAACTGCGTGCATCCATGGAAGGCCGCATCATCGTATCCCCCTTGAAAGTCGTGAAATGAGTCAGGCACCCGTGACTGAGAGCGAATTGCATGCCTATGTAGATGGGCTGGTGCCGGAAACACGCCGTGGCGAAATCGAAGCTTATCTTGCGGCACATCCGCATGAAGCAGGCCGGGTTGCGGCGTATCGGGCGCAAAATGTCGCGCTGCGTGCGCTGTATGATCCGGTGCTTGACGAGCCAGTGCCATCGCGCCTGACAGCGGCGCCACGCGCCACGTCCTTGCATCTGCAGCGCTACGCGGCGGGGTTGGTCATTGCCTTCGCCAGCGGCGCGGCGGGATGGTTCCTGCATGGCGTCGGCGATCAGGGCGCATCACTGGCCCAGGCAGTGCGGGCAGGCGGCGCGCCGCAGCAATCAGCGTCGCTGGCACACCAGGCCGCCATTGCACATGTGGTCTACAGCCCGGACGTGCGACATCCGGTCGAAGTCGGCGCCGATCAGGAAACGCATCTGGTGACCTGGCTGTCGAAGCGGCTCGGCACGCCTATCCGTCCACCAAAGCTGGGCAAGCTCGGATATGAACTCATAGGCGGCCGGCTGTTGCCAGGGCAGAGCGGGCCGGTCGCGCAGTTCATGTACCAGGATCCCGGCCAGCAGCGACTGACTCTGTACGTTTCTACCGAGCAATCCCACAACAAGGATACCAGCTTCAGATTTTCCGAACAGGGGCAGGTCAACGTGTTCTACTGGATCGACGGGAAATTCGGCTATGCTCTTTCAGGCACCATCGATAAAGCGATTTTGGCCGGTGTCGCCGCCGCAGTATATGAACAGCTGGACAAGCCACCATGACTGCCATAAGCAAATACTGGCGCTTGATTTGAAGGTCTGCTCCTGCAACCTGGCCGCACTTGGCCACTGATCGTCATATAAAAAAGAGGAAGACATGTCTGAGATAAATGGCAAGTACCGATCAACGGTTTCCCGTCGCCTGTTTCTCCAGCGCGCCGGTGCATTTGGATTGGCGGCAACGCCGCTGGCAGGCCTGGCCGCAGCGGCAGTGGAGGAGGGCGTGACCTTCGCCGACGGCCCGCGTGAGCTGGTGACCTATCCGCAGAAGCGGCCGCTGATACGTGTCCACACCCGGCCGCCGCATCTGGAGACGCCATTCGAGGTCTATAACGGCGGCGCGATCACGCCGAATGACGCCTTCTTCGTGCGCTACCACCTGGCCAACATCCCGTTGTCGATCGATCCCGAGACCTATCGCCTCGAAGTCAAGGGTACAGTGTCCAAGCCGCTCAGCCTGTCGCTGTCGGACCTGAAAAAAATGGGTCAGCATGAAGTCGTGGCGGTGAACCAGTGCTCCGGCAACAGCCGCGCATTTTCTTCGCCGCGCGTCTTCGGCGCGCAACTCGCCAATGGCGCCATGGGCAACGCGCGCTGGGTCGGCGTGCCCTTGAAAACGGTACTTGAAAAAGCCGGCATCAGCGCCAGCGCAAAGCAGGTTGTCTTCAACGGCCTTGACCAACCAGTGCTTCCAAGTACCTCCGACTTTCGCAAGGCGCTCGATGTCGAGCATGCGCTGAGCGGTGAACCCATCCTGGCCTGGTCCATGAACGGCAAGGACATTCCGTTCCTGAATGGCTATCCGCTCAAGCTCATTGTCCCCGGTTACTTCGGCACCTACTGGGTCAAGCACCTGTCGGACATCGAGGTGATCGATCAGGCTTATACCGGACATGACGCGTTATTCATGACGACCGCCTACCGCGTCCCCGACAACGACTGCATGTGTGTTGCTCCCGGCACCGCACCGGCGAAGACACGGCCAATTTCGACGCTTGCTGTACGCAGCTTCATTACCAGCGTTGTCAATGGCGGCGTGCTGACTGCCGGTCGTACGGTAGAACTGAAGGGGATCGCTTTTGACGGCGGCACAGGCATCAAGGCCGTCGATGTTTCTATTGACGGCGGCAAGACATGGCGCACTGCGAGACTTGGCCAGGACCTCGGACGCTACTCTTTCCGTGAATGGAGTCTGCCGATGTCGTTCAAGCAAAAAGGCACCGCTGTGCTGATGGTCCGTGCCAGCAACCGCCACGGTGACGTGCAGCCGGATACGGCGACATGGAATCCTGCCGGCTATCGCCGCAATGTCATCGAAACCACGAACGTCGTCATCGCCTGAGGACAGACCATGCACAAACATCTAAAGCACACCGCAATGCTTGTGGTCGTCTTCGGCATCGTCGGACTGGCCCAGGCTGCCCCGCTTGCCATCACGCTGCCGCCTGAAACGGCGAAGCTGCGGGAATCCACGTTGCCTGGCCATCTGATCGCTACCCAGAAATGCGCGACCTGCCACTCGGCAGATTACATCAGTTACCAGCCGCCGGGCATGACGCTACAGCAGTGGACAGCCGAAGTCGGCAAGATGCAGCATGTCTACGGTGCTCCCTTGACCGATGATGAAGTGAAGAAAGTTGGCGCCTATCTTGCGGTCGCCTATGGCAGCGCTAAGGAAGGCGAATTGCTGGTAGAACTCAAGGCGCCGGCTGCACCGACGGCGGCCTCTGACAAAGGCGATGCCACGGCGCTGTTGAATGCCAATGGCTGTCTTGCGTGCCACGGAATAGACAA
>NZ_FXUL01000041.1 GCF_900182955.1 Noviherbaspirillum suwonense | reverse complement strand
TATTGCCTCTTTGGAACGGTTTCTTCGCTCATCTCGACCTCCATGTACATAGAAATTAATCGATTTCTGCTGTACGTGGAACCGGGGCAAGGTCATACTCCTTGACCGCCAGCTCTGCGTCAGCCCGGGTGGCATAACGGTGGTGGTGGATCAGCTCGTTCTTCAGGCTTCCCCAGAAACTCTCCATAGGGGCATTGTCATAGCAGTTTCCCTTTCGTGACATGGACGCCAGCATGCCGAACTGTTTAACCAACTTGCGATAATCGTCGGCGCAGTATTGACTTCCACGGTCCGAGTGATGAATCAGCCCCGTAGCTGGCCGCTTGTGGCGTACCGCCCGCCACAAGGCTTGCGCCGTCAGGCCTTGCGTCATGCGTGCCCCCATTGCATAACCAACCAGTTCGCAGGTGAAGACGTCTTTAACACCAGCAAGGTAGAGCCAGCCCTCGTCGGTCGATATGTACGTAATATCGGTGACCCAGACCTCGTTGGGCCGCGTCGGCGCAAAGGTCTGATCCAGCAAGTTCTCTGCCACTGGAAAGTCGTGTCGTGAATTGGTGGTAGCCTTGAATTTGCGTTTTTGCTTGCAGCGCAAGCCCAGCTCATGTCGTAGGCGCACGATCCGATCACGCCCCGCTTCAAAGCCTTGCGCAGCCAGCTCCGGCTGCACGCGCAACGGTCCATAGGTTTCTCGGGTTTGTACGTGAACCGCCTTGATCGCCACCTTCAAGCGCTCGTCTTCCTGCACGCGCGGCGAAGGTGCACGATTGAGCCAGGCATAAAATCCACTGCGTGACACGCCAAAAACACGGCACAGCAATCCCATTGAATAGTCGAGTCGCACTGAGTTCATGAACGCGTACCGGGTAGCGACTCCCGAGCAAAGTACGCGGCCGCCTTTTTTACGACGTCTCGCTCCATGCGCGTTTCAGCCAGTTCCTTGCGCAGCCTGGCGACCTCGGCTTCCAATTCCGGAACCGTACGGCTGCCTGGCATCACCGTTCCTGCATTGCCGCGCTTGGCAGTGCTGACCCAATTCGCCAGCGTGCCCTTGGGCATTGCAATGCGCTGCGCTGCTTGTTCCAGCGACAGCCCCTGGGCCAATACCAGCTTGACGGCTTCAGCCCGGAATTCCGGTGTGTATGTCTTTGTCTGCATTCTGTGTTCTCCCTTTGATCAGTTTATCAAACGGGAGTGTCCGAAAAAGTCAGGCTAACTCATCATGTCTTGGCAACTCCTCGCCTCCATGTTCCTGCTGGCTTTTTTCCCGCTCACGGCCAAGAAGTCAATCGACGTGTTCAAGCAGCGCAAAGCCCACCCCCAGTCCAATATTGGATAGATAATCATGCGACCGCTAGTGGCAATTCAACCGATGTTATGAAGTGACCTCAAAGGAGATTCAAATGAAACAGACGCGCGTTTTGATCCTTGCCTCGGCCATTATCCTCGCTGGTTGCGCCTCCGTCGGCGCCCAGCCGGCCGCTGAAGACGGAATGAGAATGGACGGAATGATGGGAGGGTCTCACGGCATGATGAAAATGGATTCCAATAGCGACGGCAAGATTACCAAGGAAGAGTTTATGAAGTCACATGAGGCTATGTTTGACATGATGAAGGGAAAAGACGGCACGATCGATGCCGCGGGCATGGGCAAGCGATGTAACATGATGCATGGCATGATGATGGGTGCAATGCAAAGTCATGGCGGCATGCCGAAGTGAAATCCAGATAAATCAGGCTGATAACACGGGCTGGTGTACTGCTTGGTAAGTCACAGCAGTTACTGCGCACCCATTCAAGGCGAAGATCGCACAGCAAATAAAGCGCTTCATCCCTTGGGTGGGACCTTCCTCAAGCGCTTCGCGGATCCGGGCCTTCGCTTTTCGTAAGATCGCGTCGAGATTGGACCAGCAGCTTTCGACGGGGAGTAAAGTGGTGAATAAGGCGGCAGGCGAAGTGGTCAGGCTTTGACAACTTCACTAGTTGTCCGGATTCCGCTGACCTTGTCAACACCGAAGGTGTCGATTACGACAATGGCATCGGCCCCAAGCGTTAGCACCACCGCTTGCTCGACATACGCTAAGAACACGACTGTATTGGTCGCGCCCTTTACTGTCGTGACGGCGTCAAGCCCGGTGCAGTGCGGATTCATCATTCGTTGAGGCATCGATTACATTAAAACCACTGCATCCATGAGGGCAGGCACGGCGTATATCTATTACGGCCCGCCGCAATTGCAGCCAACGCAGTACCGGTGCATTGCAGTGGGATCGTGATCCGTACGTTGCATCCCGCACTTACTTCAATGGAGCATTCTCATGAACATTAAACAAATCGTTGCATTTTTAGCGCTGTGCGTTTCCGGGGCATCGGCTTTCGCTCAGTCCGCCGAGTTTACCGCGCCCGACGCCGGCTTCAAGTCCATGAAGTCGCGTGCGCAGGTGACGGCTGAAGTGATTGGGATACCGGGTGCAAAGGATGGCGTATATCCAATGATCACCACGCGCTCGACAATGAGCCGCGAGCAGGTGCGCAGTCACGTCGCGCCGACAGCTCGCAGGCAGAACGACGCTTTCGGCCTATATTTCGGTTAAGCCACAAGCGCGCCGGGCCGCGAGACGGCCGGGCGCGGCATCACCGTATTTTGTTGTTATCGCTCACCGGTATATGCGTCGGCAATTAGCACTACTCTGCCATGTCACTCGCGCTGATATATGTTTATCGGGGTGCCGCAATTAACGGTAGATTGTCGACACCGAATTTCAGCATTGGGTCGGGCAGCTGGTCGGCCTTTGCAGCCGTCTCTCGACTGGCCTATACCGAGGCTTGCGCGGCTTGGCTTGATGCCGAGCGTTGGGTGGCCATCTGAAGCGCTTGGTCGAGGCTAAGCCCAGCAGTTTGGGCTTGAGCAAAAGTGGATGCCAGCGCTAGCTCAAATAGTGCACCAATACGGAATAGATTGTGTGACTGGCCCGCAGGCGTCAGTGGCGTGTGGACATACAAAAAAAAAATTATTCTGTGGATTAGACGAATGCCAGCCTCGGCAAGATGCCGGCCGTTGAAGCAACACAGGGTCAGGTCAGATACGGAGTCGAAGCGTTCGGAGATATGGCGGGTCTGCGCCGGCATCAAGAGGAATGTCGCCCTGCGCGGCAGCAAGGACAATAGGAACAGCTGGCGCAGGGGCCGGGATAACGAAGGACACGAAAACTGGGGTAAGCGCCGGTGCTACTGCTAGATGCTCAAGCGCGAGCTGAGCACCCGACTGGAATTCCGCGCAGTGGACGGGTTTTACTTTCTCCATTTCCGCACATGGGATGGCATTAGTAGCCATCTAAATGACCATTTACTCCACTGGCGCTGGTGCCAGCTGTGGGCACACGTATGCAGCCATCGCCATTCCCGAGGTTAGAACAGTCATGACCAGGATGGAGGCTATCAGTCGGCAGAAGGATGAGACGGGCTGGCGCATAGGTTACGGCGATATATGATTTGCGTAGTGTAACCACAATTTCAATGTATAACGAATATTCTGCGCCTTACAGCCACGGAAAGGTCAAGCAATTTAAGGTTCAAATTTTTTCTTGCCTTGAATAGCGCGGATAATGTTAAAACTTCCCTGACTTGCAGTAACGCGTTGCTTCTACGTGCATGCTGGTGTGCTTGGCTAACACTATTACCCTCAATCGTATGACGCTCAAAAAAATTTCTCTCGCCTCGTAACATTATGCACTTGACTTTGTACCGGCTACCGGGTTTTAAATGGTGTTCGAAAGGCACGTGGGGAATATTAATGTATGAAACTTTGACGTGCGCGCAAAGCACCTGTGAGGTATAGGGGGAACACCCACTAATTAACGCCTATCAACCGTCGGCAAGAATATTAAAACGGAAATAAACTTCGTAGGACAAACTGAAAATATTAAAATGCAGTTTATAAATTTAAGGAGTCTGATATGAAAGCCTACTTTTATCAATCAACTGTTTTGATAACGAGTTTTGCTTTCTTAGCGGGATGTGCGATATCCGATCCGACCATAGGCCCTGACAGCCACGTGGGATACATCCAGCAGTTCTATTCTGCACAAAGATTACACTTAGATCCCCCGGCATGTTTCGCGAACTTGACGGAACAAGAAATTGCCACAGGTAAATATGTAAGGATACGGGTGCCGCATGGGCGGCGTAGTGAAAACATTTATGCGCGTGTTCCATCATCCGTCACGGCTTCGATCCATGACGAAGTGGAAGTGTCGCCCAAGCATTGCGAAAACGGCGTCATTCCAACTGTCGTACGCATCGTGAAACGTGACGCCAAGTAATTGCGTTTGTTTGTACGTACAAGTTCCCTCCTACGCAGTCATGTAGGCGAAGGCAACTGGCTTTGCTAACAATGGACTGGGCACACTGAACATAAAATGAATCACTAGTACCCCGTCTCAGGAAATTTGAAAGGTTGTCCTCGAAGTTCATTTGTGTCGCCGGAGAATGGGTAGTTTCTCGGAAGGCACGAGGAGTTGAATTGAGCGTGCCACGCCGGGCTGCCGCCGAATGAAGCCATGATGCTCCAGTAATTTGAGCATGTTATGAACACTGGGCGGGGTGACCTGGAAGAATTGCTGCATGTCGCGTTCTGCCGGCGCCTGGTTATGGATGGTCGTATAGGCATAAATGAACGCCAGGTATTGGCCCTGCAGCGAGGTCCATTCGGCCGAATCATGGGGGGCACTCGACATCGTTGGGGAAGTCAATCTGCTCTTTTGATGCAGAGGACTGTACACGATGAACGTTCGATATCGCGTGACGCTGAGTGAAGAAGAGCGCATGGCGTTGCAAGAAATGCTTGGCAAAGGCCGATCGCAGGTGCGCGAAGTCAAGCGCGCGCAAATTCTGCTGGCGGCGGACCAAGGGGCAAGCGAGGACGCCATTGCCAAAGCGGTGCGTACCAGTGCCGCAACAATTTATCGCACCAAACGTCGTTTCGTGGAGCAGGGTTTGGTAGCGGCGCTGCATGAGGCACATCGTCCCGGTGGCCGCCGCAAGCTCTCCGGCAAGGAGGAAGCCTTGCTCATTGCCACGGCCTGTTCGACGCCGCCCGCAGGACGGGCGCGATGGACGCTCAATTTGCTGGTAGACACGATGGTCAGCCTGACGGCACATGATTCGCTCAGCCGCGCGACCATCGGTCGCCGGCTTGCCGTGAATGATCTCAAGCCATGGCAGCACAAGATGTGGTGCGTGCCGAAAGTCGATAGCGAGTATGTCGCGCGGATGGAGGATGTACTGGACTTGTATGCCCAGCCACCTGATCCCAGGCGGCCGCTGGTCTGTTTCGATGAGAGTCCAACGCAACTGATCGGCCACGTGCGCGAAGCGCGGCCGGCAGCGCCAGGCGTACCCGCACGCATTGACTACGAATATGTGCGCAAGGGTACGGCCAACCTGTTTGTCCACTACGACGTTCACGCCGGCTGGCGTCACGTGGCAGTGACCGACCAACGGACCTCCTACCAGTTTGCGCACCAGATGAAGGAATTGGATGACCGGCACTATCCGCAGGCCGAGTGCATTCGGATCGTGTTGGACAACCTCTCGACACACACTGCTGCAGCGCTTTACGACACCTTCGAACCCGGCGAAGCACGCCGTATCCTGCGCCGATTGGAGTTCCACTACGTCCCCAAGCACGCCAGTTGGCTCAATATGGTCGAAATCGAGATCGGCGTGCTCAAGCAGCAGTGCCTCGCGCGCCGGATCGCGGAGCGCGAAACGCTCGAACGCGAGATTGCGCTTTGGCAGGCGCGTCGCAACCAGGCGGCCGCACGCATTCAGTGGATGTTCACCACAGAACGGGCGCGCGAAAAACTTAGTCGCGTCTACCGGCCACTGGCAATCATTCGTCAAGAGGTGGCAAAGAAACAAGCGACCGGATGAACCCTTCAAATTCCTTGAGACGAAGTACTAGCGCTTTGGCTCGTTAGACGACAACACCTTGTTGCGGGACAGTGCTACCACATCGCGGACTGTCTGAACAAAGGCCGGCAGGCCGACAATAAATAGCGCTGCGGCAAGCCCGAGATAGATCCATCCCAGCGTAGTGAGAGATGCAATGGCTCGAATGGCGTCATTACGGTATGCAAAGGCAAGAACCAATTGCACTATGAATAAAACGCCAAGCGACAAAGCCGACCATATGCTAAACCGCAGCCGAAGCAACAGCGCGATGCCAAACAGCGACTGAGCCGCTGTCAAAAAAAATTCTTCGTGCTGCCGAGCATCGAGTGGCAAAGCCATTACGCCAGAGGCACCTACACTCATGGCTAACGGCAGCATGCCGACTAATAACGTCCATTGGTTGATCTTGTCGCTGATCATGGCCGTCAATCCGCCGGCAGCACGGCCGGACAGGACAAACAAAATCGCTATGACGACGGTTGGGGCTTCACTGGCCAAAGGGGCGAGCCACTGGATAAGAAGGAATTCGTCGATGCCGAGTATTTGGCCGGACGCTACGATCGATTCGGCAAATGGCTCGGCCGACATTAAAATCACCACACCAGCGACCGCTGCCAAGCCCCCCATCCAAACCCACTGCGCACCTATTTCAAGCTGTTTCAACGCAGCGGCCGGACCGGGTTCGTCATCTTCGTCGTCTTCAGAATCGGCTTTAGGCATCTTGCCGACCTGCCATAGATAGCCGGAAAAAATGAGGATTAACACGACCGAATCAAAGAGGTCGATCCGGTTCTTTAACAGAATGCCAAATGCATACAGGCTAGCCAGCAGCAGAAACCCGATTTCAACCGTATTGACGTTGGCCAGCTGAATATGTGGTTCTCGGGTACGCCACCAGTGCAACGCTGTCATCAGCGGCCATGCCATGCCTACAAGAAGCCGGTTTGCACCGGTCATATTGGCAGCAGCATAATGCACATAATTCGATTGCGGATTTCGGCCGGCCTGAAATGCGTAGTACATATCTACGGCATACTCAGGCAGGACGGTGATTAAGGCTACAACCGCCAAGATCAGCCCTTGTGAGACCCGGCTTTCTGCCGTCTCGGCACCCCAAGACAGCATAAAGCCGGCTGCTAACACAGCTACTCCGAATACTGTCATAGCAATAATCGGGTGCAAATGCAAACCCATGCTGCGTACAGCAATTGCCGGCAACACGGCGGCAAACGCAATCGTGACTAGAAATAAAAATCGTTTCATTATTCTTCCCGGTCGGCATGCATAGTAGTTGACGACGACAACGTTTTTTGTAATGACCAAGGCAAGACCCACCACAGCACGACGACAAGCGCCGCAATCAAGCCAGCCACGACTAGGCCAAGCTTATGGCCGAAGACCTCGCTAATAACAAGATTAGCGCCCAATACCAATGCACAAGACAATGCCGCCGCACCGACAAGTATTTGGCGGGTCGCCATTTCCTTGAACTTTGTACGATTACGTAACGGTCGTACCATGCGGTGCTGCACCGCTGGTGCGGTAAATAAGATCAAGCTGAGAACCGAAAAAAGGAAGGTCGCTAGAAAAACCCATTTTTCTGACTGAACAATCTGCTTGAACCCCGCGCTAAACGGTAAGAGGATTAAAAATGCGGTAAAGAGTTGCGCGCCCATAAGCAAAACGCGTAGCTCGCTTAGCATTTCGCTCAAATCACTGTCGGATAAAGCAGCTTGATTCATGGATTTTTTTCACCTAAGCTAAGAAAAATGCCAGTTGTGCCGCCCCATAAGGCGAGCAAAAATATAGGAACAGGGGCAGCTAGTTTCTAATAGACTTATACGATGTATGTGGCACTTCCGATGTCGCTGACAAACACCCATCCCGGCCCGGGTTTTGCTGCTTGCGTAATCAAGGCTGCAAGCTCGTCTATCACTTCGTCCTCGCAAAACAGTTCCAGCTTGATTTCACCGACCACCGGCTCTCCGAGCGACAAAGAATATTGCTGTTGGATGACATCCAGGCTGCTGTAGAGCCGCTGTACATTTGACACCGTTATATTCTGGCAGCGCGTGCCAACGGTAATGTCACACAAGCCTGAATTACGCAATGCGTCAGTCACCGCATTGATACGGTGCGGCTGAAAAAATGCCTTGATCTGTTTCATCGTCGTCTCCATGAAGTGAAGCGTCGTTCATGTTGAACGACACCTCGGTTATCAAGCCGTCGTTCGAACCTTGCGGTCTTTGCGGTTCTCGACCCACTCGTAGAGCAGTGGCAGCAGCAGCAGCGTTAACGCTGTGGAAGTAAACAGCCCTCCGACCACAACGGTCGCCAATGGTCGCTGCGTTTCCGCGCCTACCCCGCTCGACAGCAGCATCGGCACCAGACCAAAGATGGCGATCGACGCCGTCATCAACACTGGTCGCAAGCGCAATGCTGCGCCTTCACGCACCGCGTCCCGCACGGACAGTCCACGTTCACGCTGCTCATTCAGAAAGGTTACCAAAACGATCCCGTTCAACATCGCCACGCCAAACACGGCAATGAATCCAATCGCCGAAGGCACTGACAAATATTGACCGGTGATGAATAGCCCAACCACGCCCCCAATGGTGGCGAATGGCACATTGGCAATGATCAGGGTCGCATAGGTCAAAGAATTGAAGGCGGTGTAGAGCAGGATGAAGATTAGTCCGATCGTGAGGGGCACGATAATGGCGAGCTTGGCCATGGCCCGCTGCTGGTTTTCAAAGGCGCCGCCCCATTCCATGACATACCCTTGAGGCAGTTTGATCTGCTGGCGGATCGCAGCATCCGCTTCTTTCACAAAGCTGTCTACATCACGGCCTTTGACATCCATCTGAATCACAGCGTAGCGCTGCAGCTGTTCGCGTCGCACAAAAGAATATCCTTCATCTACATCCACCGTTGCTATGTTACTCAAGGGCACCAACGCACCGCTATGCGTGCGAATCGGGATATTGCTGATGGCTTGCACACTGTCGCGGAACTGCGGCGCAAGCCAGACCTGGATATCAAAGCGCTTGGTGCCATCAATGACTGTGGAAACCGCTTTGCCCCCGATACCGGCCTGCACTACCTCCAGGATTTCACTCGCATTGAGGCCATAGCGAGCGGCAGCGTCCCGGTTGACCTGGATAACAAGTTGCGGCTTGCCTTTATTGGCCTCCAGTGATAAATCCGCGACGCCGGGCACTTTCTCCAACACTTCCTTAAGCTGCGCCGACAGCTTGTCGAGTCCGTTCAGATCTTCGCCATATACTTTCAGCGCCAAGGTGGCCCGCACACCGGAAATGAGCTCTTCGATACGCATTTGAATTGGTTGAGTGGCACCGATCACGGCTGTTGGCACGACCGTTTCAAGCTTCTCCTGCATTTCCTTTGCTAGTTTCGGCACACTGATCTTTTTAGGCCATGCCTCATGAGGCTTCAGGTTGACTAGTATCTCCATATAGTTGACGTCCGCCGTGTCCCCTTTTTCAGCCCGGCCGATCATGGCAATCGACGATGTCGTTTGCGGGAACTCCTTCAGCGCAGTTTCAATCTGCTGCGAAATTCGGATGGATTCGTCCAGAGAAGTCGAAGGAATGCTGGTGACCCGAAACATGATGGCGCCTTCCTGTAATTGGGGCATAAATTCCTTGCCAAGAAAGGGAATCAGCGCAAACGATGCCAGCAATGCAATGACTGCACCTGCAATAACTACTTTCTTGCTATCGAGTGCCCGATCCAGCAAAGGTAGATACAGCTTCTTGGCCCAACGGACGATGAACGTATCCTTTTCCACCTTCGGTTTTAGAATCAGCGACGCCAGCACTGGCACTAGCGTCAGCGTCAGAATGAGCGAGCCGACCATGGCAAAGGTGATGGTCAGTGCCATTGGCTTGAACATCTTGCCTTCCAGGCCGGTCAGCGAAAACAGGGGCAGGAACACTACAATGATGATCAGGATTGCAAATGCCACCGGGTTCATCACTTCGCGCGCCGCTTCGAGGATGACATGCGTCTTGTTGACATCCTTTCGGCCTGCGTGGTGCGACAGCAAACGGAAGCTATTTTCGACCATGACCACGGCGCCATCGACCATCATGCCGATGCCGATGGCAAGCCCTGCCAGCGACATCAGGTTTGCCGATAGTCCCCACTGTTTCATCAGGATAAAGCTGATTAGCATTGCCAGCGGTAGCGCGACGATTACCACCAAAGCAGATCGGACTTCCCCAAGAAACAGGAACAGGATGATAGCGACCAATACTGAGCCTTCTACCAACGCGCTCTCGGCTGTTTTGATCGCCTTATCGACCAAATCGGTGCGGTCATAGACGGGATTGAGCGTCACCCCCTGCGGCAACGTCTTTTGTGCAACCTTGATTTTTTCCTTGACCGCATCAACAACACCTTTGGCGTTTTCGCCAATACGCTGGAGCGCCAGGCCAAGCACGACTTCCTTGCCATCTTTGGTGACAGCGCCGGTACGCAACGATGGCGCTTCCTTGACTTCGGCGACATCCCTTACGTACACCGGGGTGCCGTCGCGTGTGGCCAGCACGACATTGCCGATATCCTTGACACTGCCGACCAATCCAAGGCCGCGCACCAGGTATTGTTCCTGCCCGATATTCAGATATTGGCCGCCGACCTGGCGATTGTTTTCGGTCAGCGTCTCCATCACGGACTTCAGGCTCAAGCCGTACTTGATGAGCTGGTTCGGGTTGATTAATACCTGGTACTGTTTTTCGTCGCCTCCCCACGACGTCACATCATCAACGCCCGCAGCGGTGCGCAGCTTTAACCGCACGTTCCAGTCTTGCAACGTGCGCAAATCCATGGTCGACATGTTTTTATCAGCGGTCTCGATGGTGTACCAAAAGACTTGCCCGAGGCCAGAACTGTTTGCACCTAAGGCTGGTTCGCCATAACCCTCTGGAATGCGCTGCTTTGCTTCCAACAGTTTTTCACTGACCAGGCGCCGCGCGAAATAGACATCAACATCATCTTTGAAATTGACGCTAACGTACGAAAGCCCAAACAAGGACACGGAGCGAATCGCTTCCACGCCGGCCAGTCCAGCCATGGATGTTTCAATTGGGGCCGTCAATAGCTTTTCCACATCCTCCGCCGCCAAGCCTGGCGACTCCGTATAGATGTTGACCTGCACTGGTGTCACATCGGGAAACGCATCTACCGGCAATTCGCGCCATGTTTTGATCCCTAGAAGAATAACAATCAGAAAAGCGACCAGCACCAGCACTTTGTAGCGGAGCGAGACATCAACAATTTTATCGAGCACGATGGCTTTCCTTATTCGGCGCTGATTTGCGACTTGAGCATCTTGGCCTTCAGCGCATAAGCACCGCTCGTCACAACGTTCTCGCCCGGCTGAACGCCTGATTTGAGTACAACGCGATTGCGCAACTTGTCCCCCAAGTCAACTGCACGCGCTTCGAATCCGCCTGCTTCCTGTACAAATACCGTAGGCTGACCTTGCACGAGGACGACTGCGGCATCGGGCAGCAGCATGGCCTTGGTGGCGCCGGCGGTCGCGATGGCAGCATCGGCAAACATGTCGAGCTTTAATCTGCCATCCGTATTAGGAACTTCGACCCGTGCGCGAATGGTGCGGGATTCCTTATCCATAACACTGCTGACATAGGTCACCTTGCCATTGAAATTTTCTCCGGGATAAGCGGCGACGGTAATGACCGCTGGTGCACCGAGCTTGACCTTGCCGATATCCTTTTCATAGAGATTGGTTTCAATCCAGACAGTGGACAAGTCTGCAATGCTGAACAAAGCCTTATCGGGCTGGGCCAACTCACCGAGCACTGCCTTTTTATCAATGATCATTCCGGAAAATGGCGCGGAAACCGCAAATACGGATACCCCGTCTCGGCCCGTTCCTTGACCGGCAACGCCCAGCGCCTGCCGCTTTTCACTGGCCGCGCGCAATACTGCCTTTGCCTTTTCAAAATCGGCGCGCACACGCAGATACTCTTTTTGCGCAATGATCTGGTCGGCGTACAATTTTTCTGCACGCTCCATGCTCGTCTTTGCCAGCGCTTGTTCGGTTGCCGCCTGGGCGTAAGCCGACTGCGCTTCGCCCACTTCAATACTGTCAATCAGCGCCAAGGCCTGGCCCTGTTTAACCTTTTCACCCTGGTTGACCATCACCTTCGTAACTCTGCCTGCCACGCGAGGCGCAACTTGGGCAAATTTATTCTGGTTCGCCTGAATTGTCGCTGTGACCACGATCTGTTCATTGACTTGCTGTTCCTCCATTTCAGCGACCTTAATGCCGGCAGCCGCCATTTCTTTTTCAGTCAGCGTTAATCCTTGCTCATTTTTTTTGCCTTCTCGCTCTGGAGCGGACGATTCACCCTTGGCAGGTTCCTTCGCGCTATGCGTTGATTGCTCCGTCTGTTCCTTCGAAGGATCCCCTTTTGACTCGGCATTATTGGATGATTCGTTTTTGCCGCAACCGGCGAGCATGGACATGAGTAGCACCAGCATGCCGATACGACGTAATTGAAAGTAGGTCATGGTGGTCATTGTGATAAAAGTGGCAAAAGAGGCAAAAAAGTTAGAGCAGGCAGCAATGTCATCGCGCCTCCTCAGGATCAAACCAGCCGGCCGCCTGGTATAAGGCGATTCGCGTCAGGCGCAGTTCGGTTTGCGCCTCGATCAAGTCGCGCCGACCGTCCAGTACCTGACGATTCACGACCAAAAGCTGAAATAGGCCAATTTCGCCGGCTTGTAGGGACTTGATGGACAGCTTCTGGTTTTCTTCTAGCGCGGGAAGCGCCGTTTGCTGCAATGCATCGACACGGGCATTCAGGCTCTGCAGCTTCTGCCAGAGTGCACTGACCGTTGCGTCCCCATTGCGCATCGCCGCTTGCCGTTCAACCTGCGTTTGGCTCAGCTCAGTCGCTGCACGGCCAATGCCTGCGGCATTTTGTCGAAAAAGCGGTAACGGTAACGAGACGGTGAGTGTAGTAAGGCGTTCACGTGCTGCCGTTGGGCCTTCCCTGCCGGACGCAATACCCACCGTCAGATCAGGATAGCGGGCGGCACGCTCCAGAGAGAGACGGCTCTGCGCTGCTTGTTCGCGGGCGTTAAGTCCGCGCAATGCTGGCCGCTCAGCGGCGCGTTGAAGCAGCATCTCGAGCGTATAAGTTGGCGCTGGAGTAATTAAGCTTCCTATAACGGCTGGAAGCGCGTTCGAAGGCAGTTGCAGTGCGGCGCTCAGTTCCGCCCGCGCCTGGAGAAGCTGTTCTTCCAGCACGCCGATCTGGTTACGGGCCCGTACCGCTTCCACACTGGCCAAGTTGCCATCGAGCCGACTATCTTCACCTGCCGCGACACGTTTTTTGACGGATGCGGCAGTATCTTCAATCAGCTTGGTTGCTTGTCGCTCGGTCGCAATGCGTTCCTGCAACGACAGCACTTGCACAAAGCGTCGCTCAACTTCTCTTCTTACTTCGAGCCGGGTGTCCTCAATCGATGCGTCGAGCGCGGTCAGTTGTTGGCGGGTTGCTTGTCGGCGGTATCCCTGCTGGCCTGCAATCTCAAAAGTCTGTTCGATTCCAGCGTTGCCTTCGCGTTGCCGTGACGAAGGCTGTCCTTCTTGCGGCACAGCGCGCTGCACACGCTCACCGAACAGCCTGGGATTATTCCACAGCAAGCCGCTGGCGTCAGTGGCCTCGCCCTCCACAGCGGCACGTTGCGCCTGAGCCCGCTGCAAATCGACGTTTGCAGTTTCTGCCCATTGCCATGCCTGGGCCAGTGTCAGCGGCGGCGAAGAAACGACACTTTCCGTCCCTGAGACGACGTTCGCATTGATGGGATAACCGCTGCCAATTTGATCAGCGTGAGAAACAACAGGAATAACAAACAATGCCACCAACAGCGACGGCAAGATAACAACATGCATTGGGCTCTCCAGACAAACATCAAGAATGTTTGGCGAGAGACGAAACGCGCTTACGCGCGTAAAAATAAAAAGGCTGCTCCCGCCGACTTAGCCGGGCGCCCGCCAATTTGGCCGCAAAGGGCCATCTGGGATAGGAGAGCGATAAAAAGAAGCCTCTAACTGCGTAGGTGTCTCTCGCATTTGCACCAATGACGGCATCACCGGAAAGCAAAGGACCGCCGCTGCCAAATGGCAAGTGCAGGAAGCGCTGCAGATTTTGCTGCTATCCTTTTTCGGTAGAGACTGATCGGAGTCAGCCCCCTTAGCCTCTGGCTGCCAATCACCTTGTATGGTCTCGCTTGTTTCCTCTTGACCGAAAGCAGTAATCGCACCCCATGACAGCTGGACAGGCAATATTGCCAACAAGAAAACAAGGATAAGGCGTTTCATCGTTGTTATTTTACTGCAGAATTTCAACCTATACCTTTGTCTTCCTAGCAATGCCCACGTCTACTAGTGAGTACCATTAGCAGGGCACCGCAAACGATTCCGATATCTGCAACGTTGAATGCCGGCCAATGCAAGCCGCCTAAGTGAAAATCGAGATGGTCGACGACATGGCCACGCAGTAAGCGATCGACCGCGTTCCCGAGCGCGCCGCCCAGGATCAGACTGTAGGCCACTACCTCCAAGGCCGGTCGGGGCTTGCGCAGTTCGAGGGTCAGCCAAATGGAAACGCCGAATGCGAGCGCAATGAAGAAATAACGCTGCCAACCCCCGGCGTTGGCTAGAAAGCTGAAAGCGGCGCCGGTATTCCATACGTGCACTAGGTTGAAAAAACCAGTCAGGGGTATGGATTCTCCATACGGCATCAGCGTTGATATGGCAGCCTTGGAAGAAACATCAAGCCCGAGCACCGCCACGGCGAGCAACCACCAACGTCGGGGTTGAGCACGGGACCGAAAGGGTTGGCCGGACTGGATTAGGTTATCGATCATATTGTTTTTCTAAAATCTCTTTCAGTCCGATTGGTATCGGCATCGGTCGGAACGCGCTTACATTCGCATCCCCAGTATTGCCTAAAGGCAGCCTCCCCATAAGGTGTCCAATCGGGACCAATGCAAGCCGCAAAATTTGGCCGCGGATTGCTCGCCAAGCCCGGCATCTGTATGCGAGTCGCAGCATCCACCAATGGCTCAGTAAATGCGGCCAGAACAGGCACTGTCCAAGCACATGGGCATCCTGAAGCAGGATACGCATTTGGACCCATTCGCCGGCTGCATAAGCCTTCTTCGCTTGATCTATTATGCCGTCAAATGCAGAGCGTATCGACGTTACATTGCGGCCTATCGCTGACGGCCGGACACCCTGCCGGGCAATCATTCCGGAAAGAATGCCGATCAAGCCGCCAGCCACCACGTCGGCGGGAAAATGGGCGCCTGCCGCAATCCGGGACCATCCCACCCACACGACGAAAGTCAGAAGGAGCGGACGAATCCTTGGCTTTACTAGTGGCCAAAGCACGACCGCGACAAGCGTCGTATAGACTACGTGACCACTTGGCAAGCTATAGACATCGTGTGGAGTACTGATCAGCCGCACCTCGCTGCCTAACACTTTCAAAGGCCGTGGAAAACCAAACGTCACTTTCAATATCCCCGCGCTTAGCCATGCGGACAGAAAGCCGACGATCAAGCGCCGGCCTTGCAGGCGCAACTTGGCGGCAACGAGAAAGTCACCGCGCTGAGCGCGATTGTGCGCCAAGAGCACGAGCACGCAGAGTAGCAGTGGCATGCCCCAATAGCTGCCGGCGGTGCTTCCAGCATAAGCCAACGGCGTCAAGAGCTTCCCGACGCTGTGGTTGATTGCCTGGAACAGTGACAGGTTAAGACCGCCCCAATCGTAAAGGACCTCTTTGACAGTCATTTTCGAAGCAGACGCAAACCATTGAACACAACCAGTAAACTGGCTCCCATGTCAGCAAACACAGCCATCCACATGGTCGCTTGGCCAGTAAAGGTCAGTACCAGGAACACCACTTTGATCCCAAGTGCCAGTACGATGTTCTGGGTGAGAATCGCAGAGGTGCTGCGTGAAAGCCGAACAAACGCAGGGACCTTACGTAAATCATCATCCATGAGCGCGACGTCGGCTGTCTCAATGGCCGTATCGGTGCCTGCAGCGCCCATTGCAAATCCAATGTCGGCTTTCGCCAGGGCTGGCGCATCATTGATGCCATCGCCTACCATTCCGATGGTTGCACCGTCTGCTGAAAGCTGTTCGATGGCCCGCAACTTTTCTTCCGGCAGCTGGTTGCCGCGCGCGTCGTCAATGCCGACTTCGCTTGCAATCGCCTTGGCAGTATGCACGTTGTCGCCGGTCAGCATCATGGTTTTGATGCCGAGTTCATGCAGTTCCGCGATCGCCTGCTTGCTTGTTTGGCGTACCGTATCAGCGACGCCAAAGATAGCAAGGACCTGATCAGATGATCCAA
The DNA here is from genome assembly GCF_900182955.1 of Noviherbaspirillum suwonense. Classification (GTDB taxonomy): domain Bacteria; phylum Pseudomonadota; class Gammaproteobacteria; order Burkholderiales; family Burkholderiaceae_D; genus Noviherbaspirillum_A; species Noviherbaspirillum_A suwonense. The sequence continues at coordinate 7,354 of NZ_FXUL01000041.1, read as the reverse complement.
GCATGACGGCTGTGCGTCCTTGGCGTTCTAACGTTTGCAGCTTGCCTTCAAGCTCAGGTGTTACCTGTCCGCGCTCCCCAGCCAACCGTTGGTTGCCTAGCCAATAAGGTTGACCGCCGATGGTTCCTTCGACACCGCGCCCCAACAAGGCACGGAAGTTGTCAACATCACTGTGTGCGGCAGACTCGGCATCGCCATAGACTGAGATAGCATGCGACACCGGATGGTCAGAGCGCCCCGCCAAGCTCGCTGCAACTGACAGAATAGCGGCGTGGTCGGCTCCCAAAGGAAGATATTCGGTGACGCTCGGTTTGCCGACCGTTAGCGTTCCGGTTTTATCCAACGCGAGCCAGGTAAGCTTGCGTCCCTGCTCCAGGTACACACCGCCCTTGATTAGGATGCCCTTGCGTGCCGCTGCGGCTAGGCCGCTGACGATGGTCACTGGCGTCGAGATCACCAAAGCGCATGGGCAGGCGACCACCAGCAGAACCAGCGCCTTGTAAATCCAGTCATACCACGGCTGGCCAAACGCCAGCGGCGGCACCGCCGCCACCAATACGGCACACACAAATACTGCAGGTGTATAAATCTTGGCGAACTGGTCGACAAAGCGCTGCGTGGGTGCGCGGCTTCCCTGTGCCTCTTCTACTGCATGGATGATGCGTGCCAGAGTCGTGCTGTCGGATCGTGCGGTGACTTCGAATTCAAAGGAACCTGCCCCATTGATTGTGCCAGCGAACACAGGATCGCCAACACTTTTCTCAACCGGAACGCTTTCGCCGGTAATTGGCGCTTGATCGATCGTCGACTGGCCGTTGACCAACTTGCCGTCCAACGCAATACGCTGACCCGGGCGAACTCGAATCATTGCACCAAGGGGAATTGCCTTCGCCCCCATTTCCACCCAAGATCCGTCGCCCTGCCGCACCGTCGCAGTTTCCGGCGCCATGTCCATCAGTCCTCGAATGGCGTTGCGGGCACGGTCAAGCGATTTCTGCTCGATTACTTCTGCCAGCGCAAACAGGAACATCACCATTGCCGCTTCCGGCCACTGCCCGATCGCCATGGCGCCAGTGACCGCGATCGACATCAGGGCGTTCATGTTAAGATTGCGGTTACGGACAGCGATCCAGCCTTTCTTGTACGTATCCAATCCGCCCGACAGGATCGCTGCCAGCGCCAGCGCAATCACAATCCAGTTATTGCCCCCGCTAGCCCAATGCACAACCTCCGCCGTGACTGCCGTAACACCGGACACGGCCATCGGTAGCCAGGATGTGGTTGATACCGGCTTGGACTGCGCGCCATCCTCACCTACTGCCAGCAGTTCCTTCGTTTCCGGCTCCAATCCGATCTGCTTTAATGCTTCTTTCGCCGCATCGAGCGCATACGGCGCATGTGTCAGCGTCAAAGTCCGCTGCATGAGGTTGAACTGCAAATCGTCTACACCCGGCATTCCTTGTAGCCTCTTGCGGATCAGCGTTTCCTCGGTTGGGCAATCCATCTTGGAAATGAGCAGCGTGGTACGCAGCGCGCTTCCTTTCGCCGGCATTTCCTGTGCCTTCATGCCGACCGCGGCTAGCACCTTCACCAATGGCACGGTAGAAGGAAGTTCATGGGACACCTTGAGCGTGCGTTGCACCAGATTGAAATCCAATGCCACGACACCCTGTATCTTTTTTAAGCTATTACGAATCAATGCCTCTTCGGTCGGACAATCCATGTTTTCTATGCGGAATACCGTCTGCTTGGCTGCGGCAGCGGATCCCTCCGGTGCCAGGAGCGGCATTGTAGTGTCGCATCCGCATGAGGCGGAAGGGGCTTGGGGCGGACAGCCACTCGACGCCCTTGCTATTGGTACGGATTGGCAGGTTTCGCCTGCCGTCACCACTGATGTAGTGGGTTTAGGTGCGAAGCCGATTTCATCCAGTGCATGCTTTGCCGCTTCTAGCGCTTCTGGGGTATGTGTTAGCGTCAGTGTGCGTCGCGTTAAATCGAACTGCATTTCTTCTATCCCCGCCATTCCCTGCAGACGACTGCGGATTAGTCCCTCTTCCTTGGGGCAATCCATGTTTGGAATGAGAAGCGAAGTTCGGGAATCGCCTACTTCGCTCTCCAGTTCCCGTGAATGCATCCCGATAGCGGACAACGCCGCCATCATCGGCGCTGTCGAGTCAAGCGCATGGGTGACCCGGAGCGTGCGCCGACTTAGATCGAATTCAAACGCCGCGATCCCTGGCATTTGTTGCAGGCTGGTGGAAATGAGCTTTTCTTCAGACGCGCAATCCAGATTCTCGATGAACAATAGCGTCTGTTTGTTAGCGACGGCGCTCGCGACTGGTTCAGTCACGAGCGTGCTGCAGTTGTCACTGCATCCGTTGGCTGATGTATTGGATATCGGGTTATTCATGCTAATCCCTAAAAAAACTGACATTACAATGATTAGAAACCATGAAGCCACTACAGAGTCAAGCAGTTGTAGATGGCAAATCGGGGAAAACGTCTTTTCCAGCCTTTCGCCCCTTAAAGTCTACAGTTACTATATAGTTAGCGAACAAAAGGAGAGGACTGTGCTTCAAGGAAAAATTAAGATCGGTGAATTGGCGAAACTTACCGATTGCCAGGTAGAGACGATTCGTTACTATGAACGAGAAGGCTTGCTACCCGAACCATCCCGTACCGAAGCCAATTACCGCCTGTACGGCGATGAGCATATCGACCGGTTATCGCTTATCCGTCGCTGCCGGTCGTTAGACATGGCGCTCAACGACATCCGGACCTTGCTCCGATTTCGGGACGCGCCCGAAGAGAATTGTGGTGAAGTCAACGTGTTGCTTGACGACCATATTAACCATGTCGCTGAGCGCATCGCTAGTCTGGAGGCGTTGAAAAAGCAATTAAAGAGTTTGCGCCGACTCTGCAGTGCATCCCAAACGGCGAAAGACTGCGGGATCTTGAACGACCTGGCTGTCGAAGCTAATGTGATCAAACCCAATCCTGTTGCAGCGTCCGCTTTATGTCGGCCGGGTGCTCGTACGCAGTCCAAGTGATAACGACCAGGTCGCATAGTGTTCTTCTTACTTGTTTTAAGCCAATGTGCACCCAATTATCAGCGTTCATCAGCCGTTAAAGTCCTCCCATTTGCTCTATTTGCTCTATTTGTTAAGACCGTTGACGGGTAATGACCAACGCTTTCGAAGCATGCAGTTTTGCTATGATAAAAGTATTTATCGTACAAATAATGGCTGAAATTACACACGGAAGCCGAATAGGTGCCGGCTAATAAATTCGTTCACGCCTCCTGTTACCAAAAACCTGGTACACGCACTTGAACTTGTAGAAACAAACTAAGAGCCACCGCTTTAAAGGTAATATGAATGAGACCAAGAAAGGCTACGTTCCAGGAGCCCTTGTCCGGCGCATGCCGCAACAGCGAGCATACTCAAATATGGACTTGTTAAGTAGTAGCCATGCTAATTTTTGCTTATCGGAACGGCAATTCGAACATGCGGGCGGTATGACTATGCATTCGCAATGACATGATTGGGAACGCAGCGGGACTTTCAGCGCGTCTTCGGCACTGGAACCGGTTGGCCCGATAACGTCGTGGCGGCTGTGATGGGCGCCCTTGGGCTGACAGCTGCACGCTCGGTGATTGCTCACGCCCGAAGCGAGATGCAACTTCTCCCAGTCGCCTCGCGCCAACGCGTGACCGTCGAACTGAAGTGGAGGTAAGCCGTGACTCCTGCACTCAAGGATGCCTTTGAACGCGAGATGGCTGAAGCCAAACGTCTCTACCGGGCCGACCGGCAAGACCACGCGTTCAAGCACCTCGAAACCGCCCACGTCCTTGGCCAACGCCATGTTATACCCCATATTCGCACGCACTGGCTGATGCTGGAAATTGGCTTGCGCCCGCGCTCCGCAGTGGAGGTCTTCGGTCAGGCTGTCCGCATTGTTCTGGGCGCGCTGGCTTCCACCGTCGGCGTGGTTCCGGTTGGCAGTACGGGTGGCACGGATATCGGCATGTTCAAACGGCTGCCTATTGCCGTTGAAATCGCGCATATCGTTGATGAGAGATGAAGGTCTGCCGGAAAGCCGAATAACCACGGGTGCTATGATTCGTATCGTGAAAAAACTGCTTCTCATCTTCCTGCTTTTCGCTCTGCCGTTCCAGTATTCCTGGGCAGCGGTGGCCGTGTATTGCCAGCATGAGAAGACACATACCTCACATTTTGGCCACCACAGTCACCAGCATGTGGCACAAGCGGAGAAGTCCAGTGAAAAGAACAAGCTGGCAACGCTCGATGATGACTGTGGCTATTGCCACCTGTCGTGCCAGGTAACGCCCACATCTGTCACACCTGAGCTGACCGTGCCGCAGGCTCTCGCGCCGCCAGTGCTTCAATTCATCTTGTTTTCCTCCTACTTTCCCGAGGGTCCGAAGCGGCCCGATCGCACGCTCGTCGCTTAACGCGGCGAGACGCTCTGCCACATTCATTCAATCTGCAGTACTGAGGTGACGTCTCGTCGAATTCCATCCTGTTTACTTGGAGAATTCGATGTACAAGTTGTTATTGCCACTGACGTTGGTGGCATCCATTTTTCTTCCGGCTGCCGCGCAAACGCTGGATTTGCCACGCACCGGAGACATGGCTCAAGCGTCACCTTACCGCCCGGCCAAAGCTCCGGAGCCATCCGGGCCACTCACTTTGCAGTCTGCATTGGCATTGGCGCTGAGCGCCAATGCGGAAGTGTCGGCTGCGCGGTATGAACTGGCCGCTGTCGAGGCGTCCGTTGTGCAAGCCGGCGCATCGCCGAACCCTTCGCTCGGCGTGCAGATGCAGGACACCCGGCGCGATACGCGCGAAACGACCGTGCAGCTTAGCCAACCATTCGAGCTAGGCGGCAAACGCGCTGCGCGTATCCAGGCAGCCGAGCGCGGCCGTGACGCTGCGGGTGCCGAACTCGGTGCCAAGCAGGCCGAGGTCCGGGCCGCTGTCATTTCATCGTTCTTCGACCTGATGACTGCGCAGGAACGCGTGCGCCTGGCGCAAGAGTCGGCTGACTTGGCTCAGCGCGCCTCGACAGTCGCTTCTAAGCGGGTTATCGCCGGCAAGGTATCCCCGGTTGAGGAAACGCGGGCACGCGTCGCGGAAACAGGCGTGCGGCTCGAGCTGCTGCAGGCGAGAAGTGACCTGACCTCTGCCAGGAAGAGGTTGAGCGCGATGTGGGGCAGCTTGACGCCGCGTTTTGAGCGCGCTGAGGGTGAGATTCAGTCTTTGCCGGCACTGCCCGATCCAGCCGCTTTGTCAGCAGGCTTGGTCAGTTCGCCAGCCTTGGCTCGCGCCCGCTTTGAGGTCGACCGGCGGCAGGCGCTGGCACGGCTCGAACGCAGCCGCCGCACGCCGGACGTGACAGTCAGTTTGGGCGTGAACCGCAATGAAGAACTGGGACGCAACCAGGCCATTGTTGGGGTCTCTGTCCCGCTGCCCATCTTCGACACGAACCGCGGCAATGTTCTTGAGGCGCTGCGACGCACTGACAAGGCCCGCGACGAACTGGCCGGGATTGAGATCCGTCTAGGCAGCGAGCTTGCTCTAGCAATTGAAAAGCTGAGCACTTCCCGCCAGGAAGTCCAGTCACTTCAGCAAGACATCCTGCCGGGGGCACAAAGCGCCTATGAAGCCGCAACGACCGGCTTCGAGTACGGCAAGTTTGGCTTCCTCGACGTGCTGGACGCCCAACGCACCCTGTTGCAGGCCAAAACCCAATACCTGCGCGCTCTTTCGGAAGCGCACCGCGCCGGCGCCGAAATCGACCGCATTCTCGGCGAGCCGATGGCCGCCACCAGCCATTAGACATCACCATGAAAACCAACTTAACAAAAAAGCAGTTTTTGTCCATCGCCGCCATCATCGTGATTGGCGCTCTCCTTGGCGTACTGATTTTGACAAAAGGTAGTGCGCCGGTAGCCAAAGGGAAGGAACAGGGCCATTCGGAAAAGCAGGGCCACACCGAGAAGCAAGCTAACGCTGGCCACAAAGTGGCCAAGGCTAACGAACATGGCGGCGAAAAGCGTAGCAAGGTTGTCCTCGATGAAGCCCAGATGAAAGCGGCCGGCATCTTAGTCGGTAGTGCCGGTCCAGCCAAAATCAGCACCGTGGTCATGCTTCCCGGCGAAATCCGTTACAACGAAGACCGGACCGCTCACGTCGTGCCACGGCTTGGCGGCGTCGTCGAGAGCGTGCGAGTCAATCTGGGCGAGAACGTCAGAAAGGGCCAGGTACTAGCTGTCATTGCCAGCACCGGCTTGTCCGAGCAGCGCAGCGAGTTGCTGACTGCTCAGAAGCGCCTGTCCCTTGCGCGGACAACCTACGAGCGCGAGAAGAAGCTCTGGCAAGACAAAATCTCGGCTGAGCAAGACTATCTGCAAGCACGCCAGGCGATGCAGGAAGCCGAAATTGCCGTGCAAAACGCCCGGCAGAAGCTCGACGCCCTAGGCGCGAGTGCCACAAGTGCGGGCGGCCTCAACAGCTATGAGGTGCGCGCTCCATTTGACGGCCTGGTCATGGAGAAGCACATCTCCTTGGGTGAGGCGGTCAAGGAAGACGCAAGCATCTTCACAATCTCGGACCTGTCGACCGTCTGGGCCGAAGTTTCTGTCGCAGCGAAAGACCTGAACGCGATACGGGTGGGTGAAAAAGTTACGGTCAACGCAACAGCCTTTGATGCAAAGGCAACAGGAACCGTTGCCTACGTCGGTTCGCTCATAGGCGAGCAAACCCGCACCGCCAAGGCCCGCGTCTCCCTGGCTAACCCGAACATGGCCTGGCGCCCGGGCCTATTTGTCAATGTTGAAGTCGTCTCTGGCCAGACTGAAGCACCGGTCGCTGTTGCTGCAGAGGCGGTCCAGACCATCGAGAACAAGCCGACGATCTTTCTCAGCGTGCCGGGTGGCTTTGTCGCCCAAGAGGTTTCCTTGGGCCGGAGCGATGGCAGGGTGGTCGAGGTGACCAAGGGGATCCAGGCAGGCGCTTCCTATGCCAGTACGAACAGTTTCATCCTCAAATCTGACCTGGGCAAAGCCAGCGCAGAACACGAAGACTGATGCGAAAGGATACTCATCATGTTTGACCGCATCATAAAGTTCGCCATCGAGCAGCGATGGCTCGTCATGCTTCTCGTCGCCATGCTGGCCGCGTTGGGAATCTATAACTACCAAAAGCTTCCTCTGGACGCCCTTCCGGACATCAGTTTGACCTTGCCCCGGTTCCACGTACAGCAGAAATCGATTAATTTCTATGTACATGGAGGTCGAGATGAGCGAAGAAACCGTTCCAAAGAGGCAATA
>NZ_FXUL01000040.1 GCF_900182955.1 Noviherbaspirillum suwonense | reverse complement strand
ACCGGCAGTTCTGCGGTACGCTTCATGATGGAGCCTCCAGCTCAGGTGGTAATGACGAATCTCCACTTTGGCACAATGATGCCGTTGCTGCGAGGTTCCCCTCGTCTACGCATCGGCCCCTTTCGGGGGAGACGTCCATACCATCTGAAATATAGCGAACGCCCAAGACCGACAGAGGCAACAGCCTCAACTAAAGTCCGGATCTATGGCCGCAATCTTACCTTCCTACTATCATCGATTGAAGGCTTGGCAAACTGGGGCGACCATCTATGACAGGACACCTCAGTCAGCACCAGCCTGGCATTGGCGAACGTCAGCGATTCGGCGGACAAGGACCATCGGATTCAGGACGGCTTGCCGGTCTTAAAGCCGCGGGCAGCCAGGCGCTTGTTGCGCTCAGCCAGGGTCTTGATCAGGCCGTCCACGCCGCCCTTGCTGATCTCGCTGGCGAAGTTGCCCTTGTAGGTTTCCACCAGCCAGGCGCCCAGCACGTTGAGGTCATAGATCTTCCAGCTGTTGCCGGACTTGGAGAGCCGGTAGTTCAGCTGGATCGGCTCGCCGCGCTGCTGCACGACTTGCGAACGCACTTCGACGTCGGTGTCGGCCGGGTCGTTGCGCATCGGCCGGAACTCCAGCTGCTGGTCGCGGATCTGGGCGATCGCGCCGGCATAGGTGTAGACCAGCAGGTCGCGGAATTCTTCGGTCAGGCGCTTCTGCTGCTTGGGCGTGGCTTCACGCCAGTAACGACCGGCGGCCAGCGAGGTCATGCGCTGGAAGTCGACGTTGGGCAGAATCTTGGCCTGCACCACTTCCAGGATTTTCTGCTGGTTGCCGCTCTGGATGTCCTTGTCGGTCTTGGCCGTTTCCAGCACTTCCTGGCTGATGCGCTTGACGAAAGCGTCAGCCGCTTCCTGGGCATGGGCGGCGCCGGCGAAGCCGAACACGCCGACGGTAATGATTGCTGCGATGAGCTTCTTGAACATGATGTCGATTCCTGATGTTGACTGCGGCGCCGGCAAATGCCGGCTGCTGCGCTTATTTGGCGGGTGCGCCAGATGGCGCGGGTATGAATGCTGGCTGGTTGCCGGACGCGGCCGGTGCGGCCGGCGCCTTTTCCGCTTGGGCATCCTTGTTGCCCGCCGGTTTCGTAGATGGTGCCGCCGAGCCGCCGTTCAATGACGAACTGTTGTCGGATTTCGACTCCACATCGTCATCGTCGGGCAGCGCTCGGTACTTGGAGTCGGCGTCACGCTCGCGGTTGCTGCTGATCTTGCCGGCGCGGCGCTGCAGGTAGGCGTCACGGATGAACTCGTAACGGTCCAGCGCGGCATCCTCGATCAGGTTGGACGCGTCCAGCACGCCGGCCCGCATGTCGATCACCCGCACCGCGGTGCCGATGTAGCGCGTCGGGTCCGGATTCACATAAGTCCAGGGGTCGCCGGCGAAATCGACCGGCAGCGCGGCCGAATCGCGCACGGTCGAGGAACCGAGCAGCGGCAGCACCACGTACGGGCCGGACTGCACGCCCCAGACGCCCAGCGTCGCGCCGAAGTCCTGCCGGTGCTTTTGCATCCCGGCCTCGCTGCCAATGTCGAGCAGGCCGCCGAGGCCGAAGGTGGTGTTGACGGCAAAGCGCATGACGTCGGACACGCCGTCGGCCACCCTGCCCTGCAGCAGGTTATTGACCGCAGTCCAGACGTCGCCGAGGTTGCCGAAGAAGTTGTAGACGCCGGTCTGCACGAAGGATGGCAGCACGCGCTTGTAGACGGTGGCGGCGGGCTTCAACGCGTACTGGTCCACCTTGTTGTTGAAGTTGAACATGGTGCGATTGAAGCGCTCGTACGGATCGACCGGGTTGCGGGAGGCGGCCCTATCGGCAATGTCGGCACCGGCGGCGCTCCCGGCTCTGCCGGCACTGCCGGCGCCGTCGGTGCTGCCGGCGTTGCCCTTGCCAGCGGTGGTGGCGCAGCCACACAGCACGACGGCCAGGCCCAGCGTGGGCAGCAAAAGGGATGGGGATCTCATCGTTTTTTTTCCTCTTTTCCTTCAGCGGCCTTGCTGAATAAAAATTGACTGATCAGGTTTTCCAGCACGATCGCGGATTGCGTCATGGTAATCCGGTCGCCGGCGGCCAGGTTGTTGGTGTCGCCGCCCGGCTCCAGGCCGATGTATTGCTCGCCCAGCAGGCCCGAGGTCAGGATCTTGGCCGAGCTGTCCTTGGGAAAGGCATAGCCGGTCTGCATCTTGAGCCGGACTTCTGCCTGAAATGCCTTGCTGTCGAGGCCGATATCGTCGACCCGCCCGACCACGACGCCGGCGCGCCCGGGCTTCAAGCCGCCGATATTGTCGAAGCAGCCCGTGACATCATAGGTCTTGCCAAAGGAAAGCGTGCTCATGTTGCCTGCCTTCAGGGTCTGAAACAGCAGCGCCGCCGCGCCCGCACGATGAACAGGCCTACCCATATATCCAGTGATTTGCGTTGCATGAGGATTTCTAGCTTTAATAACTGTTATTTATTGAACATCAATGCCGTGAGCAGGAAGTCGAGCGCGAGCACCGTCAGGGAGCTGATAACGACAATGTGGGTGGTGGCGCGGGCCGCGCCTCCCAGCGTCGGCCTGGTTTCATAGCCATGGTACAACGCGATGAAGGTCACCGCCACGCCGAACACGGTGCTCTTGATCACACCGTTAGTGATCCCCGATAACAGGGCCAGAATGAAACATCTGTGCGCCTAGAAAAATGACGATTCTGTCGAATTTTTTCCTTAGGGCTAGGGCGTGTCGTCAATTGCATGTTTTCAGGTTAGCCAAATTGTGGCTGCTGCGAGATGGATGGCGGCGAGAAAATTACAACCGGTCTTGTCATAGCGGGTTGCAATGGCTCTGAATTGCTTGAGCTTGCCGAAGAAATTCTCAATGAGGTGTCGTGCCTGATACAGGTGCTTGTCATAGAACCGCTGGTTCGTGCGATGGCGTTTCGGCGGTATGACCGCGGTCTTGCCGGCCCGGGCTAATGGTTCAAGTACCCGTACGTCGGCGTCATAACCTCTGTCCGCCAGGAGGATTTTTGCACTGATGTCAGGAAGAAGCGCATCGGCCCCGTCTAGATCACAGGCCTGACCACCGGTTAGATGGAAACCCGTCGGATTGCCCAATGCATCAACGGTGGCGTGGATCTTGGTGCTTAACCCGCCTCTGCTTCGTCCGATTGCCTGGTCCTGGTCTTTTTTTTAACCGCGCCGGCACTGTGCTGATGCGCACGAACGATGGTGCTGTCAATCATGGCGTACTCGTTGTCCGCATCGCTGGCCAAATGGGCAAATACCGCCTCCAGGACACCGCTTTGCGCCCACCGGCTAAACCGCCGATGCACATTCTTCCAATCGCCAAACCGTTCCGGCAAATCTCGCCAGGGATTACCCGCGCGATATCGATACAGCACTGCCTCGACAAAAAGCCGGTTATCTCGCACTGTGGCACCCACCGTTTCTTCACGTCCAGGGAGTAATCCCTTGATGACGTCCCATTGATCGTCCCGCAGCGCATAACGTCGCCCCATTCACTGGCAACTCCTGTAGCTTGACAAAGAGATGTCCATGCAGCCTGATCGTTCACAAAAGCATAAAATTTGCCGCTGTCAACTGACGACACGCCCTACGCTGAACAAGCCTTCTTTTTTCCGGTGGCACTGATTTATATGATCTGATCTGGATATCTGGATAATAAGTCGGGTTTAACGCACCTCATTACACACAACTCACACAACTAAAGTCGTGATGGCTGGTCCCATGATTTTTGATGGAGGCCGCCATGAGTCTGGAGTGGGCAGCACAAGAACTGGCAGGGATCGATTTGGGCGATGCGCGGCTCAACAAGCGTTCCGTGACGCTGCTGGATCGGCTGGCTGACAAGCCGACGGCCAGCATTCCCCATGCCTGCAACGGCTGGGCTGAGACGCAGGCGGCCTACCGGTTTCTGGCACAGGAAGAGATTGGCTGGGAAGATATTCTGGCACCTCATTTCGGCTGTACGCAGCAGCGCATGCGAGGTCGGCCGGTGGTGCTGTGCATTCAGGATACGACCGAACTGAACTTTAACGGCCAGCAGACCGAGGGCTTGGGCACGCTAAGCTTTGCTGCCCAACGCGGCATGTATCTGCATCCGACCTATGCCGTCAGCCCCGAGCGTGAACCACTCGGCGTGCTCGACGCCTGGATGTGGGTGCGGGATGCATCAAAGACGGCCAGTCGCAGCCTGCCTGCAGGCGCCAAAGAAAGCTGTCGCTGGCTGGAAGGATATGCCCGCCTGGCAGAGCAAGCCAACTTGCTGCCAGAGACGCGCCTGGTGTACGTAGCCGATCGGGAAAGTGATTTCCTCGACTGGATGGCCCAGGCCAGTGCATTGGGCACGCCGGTGGACTGGCTGATTCGCTCCGCCTATAACCGCAAGTTGGCTGGCCGGCAGGAAAAACTGTGGGACGGCTTTGCCGAAACGCATGTACTCGGCGAACTACGGTTTTATCTGCCAGCGCGTAAAGGACAGAAGGCACGCCAAGTGGCGCAGCAGGTGTCGGCCCGGCGCTGTACGCTGCCGGGACCGGATGGGCAAGCCATCGAGGTCACTGCTGTAGTCGCACAGGAGACAGGGGCACCCGATGGCGTCAAGCCGATCCAGTGGCGTCTGCTGACCAATCGTTGTGCCACGACGCTGGAGGAAAGTGCAGAACTCATCGATTGGTACCGCTGCAGATGGGAAGTGGAAATCTTCTTTGATGTGCTTAAGAACGGCTGCAAGGTTGAAGCACTGCAGCTGTCGAGTATCGAGCGGCTGGAACTGGCCCTGGCGCTGTTCATGATCATTGCCTGGCGTGTCCAGATGCTCATGCGCCTGGGTCGGACCTGCCCGGAGATGGATTGTGAAGTGATGTTCGAGCGTGACGAGTGGCAGGCAGCCTACATCGTGGCGCGCAAGCCGATTCCAAAACAACCGCCGTCGTTAAACACGGTGGTGCGCCTCATCGCCAGCTTCGGTGGTTTCCTTGGCCGTAAAGGCGACGGCGAACCCGGCGTCAAAACCATCTGGACTGGCTTGCAACGAGTGATGGACTTCGCTGCCGGAATTCGCGCCTATAAGGCCGGAGAGATTTGTGTGTAATGAGGTGGGTTTAACGCCCTATTTTTAGCCCTTTAACGGCGGTTACTCCAGGCTTTTCAGCCTGCTTCGCCCACTATAGGCGAACCGGTGCCATCAGCTGACGGCGTGCCAGGTAAATATTGGCCAGCGCAAGCGTCGTAAAGGCTCGGCTGGCATTCATGGCCAAGCCTCGATAGCGCACCTTGTTAAAACCCCGCAGCCGCTTGACTACGGCAAACACGTGTTCTACCCGGGCACGAATTTTGACTTGTTACGATTCTTTGCCCGTTTGGCTTGATCGACTTATCCGGCTCTGCGTATGCGCTCATTCGTAAAATCCTTTGCCTTTGGCGCCTTGCCACGGATCAGTTCCTTTTGGCTGGCATAGGCGCTGTCGCCATACACGCGTCGCTCCTGTCCATGCAGCAGATCGGGCAATGGATGCTTGTCATGGATATTGGCCGGCCTGACCACAGCGCTGTGCGCCAGGCCGCTCTGGCTGTCCACGGCAATATGCAGCTTCATCCCGAAATACGATTGCTGTCCTTTCCTGGCCTGATGCATCTCAGGATCGCGTTGCCTGTCAGCGTTCTTGGTCGAACTTGGTGCGGCAATGATCGTCGCATCGACGATCGTGCCCGTCTTGAGCGTCATGCCGCTGCTTTGCAGCACCCGACCTACTTCCGCAAACAGACACTCGGCCAGTTTGCGCTGTTCCAGCAGGCTGGCGGAATTTGAGCATCGTAGTCGTACCCGGCACGGCTTCGCATCCCAGGTCAATGCCGGCAAAGCGCCGCAGGCTGGCGCTGTCGTAAAGCGATTCCTTACAGGCGAGATCGGCCAAGCCAAATCAGTGCTGCAGGAAATGAGTGCACAGCATGCGCTCCAGCCCAATTGGCGGCCGACCATTTCCCTTCTTCGGGTAATACAGCTCGACGACTGTGCACAATGGTTCCCATGGAACCACCCGATTCATCGTCTCCAGAAACACATCGCACCTGGTAGGTTTGCGATGCCGTCCAAAACCTTGGCCTGCTGCGATTGCCAGAGTCTGCTGTTTCATTGGTCGTCGCCGCGCTTGTTGTAATCAGTCCTAATAACGTTTTTACTACCTCAATCCGTTTACTTGTTCAGCAATGCGTTAGATTGTGTTCAAACAGAAGCGCCGGCCAGGCTGCGTGTTGACCGGCGTTTCATCAACGCGTCTGAGTTGTGGCGTTAAACACTCGCCGAATTTCGCGAAAATAGCTTGGCTAATTTTCGTGTAAGCCGCCCCCCAGCGTTCGGTACAGGTCTACCGAATTGGTCAGCCGCAGCAGCCTGGTCTGCACCAGGCTCTGCTCTGCGGTGAACAGTTCGCGCTGCGCATCCAGCACGTCCAGCGTGCTGGCGACGCCGGCGCGGAAGCGCTGGTCGGCCAGGTTCAGGCGGTCGGCCTGAGCCTCGCGCACCAGGCGCTGCGCCTCGGCCTGTTCGTCCAGCGTGCCGCGGGCCACCAGCGCATCGGCAGCCTCGCGGAATGCGGTCTGTATGGTGCGCTCGTAGTCGGTGACGGCGAGGTCGCGGCGGACCACGGCGAGATCGAGGTTGCCGCGGTTGCGGCCGGCGTCGAAGATCGGCAGCGCCAGCTGCGGCGTGAACGACCAGGACATCGAGCCGGCATCGAACAGGCCGGACAAGGCGGTGCTGGCCGTGCCCAGCGCAGCAGTCAGCGAGATGCGCGGGAAGAAGGCCGCGCGCGCTGCGCCAATGTTGGCATTGGCCGCCACCAGCCGCGACTCGGCGGCGCGGATGTCGGGCCGGTTGGTCAGCAGGTCGGATGGCAGGCCAGCGGGAATAGCGGTCACCACGTTTTGCGAAGACAGGTCGGCGCCAACAGGCAGGTCGCCCAGCGGCGTGCCGACCAGCAGCGTCAGCGCATTGCGCGCCTGCGCCCGCTGCCGCTGCAGTTGCAGCACCGAGACCCGGGCCGACTGCACCAGGGTCTCGTTCAGGCGCAGGTCCAGCGCCGACGAGGCGCCGACATCGAAACGCTGCTTGGCCAGCTTGTAGCCTTGCTCGCGGCCTTCCAGCGTGCGTTGCGCCAGCACCAGCTGTTCCCCGGCGCCCAGCTCGCTCAAATAAGCCTTGGCGGTTTCGGCCACCAGGCTGATCTGCGCGGCGCGCTGCGCTTCTTCGGTTGCCAGGTAGGCGGCCAGCGCCGCTTCATTCAGGCTGCGCACGCGGCCGAAGAAGTCGAGCTCGAACGAGGCCAGGCTGAGGCCGACCTGGTAGACATTCGCGATCAGCGGCCTGCCGGTGGCCGACAGGCCGCCGGGCGTGCGGCTGCGGCCGCCACTGACTCCGGCGTTCACATTGGGCAGGAGGTCGGCCGATTGCACGTTGTACTGGGCACGCGCTTCCTCGATGCGCAGCGCCGCGGTGCGCAAGTCGCGGTTGTTTTCCAGCGCGCTGGCGATGAGCGCCTGCAGCCGCGCGTCCGGGAAGAATTCGCGCCAGCCGATGTCAACCGCCGGGCGTGCCGGCGTCAGGCCTGGTGCTGGTTCCGCATGCGGCGGAAATTCTGGCGCCACCGGCGCGTCGGGGCGCGCCAGTTGCGGCGTCAGCGAACAACCGGCGATCATGGCGGCGGCGGCTGTCGCCAGCAGCAGGCGGACAGGGTTATTCATCATATTTGTTCCTCTTCGGGATGAAGGCGGTGGGCGGCGTACATCTTGCGCTGGCGCTCGCTGCCCTTGAACAGGCTGCGCACGACCACGAAGAATACCGGCACCAGGAAAACAGCCAGCAGAGTTGCGGTAATCATGCCGCCCATCACGCCGGTGCCGATGGCGCGCTGGCTGGCCGAGCCCGCGCCGGACGCCACTACCAGCGGCAGCACGCCGAGTATGAAAGCGAGTGAGGTCATGATGATGGGCCTGAAGCGCAGGTGGACCGCCTCCAGCGTGGCCTCGATCAGGCCCATGCCCTCGGCCTGCAGGTCCTTGGCGAACTCGATGATCAGGATCGCGTTCTTGGCCGACAGGCCAATGGTGGCGATCAGGCCGACCTTGAAGTAGACGTCGTTGGGCAGTTCGCGCATGGTCGCGCCCAAGAGCGCGCCGAGCAGGCCCAGCGGCACCACCAGGATGACGGCCAGCGGGATCGTGGTGCTTTCGTACAGCGCCGCCAGCACCAGGAACACCGCCAGCAGCGACAGCGCGAACAGCGCCGGCGCTTGCGAGCCGGAGGTCTTTTCTTCCAGCGACTGGCCGGTCCATTCGAAGCCGAAGCCGGCCGGCAGCTTGGCCGCCAGGTTTTCCATCTCGGTCAGCGCCTCGCCGGTGCTGCGTCCCGGCGCGGCATTGCCGGATATCTTCATCGCCGGGTAGCCGTTGTAGCGGGTCAGCTGCACCGGGCCGGTGGTCCAGCTGGTGCTGGAAAAGGACGAGAACGGCACCATGTCGCCGGCGGCGTTGCGTGCATACAGCCGGCCGATGTCTTCCGGCTGCAGCCTGTCCTCGGCGTCGGCCTGGACGATCACGCGCTGCAGGCGGCCGCCATTCGGGAAGTCGTTGATGTACGACGAGCCGAAGGCGGTCGACAGCGTGGCGTTGATGTCGGCGAAAGCCACGCCCAGCGCATTGGCCTTGTCGCGGTCGACGTTCAACTGCAGCTGCGGCGTGTCTTCCAGTCCTTCCGGGCGCACCCCCGCCAGCACCGGACTCTTGCCGGCCATGCCCATCAACTGGTTGCGCGCGGCGAGCAGCGCCGCGTGGCCGAGGCCGGCGCGGTCCTGCAGCCGGAAGGTGAAGCCGGTCGCATTGCCCAGTTCCGGAATCGGCGGCGGATTGACCGGGAAGATGATCGCGTCCTTGATCCGCGACAGTGCGCCGAACGCGCGGCCAACAATGGACGTCACCCCCTGGTCGGCGCCCTTGCGTTCATCCCACGGGATAAAAGGCGTGAACGCCAAGGCGGCGTTCTGGCCACTGCCTGAGAAGCTGAAGCCGCTCACCGCGACGATGTTGGCGACGTTCTTTTCCTTCATGTAGTACTGCTCGACCTGCTGGATCACGTCCGCGGTGCGATTGGCCGATGCGCCCGGCGGCAGCTGGATGTTGGTCACTGCATAGCCCTGGTCCTCGGCCGGCAGGAAGGAGGTCGGCAGGCGGGTGTACAGCAAGCCGACGCACACCAGGATCAGGCCGTAGATCAGCATGTAGCGCCCGGCTGTCTTCAGAATGCGGGCGACGAAGCCCTGGTAGCTGGTCGCCGTGCGGCCGAAGCCGCGGTTGAACCAGCCGAAGAAGCCGCGCTTCTCGACGTGGTGGCCCTTTTCCACCGGCTTCAGGATGGTCGCGCACAGCGCCGGCGTCAGCGTCAGCGCCAGCAGTGCCGAGAACATCATCGACGACACCATGGACACTGTGAACTGGCGGTAGATCGCGCCGACCGCGCCGCCGAAAAAGGCCATCGGAATGAACACCGCCACCAGCACCAGCGTGATGCCGATGATGGCGCCGGTGATCTGGCCCATGGCTTTCCGGGTGGCGTCGCGCGGCGACAGGCCTTCCTCGCTCATGATGCGTTCGACGTTTTCCACCACCACGATCGCATCGTCGACCAGGATGCCGATGGCCAGCACCATGCCGAACATGGTCAGCACGTTGATCGAATAACCGAAGGCGGCCATGACGCCGAACGTCCCCAGCAGCGCCACCGGCACCACGATGGTCGGGATCAGCGTGTAGCGGAAGTTCTGCAGGAATAGGTACATCACCAGGAACACCAGAATCATCGCCTCGACCAGGGTCTTGACCACTTCCTCGATCGAGATCTTGACGAAGGTAGAGGTGTCGTACGGGATATCGTATTTCACGCCCTGCGGGAAGAACTTAGACAGCTCGGCCATCTTGGCCTTCACCAGCTCGGCGGTCTGCAGCGCATTGGCGGTCGGCGACAGCTGCACGCCGATGGCGGCGGTCGGCTTGCCGTTGAGGCGCGCGGCGGTGGCGTAGGCCTGGCCGCCGATCTCGATGCGGGCGACGTCGGACAGGCGCACGGTCGAGCCGTCCGGATTGGCGCGCAGCACGATGTCGCCGAACTCCTCGGCCGACGTCAGCTGACCGCTGACCACGACCTGGGCCGAGATCTGCTGGTTGTTCGGGCTGGGCAGGTCGCCCAGCGTACCGGACGCGACCTGCGCATTCTGGTTGCGGATGGCGGTCGAGACATCGGCGGTGCTGAGCTTGTAGCCGACCAGCTTGGCGGGGTCGATCCAGATCCGCATCGCGCGCTCGGTGCCGAACAGCTGGGCCTGGCCCACGCCCGGCACGCGCCGGATTTCATTCAACACATTGCGCGACAGGTAGTCGCCCAGCGCAATCGGATCGAGCCGGCCGTCGACCGAGGACAGGGTGGTAAACAGCAGGAAGTTGGCGCGCGACTTGGTCACCTGCACGCCCTGCTGCCGGACTGCATCCGGCAGCCGCGGCTCGACCCGCTTCATGCGGTTCTGCACGTCCACCGCCGCCAGGTCCGGGTTGGTGCCCGGCAGGAAGGTCGCGGTGACCGCGGTGGTGCCGTTGGACTGGCTCTGCGACTCGATGTATTGCAGGCCGTCGGCGCCGTTGAGCTCCTGCTCGATCAGGCTGGTCACGCTGTCGTCGAGGATGGCGGCGGAGGCGCCCGGGTAGGTCGCATTGATGACGATGGACGGCGGCGCAATGGTCGGATACTGCGAAATCGGCAGCGTGCGCATCGACAGCAGGCCGGCCAGCACGATGAACAGGGCAATCACCCAGGCGAAGACCGGGCGATCGATAAAAAATTTTGCCATGGTGCGGCTTCCTTATTTCGGGTTGGCTGGCGCGGCCGCGGCGACCGGCGCCGTCGTACCGGTGGCGGCGGGCTTCCACGGCACCGGCTTGACGACGGCGCCCGGCTGGACTTTCTGCAGGCCTTCGACAATAACGACGTCGCCCTGCTTCAAGCCATCGGTGACGATCCACTTGTCGCCCTGCACGCTGCCGGTCTTGACCGGCCGCGGCGCGACCTTGCCGTCGGCGCCTACCGTCATCACCGACGCGCCGTTGTTGTCGCGTTGTACCGCCTGCTGCGGCACCGTGATCGCCGACTCGTTGACCGCCTGCTCCAGCCGCGCCCGCACATACATGCCGGGCAGCAGGAAGCGGTCGGGGTTGGGGAACTCGGCGCGCAGCGTGATGGCGCCCGAACTCTGGTCCACCGCCAGGTCGGAGAACAGCAGCTTGCCGGTTTGCGGGTAGGCAGTGCCGTCCTCGGTCACCAGCGATACGCTGGCCTGGTCACGGCCCACAGTCTTGAGCTTGCCGGCGGACATCGCCTGGCGCAGCTTCAGCAGTTCGATGGAGGACTGGGTCAGGTTGACGTAAATCGGGTCTAGCTGCTGGATGGTGGCCAGCGGCGTGGCTTCGCCCTGGCCGACCAGCGCACCCTCGGTCACCTGGGCACGGCCGATGCGGCCTGAAATGGGTGCGACCACGGTGGCGTAGCCGAGGTTGAGGCTGGCGGTCTGCTGGCTGGCGCGGGCGGCTTCGAGGTCGGCCTGCGCCTGCTTTTGCGCGGCCAGCGCGTCATCGTATTCCTGGCGGCTTATCGCATTGGTCTGCACCAGCGGCGCATAGCGCTTCACCTTGAGGCTGGCCTGCGCCAGGTTGGCTTCGGCCCGTGAGCGCGCGGCCTGCACATTGGCCAGGGACGCTTGCAGCGACGCCGGGTCGATGCGAAACAGCACAGTGCCGGCCTTCACATCGCTGCCTTCGGTAAACAAACGCTTTTGCACGATGCCTGGTACCCGCGCCCGGACCTGGGCGCTGCGGGTGGCCTCGAGCCGGCCCGGCAGTTCATTGGTGATCGCCACGCGCTCCGGCGCCACGGTCACCACCGACACTTCGGGCGGCGGCGGCGCGGCCGGCTTGGCCTGGGCATCGGATTTCTTGTCGCCGCAGGCGCCCAGCGCCAGCAGCGCGAGGGTGGCAGCTGCCAGGGAAGAGGTTCGGAATACTGTCATGGATATCTCGCAAAAAATAGGTGCATGGCGTAGTTCATGGAAAAATCAAGGCAGAAATTAAAAAATTTCAGATTGGCAAGTAGTCTACTGGCTACTAAGAAACAAGTGCTCGAATCCGTTTTACGCCAAATGAAGTCTGCTATTATATATACATTCGCATATGTTTGTTTGACTAGACCAATTTCTTGGTCTGTAAATCCTGCTAAAAATTGGAAAGAGCATGGCTCGAACTACTAAAGAAGAAGCACTGGTGACAAGAGAACGTATCTTGGACGCCGCAGAGAAGACTTTTCATGAAAATGGCGTTTCGCGAACATCATTAGCTGATGTGGCCGAGCGCGCAGGAGTTACCCGAGGTGCAATATATTGGCATTTCGAAAATAAAAGCGATCTCTTCGATGCGATGTGCGAACGAATGCGGTTACCAATGGAAGAAATGGCTGCAGCCGCTAAAGATGAACGCCATGAAGACCCATTAGGGCAACTGCAAAAGACGTGTTTATTTCTACTCAACAAAATTTCCCAAGACCCACATTTCCGTAATGTGCTCGATATCATTTATCACAAATGCGAATATGTTGAGGCGGCCGGTCCGATATATGAACGACAAAAAGTACTTTTTATGCAAGCCCGTTCCAACATTGAGCGAATTCTTTGCAATGCAATAGCCAAAGGCCAGTTGGCTCCTGACCTTGATACTCGATTAGCCAGCATAATGTTCCAAGCCCAGGTTGAAGGGCTAATCAACACATGGTTGCTCACGCGAGATACGGAATCTTTAGACCTATATGCTGAGAACATGATTGATGCCGCCGTGAATACTCTACAGTCGGCTCATTCTTTACGGCGCAATGCCAAAGGCTTAATCCAAAAAACTTCTCTTTAGCGCGTGTTGACATTTACCGCACCTCATTGCACACAAATCTCTCCCGCCTTATAAACGCGAATTCCGGCAGCGAAATTCGTCACCCGTTGCAGGCCAGTCCAGATGGTTTTGACGCCGGGTTCACTGTCACCTTTACGTCCCAGGAAGCCGCCGAAGCTGGTAATGAGGCGCACCACCGTGTTTAACGACAGCGGTTGTTTTGGCATCGGCTTGGGCGCCACGATGTAAGCAGCCTGCCACTCGTCACCCTCGAACATCACTTCACAATCCATCTCCGGGCAGGTCCTGCCCCGGCGCATGAGCCTCTGGACACGCCAGGCGATGATCATGAACAGCGCCAGGGCCAGTTCCAGCCGCTTGATACTCGACAGGTGTAGTGCCTCGACCTTGCAGCCGTTTTTCAGCACGGCAAAGAAGATTTCCAATTCCCACCAGCAACGATACCAATCGATGAGTGCGACGGTCGCCACTGCGTACAGCCGAAATGAGGTGCCAGAATATCTTCCCAGTTAATATCCTCGTTCGCCAGAAATTAGGAGGCCGCCTGCGTTTCAGCCCAACCGTTGCAGACAAGGGGAATACTGGTCGCCGTCTTGTCTGCCAGTCGATCTACTGTCCTGTCGCAGAAATACGTTTCGCGGCGCGCTCGATGTTTTGCAGAATTGAATCGACGGTTGCGGCCCATTAGAAACGCGGGGCATCCGCGTTATAAAGCGTGACGAGCAGTTCGATCTGCTGCTTGAGTTCGCGTACGCTGGGGAAAGAATTGCGCCGAATAGCGCGCTCAGTGGTCAGTGCAAAACATCGCTCGACTTGATTGAGCCACCAACTGTACGTTGGTGTGAAGTGGAGATGAAAGCGGGGATGTTGAGCCAGCCATGTTTTCACTTTGGCATGCTTATAATCCTACTGAACAAGTCTGGCAGCAGTTACGGGATCGAGATCTGGCCAATCGTTGCTATGACATTTACGAGCACATCGTCAATGCCTGCTGCGAGGCTTGGACTAAATTCACTCAAATCCCTGGTGCTATCCGTTCACTATGCAAACGCACCTGGGCAAATCTGCCTTCTGACCATGGAATGTCATGGCTCGAGATTGGTATAAGTCATCACGGTTCTGTGGCCTGATGGAACTATTATCCGAAGGTATAGTCCTTATGGCAAGGAGCCACATAAATGTAATACGATATTTGGTTGTCAAGGATTCTTGAATTTCAGTTAAGTACATTCAAAAGACAGAAAACACACACTGATAAAGCAGGTGCTCCGTTAGCAACTGCAGCAGATCGATGCTGCGAGATCCTCCGATTAGGTAACCTTTTTAGGTACGCATAATGTCTTCCGGATTTCTCTTTGCTACTGGGATAGAAAACAGCATACCTACAATCAATGGTGGTCGGGTGAGAGTAGATGAGCTTGAAAAATGCGGTCATTACCAGTACTGGGAAACCGATTTCGCATTGGTAAAGGAACTGGGTATCCAGTTCCTGCGATACGGGCCTCCTCTTTATCGCACGTTCCTCGGTGCCAACAACTATGACTGGGACTTTTGCGACGCCACGTTTGCGCGCTTGCGCGAATTGCAAATCGTGCCCATAGTCGACCTCTGCCATTTTGGTGTGCCGGATTGGATAGGAAACTTCCAAAATCCCCATTTCCCCCTACTTTTTGCGCAATATGCCGCTGCGTTTGCCCAACGCTACCCGTGGGTGCAGCTTTACACGCCAGTCAACGAGATCTACATTTGTGCACTATTTTCCGGGCTCTATGGGTGGTGGAACGAGCAGCAGACAACCGACCGCGGTTTTGTGACCGCGTTAAAGCACTTGGTCAAGGCAAACGTGCTTGCTATGCGAGCGATCTTAAAAGTGCGGCCTGACGCCATATTTATACAGAGCGAGTCCTCGGAATATTTTCATGCTGAAAAGCCGCAAGCGATCGGACCAGCGGAGCTAATGAATGCCCGCCGCTTTCTCTCACTGGACCTGAATTATGGCCGTCGTGTCGACTCCGAAATGTACGAATATTTGCTCGATAACGGCATGACCCGTGAGGAATACCATTTTTTCCTGGATAACCAACTGAAGCACCATTGCATCATGGGTAACGATTATTACATCACGAATGAACACTTGGTTAGTACGAGCGGAGCAAGCCGCGCATCGGGCGAAATCTTTGGGTATTCAGTCATTACGAATATGTACTACGACCGTTACCAGTTGCCTGTCATGCATACGGAAACCAACATTTGCCAAGGTCCAGAGGGAAACGAAGCGGTGAATTGGCTTTGGAAAGAATGGGCCAACGTCCTGCGAGTCAGGAACGACGGAGTCCCAATCGTTGGGTTCACCTGGTATTCGCTGACTGACCAGGTCGACTGGGACTGCGCCCTGCGTGAAAACAATGGCCACGTTAATGCGCTCGGACTATATGATCTCGACCGTAAGATCCGCCCGGTCGGCAGCGCTTACAAGAAGCTGATTGTGGACTGGCATGAAGTATTGCCAACGCAGAGCGTCTGCCTGCAAGTACCCATCGTCATGCCTGGTAATGAGCGGACGGCATCGTTCAAGCCACCCGCAATGTTCGGAATCGCGACAGATGTTACAGACGCTCCGTCCAATACACAGTAACAACGATTGGAGGATTTTATGGGGACGGTTTCAAGACTGAAGTGCAACGACTGTTCTGTATGCGCCCCTTCCCCAGAGAAATGCGTGGGAAAATTTTTTTCGGAAGACAGTTGCCCGCGCGCCGGTGAATAGTACAAGGGAAAATTGTCAATAATCTCCGGGAAGCAGGCGGCGCATGTCTGGATCACACCGCTGCAGCTCCTATGCTAGGATCGCCGTTCGCGAAACGACCACCCGAGAGGATTTTCTAGTGGACAACAACATTCAAGACAAAGTAGTTATCATTACCGGCGCAAACAGCGGGCTTGGCGAAGCTACGGCACGTCACCTCTCGGCGCTCGGGGCAACGGTGGTGCTAGCGCTACTTTGTTAGGTTGAGAAATAGAGGTTTATGCCACGTCCATCTTTAAAGGTGCTAATGAATTGCACGAGCATGTTTGGTGGGGGCCTGTCGAAGAAGGCTTGCCAGTAACGTGTGAGCCAGTGTATCGGGGCCAGCCAAGCTCGCACTGCGCGTAGGGCCTTAGGCCAGCGTGGGTAAGCCGGGACTACGGGCTGCTGCTGGATTTTTTTTCCGCCTGATTGGTGCTTTCTCAGGTGGGGGCGCCGAGAGCATTTCGGTGCTGGCGTCGACGACTCTTGCGCTATATGCCTCATGCCACCAGCAGAAGGCAAAGGCACAGCACACCAAGGCCCAGTGGCGGCGAATCGCCCGATCGCTACGCACCATGAAGTCGGCCCACCCCAATTCATCCTTCATTCTCTTGTGGCTTTCCTCAACCCAGATGCGTAGGCCATACAACCGAACGACTTCAGCCAACGATGCCTGCTCACCGGTCAGGTTCGTCGTCAAATACCAGGTGGCCTTCTCGGGCAAGGTACGTCGGTCAGTCGTAGCGCAGATGGCGCGTACTGGCTTGTTGGGGCCATAGCCGAACAGCGTCAGCTCAGTAGCCCACCAGCGTTCACGATGGCCATCCCGGAATTGACGGGTTATTGCATGCCAGTCTCGCAGCGACGTGTCTTCGGCCGCATCCTTGAACGAATGGGCCAGTTCGGCACGAGCCCAGCCCTGGCTTTTTTGGCCGCTATGTGAAAGCAACATACGGCAAGCCACGCTGCGTGAGGACACGCGAAGTCCAATATGGTCACCGTAGAAAGCATCGGCCACGATGGCCTTGAATGCCACGCCGGCAGCCAGGGCTGATTCGATCAGCGTGAGCGCCAGCTGGGGCTTGGTACGGAACGCCGGATCCTCTTTGCCTTCTTCAAATCGGTCGGCTGGCGTATAGGGAAGAACATGCAGCGGATAGTAATGCTGCTCGTTGGCCCACAGGGTGGTTACCCCGACAATGCCATTGTCCACCTTGCCGACCGAGCAAAGATATTGACGCCCTACATGATCGGTTGCCGATCCCTTTTTGCGGTCCCCGGTGTCGTCCAGTACCAGTACCCCATCGGCAGTCGGCGCTGTTGCCGGTTCATTCATGAGCAATTCAACCGTGCGATTTGCAAGCGCACTGGCATCCCAGACCGATTCAGATAAAAAGAACTGTAACTGCTGCACTTTGGGATTCTGCGCCTGGATCCACGGTTCTGCACCAGCAATGGCAGTTAATGTCTTCGGCCGATCCCGCGGCAGCAATAAACCGGCCAGGTAAGTACGAAAGCTTTGACGCTGGGAAAGACGATTAAAGACGGAGTCAAACTGTACTGCGTAGGCTTCAAGAGGGCCGGGTGCAGGTGGACAAGGGCGATAGCTAGACATGGCAGCGATACCTCCTGCCTCTGTTTTAGCAGCAAAATCTAGAAAGTTAACAAAGTAGCGTTAGACGGCCTTGTGACTCAGTCCGCTGACTTGACGACGTCTTCTTGGGGCTTCCCAGAAGTCGTCAAAAGTCCCTGCCAAGGATGGTCCGTTTCGCCCTCGCGCAATAGAAGAGCTATCCCTTAGCTTGGCTTAATTTTCGAGAGAACTTCCACGAGCTTGGCAGGGCTAGCCGGTTTGACAAAGTAGTAATCAAAACCGGCCGCAAGCGACGTTTCCTTGTCGTACTGCTTTCCATAGCCGGTGACCGCTATCAGCGTCGCGTGTGCCGCCTGGGGAATCAGTCGCAAGCGGCGGGCCAACTCGTTTCCGTCCATACCGGGTAAGCCAATATCCAACAGAAAAACGTCATAAGCGGCGGTTTTCACCTGCTCAAGCGCTGAGATGGGACCGTGTTCTACAGCGACCTGGTGACCGGCAGCCTCCAAGAACATGGCCAATGCATTGGCGGCGTCAACGTTATCATCTACTACCAATAGGCGCAACGATTCCCCCTGGGTGGAAGAACTTACGCCCTTTTCATGGTGAAAGTCGTCATCAATCGCGGTATTGAATACGGGTAGGTACACAGTAAAAATAGCTCCTTTGTCCGTTCCTTCACTGGAGACCGTTACCCGCCCACCGTGAAGTGTGACGAGGCTCTTAACCAGCGCAAGCCCAAGTCCCAAGCCGCCCTGCGACCGGTCAGACGTCCTCTTTGCCTGAGTAAAAAGCTCAAAAACATATGGCAGCAACGCAGTGTCAATCCCGATACCGTTGTCCCGCACACTGATGGCAATTTCGTGGCTCATCAGCGCGATGCTAACCGTAATGATTCCGCCTTCCGGCGTGTACTTTGCCGCGTTTTGCAGCAAATTGGTGATGACCTGGACAAGGCGCTTGCGGTCGCCTTCGACAAGCATCGGCGCTAACGGCTCCTGGACGATTAGGCGGTGCGCTCGGGTCTGTATAAAGGGGAAAACCTGCTCGACGGACTCAGCTATAACCTGCCTCACGTCGAAGACCTGCTTGTCAAGCGTGACCATCCCGGTTGTAACGCGGGAGACGTCCAACAGGTCATTGATGAGGCTGGTCATGTGTTCAACCTGCCGCGTGATGATTCCGCTCGTTTGAATCACGCGTTCTACATTCCCAGGTACCGCTTTCAATAGCTGGGCCGCCGAACTAAGAGGCGCGAGTGGATTGCGAAGCTCATGGGCAAGCATCGAGAGGAATTCGTCTTTCCGACGGTCAGCCTCTTTAAGCGCTTCCTCTGCCTGTTTTCGTGCAGTCACATCAATCGCCACGCCACGAATGGCATAGGCAAATCCGTCTTTGTCACAAAGCACTTTGCCTTGAATTTGCAGCCACCGCTTGCTGCCGTCGGCAGGCCGAACGAAGCGGACGATGCACTCATACTCGCCGCAGGCTGAAATTGCGGCGATACGGGCTTTGGTCAGTTCCGCCAAGTCGTCTGGATGGAAGGATTTCCAAACATCTGGCATCTTTGACCGGTTTCCGCCGAAGACGTTTGTCGAATTTTCTGAAAAAGTCACTCGGCCGGTCTGCAAATTCCAGTCCCAAACGACCATCCGAGCAGCAACTAACCCCTCTTTCAAACGCGCTTCACTTGCCTCTAAGGCTACCTTCGCAGCATGTCGCTCGGTAGCGTCCACGCCTTCCACGAAAATACCAGTGACGCTGCCACTCCCCTCAATGATAGGCTGATATACAAAATCGACAAAAGTCTGCGTTGTATCCACATCGTCAGAGCGCTGCACTATCAGTGGCACGTCATATGCTGAATACGGGTTGCCTGATGCGTATACCTGGTCCAACAGTTCGAAATACCCTTGCCCTTCAACTTCGGGCAAAGCCTCCAGGGCGCTCAGGCCCAGGAGTTCACGTTCCCCCACTAAGCGCAGATAAGCGGCGTTGGCAAATTCGAAAACATGTTGCGGCCCGCGCAGGATGGCCATAAAGCCGGGCGCTTGTGCGAACAGGCGCCGCAGACGTTCACTTTCTTCTCTGCGCTCCTGAAGCAACATCTCTTCTGCGCGCCGGCGCTGTGCCTGTGCATGCGCATGTTCAATTGCATTCCAGACCCGTTCGGCAACCTCTTCAATCAGCGGTAGTTGACTTGATGACCATTTATGCGGCGTCGTCTGGTGCAGCGCCATGACCGAAACCAGGTGTTGGTCTTTTAAGACTGGCGTCATTAGAAAAGCCCGCGTTCCCAGGCGTTCGTAGAACGGTGCGTGCCGGGTCGTTCGGGAGTCGGTGCGTGTATCCTGGACAGTAACAACATGCCCGTTCCGCAACGAGGCCATGACTTCTGCTCCGACCTCCACCAAACCACTCATGACGCCTGCCAGGCTGAGCAAACCTTTCTGCTGCCACGCATGCTGAATTCGGAAAACGCTTTCGGTTTCGTCAATTTCGGCGTAAATGATGCAGGAGACCTCCAGGTACTCTCCCAGAAGTCGGAATGCTGTCGCTGCAACCTGATTAGCATCAGTTAGCCCGCGCAGGGCATCGACTATTTTTAACTGCAGAGTTTGCCGCTGTTCTATCTTTTCTCTTTGTCTTACTTCCTCGACCAAAGCTTGGTTGAGCTTTTCACGTTGTTGCGCTTCCCTGAGCAATTTCTGATTCAGACGTTTCAATGCGTCTTTAGACTGATGCTCGGCAGTAACATCGTTGCACACGACTAGGACGCCGCGGACGCCGGCACTATCCTGAATTGGACTGTAGGCATACGTCCACCAGACGTCTTCACGGTGGCCGTGCCGTGTCACTGGAACCAACTGGTCCTCGTGCCAAGTCGCGGGTCCGCCGTTCATGACAGAGTCAATCTGTGGACCAATAATGTCCCAGATTTCGCCCCAGCAGTCTCTGCCATGTTGCCCAAGGGCGCTTGGGTGACGTTCCGGGCCCATGGTCTGCCGATAAGCATCGTTATAAAACTGGATGAGGTCGGCCCCCCACCAAATGAACATTGGATGGTTTGACGTGAGAACCAGCCGCAAGGAGGTTTTCAGGATTTCTGGCCACTGGTTAGGTGAGCCAAGTACGGTGCTGCTCCAGTTTTTCGCGCACATTAATGTGCCCATCTCTCCACCGTTGGAGAGGAAATCAAACGATGGTTGCATACTGTCTAAATGTACTTGATGGATTACGCTCTCGCACTTCTGTTGCGGGGCCAACTCTCAATTCCTTAGGCTATCTGTCATTTGGGCTTGAAGTTGCAATGGTATTGTAAGCCGTTAAAGAAGACATCTAACGATGGTAATCAGTGAAAAATATGGAATGAGCAGCTTTTAAGACCTAAGTAGCTGAATTGCGGGCTACATCCCTAAAGATGTGCAAGGAAAACCACGGTTGAAAAAGATTCTTGACTCAACTTGCTGTCCATGCGCTTTAAGACTCGGAACGCCAGAGTAATACCCCATTTTTATAGTATCTTGTACGCAATATTTCTTGTGCCGTTTACTGTGACCTTCCGTATGACCCTCCGCTTTGACTTCTCTATCAAGTCCGCTTTAGTTCTTCTGGTGGCAATCTGCATTATGCCGGCGTCGCTCATTGCTTTCGCCTTGTTGTCATATGATTACCTGCGTGCCCGTGATGCCCAAATTGACAGCTCGGTGATGACAGCCCGAACCATCGCCTATTCTGTTGACAAGGAATTTTCTAGTATTGAAACCACACTGCGCGCGCTGGCGACATCGCCCAGCCTGTCAAAAAAGGATTTGCCTGCTTTCTACGCGCAAATGTCGGAGATCCAGAGCAGCGGCTTTATGCAAAACCTCGTACTATCCACCTTGCAAGGTAAGCAACTTTTGAACAGTGGCCTGCCTTTTGGCGAACGGCCACCGATAAGCGACAGGACAAATTTGCGTTTGCTTGATGAGACAAATGGCCCTGTGATTTCTGGGCTGATAAAGGACACGATTAGTAACCAAGCACTTATCGCTGTCAGCATCCCGGTGCGGCGGGCGGGTAAGCACATCTACAACCTGAGCGCATATATCAGTCCCAACCAGCTCGCGCGCCTGCTCAAGCAGCAGCAGCTGGCACCTGACTGGATTGTCGCTATTATCGACAGCCAGTCCACCATTGTCGCCCGCACTCATGACATGTCCCGCTTTTCCGGAAAACAGGCATCTGCGGACTTGTTAGACGCGATGAAGTTCGACAACCAGGGGTGGTTTGAAGGTACGACAAGCGAGGGCACCCAGGTGCTGGGCATGTTTAGTCGCTCTGCCGTATCGAATTGGTCCGTCGCCATCGGCATTCCGTCTGCCAGTCTGACGGGAGAGATGCGCAAGAAGGTTGGATGGCTGGCCTTGGCCATCATGGTTTTGTTACTAAGCAGCATCGGCGTGGCAAGCTTTGTCGCAACCCGCATTGCGCTGCCCGTTAGAGGACTAAGGGCGCCGGCGCTGGCATTGGGCCAAGGCAAAGATGTGGTCATTCCGTCGCTACGGCTAAAAGAAGCCAAAGAGGTGGGCGCTGCTCTACGCCAAGCGTCTCTCATGCTCCAGGCCGCTCAACACCAAGCCACTCATGATGTCCTGACCGGTCTGCCAAATCGCGCCCTGTTCAATGACTTGGTCAGCAGGCAGATTGCCATATCGGCGCTGGCCGGCACCCAGTTCTCGGTTTTGTACATCGACTTGGACGGCTTCAAGCCCGTCAATGATATCCATGGCCATGCTGCTGGCGATGCGATTCTGTGCGAGGTTGCCCAGCGTTTGCGCAGCGAGGTGCGCGATTCGGACATGTCTGCACGGTTCGGTGGCGACGAATTTGCAGTGATTCTGATTGGCACACCAGGCAAGACTGCTGCGAAAATAGCTAATACCCTGATTCGCTCTGTATCGGAGCCCTATAACTTCAAAGGCGAAGCGGTTCGTATTTCGGCCAGTATTGGGGTGGCCAGCTACCCAGAATCAGGCGCCGTTGAGCACGAACTGCTGAGAATGGCTGACTTGGCAATGTACCAGGCGAAGGATGCTGGCAAAGGCCAAGTCGTCTGTGCGAGCGCTAGCGGACTTCACCTATCAGCCTGACTCTAGTCGCATAAAAGCAATAGCCAAATGTGCCGCTCATCCCTGCTGCAATTTCTGAATGGCTCCAGTTTCAGGGTCTGCGTGCAGAGATCGGCCACGCACCGTTCTCTACGTAGCGAACCAACCAGGGCCTCAGGCTGCTCAGGTACTGCAAGGCCTTGCCCAGCAGGCTGCCCGACACAACGCCATCGCGATGCGCCACGAGCAGCTGCTCGATGCGTTCGAGCACCCGTCTGCTATAGCGGGCGCGCAGGCGCCGTCGCCGACTGGCGTCCCATTTTGCGCTGCGCGCCTCGGCGACATACAGTTTCGCGATCAGCGTGACGAAGCGGGTCGGCAGCTGCCTTCGATCGCACTGCCTTCGGGATGGCCTCCTCGGCCCTGACGAAGCCCAGCCAAGCATGGCTCCAGCAATCGAGGTGAACGAACTGGGGTTCTGTTGCAATAAAGGAGTAAGGGCGAGCAGATGTGCGTAGCGGCGGAGAGGTCAGGCAGCCAAAGAATAGAACTGGTCTGCGGCAGAAGCAACTTGCTTGTCGAGGCAGTCAAGCTGACCTTTTTTGATCATATGCATCGTTTCAATACCTGCCAACAGAATACGCGCGTAACGAAAAGACTGAAAGCCTAGCATGGGTCGGATGATGCGCTTGATGGCCCGATGATCCTGCTCGACGATGTTGTTCAGATACTTTACCTGACGCAGTTCACTCGGCGCGCCAGTATCGGCCTGAATATGTTTGACAGCAGCGGTGTTGGCACCACTTTTGTCAATGGTGACCTTGTCGGGCAAGCCGTGCTGACCGATGGCGCGTTCCAGGAAGCGGCGCGCTGTTGCTAGATCGCGTTTGGCCGTGAGCAAAAAGTCGACAGTGGCGCCGTCACGGTCGACGGCGCGATAGAGGTACTTCCACTGGCCGCCGACTAGCACATAGGTCTCATCCATCCTCCAACTGTTGCCGACCGGGCGCTTGCGGCGACGGAAGGCCGCGGCAAGCACCGGCAGAATCATGAGCGCCCAGCGGTGGATGGTCGTGTGATCGACAAATACGCCACACTCCTGCATCATTTCCTCGATGTGCGGCATGCTCAGCCGATAAGCGACGTACAAGTGCACGCAGGTCAACATGATCTCGAGTGGATAATGCAATCGCTTGAGAACCTTCTGTGAGGTATACGGCGGCAAGCGATAACGACGCGCTGCTTGAAGCCGAACGCGCGGCCTTCGATTGCGGGCACGACGAGACCGGACACTGGCTGCTGGCGCGCCGGAAACTGCCGGACTACATGGCGCAGGCCTGCTTGGCCAGCCATGCGCTGCAGCCCGAGCCTGGCATGCATGCCTGCATCGCCGCTTCCGGCCCGGTGGCCGACCTCGTACTCTAACCCCGGGAACCCTGCGAGTGCAAGCCGCGCCGTCGTCGCCGGTCGCTTGGGCCTGGACGCCGCGGCCATCTCCGACGTGCTGAAAAAACTGGCCAGCGAAGCGCCGGCGATGGAGGAACTGTTCGACATCACGTTGTTGCGGCAGTCCGAGGCGGCGTCCATCCTGGCACGGGCGAAGGAACTGCTGGTCACGCAGCAGGTCCACGAAATACGTGAAATGGAAGCGCGGGCGCAACGCGACGCCCTAACGGGAGCGCATAACCGGCGCCATTTTGAGGAAGTGGTCCGGCGCGAGTTCGAACTGTCGAATCGCCACGGCTGGCCGTTGACCGTTGCGCTGCTCGACATCGACCATTTCAAATCGGTCAACGACACCTATGGCCACCAGGCCGGCGACATGGTGCTCATCGCCATGGTGCGAATGATCATGAAGGAACTGCGCCAGGAAGACCTGTTCGCCCGTTTCGGCGGCGAGGAATTCGCGCTGGTGCTGCCGGGCACATCGCTGGCCTCGGCCGGCAAGCTCCTGCTGCGCCTGAAGAGCGTGGTCTCGGGACTGATGGTCAGGTACGAGCAACGCCTGATCACGGTCACTGCCTCGTTCGGCATGGCGTCGCATGGCGATGGCGCGCATCGCTTCGAGACGCCTGACGCCTTCGTCAAGGCTGCCGACGACGCGCTGTATGCGGCCAAGCATGCAGGGCGCGACCGGGTCGCAGGGCACAATGCAGATGGCCCTGGTTTCGTCTTGCACCAGTAGGCAGGCGTTACGACGAAATCGCAGGACGGCTGTTCTCCTGTGCATCCACTCCCGCGCAGCCGTGCATGGACGTCAGAAGTCGATTAGGAACCCCAGCCCCAGCGCCTTTTGCGCATAATTGTAGTCGATCAGGCTTTGCCCATACCCTGAAAACAGCTGCACATACCCTTTCAGTCCCGCTGCCACCGGAAACGCCCAGCTCGCCTGCAACGCGCCATGCCGCGTGCTGAAGTTGCGGCGCGCGGTCAGCGATACTTCATGGCCCTCTTGGCGCCAGCTTGCGCTGATGTCGCCGCGGCCCATGTAGTCGAGGATGTCCGTGTTGTCGTCATCGTTACCGCCGCCATCCAGGCGCCGCCAAAGCCTGGCGCTAAGCGCGAGCGCGCCGTGCTCCACGCCGAGCTGCGCATACAGCCGGTTCCAGCTGCGCGACTGCGTGCCGGACTGGCCGTTGGACTGGTGGACCAGGCCGACATTGACGAAGCGGGCGCGCAGGCCGCCGAGGGTCATGTCCAGCGGCAGCACCGCCATCAGCTCGGGCTGATAATTCGTCTCGCGAAACGGCCGCGATGCAGCCGCGTTGTAGGCCTGCCAGTAGCTTTGCTGGGTGTAGCCGAACCACAGGTCGCCGCGGCTGCCGGCAGCGCGCTCGACCAGCTTGGTCTTGAAGCCCAGTTGGAAAGCCAGTTCGACATGGCTGGGGCCGACCGCCGAACGCGACGACAGCGGGTTGGTCGGCCGGAACGGCGCGCCGTTGGGCGCGGGATTCAGGCTGGCAAGCAGCAGGTAATTGTCGTTGTGAGGGCGAAAGCGGAACGTGCCGCGCTTGTCGGCGTCGTCCAGTTCCCAGTGGCGGGACAGAAAGCTGGCGCCCGCAGTGGATGGCGATGATTCATCGACCTGTGCTGCAGCCTGCGGCTGGGCCGGGACGGGAGGCGCCTGCGGCGCCAAACGGCCGCTCTCACGGTCATAGCAGGCCAGCCGCTCGCCGTCGGGCGCGATCGCGGCGCAGGCTGCCATGCCGCCGACGGCGGCGTGGCTCGTGCCCAAGGCCAGTAAAAGAAAGGAGAGCAGGAGGCGGCCGGGCGGAATCAACATGGTTGTCAAGAAAATCAATGCAGGTCTTGAAAGCGCAAAAAGCGCAGATTGTACTCCAATCCCAATGGAATGGACGCCCCACCCTTGACGGTATCAGATGTGGCAGAGTGGAAGTGGAAGTTTCAAACCACCACTAACGGGCACCTCGAATAACACGTGATTTCGCCGTCATCAGCGAGCCAAGCATTTGAATGTGCCCAGCAACGCGCGAGCGTCGTCATTTCCCGACCTCT
>NZ_FXUL01000039.1 GCF_900182955.1 Noviherbaspirillum suwonense | reverse complement strand
AAGCGCTCGGGGCGCACTGCCTGGCGCGCCAGCAGCATGGCCGGAATTTCGGTTTCCATCGTGGTGTTCGAGCTCGGCACGATCTGGCCGATGCGGTACGTCTTCTGCATGATGTCTCCCATATTGTTCAGGCCGCCTGCCGCAGCGCCGCTTGCGCGTTGCCCGGCTTGAAGGCGGTGGCGTCGTATTCATAAACCCAGTTGGCCTTGATACCGGATGAATGCGGGTTAAGCAAGCTTTGGACCCGGTACATCGCGTCACGCCTGACCTGCGCCAGCCGCGACGGTAAATGATACGTCCTTCCCCGTTCCCGCGATTCGAGCTGCACCCGGCTGGTGCGCGGCAGGCGTTCGGCCTGGTAGTCCCGCAGCGCGGAAGCCACGTCGAGGCCGTGCCCGGCCAGCGCCGCGGCCAGCACGTAGCCGTCCTCGATGGCCATTGCCGCGCCCTGCGACAGGAAGGGCAGCATCGGGTGCGCCGAGTCGCCCAGGAGCGCCACGCGGCCGACCGACCAGCTCTGCATCGGGTCGCGGTCGAACAGGCCCCACTTGAACACGCTGGCGGTGCGCTCGAACAGCCGGATCAGGTTCGGATGCCAGCCCCTGAAGGCATTGAGCAGTTCTTCCCGGCTGCTGGGCGCGTTCCACGATTCCTCGACCCAGTTCGCGGTCTCGCTGACCGCCACGATATTGACGGCCGCGCCGCTGCGCACGTAATAGGTGACGACATGGCCGTTCGGCCCCATCCAGAACGACGAGTCGGGGCTGACGAACTCCGGCCGCCGGTCGGGAAAGGGCACCACCGCCCGGTAGCACATGTGGCCGGTGAAACGCGGCGCATCGCTGCCGAACAGTGCGCTGCGCACGGCCGAGCGCACGCCGTCGGCGCCGACGATCAGGTCGGCCTCGTACTCGCTGCCGTCGGCGAAGGTCGCGACTGCGGTGTCGGCCTCATTGCGCACGCCGGTGCAGGCGGTCGACAGCACGGCGGCCCCGTCCGGCACCAGCGACGCCAGCATCGCATGCAGGTCGGCCCGGTGCACATGGTAGAAGTCGGCGCCGTAGAGCTTGGGGCAGTCCTCGATCAGCGGCGTGCGGAACAGTTCCCGCGCGGTGGCCCAGTTGCGGCCGACGATGGCCTGCGGCAAGAAGCTGGCGCGCCGCAGTTCGTCCGCCAGCCCGAGGCCGCGCAGCACCTTGGCCGCATTCGGCGTCATCTGTATGCCCGCCCCGACCTCGCCGAATGCCGCGGCCCGCTCGAATACCTTGACATCGATGCCGCGCTGGGCCAATGCCCCGGTCAGCGCGACGCCGCCTATGCCGCCGCCGATGACGCCGACCCGTAATGCTCTTGCCATGTTGTTCTCCAGTGTCAGTTCTTTTCCGGCGGCGGCGCACGCAGGGCGGCGGCCGCGCCGTCTTGTTTCAGGCCAGCGCTTCGCCGCCCAGGTAGGCATTGAGCAGCGCCGGGTCGCCGAGCAGGCTGGCCGCGTCGCGGCTGGCGGCGACGCGGCCGGTTTCCACCACGTAGGCGCGGCTCGCGACCGACAGCGCGTTGTGGACATTCTGCTCGACCAGCAGCACGGTCACGCCATGCCGGTTGATCTCGCGCACCACGTCGAACACCTCGTCGGCCATCTTCGGGCTGAGGCCGAGCGACGGCTCGTCGAGCATCAGCAGGCGCGGCTCGGACATCAGCGCGCGGGCAATCGCCAGCATCTGCTGCTCGCCGCCCGACAGCGTGCCGGCAAGCTGCCGGGAGCGTTCCTTCAAGCGCGGGAACCGGTGGAAGGCGATGCCGATGCGGCGCTCGATTTCCGCCTTGCTCCTGCAGAGGTAGGCGCCCAGCGCCAGGTTTTCCTGCACGCTCATGTTGGGCCACACGTGCCGCTCCTCCGGGCAATGGGCGATGCCGGCCGCGACGATGCGGTCGACCGCCCAGTTCGTGATGGACTGGCCGCCCCATGTCACCTGCCCTTCCGCGCATTTCAGCAGGCCGGAGATGGCGCGCAGCGTCGTGCTCTTGCCCGCGCCGTTGGCCCCGATCAGCGCGACGATTTCGCCGGCGCCGACTTCCAGGCTGATGCCATGCAGCGCGACTGTCTTGCCGTAGCCGACCCGGATGCGGTCGACCTTCAGGCTGGCGCCGTTGCCGATCGCATTGTTGGTGTTGCTGACGATTGCGCTCATGCATGCGCCTTTCCAAGATAGGCTTCCACCACGTCGCGGTTGGCGAGGATGTCGGCCGGCCTGCCCTCGGCCAGCTTCTGGCCGAAGTTCATCACCACCAGCCGGTCCGACACGCCCATCACCAGCGCCATATTGTGCTCGACCAGCAGGATGGACTCGGCCCGCGTGCCGCGCAGCTTCCTGAGCGTCTCGCCGAAGGCCAGCGCTTCCTGGCTGTTCAGGCCGGCCGCCGGCTCGTCGAGCATCAGCACCGACGGCTTTGCCGCCAGCGCCACGCCCACTTCCAGCAGCCGCAGTTCGCCGCAGGACAGCAGGTAGGCCGGCGCATCCATGCG
Organism: Noviherbaspirillum suwonense; assembly: GCF_900182955.1. Taxonomy (GTDB): domain Bacteria; phylum Pseudomonadota; class Gammaproteobacteria; order Burkholderiales; family Burkholderiaceae_D; genus Noviherbaspirillum_A; species Noviherbaspirillum_A suwonense. The sequence goes on along the minus strand of NZ_FXUL01000039.1, from coordinate 23,545 downwards.
CCGCGACAGGCCCATCGTGTGGACGATGTCGGCCGCGCTGTCGCGCAGCGCCGCCTCGGTCCGGCGCACCTTGCTGCCGGGGAAGAAGGTCGACAGCAGCGACTGCCGGCCTTCCAGGTAATGCCCGGCCAGGATGTTCTCGAAGACGCTGAGCGATTTCAGCACATTGGTCTTCTGGAAGCTGCGCACGATGCCCTGCTGCGCGATCGCATGCGGCTTCTGGCCGGTGACGTCGCGGCCGCGGTAGGACACCGAGCCGGCGCTCGGCACATAGAAGCCGGTGATCAGGTTGAAGCAGGTGGTCTTGCCGGCGCCGTTGGGACCGATCAGTCCGAGGATCTCGCCCGGCATCAGGTCGAAGCTGATGTCCTTCACCGCGGTGATGCCGCCGAAGGTCTTGGTCAGCTTCTGCGCCGACAGCAGCGGCCCGGACTGGTGATTCATCGCATTCATGCGCCCTCCCTGGCGACGGCGACGTCCGCCGGCGCCGCCGGCGCCGCGCTGATTTCGCCGCGGCGCTCGCGGCGGGCGGTCAGGAAACCCATCAGGCCACGCGGCAGGAACAGCACGATGGCGACCACGATCAGGCCGAAGATGGACAGCCGCAGTTCCTTGGCTTCGCGCAGGTACTCTTCCAGCAGCGTCACCAGCAGCGCGCCGATCAGCGGGCCGACCAGCGTGCCCTTGCCGCCGACCAGCACGACGATGATCATCGTGATCATGAACGAGAAGGTGAACACCTCGGGACCGACGAAGGAAATGTAATGCGCATAGAAGCCGCCCGCCAGGCCGGCCAGCATCGCGCCGAGCACGAAGGCGCGCATCGCATAGCTGAATGGACGGATGCCCACCGACTGCGCGACGTAGCGGTTCTCGCGCACCGTCACGGCGGCCCGGCCCGCGTTCGAATAGACGAAGCGGTAGGCCAGGTAGAGCGCGCAGGCGGCGAGGCCGAGCGCGACATAGAAATAGAACTGCTTGCCGAACAGGTTGGAGCCGTCGGCCAGCAGCCTGGGCTGCAGCACGCCGGCCAGGCCCATCGGCCCGTTGGTCAGGTCGATCCAGTTGTTGGCGATCAGGCGCAGCACTTCGGCGAAGGCCAGCGTGACGATCACGAAGTACGGCCCCTGCAGCCGCAGCGTGATGGCGCCGATGGCCAGCCCGAACAATGCCGACACCAGCGCGGCCAGCGGCAGCGTGGCCCACATCGGCATGCCGAATTTCAGCGAGCAGATGGCGGCGGTGTAGGCGCCGATGCCGAGGAAGGCGGTGTGGCCGAGCGAGAACTCGCCGACATAGCCGACCACGAGGTTCAGGCTGGTGGCCAGCACCGCGTAGAACAGCACCATGATGCCCAGGTGCAGCAGGTACTGGTCGCCCACCACCAGCGGCAGCGCGGCAGCCAGCAGCAGGAAGGCGAACAGGAGGTTGCGCTCCAGTTTCATGTCAGGCCCTTTCGCTACGGGTTGAAAACAGGCCATAGGGCCGGAAGATCAGCGTCAGGATCACGATGATGAAACCGATGATGTCGACCAGGCCGGTGGAGATATACCCGCCCCACATCGCCTCGGCCACGCCCAGGATCAGGCCGCCGAGGATGGCGCCGGCAAAGCTGCCCATGCCGCCGAGGATGACGACGACGAAGGCCTTCAGGCTGATCAGCCCGCCGACGCCGACCTGCGCCGAATAGATCGAGCCGAGCAGCATGCCGGACATCGCGGCCAGCGTGCAGCCGAGCGCGAAGGTGGCGGCGTAGACCCGCTCGGTCTTGATCCCGGCCAGGCGCGCCGCCATCGGGTCCTGGAAGGTTGCCCGCATTGCGCGGCCCAGCCGGGTATGGCGCACCAGCAGGTGCGCGCCGAGGATCAGCAGCGCGCATACCGCGACCGAGAACAGCCGGAGCTGGGTGGTCGCGACCGGTCCCAGCAGCACCAGCTTGTTGGCGACCGGGCCTTCGATCTTCAGGGGCGCGGTGCCGACCGCCAGCAGCGCCGAGTTGGCGAGGAAGATCGACAGGCCGATGGTCAGCAATATGCCCGGCTCCTCGCCCTGGTCCCGCACCCGCTCGATCAGCAGGCGGTCCACCAGCCAGCCGAAGGCGGCCATCGCCGCCGCGACCACCAGCATGCCGCTGATGAAGTCCAGCCCCAGCCGGGTGGTGACGAACCAGCCGAGCACGCCGCCGAGCATGTAGAACTCGCCGTGCGCGAAGTTGACGACCCGCATCAGCCCGAAGATCAGCGTCAGGCCGAGCGCGGAGAGCGCGTAGAACGAGCCGGTGACCAGGCCGTTTACCAGGAATTGCAGGAAGAGATCCATCGCCTGTCCTAGCCGCCTTCCTTACTTCGGCTCGTCGATCGACGCGCTGGACACGACCTTGGGCGTCTTGTCCTGGATCTGCACCAGCGCCAGCGAGAAGCCGTAGGCCTGGCCCTTGTCGGTGAAGCGGTATTTGCCGTTGGGCGCGTCGTAGTCGGTGCCGGCGAGCGCGGTGCGGATCTTCTCGGCGTCGGTGCTGCCGGCCCGCTGGATCGCATCCATCAGGATGTTCAGCGCGTTGTAGCCGGCATTGCCGTACTTGCCCGGCTGTTCGTTGTACCTGGCGCTGTAGTTCTTCACGAAGGCCTGGTTGCGCGGGTTGGTCATGGTCGACGCATACGGCACCGCCGCATAGATGCCTTCGGCCGCCGGGCCGGCGAGCTGGATGAAGTCGGCGGTCGCCCAGGAGCCGACGCCGAACACCTTGGTCTTCAGGCCCAGTTCCTTGATCTGCTTGACCAGGATGGAGCCGTCCTGGGTCTCGGCGGCGACGAAGATGGCGTCGGCATTGCTGGCGCGCAGCTTGGTCAGCAGCGTGTAGAAGTCGGTGGTGCCATGGTCGAAGTACTCCTTGGCGGCGGTCTTCACGCCGGCCGCGCTCAGGTCGCGCGAGAATTCCTCGACGCCGCCGCGGCCCCAGTCGTCATTGACGCCGACGTAGGCGACATTCTTCAGCTTCAGGTCGTTGGCCAGGATCTTGGCGAAGGCGCGCGACAGCAGCGCATCGGTCTCGGCGGCGCGGAAGAAGTACTTGTTGCCCTTCTCGGTCAGGTCGGCCTTGGACGACACGCCGGTAATGAGCGGCATCTTGTAGCGCTCGGCGACCGGCATGATGGCCGCGGTGGCCGAACTGCAGAACGCGCCGGACAGCGCGACGACCTTGTCCTTCTGGATCAGCTTTTCTGCGGCATTGACCGAATTGGCCGGCTTGCACTGGCCGTCCTCGATCACCAGTTCGATCTTCCTGCCCAGCACGCCGCCCGCCTTGTTGCGCTCCTCGACGGCGAGCTTGGAGCCGTTGACGTCGGCATTGCCGTTGTAGGCGACCGATCCCGTCAGCGGCTGCACCAGCCCGATCTTGATGGTTTCCTGGGCATGGATGGCGGACGAGGCGAAGAGGACGGCAGCGAGTACCGGGGCATGACGCAGATGACGCATGATTGTCTCCATTCGGGTTTTTTGGGGGGCGAATTGTTTGGTGATCATATATTAACTAAACGTTTAATTAAATCAAAAAACGCGAAAATTTTTTTCGCGAACCCGCGTGGCCTGATGACCGCATCGAAGCTATGCAAATGATGTGCCAGAAGAATTCCGGCGGATGCGTGCCGAAACCCGGCTTGAGGAGAGGGAAAATTGCGCCGATGGCGGGCGCATGCACGGATTCGGTTCATGCGCCCGCCGGCCCTGCACCAGGAAGTCGATGCGGTCCCGGGCCGGGACGCGCTTTTCCGGCGGACCTATTCCGCCAGCAGCCAGGCTTCCAGGTCCGGCCCCGCCAGCGGACGACTATATAGATAGCCCTGGCCCTTGTCGCTGCCCAGCTCGGTCACCACCCTGCTCTGGGCCTCGGTCTCGATGCCTTCGGCCACGGTGTCCATGCCGAGGCTGTGGGCGACGCGGACGGTCGCCTCGATCAGCACCCGGTGATGGGCGCTGGTGTCGGCCTGGCTGACGAAGGACCGGTCGATCTTGACCGTGTCCACCGGCAGCAGGTGCAGGCTGGCCAGCGAGGAATAGCCGGTGCCGAAGTCGTCCAGCGCCAGCTTGACGCCCAGCGCCTTGAGCTCGTGCAGGTGCCGCTGCACCGCCGTGTCCTGGGCCGCCAGGCTTTCGGTCACTTCCAGCTGCAGCTGATGCGGCGGCATGCCGGTGGCCAGCAGGATTTCCCGCACGGTCGAGGTCCAGCCGGTTTCGGCGACCTGGGCGCGGGACAGGTTCACCGCGAGCAGGCGCGGCGCGCGCGGCCCCAGGCTGGTACGCCAGCGCATGAAGTCCTCGCAGGCCGCGGCCAGCACATAGTCGCCCAGCGCGCCGATCAGCCCGCACTCCTCCGCGATGCCGATGAATTCGACCGGGCCGACGATGCCGCGCTTCGGATGGCGCCAGCGCACCAGCGCCTCGACGCCGGTGCCGCGGTCGACGCCCGCGCCCGGCTGCAGCCCGACGACCGGCTGGTAGACCACGAACAGTTCCTTCTCGGCCAGCGCGCGGCGCAGGTCGGCTTCCAGCCCGCTGCGCCGCTCGGCCTGGCCGCGCATGGCCTGGTCGAAGAACACGTGCCGCGCGCCGCCGGCGCGCTTGGCGTTGACCATCGCGATGCTGGCGTCCTGCAGCACGGTGTCGGCGTCGTGGCTGGCGACGTTCAGCAGCACCGCGCCCATGCTGACGTGGCAGGTGATGGTCTGCGCATCGACCAGGTAGGGCACGGCAAGCTGGGCCTGCAGCCGGCTTGCGATCTGCTCGACGTCGCTGAGCCGCCGTATGCGTTCGAGCAGCACGACGAATTCGTCGCTGCCGATGCGCCCGGCCAGCCGTTCGTCCGGCTCGGTCGAGATGCTGACCAGGTCGCTCTGGCGCAGCGTGGTGCGCAGCCGGTCGGCCATCATCCCGAGCACCTGGTCGCCCATCGCATGACCGAGCGCATCGTTGATCTGCTTGAAGCGGTCGCAGTTAAGGAACAGCACCGCGCCGTAGCAGGTGCCGGAGCGGTTGTTCTCTATCATCCGCTGCAGGCGTTCGCAGATCGCCGCCCGGTTCGGCATGCGGGTCAGCGTGTCGACATGGGCCGCGTGCCGCAGCTTGCGGGCGATGTTGTCCTGCTCCCGCTGGGTTTCCAGCGTCACGTCCGCCAGCACCACCATCAGCCGGCCGGCGTCGACCTTCATGATGCTCACCGACAGCACCTGCGGCATGTCGGTGCCGTCGAATGCCGCGCCCAGGTGGACGCGCACCGCGTCGTACAGCACGCCGGCGTCCCCGCGGAATTCAGCGACGGTCTGCCGCAAGCCGGGCAGCAGCGGCTCGATCACGGAAAACAGATTGTCGAGGTTGCCGGACGGCGCGAGCGGCATCAGCAGCCGCGACGACATCGGGTTGAGCATCTCCACGTCACCGTTGATCGATGTCTGCACAAGCCCGATAGGCGCCCGATACAAAAACTGCATCAGTGTTTCGTTCTCGTCAACGACTTCGATCGGCATTCTTCTTTCCAGGTGAGGGTTGCATGTCCGTGCGCTGCGCGCGACGGCCGCGCCGGCGGCGGTTCGCCGGCCGGCTGCGGGTCTGACGGATGCAGTCGATGGGTTGGCGGCATGTCGTCAACTGATTATCGACGTTCTGCCTGGGAACTTTACTACGAAATTGTTGATTATACGCAATTTTTATTGCGTCTCCGGCAGGCGTGGGCGGGTTGCCGGACACGGACCGGCTCAGCGGCGGACGATGACCACCTCCAGGTACTCGCTCGGCAGCACCAGCGTGCTGTCGCCCGACCGGTTTCCCGCCTGCATCAGCGCCAGCAGGTCCTGCGTCAGCGCCGCCTGCCGGTCGGCGTCGAGCGCGGCGAAGGTCTTGTGCATCGGACCGTAGTAGGTCCGGAACACGTCGAGCCAGTGTTCCGGCGAGCGAAGACGGAACACGAAGGAACGGCTGTTCGTGACGATCTCCGCGGCGGACGCGCCGAACAGCGTTTCCAGCCGCTCCCGCGTGCCCCACAGCGACGGCGGCTTCACGCCGGCCGGCGGCGGCATGTACTTGCCGATGGTCTTGAACACCTGCCCGACAAAGCTCCCGGGCGTCCAGTTGGCCATGCCGATCTTGCCGCCGGGCCGGCAGACGCGGGCCAGTTCGGCGGCGGCCTTCTCCTGGTCGGGCGTGAACATCACGCCGAAGGTCGACATCACCGCGTCGAACGACGCGTCGGGAAACGGCAGGTTCTCGGCGTCGGCTTCCTGGAACTGGATCTTCCAGCCCTCGGCCTGCGCCCGCCGCCGGCCGTCCTCGAGCAGCGACGGCACGTAGTCGCTGGACGTGACATCGCACCAGCGATGCGCCGCCGCCAGCGTCGCATTGCCATTGCCGGCGGCGACGTCGAGCACGCGGCTGCCGGCGCGCAGGTCGAGCGCCTCGCACAGGTTTTCGCCGACGATCTGCAGCGTCGCGCCGATCAATGAATAATTGCCTGAAGCCCAGGTCGCCTGCTGCCGGTTCTTGATGGCGGCAAAGTCGACTGCTGGCTGGGTGGGTGAACTGACGTCGGCCATGATGGACCTCCAACGTGATGGAAGCGACCTCGCGGGTCGGAAACGGCAAGCCGGTAGCTTGTCACGCAGCCGCCGGCACTGCCGGGCAATGCCAGGCGGGAGCCCAGTTTCCGCCTGCCACGGCGCCCGGTACTGATCAAGCGCAGAAGACGGCGCATTGACGCGCCCGGCGCTTCACCGGCGTTCCGCGGCCGGCTTCAGCCCGCGCCGATGTCGCGCAGGCGCCGGTAGAGCGAGCGCTCGCTCAGGCCCGCCGCCGCGGCAAGCTCGCGGCGGGTGCCGGAAAAGCCGGCGGACAGGCGCGCCAGCTCGGCATCCGACAGCGGCTTGCGCCGGTCGCCGGCGGTCGCGGCGACGGCAGGCGGGGCGATGCCGCCGTCCGGGGCCGGCAGCTGCCCGACGCCGATCACGTTGTCGTCGGCGAACAGGCTGGCGCGCTCCAGCACATTGCGCAGCTCGCGGATATTGCCGGGCCAGTCATGCGCCTGCAGCTGCCGGACCGCGTCCGGCGTGACGCTGAGCGCGCGGCCGTCCCGGGCGGCGCGCTGCAGGAAGGACTCGACCAGCAGCGGGATGTCGTCGCGGCGCTCGCGCAGCGCGGGCAGGTGGATCGGATATGCGCTGATGCGGTAATACAGGTCCTGCCGGAACCGGCCGTCGGCCACCATCTGCCGCAGCGGCTTGTGGGTGGCGGCCACCAGCCGGAAGTCGGCATGCCGGGCCTCGATGCCGCCGACCCGCCGGTAGCTGCCGGTCTCGATGAGCCGCAGCAGCTTGACCTGCATGCCCGGCGGCACGTCGCCTATCTCGTCCAGGAACAGCGTGCCGCCGTGCGCGGTTTCCACCAGCCCGTGCTTGCGGGCCACCGCGCCGGTGAACGCCCCGCGCTCGTAGCCGAACAGCTCGCTCTCGAACAGGGTCTCGGTCAGGCCCGAGCAGTCGACCACCACGAACGGGCCGTTCGCGCGCGGGCTGGACTCGTGCAGCGCCCGCGCGAACAGCTCCTTGCCCGTCCCCGACTCGCCCAGCAGCAGCACCGGCAGCATCGACGGCGCGACCCGCTGCAGCGCGGAAAGCGCCTCCATGAACGCGGCGGAGCGGCCGACCAGGCCCTCGGCGCTGGCCCGCGGCGACGCGGTGCGCACCGTCGCCAGGCGTTCGACATAGCCGACGACGCTGCGCGATTCATCGAAGATCGGGCGCAGTTCGACGTCCACGTGCTCCGGCCCGCGCGGCGTGTGATGGATGTGCAGCACCCGGTCCGGGCCGCGCTTTTCCAGCGCCTTCTTCATCGGGCAATGCTCGCCGGCCAGGTCGCACGGCACATCGTAATGATGCGAGACCCGGAAGCATTTCTGGCCCGCCGCCGCCTGGCCGGTCCCGCCGAACTGGCGCTGGTAGGCCGTATTGGCGGCAAGGATGTTGTAGTCGGTATCGAGCACGATCATCGGCTGCGCTTCCTGCTCGAGGTAGGAAACCAGCGCCTGGACCTGGGCGGACTGCATTGCAATGCTCCCTATGCGTGGACGATGCGGACAGTATGCGCCTGCCTGTCCCGGACTGCCAGCGACTGCCAGGACACTGCCAGGGACTGCCACGGACTGACAGCCGGCGCGCCCTGGCAGGCGTCCGTGGAAGCCGGATTCCGGGATACCCCTTAAAAACCTTTATAAATCAAATACTTACATTTTACGGTTCCGGGCCATGCAGGCTGGTATGGCGCTTGCAATAGCGTTGGCATCCGGCGACATCCAGTCGCCATCAATGACGGAGACATCATGACCGCCCCGAACCCGATGCAGATTGAAGGCTTTTTCGACCCCGGCACCTGGACCGTGAGCTACCTGGTGATCGACCGGGAAACCCGCAAGTGCGCGGTCGTCGACAGCGTGCTCGACTACGACCCGAAGTCCGGGCGCACCGGCACCGCCGGCGCCGACAAGCTGCTCGCCCGCATCGCCGAACTCGGCCTGACCGTGCAGTGGCTGCTGGAGACCCACGTGCATGCCGACCACCTGTCGGCCGCGCCCTACCTGAAGCGGCATGTCGGCGGCCAGGTCGGCATCGGCGCCCGCATTACCGCCGTGCAGCAGGTGTTTGGCGACCTGTTCAATGCCGGCGCCGGCTTCGCCCGCGACGGCAGCCAGTTCGACCACCTGTTCGAGGACGGCGAGCAGTTCAGGATAGGCAGCCTGGACGCGTACGCGCTGCACACGCCGGGCCATACCCCGGCCTGCATGACCTATGTCGTCACCGAAGGCGCCGAGCAGGCCGCTTTCGTCGGCGACACGCTGTTCATGCCCGACTACGGCACCGCCCGCTGCGACTTCCCCGGCGGCGACGCAAAGACGCTGTACCGCTCGATCAACAAGGTGCTGAGCCTGCCGCCCGCGACCAGGCTGTACATGTGCCACGACTACCAGCCGGATGGCCGGCCGGTGCAGTTCGTCAGCACCGTGGCTGACGAGCGCAGGCAGAACATCCACGTGCGCGACGGCATCAGCGAGGAAGAGTTCGTCGCGATGCGCACCCGGCGCGATGCGACGCTGGAAATGCCGGTGCTGATCCTGCCGTCGGTGCAGGTCAACATGCGCGCCGGCCATTTCCCGGAGCCCGAGGAGAACGGCCGGCGCTACCTGAAGATCCCGGTCGATGCGCTGTGACCGACATGAAACGGGCTTCTACAACCTAGGGAGACAAGCATGCAGCTACATACCCTCACCCCCGACCTGTCGGTCTCGCCGCAGGTCATGCCGGCGGACATGGACGCGATCAAGGCTGCCGGCTTCCGCTCGCTGATCTGCAACCGTCCGGACGGCGAAGGCAATGACCAGCCGCTGTTTACCGAGATCGAGCAGGCCGCGGCGGCCGTCGGCATCGGGGCGCATTACCTGCCGGCGGAATCCGGCAAGCTCAGCGACGCTCAGGGATGGCAGTTCGGCGCGCTGCTCGCCAGCCTGCCCGGCCCGGTGCTGGCCTACTGCCGGACCGGCATGCGCTCGACCACGCTGTGGGCGCTGTCGCAGGCGGACAGGCTGCCGCTGGCCGCCATCATCGACGCTGCGGCCGGCGCGGGCTACGACCTGCGCGGCGTCGCCCGCCGCATCGCCGACACCCGGCGCACGCCGCTCGAAGTCGCCGAGGCCGAGCATGACGTGGCGATCGTCGGCGGCGGCGCGGCCGGCATCGCGGTCGCCGCCAGCCTGCTCGCGCGCACTCCCGACCTCGACGTCGCCATCATCGACCCGGCCGACGTCCATTACTACCAGCCGGGCTGGACGCTGGTCGGCGGCGGCGCCTTCCAGGCGCGGGACACCGTGCGCACGATGGGTTCGCTGATCCCGCGCGGCGCCCACTGGATCAAGGCCGCCGTCGCGGCATTCGAGCCGGAGCGCAACGCGGTGGTGCTCGAAGGCTGCCGCCTGGTCAGGTACCACGAACTGATCGTCTGCCCGGGACTGAAGCTGGACTGGCATGCGGTCGACGGCCTGGCCGAGACGCTGGGCCATAACGGCGTGACCTCGAACTACCTGTATCACCTGGCGCCCTATACCTGGGAACTGGTGCAGTCGCTGCGCGGCGGCAAGGCGCTGTTCACGCAGCCGCCGATGCCGATCAAGTGCGCCGGTGCGCCGCAGAAGGCGATGTACCTGTCGGCCGACCACTGGCGGCGCAACGGCCTGCTGGACCAGACCGACATCCGCTTCTACAACGCCGGCGCGACGCTGTTCGGCGTCGCCGACTACGTGCCGGCGCTGATGGAATACGTGCGGGCCTATCGCATCGGTTTGCATTTCGGCCACACGCTGACCGCCATCGACGGCCCGCGCCGCGTCGCGACGTTTTCCCGCATGGAGGCCGACGGCAGCCGGCAACTGGTGGAGGAGCCGTTCGACATGATCCACGTGGTGCCGCCGCAGACCGCGCCGGACTTCATCCGCGCCAGTCCGCTGGCGGACGCGGCGGGCTGGATCGACATCGACCCGGCAACCATGCGGCACAAGTCCTGGCGCAACATCCACGCGCTCGGCGACGCCGGCAATACGCCGAATGCGAAGACCGCCGCGGCGGCCCGCGCGCAGGCCCCTGTGGTAGCGCACAACGTGCTGGCGGCGCTCGGGCGGGTCGCCGGCGAGGCGCGTTACAACGGCTACGGCTCGTGCCCGCTGACCGTCGAGCGCGGCAAGATCGTGCTGGCCGAATTCCTGTATGGCGGCAAGGTCGCTCCCAGCTTCCCGTCGTGGCTGATCGACGGCACCCGGCCTTCGCGGCTGGCGTGGCTGCTCAAGGAGCGCATCCTGCCGCCGCTGTACTGGGAAGGCATGCTCAAGGGACGCGAATGGATGGTGCAGCCGGAGCTGGCCGACACGCCCGCCGAGACGAATCAGCCCGCCTGATTCACGTTTGGCCAGACAACGGTTCATCCGCAGTTCATTGCAGTTAACCTAAAGGAGTCCATCATGAAAACCAATGTCGGCAGCGTCGACCGTACGCTGCGCATCGTCGCCGGTCTTGTCATCCTGTCGCTGTTCTTCGTGCTCGACGAGGGGCAGCGCGGCTGGGCGCTGCTAGGGCTGGTGCCGCTTGGCACCGGCCTGTTCCGCTGGTGCCCGCTGTACACGCTGCTGGGCATCCACACCTGCAAGGTCGCGAACCAGTGAGTCCTGCCGCGCGGAGCCGATGATGCAGCTCTACCTGTTCCTGGGCGTCGTGACCGGCGCCATCCTGGCGCTGACCGGCGCCGGCGGCGGCATCCTCGCGGTGCCGCTGCTGATCTTCGGGGCCGGGATGAGCATCGCGCAGGCCGGGCCGATCGGCCTGCTGGCGGTCGGCATGGCCGCCGCGCTGGGCGCCGGGCTCGGCCTGCGCGCGCACATCGTGCGCTACCGGGCCGCGCTGCTGATCGCCGCCGCCGGCATGCTGCTGTCGCCGATCGGCCTGTGGCTTGCGCACCGGGTGGACAACCGGATGCTGACCGTGGCGTTTGCGCTGGTGCTGGCCTTCGTCGCATACCGGACGTTCCGCCAGGCCGGCCGGCAGGGCGCCGCGGCCGGCGCACGGGCCGCCCCGCCGCCCTGCGTGCGCAACGCCGGCACCGGCCGCTTCGTCTGGACCGCGCCGTGCGCCCGGGTGCTGGCGATGGCCGGCGCGGTCGCCGGGCTGCTGTCGGGAATGCTGGGCGTGGGCGGCGGCTTCGTGATGGTGCCGGCGCTGCGCAGCTATACCGACCTGCCGATGGATGCGGTGGTCGCGACATCGCTCGCGGTCATCGCGATGGTGTCGGCGACCGGCGTGGTGTCGAGCGCGGTGGCCGGCAACCTGGACGTGGTCGCGGCGCTGCCGTTCTGCATTGGCGGGCTGGCGGGCATGCTGGCCGGGCGCCTGGTCGCGACGCGTCTGGCGGGGGCGCATCTGCAGCGCGGCTTTGCGCTGGTGGCGGCGATGGTGGCGGTGGGGCTGCTCTGGCGGACCGTCGCTGGCTGGCACTGATATCGATGCGCTGATGCCGATGCGGCGCTGCCGGCCATCGCCGGAATTGCGCGCCGCGGCCCTGCCCCGCGGCGCAGGGCCGCGGCATCGAGGGCGCTAGCGGCCTTCCGCGTCGATATCGGCCAGCGATTCCCGGCCGCGCTGGGTGATCTCGAATTGCCCGGGCGTTGCCGCCGGCACGATATGGCCCTTCTTCTGCAGGAAGACGGCGACATCGGCGTCGACGGCCGTCGCCGAGCCGGACCCCACCGCGCGCAGCGCATCGACGCAGCGCTTGACGAACAGCGTCAGCTGGCCCTTCTCGGTCAGCGCCAGGCGCTTGTCCTTGCCGTAGGCCATGAACTTCAGGCCGGTCAGGCGCTTGGTGTTGCGGGCCACGCAGGCGCTGACGCGCTCCTGCTTCTTCCCCTGGGCGACCTGCCTGAGGGCGTCGTATTCGTCGGTGGTTAAACGGTCGTTCAATGCGGTTCCAGTCTGTTGAGGCGCCTGTTTGCGCCGGTTGCAAGCCCGAAGTCTAACAGCAGGAACCGCCAGCGGCCTGCTTATCGCGCATCCAGCGCGGGCAGCACCACGCCGCTGCAGTGGCCGAAGCCGACCCGGTAGCCGTCGCCCTGGCACGAGCCGCGCAGGTCGAGCTCGTCGCCGTCCTCGATGAAGGCCCGCTTCTCGCCGGTCTCCAGCGTGATCGGCTCGCGGCCGTTGAATGTCATTTCCAGCAGCGAGCCCAGCGAGTCCGGCGTCGGGCCGCTGATGGTGCCCGAACCCATCAGGTCGCCGACCCGGGTGTTGCAGCCGGACGAGGTGTGATGCACCAGCTGCTGCGCCATGGTCCAGTACATGTACTTGAAATTGGTACGGCTGATGCGGCTCGGCCGGGATGCGCCCTGCGGCCTGATCCAGGCCTCGAGCTCGATGTCGAACGCATGCGGGCCGTCGTGCCGCAGGTAGGACAGCGGCTCGGGCGACTGCGCCGGCTGCGCGGTGCGGAACGGCTCCAGCGCCGCCATCGGCACGATCCACGGCGAGATCGTGGTCGCGAAGGTCTTCGCATTGAACGGCCCGAGCGGCACGTATTCCCATGCCTGAAGGTCGCGCGCGCTCCAGTCGTTCAGCAGCACCATGCCGAAGATATGGCGCTCGGCGTCGGCGCAGGCCACCGGCTCGGCCAGGCCATTGGGCACGCCGACGATGAAACCCATTTCCAGTTCGATATCGAGCTTGCGGCAGGCGCCGAAGACCGGGCGTTCCTGGTCGGGCGGCTTGATCTGGCCGTTGGGCCGCCGCACCGGGGTGCCGCTGGGAATGACCGACGAGGCGCGGCCGTTATAGCCTATCGGCAGCTCGGACCAGTTGGGCAGCAGCGCGTTCTTCGGGTCGCGAAACAGCATGCCGACATTGGTCGCATGCTCCTTCGATGAATAGAAGTCGGTATAGCCCGGGATCTCGACCGGCAGCAGCATGGTCGCGTCCGACTGCGCCACCAGCGCGCGGCTGCGCAGGTCCGCATCGCCCTGCAGCGTTGCGTCGCCGCTGGCCAGCAGCGCGCCGAGCCGGGCGCGCACGGCGCTCCAGGCTTCGGGTCCGAGCGCGATGAAGTCGTTGAGCCGCGGCTGCTCGAACACGCCGGCCTCGCATGGCAGCAGGCCGGCCCGGGCCAGCGCCGCCAGGTCGAGGACAAAGTCGCCGATGGCGACGCCGGCGCGCGGCGCGCCGCCCGCGGCCTGGAATATGCCATACGGCAGGTTCTGTAGCGGGAATTCGCAGTCGGGCAGGTTGGCGCTTTCCACCCAGCTTTTCACTGCAGGCGCGACGGTCGCGTTCGATTGGTTCATCTTGTCTCCGGATTGAAATTTTTTGCCAGGTTCTGCCAGCATTGGAAATAGGTGCTCTGCAGCTGCGATGCCTCCAGCGCGAACCGCGTCGGCTTGATGACCGCCGGCGTCTCGAACATGAAGGCCATGGTGTCGGCAACCTTGCCGGGGCGGCTGGTGTCGGCTCCGCTGGCCTTTGCGAACGTGTCCGCATCCGGCCCATGGCCCGACATGCAGTTGTGCAGGCTGGCGCCGCCCGGCACAAAGCCTTCGGCCTTGGCGTCGTAGGCGCCGTGGATCAGGCCCATGAATTCGCTGGCCGTGTTGCGGTGGAACCAGGGCGGGCGGAACGTGTTTTCCGCGGCCAGCCAGCGCGGCGGGAAGATCACGAAGTCGATGCTGTCGACGCCCGGCGTGTCGCTGGGCGACTGCAGCACCAGGAAGATGGACGGGTCCGGGTGGTCGTAGCTGATCGAGCCTATCGCGTTGAAGCGCCGCAGGTCGTACTTGTACGGCGCGTAATTGCCATGCCAGGCCACCACGTCCAGCGGCGAGTGGCCGATGCGCGCGCTCCACAGCCGGCCGCTGAATTTCGCCAGCAGCTCGAAGTCGCCTTCCAGGTCCTCGTAGCGGGCGGCCGGCGTCAGGAAGTCGCGCGGGTTGGCCAGGCCATTGGAGCCGATGACGCCGAGGTCGGGCAGCCGGAACAGCGCGCCATAGTTTTCGCAGATGTAGCCGCGCGCCTCGCCGTCCGGCAGCTCGACGCGAAAGCGCACGCCGCGCGGGATGACCGCGATTTCCTGCGGCTCGACCGTGATGCGGCCCATCTCGGTGTCGATCTGCAGCCGGCCCTGCTGCGGCACGATGAGCAGCTCGCCGTCGGCATTGTAGAAATAGCGCTGCTGCATCGGCCGGTTGGCTGCATACAGGTGGATCGCGCAGCCATGCAGTGCGTCCGGCGCGCCGTTGCCGGCCATCGTGAACCAGCCGTCGATGAAGTCGGTCGGCGCGGCGGGCATGGGCAGCGGGTCCCAGCGCAGCTGGTTGGGCGGCGTCGGCGGCACGGTCGCGAAGTCCGACACGAGGGCCGGCGACTCGACCAGCGTGAACGGCAGGTGGACCGCGGCCGGGCGGATGCGGTACAGCCACGAGCGCCGGTTGTGGCTGCGCGGCGCGGTGAAGGCGGTGCCGGAGATCTGCTCGGCGTACAGGCCGTAGGGCGCGCGCTGCGGCGAGTTCTGCCCGACCGGCAGCGCGCCTTCCAGCGCCTCGGTCGCGAACTCGTTGCCGAAGCCGGACAGGTAGGATGCGGCCGGCGGGCGGGATGCGTCGTTCATGATTGCCATCCGTTATCTGTAATGGAAAATTTGAAACGGGAAATTTGCAGCGGGAAGCGTGGAACCGGCATTGTGAAACCGGAAACAGCAAGTCGCCAATATAGGCAAACAGGCTACCCTTTAGAATAGCAATATCGAAATTTCCGGTATTGATGAAATCAATAATGCGCGAACTCAAGGACCTCGACCTGAACCTGCTCGTGCTGTTCCAGCAGATGTACCAGGCGCGCCATGTCTCGCAGGTCGCCAGGACCCTGGGCGTGTCCCAGCCCACCGTCAGCAATGCGCTGGCGCGCCTGCGCCGCACCTTCGGCGACGAACTCTTCGTCCGCACCGGGCAGGGCATGCAGCCGACGCCGTATGCGCAGCGGATCTACGAGCCGGTCGCGCAGGCGCTGGCCGGCGTGACGGCCGCGCTGAACCAGCAGGAGCAGTTCGACCCGGCCGCGAGCGAACGCCGCTTCGTCATTGCGATGACGGACGTCGGGGAAATCCATTTCATGCCTGCGCTGGTCGCGCATTGCATGAAGGTCGCGCCGGGCGTCGGCATCCGCTCGATGCGCGCCAGCGAAGTGGCCTGGCAGGAGGACATGCAGACCGGCCGGATCGACCTTGCGATCGGCGCATTCACCGACGTGCCTGAAAGCCTGTTCCACCGCCGGCTGTTCAGCCAGCAGTACCTGACGATGTTCCGCCAGGGCCACCGCTTCGAAGGCCGCAGGATCGGCATGAAGGAATTCCTGGGCGCCCAGCACCTGTTCGTCACGTCGCGGGAAAGTCCCTATGACGAAATCAACGCCCGGCTGGAAAAGGCCGGCGTCGTCCGCTCGGTCAACTTCCAGGTGCCGCATTTCACCGCGGTGCCGTACATCGTCAGCAGCACCGACATGGTGGTCACGGTGCCGGCCCGGCTGGCCGAGCAGGCGTGCGGGCCGTTCGGGCTGGCGACCATCCAGCCGCCGCTGCGCCTGCCGGCGCTGCACACCAGCGTCTTCTGGCACCGCCGCTACAACCAGGACAGCGGCAACCAGTGGCTGCGCGGCGTGATCGCCGCGTGTTTCGGGGAGGCGGCCCGCGGCTGACGGGGCCGGGTGCGGCGAGTTCGACGCGCGCAATCGGCGCAAGCTTTCGCAGAATCAAGGGATAGCGGCGAAACGTTTGGCCGGTTCGCAGCCAGGGCGAAACCAGGCTATTTATAATTCCGGGGCAAGCCGTATCGGACCTACCCTATAAAAACCGCAATCAATCAAAGGAGCCAGCAATGAACGAAGAGACTTTTAACCTGAGCCTGCGCAAATTCCTCAAGAAGGTGGGCGTCAGTTCGCAGAATGAAATCGAAAAGGCGGTGGCGCAGGCGCTTGCCGACAAGAGCATTAGCGGAAATGAAAAATTCCCGGCGACCATGACGCTGGAAGTCGCCGGGATCAAGCTCAACGTGAAATTCGAAGGCACGATCGAACTCGAATAGCGCGCCGCTAGCCGGCCGGGCGGCGCTTTGACAAGCGTCCGGCCAGGCTGCCTTTCATCATCCGGGCCAGCGTCGCGCCGAGGCCGGCTTTCCGGCATGCAGCGCCTGCCCGGCTTCCCGTCTACACCTCCAGGTACGCCTTCCGCACCTGCTGGTTTTCCGCCAGTTCCTCCATGCTGCCCTCGAACCGGATCTGCCCCTTTTCCAGCACATAGGCGCGGTCGCTGACCAGTTCGGCGAAATGCAGGTTCTGTTCGGACAGCAGGATGGACACGCCCTTCTCCTTCAGCTCCAGGATCATGCCGGCCATCTGCTCGACGATGACAGGCGCCACGCCCTCGGACGGCTCGTCGAGCAGCACGAGGTAGGGGTTGCCCATCAGCGTGCGCGACACCGTCAGCATCTGCTGCTCGCCGCCGCTCATGCTGCCGCCCATGCGCCCGGGCATTTCGCCGAGGTTGGGAAACAGCTTGAACAGCCTCTCATGCGTCCATTCGGGAATATCCGGCCGCGGCGGCTGGCGGCCGATCTCCAGGTTCTCGATGACGGTCAGGTCGGTGAAGATGCGCCGGTTCTCCGGCACAAAGCCCAGGCCCATCCGCGCGATGCGGAACGGGTCGAGTCCGCATACCTGCTGGCCCAGGAACCGGACGCTGCCGCGCTTGCGCTCGAGCAGGCCCATCACGGCCTTCATCGTGGTCGACTTGCCGGCGCCGTTGCGGCCCATCAGCGCCACCACCTCCCCGCGCCGCACTTCCAGCCCGAGGTCGAACAGCACCTGGGCGCGGCCGTACCAGGCGTCGAGGTTTTCCACCTTCAGCAGCGCGTCGCTCATACCGCTTCCTTTTTCTTGCGGGTGAAAGTGCTGCCCGAGCCGAAATACACTTCCTTGACCTTGGGATGATTGCGTATGGTCTCGCCGTCGCCTTCCGCGATCAGCTTGCCGCGGGCCAGCACGATCATCCGGTCGGCATAGGCGAACACCACGTCCATGCTGTGCTCGGTAAACAGCACCGCGATATTGCGTTCCACCACCAGCTTCTTGGTCAGCGCCATCAGCGCATTGCGCTCCTGCGGCGCCATGCCGGCGGTCGGCTCGTCCATCAGCAGCAGCTTGGGCCGGTTGGCCAGCGCAATCGCGAGTTCGACCCGCTTGACGTCGCCGTAGGCCAGCACGCTGCACGGGCGTGCCGCCTGCGCTTCCATGCCGACCTGGGACAGCAGGTCCATCGCCTCGTCGCGGTAATGGCTGGCGGCCGGACGCCACAGGTGGAAGATTTTCTTCTCGCGCGACAGCAGCGCCATCTGCACGTTTTCCACCACCGTCATCGAGCCGAAGGTCTCGGCGATCTGGAAGGTGCGGCCGACGCCCAGCCGCCAGATATTGCGCGGCGCCATGTTGACCAGCTCGTGGCCGTCGAACAGGATGGAGCCGGAGTCGGGCCGCAGCTGGCCGTTGACCATGTTGAAGCAGGTGGTCTTGCCGGCGCCGTTCGGCCCCAGCAGCGCCAGCAGCTGCCCGGCCGGCAGGTCGAACGAGACGTCGGCCACCGCCGCCACGCCGCCATAGGACTTTTTCAGATTCCTTACCTGGAGCAGGCTCATTGCTGCACCTCTTCCCTGTCGAAACGGTTGCGTATGAAGCCGACGATGCCCTGCGGGAAAGCCAGCACCAGCAGCAGGATGATGCCGCCCAGCAGCGCCCGCCAGTATTCGGTCTCCCGGGCCAGCAGGTCCTGCAGCCAGGTGAAGACGACGCCGCCGACCAGCGGCCCGGTCAGCGTCTGCACGCCGCCCAGCAGCACCATGACCAGGCCGTCGACCGAGCGCCCGACCGAGATGGTTTCCGGCGAGATGCTGCCTTTCGAGAACGCGAACAGTGCGCCGGCGACGCCGCAGAACAGCCCGGCCAGCACGAAGGCCATCCACTGCACCCGCTTGACGTCGATGCCGATTGCGTCGCTGCGCA
The DNA here is from genome assembly GCF_900182955.1 of Noviherbaspirillum suwonense. Taxonomy (GTDB): domain Bacteria; phylum Pseudomonadota; class Gammaproteobacteria; order Burkholderiales; family Burkholderiaceae_D; genus Noviherbaspirillum_A; species Noviherbaspirillum_A suwonense. Next base: position 4,886 of record NZ_FXUL01000039.1, on the reverse strand, counting down.
GCAGCGAGTCGCGGCCGGCGCGCATCGCGTAGCCGAAGGGCGAGAACAGGATGCGCCGCATCAGCAGGATGCAGGCGACGCAGACCGCCAGCGCCAGGTAGAAGTAATGGCTCTTGTCGGCCAGCCAGGCCGCCGGCCAGATGCCGACGATGCCGTTGCTGCCGCCGGTCAGTTCATCGGACTGGTAGATGACCGACCAGACGATCTGCGAGAAGGCCAGCGTCAGCATCGCCAGGTAGACGCCGGACAGGCGCACGCAGAACCAGCCGAACAGCAGCGCGCCGAGGCCGGCGATGGCGGGCGCAAGAATCAGCGACAGCTCCATCGGCAGCGACATCGCCTTCAGGAACAGCGCCGCGCCGTACGCGCCCAGCCCGAAGTAGGCGGCATGGCCGAACGAATGCATGCCGGCCGGGCCCATGATGAAATGCAGGCTGGCCGCGAACAGCGCCGCGATCAGCAGGTCGATCGACAGCGTCAGCGCATACGGGAAGCTGCTGTTGAACAGCGGCAGCGCCAGCAGCCCGGCGAGCAGCAGCCAGCCGCCGTTGCGCACCAGCGCGCTGGCCGGGCGCAGCGGCATCTCGGCGTCGGTCGCATTGCGGCTGGCCGCCTGCGGCCTTCCCAGCAGGCCCCACGGCCGCACCACCAGCACGATGGCCATGATCAGGAATTCGACCACCAGCGTCAGCTTGGAAAACGAGAAATCGATGCCCAGCACATGCACGGTGCCGATGCCGGCGCAGATCGCCTTGGTCACCGCGATCAGCAGCGCGGCCAGGTAGGCGCCGGGTATGCTGCCCATGCCGCCGACCACCACGACCACGAAGGCGTCGCCGATCACCTGCAGGTCCAGGTTCAGGCTGGCCGGCTCGTTGGGCAGCTGCAGCGCGCCGCCCAGCCCGGCCAGGAAGGCGCCCAGCGCGAACACGCTGGTGAACAGCCAGGCCTGGTTGACGCCGAGCGCGCCGACCATCTCCCGGTCCTGCGTGGCCGCCCGTATCAGCGAGCCCCAGCGGGTGCGCGTCAGCAGCAGCCACAGCAGGCCCAGCACCGCCGGACCGATGCACATCAGCAGCAGGTTGTATTGGGGGAAGCGCTGGCCCAGCAGCTCGATCGAGCCCGACAGGCCGGGCGCCCGGCTGCCCAGCAGCTCTTCGGCGCCCCAGATATAGAGCGCGGCATCCTTGATCACCAGCACCAGCGCGAAGGTGGCCAGCAGCTGGAACAGTTCGGGCGCATGGTAGATGCGCCGCAGCAGCAGCATCTCGATCAGCGCGCCGATGACGGCGACCGCCAGCGCCGACGCCAGCACGCCGCCCCAGAAGCCGAGGAAACCGCCGCCGAAATACCCGGTCGCGGTGTAGGCGATGTAGAGGCCCAGCATGTACAGCGAGCCGTGCGCGAAATTGACGATGCGGGTGATGCCGAAGATCAGCGACAGGCCGGCCGCCACCAGGAACAGCGACGACGCGCCGGCCAGTCCGTTGAGAAGCTGGATACACAGGCTGGAAAGATTCATGGCGGTGACAGGATGGCAGCGTGGTGGAGGGAGCGCACCGCCCGTCTTCGGACGGGCGGTGCGGCGGTAGTACTGGCGTTGCCGCGTGCCTCAGTCGGCGGCGCGCACGGCCTTGACTTCGGCGTCCGACGGCATGAACTTCGCGCCGTCCTTGTAGACCGCGTTTTCCATCACGCCCTTGCCGTCCTTCACGGCGAGCGCGCCGACGTAAGCGCCCATCGTCGACTGGTGGTCCTGCGCGCGGTAGGTGATGCGTCCCATCGGCGTGTCGACTTCCAGGCCCTTGAATGCGTCAGCCAGCTTTTCGCTGTCCGTGCTGTTGGCCTTCTTGATGCCGGCCGCCATTGACATCACCGCCGAGTAGCCGACCACCGAGCCCAGCCGCGGATGCGTGCCGTACTTCTTCTGGTAGGTGTCGAGGAAGGCCTTGTGCTCGGGCGTGGCGATGGTCTGCCACGGATAGCCGGTGACGACCCAGCCGGCGGGCGCCTCGTCCTTCAGCGGGTCCAGGTATTCCGGCTCGCCCGACAGCAGGCTGACCACCGCGCGGTCCTTGAACAGGCCGCGGGTGCTGCCCTCGCGGACGAACTTGGCGAGGTCGGCTGCGAACAGCGCATTGAAGATGCCGTCCGGCTTGGCGTCGACCAGCGCCTGCGTCACCGCGCCGGCGTCGATCTTGCCCAGCGCCGGCGCCTGCTCGCCGACGAACTCGACGTCGGGCTGCTGTTCCTTCATCAGCTTCTTGAAGGTCGCCACCGACGACTGGCCGTATTCATAGTTGGGATAGACCACGGCCCAGCGCTTCTTCTTCATCTTGACCGCTTCCGGCACCAGCATCGCCACCTGCATATAGGTCGATGGACGCAGCCGGAAGGTGTAGCGGTTGCCGCTCTGCCAGACAATCTTGTCGGACAGCGGCTCGGCCGCCAGGAAGAAGAATTTCTTCTGCTTGGCGAAGTCGGTGACCGCCAGGCCGGTGTTGGAAAGGAAGGTGCCCATCAGCACGTCGACCTTCTCGCGCGAGATCAGCTCCTCCGCAACCCGCACCGCGTCGCCCGGATTGGCGTTGTCGTCGCGCGTGATCAGCTCGAGCTTGCGGCCCATGATGCCGCCGCCCGCGTTGACCTGCTCGAGCGCCATCTCCATGCCCTTCTTGTACGGCTCCAGGAAAGCAGCCTGCGCCTTGTAGCTGTTGATCTCGCCGATCTTGATCGTGTCGGCCGCATGCGCCATCCCGACCGAACCAGTGACCGCCACAATCGCCGCGTACAACACCGAATATCTGAAATTCATTTCTGCTCCTAGGTTGAGATTAGCGCGCAAACCGTAATGCAAGCTTCATTCCAGGCAAACCTGGCAGGCCGATTTTCCCATGCCGGCCGCCCACGTTGTCAAAGCAGATCGCGAAATCACGTAGGCGACATAGATATGCAGCGTAGACGTAGTATCCGGTAAAGTAAACCATCGAGACCGCAATCTTTGGGACCAAGCCAAGCGACGCCGCCCGGCCCCGTTCACGTCACTCTCAGGCATTGGTGGTGCAACGATGCACCAGTACCGGCCGGGGTGCACCATGCGGGCACGGCCGACATGGTTCCACGCCTGGCAGACATGGCGTACACGCCGCATATTTCCGGCGTGTCCGATATACCCCGCCATTGCAAAACGATAGCCGTGCCCTCAGAATAAAGCGCAACCGCAGCGTCCCCCACCGGAAATCAATCGTCCCATGCCTACTCCCGACTCCCCGAATCCAGCGCCCGCGGCCGAGTATGTATTCTCGGACCAGGTCGGCCACCTGCTGCGTCGCGCCTACCAGCGGCATGTCGCCATCTTCCAGCACACGATCTCGGACGCGCAGCTCACCGCGGCACAGTTCGTGGTGTTATGCGCGGTGCGCCAGTTCGTTTCCTGCTCGCTCAGCGAGATCGTGAAGACCACCGCCATCGACCAGGCGACGATGCGCGGCATCATCGAGCGGCTCAAGGCGCGGGAGGTGATCCGCGTTTCGCACGATGCGCATGACAGGCGCAAGGTGCTGGTGTCGTTGACGCCGGCCGGCGAGGAGATCATCGATGCGACGGTGCCGGCGGCGCTTGCGGTGTCGGAGGCGACGTTCGGGAATCTGAATCCTGCGGAGCGGGTGGCGATGCTTTATCTGCTGCGGAAGATGTGTGGGATGGAGGGGGAGTAAGAGGGGTGGCTGCGCAGCCGCCGCGTTGAAGGATGGACGCGGGCGTTAGCGTGGTGGTGGCGTTGCGCGCGGCGACCGTTGCGGTTGACGTTCCGCGTAGCGACGGTTGCAGTTGACGTTCCGCGCAGCGACTGTTTCGGTTGACGTTCCGCGCAGCGACTGTTGCGGTTGACGTTCCGCGCAGCGACGGTTGCGGTTGACGTTCCGCGTAGCGACTGTTGCGGTTGACGTTCCGCGTAGCGACTGTTGCGGTTGACGTTCCGCATAGCGACGGTTGCAGTTGACGTTCCGCGCAGCGACTGTTTCGGTTGACGTTCCGCGCAGCGACGGTTGCAGTTGACGTTCCGCGTAGCGACTGTTGCGGTTGACGTTCCGCGTAGCGACTGTTGCGGTTGACGTTCCGCGTAGCGACTGTTGCGGTTGACGTTCCGCGTAGCGACCGTTGCGGTTGGCGTTGCTGTTGCCGTTAGCGCCGCGCAGCGACGGTTGCCGTTGCGGTTGCGGTTGCGGTTGCGGTTGCGGTTGCGGTTGCGGTTGCGGTTGCGGTTGCCGTTGCAGTGAATCCCCGTCGATGGCGACACGTCGCCAGTGCCGAAATCGGATAAAGAAGCGTCCGCTGTCTGAGCGAAGCGAGTTTCGGACGCTTCCCGATTTCGGTGCTGGCGGCGTGTGCACCCCGCGCAGCGGGGCGCCATCATCGGGGTCGCCTTCTCTTGCCTACTTCTCTTGGCGAAGCAAGAGAAGTAGGTCGGCTGCCGGGCCGAAACCCGGCTAGGTCGTCCGGCAGGCCAGACGGTATTGCTTCATCTGCCAGCAGGCGCACCGTCGCGAAGCCGCTTTTGCAGTTGACAACGGCTGCACGTCAGGAATACGCGCCACAGCGCAAGGCGCCGATGCTGCGTCTGCTGACGGGTGAAACGTTGAGGCTTCACTGCCGTGGGGAGTAGCCGGGTGTTCGGCCCGGCAGCCGACCCACTTTTTTGCTTCGCCAAAAAAGTGGGGCAAAAAAGGCGACCCCTACGATGGCGGTCCGCTGCGCGGACTGCACGCGCCGCCAGCACCTGAAACGGGAAGCGTCCGAAACTCGCTTCGCTCAGACAGCGGACGCTTCTTTATCCGTTTCAGGCGCTGGCGACGCGTCGCCATCTAACGGGGATTCACTGCAACGGC
>NZ_FXUL01000038.1 GCF_900182955.1 Noviherbaspirillum suwonense | reverse complement strand
ATTGGTTCTGTCATGAGGTGTCCACTTAAGATAGGTGGACACGATCATCCCTAATATGCCGCGCCTGTCACAAGGTGAGTTCGCTAGGCGCTTACCGCCGGTCTCGCTCAATGCGGCGATCACGGGGCTGAAGTTCTTCTTCGCCATCACGGCCGACCAGGCCGGGCTGATGGCCAGGATGCAGCCGGTGCGTGTCCCGCGCACGTTGCCGGTGGTGCTCAGCCGCGAGGAAGTGAGCCGTCTGATCGTTGCCGCCGGCAACCTCAAACACCAGACCGCGCTCTCGGTGGCCTATGGTGCGGGACCGCGCGCCAGCGAAGTCATTTCACTCAAGGTCAGCGACATCGACAGTCAGCGCATGACCCTGCGCATCGAACAGGGCAAGGGCCACAAGGATCGCTATGCGATGCTGCCGCCGGTGCTGCTCGAGCGCCTGCGCATGTGGTGGCGCGTGGCCCGCGCACAGGGCAAGATGCTCGATGGCGGCTGGCTGTTTCCCGGCATGAACCCGATCGAGCCGCTCACTACCCGTCAACTCAACCGGGCGATCCATGCCGCTGCAGAGGCCGCCCGGATCGACAAGCGGGTCTCGATGCACACGCTACGCCATAGTTTTGCGACGCACTTGCTGGAGCAGAAGGTGGATATCCGCGTGATCCAGATCCTGCTTGGGTACAAGAAACTTGAGACCACAGCGCTGTATGCCCAGGTCGCCACCGACATTCTGCGCGAAGTCGTCAGTCCCCTGGAGGCCGTGCGTCCCGCGTAGGGCCCGGCCATGGGAGCGCCTGGCCTGGAGGTCGCGGATATCTTCCGCGTTCACGGGCCGGCCTGGCGCCAGGATCAGCACGCTCACCTGAGCCTGGGTCAGCGCAAGGTCATGTCCGCCATCGAACAGTGCCGCACCGCGGCGCTGGGTGGCCATGTGCTGCGCTGTAACGCCTGCGAGCAAGTCGAGATTGCCTACAACTCCTGCCGCAACCGGCACTGCCCGAAGTGCCAGGCCACTGCCGCACGGCGCTGGCTCGAAGCCCGTCAGGCCGAGCTGCTGCCGGTGGCGTATTACCACGTGGTGTTCACCTTGCCGGCTCCGATCCGCGCGATGGCCTATACCAACAAGGCGGTGCTGTACGGCCTGCTGTTCGATATTGCTGCCGAAACCCTGCGCACCATTGCCGCCGATCCGCGGCACCTGGGTGCACAGATCGGTGCCACCCTGGTGCTGCACACCTGGGGCTCGGCGCTGACGCACCATCCCCACGTCCACGGCATCGTCCCCGGCGGCGGGCTGTCGTCGGACCGGGAACGTTGGGTTGCCTGCAGGCTGGGCTTCTTCCTGCCGGTGCGCGTACTCTCGCGGCTGTTTCGCAGGCGCTTTCTCGAGGAGCTCGGCCGGGCCCATGACAGCGGCCAGCTGCAGTTCTTCGGTGAACACGCCGCGCTGGCCGATGCGGCGGCCTTCGCCGACTGGCTTGCGCCACTGCGCCAGTGCGAGTGGGTGGTCTATGCCAAACGCCCCTTCGCCGGGCCAGAGGCAGTGCTGGCCTATCTGTCGCGCTATACCCATCGGGTGGCCATTTCCAACCAGCGCCTCGTCGCCATGAACGAGCAGGGCGTCACGTTCCGCTGGAAGGATTACCGCGCCAAGGGGAAGACGCGTTACAAGACCATGACGCTGGAGGCGCACGAGTTCATGCGCCGGTTCCTGCTCCACGTCCTGCCTGGCGGCTTTCACCGCATCCGTCACTACGGGCTGTTTGCCAATGCCGGGCGCCGGGCGAACCTTGCGCGGGCGCGCGCGTTGCTGGGGTGTGAAGCGCCCGAGGCCAAACAAGCGCCGCAGGCGGCTCCGGCCGAATCGGTCCAGCCAACATTCGTCTGCCCGAGCTGCGGTGGAGCGATGCGCATCATCGAGACCTTCCTGCGCCACCAGCCGATCCGTGCACAACCCCGGTCGCGAGGTCCGCCATGACCCAAGGCATCGGTCCCGGCCCAACCCGCTCGTCGCTGCATCATCGGCTACCGTTGATAGGGCAAGGCTTTGCCTTACGCCGCGAAAGCACCGTTTCCAGTCGCGCCCAGCGCCAGTTAATGCAGCGGCGTCATCCACTAACCGGGCACGGATGTGAGTGCGCTGCGCAATGTGCCTGCCGGATCGTCGCGCTCAACCCGACTCCGCGCATTCAAACCCCATAACGACCGCCGCTGCCCCGACCGTGCAGGAGCATTCCGCGGTTTCCTCCCCCGAGGGTTGTACGACGCCTGCCCGCTCGGCTTCGCTGTGCCTCGCCCGTCCTGGGGTAAGGGCAGGCATCGTACAACCCTAAACAAACTCGGTCTTTCGCTCGGGGTCGAGCTAACCACACATATTGCATTACGTTAATAAGAAAAGCCCACGATCCGAAGACCGTGGGCGATGGACTACGTTTATGGGAATGTGGCGTCGTGTGTGCGGTTACTGGATATAGCCGGCCGCCCGGGAATATTCCTCGTTGCCTGGGCCGAGATAGACCAGATCAACGTCTTCTGCCAGACACTAGCCGCCGGCGAAAGCAAACCGCTCTCCCGCCTGAATAGCTTTGACGGCATCGGCCCATTTCCTGAACACGACGAATCCCCATTTCTCGCCCTGCTTCATGGCGAATCGCGGGAACTGAACTCCACGGTTGAACTGGATAACCGCATGCAACATGTCGATTTCGGTAGTGCGTTGCGACCAGTCGCCCAGCACCAGGTCAGTGGCTTCTTCCACCGGAATGACCAGTTGGGCATACCCAGCGTAGTCCACGAAATGAACCATGTCCATGATCCAGCCTTGGCGATGAGTGCCGTAGAACGTGCCGCTGGCCTGTACGCCGTTTGCTTCGATTTGTGCGACGGTATATTGCGTATTCATAGATCCCTTGTTGTGTGATGGAGTTGAGAGGTTTCCGGGTAGGCCGGATTAGCTTTTGCTGAATAAAATGCGTAACACTGCCGCGCAAGCACATCCGCCAATAAGAAACCCCCGATCTGTGAAAGATCGAGGGCGAAACTGCGGTTAAAAAAGTGACTCGGCGACTGCCGGCGCCAGCGTTTGCATGAACGCCTGCCGGATTGCTTCGGCGGGCCCGAGGTGGACGTTTTCCAATATCCGGGCCGCGACACGGCCTTTCAGATTGGTCATTGCCGCACCAAACTGCCCGGTATGGCTTTGCCTGAGCAGCACCAGCTGGAACGCCGGCGAAAACCGTTTGACGGACCCCTTGCCGCATAGCGCCCATGTAGGCGAGTGCAGCGACGTGACGCAAGTAAGTTCACACGCCTGCAGGTAGCGATCGCCCAGAAGAATCAGGGTCATATCCGATGGAGCATCCAGAACTTCCCGGACGCCTTCCTGGATACCCAGCATGGTTGCCCATGACTGGCTTTCCTTCTTCTTCATCGTGTTGAACGTCATTTCATAGGGAGCGATCAACTGCCCCTCTTCCACGACACCATACCCGGCGCTCAGGATCGATACTCTGACCTTTGCGCCCTGCTCCCTGGCTGCTTGCACCCCCTTCATCAGGCGGACGTGTTGCTCACCCGAGTACAGCAAGCCGGCAGGCCTCATGGAGTTGACCAGTTCGGCTTCCCGGCAGCGGACATGGCTTGCGCCTTTCTGGAAGTCCTCCTGCGTAAGCTGGTTTGGGACCGAGACTGTCTTGAGACCGGTGCAGGAAGTGATGATGGAAATCTTCATCGTTCCTCCCTACGCGGCCAGCGCCAGCTCGTCAGCCTCGACGGCCCTGTCGTCAAACACGGTGGCAACTGCAACTGCCCTCATGCGCGCCGACAACGCCTTCAATGCGGCTTCGCCAAACACCTGATTCAAGCCGCAGGTCCAGAGCAAGCCCCATTCCGGATCGACCTCCTCGATGAGTTCCTTTAGCCCCTCGTCGCCGGTCCGGTGCTGCCTGACCCATTCCTTCAGCCGTTTGCCATCGGTGACCCCGTAGAAGCCAGCGATCGCCTTGACGTAGCGTTCCGACATCCAGCCTTGCCCGCACACCACTTCGGAAATCATCTCGGTCTGGTCGAATGACCCATCCCAAACCTGATCGGAATGCGCTTCAATCAGCCTGGCATGCTCATGACTGATCGAAGGGGTGTTACTCCTGAGCTGGTTTGCGTCACAAGTGACCTGGGCGCCGGGACAGTTTTCCAGGAAAGCGTACGCGACTTTAAACAAAGGCAGCCCCATCGAAGCGCGGCCCAGGATATGAAATCGCTTGAAGCCGCGGATCGTTGCGACGTCAGACAAAGTCATCGCCGCTGCTGCGCTTGGAATGCCGAGTGTGATCTCCCGGGTACCAAGGATGCCTGCAACCTTGTCAGCCGTTACGCCGGCTGGCGTCAGCCCCTTCTGCAACGGGATAATGATACTGACATTGGCATCGACATAACCAAGGATCTTGCTGCGATGTTCCTGCAGCAGCGCCAGCGACCATTCGGGATGCGCTAGCACGTCCGGCATGACCAGATGCAGGTTATGGCGACAGGCGGTCGGTAGCCCTCCGACCAGTTCGTCATAGACGGCAAACACCTTCTGGAAGTCGGCAAGCGGTGTCTCTGCTTTCCCTTCCGTCCACTTGGCGAACCGTCCGTAGGCCCCGCTGTCGACGAAGACTTTTCCTCCGCGTGACAAGTAGCTTTTCAGCAGATGCATGACGCGTGGCCGGACGAGGTCGGCAACGACGCCCACATCCTTTCCTGCCATGGTTAATCCCAAGGCATCAAAGTATGCGCTCCCGCCCGAATGAAACGTCGCACTGAACCGCTCCGGACTGATGGTGTCCTTCAGTGCAAACAAGCCGCCCGTAATGACCGGGATGGTTTTCTGCAAGCGCAGCGGCGCTGCTTTCAGCCTGACTCTTTTACTTTCTTCCGACGATGCACCGAACATATCCGTTTGCACGTTCATGGCCGCTACTAACTGCATTCCCTTCATGTGGTTCTCCCTGGTCTGGTATGCCCTTGCGAGGGGCGTTCATTGAGCTGATTGCCAAAGCCTGTTTTCCGGTTTCCCGGAGTCGGCCTGGTGCTAGTGATGAGTCACACAGGAATGGAAATGCAGGATGCTGTCAGGGGGCGACAATTTCTTTGCACAAGGAGACTCTGGTCCAGCCGCACCTGGAGCGCCGGGAGGCACGGTGCGAACGAGAGAAATGCCTAATAACAGTTGTCGCATAATACAAAGGGTATTTATATTGGCTGTGTTTGTATTGTCGATATACTGAACGCCTCCTTAACTGCATTCAACGGCGTTACTCTCAATGGGCTACCTTAATCCTCTGCTGGACCTTCCTTCTGCAAAAGCACTGCTCGATCGCCCTTTGGATGAGCGGCTGGCTCTTGCAGCGATCTTCCGAGACCTTCGCACGCAAGCGAACGTCGAAGCGGAAAGGTCTTGGGCCAAACGCAAGGGTCCGATGGCGGCTTACTGGCGTTCGGTGTCTACTTATGCGCGGCACACGGCGCACGCTCTTAGCCAATCGAATCCCGCTGCCATTCCTGTGCAAACCACCCGGCCTGCTGAATCGGCGGACAGCCATTGCACATCCGATGCGGCTGCGGAGATCTTCCAATGAATGCCGGTTTCCCCTACGGCCCTGCACAGGCATGCCAGCGCTGGACAAAACGCCGCGTGAGTTTCAGGCCAGCCGGGGAGCTGTTCAATCCGGACAGGCATGAGGTCGTCCTGTTGAATGACACCGACGCGAAGGCGTTCTGTGCCGAGCACCACTACGCTGGAACGCTGCCGCCCGCCAGATTGCGTGTCGGCCTCATGCGCAAGATGGCATTTAGCCCGGATGCCCTTGTCGGCCTCGCCGTGTTTAGCGTCCCCATGCAAAATGCAGTGCTGGAAAAGTACCTCAAGGCGGACATGGAAACCGGTGCGGAGCTGGGCCGCTTCGTGTGCACGGAGGCGGTCGAAGGCAATGGCGAATCATGGCTTATCCGCGCGGCCTGCCACCTGCTGCAAAGGGAAACCAAAATCCGGTCAATCGTGAGCTACTGTGATCCGGTGCCACGCGTGGATGAATTCGGCAACATCACAAAATTTGGGCACCTCGGCACGATTTATCAGGCCGTCTCGGCGAAGCTGCTTGGCCGGTCCTCCCCCCGCACGCTGGTTCTTTCGCGCAGTGGGCAAGTGATCAGTGAACGGGCACTGTCGAAGATTCGCTCAGGGGAAAGCGGCGCTGCCTATGCGTATCGGCAGTTGCTGGCCGCCGGCGCTCCGGAACGGGAATGGGGCGAAGAGCCGGGTGACTATGTGCGGCGCGCGCTTAGTTCGGACGCGTTCACGAGAATCCGGCATCCGGGCAATTATGTCTATGGCATGGGATGCGGGAACAAGCTGGAACGCCGTCTTGTCAGCACCCGCATGGGACCGGGCCTGCCCTATCCCAAGGCTCAGCCGGCATCCGTCGCATCAGGGAATGAGCGCACAAGTGCAAACATGGGCTTGAACGTGTTTGCTGCCTAACTCACTGTTCAGGTTACCAGGCCAGGTGCACGATCACTTGCCCCGCAAGGACAGAAACACCCCCACCGCGAAAAAACCGCCAATGAGCAGCAGTATGTAGTCAAGCGGACTCATAATTTCTCCTGATGGATGCATCAGACCCAGTTTAGTCCAAAGATATTTGACTCGCAGAAAAGGAAAAGCCTACCTGTGCGAACAGGTAGGCTTTGGTATTGCGGTTACTGTCTGTCTCAATCAGGAACTGAGGTTATTCTTCTCTGAGTGCGAAATAAGTCCCAATCGAGAAGAACACGGCTATGCCAATCAGCATATAGTCAAGTGGACTCATGGTTTCTCCTTTCGGTTGTGGTCGGCGCCCGTTACTTCAGGCACCTTGGACGTAACTATTGAACACAGTATAACCAAAAAAAGCCCTACTGCGGCTACCTTCAGGGCATCTTGCCATTGCTCAGGCTTGGTCGCACCGATTAAAGCGGCATTTCCCATTAGCAGTGCTCCTGCAGTCCTACCAGCAGCAAGGAAGTGGTCCCCGCTGAATTTGAACTTTCGTTTTGCACGTATTGCCATCGATTCCTCTAAAGTTGATGTTGCATTTGAAGCAATGAAGCCGGTTTCTCGGCGTGTCATTGCATGAAGGAAATGCGGTACACCAGACGATAATCAGGACGCCTGCCGGAGAACGGCAGGGTGCTGGTTGGCCGTTGTGACAGGCGGGATACCGTGCGGCATGTTGTCTTTCACGATCTGGACGATCTGGTTTCGATACCGGACAGGAAGGACAGCCAGGGCAAGCGCCGCGGCCGAGACAGGATGGCGCTCAGCCCGGTCGACCACGAAGCACCATGCCTCGAAGTCGTTTTGAAACACGGCGGCCTCATCGCACCGCTGCAGGTCCGGCCGGCCATCCACATCAAAGATGTCCCAACCCTCCCGTACCGCATCCTCGCCAAACACATTGCGCCAGGCGCGGCGGGCTTCCTCCCCTGCCGCCTGATCCGCCTGCTCCGCAGTGGCATAACCGCCCTCGCTTACTATCCCGGCCGCATTGCGCCAGTAGAAAAACGCATTGCCGGAACCGGGCAGGCTCGACAGGACCGTCCATCCCTTGACGCTGCATGGATGTTCGGTTGCTTCTATGGTCGTTACTGTTGTCACTACTCTCTCCTGTGTTGAATCAAAATGCCTTTGAAAGGTGGTTAAGGTGCGAGAAGGAATGAGCAACACCGAATGCGACGGCCGCGGCGCCGGCGTTGGCTCTTACCGGTCAAAGTGAGAGCAAAGAAAAAGCCCTCAGTCGAAAAATCGAACTGAGGGCTTGGGGGTTAAGTTGGACCGAAGGAGCTGGCGAGGGCAGTTACGCCGCAACTGGCTGTTCCTGTGGCTTCTTTCTGGCGCGGGAGGCCCTTGGCTTCTTTGCTGGCGCTGGTTCTGCGGGAATGACATAACCGAACCGCTTCCAGACCTCTTCGCTGACCTGCAGGGGGGACGTTCTCCCCGACTTCAGGTTCACGAATATGCCGTGGTACGCGATTTGTCCATGCCGGAAAAGCTCCGTCAGGATATTGCAGGCAAACATCGCCACCGAGGTGTTGATGAACAGCGACTGCTTTTCGAGTGCGTCAGCCAGAGAGCAGCTGGGCACGTCGTCTGTGGCGTCCTGGGTAGGATCGATCAGTTCCGGGTACAGGTCCGCAGCATGGGGCAGCCGCGGCACTTTGCGTTCCTTGGCAAGCAATGGGCAGACCTCGCCCAGCACCACCTGTCCGTCTCCGAGACGATTGCCGCAATCGAGCCAGTAATGCACCCGGTTGCGCTGCGCCGCCTGCAAAATTGCCAGACGTGCCTTGCGGTTGTCGACGCAGCCTATGACGATCTGCGCTTTCAGCACGCTGTTGCTCTCTATCCGCTCTACCCGACTCGACCAGTTCAACTGGAAAGCCAGGTTGATGCGGTTGATGATCGTTGCCGCCTTTGCCGAACCGATATCGCCCGGATAGAACGACTGCCGGCCGACGTTGGCTTCGCTGACGGTATCGTCATCCCAGAGCGTGACATGCAAGCCGCCAGGATGGCCGAGCGCGATCAACGCCAGATGCAGCCGCACCAGGTTGTTCATCAACTGCGATCCGGTGCCGCCGGCGCCGATGACGGCAACCTGCACCTGCCTGTTGAGAAGCTGGGGATGGATTTGATGGATTGCCATTATTGTCCCTCCCACTTGTTGCCCATGTCGATGTACAGGCCATTGGCGCACAGGCGGAACCTGCACTCGATGTCGCCATCGAGCTTGCCAAACACGCCTGCGACCTTGAACTCGCCGCGGTCATCACGATTGTCTTCGGAAGTGAAGAATGCCGGGAGGCGACCATGGGAATGCAGGTCGACCACCAGGTGCTCGTTGTCACCCAGCGCGGGCCGGTTAAACGCCACCGATGCGCTGGACACGGACGTTGGGACCATCTTGACCAGCTTGCACTGATCGGTTTCGTCGTTCCAGATGATCCAGGCAGCACATTCGAGCGGACAGACGTCACGAGCGAAAGAGATGAACTCTTCAACCAGCCGGCCCGGCACTTTCTGCACCTGCACCACGGGTTCGACCGCACCGTAAGGCATGGCAACCTGCGCCTGCTTCGCCAGATTCCAGCGAAGATAAAGCCAGGCCCTGCGTGCTTCCAGCCAGAGGCCGTCAGACGCTGCAAGGAAGCGGTGGCCATACTGCGCCATTGGGACAAACGGTTCATGGCGAGGCACCATGACAGTCGGTGTGGCTGACTGCAAAACAGCATCGATACGGTTAAGCATGGTTAGCATTCCTTATTGGAGTTTATGGATTAGTTTTTGGACGGTGACATTCGTGCTCACCAGGACTTCATTGGGAAAAGTGGTGAACTTCCCGTCGAGCATGTCGCGCCAGAAGGCAAAGCAGCCGTGTTCCCAGAGGACCAACTGGTTCAGTCCATGGATGTTGGGATGGGTAAAAGCACTTTCGAAAAAGGCCTTCGTCCATGCATCCGGGTTGGTGACGGCTTCCTTGGTTGGCGTGCGCGTGGAGCCGGTACAGATGGCGCCACCGCACCAGACGTTGAAGTACGGCGAAACGTACAGGGCCGTGTCCGCGGTTGGGCGCTTGTTTCCTGCGAGAGCAAAGACATACCAGCTTGCGCCCTTCACCACGAACAGCAGCGCGGGATGCGGCACGATGGCTGCGCGCCTGCCCAGTTCCTTGCTTTTGAAAGCAATGCGCCGGGACTTGGCTTCTTCCCACCACACCATGCAGTCGTCGGTTAGCGCGATGACGTTCGGGTGCAGCAGTTCAAGCGGCTTGCGCACGGCTTCTTTGACGCATTCCAGCATGTCGAGCAGGCCGGCCTTGGTCGCGCCGCGCCCTTCGCCAATGACAGGACCGGCAGCGGTCTGGACCACGGCATTAATCGTGACCAGGTCGACGCTGTCCGGGTTGGCCCCGTACATCAGGATGGCATGTTGCAGTGAATAGGACGGGGTGGACTGATACAGGTTGACGTTCATAGGAACCTTTCAGGAAGAGGTATTGAGGAGTTCCGCAGGGAGCGCGGATTGGCTTAGTGCTGGAGAAATGTCGAACGCCGAGAAATAAGCAGGAATGCGGGAAATGCCCTGGGATTGCGCAGCGCAAAAATGTTCATCCTGACAATTTGTTACAACCCGGATAGAACCTTGGGTGGAAGGAGGGACTCAATTGAAGGTGCTTCTGATAAGTACGCAGCTTCAAGAAACACCAACGAACTACAAGGAGAAAATCCATGCGACGCAAAACCGAACGATTCTCTTACCTGATCGCGGCCTTTATCACCGCAGCCTCTGCAACGGCATTTGCCCAGTCCAGCACGACGCTGGGCACGGGTGGCAGTACGGCCGGCAACGGCAGCGCCAGCTCCACGCTGGGCACCGGGGCAAGCACCGCGGGCGGTGGCAATTCCGGCAGTTCCAGCACGCTGGGCACGGGCGCAAGCTCGGCCGGCAACGGCTCGACCGGATCGGCCATTGGCACGGGCGGCAGTACTGCCGGTAGCAACCGCTCCTCGGGCAGCTCCAGCACGCTGGGCACCGGCGCAAGCTCCGCAGGTAACGGCTCGACCGGATCGGCCATCGGCACGGGCGGCAGTACTGCCGGTAGCGACCGTTCCTCGGGTAGCTCCAGCACTCTGGGCACCGGCGCAAGCTCGGCTGGTAACGGTTCGACCGGATCGGCCATTGGCACTGGCGGCAGCAGCGCAGGCAGGGGGTCGACTGGATCGACCGTTGGCACGGGAGGCAGCACCGCAGGGGCCGGTTCCTCGGGGTCCACGGTCGGAACCGGAGGAAGCTCGGCCGGATATTCCCGCGATAGTGGCATGAACCCGCGCACCTCTGGATCGTCCGCATCAGGCACCACTGCATCCGGCAGCGCCATGATGGATGACGATCACGGCGGCAGAAAGGGCCACAAGGAGCACAAGGAGCACAACGGGAAAAACTGCCCGCCGGGCCTGGAAAAACAGGGCCGCTGCTAACGGCTTGTCGCGTGTTCCGATAGCCTCATCGCCGATGGGGCATTCATGACATGAATCTGCGCCGCACAACGGAAGTTTTCCGTGTGCGGCACAAGGAGAATGAATGATGAAGACCAGACTGGGCATGAGCCTGCTCGCCGGCGCCATGGCGCTTGCGGCTTCAACGACCCTGTACGCGCAGGGAGCCACCTCGGGCAGTACCAGCACGACTGACAGCAGCGGCTTTGCGGCAGGCCGACATGCTGATGGCGGTACCGGCGTTCGCAAGGCACAGAGCAGCAGCACGACCAGCACGAGCGGCGTAAGCACTGGCGGCACAAGCAGCGCCGCCGGCAGTTCCAGCACATCCGGCAGCGGCGGCAGCGCAACCGCTGGCAGCGGCGTCAGCGCCTCGACGCTAGGCACGGGCGGCTCGTCGGCCGGAACGCAGAACAGCACGGGCGGCACGGCCACCAGCGCAACCGGCACCGGCAGCAGCGCGACTGCGACGAGCCCAAGCGGCAGGAGCACTTCGAGTTCCTCGGGCAGCAGCGCGGACCCTGCGCCAGGCGCTTCCGGGTATGCGCACGATAAAGCGCATTCCTCGACGCACGGCAAAGACGCTGCGCCTGGCCAGCGAATGAAGTAGGCATAGACAGGCTAAGGGCGGTTCTTCGTCTTCGAGACCGCTCATGGCTCTCCTCTCCACCATGCGAAATGAAAAAGCCCTCAGTTCGGAAACTGAGGGCCTGGTTGGAGTTGAAGAAGAATGCCGGGGCAGGCGTCGCAGGTAGCGCGGCGCCGGCTAGCATCCATGGCGGTAATTGCCGTTACTGAGTTGCAGAAGTAGCGTCTCGATCGTTTTGACCAGCCTGAAGCCGTCCAGGATCCCTTTCCACCATTCCCCAAACGCCTCGGTATCGTCCTGGTAGACGAGCTCAAGATGCGAGGACTGCGTGTAGTTGTCGCTGCAGTTGTTGGCCATGTTAAAGAAGTCATCCAGAATCATTCCCATCTGATCCTCGGAACTGAAGCGGATGACTGCCAGGGTGTAGACCGGTTCGTGTTCGCTGTAGCTAAACTCGCCCAGCTTGTGCGCCCCGTCCTTGTAGGCTTCGGCAAGCGCCATCGTTGATCGCAACACCTCCTTTGCCCAGTCCGGCGTCGACACTTTGTTGATAATGTCTTCCACTTGCAGCGGCGTGAGCTTCAGTTGCGGGCAACCTGCCCACTTCGGCACCCCTTCCAGCAGCGTTTCCTTGGTCGGCAGGCCTTCGAAGTTCGGGTCTTCCTCTTCGTCGTCCCCGTTTTCGCCCTGCTCTCCTCGTTCGTCAAAGTAGTACATGAACGGAATGTTTTCGAACACATGGTTGAACGTGAACAGGAGCATGCTCCCGTACCCGGCCCATTGCAGCGCGGCGCACACCGTTTCTCCCAGCCCCGGACACAATGCTTCCAGTGCGAGGATGCGTTCGCCGATGAAGACGGTTGGAATGGCGCCGGTATCGACCGTGAAGTGGAATCGGCTGCCGGCCGGTTTCGCTTCATGATCCTCCCGCATTTCCGCATATTCCTGGATCTCACCGTCGTTGATATCGACCGACAGCTCGAACAGGGTCGGCTCGCCAAGAACTTCATCAATCCCGCGGCTAACCGCTTTCTTGATCACGCCCTCGATCGTTTCATCGGCAAGCAGATCGTCCTCCCGAATCACCCCGATACGACCCAACTGGCTGGCCAGCAGGACGATCGACGCATGGGTGGCCTGAGTGAAGCAATCGGGCACCTGGGGGGCAATCTTAGGGAGACTTAGAAGAAAGGGGGCAGGAACTGCGGTGCTGCCTGCAGGACCTGTCCCTTGTTGGACGCCAAAACTGTTTTCGTAGCCTTTGAACATAGTGTCATTTCCTTCTGGTCAAATGAAAAAAGGGGGGAAGAATTTCCCCCCTTCGCGTTGTTGGCATCGTCAAGCTTCTGACGAACCCAAGCATCGATGGGGGTCATGTTGCTTACCCTTTTGCGCCGGCCGTCTTGACGAACTTGTAGAGGAGCTTGTTGCCCTTGTCTTCAGGTCCTTCCACGGTGGCGTTGGTCAGTTCGGGAAACGTGGCACTGTAGATGTCACGCACTTCGTCGACGCTGAGGTTGTTTCCCGGGCATGGCAGCTCGGTACCGTTGTAGGCAAAAACACGGGCCAGACTTTGAACTTGCAGAGCCATTTCGATTTCCTTGGTTGATTAGGCAAAAATGTTGATTGCGGATTGGCCAACATCGGCCGTTGCTGCGGGAGCGCCGTCGTTGCTAGTGCTGCCCGTTGCGCTTTCGCCCTGGTCATCATCGTCGTCGCTGGAAGGCGCCGGCGAGGATGCGGTGCTGGGCTTGCCGGCTTTCTTGATGGCGGCGGTTGCCTTGGATGCGGATTCCTTGCGGCCCGCTTCCAGGACTGCCTTGGTGGCTTCCACTTGTTCCACGACCGAAAGACGCGCGGTTGAGAACTGCGTGAGCGCCTCCACGAAGCCGGCATCGAGTTCCTCGGCAGTGCCGGTGAGCTTCAACGGCTGCGCCAGGGCTGCAGAA
Source organism: Noviherbaspirillum suwonense (assembly GCF_900182955.1). Taxonomy (GTDB): domain Bacteria; phylum Pseudomonadota; class Gammaproteobacteria; order Burkholderiales; family Burkholderiaceae_D; genus Noviherbaspirillum_A; species Noviherbaspirillum_A suwonense. The sequence goes on along the minus strand of NZ_FXUL01000038.1, from coordinate 17,444 downwards.
TCGCCAGCGGTAGGCTTGGGCATCACGACCACGGTCAGGTTGTTGCCTTGTCCGGTAATGCTCATGGACAGGGACGGGCTTTGGGACAGCAGCTGCTGGAGTGCGACAAACATGGGATTTCCTTTGAAGTGGATAGCGCCCGAACGGGCATTAGGAGAAAAGTGGAGAACGGCGAATGCCGTTCCCGGTTGTTACTTGGCGTATTGCATCGAGCGGGGAACGAGTCCCTTGTACTCGAAGCCGTCCACCTTCAGCAGTGCCTTGATGATGTCGTCTTTCTTCTGGCCGAGGATCTTGGAGAACTGCTTTCCAAGCTTGGCTTTGAGTCCGATTTCTTCACACAGCACTTCGATCTCGCTCTTGGTGAGCAGGTCCAGAAACTCGGCGTTCAATTGCCAGTGAGCCTTCAGGTCCAGTTCCAGGAACTGCATGATTTCAATCAGGCGACGTTCTTCGATGGCGTCCATGGCGGAGGTGGTAATCCCCATGGTCATCATCTTGCGATAGTCCTCGGTGAGTTTCCCCGCCGCGTCGATCGCCTTGGTGAGCCCGGTCCCGGTAAACGTTGCGTTGGTGCCGGACAGCTTGCCCAGTCCTTCGGCGAGCTTGCCGCTGTTGACGTGCCGGAATTCACCGGTCGCCGCCATCGACAACATCACCAGCAGGTTTTTCTCGGGATTCTGCATCAGCTCCTTCTTGGTGAAGGTGCGCCATTGCTTGACCCGATATTCCTTGACGCGCGTAGAGTCCTGCACCGTGACCGGTGCCGTCGTCTTCGTCGTGGTCGTGGTTGCCGCCTTCGCCGTAGTGCCCGAGGGCTTGGCGCCGGTTGCCGGTTGCGTTTCCTTTGCAGGAGCCGCCGCCTTTTCCGCGCTGATGCGCTTGGCCACCATCTTGCTGTTGCAGGCCGTATCGAAGCACTGGTTCTTGTACATCTTCCCCATGGCGTCCGGTATGGCGCTCACTGCAGCACCGTAGTTCTTGCAGGCGCGGCAGGCATTGGCCTGTTCTTCGCCCACGCCGGTCGCACCTTCTGCCACCAGCTTGATGATCGTGTACTGATCACCTGGTCGAACGATCCTGACTTCGGGGAATTCGTCGGCAAGCGACTCCTTCCTTTTGATCAGTTCGGCTTCCGTCTTTTCGGTGTAACAAACACCGTTGGTGCAGGAGCCTGTTCCGACCGCTTCGCCGAAAAGCGCCTGCTGGTTGTCCGAGTTGTGCTGGCAGCCAGCGCAGTCGGTCTTGTCGAAAATCGCCGCCGCCATGCTCTTGGAGATGCTTTGCAGCTGCTGCTTGACTGCGCCGACCGTCAGGTTGTGCTCGAGGATGGCCGATAGCGCCTTGTCCTGAACCGCCTTCTCGGCCGCCGCGAGCAACTCGGCGTGGCCCAGCTGGATCTTGCGCTCGTTAAGTGCGGTGCGAACCGCTTCCGAACAGTTGGTCAGCGCCAGGCGCTTGACCAGCGTCGCACGCGACCAGCCCAGACGCTTTGCTGCCTCGTCATGGTCACCGGCACAGCTTCCCAACACGCGGGCGGCTGCGACAGCTTCTTCGGTAGGCGACATCTGCGCGCGCTGCACGTTTTCGATCAGAGAGACTTCGTCGGCCTCGGCGTCAGTCATATCCTTGACCAGCACCGGGATTTCATAGTCGTCGCCCTTCACTTTCTTTGCAGCGCGATAGCGGCGTTCGCCAGCCACCAGTTGATAAGCATCCCCGAAAGGACGAATCAAAATGGGCTGGATCACACCTTGCGATGCCACCGAAGCTTCGAGTTCCGCCATTTCTGCCGGGTCGAAGTAGGTGCGGGGATTACGGCCCATGGAAATGCGGCCGAGGGACATCAGGGATGGGTGAGTCATTTCAATTCTCCAATCAGTAGTCATTAATGAACAAATACGGTTACCGGCTGATGCCGGTTTCTACCTTGCTCATGGGGATGCACTACACGCGGTGATAACCGGGCAGGAAAAGGACTAACTGACTGGTGCTTCGGGAACGTTCAGGGTGTTCAACGCGCAGCGGCGGATGGCGACGCGATGCACTTGCTGAAAGCGCATCTGTTTGCGTTTTGACAACTTCAACGCACATTAAATGTTTAACATGAAGTATTAATTAAATATTGATACGGAGTTAGCCATGGACCAGAACCACCCAATGGCAACGCAGCCGGAATACGACCCGGACAGGTTGATTGATGCAATGCTAGAAAAACTTCAGTTGAAGAATGACGCGGCCCTGTGCCGGGCACTCGAAGTCGCGCCGCCGGTGATCAGCAAGGTCCGGCATCGCCGCCTCCCTGTGGGCGCTTCCCTCTTAATCCGCTTGCATGAAGTAACGGATATGTCCGTGGCACAGTTGCGTGAAATACTGGGGGATCGCCGGCAGAAGTACCGGCTCAGTGATGTGCAGGGCAAGCCAAAATAAGGCTATGGCATCGCGGAAAAAGGTGTCGCTTATGAGTTATAGATTCCGTCTGCTCGCGTCAAATAATTTGATATTTGCGGATAGAGTCCAGTTAAGTCAGCCCAGTAAAAAAGCTTGAAGTCCTCGTATCCCTTTTTGACATTCTGCGGGTTGTAGTCTGAGGAGCAAAGCCCTGCCAGATAAACATTGTGAATACCTAGCTCAGGTCTATTGAGCAGGATTCCCTTCGCCTTTTCCATGCGGTCTAATTGGTCAAGGCCGAAGCATTCATGCGCCTTGGCTTCTATCAGAACAAGCGACTGGTTTGATAACGTAAGAACGAAGTCGAAGGTCTGTTTTCGACGCCGCATTACATCAGTGCTGCGCTCGATGAGACCAGCATGAATGAGATCCCTAAACATGCAGACTTCAAAACCGACATCAACGACCGTTACGCTTTCATCCAGCCCAAATTTACCCCGAAGGATATTCCAGAGAGGTCGCGCGTCTCTCCGAAGCTCTGCAAAAAGGATCGCTGTGAAGTGTCGTTCTTCACGCGTAATACTGTCCCACTGGGGAATACTCATTAACCTTCCTTTGGCTTGCCTTGTACCAGGCTGATCCGGTATTTCTGGCGCCGGTCGCCCATCAGGTTGCGCAGTTCGCGCACTGGCAGGCCAGACACCTCGTGCATGCGGATAAGCAGCGCCGCGCCGACCGGCAATCGCCGGTGCCGGATCTTGCTCAGCAAGGGCGGCGCTATTTCCAGCAAACGTGCCAGAGCCGCATCATTCTTTAATTCGAGCCTCTCAATGAGCGCGTTGAGCAAATTGTCGGGGTTATAGTCGACCGGATTTGGCTGTGCAGGAGAATTTGGTTCCATTGGAGGGATAACAGCGGCTCTGAAAGAACCAAATAATATCCCATAGGAAACTTATGATGCCAAATACTCATCCCGGCTGTGTCCTTTGCGCCTCAAGCGACAAAGGGGAGCAGGCGGCGTGCGCCGGGTAGTTGTCCCTTTTTCGCCTCCAAAAGCTTCACGCCACCGTAGGCGAGAACCGCCACGGCTTCCAGAATGTCGCGCAAGTCGCTGGGTCTGGCCCCGTAGAAATCAAGGCATGCGCCGCCCGTGCGCCGGGCGATCTCCTCAAAGACGGCTCTGGCTTTGTGGTCGCCTGTCGATGCGTCGTGAAAGAGGATAGCCCGGACACCGCGCAGTCGAAGCGCGTCGGCCTGCTCAAAGGCTGCGGCAGGCGTTTCCTCGAAACAGTCGCCGATGTAGAGCATCACCTTGATGCCGGCGTGGGTGCGCACTTGTTCCATCAGGTTCACCAGTGCGGTCCCGCCTGCCTGGCATTGCACTGCCGCCGCCTGATCGCGAAACAGGCGCGCATCTGACGAAAATCCGGTAAACGTGTGGACCCGGCCGCCGCCGTGGACAGCCAGGGCGACATCGAGTTGTCCCGGCAAGGCGGTAAACAGCGCATCGGTGACTTCCCGTGCCGTGTCCCAAGCTGGCTCTCTGGAGGCTGTTGCGTCGAACGCAAACACCAGCCGCGGCCGCTGCTGCGGCGCGATCGCAGCTGTCAGCAGGTCAGCGCGTCGGAGACCATCGGCCAGCGGCCTGGCCGGCGTCGCGGCCCGGATTCGGTCTAGTGCCTTGCTTTTCTTTCCGGTGCCAGCGGACTTGCCCACGCGGGCCGGCAGCTTCGGGGAATCGTTCGAGTCGGTCATGCGGTTTCTCCTCGTTCCTGGCGAATCGTGCGATAGGCTGCTGCGGCCACGCGGGCAAACCAGTCGCTGACATTGGCTAAATCCGGATGGACCCGCTGCATGATGCGCCGGTATGACTTGACGATGTCCTCCATAGGCGCGTCACGCGGCACGCCAAGGACTTCATAAGGATCTGGCGTGGCGCCCTCGCCGCTCCCGGCCCCTGCCGCATAGGAGGCGCCCTGCTCGCGCCAGTCCGGCGCTGCCGCATCAAGATAGGCTTCCAGATATTCTGCATCGATATCGCGCCCCTGTGTGCGCAAGGCGCCGAGGATCTCGATCAGCAGTAGGAGGCCAAGTTCCGCCAGGTCGGTGCCGGCGCGCACGCCCATGAAGTCCTTTTTCAGTCGCCCTACCACTTCATTGTTTTCATTGACCTCTACAAAGATGAAGTCGCCCTCTTGACCGGCGCTTGGCGGCCTGCCCGGAGGCCGGCGACAGTCGCTGTCCGGATCAACGCCCAGCCAGCTACAGGCCTGTCGCATGATCAGCCGCTCGACTTCCTGCGACACGCTCGACACCGGGCGCAGTCCTGCGACCCTGGCATCCTCGATGAGGAATCCATCTGCCGCCTCGATGCACTGCCAGAGCGCTTCCGCGCGCCGCAGGTCGGACTCCCACTGTTGTGCGGCGATCTTGGAAATCCAGGTATAGGCGTCAGCCACGCTGCCACGCATGCCGGCAGCCAGCTTGAACGCCACTTCGCTGAGGGCAACGGTCGTTGCTTTTTCAACCAGTACAAAAGCCCCGCTATTGGACACCACCTTACCGCCCGAGGCCAGCGCCACCTTGAAGGGATGATCGGGTTGGCGCACGCGCTCGATATCCTCCACTTCCCTGGGCGGTCGCCGTGCCTCAGCGGGATCGCGCCACAAGGTTGCCAAGTTGCGCCGGGTCCATACCGCAGCGCCAGAGGCACCATCCGGAAGTCGGCTGCGCACTTCTTTCGGCAGCTTGGCACTCGGATAGACCGTGCGCACCATCATGTCGAGGATTGTCGGGCCAACCACCATGTTGTCCTCCACCAAAACAGGCAGGCCGGCAAGAGTGTGGTCTGTGTAGGGGGAAATCAGCGATTCGTCGGTCTGCCACAGCAGGTCCAGGCGGGTGAATTTCACCTGAATACGCGTGTCATTGTGGCGTCCATCGGTATAGCGCTGTTGTCCGCCAATAAAGGTTTGAACAGATCGTCCATATAAATCATAGTGTTATGCTGCACCTGCCACGAGTTGGCAGGCGCTGAAGTCTTGAACAACCTGGCGTAGCCATTTATCGGCTCGCCGCGAAGACAGGCCATACAAAAACTTATCGTTGGGAGAGTGGATTGAAGCAACATATAGTGGCAAGCCTGACTGAAGCTCAGACTGCTCTGGAATCATTGTTGAATAGTGTTGATGGTCTAGCTGCGATCGAGAACGCTGCGCAACTCCTGACCCAAGTTTTTTCACACCGTGGTCGTGTTTACGCTTGTGGTAACGGCGGCTCAATGTGCGACGCAATGCATTTTGCTGAAGAATTGACTGGTCGTTACCGACTCGATCGGGGAGCGTTAGCTGCCACTGCGATCAGTGACGCGGGGCACCTGACATGTGTAGGCAACGACCTTGGGTATGAGCAGGTCTTTTCTCGCTATATCGAAGCGCACGGGCGTCCGGGTGACTGTTTGGTCGCGTTGAGTACGAGCGGAACCAGCAAAAATATTGTCAGGGCTGCAGAGGTGGCAAAGTCTCTTGACATGCATGTGATCACGCTATCTGGCCGACAAAATGCAGCCCTTGCGGCCCTGAGTGATGTGTATGTTTGCACCCCAGGCGGAAGCTTCGCAGACAGAGTGCAAGAACTCCATATCAAGGTTCTTCATATCCTGATCGAACTAATCGAACGTCATTTTTTCCCGGATAATTACCCGACCCCAAGCAATAATTCATAAGCGTTGATCTCTGTGGCCAGTGGCATACCGCCGTGAACGGTAGAGTAAGGATGTGGCGCGGTAGTCTTAGGCTTGGCTTGTCTGTTGGCCGCCGCTTTCGCTTGGCGGTGCCCTAGTAGCGTCTGCCATCACCCCGTTTCCACATCCTCCTCATCGAACCGGACGTGCAGATCTCCCGCATCCGGCTCTCGGACAGTACGTCACGCCTTCACACACGCCATGCTACGCCCCCACGCGCAGTCAGACGCACGAGCCCGAAGTGCCCGTAGAGGTGCGAGAGTGGATAAGTCCCGCCCCTGCGTCGCCTGACCTTGTACTTGTTGCGTAGCCACTGCCGCAACCGCGTTGCCGTGTACATGTCGAGCGCCCGGTATGCCCGGCTGACGGTTCCTACACTGAAGTAGTTTGCCCAGCCGCGCAGCGTGCGGTTCAACTTGCTCACCAGCTCCGTGGTTTCCTGCCACGTCATGTCCAGACGGGTCAGCACATAGACCTTCTCGACCATGCGCTTGATACTCTTCTTCGATGGCCACAGCGCAAGACGCGCCTTGCCGGTCGTCGATGAGTACCGCCTGCCAAACGTAAAACCCAGGAAGTCAAACTCCTCTTCCGGCACCTTGCACAAACGTGTCTTCTCCTCGTTCACCGTCAGCTTCAGCTTGCCCATGATCTCGCGCATGTGTTGCAAGGCTTCTTTCGCCTTGCCCCGCTTGCACAGAATCACGAGGTCGTCGGCATAGGTGACGATGCGGCTGCCGAGGCGATATTCCAGCCCCAGCTTCTTCCAGGCCAGCACGAACCGCCGCATGTACAAATTCGACAGCAACGGCGAAATCGGTGAGCCCTGAGGAATGCCGCGACCGCTGTCCCGGGCAACGGTCGTCCGTGTTCTGACGCCTTTCCGGTCCGTTTCCTCGACAGCGCATTCCAGCCACATCCGAATCAGATGCAGCACACGCCGGTCGACGATGCGTCGCGCCAGCGAGCGCATCAGTTCCGGGTGCGGAATACTGCCGAAGTAGTCGGCCAGATCGGCATCGACCACGTCCGTCTGTCCCCGGTGTAGCCGCTCCTGCACCTCTTGCGCTGCCTGCTGGGCATTGCGGCCCGGTCGGTACGCATACTGCTCTGGTGGAAGGTCGGCTTCGAAGATCGGTTCGAGCACCAGCATCGCTGCTGTCATGCAGACCCGATCCCGAACAGTCGAGATGCCCAGCGGCCTTAGCTTGCCATTGGGCTTGGGAATGAACACCCTGCGAATCGGATCCGGTCGGTAAGTCTCCTCCCTGAGCGACAGCGACAGTTCAGACAACCACCGCTCCACGCCGTACGCCTCGATGTCGGCAAAGTCCTGACGGTCCACGCCCGGTGCGCCCTGGTTGGAGCGGCACTGGGCCCAGGCATGCGCCAGAATGTCTTGCCGATGGATCTTGTCGTACAGGGCGTAGAAGCGATAGCAGTCTGACGACTTCGCTTTCGCGTGTAACGCTGCCTGCAGCTTCTGAACATTCAATGGAGTTGATAGGTTTCCCAATCTCCCATCCCTCGCTACTTCCTGCGTTGATACTGAACCAAGGCTCCTTCCCTCCACCGGCATTACCCGGCTTCGACGGTACTACGAGCCTCTCCGTCACCCTGCAGCGCCCGGACCGTCCCTCACGGGCATCCGGTTGGTCGTCCCCGACCACGCCACGGGGCTTCCCGTGTTGCGTATGTCGTCCTTGTGTACATGCTGTCGCCACTACCCCGGCACAGCGACGGGCGGCATTACTTTGCTCGATCCGTTCCGTCGTATCAGCCTTCCCCGGTATGGCTGCCAGGTCGGCCTGTGCATCGTCCTTTTCGAGGTTTGCTCAGCGTTCACTCGCGTTACGGCCTGCACACTCGCGCTGCCACCGTATTTTGTGGCACGCTTCACCGAAGGCTTCAGCGGCTTCGTTACCTCCACCGCTGCTCCGGTTGCTTCCGGCGGGAGCACTTCGCCGGGCGGGGCTTGCACCCGCTGGAACAACATCGCCTTTTCACGGCGCACGCCATGAGCAGTCGTTCAACAGGCTGACGTGAAAGCCTGCTTTACATTCCTAGGCCGCCATTCGGATGATTGCTGATTTCCATTGTGGCTCTCGCATGTCTTTCTCCAGTCTGACTCCTTAACGCTTCCCCAAAGCCCTTGCAGCCATCGGTTTGCCTTGGCAAGGTGATTCACACAAGGAGGAAATCGAAAGGGTAAACATCGGCGTATAGCGCTTACAGCCATTCGACGTACTTAAACATTGAAACTGAAGGACGAGACGGTTTTATTTCTTTGAGGCATACCTTTTCCTGAATCTAAACGTAGCCGCATGCGCCACCTCGCTTCAGCTTGCTCCTTGACCGGAAAATGACACTCTTGTAATCGCCCAGTCACGAAGTCGTCCTTATGGCCACGCTACTGTTGAATCACTACTAATGGCCGAAAAGGTAGGAATGCTGAGTGTCCGGATACCGATTTTGGCATGGTCTTATATTAGAGAAATATTTTTGGATCAGGCAACGCATCCACCAGCATTATCCGGCATGAAACGCTCAAAGGCTGGAACTACGTCGCCTCGCTCGTACGGGCGAGGATTTGAAAAGTCTTTCTGATCACATTCACTCACAGGAAATGGGATGTTCAATCCGACTGCAAAACAATTCAAGACCATCAAGGCCAGTTTATTCCTGCTGGCAATGCTGCCATTCCTGCGATTGCTGGTATCAGCCTTTACAGACCAGCTCGGCGCCAATCCGGTTGAGTTCATCACCCGCAATACCGGTGACTGGACGCTGTATTTCCTCTGCATCACCCTGGCGGTGACGCCGCTACGACGGTTGACGCACTGGGCCTGGCTGGTGAAACTGCGCCGCATGCAGGGCCTGTTTGTATTTTTTTACGCGGCGCTTCATTTCACGACCTTCCTTTGGTTCGACCACGCATTCGACGTGAGTCAGATGTGGAAGGATGTTCTGAAGAGACCGTTTATCACAGTCGGCTTTATCGCCTTCGTGCTTCTCATCCCGCTGGCGGCAACCAGCACCAATGCAATCATCAGGAAGCTCGGAGGAAAAAACTGGCAGATGCTGCACCGACTGGTCTACCTCATCTCATCACTCGGGATCCTCCACTTCTGGTGGATGAAGGCAGGAAAGCATGATTTCGAACAGCCGCTGATCTTTGGCGTAATTGTGGCAACGATGCTTTTGATGCGGGTGTATTGGCGGCTACAGGCGCCGGTCAATAAGCGCACCGCCTCTGTCGCAACTGCGGGTTGAGAACCCTGCCGGTGAAGGTGCGGCGGCCGTTCATGTTAGCGGCCCGCGGGGGAACGTCAGCGTAAAACAGGTGTTGCCGCCGACACTTGCAGCGCTACTGCGGCCGTGGTGCAGAGACATGATGGTGCGCACAATCGACAGGCCGAGGCCGCTTGCGCCGGCAGATCCGCGACGCGCTGCGTCCGCACGGTAGAACCGGTCGAACAGGCGTGGCAGCTGAGTTTCAGGGATAGCAGGCCCGGTGTTTTCTACCGACAGCGCGATGCCAGTGCTGGTCTCAACGCTCTTCAAAACAATCGTCGAGCCGACGTCGGCATACTGGATGGCATTGGCAATCAAGTTGGCGAGTGCGCGCCGCAGCAATATCGGATCTGCCCATACCGTGCCATGCCCATCAAGCACGAATTGCAAACCGCGTTCTTCGGCAAGCCCTTCAAAGTAATCGGCCATGCGGTCAAATTCGCTGGATACATCCAGTTGGACACATTCGATAGTGGCTTCCGGATGCTCGGAGCGAGCGAGGAACAGCATGTTGTCGATCATTCGTGAAAGTCTCTGGAACTCTTCGAAGTTGGATGCGAGCAGCGTTTCGTAATAATTCACGCTGCGCTTTTGTCCCAGCGCAACTTCAGTCTGCCCTAGCAGGTTGCTGATCGGCGTGCGCAGGTCATGCGCCATGTCGGCCGAGAGTTGGCTCATCTGCGAGAAGCCAGCTGAGAGCCTGACAAGCATGGCATTAAACGCTCCTATCAGCGGCGACAGTTCACTCGGCATGCCGGCCTCATCGATTCGCGCTCCCAGGTTTGCCATGCCGATCGAGTCGGTCTGACGGGCCAGTCCCCGTAGCGGCTTGAGCGCGACTCGCACCAGGATGAACGCGGCAAACGCCGCGAGTGCCGCCCCGATTGCCACTAGCATGACGATCCGGTCTCGGTATCCGTGCAGCAGCCGCGTTCGTTCACTCATGAGCCTGCCAGCAATGACCTCGATAGTTTGCTGCGGATCTGCAGTTCGCGTGGTGGCGGCAACTGCAATAAATGGGATGCCATGCGAATCCACTGTGTGCTGCACGGCTGACAGCGCCAGTCGTGTCTCGGCTGCAAGCGGCATGACCTGCGGGATAGGCATCTGTCCGGGGTTGACTTCGATGAGCGGCGCCTGTCCGGCGAAGCGCAGTACGAGCAGCGATTCGGGATTGCCCAGCATGTTCTCGAACAGGCGCGGCTTATCACGGACCAGTTCCATGGTATTGGCATCCTGGAGCAAGGTGCGGATCTGATCGACACGCGTCACCAGTGCGGCGTCGTCACGTAGAGACAACTGTGTTTCCAGTTCCCGGTACAGGCCGGTGCCAACCGTGCCGAGCACCGCAACGGACAGGATGGCAAAGAGCAAGGCCAGACGGGTGGTAAGCGAAAGCTGTGTCACTCTTCAAGCTCGCAACGGTATCCGACGCCTCGCACGGTGTGGATCAGGTCGGGGCCATCGAAGGGTTCTTCGATTTTCTGTCGCAGCCGTCTTACCGCGACGTCGACGACGTTGGTATCGCTGTCGAAGTTCATGTCCCAGACCCGGGAAGCGATTAGAGTGCGTGACAGGACCTGGCCCTGGTTCGTCATGAAGAATTGTAGCAGCGCGAATTCCTTGTTCGTGAGCGTCACGCGTGTGCTTCCACGGACTACCTTGCGTTTTAAAACATCAATTTGCAGGTCACCGACGACAAGCAATTGCTCTTGGCGTGATGGTCCGCGGCGCATCAGCGTGCGCAGCCGTGCAAGCAGTTCGGCAAAAGAGAACGGCTTGACTAGATAATCGTCGGCGCCAAGGTCCAGCCCCTTGAGACGGTCCTGCAGTTCACCACGCGCGGTCAGGAACAGCACTGGCGTGTCGCCGTGTTTGCGCAGCTTCTGCAAGACTTCCCATCCATCCATCTGGGGCATCATCACATCGAGCACGATGGCATCGTAGTCAAACTGCTGTGCCAGATGCAGGCCATCGACACCGTTGCGAGCAAGATCGACGACGTAGCCCGATTCTGTCAGCCCGTTTTGCAAATAATCTCCAGCCTTCGGTTCATCTTCAACTACCAGGATGCGCACATCGTTCTCCAATAAAAATAGCTGCCTGTCCTTGCCTGCACATATACCACGAGCCGGCCGAGGTGGAAATTGACCAGCGGATTACAGCCTTGTCACAAACGGCGTGCAGCAATGCGTATGAAAAACATTAATGACAGCTTTGTAATGATTCCGTCACCGTTTCGTTTTAAGTGAGGCGATAAGGTGTCACCGTCTGCTGGACCAATCCCGGCATGGTTTCAAATCCAATCGAGGGAAGCGCATGCGCCGACTGCACTGTAATTTTGCGAATTGCCTGGCAATTGCCAGTCTGGCTCTGGCCGCGGCCAGCAATGCCCTTGCTGCCGGACCAGTAACAAGCGGGCACCATGATGGCAACAGCGCTGCAGTCGCGCCGCCATCGTACGTCGCCAGTAGTGCGAAGCCTTACGCCGCACTGGTGGATGACGCGATGCAGATCATGAACGACGGCATGACACGCGCTCCGATGACTGGCGATGCGGACCATGATTTTGCCGCCATGATGCTTCCCCACCATCAGGGCGCGGTCGACATGGCCAAGGCTGAACTCCTGTATGGCACTAACCCGGTTCTGCGGCGCCTGGCACAGGAAATCATCGTCACGCAGGGCCAGGAAATCCAAGTGATGCAGCTGGAACTGAAGAAACAGACGGCCGTTCCGGCAGCCAGACCCTGATCATTTTCGCTGCTGAGCCCTTGACACGCATTGCCCATCCATAAGGACACTACCATGAAGCTGAATCGCCTATCCCTCTCGCTTCTGGCCTTGTTGCCAGCACTCGCAAGCCCGGCCTTCGCAGGCCAGGCGCCAGGCGCTGCCGACTCGCCCGACATTGCCATCAGTTCGAAGGACCGCGTCTACCTGAGCGACCAGTCGTCCAATACCGTGTCCGTGGTGGACCCGGCGACCGAGAAATTGCTGGGCGTGATCCGCCTGGGCGATCAGACGCCGGGCAACCTCAGTCCGCTGTACAAAGGGCAGCTGCTGGTCCACGGCATGGGTTTTTCACCGGACCACAAGACACTGGATGTGGTCTCGATCGGCTCCAATTCGGTCACTTTCATCGACACCGCAAGCAACAAGGTCAAGCACACCACCTATGTCGGCAGGTCGCCGCATGAGGCGTTCTTCACGCCCGACGGCAAGGAAGTCTGGGTCACTATTCGCGGCGAAGATTACATCCAAGTGCTCGACGGCGCCACCTACGAACCGACGAAGCGCATCAAGGTGCCGAATGGGCCGGGCATGACCATTTTTTCGCCGGATGGCAAGTATGGGTACGTCGTATCGAGCTTTACGCCCGAGATGGTGGTCATCGACACCAAGACTCACAAGATTGCGGCAACCGTCAAGCAAGGGTCGCCATTCAGCCCCGATTTGGCCGCGACGCCTGACGGCAAGCAAGTCTGGATCACCTTGAAGGATGTGGGCAAGACCCAGGTCATCAACGCACGTCCGCCATTCGAGACGATCGCCACGCTGGACTCTGGCGCTATCACCAACCATGTGAACATTGCGCGCAACGCACAGGGACAGTTCGCTTATGTCACCGTGGGTGGCCTGAACGCCGTCAAGGTCTATACGACGACCGAGCATCCCGAACTTGTCGCCACGATTCCGACCGGCGAAATGCCGCACGGCCTGTGGCCCTCGGGAGATGGCACCCGCATTTATGTCGGGCTGGAAAACGGCAATGCCCTCGCGACCATCGATACCGCCACCAACAAGGTAGTCTCGACCATCCCGACCGGACAGTCGCCGCAGGGCATGGTTTATATCCCTAATGCGGTGCCTACCGGTGCAGGTGCGGATAACCTGACGCCGCTGGGCGCGGCTGGCGACGCGGTGCATCTGACGCTTGCGCCGGCGGGTGCTGCCAGTGTCGCCACGACCGTGGTGGTCAACAACCAGGGACTGGTTGACATCCTGCAGGCAGGTGTTACCGGGATAGAGCCGAAGAAGGCCTATTTTCTGGCGCTGTCGAACAATGCAGACGGCTCCGGGCCGCTCGACCCGGTCGCGAAATTCATGGGCAACCCTGCAGGTGCCGCGATCGTCGGCGCCATCGGTCCGCTTCGAAAGTCAGTCGAGGGCAGCGGGGGCAATGCGAAGCGATACCTGGTCATCGCGCCTGTGGTGGACGACAAGCCCGGCACACCGATCCAGGTCCAGCGTTAGAGATGCGATGCATGGCAACCTGCCCGGTTGCAGTGCAATAAAACGGCAGCAAGTCGCCCGTCGTGCATCACGCATGCCAGCGGCTTCCGATGAAAAATAATGTCGAGAAGGCTGGAATAAACCGATGTCGAAACTCGTTTCCCCTTTTATGGCTGGTCATTTCAACCCTGCCATCCGTTTCACCGTTTCGTTTTTCGCAAAGCGCTCGGAAGATTCCCGGCGTTACTCTATTTAGGAGCTTTTCCCATGACAACATCTCGTCTTCTGTTTCCATTCCTGGTTTCAGCTTTGTTGGCAGCAGGGGCCGCAGTGGCCGCCGATGGACTTAAAAAGGTCGATGGCCTGATGGTGGACGGTGCCGGCAAAACGGTCTATACCTTCGACAAGGATGTGGCCGACAGCGGCAAAAGTGCTTGCAGCGGCCCGTGTGCCAAGCTGTGGCCACCGTTTCCTGCCGATGCGGCACCGGCCGCAGCACCCTATTCGGTGGTAACGCGTGACGACGGCACCAAGCAGATTGCCTACAAAGGAAAACCCTTGTACCTGTACTCGGCTGACCAGAAACCCGGCGACAGGACTGGCGACGGCTTCAAGGATGTGTGGCACGTCGTCAAGGACTGATATGGCTGGTCCACGCACAGCAAGCCGCGCGTAGCCTGAGAGGAAATCGATGGAACAGGATGATGTCCAGCTCATCGCCTGCATTCCCCGCTTGCGGCGTTATGCGCGCGCCATGGTTGGCAACAGGGGCGATGCCGACGACCTGGTGCAGGACACGATAGAGCGTGGCTGGAGCAGGCTGTCGTCGTGGCGTCGCGGCAGCGACATGCGCGCCTGGCTGTTCGGCATCATGCACAACATGTATGTCGACCAGCTGCGCAAGCCGGCTCTCGCCACGGATATTCTCGACGACGACACGCCGGTGACGCCTGTGCGCGCCGCCCAAGCCGATGGCCTGGAGATACGTGACATGGAAGCGGCGCTGCAGTTGCTGCCGCCAGAGCAGCGCGAGATTCTGCTCCTTGTAGCGCTCGAAGAAATGACGTACGAAGAAGTCGCAGCGACATTGCGCATACCGCTGTGCACGGTCATGTCGCGCCTGTCTCGCGCTCGCGAAAAACTGCGCGCATCGTTGGAAGGCCGCACCATCGTCGTCCCCTTGAAAGTTGTGAAATGAGCCAGGCACTCGTGACCGAAAGCGAATTGCACGCCTATGTGGATGGGCTGGTGTCGGAAACGCGCCGTGTCGAAATCGAAGCATATCTTGCTGCGCATCCGCATGAAGCAGGCCGGGTTGCCGCGTATGAGGCGCAAAATTCCGCGCTGCGTGCGCTGTATGATCCGGTGCTTGAGGAACTGGTGCCATCGCGCCTGACGGCGACGCCACGCACCACCTCTTGGCACCTGCAGCGATACGCAGCAGGATTGGTCATTGCCTTGGCCAGCGGCGCGGCAGGATGGTTTCTGCACGGCGTCGGAGATGAGGACGCCGTGCCGGCGCGAGCATTGCGGGCAGGCGGCGCATTCCAGCAGGCAGCTTCGCTGGCGCACCAGGCAGCCATTGCACATGTGGTCTACAGCCCGGATGCGCGACACCCGGTAGAAGTCGGCGCCGATCAGGAAGCGCATCTGGTGACCTGGCTGTCGAAGCGGCTCGGCACGCCTGTCCGCCCACCAAAGCTGGGAAAGCTTGGATACGACCTCATAGGCGGCCGGCTGCTGCCGGGCCAGAGTGGGCCGGTGGCGCAGTTCATGTACCAGGATCGCGGCCAGCAGCGGCTGACCCTGTACGTCTCCACGGAGCAGTCCCACAACAAGGACACCAGCTTCAGATTTAGCGAACAGGGGCCGGTCAACGTGTTCTACTGGATCGATGGAAAATTCGGTTATGCTCTTTCCGGCACCATCGACAAAGCGACATTGGCCAATGTTGCCGCGGCAGTATATGAACAACTGGACAAGCCGCCATGACCGGCATGCGCAAATACCGGTGCATGCGGGGAACGTCTGCTCCTGCAACCGGCCGCAAATAGCCAATGATCATCATATAAAAAGAGGAAGATATGTTTGAGATGAATGGCAAATACCGATCAATAGTCTCCCGTCGCCTATTTCTCCAGCGCGCCGGTGCATTCGGTTTAGCGGCAACGCCGCTGGCGGCCCTCGCTGGCGCTGCGGTGGAGGAAGGCGTGACCTTCGCTGACGGCCCGCGTGAGCTGGTGACCTATCCGCAGAAGCGGCCACTGATACGCGTTCATACCCGCCCACCGCATCTCGAGACGCCATTCGAGGTCTATAACGGCGGCGCAATCACGCCGAACGACGCCTTCTTCGTGCGCTATCATCTTGCCAACATTCCCTTGTCCATCGATCCCGAGACTTACCGCCTCGAAGTCAAGGGTACGGTGTCCAGGCCGCTCAGTCTGTCGCTGTCGGACCTGAAAAAGATGGGCCAACATGAAGTCGTGGCGGTGAACCAGTGTTCCGGCAACAGCCGCGCATTTTCTTCGCCGCGCGTCTTCGGCGCACAACTCGCCAATGGCGCCATGGGCAACGCGCGCTGGGTCGGCGTGCCCCTCAAAACGGTTTTGGAAAAAGCCGGCATCGGCGCTGGCGCAAAGCAGGTGGTCTTCAACGGCCTTGACCAACCGGTGCTCCCAAGTACCTCCGACTTTCGCAAGTCGCTCGATGTCGAGCATGCGCTGAGCGGTGAACCCATCCTGGCCTGGTCCATGAACGGCAAGGACATCCCTTTCCTGAACGGCTATCCGCTCAAGCTCATCGTGCCCGGTTACTTCGGTACTTATTGGGTCAAGCACCTGTCGGACATCGAGGTGATCGACCAGGCTTATACCGGACATGACGCGCTATTCATGACCACTGCCTACCGCGTTCCCGACAACGACTGCATGTGTGTCGCCCCAGGCACCACACCGGCAAAGACAAGGCCGATCTCGACGCTTGCCGTACGAAGCTTCATTACCAGCGTTGTCAACGGCGGCGTGTTGACGGCCGGCCGCACGGTTGAACTCAAGGGCATTGCGTTCGACGGTGGAACCGGTATCAAGGACGTCGAAGTGTCCATTGATGGAGGCAAGACATGGCGCACGGCGAAGCTCGGGCAAGATCTTGGACGGTTTTCCTTCCGGGAGTGGAGTTTGCCGATATCTTTCAGGCAGAAAGGCGCGGCTGTGCTGATGGTCCGTGCAAGCAACCGGCATGGTGACGTGCAACCGGATACGGCGACATGGAATCCCGCGGGTTATCGCCGCAATGTCATCGAATCCACGAACGTCGTCATCGCCTGAGGACAGACCATGCGAAAACTCTTAAAGCGCACGGCAGTGCTTGCGGTCGCCTGCGGCGTTGCCGGACTGCTCCATGCGGCCCCACTTGCCATCACGCTGCCGTCTGAAACTGCAAAGCTGCGGGAATCCAGCTTGCCTGGTCACCTGATCGCTACCCAGAAGTGCGCAACCTGCCACTCGGCTGATTACATCAGTTACCAGCCGCCCGGCATGACGTTGCAACAGTGGACAGCCGAAGTCGGCAAGATGCAGCATGTCTACGGTGCTCCCTTGACCGATGATGAAGTGAAGAAAGTTGGCGCCTATCTTGCGGTTGCCTATGGCAGCGCCAAGGAAGGCGAACTGCTGGTAGAACTTAAGGCGCCGGCTGCACCGACGGCGGCCTCTGACAAAGGCGATGCCACGGCGCTGTTGAATGCCAATGGCTGTCTTGCGTGCCACGGAATAGACAA
>NZ_FXUL01000037.1 GCF_900182955.1 Noviherbaspirillum suwonense | reverse complement strand
CCAGTTATATTGGCTATTCCTGCAAATCCAACACTGACCTATCTCAGCTAAGGCCGCATGGATACTGGGCGCCCGCCATATTTCAGCACCGACTACGTACCGTTCAGCGCATCGCGCATATTGGCTTTTGGGAAATCCACGTTGACGCCGTTGAAGGCAGGTATATAACCTGGTCAGAAGAGACCTGCGTCATCTTGGGCATTCGGCACGACGATCTTCAGCACGGGTTTGATAGTTTTGTTTCGTTTCTGCACCCCGGGGATCGGGAGCGAGTGCTTTATGCGATCGACAGAGCTGCAAGAAACGAGGGACCACTCGATATCGAATGCCGGATGAAGCGACCTACTGGCGAAGTCCGATATGTCCATTCGCGCGGAGATCTGATCCATGGAAATGATGAACAGGCCATTCTCTTCGGCACAGTGCAGGACATCACCGACCGCATCATGCGCCAACATGAAGCCGAAAAAAATGCGTTGCTGCTTCAAATTGCCAGTCGGATTTCCCATTTGGGCGGCTGGAAATTCGATGTTGGCACGGGCCACGTAATCTGGTCTGATGAAGTTTGCAGAATTCATGAAGTGCCATGCAATACGTCCCCCACGCCGCAAGAAGCAATTAACTTTTATGCACCAGAATGGCGTCAGAAAATTCAGGCACGGTTTGATGCCTGCATCAAAAATGGCGTGCCTTATGATGAAGAGTTGCAAATAATCACTGTGACGGGACGTACGGTCTGGGTGCGTGCAATTGGCGAACCGGTACGCGATGTGGAAAATGTGATTACCGGCATCCAAGGCGCTTTCCAGGACATCAGCGAGAGAAAGCGTACTGAGGAAAATGCGCAGCTTCTTGAGCAGCGCATGACAACGACCTTGGATAGCATCACGGATGCCTTCTATACATTGGACCGTCAATGGCGATTCACTTACCTGAACAGGGAGGCGGAACGACTGTTTCAAAGGCCGCGCCAAGAGCTACTTGGTAAAGTGCTGTGGGAAGAGTTTGGCGCTTTGCAGGGGCAGATCGGCTATCGTGAATTCCATCGAGCGGTGCAGGAAAATTGCACGGTCGCATTCGAGGAGTTTTATGCTCCTTACCATGTTTGGTCCGAGGTCAGAGCCTATCCATCGGAAGAGGGCCTGACTGTCTATTTCCACGACATTACAAACACAAAAAAAACCCAGGAGGCGTTGCAGGTAAGCGAAGAGCGGTTTCGAATCATTGCAAAAAGCACCAATGATGCTCTCTGGGATTACGATTTGATTAGCAATACGAACTGGCGCAGCGAAACCGTCATGAATCTGTTCGGCTACGCTCCCGAGGAATTTGAGGGGTCAATCAACCTGTGGAGCGACCGCATTCACCAAGATGACAGAAGCCGGGTATTAAACAGTCTCGATGCTGCCCTGACGGGTGAGGGCGACCGCTGGAGCGATGAATACAATTTTGTTCGAAAGGACGGTTCGATATCGTATGTCCTTGACCGTGGATTCATCATCCGAAATGGTGAGGGCAAGGCAACACGTGTAACGGGCGCCATGGTTGACCTTACCGAGCGCAGGGAAGCGGATGCGCGTCTGCGCGAACAAGCCTCCTTGCTGGACAAGGCAAAGGACGCGATAGTCGTGCGTGGGCTCGACAACCGAGTGCACTACTGGAACAAGGGCGCCGAACGGCTATATGGCTGGACCGCGGAGGAAGCTATCGGCCGTTCGGTGGCAGAGCTTCTCTACGAAGATCCGACCGACCTTCACGATGCCACTCGTCAGGTGATAGAGCTTGGAGAGTGGAGCGGTGAAATTACGGAGCGTCGAAAGAACGGCACGACGTTGCCCGTCGAGGCGCAGTGGACGCTGGTGCACGATGAAGCCGGCCAGCCGAAATCAATATTCGCAATTAAAACTGATATCAGCCTACGCAAAGCGGCTGAACGCAGGGTCCAGCAGCTAGCTTTCTATGATCCGCTGACCCAGTTGCCAAACCGCCAGCTTTTAATGGATCGGCTAGAGCGGGCAATGGCAGCCGGCACACAGAGCGGCCATGTGGGTGCGCTGCTGTTTATCGATCTCGATGACTTCAAGTCTTTGAACGACACCCTTGGCCACGCTACAGGCGACCTATTGCTGCAGCAGGTCGGTCTACGGCTTACCGCTTGCGTCAACGATACCGATACCGTTGCACGTTTTGGAGGCGATGAATTCGTTGTGCTTCTAGAGCGAATTGGCGAGAACATCGAGGAAGCGGTAGCCCGAACAACGTCCAAGGGCGAAAGCATTCTCGATGCCCTGAATCAAATCTACCACTTGGGTGACTATGAGCATAACAGTACCCCAAGTATCGGCATCACCTTGCTTAAGAATGACGAGGTTGACATCGGCGAGTTACTGAAGCAGGCCGACATGGCCATGTACCAGGCCAAAGCAGCGGGCCGCAACACCTTGTGCTTTTTCGACCCACGAATGCAGGCGGCAGTGTCCGCACGGATGTCGCTGGAAGCCGACCTGCGGCAGGGCTTGCGTGAACGACAGTTCCTGCTCCATTACCAGCCGCAGGTTGACAAGGCTGGCCGGATAACGGGCGTAGAGGCCCTGATCCGTTGGCAGCATCCCAAGCGGGGAATGGTTTCCCCACTGGAGTTTATCCAGCTAGCTGAAGAGACTGGTTTGATTCTGCCTTTGGGTGAATGGGTACTGGAGACTGCATGCCGGCAGTTGGCAAGCTGGGCTGCCGTACCGAAGCTGGCGGATCTGGAAATTGCCGTGAATGTCAGCGCCCGTCAATTCCATTATCACGGCTTTGTCGAGCAAGTGTTAGGCGCGTTGGCCATTACCGGTGCAATTCCACAGCGGCTTAAACTCGAACTGACGGAAAGTATGCTGTTCGAAAACCTGGAAGGCACCATCAGCAAAATGAATGTGCTAAAAGCGCGCGGTATTAGCTTCGCACTGGACGACTTTGGCACCGGGTATTCTTCCCTGGCCTATCTGAAGCGGTTACCGCTGGATATGTTGAAAATTGACCGCTCGTTTGTCCGTGACCTGCTGACTAACGCGAATGATGCAGTCATCGCTCGCACGATCATTGCACTAGGATGCAACCTGGGACTGAAAGTTATCGCCGAAGGCGTGGAAACAGAAGATCAACGGGACTTTCTCTTTCAGCATGGCTGTGACGCTTACCAAGGTTATCTGTGTACCAAACCTCTTCCCGCGCACGATGTTGCAGCAATCATAGCCACCAGGTCAGGCACCATGCCTAACGGGAACCAGACCAGTTAAGTGATCCAACTATGTTATTGCTGGAGCGCCTACCATTAAGCATGGTCTTCATTTGGCAGCCTGTTCAAAATGTGGATGCCCGGTCGCAACGGCTTAAAGGGAGAGGCCGTCCATCTCAGCGCAGGCATCTGGAAGAATTAAGACCCGTCCCTCGACCATTTTCCACGCTCTCCGCGTTGCCAAATCTGGCTATGGCCTCGTCCGCGCATACAGCGCATGGTATCGTTGTCAGAACGTGTTCATGGCCGCCTCTCCCATGACCTGCATCGCAATCTCGACAAAGGCCGTCAACAGAATGGGCGGCGCTGGCTGCAGCCAGGCCAGATACGTCATGCTTTCCAGCGGCCGGCCGCGCAGCGGCTTGTAGAGCAGGCCATCAAAATGCATTCTTTGCACCGAAGCGGGCGCGAACGCGATGCCAACCCCGGCACTGACCAGGCCCAGCGCGGTGTAGACTTGGCCCACGTCGAGCGGCCGCTCCGGCACAAAGCCGGCCAGCGCGCAGGCGCGCATGATCGCAGCATGGTAGTCGGGCGCCAGGTGCTGGGTGTAATTAATGATCCGTTCCTTCGCACATTCCTCGATCGACACCACGTCGCGTGCCGCTAACGGATGGCTGGCCGGCACTGCGACGACGAAAGGCTCCGTCAGCAGCAGTTGCTTTGTCACTGCCGACAGGTCAGTAACCGGGCGGACGAAAGCAATGTCGACCTCCCCCTGCTCAAGCGCACCGACCTGGCCGATGACAGGGAACCAGCGCAACTGCACGTCGACTTCAGGAAACCGCTGATTGAACGCGCGCAGGATGGGCGGCAGCAAGGTGTACGCCGTCTGCTCGAAAAAGCCCACTGCCAACTTGCCGGTTTCGCCGCGCTCGGCGCGCTGGGTTTCCAGCACCGCCGACTCCGCTGCCCGTAGTACTTGCCGGGCCTTGACCAGGAACACCTGCCCCGCATCGGTGAGCTCGACCTGGCGCCGCGTTCGATTGAAGAGAGTGACGCCCAGCTCTTTTTCCAATTCACGGATCTGCCGGCTCATCGGCGGCTGCGCGATATGCAGGCGGCGGGCGGCACGGGTGAAATGCAGTTCTTCAGCGACGGCGATGAAATAGCGCAAATGGCGCAAGTCCATTTCGGTACCTTTAAGGTATCAATAGCGAACCAATTCGCTATTTTACGTATGAGTATAACCGGCCTATGATTTGACTTAAGCGGGATCGCCGCACCGCATCCGATTAAATTAAGGAGACAGCCGTGAAACTCAGCAAGACCCAGCTCGAGACGTACGACCGCGATGGCTTTCTGGTCATGCCCGGTCTTTTTTCGACAGACGAAGTGGACGCAATGAAGGCCGAATTGCGCCGCATCCAGGACATCGACACCGACCACTTGGTGCGCGAGCGCAGCGGTGGCGTCGCCAAGACAATCTACCGGGTGCATGAGGATAACGGCCCGACCGCGTCGCCCGTGTTTCATGCGGCGTCGCGATGCCCGCGCATGCTCGAGCCGGCGCAAGGCGTGCTGGGCGACGAGAGCCTGTATGTCTACCATACCAAGTGTAATTTGAAGACAGCCATCGATGGCTCGGTCTGGCAATGGCACCAGGACTACGGCACCTGGCGCAAGGATGGCGTGCCAGAGCCGGCGCTGACCACCGCTCTGGTCATGCTCGACAAGCCCACCGAATTCAACGGCTGCCTGTATTTCATCCCGGGTAGCCATAAGGTCGGCAACCTGGAGCCGCGCTTCGACGAAGCGACTGCCTACAAATTCTGGGTGGTGCCCAAGGAAGACCTGCTGGACATCATGGAACGCAGCCCCGAGCCGGTACCCATCACCGGCGAGCCCGGCACCGTCGTATTCTTTCATCCGAACATCCTGCACGCGTCCGGCCACAACCTGTCGCGGCATGACCGCTGGGCTATTTACGTGGTCTACAATCAAGTGGCAAACAAGCCGCTGGATGTGCCGAACCCGCGCCCGGACTATGTCCGTTCGACCAACTTCGCGCCGCTGAAGCCAGGCAGCGACGCTATCCTGACGACACGCCAGGTGGCGGCATGAATGCGGCAGGGCAGGGCAGCACCATGGCACCGCAGGCTGCCGCGCACCGGCCAGTGCTAGGCGCTTCGCAGATCGCGCAATACCATGCCGCCGGCTTCCTGACGATGCGCGCCATGCTGGAGCTGGCGCTGCTGCAGCGCTTGAATACAGCAATCGACCGGATCTGCACGGAAGCCGGCAAACTGACAGAGAAGACAGCGCATATCGACCTCGATGCCTTTCACACGCCCGAAAGGCCGCGCATCCGTCGTATTTCCAGCCCGACCGAACTTGACCCGGTTTTTATCGACACCGCATTCTATTCGGTCCTTGGCGACATTGCGGCCGACCTCGTCGGCGGGCCGGTCAAGTTCTACCATTCCAAGGTCAATTTCAAGTTGCCCGAAGGCGGCGCTGAAATCGGCTGGCATCAGGACTGGGCGGTATTCCCGCATACGAACAGCAACATCGTGGCGCTGAGCGTGCCGCTGAACCCATCGCGCTCGGGCAACGGATGCCTGCAGACCATACCCGGCAGCCATCGACAAGGGCCGCGCAGCCACTGGGACCAGGGGCTCTATACGCTCAATTGCAATGCCAGCATGACGGCTGCGGATATGGCGCAGATCGTGGACAACGAACTCGACCCGGGCGACATTGTTGCCCACCATGGCCTGGCGGTGCATGGTTCCAGCGCCAACCTGTCCGATGCGGTGCGGACCACCTATATCATCCAGTACGTCGCAGCAGACGCATTTGCGTATACCGACCCGGTCATCGACAGCCGCCACCGCAACCGCATGGTGCGCGGCGAACCGTCGCGCCATGCCCGGGTCGAGCCGGGCGTGATCGAATTGCCGCCCAGCTTCAGGAACGGCTATGCGGGAATATTTACGCTGCAGGACCAGCGGCCCCGGTAGAAGAACTTGGTGTCGCGGATGACTGCGCGGGAGCGCGATGACGACGATGTCGGCTGGCTGCGGGCACATGGAACTCCGGAAGCACAAGGTTCTGCTTGCCTGAGCCCCTTCGTGAGAATGTAACTGTTGCAGTAAGCGCTTGGTGCTTCGATAGCAGCAGTTGTATGGCGGGGACGGCTTAACCGACCTGGCAAAGGCGGCTGGACCATGTCGCAGTTCGGTGAGGGGTGGGCAACGCCCCCCTGATCGACCACTGGTGCAAAATTGGTCATTAATGGAGAAGGCCAACCATGTTTGGGTTGGAGCCGCGTTTCTTTAATTGCTCAGCCTTGCCGAAGCCTTAATTTTTTCGGCATTTCGACCAGGAATTCGTGACGGACAACTAACTCAACAGCAGATGGAGTCGCGTTCCTCGCCGGATCAAGCGAGGAAATATCAATCGCAGACTGCTGGATCAGACCCACTCACGGCCGTCAATATTGATTTAAGGAAAGCATTCCAGCAGCGTGCTAATCAGGTGCGATCCGGATTTAAATGCTTTAGACTGGTGCGAAAATTATCAGTAAGGTTACAGGCGCACCAGAGGATTGCAAACACAAAACCTATACCTTCCGAAATCCACCCAAATATCTTGCCGGCGATGCGGCATGTTTATTGCTAACAGAATATTCGATGAATAAAGACCCGGTCCGTATTGGCCTGCTGTTCTCAGAAACAGGTGTGACTTCCGAACTGGAGTCATCTCAACTGTATGGTGCGTTATTTGCCATCCAGGAGATCAATGCACAAGGCGGTGTTGACGGAAGGGAACTAGTTGGTGTTCGCTACGACCCGCAGTCCGACAACACCAGTTATAAGCGATTAGTGGAGCAATTGATCACTGAAGACAAGGTTAATGTGATCTTTGGTGGTTATATGTCGAGTAGCAGAAAGGCAATGCTTCCGATCGTCGAGAAATACAATAAGCTATTGTTTTACCCGGAACAGTACGAAGGCTTTGAATTTTCGAATAATGTTATTTATACGGGTGCGGCTCCGAATCAAAATATTGTCCAACTCGCCGACTATATGGTTTCCCGGTTCGGGAATCGAATTTACATGATCGGATCTCGCTACAATTATCCGTACGAGACCAACCGCACGATGCAATCGCTTATCTCAAATTTCCCCGGGAATGCAATTGTGGGCGAGCGTTATGTCAGTCTCTATGCCAACTTTGCTGCTATCGAAGAAGTGGTAAAAGATATTATCGAAAAACGCCCTGATTTTATCTTTTGCACGTTAATCGGGAGGTCCGTTTCCTACCTGTATCAGGCATTCTGTAATTTTGGTCTCGACCCTGGCACTATGCCAATTGGGAGTCTCAATACTTCTGAAGCCGAGATTGCAATCATGGGTGCGGATGCGGCTTGTGGACATTTTACCTCATCTCCTTACTTTCAAAGTATCGATTCTCCTGAAAATCGTAATACGCTTGCCCGATTTTTTGAAAGTTCTTACGGTACTCTCGCCATACCGAATATGAACTGGGAAGCATCCTACTTCGGAATGAAACTATTTGCCAAGGCATTCGAAAAGGCTGGTAGCGACGATATCCAATCCCTTCTTCCGTGCCTTCTCGGCAGCGAAATAGATGCACCTCAGGGGAACGTTCGCATTAGCCCGTCCAATCATCATGCAAGCTTGTACCCCCGCATAGGCCAAGCCAACAGTCAGGGACAATTTACGATACTCAAAGATGCTGTTCAGCGGGTCGAACCTGATCCGTATATGGTGCATCACAAATGGGACAGGCAAGACTCCAAGCCTCTCGAAAAGGAAACAACGTGACCCAGCCCGCTTATCGAAGAGTTACAAGCTTTACGAGATCCGTTTTATCCAGGACACCCCAGATAAAAGTATTTTGTCCCGAGGATCTAGATGGACTCACGCTTTCACAGCAACTGAAGCGGATCGGGTGCACTGTTGAACTCCGTTGGCCGCCACCACAGGAGATCGACGGCCAGATCGATCTCATCTTCTTGTTTATCGCCCCCGAGGCTGAGGAAACATCTTATCCATGGCTGCAACAGGATCACCCCCCCATCGTATCGGTGATCAATTTCGAAAACCCGGCGGTTGTCGACGAGGCATTACGGATTGGCGCAATGGGAATGCTGGTGAGTCCCGTACATGCTCTTGGCGTACTGTCAACGGTCATGATGGCGCTCCAGCATGCCAGACACTACGAGAAAACTGAAGAAAGAATTCGACGACTTGAAAACAAGGCGACCAGCGCTCGAACTATCGAAGAAGCCAAAAAAATTCTGATTGCCATGCATGGGGCATCTGAATCCGACGCGTACGAAATGCTACGAACTCAGGCGATGAATTTGCGATTGCAGATTGAAGATGTCGCCAGCCAGGTTATTCAGGCAAACAAGATATTATTCAACGCAATTCCAGCAGGGTTAAAAAAGTCAGTCAGCAGCGAATAGTTAGATACCAGAAAATCCGCTCGGCGAATGGATTTCTATTACTGGCTTATAATGGGCGTGGATTTACTTGTATCGCGCTAAGATTATTTATAGATACATTCCATAAACGCACGGCCGCAGCGTTTAATTTCTATCGCCTGACTTTTACTTCAGACAGTCATGCTCGTCACGCTGCCTTTTTGTGTGATTAGTCGATTTGGTAGGAGGATTTCGCCGAACGGCATATGTATTTTCCGTGTGCAACATTTTGCGCTGCGATTTTCACGAGCTATCGCTGAAATAGGCGAGCAATGCAGATTGCGCTGGATTACGCCAAAAATTTGTTGGGGAAAAATTCATTTCGGGGTTGACACGTACCAAGCCGCCGAATAGTATCTGAAGGTAATCCATGTGTGCGCCAACGATGTCGACACATGGAATCGGCAAAAAAGCCCGAACCGAGCATTGCTCGGCGCGGGCTTTTTTTCGTCTTTCGTTTTCTTGGATTTCCTCGGAGAAGTTATGAATAAAGTCGGAACGTTTTTGGCTGGCTGTGTCGTTTCGCTGCCTATTTCTTTATCTGCTTTTGCTGCCGACCCGATTAAACTCGGGCTGCTTGAAGATGCTTCCGGAAATTTCGCGCTCGCTGTGCTCCCCAAGATTCATGCTACACAGCTGGCGGTCGAGGAGATAAATGCGAAGGGCGGCGTATTGGGCCGGCCAATCAAGTTAATTCACTACGATACCCAATCAGACAATACAAAATTCCAGGAACTGGCGCGCCGGCTAGTCAATACTGACAAACCGGATGTGATCTTTGGCGCTTTCTCGAGTGCGTCACGTGAAGCGATTCGTCCAATCATGGATAAGGCCAAGCAACTCTATTTCTACAACAACCAGTATGAAGGCGGGGTGTGCGACTCTAACGTCTTTGTGACGGGCGCAGTGCCTGAACAACAATTTTCCACACTGGTTCCATGGCTGATGGAAAAGTACGGCAAGAAAGTTTATACGATCGCGGCAGACTATAACTTCGGCCAGATTTCTGCTGAATGGGTTCGAAAAATCGTGAAAGAGAATGGCGGCACCATGGTCGGTGAAGAGTTTATTCCGCTTAGCGTTTCGCAATTCGGTCAAACCATTCAAAACATCCAGAAGGCGAAGCCGGATTTTGTAATGACGCTGCTCGTAGGTAATATCCAGTCGGCATTTTTCGAGCAACAGGCTGCCGCAAACCTCAATCTACCCATGGGAAGCTCGATCCAGGTCGGTCAGGCGTATGAGCACAAACGGTTCAAGCCGCCTGCGCTGAAGGACATGTATGTGACCCCCAACTACATCGAGGAGGTAGATTCTCCCGCAAGCAATGATTTCAAAAAACGATTCCGGGCAAAGTTTGCCGACGAGCCTTACATCTCACAGGAAGCCGCCAACGCCTACGATGCCGTTTATCTGTACAAGGCGGCTGTCGAAGCCGCGAAATCGACCGATAAGGTCGCTGTTCGCAAGGCACTCGAAGCGGGCAACATCTGTACCGATGGACCTTCTGGAAAAGTGTGTATCGACCCAAAGAGTCATCATCTGACGCACACGATTTATCTCGCCCATGTGAAAGCGGATCATTCCATTGAATTTCCCAAGGTGTGGAATGACATCAAGCCCTACTGGCTAGGCGATTCCGGCTGCAACCTCGCTGTGAAAGCCGATACGTCGCAGTACACGCCAGCCAATCCACCGAAGCGGTAACCGAGGCTCACACCTGATTGGCAGTTCAGAACGGGCCGCGAAACGGCGGCTCGTTGCGTTTCCTGCATTCTGAAAGCACACCATGAATTTTCTCGCCACCGTCTATTCCTACGTCTACCAGTTCGGCGATTCATTCGCTTACCTGACCCTGTCGGCACTTGGCTTAGCCGTGATTTTTGGAATGATGGGCGTCATTAACCTGGCACATGGCGAATTCATCATGTGCGGCGCTTACGTGACAGTCCTTACCGCGAAACAGGGCGTTCCACTACCAATTGCGATGTTCCTTGGTGTCGCGGCATCCGCGATCGCCGGTGTCATTCTGGAAAGGCTGATTGTGCGCCATCTTTATAACCGCCTGTTCGATTCCATCGTCGCCACCTGGGCTGTGAGCCTTATTACACAGCAGGCCATGCTCATCTTCGCGGGTCCGTCGATCGAAGGTCTTTCAACGCCGTTTCAACCGTTTCAACTAGGCGAGTATTCGTTCTCAACCTACCGGGCGCTGCTGCCGTTTTTCGCCATCGCAACGCTGGCATGCCTGTTTTGGCTGTTCTTCCGTATCAATTACGGGATCTATGCGCGCGCAACGATACAGAATGCCACCATGGCCCGCTGCCTGGGCTTGAAGACGTCGCGAATCTACACGCTTACCTTTGCCCTTGGCGCCGGTCTGGCCGGGCTGGCCGGCGCCGTGTACGCGCCTACGATTACAGCCGTTCCGACAATGGGCAGCGGCTTTATCGTTCAGGCATTCGTCACAGTGGTAACTGGCGGGGCCAACGTCTTGCAAGGAACCCTTCCGGCCGCCGCACTTCTCGGCTTCATCCAAAGCGGCCTTTCTGCCAATTATGGACAGCTCGCCGGGCAAATCGGCCTGTTGTTGACCGTTATCGTGATCATCCGCGTGCTGCCCCAAGGGGTTGGCAGCCTTTTCAACCGTCGGTAATCGGAGCCAAGCGTGAATCCAACAGAACCGACCGTGAGCGGCATCAGCAGTCCCAAAATAAAGGTGGCGGCTCCCACTCGAAAAACGGCGTCCTTTCGGTCCAGATGGAAGGCCGATCCGATGCTGATGGCAATTCTTGCCTGCTTCTTATTACCCCTGTTTCTTGCAGATTCCGCCGTAAACAATCTTGCTTACTGTCTTGTCTGGACGTTCGCCGCGATCGGGCTGTCGGCGATGTGGGGCTACGGCGGCATCCTGTCCTTTGGGCAAACTGCTTTTTTTGGTCTGGCAGGTTATGCGTACGGCGTCTTTACGCTAAATCTGGGCGAGTCGCCGCTGTCTACATGGAGCGGCGTCGTCGTCGCCCTGGTCCTGTGCTTCCTGATGGCCCTGGTCTTGGGGTACATGATCTTCTACGGCGGCATCAAGGATGTTTTTATCGGCATCGTTACCCTGTCCATAACCCTGGTGTTCGAGACCTTCATGGCGCAAACCGCCGGCCCACAATGGGCAATCGGAAAAGCCCGGCTCAATGGCTTCAATGGAATGTCTGCGATGCCGTCGCTGTCTTTGCCTGGACTGGGTGGCGAAAATATCCTGGTGGAGGGGGTCTATTTTTATTTCGCCGTGTTGCTGATGCTGGCGGTGGTCTACTTTGGCACGCGAAAGCTACTCGACTCCACATTTGGCCTGACACTGGAGTCCATCCGCGAGAATCCGCATCGGGCTGAAATGCTGGGTATAGACATCCGGCGTTATCAACTCGCGATCTTCGTTTTCGGCGGCACGCTGGCGGGGCTCTCGGGCGTTTTGTACACCGTATGGGGATCCTACATTACGCCTTCGTCCATGGGCCTGACGTCCGCGGCGATGCCCATCATCTGGGTCGCTACCGGCGGCCGGAAAAGCATCCCCGGCGCCATCATTGCGACCGTCGCGCTGTTGGTCCTCTCACAGGAACTGGTCGTCTACGGCAGTCAATATGCTCTTGTCATCATGGGAGCGATCCTGTTGCTTGTCGTGATGGCCGCCCCGGAGGGGCTGGGTCCCACGATTGCCTCGAAAATTTCCCGGCTCAGCAAGCGATAACAGCAGCTCGCAGTGCGATTTTGCGAAACCGAATAGCTAAAGTGGAAAACACAATGATCCCGATTCTGGAAACGAAAGGCTTATGCAAGAGCTTTGGCGGCGCGCAGGTAGTAAACGGTATCGACTTCAGGATCAATGAAGGTGAGACACGTTGCGTGATTGGCCCAAACGGTGCAGGCAAAAGCACATTCTTCAAGTTGCTTATTGGAGAACACCGTCCAACCGCCGGGTCGGTTCGCTTCCAGGGCCGTGATATCTCGAACGTGCTTCCATTTCGCAGGGTTGGGCTTGGCATGAGCATCAAGTTTCAAGTCCCCGGCATTTTTCCGGATCTGACCGTTCTGGAACATCTGAAACTCGTGGTGCACCGTGTCGTTCGCCCTCACGAGGTCAGTGACGAGATTGATCGCATGCTCAACCTGTTTAACCTGTCTTCTGAAAGCAACGTGAAAGCCGGAAATCTTTCCCACGGCAAGAAGCAGTGGCTTGAAATTTCCATGGCCGTCGGCTTGCGCCCAAAGCTTCTGCTGCTTGACGAGCCTGTCGCCGGTTTGTCGACGGAAGAGACAGAACATACTGGCGAGCTGATAAAGCGTTTAAAGGCAGAAGGATTGACGATCATGGTTGTCGAACACGACATGGAATTCGTCAGGCAAGTCGGTACGCAGGTAACCGTACTGCACGGCGGAAAAGTGTTTGCCGATGGCCCGCTCAAGGAAGTCCTGGAACGCGATGATGTCGCGGAAATCTACCTGGGAAAACGATGATGGAAACGCCTCTGTTGCAAGTGACCGACTTACAGTCCGGATACGCTGGAAGCAAGGTGTTGAATGGCGTGACGCTGACACTGGAAAAGTCCGAAATCGTCGCCATCATCGGGCGCAATGGCGTCGGCAAGTCAACGCTGCTGAAAACCCTGATCGGCATCCTCAGGACAGATAGCGGCGCCATCGAACTTGATGGACGGGACCTGTCCCCACTGACTCCCGACGTCCGCGCAAAAGCCGGACTTGGCTATGTCCCGCAAGGTCGCGAAATCTTTCCTGCACTGACTGTCGAGGAGAACCTGAAGGTTGGCCTGCAAATGCTCGCGTCGAAAGGCACGACCGAGATGGAAATGGCGCTTTCGTTTTTTCCTGTTCTCCGAGCCAAGTTACGGCAAAAGGCCGGCACGATGAGTGGCGGCGAACAGCAACAACTTGCGATCGCCCGCGTGCTGGTCGGCAAGCCGCGGGTGTTGCTGCTCGATGAGCCGTCCGAAGGCGTACAGCCCTCCATTGTGCAATCTATCGCGGCAAAACTGGTCGAGATCTCGGGCTCGCTAGGCATCGGTGTCCTGCTCGTCGAGCAGAACATGAACATGGTTGAAATGGCCGCTACCCGATGCTGCGTGATGGACAAGGGAAAAGTCGTCGAACATCTGACGAAACAACAACTTAATGACGCTGAACTGATGCGCCGACACCTGGCGGTTTAATAAGGAGATGAAAACATGGAATGGCTTAAAGACTCGATCATGATGCAACGCGGCGTGGGCGCCAAGCGCGAGCCGGTCGTACATCACCTCACGGAAGAACTTCAAAAAGTCTTCCATTACACGATCGGCCCTTATTCGCAGCCTGTGCTGCACGTCAAGCCAGGCGACAGAATCATTGTCGACACGCGCGACGCCTTCGAAGGCGCCATTAAATCCGAAAGTGATTCGCCAACCGCGCTTTTGAAAATGCCGTTCCTGAATCCTCAGAACGGTCCGATCATGATCGAAGGTGCCGAAAAAGGGGATGTGGTCGCCGTGTATATTGAAAGCATGATGCCAAGAGGAGAGGATCCCCATGGCATTTGCTGCATGATTCCAGAGTTCGGTGCGCTAACTGGCACGAACTATACGGCGATGTTGAATGATCCGTTGCCGGAAAAAGTGCGTCGGGTAAAAATCGACACTGAGTATGTGTACTGGAGCAAACGCACGACGCTTGATTACAAGCCGCATATCGGCACATTGAGCCTGTCGCCCGAGATTGACTCGATCAACTCCCTGACGCCAGACAATCACGGCGGCAATATGGACTTGCCGGACATGGGGCCGGGAAGCATTACCTATCTTCCCGTCCGCTCCGAAGGCGCGCGGCTCTTTATTGGCGACGCGCATGCGTGCCAGGGAGACGGGGAAGTATGCGGGGTCGCAGTCGAGTATAAAAGCGTGACCACCATCCGTGTCGACCTGATCAAGAGCTGGGCAATCGACTGGCCACGACTGGAAAATGAGAATTGCATCATGGGCATAGGAAGCGCACGCCCTCTGGAAGATGCCACCCGCATTGCATACAAGGAGCTCATTCTCTGGATGGCCAAGGACTACGGATTTGATAAATGGGATGCTTACATGCTGCTCAGCCAGTGCGGCAAGGTCAGGCTCGGCAACTTTGTCGACCCTAAATATACCGTGGGCGCCGCCATTGCAAAAAGTTACCTCGCGGCTGAAGGTAACGCCGAACTGACAACCGCCGTTGCAAGCTGACGGGAATTGGTCCCGTCAACCGGGATAGTAAACAAATCGATTTTCGGACCTGCGGAATCTTCGATGCCGTTTTCAGGCGCACCGCATCGAAGGTATTTCTTGTAGACGGAATGTAGCTTTATTTTTGCTTAAGGGAGTTTTGCATGAGTAACCAAGCAGGCGTGGCGGACGTGGACCTTAGCACGCTAACGGTGGAATCGATTCAGGCGGCTTATGCGACCAATCAGCTTACCGCGGAGTCCATCGTGGCTGCCTGCCTTCAACAGATTGAAAAATATAATCCTTTCTACAATGCCATCATATTTCTGAACGAAAGCGCGTTGAATGATGCGAGAGAGATTGACGGTAGGCGTGCATCCGGTGAGACGCTAGGACCGCTGGCTGGCATTCCGGTCGTCGTGAAGGACCCAATGGATATGGTGGGATTCCCTACGACGGCAGGCTGGAAATTCTTGTGCAGCAAGGCAGGGGGAGTCGATCTGCTTCCTGAGCGGGATGCGCCGGTGGTAGCACGCATGCGCGCAGCAGGCGCCATTATCCTGGGCAAGACGAACGTGCCAGTGCTCAGCCATTCCGGCAGCCACGCCAATGACAGCTGGGCTGGTCCCACGTTGAATGTGGTCATGCCCGATCGCAAACCGGGGGGAAGCAGCGCAGGTACTGCTTCGTCGGTAGCCTCAGGCATGGCAATTCTGGGCTTGGCAGAAGAGACAGGTGGCTCGATTCAAAATCCCGCTTCGGCTCAGGATCTGGTTGGCATTAAACCGACCATAGGATTGGTGCCTAATGCCGGCGTGGTGCCCCTGTCCAGCAACCGGGACGTCGTAGGGCCGATCGCGCGTTGCGTTCGAGATGCTGCCTTATGTCTGGATGTGCTGGCCGGTTATTCGTCGGAGGATCCAAAAACGCTTGCTGGCGTGGGAAAGCAGCCGAAAGGCGGCTACACCGCCAAACTAAGCAAGGAAGCCCTCAACGGAAAACGGCTCGGTCTTTATGGTAACGGCTGGCGCACTCAGCCGCTCTCTGCAGAAGCAGAAGAACTTTATGAGCGGGCGAAGGACGAGCTTCGCGCGTTGGGTGCAATCCTGGTTGAAGATCCTTTCGCAGGCAGTGGATTTGCCGAATTGCGCCAGCCTACACCTCCTCTGGTCAATTTCGATGCGCGCGGTCTTGAGTCTATCCCCTACGATCTGCAGCAATATCTTGACCGGCTTGGCCCGAATGCGGCAATCAAGACCGTAGAGGAGTTTGCCCGGGTCACTGCGCAAGAAGATGCGTTCGGCCCGGAAGGCGTCCTGAGCTTCATGCCGAATCTCCCGCAGTTTGCTGCGATAGCCGCTAACCCACGGACGCCGCCGGATATCTCTCAGTTTATCGAGCTGAAGACGAAATATCTGAATATCGTCGAAGAGGTTTTCGAGAGGCACCAGCTTGACGCGATGCTGATGCCTCAAATGCGCGAAGAGCTTCCGTTATTACAGGATCGCGACACCATACAGGAGACCAATGTGGGAGAAATCAACATTGCAGGTTTGCCTGGCGTGACTGTTCCGGCAGGATATTATGCATCCGGCTCTCCATTCAGCATCATGTTTGTTGGCCAGCTCTGGAGCGAGGCCGATTTGCTAGCGTTCGCATTCGCATACGAGGCGAAGACCCAACACCGTAAAGTCCCCAAGCTTAAATATGCCTGAGGGAATACACGGCAGCCGCTGGCATCGATGAAAAAATATCTGGCATAACGCCGCATAAAACAGGAGCAGAAATCGTGGATCTTGGATTAAAAGGCCTGAGGGTCATTGTCACTGGCGGAACGCGCGGAATCGGTCGTGCCATCGTCGAAACTTTTTTGTCGGAGGGCGCACAGGTGGCATATTGTGCACGCAACCCGGAAGAGGTGGCAGCAGCGGAAGCGTCATTTAATGTTGGCGGGGCAAAGTCCTTTGGCTCGGTAACGGACGTATCTGACGGCGACGCGCTCAAAGCGTGGGTTAACGACGCGGCCAAGGCGATGGGTGGAATCGACATCGTCGTCGCCAACGTGAGCGCATTAGCAGTGGGTAACGACGAAGCCTCATGGCGCAAGGGCTATGAAGTAGATCTGATGGGTACCGTGAGGCTGGTTGACGCGGCAATGCCGGAACTCACCCGTAGCGCGAATGCGTCCATCGTTACGATTGCAAGCGTATCGGGTCGGGAAGTGGATTTCGCAGCCGGTCCGTACGGCGCCTTCAAGGCAGCAATCATTCACTACACGCAAGGCCTTGCGTTTCATCTTGCAGCAAAGGGGATACGTGCCAATTCCATGTCGCCCGGTAATACTTATTTCCCCGGCGGCGTCTGGGAAAAGATCGAACAGGGAAATCCCGCACTGTTCAAGGAGTCGTTGGCACTCAACCCAACCGGACGGATGGGAACGCCGCAGGAAATGGCAAACGCTGTCGCCTTTTTAGCAAGCCCGGCAGCAAGTTTTGTTACGGGCACCAATCTGGTTGTCGATGGCGCTTTGACGCGGGGCGTGCAATTCTGAACCCGGGATGATGCGACTGCGCACGCTTGCAAGCGGTTTCGTTGAAGGCGCCAGCGCGGGCCGCCGCGGCATCCGGCTCTGGTGGGCTGCCATGCTGAAGGCGGCGCGCTGCCGCCTTCAGCATGGCAGCCTTACCCAGATCTGCATGATCGATTGAGACTTTTGACTTTTCAATAGTCAGCCTTTCGTTACAGGCCGGCGATATGCCTGACCCTAGATATTATTTGCCGGCATGCTGCTAGAGGCGCTTTCCCAGGATTTCCTGGCAGACAAGCATCCAGGCAGTGGCAGCATGTGACTGGTAACGGCCATTCCACACCTGTGCGACGTCCCAGGAGATCTCCGGCTCGATGACCCGCGCCGCCTCGACCGGCTCCCCGGCGATACGCTCGATGAATGGCTCGGGAAGCAATGCCACGCCCAAGCCTGCAGAAGCCATCGCCACGAGCCAGTCCCATTGCCCGCTTTGTGCTGCGATCGTGGGTGCGAAACCGGCTTCATCGAACCGCCTGAGCAAACTGCGGGTCAGGGCAAAGTCATCGTTCAGCAACACAAGAGGCATGTCCCGAAGCGACTTGAGGCGGATGGTTGCCTGCTTCTTGCGGAAAGTGCCGGGCATGCCCAGGGCCCAGATTGGATAACTGGCAACGGGCATCGTCACCAGTTCCAGGCTTGGATCCGACGGCAGCACCGTCATCCCGATTTCCAGTTCCCCTGACGCGACCCGCTGTTCGATCACCTGGCCGGTATCTTCCGCAAGCACCAGCGCAATCTCAGGATGCCGCTTCCTGAACGCTTTCAACACCGGCGTGAACAGCAGGTTGATCATTGGTGGAATTCCCACCGTCAGCGTGCCCTGCCGCAGCGCCCGTGTATCCTGCACTTCCTGCACGAGCAGCCGCAATGTCGCCAGCATTTCCTGCCCACGGTCGAAGACAACGCGGCCGGTGTCCGTGAGCGCCAGTTGCCGCCCGTCGCGCAGCAGCAGCGGCGTCGCCAGTTCCGCTTCGAGCTGCCGCACCATCTTGCTGACCGTGGATTGCGTGACATGCAGCTTTTCGGCAGCCTGGGTGAAACTGCTCAGCCTTGCAGTCTCGATGAAATAACGAAGCGAACGAATATCCAAAATTCCCTCGGAAAACATGAATTAAACGACTCAAGCGCGAGACTTTAATTCATATAAGGCATGTACGCCACCTCCTACAATGTTTCCGCGCAACTATCTTTGTTTGCAAAACACCGGGAGCCACTGTGTATCGGGACCGTATTCGTCATCCAGCATTTATCAACAAGGTCAGGACAGCCGAGGAGGCTGCCAGCCTGTTTAAAAACGGCATGACGGTCGGCATGAGCGGATTTACCCGGGCCGGTGATGCCAAGGCCCTACCGGGCGCACTAGCGCAGAGGGCAAAGCGTGAAGGCTTGGCGCTGACGTTGATCACGGGGGCGTCGCTCGGCAGCGGCAGCGACGGGCTGATGGCGGACGCCGGACTGCTGGCGCGCAGGCTGCCATTCCAGGCGGATGCCACCCTCCGTCGCAAGATCAATGACGGGAAGGTCATGTTCATCGACCAGCACTTGTCGGAGACCGTGGTCCAATTACGCTCGGGCAGCCTGGCTCCGGTCGACATCGCCGTCATCGAGGCCACGGCCATTACCGAGGATGGCGGCATCGTTCCCACCATGGCGGTCGGCAATTCGGCAAGCTTCGTGCAGCAGGCACGCACCGTCATTATCGAACTGAACCTCAGCGCACCGCGCGCGTTGGAAGGACTACACGACATCTATCTGGCCACCGGTCTGCCGATTCCGCTAATTCGTCCAGAGCAGCGCATCGGGTCCAGCGCAATTGCGGTGGACCCGGAACGGGTAGCCGCGATCGTCATTACCGACAGTCCGGATAGCCCTTCCAATGTGCTGCCGCCGGATGAAGAGACTGCTGCAATTGCCGGGCATATTATCGCGTTTCTCAGTGGCGAAGTCAGCGCCGGGCGGATGGGGCGGGCGTTGCGGCCGATCCAGGCTGGCATTGGCACTATCGCCAACGCCGTGCTGCAGGGCTTGATCGGGTCGCCATTCAACGGCCTTACGATGTATTCGGAAGTCCTCCAGGACAGTGCAATCGCGTTGCTCGATTCAGGCCAGCTGACATTCGCCTCGGCGTCCTCGATCACGCTGTCGCCGGCGATGCATGAGCACTTCATCAGTAATCTCCAGGATTACCGGTCTCGCATCCTGCTGCGGCCGCAGGAAATCAGCAACCATCCCGAGATCGTGCGCCGCCTGGGCCTGATCGCGATCAATACAGCGCTCGAATTCGATCTCTATGGCAATGTCAATTCAACCCACGTCGGCGGCACGCACATGATGAATGGCATCGGCGGTTCGGGCGACTTTGCGCGAAACAGCCACTTGTCAGTATTCGTCAGCAAGTCCACGGCCAAACAGGGCGCCATTTCGAGCGTCGTGCCTATGGTCACGCATGTCGATCACACCGAGCATGATGTCGATATCCTGGTTACCGAGTGGGGACTGGCCGATCTTCGTGGCCTGGCGCCGCGGGAACGTGCTCCGCTGATCATCGAGCGCTGCGCCCATCCCGATTACCGCGCGCCATTGCGCGCCTATTTCGAGCAGGCAGTACAGCGCGGCGGCCACACCCCGCACCTGCTCGAACAAGCGTTTTCCTGGCATAGCCGATATCTGTCAACCCAAACGATGCGTGCGCCCTGAGCCAGGGACATCAGCTAAAGCCGGCCGGGAGGCGCCATGCGCGGGCCCGGCATGCAAATGCTGCTTCCATGCCGGCTCTCAAGCCGCGTTCGTCCCCACCTTTTCAACCAACGATATCGTGTCTGATGATTGCATCTGCAGGGGCACTAGCAAGCAAAGGAATGCCGCGCCATGATCGTACGTGACAGGCCGTCCGGATTCAGGCTGTTCGTTACCATGCGAGGCTCGGTTCTGACCCAGATTTGGCGGAGCCTCCTGGTCACCACGGTCCTGGCCGTGATCGTGACACTGACGCACGGCACGCTAATGCACCACAAGATTGTCCTCACCACGATTCCCTTCACACTGATGGGGCTGCCGCTGGCGATCTTTCTGGGCTTTCGAAACAATGCGGCCTATGACCGCTTTTGGGAGGGACGCAAGCTATGGGGCGACCTGGTGCTGAAGAGCCGCAACTTCGCCCGGCAATGCGACAGCATGATAGCCCGCGCGCCGGACGGGCCAGACGGTGGGGCGGACGAAGCCGTGCGCATGATTTACCGTACGATTGCGTTTGCCCATGCGCTGCGCCATCATCTGCGCGGCAGTGATGCTCTCGCTGATCTAATGCCATTGCTCTCGGAACTGGAATGGCGGCAGACCGCAGTGGTATCGAACCGCCCCCATTTCCTCATGAAGTGCATGGGCGCAGATTTGCGCCTTTGTCTGGAGGAGGGAAGGATAGACAGCGTGCTGATGGTCGCGCTCGATGACACCCTGTGCGGGATGGTAGCCGCTGCCGCCGCATGCGAGCGCATCAGGACGACGCCGATCCCGTTTTCCTATACCTTGCTGCTGCACCGTACCGCCTATCTCTACTGCTTCCTGCTGCCTTTCGGTTTGGTGGACGCCATCGGCTCCCTGACCCCACTGGTGGTAGCCATTGTCGCCTATACCTTCTTTGGCCTGGATGCGCTGGGCGACGAGATCGAGGAGCCTTTCGGTACCTCGGCAAACGACTTGCCGCTAGAAGCGATTTGCCGTGGGATTGAAATTAGCCTGCGCGAATCGCTGGACGAGAAAAATATCCCGCCGCCGTGCAGGCCAGTCGATTACCAGCTGCGCTAGTGTCGCAACGCTACTTTTTCTGCTTGAATAAATTCGTTGCACGATAGAGGCGGGAGTTACCGCTGGCACAGACGTAGTGCAAGTTGACTCTCCTTTTGATTGGCCTTCCTAGCCTCAACGCTGCCGGATTGGATGTCGGTCAGCTCGATAAGTCCGTGGCAAAGACAACGGAAGTGGTATTGCCCGTCCACTGTTGCCTTATGTCTTTGATCTCTCTACGCAGGGAGAACGAACGCCGGACCGTACGCAGGGTGGCCTGGGGCCGAGATTGTCGTTGGTCAAGAAAATTTCTGCAGTGCATGTTGGCCGGTTGGACGCCAAGATTTTAGGGCTGGACAATGGCAGCATTTTTACCATCAGTTTGCCGCTGTGCGCCAAAGAAGAAGAGTTGGACGAACAAGTTCTGTCAAATACCGCAGCGTTGGAAAATGTTCTGGTGCATCTGATGATTAACGATGACAATTTGGATGCCACGCCATAACTCGCCGCACTTCTTGAAGCATGTGGTCATCAGATAACCGTGCTCGAAGATGCAAGCAGCGCAGTGGTGGCAGTCGTTGAAAAACGCCGGTCCAAGCTTTCATTCTTGATCCTGGATAGCCTGGAATGTACAGCTATGAACTTGGCCGACGGCTGAGGGCAGTCTCGTTGACGGCAAGCGCGGTCATAAATATCAGCGAAGGCAACGGGATTCGACCACCACTTTGTCAAGCTTATCGAGTTTGAGCGGTTAGCCAAGCTATTGGAACGGGTAGGCCTGGTCGAACGGCGTAAAGTGCTCCGTGCACGGTAGCCGTCGATCTGCCTGTCTTTGATAATGCCGGCTCGCATGCACCTTTCGACGAAAAAATGTTGCATAAGCCACAAGCGTGAGAGAATGCATTCAGTCGTCCCGGTCATGGATCCCTTTCGCAGATAGTGGAGCATAAAGCGAATTGGGTGGACATGAGTTCATATCCGGAGCGAAGGAAGAAACGAATCTTCATTTGATGATTGGTCAAATAAAGGTATGCTGAGCTGTCAACTTGAAATTCGATGTTTTATGCGCTCGAAAAAAATGGGCGACTCTAGGAGAGCCTGTTCCTAGGTGCAGATAAAAGGCGATTACGCAATGACGAGCATGGAAGCGGAAGACGACCTGGTCAAACGGCTGCGGGAGGCCAACCAGCGTCTTGTGATTGCGACCGTGCTCGCAAAGGAGCTCCAGGCCAACGCCGAACTGGTTAATGATCGGCAAAAGGAATTCCTTTGCATGCTGGCACACGAGTTGCGTAACCCCCTGGCGCCACTTACCAGTGCCACCGAGATACTCGGCATGATTACTTCAGCGCATCCCAAACTGCCTCACCTTCACGCGGTCATGGCCCGGCAGGTAGGCAGCCTTACCCGCCTTGTTACCGACCTGCTGGACGCTTCGCGAGTAAGCAGCGGGAAGTTTGGGTTGAAACGACAGCCACTTTCTGTAGCGGACGTCATTGAGTACGCTGTCGAAACCAGCAAACCTGTTTTGGATGAGCGTAAACAGCACTTGAGCATTGCTTTACCGGCGGCACCGATTATGCTCAACGGCGACTTCGTCAGGCTAGGGCAGGTATTCTCGAATCTGCTGATTAATTCGGCCAAATTCACGCCCGAAGGCGGGCACATCGCTGTGTCGGCAGTGGCTACGCCCGATAGCGTGATCGTCTCCGTGAAAGATGACGGCGTAGGCATCAGCGCGGAACTTCAGCGTGTGGTGTTCGACCTGTTTGCACAAGGCGCTCGTACGCACGAAAGCGTGCACGGGGGGCTTGGCATTGGCCTGTCGTTGGTTCGCACCATCGTGGAGATGCACGGCGGCACGGTCGAAATCAAAAGCGATGACATGGTTCCGGGCAGTGAATTCAAGGTACAGCTGCCTATCATTGCCGCACCGCTGCAGCCCGGGAGCGAGGATCTGGATCTCCAATCGCGACCCCCGCAGGCGCAACGCATCCTGATCATTGGGAACGGCGACGACCTGCAGGAAAACCTGAAAAACGATTTAAACTTGCAAGGGCATGCGGCGACGTTGGCCCGGGATGCGCCAACCGGCATTCTGCTGGCGGGGAAGAATGCATATGATGTCATCATTTGTGATGTTGGAATGGCCGACATCAACAACGATGCAATGTGCAGTCAATTACGATCCCGTGCCGGCGATTCCGTGCATAGTTTTATTGCCGTGACCCAACAGAGTTCACAGGTCGATCAGGCTCACGCGACGGCAGGAGG
Source organism: Noviherbaspirillum suwonense (assembly GCF_900182955.1). Lineage (GTDB taxonomy): Bacteria > Pseudomonadota > Gammaproteobacteria > Burkholderiales > Burkholderiaceae_D > Noviherbaspirillum_A > Noviherbaspirillum_A suwonense. The sequence goes on along the minus strand of NZ_FXUL01000037.1, from coordinate 9,267 downwards.
ATTTGATCATTTCTTGCAAGAGCCGGTCAACAAGGCAGTATTGGCTAGCCTGCTTTACTCAGCGAGCGCTAAATGACGTCTATGTCAGGCCAGAAATCGACTTCGTCGAGATTTTTCGACTTATTTTTTTTAGATGCAGTTTTCATTAACGTGCTTCTAATTCTGCAGATGAAAAATTAATTATTGCCGATGGAAACTTCATGGAACTCCCTTATCGGCAGAGCCATATCCCGGCGGCCGGATGCACTCGTGGATGTCACTCTCTGGCTCTGGGAAAAGCTGGCCGTCGAACTCGTTTCCTTAATAGGAGACGGCGGCTTCCAGGCAATCTATGTAAGGAGTTCCATGCTTGCGGCAAAGCGCTATCCGTGGCTAGCCCAGAATTCGCCTTTGAAACAGACTGATTTCCAAGTCGCGGGATTACGAAGCCGCTTGGAAGGACGGGACATAATGGAAGTGCGTGAAGCAAGTATTTTGTTGCTAAGCACGTTCCTTGACATACTGACCTCCCTAATCGGTGAAACTATGGTGACCAACCTTCTTCATTCTGCATGGGGTGATGACGTTTTAACTCTCAATGATAAGAATTGTTGATCATGAAAAATAAAGTAATCATAGGCCGATTGCCAACAGGTGTTCCTGGCCTCGATGATCTGCTGGGTGGTGGCATTCCGGAATTTTCGTTCAACCTGATCGCAGGCACGCCAGGCAGCGGCAAGACGACACTGGCCCACCAGATGATGTTTTCGCTTGCCAGTCCTGATCGGCGTGCACTTTTCTTCACAGTTCTGGGCGAGCCGCCTTTGAAAATGCTGCGCTACCAGCAGCAATTTCCCTTTTTTGACGTCGACAAGATCAACGCGTCAGTCAAATTCGTCAACCTTGCTGATGACCTGCTGGAAGGCGAATTCGACGGGGTATTGCGCCGTATTAGCGACGAAGTGCAAAAATTTTCGCCCAGCCTTGTGTTTGTCGACTCGTTTCGATCCGTGGCACATTCGGCTAAGAACATGCAACAAGGTACCTCCGCTCTGCAAACGTTTGTGCAGCGGCTCGGCATGCAGATGACCAGCTGGCAGGCCACGACCTTCCTGATCGGCGAGTACCTGACCGCTGAAGCCGAGTCCAGTCCGATATTTACGGTGGCCGACGGGATTATCTGGATGTCGCAGGCGGTGCACCGGGATTCGATGATACGGAAAATACAGGTCGTCAAGATGCGCGGCCAAGCGCAGAGCGTGGGCATTCACACCTTCCGGATCGACGATGAAGGTATTCGGATTTTTCCGCGTGCCATCCTCAAGGCCGGCATGTCGGGCAATCTCCAGATCACAGGAGACCAAAGGCAATCCATGGGCGTGCCCGCGTTGGACGAAATGCTGGGCGGCGGACTGCCAGTGGGCTATTCGCTGCTTTTGGTCGGGCCATCGGGATCAGGAAAAACGGTGATGGCAACCCAGTTTCTGGCCGAAGGCGTGCGTATCGGCGAGGCAGGCGTTATTGCCGCATTCGAGAAAAGTCCCAATCAGTTGCTTAGCCATCGTCTCAACGAACTCGTAAAGAATGGGCACGTCGGATTGATCGATACGCGCGCGCTAGACTTGTCGGTAGACGAGATTCTGCATGACTTGGTGGAATTGATAGGAAAGATGAATGCGAAGCGGGTCGTAATCGACTCCTTATCGGGGTTCGAGCTTGCGCTGGCGTCGGCATTCCGCGAAGATTTTCGGGAATCACTTTATCGCTTGGTTGCGGTGCTTACCGGCATGGGCGTCACCGTTCTGATGACAGCGGAACTGGAAGACCGTTATACCGGTCTTCGTTTCAGTTCTTATGGCAACGCGTTTCTTGCAGACGCCATTTTGATGCATCGCTATGTCGAAATTGCAGGTGAGTTGAGACGCGTGCTGTCGGTTGTGAAAGTGCGCGGCAGCAAACATAGCAAGCAGATCCGGTTCTTTGATGTCGACAGCGACAAAATTACGATAGGTGACCCGCTGCAGAGCTATCAGGGCATCCTGTCAGACAGGCCGACCGAAATTGAATAAAGCCTATCATGAAACCAATGGACAGAGTTGAAAAGTCCAGTGACGTAAAGGTTACCGGCATTTCTCATACAGGCGAAGCCAGCTACGCAGAATGGGAATTCGTCATTCCTTAATTGACTGATCTGATTTAAGAGTCTCGCACCTGCCAGGTTAATTTTATCGGCCACCTTCTGGAAGCAGAACCTTTCGGAAGCCGGGGAAAATAATCGGACATTTGTTTTTCCTGGTCTTCATCTGAAACTCTTTGGCTGCGTGGGCATAGGCTGGAAGCTGCCCGTGTGCCCTTACGATAGCCAAATGCCGGGGGCATCACACAACCGTCTTGCGAGATCGTCGATTACTTCCCTGCTTGTCATCAGCTGATTGTATTTTTACCTGCATCCCGGAACAGCTGCTCCAAGAATGGCTCATTACTTTACAGAAAAGCTATCTTTTTATAGCAACTATGTGCGCGGCGGACATTCGGAGGGCATACGATCTTGAATACCTTGAAGGACCTTGCTGGTTCTATCGAGGAATCTTCAATTAACGGCGGCCTCAAATATGAAGTGCAACACCTTTTCTTGTAAGGTGTGCATATGCAGAAACCGACCACTTACCAGCAGCTTCAGCCTGAGGACCGCATCACTATTGCCACGATGAGACAGCGCGGCTTCAGTGTGCGGGCCATTGCCCGTACTTTGGAACGAGCGCCGTCTACCATTGCCCGCGAGGTGGCTCGTAACACCGGCGCTGGGCAGGGCTATGGCTCCCACCATGCGCAATTGCGTGCGGTGGCTTGCCGGCGCAATGCCCGCGGCAACAGCAAGATGCATGCGCAAAGTGTATGTTGGGGCGTGGTGCGCACCATGCTCGGCTGGAAGTGGTCGCCGCAGCAGATATCGGCTACCCTCAAGCGGGTCTTTCCTCACCAACGCGAGTTCCACGTGTCCCACGAAACAATTTATACCGCCATCTATGCCCATGCCCGGGGCGAACTGCGCCGCGAACTCATTGCCTGCCTGCGTCATGGCCACAGCACGCGCCTGCCACGCAGCCGCGGTACCGACCGCCGTGGCCAGATCCCGGACATGATCAGCATCCACGTGCGTCCGCCTGAAGTCGAGGATCGTGTTATGCCGGGCCATTGGGAAGGTGACTTCATCAAGGGCGCTGGCAACAAATCCTCGGTCGGTGTGCTGGTCGAGCGCACCAGCCGCCTGGTGCTGCTCGCGCGCATGGAAGACGCGACTGCCGCCTCGGCGCTGGCGGCCTTCACCGCCAAGCTCAATGCCATCAGTGCGCCATTGCGCCAGAGCCTGACCTACGACCAAGGCAAGGAAATGACACGGCATGCCGAACTGGCTGCCAACACTGGCGTACGCGTGTATTTCTGCGACCCGCATAGCCCTTGGCAGCGCGGCACCTGTGAGAACACCAACGGCCTGTTGCGTCAGTATCTGCCCAAGGGAACGGACCTGTCGGTCTATAGCCAGGAACAGCTCGATGCCATTGCTGACAGCCTCAATACGCGGCCACGTGCGACGCATCACTGGCTCTCGCCATTACAGGTCTATGCTGCCGCTCTGGCGAGTGCCCATCAACCTGATACGTCAATTCATTAACAGCCGTTGCACTTCAGACTTGAAACCGCCAACTATTTCGTTACTTCTTCGTCCGCATCCGGAAGCTGGATTCCCAGTCGAACGCAGAAGCAAGCTTGTTGCCGGTGCGGAAGCCTGCAAGTTTTTCTGCACAGGAGCGTCCATCGTTGCAGAACTAATGGTATAAGTGGTTTGATTGAAAGTAGCCTTTAATTAATAAGGTCAGATGACGGTCGTCATCTAATCGTCTATCTCATCCGCAGGATTATCAGGCACAGGCGGACTTCCTGACCTGTCTGCATTCGCTCCCATGTTGTAGAGCCAGCAATTGTTGCACCTCTCGGTACTGTCGCCAAGGAATATGCTGAAATGACGAGTAGCGATAACGTTAAAGGATGTCCTGACTGGCGCACGCACGGACCTGACGCGGAAAGACTGCAAACAGGCGATTCGCCGCCCAAGTGTCCAGGGAGCTGTACGATTGTTTCCGATCCAAAATTCAGCCAATCAGCCATCTTGCTGTCAAATCAGAACACCTATGTGGATGCATTGCAGGAAGCGAACGCGAATCTCGTCATTACATCGCTCGAGGCACATAAGGTCGCCGAGGATGCCCTTGGCCGGCTGCACCACCAGGCATACCATGATGCGCTGACAGATTTGCCTAACCGTACACTGCTGTGGGACCGCCTCTGCCAGGCCATAGAGCTGGCACGTCGGCAAGGCAAACAACTTGCGTTGCTGTTTATGGACCTTGACGGCTTCAAACATATCAACGATTCATTGGGGCATCCAGTCGGTGACGAATTGCTGAAGCTGGTGGCAAATCGACTTCTAAACTGTGCCCGACATTCGGATACTGTTAGCCGGCAGGGCGGGGACGAGTTTGTCATACTGCTGCCGACGATCGAAAGTCCCGAAGATGCCATGGCCTTCGCGGAAAAGACGCTCCATGCCTTCGAGGCGCCTTACCAGCTTTGCGCACACGAACTCTATATTGGTGTCAGCATGGGCATCAGCGTCTACCCCGTTGATGGGACGGATGCGGCGACCCTGGTTAAAAATGCAGATACGGCGATGTACCATGCCAAGCAGTCCGGCGGCAATAACTGGAAATTCTTCGAGCAAACGATGAATGATCGCGCAGTCGAGCGGCAGTTCATCGAAGCTGGCCTGCGGCTTGCGCTGCAGCGCCAGGAGTTCGTACTGTATTACCAGCCAAAAATCAAACTCGCCAGCGGCACAATTGTTGGTGCAGAGGCGCTGATCAGGTGGCAACATCCGGACCGCGGCCTGCTGCTGCCGACGCAGTTCGTCGCCATCGCGGAAGAATGCGGCCTCATCGTGCCGATCGGACAGTGGGTAATCCGGGAGGCCTGTGCGCAGGCTCGGGCCTGGCAGCAGGCCGGCCTACCGCCGATCACCATTGCGGTCAACAGCTCGGCGATTGAATTCCGCGCAAGGGATTTTGTTGAAAATCTGCGCAGCATTGTTGATGCGACTGCCATCGAGCCCGGTTCGCTGGAGGTCGAAGTGACTGAAAGCGTGCTGATGCAGAATATCGATTCGACCATGTCTGTCTTGCACGCGATCGCAGCAATGGGCATAAAGCTTTCGATTGATGACTTCGGAACTGGCTATTCGAGCTTGAACTACCTGAGTCGATTCCCGATCAACACGCTGAAGATTGACCAGACTTTTATCATTGAAATCAGTCCCCGTCCGGAAAATTCGACAATTGTGAGCGCGATCATCAATAGGGCGCGAAGCCTGAACAGACGCGTGATAGCCGAAGGCGTAGAGACTAAGGAACAACATGATTTTCTGCGGAGCCAGCATTGCGATGAGGCGCAAGGCAATTACTTTTCACCGCCATTAAGTGCGGAAAATTTCGCGAGATTGCTTCACCGTTGAAAATCCGCATGAGTGTCTGGAAACAAGTGCAGAAGGCGCTGCGCTTCGGCTGTATGCCGGCTTGTTCAAGGTCCAGCTCCCGGATGAGTAATATCGCGCCTTGATGCACTTATGGAGCGGAAACGAAGCCCACTTTGACAGAGTGCGTTGCACCAACGATAGGAAATATGGCTAGGGCGCATATCTCTGTACGCGAAACTTCAGCCGCGCCTTGCGCTTGTCGCGCGGTCGAAGCTGAAATGGTAATTCAAGACTCGGCTCCGGATTGCGTCGAGAGATAGCTTACTAAGTTCACATGTTTTCTGGCGAGACGTATCCCATCACACTGGAGGCGATCAGTTCTGCGTCGTCACAAAGGCGCTCCGCAGATATTCGCCTGATGTGATTGGCAGATACCTTGGCATTTCATCTTTTGACACACAGGTAGGCAGGCAAGTAATTTCTGCGTCGTAGTTCGGGTTATGAAAGAAGACAAGCGATTGACGGCGGCTGCTTTCGCCAGCCCCAGCCGGGGGGTTGACCACGCGGTGCAGCGTCGATACCCAGGTGTTATTGGTCCAGCGCGCCATCAAGTCGCCGATATTGATGATGTAGCAGCCCGGCACGATGGGCACATCGACCCATTCATTCGCCGCATTGCAGACTTGCAGTCCGCCCGGGCGATCCTCTGCCGCGAGGATCGTCAGACTTCCATAGTCAGAGTGGGCGCCAGCACGGATCTGGCCTGGAACCGGCACGCTTGCCTGCGCAGGATAATTCCTTATCCGCAGCCGACTGATGTGCTTGTCGATCTTGTCGTCGAAATAAAATTCATCGAGGCCGAGCGCGAGCGCAAAGATCCGCATCAACGTCTGGGCCAACTTGCCCATTTCGCGGTAATACGCGCTCCATACGGTCCTGAGCGCCTCCGGGCTAGCCGGCCAGAGATTGGGCGCGAAATGCTTGCCCGCCGCCTCAGAAAATGCATAAGCTGCGGGAGGCAGGTCCACAGGGCCAATCATCAGGCTTTCATTCAGGTCGCCTGCTGTGGCAGTGGGATCACGCAGCCGTCCCACGGATTCCTCTTCCATGCCGATATAGCCCCGCGTGACATCCGGTGCTGGCCGCGCGACCCGCGCCTTTTCTTCCAATGGCAAATCGAAAAATGCGCGTGAGACCTTGCGCATGTCGGCGATGATTTCCGGCGATATGTCGTGGCCGTCGATCACGAGGAAGCCGATGTCCCGGCACGCCTGGTCCACCTGCATGGCAACAGCCTTCTTTTGCGCAGCTGTGCCGCTACGGAACGAAGATATATCGATCACGGGAACATTAAGCAATTTCATGGTTTATTGATCCGGTTTTTTTGCGCCAACGATCGGAGCCTGTTGCCGCAACGGTAGAGAGGGGACTTGCGTCGCCTAAACGAGCGCATCGCCGCCATCGACGAGTATCGTGGCGCCTGTTGAATAAGGATTGGCGGCGACGTAAAGAATCGCCGCTGCAATGTCTTCTGGCTGACCGACCCGGCCAGCCGGAAACCGCATCGACGCCTCCGTGTATTTTATTTCTCGATGCGTCTCGTCCAGCTTGTCCCACAGCGGCGTCCTGGTAACGCTTGGAGAAACCACGTTGACGCGCACCGGCGCCAAGGAGAGCGCGAGCCCTCGTGCGAGTCCTTCGAGAGCCGCATTGATGGCGCCCTGCAGCACCGCTTCCTTGTTTGGCCTTTGACTGAAGACGCCGGACACCAGCGTCAGCGAACCGCCTGGCCTGATCCGGCAAGCACGGGCGACGTGATAGGCGCCCCAGAACTTGCTTTCCATCGCCGCCCGTGCATCTCCAAGACTAAGCCCGTGTATGGACCCGCTCTTGGTCTCGGAAGCAGATACGACGACATGATCCCATTCGCCGCACTCTCCAAAATAATTTTCAACTGCGGCGGCATCCCTGATGTCGAGTTGTACTGCTGAACCAGATGGTCCAAGCTCGCGCAAGGCGCTATCCAGCTTGGCCGCTTGGCGTGAAGCGATGGTTACAATTGCGCCGGCCCGGGCCGCTGCAACCGCGGTCGCCAGCCCAATGCCCGAACTGCCACCGATCACCAGGGTACGAGAGTCAGTGAACGTCATATTGCCTTATTCCCTAATTTGTAGATGCCTCGGCGCTGCGAAACAGATGGATGCCATCCCGCCTTTCAGCACTGAGTGAATCTATTTCGCCAGTTCAACCGGCAGGATCTGGTTGTCGATGAAGCGTGCCCAGACATAGTCATTTTCGGCCAGCGCATCATGGTTGGAAGGGGTAAATGGATGGACATAAGTTTTTATCAGGCCATCATGCCGATCGACTTGTTCCAGCCCGTCGCGGATCGCGTCGCGTTCGGCCGAAGCCTTCAGGCCCATTGCCTTGGCCACGAGCTGCATGCCGTCGTATGCGTTGGCGACGCCGATCGCGGCGGCTATGTCGGAGGGACCTTTGATGGCGGGATACTTGGCACGAAGTGCCGCGATGACCTTCTCTCCCTGCGCGGACTGCTTTCCGTAAAAGCTGTAGGTCTGTACGAAGTGGACGTTTTTCGCATTCGGACCCGCGAGTTCGGTGAATCGCCCTGTCGCCGGACCCCAGTGCGAGACTACGGGAACCTTCCAATCCATGCGTTCAAGGGATTTCACGACCTGGGCTGCAGGCCCCACATTTCCGACCAAATACAATGTGTCCGCCCCGGCGGCCCTTAACCGCGTCAGCTGAGGCACGATATCGAGATCGTTCCCTTCAAATTTTTCGTTGCCCGCGGGTTTCATCCCTTTTTCGGCGAGCGCTGCAATCAGGCCTTTTTCATTCGACTCTCCCCAGGGATTGTTCACCAGGATCAGCCCGGCCTTTGATGAGTTGAAGGTCTTCTGTGCATACTGCACCATTGCCTTGTCGACCAGTTCGTCCACGGCGGAAACGCGGAAGACGTAGTTCGGATTGGCGCCATTTCGTGTAATGCCGGTACCGGCCGCCCAGGGGCCCATGAACGGCGTCTTCGTCTGGTTCATCAGTGGAACGAGCGCCATGGAGACCGGCGTATCCAGCCCGCCGAAAATGACCGATACCTTGTCCTTGTAGATCAGTTCACGCGCGGCGATGACTCCCTTGGCCGGGTTGCTTTCGTCATCCCTGCTGACCAATTCGAGCTTGCGCCCACCGACGGCGCCGCCCCTTGCATTGATCTCGTCAATCGCCAAACCCAGTCCACGCGCGATTGCTTCACCGCCTTGCGCAGACTGCCCTGAGAGCGCAGTGACAAGCCCGATCTTGATCGGTTCTGCCGCATGAGTAGAAGGGAGGAGCGTGCTTCCTGCAAGGATCAGACAAGCGTTGGCGAGCATGGAAATGGTGAAACGGGTCATGAGCAATCCTTGGGCAAGTGAACAGGCGGAAGCATCCCTATGCTTCGCTATGCAATCTCCATACCAGGACGACAAATCGGGATTGCTGTGATACTAGACGGCTGCAAGGTGCAGTTACCCATTCTGCCTTCGTGTCCAGCGGGCCGTGTGCAATGTATAAAAGCGGTGCAACGGTGCGCGACGCGCACCGGAAGCGACCGTGTTTCGACTTAAGATTCGGGCAAGACTGGGCCGGTTATCTCGTTGGTCGTGGACTAACTGGGCAATCTCAAGGACGTGTCCGAGCCGCTTGTTCTCAACAACGTCGCCATTGCTGATTTCAGAAAGGCGGTTGTAAGCGGTATA
>NZ_FXUL01000036.1 GCF_900182955.1 Noviherbaspirillum suwonense | reverse complement strand
GTTGGGCGTTGGGCGTTGGGCGTTGGGCGTTGGGCGTTGGGCGTTGGGCGTTGGGCGTTGGGCGTTGGGCGTTGGGCGTTGGGCGACCCCGAAACAGCATGAGAGCAATAATCTGCTTCCCATGAATGGCATAGGGCGAATGCTTCGAATCAAATCGCGCCAGCTTTCAACTAAAAAAGCATATGGTTGGTTAGTGTCTATGTGTGCTCCCTAAGCAATCATGCGGAATGGGTCCTTGGTTGACAACCAAAAGAGGCGCAACGGATTTCCTAACGGGAAAACTGCCAGGCGATGGTTTCCGGCTCACTAGTGAAACCATCATTAAATCGAATGAAGGACTGATCGGCGACCCGCTGTCGTGACGAATCGTCCCGTTACTTCATCACTGCACCCCACGAGCCCGCCCTGCGGAACTGCGCCCACCTCCGTCAAGAACAGCGGCTCACCGTCAAATGCGCAGGCCTGCGATTTCCGCGCTGAAATCGGCGCCGTGCCTGCAGCGCAACGCGAAATGTTCGACTCCTTCAAAAAGTGAAGTAATTTATTGATGGTCTATATAATGCTGTCTTCAAGCCAGGACTGTCGTGAGAAATCAGAAGAGCGACCCGATTTCAGCGCGGAAATCGGTGTCAGGATCGACGGCATAAATACAGGGAGCAGAAAAATGACGGCAAAGGTAGTCACGGTTTTCAACCAGAAAGGCGGTTGTGGCAAGACAACCATCACGATACAACTGGCCGGAACCATTGCCCTGCGAGGGTTCAAGACGCTGGTAGTGGACATGGATGAGCAAAGCACCGCGACCCGCTGGGCAAGCCAGGCGCCGGACGAGGAACCGTTTGCAGCTGCGACCATGAATCTCGCTGCAATGGGCGGCAAGGTACACCGGGAGATTCGCAACCATCTCGAGAATTACGACTTCATTTTTATCGATTGCCCCCCGGCCGCACTATCGCCGGCGCCGTCGAGCGCGATGCTGATCTCGGACCTGGCTATCATCCCCATCGTTCCAGCGCCGGCGGACATGTGGGCGTCCGTTGCCGCGAAAAAACTGGCGCTTACCGCGCAGGCCACCAACGAGCAACTGCAGATTCGCATGCTCCCGAACATGGTTCAGAAAAATACCAATCTGGCGAAAGACACGCTTGAAGTTCTCGGCGAAGACGAAGACATCCCGTTGATGAAAAACTGGATCGGTTCCCGCTCTGCATTCCGGGAGTGCCAGCTGACCGGGTCGACGGTCCACAAGCTAGGCAAAAGTAGCGCGGCGACGAAAGAAGTCGACAAGCTAACGGATGAAGTCCTGCAAATTTTAGGTATAAGCACCGCACGGAGAGCCAAGAAATGAGCGGAAAACCAGACAGAAAATCGTTGCTTCGCAGCTCGATCAGGAATGAAACTGCGGCAGTCGAGAAACGCTATGAACCCGCCAATGTGGACAAACGCTACGACGCGGCCGACACCGCGCTCGCGGGCCGTCCGCTCGGGCTGGTCGGGCCAACCGTGTCCAAGGCCAAAACGGCGAGCGATTTCAGCGCGGAAATCGGAGCCGCAGCGCAGGGAAATGACAAGGCTATCGTGCGCATTCCATTGTCAATGGTGCACGACAACCCATTGAACGCTCGCCATATTTACGACCCCAAAGCGGTCAAGGCGCTTGCGGCATCCATCGCCACCAGGGGACAACTGGTTCCCGCGCCCGCCGCACGTCACCCGACGCTGTCCGGCCACGTCGTGCTGATCGACGGGCATTACCGCAAGCGCGCATTGCTCGCCGCAGGAAAATCCGATATCGAATGCGTGTTGCAGGAAGTCGGAAGCGACCTGGACATGTATCGGATGTCCTACCTGATCAACGAAGAGCGCAATGCGCAGTCTCCGCTCGACAACGCACTCGCCTGGCAGAAATTGCTCGTCGAACAAAAGATTGCCGACGGCGCCGGGATTGCCGAACTGACCGGCCTCTCCACGGCGGCGGTTGCGAAAACCATGTCGTTCCTGAAGCTCCCCGAGGTAGCGCTGGCGCGGCTGCGCGAAACGCCCGCCAAGTTCGGGATTGCCGTCGGCTACGAGATTTATCAGCTCTCCAAGCTATTATCGGAGAAGGAGTTGCTCGAACTGATGCAGCGCACCGTAGACGAGGATCTGAGTTCCCGGGCGCTCGAATCCCTGCGGGGTCAATTGGAAAATGCCAAGCCGCGCAAGAAGAAGGAAGTCAGCCGCCAGTACCGCATCAAGGTTGGTAAAACCCAGATCGGGTTTATCAAGGAGTGGGACTCGGGCCGGGTTGCGCTGGATATCAATATGGCCGACCCGAAGGAACGCGAAGCGCTTGTCGAAGAGCTCAAGCGGCGCTTCCAAATCGGCGATCTTGCATGATGCCTACGTAATTTTCATTGAGCCTGATTCAATCATTCGCACAACGGCATCACGTGACCTTGCATCGGTACAAGGGTGATGTTTTCCAAGGCAAGCGTATTGGATAGTTGGGATCGTAAGGACAGGTTCGTGCATCAGCGGAGGGCGACCTGCCACTCGTACGGAAGTGAATGACGGCCCTAGCAAGCGCTGGGACGTGCAATGCTTGCCCAATTCGGCAGTGGCGCCGCCGTCAAACCGGCTCGTGCGCCTGTGCCATTTGATTCGGGTTGCAATACGGCGGCCAAATCGCGCGCTGCTGCGGCGAGCCGACCAGCTCATCAGTCTGCCGTATCGCTTGGTCTTTCTGAGAACACCGGCAGCGACTGCTCCTGCAGCGATTCGATGAACGCGGCAAAGATGCTTTTAACCATCGGCGCGGATTCGCCCTGCTTGTCGAAGCTCTTGCGCAGCGGGATCGCGAGCGTGGTGCGAAACTGTTCCCGGATCTCGTCCTGCACGTCTTCATCCAGCTTGTGGAATTCGGACAGGATGCCGGAAACCCGTTTGGATTCTTCCCGGTCGCGGGCCGCCTGGACCTCGATCTGGGTATCCATAACCGCCTGCGTCGCCTTGCGACGTTTCGCTGCGGTTTCCTCCTTGGCCTTCTGCTCCAGTTTTTGGCTGTGCCAGCCTTCGGTGATGGCTGTCCTGTAGAGGGCGCCGTAATTCGGTTCCTTGCCCTTTTTTGCCTGCTGTTCGCCGTACTCGTTGGCACGCTCGATGCAGATCTCGATCTCGACATCCGTGCGCAATTCAAGGTATTTCTTCTGCATCGCTGGTTCGATATTGACCTTGGCAAACCGGAAGACATCGGTGAACTCGGTTTCCGGGAATGGGATCACGGTCTGCGCCTTCTGCTCAATCAGGAAACGCAAGCCGATGACTTTGCGGCCCTGGCGCTCCAGCTCGACGTCGACCCGGATGTCGGACGCTTCGCTGCGATTGATCGCCTTCACCGGATTGGAGATAACGAATTTGTTGAGGTCCCGGAATTCCTTGTATTCGCCGTCGCTCAGGCCCATGTAGTCCCGGAACTTGGCGAGATCGAAGTAGGGCGTCTTTTTCACGCCGCGGTAATCGCGGCAGAGCTTGTAGATGATCGCCTCGTACTTCCCGGAGAAGTGATTGAATATCTCCCAGTTCAGCAACTGGAAAATGGCTTTCGGCTCGTCCAGGCCGCGCACCACGTCTTCAATGACAGACGGAAACTTGAATTCCAGGCGGGTGGCAAAGACCTTCCACTCCGAAATGAAGCCGGCGCCGTACTGGACCGCGCCGCCGTCCTTGCTGAGGAAATTATAGGAAAGCGTCTCGTTCTTCAACGCGAGCATGTCGTTCCAAAGCATCGACCGGTTGATTTCATACCCGAACGCCTGCTCGAACAGCTTCAGCGGCATCGACCGAAAGCCCTTCTCGTCCATCGGTATGCCGGAATCGAATTGGCGCCGCAACTCCCGCAGCATCAGGATCCAGTACTTGTACTGCGATAGGGTGATCTTGTGGCGAATATGGATCAACGACTGCGGCGTCTTGATGAGGTCGCTTCTACTGAGTTCGTTCTTCGATTGCTTCGGCTTGACCATACGCACGTGCCCGTGATCCAACAGCTATTGTGGAAGAATTTCCCCTCGCGGCGCCTCTTGGTGCCTCCTGGCGACACCAGGGGCTGCCGCACCCGACGCCAGGTCGCTGCTATATTAAGCACAATAGTGGAAGAAGGCAATTCAATTTTCCTCCACCATACCGCGGCACCGTGCCGGAGCCTTCGAGGTCTGGACGCCAGTCATAGGACTTTGATCCTCGGCATCCGGCTATTGGACAGGGGGAAATTCTTCCACGATAGCGTCATCCATTTCCAATCATCGGGGCATTCTTCCGCGCGGATGGACCGAAAACTGACTCGTTCGGCATTAAAGCCCTTCAAGACCACCGCGCAAACGACGGCAGGAGGCCACAGCGGCGCTGTAGGCCTTGGAATCCTCCCATCGCTTATACCGGGTGGGGACCAGGTGGAAAACGTGTGGCGACGCGCTGAAGGCCCTTAAGGCCAGACCATGGACAAGGTCAGACAATGACTGATTGAAGTCGAAAAACGCCTTGGGCAAGGGCAGATGGGGGGAAATCCTTCCACCATGGGTCGTCGCATGCGTATAGCCTTGGGAAATTTTTCCAATTGCCAGGATAAGGTTCGGCTACTGCTATTGCCGCTCATGCGTATTGCGCGGGGATGCAGCATCTGCCGCAAGCGTGTGAAGTACCGCTGTGCAAATGGGGGGAAATCCTTCCACCTAAGTCCTATGCATACTGTCAAAGGGGGTAAATTCTTCCACGATAGAGCCTCGCCTCTATAAAAGCAGGGGAAATCCTTCCACCATTGCCATCTCTGCCGCTGAATCAAGGAGGGGAAATTCTTCCACCATCCTTCCCTAGGCGACGCAGAAATGAGAGACGGTACGGTCGACCTGAGCCGAGAAGGCCAAATGAAGGGCTATATCGGCTAGAAGAGGGGGTAATTCTTTCCACCATAGCCGAGCTGAAGCAAGAACCAGGGGGTAATTCTTTCCACGATAAGTCGGGGGCGGTAAGGCGACAGGGGGGTAAATACTTCCACAATAGCGGCTGTATCCCCTGCATGAACCACTCTTGTGTGGTTAATATTTCCAAATTGCCATTGAATGCCGCAGAAAGCATGCCTTTTCTGGCCCTGGATGGCCGAGCCCATGAGCTACAGGGGAGATTCTTCCACGATAGGGGGGAATTGTTTCCTCAAAGACCGGGGAAATGCTTCCACGATCCCCGAAATTCTTCCACGATACGACGGGAAATCCTTCCACCATAGGAGGGGAAATCCTTCCACCGTGCCGGGTAAATTCAACCACCCAAAGGGGGAAATCCTTCCACCATTCATGACGTAACCCCATGCTTGCAAAAGGAATTCCAACGTGTAAACAGTAAACAAGTAAACAAGGTAAAGATATTGAAAGCAGCAGCTAAACTAAATCCATAGAAATCATGAATGTCGAATTTCGGCATTTTGCAACGGGTCGCTGCTGCTTCCTTTGAGATATTTTCATAGCTCCTAGAACGCAGCATTCCACGCCGAAGGTCAGCAAATCTGTCATCCGCTCACCGAAAATCGATTGTGCGATATAGCCACACGCTCGTATCTTCGCTACGGACGTTTATCTCAGCGAATGTAAGTACGCTCGCCAGTCATCTTCCTGAGGATTTTGCCCTGGCCGGCAGCTGCGCATCCCACAGCTTTGCCGTTTCCGTCGCCCGCCGCCGCGCTTCGCTGGTCGTGTAACGGGTAGTCGTCGCCAGCGACGCATGTCCCAGGTTTTGCTGGACGACCTTGATGTCCATGCCCGCCGCTACCGCGTGGGACCCGTGCGTGTGCCGCATCCAGTGCGCGCTGGCCTTCGCCAGGCGCGCGGCGCCTGTCGGATCGCTAGCCTGCAGTTTCCCGGCACATGTGGTGAAAAATACCTTGAGCTGATCGTGCAACGTGGCCTTGCCTATGCCAGCTAGCGGATCGAGCGGCGCGCGCGCAGCAGGGGACCAAGCGGCCCGGTCGGCCATATCGGTTGCGCGTCCGAGCAAATGCGCCCGCGCCGGAACGCCGCCAAATTCGGCCGGGAAGCCGCGGGACACCAGGTATGACTGCAGTTCGGCGACGATGGCCGGCGAGACCGGCACATAGCGTTCCTTCCCGCCTTTGCCAACCACACTGAGTTCCCACACTTCAACCTTGCCTTCATTTGCGTCACCGTAGGTCTTCCAGCGCAGGTCCGCTACACGCGCCGCGACAGCCTCCGAAATCCGAAGTCCTGTCCCGTAGAGCAGCGAAAGCGCGAACTTCAGCCTCCGGTGGGCAGAATGATCCGGGAGCGCCTCCAGTTCGGCGCGGATAAATGTCCACTGCGCTTCGGTGAAGCTGCGTCCCACATCCATACCCTGGCTGCCCCGCGGCAGCGAGACAGCGGCAAAGGGATTGCCGCGTAAATAGCACTGGTCGGTGAGGAAGCGATACAGGCTTTTCAGGATCGCAATTGCCCGGCGCTGCGCGCTTGCCGATAGCGGGCCCTCGAACGGCCGCCACATCGGGCTCCAGCGCGCCCGCGCCCGCGCGCCACACCACAGCGCTGCTGGCTGCGGATCGATCAAAAAATCCCGGTACGCGCTGCAATCCTCCAGCGTCATCGACGACAGCGGCTTCTGGCGCTGCACGATGGCCCACAGCAGAAAACGCTCCGCCTCCTTCAGATAGGCACGTTGCGTATGGGAGAGGGTGCCAACGCCCGCCAGACCGGCCGCCATCGATGCGTCGACAGTCGACGAACGCGATGGCGAAGCAGGCCCGCGCTTGGCGCGGATCCAGGCCAGGATGGCTTCGTGATCGTTGGACGCCGCCATCAGGCACAGTTGCTGGGGCAGCCGATAAAGCCCGTCGCTGCCGGAAAGCGCCGCGGGAACGATCAGTTTGTCCAGCGGCACGATGCCGGTGGCCCGCGGCACGACAGCCTGCAGCCGGGCAGCCGACAGGCTTCCCTTGCGCACCAGCGCGTGCGAGCCGACCGACTCTCCGATGGTCGCCTCGTGCGCGCGGAGCCAGTCGACCATGCGGGCAGCCTTGGTCGCGCCGATGCCTGCGAGATCCCGGTACCAGACCGACCCGAGCCCATTGATCCGCGCAATCAGCGCGCCCAGCGTCCGGATGCCAGCGCGCCCGAGACGCTCGGCCAAATCGGGATGCAACCATGCGGCGACCTCATCGTCGGCGCGCGGCGGTTCGGCCACCAGTTCCTCGAGCCAGCGCAGCGTCTCCAGCTGCCGGGCAAGCAGGCGTGCGCGGCGGGATTTGCGTTGCGTCGCGTTGCCGTATTCCGCCTCGTAGGCAGCCAGTTGTTCGGCCTGGGAAAAGTCTTCCAGGCCGCGGTCGGCAATGTAGTCGTCGAGACGGGGCATCTCCGCGCCTGCATCCGTCACGGTTGCCAGGTCGACCAGGACCAGCCGGGCGGCGCCATGGCGGTGCCAGCGGCGCGCCGCGGCCGCAAATTCATCGCGGAGCCAGGCAATGGTTTTGCGCACCGTCCGCGTATCGTCATGCTCGCCGTCGATGCGCAGGTACTGGTTCCAGCTGACGCGCGTGTCCACTCCCTGGACCAGGGCGCGCATGAACGCAAAATGTCCCCGATGCAGCTTGCGCGGCCGGACCGGGGCAGGGGCCGTTGCGATGGCGACGGCTGAAAACGGGGAAGGCGAGCCGAAGGTCATTCGGTGGCCGCGAAATGCAGCAGCAGTCGCGAACTGAAAAACCGCTTATTGGCTGCAGATGGCGACGCTGCGTAAGCGCTGCGCGCGAGGGTAAGCCCCTGATTTTGCATGGAAATAACAGACGTCGATGGTTGAGGCCATTATTTTACCGCTATTTTTACATCCCTTGATAATAAGAGTTATCAAGGGATGATATTGGCTGGAACCAGGCGGGCTGGATGAATCGGCGGTAGCAGTTTTCTTCTTCATCGTTGTCCGGCGCCTAGCGGGTCAAACAACCGTGGCTGTCAAAGCGCTGTCGCGTTACGCGAAGCGACATGGTGAATGCCGTGGTTAGGAATGGCGAATGTAACGCTTGGAAAAGCCTGGGGATAGGCTGAGAGTTCTGCAGGTTCGAATGCGGTTGACGACGCTGCCGACTACGAGCCACACCCGACTAACGGTGATCGACAGCACCGGGGAATCTACTTTGAACCAGGTGAGTGACCGAGTGGCGAACGATTCGGCATTGGCATCGGCATCGGCATCGGCGCCGGAGGCCATTGGCCACAGTTAGTCCACCGCCAGCGCCTTGCAGCGCGTCCCTCACGCATCGTGAAGACGCAGATCCGATATGGTGTCGAATTGTCACTTGCGAGAAGGCCAGAGCAGACCGTCGAAATCCCGTGACTTGTGCGTCGGCCAAGTCGTGCGGATTTCGGCGCTGAAATCGAGCCGTGCGCCCTATGACGGCCGATTTGCGTATTACGCGGTAGTCCGGCACGGCGGTGCAGTCCTGAAACCTTCCGCGGCAGGCGCTTCGTTAACAAATCCTCGGGGCAGCGAAGGTGCCCTAAGGAACCGGCAACTTGCAGGGAACGTATTAATGATTCTGAGGCCACAGCTGTAGCATTGACGATCGAGCGCCCGTTGCCATGGCATGCAACGCCATTAATCACAGGGACCATGTGCAGTCCCGGACATTCGGTACGCACGCCCTGATCGCCCGCCTTGCTGCCTGCGGCATGGCCGGAAGCGCGGCTTAGTCAGAGCCTATGGCGTCACCCCTCCTCGGGACGCCGCCTGGCCGGAAAACTCCTGTGTGAACATCGTCGCAACGGGTGACAGCACGTTGTTGCTGCGCATGACCAGCTGGTAAGGCTCGCTGCGCGACTGCAACTGGAGAGGAAGGATGCAGGTCATGCCGAAGCGGGTACAAAATTCCGCGACGTCGGTGGACAACAGCGCCACCATGGTCGGATTGCGCTGCAATAGCGAAAGTGTGGTGAACGCTGACGTGGTTTCCATCAGATAGAGCGGAAAACGTAATCCCGCCTCGTGGAATTCGCGTTCGAGCAATAGCCGCATCGGCATATTGGCGGAGTACACCACCCAGCGAAACGCCGCCAGGTCCGACAGTTCCAGCTTCTTCCGGACTGCAAGCGGGTGCCGGGCATTGGCGACCACGGCCAGCTGTTCCTGATGAATATCGATACTCTCGTAAAGGTGGGGGCGCTGGCTGATGCTGGTCCGGCATACCGCCAGATCCAGCCGTCCCTCGTCGAGCAGGTTGAGCAGCCGCGCGCTGGTATCCTCAACGATCTCGACGGAGAGCGCCGGTTTGCGTTCCAGCAGTCGCGACAACGCGTCCGTCACCAAGGGAACGGCTCCCATGATGGTGCCGATCGACAGCCGCCCGCCATGGCCTTGCAGGATGCCCGCCATCTCTTCGCGCAAGTGCGCCACGTCCGTCTGTATCAGGCGCGCATAACGGATCACGCAATGACCGACGTCGTTCGGCTCCAGCCCGCGGTTGGTCCGCACGAACAACTCCGTCCCCAAGGCCGACTCGATTTCACGCAGCGACTTGCTCGCTCCCGGCTGGGTCAGCCCGACCTGTTCGGCTGCCCGCAGGAGCGAGCCGCAGTCGGCCAAGGCCACCAATAACCGCAATTGCTTGAAATGAAGCCGGGAGAGTATTGAAGCGAGTGGCGGGATCATTGGTATGAATATAAGTAATAGCTGTATAAAAAGTTGTCAGTTTCGCGACGTTTATTTTAGTTTAAAGTCCGCTATCGCTTCCAAGCGGTCAACGGCGGCACCGACGCGCAGATCCGGGTCCTTGGTTCGCCGTGCGTCCTGACCGATTTCTATAACTGGCAGACAACCCCATGGCACTCATTAATTACATCACCCAGATCCAGTTCGACTTTGGCGCCGTGGCGCTGGTGCAGCAGGAATGCGACCGCGTCGGAATCCAGCGGCCCATGATCGTGACGGACGCCGGCGTCCGCGCGGCAGGCCTGATCGACCGGGTACTGGCCCATCTCCGCAATCCGTCGCAGGTTGCCGTATTCGACCAGACACCCCCGAATCCCAATGAGGCAGCCGTCCTCGCGGCTGCCAACCAGTATCGGGACGGTGCCTTTGACGGCATCATTGCCGTAGGCGGCGGCTCATCCATCGACCTTGCCAAGGGGGTTGCGGTGTGCGCGACCCATATCGGACCGCTGAAGAGCTTCGCGGCAATCGAAGGTGGGGTTGCCCGCATCACTTCGGCGACGGCGCCGGTGATCGCCATCCCGACGACCGCCGGAACGGGTAGCGAGGTCGGCCGTGGCGCGGTGCTGATCCTTGAAGACGGTCGCAAGGTCGGCGTGCTGTCGCCTTACGTGGTGCCAAAATCCGCCATATGCGACCCGGAACTGACGCTGGGGCTACCTGCCGCGATGACGGCGGCAACCGGCATGGACGCCATTGCCCATTGCATGGAAACCTTCATGGCGCCGGCATTCAACCCGCCCGCCGATGGCATTGCGCTCGATGGTCTCTGGCGCGCATGGCGCAACATCGAAACGGCAACCCGCGAGCCTGCGGACCGGGAGGCGCGCAAGAACATGATGAGTGCATCGATGCAGGGCGCGCTGGCGTTCCAGAAAGGTCTCGGTTGCGTGCACAGCCTCAGCCATTCCCTCGGTGGCTACAATCCCCGTCTGCACCACGGCACCTTGAATGCCATCTTCCTTCCGGCCGTGATTGAATTCAACAAGACGGCCGACTCCATGCTCAAGGAAAACAAGTTGGCGCGCATGGCGCAGGCGATGGGCCTGACGGACGCCGCCGAAGTCGGGCCGGCGATGAAGGCAATGACCGAGCGGCTTGGCCTGCCGACAGGCTTGGGTGCACTCGGCATCACTCGCGACATGTTCCCGAAAATCATCGAAGGTGCACTTGCCGACCACAGCCACAACACCAATCCACGTCTTGCCTCTCAACAGGACTACTTCCAGATCCTCGAGGCATCGCTGTAACACCGCGCCGTCGGCGCCGGCATGGCCGCGCTGCGGGGCATCAGCGATCCCCGGGCCGGTCGTCGCGCCAAAACGCTTCCGCACGCCTTAATTAAAAAAAGCTAAAACAACCTTACTGGAGATGCAGTTGAAGAAGATATTGAAACGTACCATGTTGGGCAGCGCCTTGGCAGCTGCGCTGATCGCATCGACTCCCGGCCTCGCTGCCGAGAATGTCATCAAGATCGGGTTTATCACGGATATGTCGGGACCGTATGCCGATTTCGACGGCCCGGGCGGTGTTGAAGCAATCAAGATGGCGATCGCGGACTTCGGCGGCTCGGTGAATGGGAAGAAAATCGAACTGGTGGCCATTGACCATCAGAACAAGGCCGACATTGCAGCCAGCCGCGCGCGGGAATGGTTCGACAAGGAAGGCGTCGAGATGCTGATTGGCGGCTCGAATTCGGCAGCCAATCTGGCGATGGCCAAGGTGGCCGCGGACAAGAAAAAGGTGTTCATATCGGCCGGCTCCGGCACGACCCGCCTGACCAATGAAGAGTGCAATCCCTATACGATCCAGTATGCGTACGACACGGCTGCGCTGGCCCGCGGCACGGGCGCTGCGCTAACCAAGCAGGGCGGCAAGACCTGGTATTTCCTGACGGTCGACTATGCATTTGGCACTTCCCTGGAAAAAGATACCAGCGACGTGGTCAAGGCAAACGGCGGCAAGGTCCTGGGCAGCGTCAAGCACCCCTTGTCCGCGTCCGATTTTTCGTCGTTCCTCCTGCAGGCGCAGGCGTCCAAGGCCCAGGTTCTCGGCTTGGCCAATGCAGGCGGCGATGTCGTCAACGCCATCAAGGCGGCGCACGAGTTTGGCATCGACAAGACCATGAAGCTGGCCAGCCTGCTCGTGTTCATCAACGATATCCATGCGCTCGGCTTGCCGATGGCGCAGGGCATGTACCTGACCGACGGCTGGTACTGGGATATGAATGACGATACGCGAAAGTGGGCGAACCGGTATTTCGAAAAGATGAAGAAAATGCCGTCGATGTTTCAGGCGGCCGACGCATCGGCGACGACACAGTACCTCAACGCGGTGAAGGCCACTGGCGGCACGGACGCCGACAAGGTCATGGATTACCTGAAGAAAACGAAGATCAACGATTTCTTCACCAAGAACGGGGTCGTTAGACCGGACGGGCGCATGGTGCATGACATGTACCTGATGCAGGTGAAGACACCGGCCGAATCCAAGAGACCCTGGGATTACTACAAACTGATTCAGACGATCCCGGGCGAGCAGGCATACATGACGAAAGCCGAGTCCACGTGCGCGCTATGGAAATGAACTGACGACGCGGGCGCTCGTTACAACCCCAGTCGTCTGCTGTCCGCCTTCGTCATCCGACCGGTTCGATGCGGAGACGGCATGTCCATACGACTGGCACTTCCCGAGTACTGAAAGCGAGTAAGCATGTCCAACGACAAACCCGGCAGCGACAAGCTCATGCCTTATCAATTTCCCTTTCCCGCGGAAGCCCGCGCCGAAATCGTCATTGAATCGGCCATTCCGACGGATGAACGCTTATGGGTGCCCCAGGCTGAAAACGTGTGGTTTCGCCCGCTCTGCCTGAATGCTTCCCAGGGCTACTGGACCAACCTGCTGCGGGTGCGTAAAGCGGGGGTGCTGAGCAGGCATCGTCATCCTGCGCCCGTGCATGGATTCGTCCTGAAGGGGCGCTGGCGCTATCTCGAGCATGACTGGATTGCCGGGGAAGGCAGCTACGTGTTCGAGCCGCCCGGCGAGACCCACACGCTGTATGTGCCGGAGGACGTCGAAGAGATGATCACCTTCTTCAATGTCACCGGGGTCATGTATTACGTCGACCCGTATGGCAATGGTCAAGGGTATGAAGACGTCTTTACCAAGATCGATATGTGCAGGAAGCATTTTGAGACCGTTGGACTGGGCGCGGACTACGTTGATCAGTTTGTCAGGTGAGCTGGCACTGCATATGCGCTGGCCCACGATGATTTCACAGGCCGTGTGGACGCTCTTACGGGCGAATGCGGCAGACCTGGGGCTGCGAGTGCCGGCCTCGTCGCGACCTGTTGCGCGCATGTCGCCATATCGGGCACGGTGAAGGGGAAGACCCTCGTCATAGCCAAGAAATCGTCGGCGTCGCGGCCGTGGATGATCCGCTCCGCGCGTTGGAACAATTGATCGCGCCATGACAAGGTGGATGTCCCCATCAAGAAGGCAGGCCATTCCGGGAAGGCGCTCCCATTCGAGCAATATGCAGTGCCAACCTCTTCTACTGCATGCGGAGTTGTGAATGACGTTTGATTCGACTGTTTTACAGGGCAAGAAAGCGCTGATCACCGGCGGCACCCAGGGCATAGGCGCAGCGGTTGCGCGCCAGCTGGCTGGCATGGGCGCCCGGGTCATTGCAGCGGGACTGCCGCCCGCCGGAGGATGGACGGAAGACCTTCCCCTCGGCAAAACCGGCATACGGATGGCCGCACTTGATGTCAGCGATCCGCACAGCGTGAGCCGGCTATTTTCGGAACTGGACGGCCTGGATATTCTGGTGAATTGTGCCGGGATCATACGGCGCGGCGCGGAACATGAAGTCGACGTGTTCGAACAGGTAATCGCGGTCAACCTGACGGGCACCATGCGGGTTTGCTCGGCGGCGCGGGCCCTGCTGGGACAGGATGGTGGCGCCATCGTCAACCTCGCATCGATGCTGAGTTTTTTTGGTGGCGCACTGGTGCCTGCGTACGCCGCCAGCAAGGGAGGCATCGCGCAGCTGACCCGTTCGCTGGCGCTGGCCTACGCGGCAGAAGGCATCCGTGTCAACGCGGTGGCGCCCGGCTGGATCGCGACGCCTTTGACACAGGCCTTGCAGGAGGACGAGGAGCGCTCCCGGGCGCTGCTGCAACGCACGCCTCTCGGCCGCTGGGGCAAGCCCGAAGACGTTGCCCACGTCGTCGCCTTCTTATGTACGCCGGCCGCGTCCTTCATGACCGGCGCCGTCGTTCCGGTCGATGGCGGCTATCTTGCTGCATGATCGCCAGCAGGAAACGTCGCCATCGCCACTGCGGCGTATGAACGCTTGCCATTCCCGCCCATGCATGACCACGCAATGTCCAACCACCACCCGACAGGAAGCCTCATGACTTATCCCCATACCCAACTATTGATTGCCGGCCAGTGGCAGGACGCTGCCGACGGCCGGACCATCGCCGTGCACAATCCTGCGAACGGAGCGGAAATCGGACGTGTCGCCCATGCCGGCGTTGCCGACCTCGATCAGGCCCTTGCCGCCGCCCAGAAGGGCTTTGAAACATGGCGGGACATTCCTGCGGTCGAGCGCGGAAGGATCCTGCGGCGGGCCGCTGCACTGATGCGGGAGCGCGCCGACGCCATCGCAAGCGTGCTGACTGCCGAGCAGGGCAAGCCCCTGGCCGAGGCCAGAATTGAAGCGATGTCCGCAGCCGACATCATTGAATGGTTCGCCGATGAAGGCATGCGTGTCTACGGACGTGTCGTCCCGTCGCGCAGTCTCGCCGTGCGGCAGCTGGTGGTCAAGGATCCGGTGGGGCCGGTCGCCGCGTTCACGCCGTGGAATTTTCCGATCAACCAGGCCGTGCGCAAGATCTCGGCAGCCCTTGCCACCGGATGCTCGATTATTGTGAAGGCCCCGGAAGAGACCCCGGCGGCGCCGGCGGCATTGGTCCAGGCATTCCTCGACGCAGGTCTTCCGCCTGGCGTGATTGGCCTGGTTTTTGGCAATCCCACGGAGATTTCCGCGTATCTGATTGCGCATCCGATCATCCGCAAGGTAACGTTCACCGGATCGACGCCGGTTGGCAAGCAGCTGGCCGCCCTGGCCGGAAAGCACATGAAGCGGGTCACCATGGAACTGGGCGGCCACGCTCCCGTCATCGTGGCCGAAGATGCCGATGTCGCGCTCGCAATTCGCGCAGCCGGCGGCGCCAAGTTCCGGAACGCCGGACAGGTCTGCATTTCGCCAACGCGCTTCCTGGTCCATCATTCGTTGCGCGACGAATTCGCCACGGCGCTGGCGACCCATGCGCAAGGATTGAAAGTCGGGCACGGAAACGCCGAAGGCACCCAGATGGGTCCGCTCGCGAACAGCCGCAGGCTGGCAGCCATGGCCGAATTGACGAAGGACGCGGTGGAACAGGGCGCCTCAGTCATCGCAGGCGGCGAACGAATCAGCGACGCTGGCAACTTCTTCGCGCCTACCGTCCTGATGGACGTGCCGCTCAACGCCAGGGTGTTCAATGAAGAGCCCTTCGGCCCGGTGGCGGCGATCCGCACGTTCACTCATCTGGAGGAGGCGATATCGGAAGCCAACCGTTTGCCTTACGGGCTGGCTGGCTATGCATTCACCGGGTCGCTGCGCAGCGCGCATTTGCTGGCGCAGCGGCTTGAACTGGGCATGCTCTGGATTAACCAGCCAGCGGCGCCATGGCCGGAGATGCCATTCGGCGGACTGAAGGATTCCGGCTACGGGTCGGAAGGCGGGCCGGAAGCACTGGATGCATACCTGAATGTCCGCTCGGTTTCCATCATGAACGTTTAGCCGACAAGAAAGGACGATCCGATCGCCTGAATGCAATGCCGGCTTGCTGACGAGGCTTAGACCGCGATACCTCGTCTCGCAACCGGCGACCGCAAGGGATATGCTACGGGTATTCATCTTGCGCTAATTAGTACGCGGCAGCCTATCCCGTTGGTTTGACTGAACCCGCACCATCCCCATCCTTATCCCCATCTCCAGCGGCGTTGTGCCCGCCAGCCGGCACAGCCTGGCTGACTGCTTCCAGATGACGTGCCTCTGACGTCAGCTGCCTTCTGTAGCGAACCGCGAATGGCCGCCGGGCCATGCTTGCGCGTCGGACAGATACTTAATGAGAAAACCTCACAAACTCATTAAAACTTATCGTTTGATCTCGTTTGTCGTCCAGCCAATAATCGATGCTCACCAGACAGGCGGTCGAGGCGCTGCATCCGCTACCGGCCTGATGCACACGGCAATCATCAGAAATGGGAACATCACCATGTCCAAACGCTATCAGCAGTTCATCAACAACGAGTGGGTCGATGCGCAGTCCGGGGAGTGGTTCGATTCGCTCGACCCGTTCTCCGGCGAAGCCTGGGCGCAGGTGCCCCTTTCAAATGAGCAGGACGTCGACTGCGCGGTGCAAGCGGCAGCGGCCGCCATGGACGGCCCGTGGGGCAAGATGTCGGCCACGGACCGGGGCATGCTGATCCACAAACTCGGCACGCTCATCGACGCCAACGCCAATGAACTGGCGGAAGTCGAAAGTATGGACAACGGAAAGCTCAAGAGCGAAGTCGCCGGCCAGGTCCGTTACACCGCCAAGTATTTTTATTACTATGGCGGCCTTGCCGACAAGATTCAGGGCGCGGTGATCCCGATCGATAAACCCAAGGTTTTCAACTACACGCGGTACGAGCCTGTCGGCGTGGTCGGCACGATCACGCCCTGGAATTCCTCGCTGCTTCTGACCGCGTGGAAAGTCGCGCCTGCGCTGGCCGCCGGCAACACGATCGTCGCCAAGCCTTCCGAACACACGCCGGTTTCCCTGCTCGTGCTGGCCAGGCTGTTTGTCGAAGCAGGCTTCCCGCCGGGCGTGTTCAATGTGGTCACCGGCTTTGGCAAAGGCTGCGGCGAAGCGATCGTCACCCATCCGCTCGTGAAGGTCGTGGCCTTCACGGGCGGCGATGAGGGTGGCCGCAAGGTCAACGAACTCGCCGCCAAGCATCTCAAGCGCGTCACCCTGGAACTGGGCGGGAAATCGCCCAACATCGTCTTTGACGATGCCGACCTGGCACGCGCAGCCAATGGCGTCATCACGGGCATCTTTTCAGCGGGCGGGCAGACCTGCATGGCAGGCTCCCGGCTGCTGCTGCAGGAAAGCATCCATGACGAGTTTGTCGAGCGCCTGATCGATATCACCAGCAAGGCCAAGCTGGGCGACCCGAAACTGTCGGACGTCCAGGTCGGCCCGGTCGCGACCAAGCCGCAGTTCGACAAGGTGGTCAGCTATGTCGATATCGGAAAATCGGAAGCTACCTGCGCCTTCGGCGGCAACGTGCGGACAGGCCCGGGCTTTGGCGCCGGCCAGTTCGTCGAGCCGACCATTTTTACCGGCGTCACCAATGACATGCGCATCGCGCAGGAAGAGGTGTTCGGACCGGTACTGGCCGTCCTGAAGTTCAAGGACGAGGATGACGCGCTGCGCATCGCGAATGACATCCGGTTCGGCCTTGCTTCCGGCGTCTGGACCAGGAGCCTGCACCGCGCGATGTACATGTCTGAACGCCTGAAGGCCGGTACGGTCTGGGTCAACAATTATCGGTCCACCAGCTTTACCACGCCGTTCGGCGGTTATAAGGATAGCGGCCTCGGTCGCGAAGGCGGCATCGAAGCGGTCAAGGAATTCCTCGAGGTGAAGAGCGTCTGGATTTCCACCGATCTCGACATGCCGGACCCCTTCGTTCGCAAATATTGACTGGCGCGGTGCGTCCACGCGGCACCGGTAGGCCTGCGCCGCTTTACAGAGAAATCAAAGAAAGGTAGACGCCATGAGCGATGCGACCCAGCACTTCGATGTCATTGTCATCGGCAGCGGAATCTCCGGACTGGCCTCTGCGGTTTCCGCCAACAGCGCGGGATCCCGGGTGCTGGTGCTGGAACGCGCCCAGGAAGAGGAATTCGGCGGCAATACGCGCTGGACCGAGTCCTACTTCCGGATGAAAAATGAAAACGAGGTCAGCGATGACTTCGAGGAACTGCTGGTCGCGAACGCTGGGCATCACATCGATCCGAACGTGGTGCAGCACCTGGCTTCGCCTTACGAGTCCTGGCCCGCCTATGTGAAGTCGCATGGCATGCCCGACCCGGAACTGGTATCGACGCTTTCCTCGCAGGCGGGCCCAACGGTACAGTGGCTCAAGACCTTCGGTATCCGCTTCGACAGTCTTCCTACTTACTTCGTCACCGCGGCTGCTCCGCGCCTGATGCCTGTCGGCGGTGGGCTGGCGATGATCGAAGCGCTGCGCGATCATGCCATCAGGCAGGGCGTGACGTTCATGTATGAAACGACCGCCCTGCAATTCACCCGCGACAGCGGCGATGGCAAGCTGGGCGTATTGGTAGCGAACAGCAACGGGCTGACATCGCGTCTCACGGCAGCCGCGGTCATCGTCGCATCCGGCGGCTTCGAGGGCAACCCGGAGATGCTGACCCAGTATCTCGGCAGCACCGCCAAGCATGTGCGGCCGGTCGCGCGCGGCGGCAACTACAACAAGGGGGAGGGCATACGGATGGCGCTTGCTGCCGGCGCCGCGCCTGCCGGCGACTTCAATTCCTACCATGCCGAACCGCTCGACCCCCGCTCGACGCAGGCTGAAGCGCTGGTCATGAATTTCCCCTACGGGATCCTGGTCAATAAAAAAGGCAAGCGCTTCGTCGATGAGGCGCCGGGCCCGGTGGACATTCATTACGATCACATTGCCCGCGACATCAGCGCACAGCCTGACGGCATTGCCTATGTCATTTTTGACAGCCAGATCGACGACGTGCCGAACTGGAAGCGCAGCATCCGCACCGACCAGCCGGCGTTGAAGGCCGATTCCATCGACGACCTCGCCCGCCAGTGCGGCATCAGTCCCACGGCGCTGGGAGATACCGTGGAAGAATACAACCGTGCCTGCCCGAACGGTATCTTCAAGCCGCTCGAGGTGGACGACCTGGCGACCCGGGGCATCGAGCCCGAGAAGTCGAACTGGTCGCGGCCATTGAACCAGGGTCCGTTCTATGCGTACCCCATCATCTCCGGCGTCTGCTTCACCTACGGGGGCGTCAAGACCAATAGCAGCGCGCAGGTGATCGATGGCGATGGCCGCGTCATACCCGGTCTTTATGCCGTCGGCGAAGCCGCCGGTCTCTATTACCAGGTCTATACGGGCGCCACATCCGTGCTGCGCGGCGCCGTGTTCGGCCGGATAGCCGGCGCCCATGCAGCGGGGCTGACGCGGTAAGGGCTCTCAGCCGCAGCAAACCGCTTTAATCCATACGGCATTACAACTGCAAGCCCGAGCACGAATGCCCGCGCCATGGCCGGGCTGCCGTCCGGAAGAATCACAACACGGAGGAGACTGACATGAATGTACTAAAAAAATGCCGCATCGCCGCCACGGTAGCTACCCTTGCTTCCGTGCAGACACTGGCATTCGCCCAGCCGCAGGAACCGATTTCCGACGGCGTCGTCCGCATCGGGGTTCTGACCGACATGAGCGGGCTGTACTCGGACTTTGCCGGGAAGGGCGCCGTTGAAGCCGTCAAGATGGCCGTGGAGGACTTCGGTGGAAAGGTGCTTGGAAAGCCGATCGAGGTGATCTTTGCCGATCACCAGATGAAGGCGGACATTGCCGCCGGCACCGCGCGTTCCTGGATCGACGAGAAGCGCGTCGACATGCTGGCCGACAACACGGGCTCGGCGACCGCGCTGGCGACGCTGCGCGTGGCCGGCGACAAAAAACGGATTGCGATCGTGACCGGGGCGGGTACGTCGCGCATCACCAATGAAGACTGCAACGCGTACAGCGTGCATTACAACCATAATACCGAGGCCGTATCGAATGTCACCGGCAAGTACATCGTCAAGCAGGGAGGCGACACCTGGTATTTCCTGACCGCCGACTATGCGTTCGGTCACTCGCTGCAGCAGGATGCGACGAAAATCGTCGAGGCCAATGGCGGCAAGGTGCTGGGCGCAATCAAGCATCCGCTGAATGCGTCGGATTTTTCGTCCTTTCTTTTGCAAGCGCAGTCGAGCGGCGCCAAGATCATCGGACTGGCCAACGCGGGCGGGGACACGATCAACTCCATTAAAGCGGCGCGCGAATTCGGGATATTAAATTCGGGCAAGCAAAAACTGGCCGGCCTTCTGCTGTTCATTACCGATATCCACTCGCTCGGTTTGGGCACTGCGCAAGGCTTGTATCTGACCGAGGCGTTTTACTGGAATACGAACGACGAGACGCGTGCCTGGTCGGAGCGCTACTTCAAGCGGACCGGAAAGATGCCGGCATCCATCCAGGCCGCCGATTATTCGTCGACGATGCATTACCTCAAGGCCGTTCAGGCCGCGGGTACCGACAATTCCGACGCGGTCATCAAGAAAATGAAGGAAACACCGGTCAACGACTTCTATGCGAAGAACGGCCAGATCCGCGAAGACGGCCTGATGGTCCACGATTTCTACCTGATGGAAGTCAAGAAGCCGTCCGAGTCGAAGCGGCCCTGGGATTATTACAATGTGAAAGCGGTCGTGCCCGGCAATGACGCCTACCCGCCGCTGTCCGCAAGCACCTGCGCCCTGACCAAAAAATAAGTACGGGCCGGGCAGGAACGTGAAGCGGCGGTCGCTGCAGGTGCGAGGCAGATGCATGACTCGCGCCTGCAGCGTTTGCTCACGTCACAGGCGCGGTGAAACCAACCCCGGCGCCGCTCAGCTATTGCCGGCGCCATTCCCGATTTTCTCGAGCCGTTCCACGATCTCATCCGGCAGCCTCAGTGCCGCTGCAGCGAGGTTCTCGCGCAGGTGCGCCGTCGACGACGTGCCCGGAATCAGCAGCACGTTCGGCGAGCGCTGAAGCAGCCATGCGATGGCCACCTGCATCGGCGTCGCATCGAGGTCCGCGGCGACGGCAGACAACGCGTCAGATTGCAGCGGCGAGAACCCGCCCAGCGGGAAGAACGGCACATAGGGAATGCCGTCGCGCGCCAGCATATCGATCATCGCATCGTCATTACGATGGACAAGGTTGTACATGTTCTGCACGCATGCGATCGGCATGATGCGGCGTGCGTCTTTGACCTGCCGCATCGTCACGTTGCTCAATCCGATATGCCGGATGAGGCCCTCATCCCTCAGCTCCGCCAGGGCCGTCAGCGGCGCCTCGAGCGACCCTTCCGCCGGGCCATGGACGTCCAGCATGCTGCGCAGGTTGACCACCTCGAGCACATCCAACCCCAGGTGGCGCAGGTTGTCCTGCACGGCCTGGCGCAGCTCCTCCCTTGAAAATGCCGGCAGCCAGGCGCCTTGCGCGTCGCGGCGGGCGCCGACCTTGGTGACCAGCACGAGATCGCTTGCGTACGGCTGCAGCGCCGCGCGGATCAGCTGGTTCGTCGTGTGCGGGCCGTAGAAGTCCGAGGTGTCGATGTGGTTGACGCCAAGCGAAATGGCGTCGCGCAGCACGGCCTGTGCGGCTTCCGGGTTGCGGGGCGCGCCGAAAACGCCGGGGCCGGCCAGTTGCATGGCGCCGTAGCCGAGCCGCCGCACGTTGCGGTCGCCAAGTTGATAGGTGCCTGCGCGATCGATGCTAAGCATGTGACTCTCCGATTGGTTGACTGTGCAGGGACGATAAGCCCGTCCCGATCACAAGACAATCCGGTATAGTCTGGACGGGTTGTACGAAAAAACGAACAATAACAATTCATTGAAAAGGAGTATGCCGGCGATGAAAGTCGATCTCGGCGACTTGTCCGCCTTCGTCGCCGTGGCGCGGGCCAGGGGATTTCGCGATGCCGCCCGCGTCACGAGCAGCAGTGCATCGGGCCTGAGCGAAGCCGTGCGGCGCCTCGAAGCCAAGCTCGGCGTGCGTCTCCTCAACCGCACCACGCGCAGCGTCGTGCCGACGGAAGCGGGCCTGAGCCTGCTTGCGCGGCTCGATCCCGTGCTCAGCGAAGTCGACAGCGCGCTCGACGTCATCAACGGTTTTCGCGACACGCCGACGGGCACCCTGCGCCTGAACGTGCCGGTAAGCGCGGCCCGGCTCGTGCTGCCGGCGATCGTGCCCCGCTTTCTCGCGGCGTATCCGGAAATACGGCTCGAGATCATCGCGGAAGAAAGCTTCGTCGACGTGCTTGCAGCCGGCTGCGATGCCGGCATCCGCTACGAGGAAAGGCTGGAGCAGGACATGCTCGCGGTGCCGATCGGGCCGCGGGTCCAGCGCATGGCAGCGGCCGCCTCACCGTCTTACCTCGCGCTGCATGGTCAGCCGGCACATCCGCGCGACCTGCTCGACCACACCTGCATGCGCGCGCGATTTGCGAGCGGCGCACTGATCCGCTGGGTATTCGAGCGAGACGGCGAGACGGTGATGATCGATCCGTCCGGGCCGTTGCTGGTGCAGGTCGGCGGCGCCATCGACCTGGCCGTCGACGTCGCGGTGGCTGGCACGGGGATCGTCTACCTGTTCGAGGACTGGCTGCGTCCATACATCGACCGCGGCTTGCTCGAACCCGTGCTGGAGCCCTGGTGGCCGCGTTTTTCCGGACCGTTTCTTTACTATCCCGGACGGCGGCTGTTGCCCGCGCCGTTGCGGGCCTTTGTCGATTTCATCCGCAACGACGCCGTCTAGCGGGCCGCTTCCTGCCAGGGACCGATACGGTCCGGGCGCATAGACGCCATTCCCGCTCACGCCGCCGATAGCGTTAGCCGGCCTTCGTCATTGCCGGCGCCGCCCGCGGCTGTCGTTCCATCGCCGCGGCGTCGACCAGCCAGTCCAGGAAGAGCCGCGCGGCCGGCGACACTTCCTTGTGCTCCGGGTACACCACGCAGTATTGCTTCAGGCCGCGAATGGAAAAGTCGACCGGTATGACCAGCGTGCCGCTCTTCAGTTCGTCCTGCACGTACAAACGCGGCACGAGCGCAATGCCGATGCCGTGGCACGCGCCCTGGATGATCATCGAGAACAGGTCATATCTCGGCCCCGCCATCGGCGCCAGCTCCTCGTGCCCGGCCGCGGCAAACCAGCGCGTCCAGGCATCTTCGCGCGTATTTTTATGCAGCATCGGGAAGCTCAGCAAATCCACCACGGAGCTGACCTTGCGCCCACCCAGCAAGGCCGGGCTGCAGACCGGCACCAGCTCCTCGTCGAACAATTCTTCCTGCGCGCATCCGGCCCATGCAGGATGGCGGTAATGGATGGCCGCAGAGAAATTGGTGTCCCCGAACAGGAAGGGAAGGGCGCGTTCGCTCAGATTGATCGTGATGCCGGGGTGCAGTCTGCTGAATTCCGCAATCTTTGGAATAAGCCACTTCGAGGTGAAGGTCGGAATGACGGCAAGCTCCAGAAATTTCTGGCCATTCTGGTAGGCCATCGCCCCCAGGGTGTTGCGTTCAAGCCGGGTCAGGTCTTCCTTCACCTTGATGAAGTAGGCGGTGCCGATGTCCGACAGGGTGACGCGCTTCTTGACGCGATGGAAGAGCTGCACGCCCAGGTAGTCTTCCAGCACCGCGATCTGGCGACTGATGGCGCCTTCAGTCAGCGTCAACTCTTGCGCTGCGCGGGAAAAGCTTTGGTAACGTGCAGCTGCTTCAAATGCGATGAGTGCACCGGTGCTCGGGATTTTCCTGCGCATGACATTAAAGTTTAAAAGGTTCGCTGCAGTCCAGCGTTACTGCCCAGTTTACCATCGCCCGGGGCGACGCCCGACTGCGCGCCAGGACAGGGCAGCGGCAGGCTAGCGGCAAAGCCTGGGAAGCGCTGTGCATCGTAATGGGTCGCGTAACGCTCTGCTGCAATGCAATGCGTCCTCGGTTATCGGGCATAAATATTGCTGCCTACGCGACATGAATGTGACGCAGCTAATCCAAAGCGCCGGCCCCGTCTTGACAGCATAAACGCTTGATCTATACTGCCAAGTAGTCAGTATGCTGAGTAAGGCTGCTGTGGAACGGCCGGCGTCGTGGATGGCGATTTCAACTGTCTTCTCATCAAAGGACTATGAATGAAAAAGCATCAGGGCATCAATGCAAAGGTGTGGGCTGCGGCGGCATTTTGCATAGCGGGACTGACATTGTCTGCGCAATCGCTGGCGCAGGATCTGCAAAAGCTGAAAGTGCGTCTTGACTGGACGCCATGGGGCGTGCAGGCGCCCTTTCATCTGGCGCAGCAGAAGGGCTGGTTCAAGCAAGCCGGGCTGGATGTCAGCCTGGAGGACGGCAACGGGTCGGTCACGACGGTCCAGATCGTCGGTTCGGGCGACCAGTTTGACGTCGGTCATGCGGCATTGGCCTCGATGATGATCGCTCGGGAAAAGGGTTTGCCGGTCAAGGCCGTGGCCGTGTTCGCGCACCAGAGCGATATTGGCCTGCTCGTTCCCAAGGAATCCGGCATCAAGGGCCCGAAGGATCTGAAGGGCAAGAAGGTCGCCTATACCGCCGGGTCGCTTGAAGCGCCATTCATCGACGCGTTCCTGAGCGCCGGCGGCCTCAAACGCAGCGACGTCGACCTGATCAACGTGGACGCGTCCGGCAAGATCGGCACCTATGTCGCGGGCCGCACCGACGCGGTCTTCTCGACCATCCCGTTCGTTCTGCCGTCGGTGTCCCAGAGCAGGCCGTCGGACGCGATCCGTTTTTCCAGCTACGGGCTGAATATGCCCAGCTTCGGCATCTTCGCCAGCGAAGATAAATTGAAAGCCAAGGGAGACGCCATCAGCCGCTTTGCGTCGATCACTGCCGGCGCGTGGCAATATATCTATGAAGGCCACCAGGATGAAGCCGTCGACGCCATCGTCGCCCAGCGTCCGCAGGCAAGACTGGACAAGAAGGTATTGCGCGGCCAGATCGATGCCCTGAAGGATTTCATGAGCAGTCCTCAAACCGCGGGGCAGCCGGAGGGCGTGTCGGTTGCCGCGGAATGGACGGTCGCGATAAAAACCCTGTCGGCCGCGGGGCTGATCAAGGACAGCCACAGCGCCGCCGAATACTTCGAGCCCAACATGATCAAGCCGGAGCTGTTCAGCAAAGTGGTCGCTAAATGACGGTCCCGGCGGTCGAGGCGCGCCATGTGCGCAAGGTTTATCCGGGCGAGCGGGGCGTGCTGGCCCTCGACTCGGTTTCCCTTGAAACCCGTCCGGGTGAATTCGTCAGCATCCTGGGACCGAGCGGCTGCGGGAAAAGCACTTTCCTGCGTTGCGTCGCCGGGCTGGAAACGATCAGCGAAGGCCATTTGGCGGTGCAGGGCAAGAAGGTCAGCGGGCCGCCGGACAACATCGGAATGGTGTTTCAGCGGGATGCGCTTCTGGAATGGCGCAGCGTCGAGAACAATATCCTGCTGCCGATCGAATTCAAGAAGAAAGCGACATCGGCCTATCGCCAAAAAATGGCGGACCTGCTGAAGCTGACCGGTCTTCAGGACTTCAGCAACCGCTATCCGCAGGAACTGTCGGGCGGCATGCGCCAGCGCGCCGCGATCTGCCGCGCCTTGATCGACGACCCGGCGCTGCTGCTGATGGACGAGCCTTTCGGGGCGCTCGATGCGCTGACCCGTGACCAGATGAATGTCGAGCTGCAGCGCATCTGGCTGGAGACGCGCAACACTGTGCTGTTCGTCACCCATGGCATTGCCGAAGCGGTGTTCCTGGGCGACCGGGTTGTCGTCTTCTCGCCCCGGCCGGGGCGCATCGCCGAGGTGCTGACCATCGACCTGCCGCGGCCGCGCAAGCTTTCGGTGCGCGAATCTCCCGAATTCGGCCGCTACTGCAATCGGATCCGCGAGCTGTTCCAGGAGATGGGACTGATCAGCGAGGAGAAGGCCGCATGAAGGGACTATTGCGGCGTAGCGGGCACGGCATGGTTTCCGTCGCCTCGCTTGCCTTGTTCATTCTCGCCTGGGAAGTCCTGGTTCGGCTCCTGCACGTGCGGCCCATCATGCTGCCCCCGCCCAGCACGGTGTTCGTGGAATTGTGGGCCGAGCGCGGCTGGTATCTCGACCATGCGTGGTACACGTTGCTGACCACGCTGGCCGGCTTCGCGCTGGCGGTCATATTCGGCGTGGCCATCGCGGTGCTGCTGGTCAGTTCGCGCTGGTTCGAAAGCGCGGTCTATCCATTGATCATCGCAATGAACAGCGTGCCCAAGGTGGCCATCGCGCCTCTGTTCGTGATCTGGCTGGGAACCGGCGCCGAACCGAAGATCTCGATCGCCTTCCTGATCGCGGTCTTCGCCATCATCGTCGACACCGTGCACGGGCTGCGCTCGGTGCCCAACGACGTGCTGGACCTCGGACGGGTGCTCAAGGGTTCGTCGCTCGACTTCTTTTTCAAGGTGCGGCTGCCGAGTGCTCTGCCGTCCATCCTGACCGGGATGAAGGTCGCGATCTCGCTCGCGCTGATCGGTGCCATTGTCGGCGAATTCGTGGCATCGCAGCGCGGCCTGGGCTATGTGATCCTGAGCGCGCAGGGCACCTTCGATACGCCGCGGGTCTTTGCAGCCATCATCGTGCTGGTTATCATGGGCATTGCGCTGTTCGGCCTGCTGGCCTGGCTGGAGCGTGCGGCAACGCCATGGCGGCGGCCCCGCGATTGATTCACGCTGGCTACCGCTCTCAGGCAAAAAGCAATTGACACGATTAAACACAGGCACTACATTTGCATGCATCACATTTTAGTCAGTATGCTGACTATTTAGCGGACACAGGAGAGAAACATGGCGTGGACCAGGGTTGCAGCGGCCAACGAAGTTGCTGAAGGCGAAGTGGTGGGCGTTACGGCGGCAGGGCAGCAGATTGCCCTGTACCGGGACAAGGCCGCATTTTTTGCGACCAGCAATGTCTGCACCCATCAGTACGCGCTGCTGTCGGACGGTTACTTCGAGGACGGCTGCATCGAATGCCCATTGCACCAGGGCAGCTTCGACATCCGCACCGGCAAGGCCATGTGCGCGCCCGTGACCGAAGACATCAAGGTCTATCCGGTGCGCGTGGACGGCGACGACCTGCTTGCCGACATTTGAACCAGCCCGCTTAAACCCGATCATTACCGGAGCGCACGATGTTTCAATCACAAGCCATCCTGGGCCGCATGGCCGGCACCAAAAATCCTGAACAGATCGACGACCATGTCTGGCCGGCCGACGGCCTGGACTGCATTCCCGACTGGGTCTATACCAGCGACGCGATCTACGAGCGCGAAGTCGAGCGCATCTTTCACGGTCGCACGTGGAATTACGTGGCGCTCGAAGTGGAAGTCCCGAACGTGGGCGACTACAAGCGCTCCTATGTCGGCCCGACGCCGGTGGTGGTGTCGCGTGCTGAGGACGGCAGCATCCATGTGTTCGAAAATCGCTGCGCGCACCGCGGCGCCGAGTTCTGCCGCAACGCACGCGGCAACAACAAGGAATTTGTCTGTCCCTATCACCAGTGGTCCTATGATTTGAAGGGCAACCTGCAGGGCATTCCCTTCAAGCGCGGCGTGAACAAGGCAGGCGGCATGCCCAAGGATTTCCGGAATGAAAATCATGGTCTCAAGCAGCTGGCGGTGACAACCCGGAACGGCGTCGTTTTCGCATCCTTCTGCCATGACATGGAGCCGCTGGAAGACTACCTGACCCCGGAAATCCTGAAGGACTTCGACGTCGTCTTCAACGGCCGCAAGCTGCACCTTCACGGCTATTACAAGAATGAAGTGCCGGCCAACTGGAAGATGTACCACGAGAACCTGAAGGATCCCTATCACGCGACCCTGCTGCATTCCTTCCTGGTCGTGTTCGGCCTGATGGTGGCGGGAAACGAGTCGGCGATGATTGCCGACAGCAAGTACGGCATCCACGGCACGATGGCGTCGGCGAAAAAGGAAGACAAGTATGCAAAAGTCAGCGACGACACAAAGAAGGAAATGCGTTCGTTCCACGAAGGCATGAAACTGCAGGACGAACGTTTCCTTGAGTACATCAAGGAATTCGACTCGCCGTGGTCGGTGACGATGCAGACCATCTGGCCCAACCTGATCGTGCAGCGCGAGATGAACACCCTGGGCGTGCGCCACATCGTGCCGAACGGCCCGAACAGCTTCGTGATGATGTGGAC
The DNA here is from genome assembly GCF_900182955.1 of Noviherbaspirillum suwonense. Taxonomy (GTDB): domain Bacteria; phylum Pseudomonadota; class Gammaproteobacteria; order Burkholderiales; family Burkholderiaceae_D; genus Noviherbaspirillum_A; species Noviherbaspirillum_A suwonense. The sequence continues at coordinate 7,151 of NZ_FXUL01000036.1, read as the reverse complement.
CATGTTCGGCTACGAGGATGACACCGAGGAAATGACCCGCCACCGGCTGCGCCAGGGCAACCTGATGGGGCCATCCGGCTTCCTTGGCCTGGAAGACAACGAGGCGCTGCGTTTCACCCAGGAGGGCATCAGCAAGTCGACCACGGAGCAGAGCGTGATCAAGCTCGACGCCGGCAATGTCGGCACTGCCGATTCACTGATTTCCGAAGCGGCGATCCGCGCGATGTATCGCCATTATCGTGAAGTCATGGATTTGTGAAGGCGGAGCCGAAAATGAAGCTGACAGGATTTGAACCCCCGGCCATCGACCCGGCCGCGGCACGGGAACTGCGTTTCGCGGTCGAGGAATTCAATGCCGAATACTGCGCGGTGCTCGATGCGGGCGAAGTCGAGCAATGGCCGGAATTCTTTACCGATGACGCGATCTATCGCATCACCGCGCGGGAAAATGCGGATGCCGGCATGCTGGTCGGGCTGGTCTATGCGGAAGGCAAGGGCATGCTGCAGGACCGCGCGGTGTCGATTGCACGGACCCAGATGTTTGCGCCGCGCTACAACCTGCATGTCACCGGCAACGTGCGGGTGCTGGCGCAGCAGGACGACGGCGAGTTTCGCGCCCAGTCCAGCTTCATCCTGCTGCAGACGCTGGTGGATGGACCGACGACGCTGCACCTGGCCGGCCGTTACTTCGATCGCTTCGTGCGGCAGGGAAACAGGCTGTTGCTGCGGGAGCGCCAGGCAGTGTACGACACGACCATGATTGCGACTGACCTGGTCTACCCGGTCTAGGAATGCAGGAGGGTCAAAGCGCCTTCATCGAGGCGCGCCCGAACTCGTTGTTGGAATCGACCAGGACATGGAGCAGTTCGAGAAACTTGGCCCGGTCTTCCTCGGAGAGCGGCGCCAGCAGGCGCTGCTGAGCGGAGATCATCGCGGCGTACATCGCGTTGGTGATCTGCAGGCCCTCGGCGGTGATGAACGCATGCTTGACGCGGCCGTCCGTTTCGCTTTGCTGGCGCGTGACCAGGCCGCGCTCCTCGAGCCGCTTGAGCACGTCAGCCGTGTTCGTACGGTCCAGGCCTACCGCCAGGCCCAGCGCCTTCTGGTCCAGGCCCGGCGCGACGGAGAGCGCGGTCAGCATGCCGTATTGCACCGGGGTGATGTTGAAGTCGCGGCATTCTTCGAAGAAGATCGCGTAGTGGATCTGGTTGAGCCGGCGAATCAGGAAACCGGGGCGCGACGTGAGCGGCACGATGGGCTGCGTCAGTGTGGCTGTTTTTTTTCTTGGCATGGCGAGGGGTCTGTGATGAGATGGATTGATTATCGTGTCCGGCCTGAAAAACACAAGCCCGGCGCAATAAAATTAGTTAGTATGCTGATTAATTAGGTCGTAATTGGCGGCAATTGTTGTTTGCCGCGGTGCTCGGGGCCTGGCATGCCTGCCGTGGCTTTCAGCGCTGATCGCGGACCACCTAAAGGGACAGTATGGATAGCACACACGGAGCAACGCAGACTGATGGCGGCATCGGCGCCCGGGTCCAGCGCAAGGAAGACGAGCGGCACCTGCATGGGCTGGGCCGCTTCGTCGCCGACCTGGTCATCCCGGGCACACAGGAAGTGGCTTTCCTGCGCAGCCCGCTGGCGCATGCGCGCATTGCGGCAATCCACAAGCCGGATGCGTGCGCCGGCCAGGTCATCGTGCGTGACGACATGGCGGGCGCCCTTGACATCGAACCGGAGTGCACGCTTCCCAGCTACAAATCGTCGGCGCAGCCGCCGCTGGCATCGGGAAAGGTGCGCTTCGCCGGCGAGCCGGTGGCAATGGCGTTTGCGGCATCGCGCGCCGAGGCGGAAGACATCATCGAGACCATCGGGCTGGACCTTGACGAGCTCCCGCCTATACCGAACGCGGACGTCGCGCGCGGCAACACCGATGTGCGCGTCCACGATCACTGGAGCGACAACCTGTTCCTCTCGATCGATATCGACAAGGACTTCGAGCAGCATGCGGCCAATGCGCCGGTGGTCATACGCAGGACCGTGGATCTGGCCCGCCAGTGCATGGTGCCGATGGAAGGCAAGGCGGTGCTGGCGTACTGGGACCATCAGTTCCACCAGTTGATCGTCTACAGCGCTACGCAGGTGCCGCACCTGATCCGCACCGGCCTTGCCACCTATCTCGGTATCGACCAGGGCATGATCCGCGTGATTTCCCCGGATGTGGGCGGCGCCTTCGGTTACAAGTGCGTGCTGCAGCAAGAGGAACTTTGCATTGCCTGGCTCGCGCTGCGCTACAAGAAGCCATTCCGCTATGTCGAGGACAGGCGTGAGCACCTGATTGCCGGAGCGAACTCGCGCCAGCATCATTACGAGCTGACCGCCTATGCAGACCGGACCGGCCGCCTGCTGGCGCTGGACGCCCACATCACGATCGACGGCGGCGCCTACTCCGCCTGGCCATTCACGACCGCGCTGGAGCCTGGCCAGGCGGCCGGCAATCTGCCGGGCCCCTACGACTTTCGCGGGTACCGCTGCCGCACCGAATGCGTTGCCACCAACAAGCCGGGTTTTCTGCCGTACCGCGGCGTGGCCCGCACCGGCGTCTGCTTCGCCATCGAACTGGTGATGGATGCGATTGCCCGGGAAGTCGGGCGGGAGCCATGGGAAGTCCGTTACGAAAACCTGGTGCCGGCCAGCGCGATGCCGTACAAGAACGTCGCCAACAAGCATTACGACAGCGGCGACTACCAGGCAAGCCTCAAGCGCGCGGTGGAAATGATCAATGTCGCGGCAGTGCGCGCGCGGCAGCAGAAGGGGGAAGCCAGCGGCAAACTGATTGGCGTCGGCTTCGCGACCTTCACGGAACAGTCGGCGCACGGCACCTCGGTGTTTGCCGCATGGGGACTGCCGGTGGTGCCGGGACATGACCAGGCGACCGTCAGGCTGACGCCGGACGGCGGGCTGGAAGTGCGGGTAGGCGTCCACTCGCATGGGCAGGGGATGGAAACGACGATGGCGCAAATCGCCAACGAAATCCTGGGCATCCCGGTGGCGCGCATCCGCGTCGTGCATGGCGACACCGGCGCCACGCCGTATTCCACCGGCACCTATGCATCGCGCTCCATCGTGATGTCGGGCGGCGCGGTATCGAAGGCCTGCAAGATGCTGTTGCCGCGGCTGCGCTGCATCGGCGCGCACCTGCTGCGCCAGCCCGAAGACAGCGTGCGGCTGGAAGGCGGCGCCGTGGTGGCAGGGGCCGAGCGGGTGACCATCGCAAAGATCGCCAATGCCTGGTACGTCAATCCGCAACTCCTGCCGGCCAACGTGGATACCAATGGCCTTGAAGTAACCGCCGGCTACAAGCCCGGCGTCGACACCGGCGCCTTCAGTTATGCAACCCATGCCTGCGTGGTCGCAGTGGACCCGGAGATAGGGAAGGTGGACATCCTGGATTACGTGATCGTCGAGGACTGCGGCCGGATGGTGAATCCGATGGTGGTCGAAGGCCAGGCATACGGCGGCGCCGCGCAGGGCATCGGCACTGCGCTGTATGAGGAAGTGCTGTACGACGACAATGCGCAGCCATTGACATCGACGCTGGCCGACTACATCCTGCCGGGGCCGACCGAGCTGCCGATGTTTCGCATCGAGCATATGGAAACGCTGTCGCCCCACACCGAGTTCGGCATCAAGGGCGTGGGCGAGGGCGGCGCGATCGGGCCGCCGGCCGCAATCTTCAATGCGGTAAACGACGCGATCCGCTCGCTCGGTGCGGAAGTGACCGAAACGCCGCTTACGCCGCACCGCCTGCTGGCCGCACTGGCGAACGCGCAGGCCGAAGCGATAGCGCCGGTGACGCCGGCCGCAATCCCCGAACAGGCGGAGGCACTGTGAAAGCCGCGCCCTTTGCCTATCAACGCGCCGGCTCGCTGGCCGACGCGATTCAAGCCTGCAGCAATGCCGACGCCGGCGTCAAGGTCCTCGGCGGCGGCCAGTCCCTGGGGCCGATGCTGAACATGCGCCTGGTGCGGGCGGCCATGCTGGTCGATATTTCCGGTGCGCAGGACATGGCCCGGGTGGAACGGCGCGATGGCAGCCTGTTCATCGGCGGCGCGTTGACCCATGCAGCAATCGAGGACGGCGCGCTCGACGCCGCGCTGGCCGAGGAGGCGGCGCCGCTGGCGCGAATGCTGCGTCATGTCGCCGGCACCATCGCCTACCGCGCGGTGCGCAACCGCGGCACGCTGGCCGGCAGCCTCGCGCATGCGGATCCCGCAGCCGACTGGGTGCTGGCCATGGCGGCGCTCGATGCGCAGCTGCAGTGCGTGTCATCCAGCGCCACCCGGCGGGTGCCGGCCACGGCATTCATGTCTGGCGCATTCACCACCGCGCTCGCAGACGGTGAACTGCTCGCTGGCGTGCTGGTGCCGCTTTATACGGCCGACATGCGCTGGGGCTATTACAAGTTTTGCCGCAAGACCGGCGAGTTCGCCGAAGCAAGCTGCGCGGTGGTGCTGGACCCGCAGCGTGGCGTCGCCCGCATCGTCATCGGCGCACTGGACGGCGCCCCGGCGTCGCTGGCCGGCCTGGCGGCGCAAGTCGCAGGCCAGGGCATGGACGCGCTGACCGATTCCGCAGTGAGGGACGCCGTGGCGCAGGCGGCCCAATCGAAGGACGCGGTCGACCGCCGGCTGATCGAAGCCGCGGTGAAGCGTGCGGTCCGGCAGGCGCTGGGCGTGAATGAACAGGACAAGGTTGCGGGGGCAGCATGAAGATGAACGAAGAGTTTGGCGCGACACTGACGGCCGCGCCGCAGCCGATCAGGCTGCACCTCAATGGCGCCTGGGTGCGTCACGATGCGACGCCACGAACCCATCTCGGGGATTTTGTGCGCGACCATTGCGGACTGACTGGAACGCACCTGGGCTGCGAGCACGGCGTCTGCGGCGCATGCACGGTGCTGGTGGACGACCAGCCTGTGCGTTCCTGCATCACCTTCGCCGTGGCCTGCGACCAGAAGGACGTGCGCACCATCGAAGGCTATGGCGACGATCCGTGGATGGCAAAGCTGCGTGCGGCCTTCAGCCGGGAGCATGCGCTGCAATGCGGCTATTGCACGCCGGGCATGCTGGCCACGGCCTACGATATCGTCAGGCGCTTGCCCGATGCCGACGAGGAACGCATCCGTATCGAGCTGTCCGGCAATCTCTGCCGCTGCACCGGCTATGTCGGCATTGTTCGCGCCATCCAGTCGGTGCTGGCGGACCTGAAATCTGAACCTGTCGCGCAACCCGCGCCGGCAGCGGCGCCGACGCCGGCGCCAGTGAAGGCCGCCGCGCCGATGCGCCCGTTCGTTGCCGTCAACCAGGCGCCGGCTGCCGTCCCGGCAGCGCAGGCGCCGTCCGGGGCCACGGAAAGCCGCAAGGGCTGGTCCCATATCGAGGACAGCTTCACCGTCGACTTCCCGGCGCAGCAGGTGTGGGACTTCATGGGCAATGTCGAGGCGCTGGCGTCCTGCCTGCCCGGCGCCGAAGTGCTGGAGAACGACGGCCGCAGCGTCAAGGGCCGGATCGCCATCAAGTTCGGCCCGATCGCCGCCGCCTTCAACGGCTCGGCGGTGCTGGAACGCGACGACGCCGCGCGCAGCGGCATGCTGCGCGGCGCTGGCACCGACAGCATCAGCCAGTCGCGCGCGAAAGGCGACGTCGGCTACCGCATCGTCGCCATTGATGACCGGCGCACCCGGGTCGATATCACGCTGGATCACATGTTGCAAGGCGCGCTGGCGCAATTTTCCCGCTCGGGACTGGTGCGCGATTTCGTGACGCGCATGATTGCCGACTTTGGACGTAATCTCGCCGCCCGCATGGGCGGCGCCGGCGCGGCGGATCTTCCGGCAAAGTCTGTCAGCGTGGTCGGCGCCGTGCTCCAGATACTCTGGGCGCGGCTGAAGCGGCTGTTCGGCCGACAGTGAGACGAAGGCAGCGCAACGCGCTGCCTTTTAAAAGTCTTTTTAGTCAGTATGCTGAATATAAACCCGGCATCATAACAAGGAACTCCGATGACACACATCCGCAAGATCGCCCTGGAAGAACATTTTTCGGCGCCAGGTTTCGAGCAGTATTCCAAGGTTTTCCTGAATAAAATCGATCCCGAGAGCCGGGCGGCGCTGGCGCGCAAGCTTGGCGACTTCGACGACATTCGCCTTGCGGAAATGGATCGCGGCGGCATCGACATGGTGATTCTCTCCCAGTCAGGTCCGGCGGTGCAGGCTGAGACCGATACGGCGCTGGCGATCGCCCGCGCGCGGGAAAACAATGACTTCCTGGCCGCTCAGATTGCACGTCACCCGACGCGCTACGCCGGCTTCGCGATGCTTGCAATGCAGGATCCGCAGGCGGCCGCCTATGAACTGGAACGCACCGTGAAGGAGTACGGTTTCAAGGGCTCGCTGATCAACGGCCATACCAACGGCCGTTACCTCGATGACCCGGCCTATGACCTGTTCTGGGAAAAGATGCAGGCGCTCGACGTGCCGATGTACCTGCACCCCACCAATGCATGGGTCGACCCCTATTGCATCACGGGCCATCCCGAACTGGCCGGCGCAACCTGGGGCTGGGGCGTGGAAACCGGCACGCATGCGCTGCGGCTGCTGTTCGGCGGCGTGTTCGACCGCTTCCCGGCGCTCAAGGTCATCGTCGGCCACATGGGCGAGGGCCTCCCTTTTCTGCGGTGGCGCTTCGACAGCCGCTTCGCGGTGTACCCGCATGGCGTGAAGCTGGCGCGCGCTCCGTCCGCCTATTTCGGCTCCAACCTGCTGATTACCACGTCAGGGGTCTGCTCGCCGCATGCGCTGGTCGGCGCCATTGGCGAAATGGGTGCGGAAGCGGTGCTGTTTTCGGTCGATTATCCATACGAGTCGACCGAGGCGGCAGCCCGCTTCATCGAGCAGGCGCCGCTGGACGAGGCCACCCGCAAGCTGGTCTGTCACGGCAATGCCGAGCGTATCTTCAAGCTTTGAACGAAGGAGGAGACATCATGCAGAAAACGTATCGCATCGGCCAGATCGTGCCGAGCTCGAACACCACGATGGAAACCGAAATTCCGGCCATGCTGCTGGCGCGCCAGGCAGTGCGCCCCGAGCGCTT
>NZ_FXUL01000035.1 GCF_900182955.1 Noviherbaspirillum suwonense | reverse complement strand
AGAGGAAATAACGTCACTGCAGGGCTGACTGCCCATCGCCAAGGGTGGGGAAATTTACTTCGGCAGATTTGAGGAAATCACGAGCGGCATTGACATCAGGGCCTCGAGCTGCTTTTCATCAGCTTGGCGCGGCGCTTCTGTTGGATAGCGGCACCTGGGTATTCCGCCTGGTATGCCTCGATCTGCTCTGCTTCCGAGAAGCCATCCATACCGCGCGTGACAATGAACTCGTCCAGTGTTGGCTGCTTGTGCCTGCTGCCATCGACCTTCGACCAGTCGGCCAGGACCAGGCGCGCGGTGCCGAACCTGTTCTCCCTGCGCGCCGCGGCGGCCAAGGCATCCCGGATCCACGCAATCGTGCGACGCGCGGTCCTGACATCGGCATGGTCACCTTCAATTTGCAGATACCGTTCCCACGCCGCTTTCGTGTCCGCGCCTTGCACCAGGGCGCGCACGAAGGCGAAGTGGCCGATGTGCAGTTTTCTCGACTTATCAATGTGTGTATTTTTGTTTATGGTCTGTTTTAGAATCGACAGTAGGCCTCTTTTAAGCAGCTAGCCTGCGTTGATTCGTCTGCGAGCTGCACTGAGTATGAAGGTAACTGATAACATAATTGCGATGATTTCGGTCTGATAGTGACTCCGCAACAAGCGGGCTTGAGCAAGCCCAGCGGGGATACAGCTACAGGTCAGATCTCTATGTAAATAGCGTTTTTTTGGTTGATTCTTAGTTAAGAAACTTTGGAAAACGAAACGGAATGACTTTGGTTCCCAAGGACGAGCATCAAACCTATCTGGCAAAACTTGAAGCTGAGATTGAAAGTTTGCAAAAAAGAATCGACGCGTTGTCGGCGCGCATCGACAACATGAAATCAATCGGCGCTCCTGTGCATGCGCAGGTCGAATTGCTTGCTTTGATGCGGGTTATGGCGCGGTCTCTAAAGTTTGCCTGGTCTGATGCGACTAGGATGCTTGAAACTGGCGAAAGCCGTTCCAGCCCGCGTACAGAAAAATAAGTAAAGCACCGGGAGCCTGTCTAATATCCCCGTTCTGTCGAACATTGTTGTTTAAAATAATTTAATTGAAAATTCCGATGAAAATGAGGTGTCAATTCATCTGCAGCATCGCTTTCTTTCTTTTTATAGGACCGACGTCGGCAATCGCATCCTCTACCCTCTATGAAAGACTTGGTGGGCTGGAAAATATTAGGGCTATTGTGAGCCAAACGATCGACCGAACGGCAACTGATCCTCAGACTCGGGCTATTTTTGAAGGTATCAGGTTAGCCCCGGTAAAAGAAAGCGTAACGATGCACTTATGCGAAATTTCAGGCGGACCCTGTAGATATGATGGTGCGCCAATGGCAAAAGCCCATTCTGGAATGGGGATTAGTTCAAAGCAGTTTAACCTAATGGATGCGTACCTGAGTCAATCACTGACTGACCATGGTGTCAAAGATGCTGACAAAGCGAACTTGGCAAGGTTGCTGCAGCCGCTAAAGCCTGAAATTATTGAAAAGTAACTGTTCGCAGCTGGAAGCCGGCCGTGTCGGGCGCATTCGCGATGCGGATTACGTTTTCATAAGGCCGTAGTTTCTGGACATTCATGATGCCGATGCCATATTCCTCGCCTCCGAGGCGAAAATTCAGGACTTCGCAGGGATACGTCAGGGGTAAATCAGTCTGCATTACAGACTCTCATGATGATGATCGGTGAGGGCCGCTGATACGCAATGCGTAACGCACGGTACCGTCATCAGGCATAAGGCATTTCTAAATTCAAATAAAGGTTTGACGGGCAATCAGTAGCCAGAGATGCCAGACCTGGCACCCGGCTGTCACGCCTAGAATTCTTCCCAGTTCCCTGCGTCGCGTGCCGCCACCTTGGAACTGATGGCGACCGAACGTACATTGGCTGACGTAGATAGGTTTCGTTTGGCACCTAGCGAAGGCGTGATGGCGGTGACAGGCTTGTCGACCGGTGCAGGAAGGGGCATAGGTACCGCTCCGTCCAGCCGGAATACGCTCACCGCTTCGGACAGCGATCCTGTCTGTTCCCGCAACGATTCCGCCGCGGCCGCCGCCTGCTCTACCAATGCGGCGTTCTGCTGGGTGACAGCATCCATCATCCCGATCGCACGATTGATCTGCTCGATGCCGGCGCTCTGCTCCTGGGATGCCACCAGAATTTCACCCATAATGGCCGTCACCCGCTTGACGCTATCGACAATTTCTTCCATCGTCGCACCCGCTTCCGTCACCAGCTTGCTGCCGGTGCCGATGCGCTCGACCGAGTCCCCTATCAGGGACTTGATTTCCCTGGCTGCGGCCGCCGACTTCTGCGCCAGGCTGCGCACCTCGGTTGCCACGACCGCAAAGCCCCGTCCCTGTTCGCCGGCGCGGGCTGCTTCAACAGCGGCATTCAGTGCGAGGATATTGGTCTGGAACGCGATGGAATCAATGACACCGATGATGTCGGCGATCTTTTGCGCGGACTCGTTGATCGAGCCCATGGTGTCGACCACCTGGCTCATGACTGCACCGCCCCGGACGGCAACCGCCGAAGCGGCAATAGCGACGTCATTGCCTGCGCGGGCATTGTCGGCATTCTGCCTGACAGTGGAGGTCAGCTCCTCCATCGACGATGCAGTCTCTTCGAGCGACGATGCCTGTTGCTCGGTACGGGCAGACAGGTCCATGTTGCCGGCAGCGATTTCCCCAGACGCAGTGGAGATAGACTGGGTGCCGGCACGCACCTGCGCCACGATGCCCACCAGGCTGTCGCGCATGTCTTTCATCGCAGCCATAACGCTATGCTCGTCGCCCACGCGGGTCACGACTCTGACTGCGAGATCACCTTGTGCCACCCGGCGCGCAATGCCTGCTACGTCACCCGGTTCGCCGCCGAATTGCTTCAGCAGGCTACGGGTCATCATAATGCCAACGACCACAGCCACCAGCACCGCCAACGCCCCGACCATCAGGATAATTCGTTCTGACTGGCTGACAGTTGCAGCCGCTTGCTGGCTTTGCGCATCGGCGTTGCGCTGCACCGACTTGAGAACGACATCGATATCGGCGACGATCTGGCGACGCAGCGGCGAGCATTCCTTGACCAGGAACACACCATATTCTTCCATCTCGCCTTCAGTGCGATATTTACGCGGACGGTTCAGTTCTTCAGCCATGGCCAGCAAGCCCTTCCTTGCCTTCTCGAAGTCAGCTTCACCCTTGAATGCCGGCGTCATGGCGTTCAGTGAGGCCAGATAAAGTGCCTTTTGCTCGTCGAGGATATCAAGTTCACGGTTCGCGTCCGTCTCGCTGGTAAAGATGAACGCATTACGAGCGGCGATACCTGTCTGATCGAGCGCTTCCCGTGCGCTGTAGAGCTGCTCGAGCTTCTCAGCGCGTGTCCTGTTTTGCGTCTCCACTACCGCTTCAATGCTGTAGATGCGCATGAGCGCGAAGGTGGCGAGAATAACGATGAGAAGCGCCATCACGCCAAATCCCAACGAGAGCTTGGTGCTGATTTTCAGACTTGAGAGTTTTTGCATTTTTTTGAATAAAAAGGTTGGCAGTGCTCTTCCAAAAAGAGAACCGTGAATGTTGATGGACCAAACTAATTTCCAGTTAGGAATATTTACGACGCAATTTTTACCTTGTTGAGCTATTATTGGTACAACTCATCCAAATAATGTACCGATTCATCCAAGTGAACGACGAACTTCTGATTTCGCTTCTGTCCCGCTTCAACTTCGCAGTGGAGACCTTTTTCTCGGGCGACTTTTGCGGAGCAAATGAGTTCAGCGAGAACCAAAACGTAAGCCACCTGCATTTCGTGCGGCGCGGCCCCGTCACCATGGAACACGACGACGGCTCGACGATCGTGGCTGTGGAGCCGACGATCATTTTTTATCCACGGCCCTACAATCACCGCTTGGTCGTGGCACCCGGCACCGAAGCCGAACTTGTCTGCGCTAACGTCCAGTTCAAGGAAGCCGAGCGCAATCCGTTTGCCCAGTCACTCCCGGATTACCTGGCTATCCCATTGGCAGAGGTCGATGGCATTGGGGAAATCGTTGAGCTGCTGTTTGCCCGCGCTGCCACGCAATCCCTTGGCAAGCGCTTCATGATGGACAAGCTCAGTGACATCCTCGTCTTCGAGGTAATACGGCATGCCATGGAAACCGGACAACTGAAAGCCGGGATCCTGACCGGCTTCGCAGATGCCGGCATTGCCAAGGTACTGACGTTGATTCACGAGAACCCGGCCCGGGAATGGCAGGTTGGTACTTTGGCGACTGAAGCTTCAATGTCTCGCAGCAAATTTGCTAAGAAATTTCATGACCTGATCGGCATCAGTCCGGCTGCCTATGTTGCCGATTGGCGGTTGGACCTTGCGGAAATTCTTCTGCGCCAGGGTCAGCCGGTCAAATCAGTTGCCAGTGCGGTTGGCTATGGCACGCCGCAGTCCTTTGCCAGGGTGTTCATGGAACGGCGGGGCAAGACGCCAACACAATGGGCCGCGCGCATGAAAAAACCCGATTCTCCAGAAATGGAAGAGTCGGGTCAGTAGGAAGGTTAATCCCCGGGTGCGGCAAGCCCCAGCGGCATCGACAAAGCCGCGTTCCTTCAAAAAGCCGGCAACACCAACTGGCGCAGGTTGAACGCCATACAGCGCATTGAGGGCTGTCGTCAGTTCATTCGGGTTGTCGCGCGCATTGGTCGAGCCATCGTAAATGACGAGTTGCCCTATCGCGGTCTCCCCTGCCGCTGCCATTTCACGAGAAGCCGGCCGGGTTTGGCACCCACAGACGTGCCGTGAACTGCGGACGTGACCTGGTCAATCGCCTGCCCGACTGACACTCCATAGCAGCGGGATGGTCAGGAAAGTCAGATGACAAAAACAGGAAGCTCTTTTCATTGGCTTTCTGCCCTAACGGATCATCGTCTTCCGTTTCCGGCAATTTGACCCTACACCATGTCCAGCCGCCGCCGATTTCATAGACTTCGACCGCCTCGCCTTCGCAGGTGATTGTTTGGGTCCGATAGTCTTCCGGTTCCTCTCCCACGAACTGCAGCGTAATGATGCCAGTCGCCTCGTTATAGGACAGATCCGGCATGAGCGAGACGATTCTCAGGTCCGTCTCCTTGTCGAGGCGAGGCATGCCTCAGCCGTTCCAGGCGCTGCCGTCGCTGAAGCAGGGAAGCACCACGTCTTGAGCAAGGAATTCCGCCGTTACAGTGCCGCGGCGCATGACAAGCGCCGGCGCCACAACATACTGAATGGCGACATCCTCCGCGCACAGGAGCCGTTGAAAACCATCTCCCTGCGGCCAGATCGCAATCCGGCCATCATCCTCGGTAAAGGCCTCCATGTTCCTTGTGCCGATAAAGGATGTGAGCCAGCAACGCGCGGGCATCGTTCTTTCCCAACCTCTTTTTCAGGTTGTGCTGCTCGTTTTCAACAATCCGGACGGACCTCGGGCATCGGCATGCTTCGACCCCCGCCTCCTTCAGATAGACGAAGCGCTGCAGGTTGTAAGAAGCGACCTTCCAGTTCAGGTGCAGCCTTGTGCGTGCCAGGCCAATGGAGCGCAGCGTCTTGCCGCCCATCTGTCCCAAGCTTGCGAACACGTGCTCGACGCGTGCACGCGTTAGGGATGAAATGGCTGCAAAAATTGAGGGAAATATGAGTGTTGTTGCAAAAAATAAACTTTTCTAAAATTACAATTTACTTTCTCGATAGAAACGTTAACAATCGTTCATCTTTAACAATGACGCTCTTGTTCACGCCCTGCCATGAAGATTGCCATAGTCGATTTCGACCTTACACAAGCTAAATCAATGTGCGAGATTCTTGCCAACGCGGGCCATGAATGCACTCCTTTCCAGGAAAGTGCAGAGTTGTTACGACGGTTTCAGCGCGAACCCTATGATGTGCTAGTCGTGAACCTGCAGCACGCAGAAGAAGAAATCAATCCAGTCCAGGCAATACGCGCGCAGGTGCCTGCTACGGTGCCCATTCTTTGCATTGCCAGATCAACTAATGAGGAAGAAATTGTTGCAAGTCTGAACGCTGGTGCCAACGACTATCTGTTCAGGCCGATACGCCGCCGGGAACTCGTCACCAGAATCTTGGTGCTGTTGCGGCAGGCCTATCCATACCAAGTGTCTGATGAACAACTTCACTTCGGTCCGTATGTGTTTGAGCCACGCCGGGGGCGAATTAGCATCATGGGCAAGTTAGTGGATGTGACAAAAAAAGAGTTCGATCTGGCCCTGCTGTTTTTCCGTAACGTTGGCCGGCCCCTCTCTCGAACCCTTATTGTCGAGACGGTTTGGGCGGGAAATCCACCCGAAATATCGCGCACCATGGATACACACGTATCACGGGTACGCAATAAGTTGAGCTTGATTCCAGAACACGGTTTTCGCCTTTCTCCCGTGTACGGGTTTGGTTATCGGCTAGACCAGATCAACTCAAACAAGGGTGATAGGCAGTCTAGCGAAGACTGACCTATCAGCCTTTACAGATACATTTAATTGCGCCATGAAATCGGCTGTTTTGTGAAGCCTCCAAGAGATTTTGCACAAAGGAAAGTTTATGGCGTGATCCGCATAAGCCTGGCGATAATCCGGTTGAACAAGGCCACTACTGAAATCGAACGAGACAAAGCTGGTCAATGGCTCTGGGCATGGGTTTCACTTGGTGGGACCCGTTACATGAAGTCGAAGCGCAATAACAAATAAACAAAGTACAAAGTGCTGTCGTAATGAATTTATAACAACAAAATAGTTGCTAATTCATAATTAATTTAACATTGTTTACAAGCAGCGAAACATTGTGTGCTAAATTTTAACTGAACAGGAAGCAAAATCGACTCAGGGAAAAATGGCACAACGGGACATTTATCAGCGCAAGATATACGCAACGCGCCGGATGAGCCTGGCAGTCATAAGACTAAGCCAGGCAATGTCCCTAGCTGAGCAAGACAAAGCGAGACGTTGGATAAAAATGTGGGGAACTGTTAGTGCCATTCATGAAGCCAAGCTCAAGAACGGCGGCCACCAGGGAGGCAGCGGCCGGCGATAGCTCTGTTATGAAAAGCAGCTCATCCAAAGGAGAACAGCTCGAAATTGGTGCTGGATTTTTGCCAACCGCCAGCCCCGGTGGATGCAGATTATTCTTTTGAAAACTTGTCTCACTCTGAACCCTGCATAAACGAATATTAGCTCAGATTTGGTTTATGAAAGCCAAAAAATTTCATTCATGTAAGTAATTTTGTGGTTACAAGTTGAGGCAAGGTGATGGTAAATGTACTCCCTAAATCTTTGCCATGGCTCATTGCCGTTACGTTTCCGCCATGCAATTCAACTAGGCTCTTAACTAAAGCCAGTCCCAACCCCAGTCCACCATTCTTCCGGTCTGTAGAGCGCTCAGCCTGAACGTAAAAGTCAAATATTTCAGTTATTGCTGCTGGATCGATGCCGATGCCATTGTCCACAACTGTCAGTAAATAATGATTTTCCTCTATCGCCAAGGTAACGCGGATGTTTCCCTGGTCCGGCGTGTATCGTGCCGCATTACTTAAAAGGTTACACACCACTTGAACTAACCGAGTTCGGTCCCCATATACCTTACATTCGTGTACTGGAATTTCCATCTTAAGTAGATGATTCTTGGCTGCTATCATAGGTGTGACCTGCTCTACTGCGTTTTTAACAATAGTGCGCAGGTCGATCGCGTGCTTATCGAGCAGAACTAAACCTTGGGACACACGGGAGACGTCAACCAAATCTTCTACCAAGCGGGACATATGGCCTACCTGACGTTGAATGACCTCCGACAGTTGAGTGACACGAGCGGCATCAGCCGGGGATGTTCCCAACAACTGGGCAGCCATTCTTGTTGCCGAAAGAGGATTTCGCAGTTCATGGCTCAGTACCGCAAGAAAATGGTCTTTACGCTGGTTTGCAAGCTTTAATTCTCCTTCATGTAACGCTGAAGTTGTAACATCTTCACAACTACCAATCCACTCCTTGATGTTTCCGTTGCTGTCCTTCCAAGGCACGGCCCTGGTTTCAAGGTAACGATACTTTCCGTCTTGGCGAAGAACCCTAAAAGTAAATTTGGATATCTCGCTTGACACAAGCGTAGCCTGCCACCACTCGCGCGCTTTTTCCCGATCTTCCGGGTGCACCGCTTCGTGCCAGCCTTGCTGCAGATCGCCTTTGTATCCGGTGTAATTGCGCCAAGATTCTCCACCTTGAACAATTACACCTTGTGAATCGGTTCGCCACACGAGTTGAGAAAGAGATTCACTTAACAGTCGGTAGCGTGTTTCGCTATCCCGAACGGCTTCTTCTGCTTTCTTACGCTCGGTGATATCCCGAAAAAACAGGGCAAGTCCTTCGTCAATGGGATATACGCTGAGTTCATACCACCCGATTTCGCCAGTCGGATCTTCCCAGCGATTTTCCAAGTGCACAGGAACACGCTCTACCATTGCTTTTCGGTACAGCTGGCCTACCTCGGAGTTGGCAGGCTCTGGCCACAACGCCCAATAGCTTTGCCCGGAAAGTTCGTAGAACGGCCGCTTGCTGATCCGCACCCCAGTATCGTTCATTTCAAGAACATTGAAATTGTGGTCAACGATGCATAACCCCTCTGCCATGCCACCTAGTATCTGATCCCGTCTGTCACGTTCACGACGTAATTCCGTTTCGCTGCGATCACGGTCAAGAATCAGTGCGATCGTAGTCGCGCAGATATCAGCGAGTTCTTTTTCTCGTAAAGTCGGCTTGTGCGGCTTATCAAAATACACAGAAAGGACGCCTAGCGCATCACCATCAGCGTCATAGAACGGCGTTGAGTAAACTGCTCGAAAAGAATGTTGGGCCGCCCAAGGACGGAATTGAGCTACCGCATCGTTAGACTCGAAGTCTTCGATAATGACACGGTGCCGTTCTGCAAAAGCAAGGCCGCAACAGCCCTGCCCTGGCTTAACCTTTGTTAAACCTTCTACCGCCGACTCAACCAGTCCCACACTTGCTTTCACAGTTAAGGCATCTCTACCTTGATCGAAAAACAATATGACGCCATATTGCGTCTGGTGGAACTCCACGACCGTGCGCAGAATGCGTTCCAGTTTTTGATGGACCGTGTCAGCTTTCAGTAGTGCTGTGCTAAGGCGATGCAGTGCCTTCCAGTCCGATATTTCGTTGACCTCGTCATGGCTGCTACTAATAACATTTTCGTAATTGATCATATTCGAGTTACTCAGTAACAGCCGCGACTTGGGACAGAGACGATTATAGACAGAAAGCAAGCATGATCGTTGCAGAGAGAAACAGAACAAATTCCGAGACAATTAATTCCTGCGGTCACTATTTTTTAAAAATAAAATGATATGTGCAAAAACGACCGGTTGCGTACCCCCTTAAATAGAATTGTACGAAACTATGCTTGCAGTCGTGACGCTATTCACGCCGGAGCGCGTGCTGGCTATGGAAGTGCACTGGCATGCGGCCGCACTGGAAGACATGACGCTTTGAGGTGGAGACATGGAACCTAGAATAAATGCGAAGCGGCTGGACAAGGATCGCCGAGATGAGGTCAACACTGCCCTCGCCAATCTGATCAACCAGATGATCAAGGCGCATGAGCGCATGGCCACAAACCCGGACTTTTTGCAATGAGTGCAAGCCCGGATTTTTTGATGCCGGCGCGACAGCTATTTCGATAACTCTTCTTATTACAATACTAGTCATGCTCGGGTAAACTGGCATTATGAATTTACGTCTCGATCGTCCTGTCGCCGAGCCGCCCTCTTCTCTCGACGGGTTTTCGACTGGGGCTGAGCTCGCGGCACTATGTGCTAGAAATCACTGATGGAATACACCCGAGGCGGTGGCCAGATACCTTGACGCGAAGCTGGCTGCCACAGAGGTCAACTGACGACGATAGCTTTGTGTGTGTAGTTCTCTGGTTTTTGCCGGCTGTTACCACAGTCAAACAGGGGAAATCCAACCCAAAGCGGTCATCCATACGGCAGATGACAATTTTCGCTATGCAGCGAATTGAGCCGATCGCGCCAATGTGTTTCGGCCATACTCCGGCCAGTTGGAAGTCACATTTCCCCGCGGGTGCATTCGCGCAGAAGGCGACTATTTAAGATTTCTCAACTTCTTTGTAGACTGCGACAACAAAGTTTGCACATCGAGACCATGCTGGTTGACCAGCTTCTGGATGTACGGGACTGACAGGTCGCGGAAATTCAGCCACTCAAAGCTCTTGAAAAAGTCGCGCAGCCGCTTAACGAACTGCTTCAGTTCCCGCTCGCGCATCGCCTCGACATCGTGGGTGAACGATGCCGCGCTAGCGACGGTGTTGGTAGGGTGGATGATGATGTGCTTCACCTGCATGCCGGGGTAGTGCTTGGTGAACCAGGCGCTGGATCGATTCATCTGTTCCGCCTCGCGCTTGTTGATCTCCGCGCGGCTGATCTCGACCTCGTCCTTGCATTCCCACAGGATGTATTGAGAGTCATCTAGAGCCCAGAGGTTGTCGGGTCCTTCCTTCCATTCCTTGTCCGGCCGTTCGCCTGCAAAGCCGATGGCCCTGCTGATCTCGTCCAGGGCCTGCTCGAACTTGTCCGCCTTGACACCGAAAGCCAATCGCCCAAGGATTTCGGATAGGGCAATGTCTAGCTGCTCATAGTTGTCGAACTTGCCGACCCAGGCAGCGATGCGTTCGATTCGGCCTTGGCTCACTACCGTCAGCTTCGCGACGGTGACTCCCTCAGGCGGCTTTAAAAGCAGGCGGTTGGCCTTGTGGGCTGCGAGCTGCAGACGCCGCGATTCGGTCCGGTTGCCTCGGTACTGGTAGCGCGCGATTTCCTGCAGATACCAGCCTTGGTCCTGCTTGTCGACCAGCTTCTGGTCGAGTATCTTCTGCAACATGTCGGCCGCGCTGGCGTAGTCGCCATCGAGATAGCTCCGTTCGGCCGACAGCTCGGTCGCGTACATGCGCAAAACCTTCTCGTTGGCGCCGGACGGCTTGACCTTCTCCATTTGCTCGACGTAAAAGGCTTTCCAGTCTTCATCGCGCTGGAGGCATTGGCGAACCAATGCATGGAAGGCAGCTGTCGGCGTGTCGCCGCTATCGATGTCCTGCTTCGCCATCTCGGCGATTTCCAGGCCTATCTCGATTTGCCTGGACATCTGCGGCGAAAGAAAAGTCCGCGATGCCTTGTCGCGAACGAGTCGTGTCAGATCGGCGCCGATGATGACGACCACCGAATAGTCCTTCTCGCCACGTACACTGCGGCCCATGCCCTGTTCGACAGTGCGCACCGTACGCATCAGCGTGGCCACGCTGTCAGGCCGGCAAGCCTCTTCATATAGATCGACTAGGCTTTCTGAATACGGCTTGCCGTCGAAAATCAGGACGCGGCAGGTGTCGTCGGGCAGATCGATCCCGTCGTAGCGATTAACGAGGACGATGGTCTTTTCGTATTCGCCTTCGCGCAGGCCCTCGATGACCTCACTTACGGAGTCTTTGTCCGCAATTATGGCGCCATACGACTGCCAGTCTTTCACCTTGGCGAACGCCGTCGCCAACGCGACTACGCCGTGCTGGCGTTTGGGCTTGGGCGCAGCGTAGCCGCTCACGATCCGCTCGCGATCCAGCTCTTCATGAATCAGCGAGGGTAGCAGCACCATCTTCTCGCCCGACCAGCTTTCCTTGGCGTAAGTCAAGGGATGAAGGATGGTTTCCGGCTTGAGCTGGAGCCCTTTGATGAGGAAGGCGTCATCGGTCACCGTGGCCGACATAAAGATGCGGTGCGCTGCGCTAGCATAGCTGCCGAAGGCCGTTAGCGGCGGAATGCGCGGCTCGATCTCAATGGCCACACCGGACACGACGCACTGACAGGATTCCAAGATGTCTTTGAGCAGCGGCCAGGCGAACTTAATCGACTTGCGCTCTGTGTGCGTGGCGAGGATGTTGGCAACATCGGACGCGCGCTCGATCCAAGCCCAGTAGGGCACTTGGAGCAGCGCGTCACGCTTGCCGTTGCTGACATCCGCAAAGGTACCGACACCCTGTTGTTCCAGGTCGCTGGTGAAGAGCGTCTTGATGGCGTCGTAGGCAGGTTCCTCCTTCGGGATGCGAATCCGGCAGGCCTCACGAATCGTGTCGGCGCAGGCATGTGCGTCGTCCATGAGCAGCGCGCCTACAGCAACCGACTTGTGATACAGCCCGAACTTGGTGAGCCCGTTGAACAGTTTCTGAACCGACGTAACCAGAATCTTCTCGCCGTTCAAAAAGTCATCGGGGAGTTCGGGATCGGCCTGGCAGGTGGCGATGCCGAATTGCTTGGCCTGCTCGATCGTCTGCTCGATCAGGAAGTTGTCCGGGCACAGGTACAGGGCCGGACCTTTGCCGCTGTTGAGCTGGGACTGAAGCAGCAGCAGGCCGATCAGAGTCTTTCCCTGTCCCGTGTGCAGCTTGACGATCACGTCTTTTTGTTCATGATGGTTCGCGAACCAATCCTTCAGCACTGCAGCTTGGGCGGGACGCAATGGCCCTTTGTCATGCGCACGGTCCAGCGTGTCATACAGCTTGAGCGGATCGGTCGGACGCTCTGCCCTCTTGCCAGCCAGCCGCTTTTTGAAGTCAACCAACTCTATCTCCCATTTTTGGTTTGTGCCCGTGCATCATTCGGTAGCATCGACTTCCACTTCGGCCTCGAGCTCGACTTCGGTCTGAGCCTGAAGCTCGGCGATCGCGGTGCGCAGCGGGCCGTAAATTATAATTTCGCCGCCTAGGATTTCAAAGGTCACCGCTAGCACATAGCGCGCCGTTGAGTCCGGGTCATGGCTCCAGCCTTGATGGCCCACCACGGCGATGCAGAAGTGGTCGGGCAAGCTGTTCGAGCGAACGACCGCCCAGTCCTTCTGCACCGTTCCGCTGTTGCGCTTAAAGTCGCGGATCAAGCCGTCCTGCGGTTTTTCATGCAGCACCCAGGGCAGCGTAGAGCCAGGCAGCGGCGCCGCGCCATTTGACACATCTTTCATCGCGCGCACACGGAAGTCATGGAGCCCCTCACCCAGCTTGCTGGCCTTCCAATCGACCCACGTCGAGAGGTAGCGGCGCAGATTGCGTCGAGTGCGCCTGGGTTGAGCGACGTAAGACAGGGTCACGTCGATGCGGATGTCGAATTCATCGGCTTGCTGTCGCAGCTCGGCCGGGATCGGCACCTGGTAGACGTGGCATTCGCCGGCATGGATTCCGGTGTCGCCACTCGTAATGAGAGTCGTTCGATGGTCCGTGTTTGTGGTCGCACGCGCTTCGTCCGGCACGCCGAAGCCTAGGCAACGGAACGCGCTCGACGCAGCAGCGAACAGGGCCTGCTTTTCCGCGAACGTCATGCCCGGCGGCGGATTGCGCAAACGTGAAAGCAAGTCTTCTGCCCACTCCGGCCATTGCGCTGATTGCACAACGAGGGCGCGGTACAACAGCGCTGGCTCTGCGGGAAGGACGCGCTGCACCTGAGCTGCAATGCGGGCGACCTTAGGGGCGGCATAGGAGGTGCCGGCGGTGTCGCGATCGGCTGCTGGCCCGGGCCCATGAAGCGTTGAGCGGACCAAGTTGGGGCAAGCGGCGGGGACGACGCCCCCAGCCTGAATGTCCGGCGGCTCGTTGTTCGTGCGAACGGCGTCGCCACCGTACTCCACGACTTCAGGCTTAATTACGTTCCATATGCCGGGGCCCGACCGCGAGAACGCCGAGGGGCTTGCAGCATGCTTGGCGAAAGTCCGCCAGGCGCCCAGCTCAGCGGCATCGTAGGCGATCGAGCCGACGGTCAGTGCCTGCAAACTCTGCCCAGGATTGGCGATGCGTGCCGCATTTTCTTCGAGGTAGGAGGGATAGGCCCGGCCGGCGTTGAGGTGGTCGGCGATGCCCAGGAACGGCGGCACTCCTTGCAGCGGCAGGTTTCCGGCGCTTTGCACAATGAGAACGTCACGCTCATTGCACAGCTGGTCAATCTCTGCCGCCCAAGAGGACATATAGCGGGTGCGGCAGTAGCTGCGACTATTGATTGAGTGATTGAAAATGCGGGTCTTACGCGGGCTGTCGTTGAACCGTTCGACGGACCTGCGCAATGCTTCGGGCGGGAACAGTTCGACCGGCATCGCATTCTGAGCGTCGAGCACGCGTGCGTTCTGAATCCAGAATGGCAGTTGCGGTGCACCACCTGCTGGCACGTCCTCGCCGTACAGCACGGCGCCGGCGACGCGCGTGCCGTGCCCGCCTGGCGCTACTTCATCCGCAACAGCCGTCGCGGCCTCGCCTGGCAGGAAGCAATGAGATGTGGCTTGGTCGATGCCGGGCTGAAGCAGGACATGCGCTTCTTGAATACCACTGTCGATGATACATACGGAAGGCGCGTCGTCATCGGGCGAGAGAGGCATCACTGCTGGCGCTGCTTGCACGCCTTGTTGGCCCTGATTTTGGGGCAGCGCGATATCTTCCGGCTCGACGACCTCGAAGATGTAGGGGTAGTTGAGAACAAAGTCCTTCAGCCCTTTTCCCAAGATCTTTAGTCGGACCGTGAAGCTATCCGGCAGAACGCCCGCATCGAAGTCAGCGCTGTCCGTAAGATGGAGGATTTCCGCTTGGTAGAACTCGGCGAACTTCTGAATGGAAGTCTCGCGTTCGATCTTGACGTCATCCCACTCGTTGTAGGCGCGGGTCCGCCTTTCCGACCAATTGAACTCTTTTGCAGCCCACTCGGCGTCCGTCGCGCGAGTGCCGCGGATCGGCCGCGGTGGAATCTCCTGGGTGCCGGCGCAGGCGATGCCGATGTCGACGATGTAGAGCTGGTCTTCGACGATGTTACCCCATGACGCCATGAGATGTTCGGATAGGATGCGGCCCAGCCGGTCTGTCTGGTTGGGGTCATCGAATAGCGTGTGGACCTCGGCGATAGTGGCCGAACCATGTGCCGTGATGGCAAAACCCTGGACCATGGCGCGGAATGCCGTGAGCTGAATGTCTTTCGACGCGACGATCACATAGCCCTCTTCCTGCTCTGCAACGATCTCGAATTGGAACTTGGCGCGCAGGGCGTCCAGATCAAGCCCGGTGTCGATCTGCAGCAAGATGGGAATGCCTGCAGGGATGGCTGGCAAGACCTGCCCGGTCGCCTGACGTTGTGCCCGGCGCGCTTGCCAGTTCGCACTGAGCGCTTGGGCTGCGGTGTCCAAGGCAACGCTGTGCGTTTGGCGCTGCGCGCCTTTGTTAGCTAGTGTTTGCGGCGACGGATCACCACCTCCGCGCAGGCGCGCCTTGCCTTGGTAGCGCAGGAGCAGTGGAAGGTGGTCAAATTTGTGTGCTCCCGGCATCGATTACGCCCTTTGTGCCGAATCGTGCCGCTGCAGCTCCTCGACGGCCTTCAGTAGCTTGTCTTGCGACAAGGACTCACGGCCGGCTAGCACTGCGGCTTTCGCAGCGTCCTGCGCCGCCTTCACTACCATCGCGGCCGATGAGCCTTGGAGCTTGGCGACCAATGGCTCCCAGGCGACGGTCCTATCCATCCGCACGCTGGACAGGGTGATCTTCAACAGCTTCTCAATTTCAGTCTCACCAGGCAGGGGGATGGAGAAAACATCGTCAAAGCGCCTGAACAGCGCAGGGTCTAGCGCGGACTCGAGATTCGTCGTCGCCACTAACAATCCAGGCGCGTCGTATTCTTCCATAAGCTGCAGCAGCGTGTTCACTATGCGGGACACTTCGCCAATATCCTTGGAGGCAGTACGCGACCGTGCAATGAAGTCGCATTCGTCAAGCAGCAACACGCAAGGCTTCTCCCGAGCGCTGCTGAAGATGGATCGGAGGTTCTGGGCCGACTCCCCGAAAAAGGAAGATATAAGCACATCGAAGCGCACCTTCATTAGTGGCAAGCCGGTATTCCAAGCCAGCCGCTTGGCACCCAACGACTTGCCGCAGCCCGGCGGGCCGTAGAGCAACACTGTCTTGCGCGGCTTGAGTCCGAAGGTACGCAGCCGGTCGCGGGCCGCATATTCTGCTTCGATGCGGGCGAAACGCTGCTCGACCGCTTCGGGCAGCACCATATGATGCTCAAGCTGATCGTGTGATATGAGCGTTGCGAGGGTCTCGCCATGACGCCGACTCATCGGAAGCTCTTTGAGCGTGCGGTCGATGGCGGGCGCTGACGGCGGCACGGCTGGCCGCTTGGCCTTGGGCTGGTTGATAATCCCTTCGAGCTGTTCGGCAAGCCGGGCGTGCCCCGTCTTGCGCTCGGCTTCAACAATCTTGACGGCCAGTCGGTCCAGATCCGTTTGCGAACCATCGGCGATGGCTCTTACTACTCTCTTCAGAATATCGGCATTCATGCGATATCACCCTCTAGTGCCAGCCGTCGGATCGGTGTTAACACACCGACATGGCTGGATTCCATAACTACCGGCGGACCTGTGCGTTTGCCGCCAGACCGGACTTTGGAACACCACCGCATTCACGCGACGACTTCCAGGCCGCGCTTCTGAACCAGATGCAGCAACTTGAGTGCTGTGCCCGCGGGCCTCTTCTGGCCAATCTCCCATTTCTGAACAGTCGATAGGCTAGTGTTGAGCAGGCGTGCGAACACGGCCTGACTGACATGCGCACTTTCGCGGATGCGCCTAATTTCGGCGGGTTGCAACGGCCCTACTGTCGGCAGCCAAAGCGGATCCAGCTCGCGCAGCGTGACCTGATCAGGCCTGCCCGCGTTGCCTAGCCCTTTAGCCGTATCACGAACAGCGTCGATGATGGGAGACCTTGTTTTCCTCATCGATTCCACCTTACTGAAAAATCGTCAAAAAGTATATGCTTTATAGCACCAAGTGCTATAAATCTACAAGCAAAATTCCTTCGTATGGACTTGACGGTCATGAATGTCTGCTTCAGAGAGAGCAAGCATTGAGGACGGCGACTGCAACCGCCGAAACCTGCCTGAAGCGGCCAACTGATCGGGGGGCTGAGCGTCGACAATTCTTAAGGGTTGTACCATGTGTGCCCTTACCGTAGGGCAGACGTGGTACTGCGAAGCCCATGGGCAGGCGTCGTACAAGCCTCAAAGCAGGAAACCGTGGAATGCTCCGGCACGGTCGGGCAGCGACGATCGTTATGGGATTTGGATGTGAGGAGTCGGGCTCAGCGCGGCAATCCGGGAAGCACATCGCATCACGCGATCACATCTATGCTCGGTGGCTGCATGACTCCGCTACATTATTTGGCGCTGGAGGTGGCCGGAAGCGGTGTTTTTGCGGCGCAAGGCAATGCCTTGCCCTATCGACGGCAACCGATAAAGAAGCGGCGAGTGGGTTGAACACGGAAAGCGGCCTCGAGACATGCCGGGCCTAGTGATCTCGGCGGAGCACGGATTGATTGGAGGCGCACGAAGGTCTCAATGATGTGCATCGCCGCACCACAACACTGGCATACGAATGTCGGCTGGATTGATTCAACCGACCCCGCCTGCGGCGCTTCCCCCGGCCTCGGGCGCTACACACCAGCAACGCACGTATGCGCACAAGGTTCGCCCGGCGCCCGGCATTGGCAAACAGCCCGTAGTGACGGATGCGGTGAAAGCCGCCGGGCAGGACATGCAGCAGGAACCGGCGCATGAACTCGTGCACACCCAGCGTCATGGCCTTGTAACACGTCCCTCCGCTGGTACGGTAATCCTTCCAGTGGAACGTGATGCCGCGCTCGTCCATGGTAACCGGGCGCTGGTTGGAAATGGCCAAGGCTACGCTTTTTCTATATGCCGAAGCAGTTCACGTAAAACCTCACCTTTATAGATCCTTGCTGCATCTGCCCGCTGCTAATATCTGTCAAGTAAAGACCGTGCCTTCTTTGGTAGCAGCTTTTGAGTAACTCGTAGACCTCCGTCCGGCTTCGACAAATTGCGTAAGACTGAGCGCGACAAGTGATTGATTTTATGAACGCAGGATTTGTTATCCCGAGAATGATGAAGGAAAAATTATCAACATTCTCGGTTTCAAGCGGCGATTATCGCAGCCTCGGGGACTGGCCTACCAGGGAGCGGCATGCGAAGGCAGCCCATAGGTGTTCAACGCAGAATGTTGATAAATTTTTCCATAGATTGTTGATAACAGACGACCTCACAGCACTTCCTTGATTCGCTAAACCATAAATGAGCGACTGATAACCCCATATATCAGCTTAGCGATTTATTATGTTTGTGTGCTTTATTAACCTTCGACTACGTTTTCCAAATTACCTACAGCGGTGGTGAGAGTCACGTGGAGCAAATTACAAATAGCCGTAGAACTGCTGCAAAAAAATTGGGGTTCAGATTCATGGGCTCAAGTGTGCATCAGGCAATGTATAAACTCTTTCCAAATAGTATCATGTCAAAAAACAACTAATACGCCATGTTGAAGTCTGGCCTATGGAATCCGCTTACTTTTACCATTCTTGATACATGCACCAGTCTCTACATCGCAACCAGATCGCGGCTTACCTTTTCAACAAGCTGGCTACATTGGCGCCATGGCCAGCTGAACTCCTGCCAGTACCTACACTGGTTGACGGCACTGCATTCTTCCCAGGTGGGGCCGGACTGTGGCAAGAGTCGTCTGCAACAACTTCCCCGGACATAATGGTAATTGGGCAAGATTTTTCGACATTTGCTGAACACGCCGACATGCTCGCTGGACAGTCGCGGGATATCGACAGCAAGACGTGGGTCAATTTCCGCGCACTTGCCTCTACTACCGGCTTGGACCTGTGCAGATGTTTTTTTACCAACGCGGTTATGGGGCTGCGCGCGTATGGATCGAGCGAGGGTCCAAATCCTGGCTACCATCGCGGCAATCTGGAGTTTATGCAACGTTCGCAGGAATTTTTGTCACTACAAATATCCGTCTTACGACCTAAGCTGATTCTAGTGTTGGGTCTGCGAGCGGCAGTGGTCCTGTCAGCGTGTACGCCCGAACTGAAAGAATGGAGCTTAGGAAAGCATAAGCCGATTGACGATTCTGGCCGTGCGTTTTTCGCAAAGGTGCGAATCAGTGATGTCGAAGTTCCAATAGCGCTGCTTACTCACCCCAGCCGCTGGTATAGAAACGTGCAGCTTCGCCGTTATGGCGGAATGACCGGCCGAGAGGCCGAATACGCCCTTCTACAGGACGCCATTGCCGCTGTAGGTTAAGTCCGTTACTGGTTATCCCGCGATAACTTCATCGCGGTCCCACTTTCCTCTCGACCGCTCGAGACTTGCGACGCAGCGAGCGGGAGGAGACGCTCGCCCATAGGCGGACGACCCCGTAGGTTAATAACTTTTTCCCAAAGATTGTTGATAACGAATGCAGGTTGTTTATTGACAACCTTCCTTGGAGCACAAACGCTAGGATGATAATCCCTATTATCGTCCTAGCTATTTATCGTCGCTAAATCGCCACTTCGATCTACAGCCTTACCTTGCACCATGCTATCTTTCAGGCATGATGGGGTTCGTACGGGCTCTACAGCGCCGTGTTTCATAGGGAAACTCCGTTCGGACTATCAATCAACTAGATATCAAAAAGACAATCTTTTCGTGAAGACACTATGAGCAACCCTTTACCAAATCTCGACGGGATTACGCTAGTTGCTGTGAAAGACGGTGTGCCGGTTAAGCGCCAAGCCGAAATCGTTGCCGCATTTTTGCGCCCGGCAATCGCTGCAGGGGTGGAAGCATGTACGGCGTACAACGAGGAAGTGACCTTAAAAGCGCCAGATAGCGCGCGCCGGCTGCAGGATCTGGAACTTGAGTGTGCCACGCTGCGTCATAGCCTCCGCCTGGCAGACCGCCGATACGAAGAACTGGTTGCAGCAAGAACAACTCCGGGTCCTGCCGCGACCAAGCGCCAGAAATCCATCGGCATATTGGTACTTGACGCCGCGCGCGGTGTTTCCGGGGTGGTGGAATCACTGACCGTAATCGATGGCAACGCGGCGGGGCAGCCAATGGTGAAACTCGTGTCGACACAGTCGGCGTCCACGGCTCCATTGGATGCAACTGAGTCTGTGCAGGAAGCTGGCTTGCGGACAGCCGTGCAATCCATAGCACAGATGCTAGCGGATCGGGAGTGGTCGGAACACATATCGAAGGACCCAGACGCGGTCGCGCTGGAAACAGCAATTACCGGGTTGATCGGCCAGCTATCTGCGGTGCGGGACGGTGCTACCGTGAGTGAGACCGGTATGCCGGCGAGCCAGGAGCCGAAATACGGGATTCGAGGTGGCTGCCTCTATAACCGCGCTTCAAACACACCGATTCCCAAGGATGAACCGATTTTCATATTCCGTGCGAGGGACAGAAAGGCCCTGTCTGCCCTTCACTTTTACGCTGGTGTGTGTGACAACCCGGAGCACGTCGCGGCGGTGCAGCAGCGCATCATGGACTTTCAGGCGTTTGGCCGGCACAACCCTACGCGCATGAAGCAGCCGGACACTGATCTGTCCGTCCTCGATGCTGAAAACCGGTTGCAGGAGTCACAATGACGCCGGACGAAATCAACACAGCGAACGAAAAATCTATTACTGGTGCCGTATGTGCTGTGTAGAGAGTGGCGTGCATTTGCACCTGGGAACGTCCTGCCCGGTATGCTCCCGGTCCGGATGCATCGAATTTTGCGATGCCGAGTGGAAATTGCGTTGGCAGAAGCTGGCCACCACGATGTCAATTAATAATCTGATAACATTTTTCAATTGTGTCCTAAGATCACGCCAGGGAATTAGTTAGCGCGCGACCATCCAGAGGCAATTCCTGATTATGTACGGGCGCACCTCAAAGCGGGTGGCAAGGCAGAAACTGGCCGGCGCGACGCAGTTCTTCGACGCCGTCACGACGATCTGCCCGGGTCGTTGGATGCCCCTCCTTTAACCGGCGGGCAAGAATAACTTTTTCGTGTTGTCGGAATATTTTCCCGTTTTTTTTTGCAGTAGGAGCCATTTATGGCAGCAGCATGGATCGAACGTGGCACCGTCCTCATTCAGCTCGGCCGGCATCACTTCGCCTTTTACAGGGGCTATCTGGACGGATTGGACGTGCGCACACTCGCCCGTTGTTATCTGGAAACTACCCCGGATGATTCCAATGCCGAGATGGACCTGCGGGTAGCTAAATCGATGGTCTGGTGGATCCGCGACCAGTTGAGCGTCACTGCGCGTCGGACTGGAAATACCTCAGCGCCCAAGTTGCTGCGTGTGTCGCCGGAGGCCTTGCGCATTACCTATGCGCCCAGCACGCCAAGCCTGGAGGAATTTCGGGAAGAACGCGACCCGTACGAAATGTTCACCGAGAATGAGCTGATCGAGCTTTTCCATGGCGAATACGGCAATACGGACAAGCGAGCCCAACGGCGTACCCAGCGCAACGACCGCCTTCGCCGCAAGCAGCTCGAAATGCTCAAACGGTTGGAGGAACTGACGGACGCAGATCCCCATCTCTGCGATGGTGTCGAAGGATGGTTGGACCCGGTGATCTCAGACAGGCTGATGGCAGCCGGGATCCAGACACTTGGCCAGCTAGTGACGACGATCAATCGGTATGGTTTTCGC
Source organism: Noviherbaspirillum suwonense (assembly GCF_900182955.1). Taxonomy (GTDB): domain Bacteria; phylum Pseudomonadota; class Gammaproteobacteria; order Burkholderiales; family Burkholderiaceae_D; genus Noviherbaspirillum_A; species Noviherbaspirillum_A suwonense. The sequence continues at coordinate 15,747 of NZ_FXUL01000035.1, read as the reverse complement.
TGGTACAACAAGGTGCCACGCGTCGGTATCAAGGCCGCGAAACAGATCGTGGACTGGCTTATGCTGCCAGAGACCGCCGAATCCCTTGGCGAGCAGTTATCAGCACGTGGAATCATGCCTCGTAAGGAAATGACAGCCGCCATGCTGGTTCCGACGGCGCTCCGAACCGGTATCGTGCCGATGGAAAATCTGTTCGTACCGCATGACCTGAGCGGCGCGTTCGGCTCTAACCGCGGCGACCGCCCTGCGCTGTCCGCTCGCAACGATCTGGAAGCCATTCAGACATGGCTTGCGCGGCTCAAACCTGGCGGCCATAGCCACAGGTCCTACCGCAAGGAAGCCGAACGGTTTCTGCTTTGGGCCATCGTGGAGGTCGGCAAACCGATCAGTTCGCTGACCGTTGAAGATTGCATCTCTTACCGCAACTTTCTTTGGTACATAGGGCGAGAGACACCGGAATTCTGGTCTCAGTACTTCCGCATTCCCCAAGATCGATGGCTGGGTCAACGCTCTATTGATCGTTTTTCCTCCCATTGGCGCCCGTTTGAAGGACCGCTGTCGGCAAGCTCACAAAAAACCGCCCTTGTGATCCTGCAAGGCCTGATGCAATGGCTCACGGAACAGAACTACCTGCATGTAAATCCATTCAAGGCGATGCCACATCTTGCAGAGCGCGCTACGAATGGCGTCGATGCTTCCCGTGCCCTAACCGTCGCAGAATGGAAATTGGTTAAGAAGTACCTTGGAGAAATGGAGCATGACCAGCGCTATTATCGACTTCGGTTTGTACTCGCGTTGGCATATAGCAGTGGCTGCCGGTTGTCTGAACTGGCATCACTCCGTCGTGAACACTTGAAGCCGTTCACCAGGGCCGGTGAGACAACGACGCAGTGGGAACTTCATGTAGTGGGTAAGGGCGAAAAGACCAGGTTCGTACAACTCAACCCACACGTAGTTGCCGAGATTCGGGATTATTTTAGGCTTCGCGGATATGAAACATTCGCAGCCGCACCAGAGAAAGAACCTTTGATTGCCTCTTTCAAACTACCAGATAATCCTCCAGCAGCGCCCTCACCAGCGTTTCAAGCTGCTAGCGATTTGTCAGACGACGAGAGAAGACCGAAGTCTATGCGACTAACTTCCTCCCGACTCTATAAGGTGCTGAAAAGCTTTTTTGCTGAGGTGGCAGATTCAGTGGCAAGCGCAGAGCCGGAGACGGCGCACAAACTGCGCCGGGCATCAACACACTGGCTTCGGCATACCTTTGCGACCCACGGTATCCACAACGGCATGGCACTCGAAACCATCCGCGACTTGCTTGGCCATGCATCCCTTACAACGACTTCCATTTACGTCACCACGGAGAAAGACAAGCGTAGCCGGGAAGTGGAAAAGCTGGGAGACCTAGCGGCGTTCTAAGACCCTCCTTTTAGGCAAAGAGGCGGGGGTCGTATATCCACCGGCGAACCGCGCGCGCGGTGATCCGATATGCGTCTGGGTGCAGCGGATTGATCAAGACATTTACTTCCTCCGGCACATATATCGACGGAACCTTCAGCACAGCAGATAAAGACGAGTTTGCCCAGTCCGTCCCTAGTTTTTTGCTACTAAACCCATGAGGAATTGCATCCCAACCGCCGATAGGTGTTGAAAAGCCATCCACCGCTGAACTCCAAAGGTCATCGGGAATGTCGACTGCGACGAGATATCGGTTGAACGGTAGTTCGCCGTTTTTGATGGCATTCAACGTTTCCAGAACAGTAATCGCAATGTTCGTTGAACAATAAACGATGGCCACTCCAGGGTGATTCCAGCGTCCGCCGGTTATTTTTGCGCCGGTGCCACTTAGATCGATAGCTGGATAGCTTGCGGCTTCCACTGCGTTGCGCCAGACAGTGACGCTCAAGCGTAGGCTCCGCTCCAAGACATGGCCAATACGTTTTGCACCTGTGCGAGGCCTTCATCAGTATCAAGGAGACTATTCGGTGTCGCCCCAAGAGCAGGCACATAGCGGTTCAGCCACTGGTCTACCCATCTTTTTGAATCGAATCCTTCAGGATTGCCAAACTTCGCCACCATCTGATCGACCTGTTCCACTAGCGTGTCCACCCTCCAGGAGGGGGGAGCGACTTCTGCTTCAAAAACTTCCCTCGTGGCAGTAGGCGTGAGGTCATAATCGTCATCAGACGACATGTTGGTTCTTTTCGAGCCTTGCATATTCGCTCCTTTCAGGACCAGTGAGACCGAAAAAGCTACCGCAAAAAAGCAATTCTACGCCGATTTTTTGGCTTTTTTGTTCCGATGCCAGTCGAGTGATGACAGTGTGGAGCGTAGTCTTTCCAGCTTCTGTGCAACGTTCCCCCTCAGGAAACGATTCAAACTAGCTGTGCACCTTCGTTGACGCGCAGCTTGCGATAGATGTACTGGCCGAAGACCTTAGCCAGCAGCTGGTTCTGCCTTAACGATGTTTCGGTTAACATTTCCAGGTCGACCTTAGCGGGCTTGGCGGTTAGCTTCGCTTCTCGGCTGCGGCGGAACTGGCGCAGGTATTCTTCCCTGTCATTCGCGTCGAGCTGGTCAAATGCATTCAGCCCAGACTTGATTTCAGCGGAAACTTCATCTTCCTTGCGCGCGACTGCAGCAGCGATCGATGCATCTACGGCCTGAGCCTGTCGCGCCTTGCTTTGCTGAGCGGCCTGTTCCCTGTCCTCTTTGGCTATCAGTTGGGCGGCCACTTCGCGCTCCGCTGAGGAGACCCGGAGATTGTCGCGGATTGCTTTCATCAGGAAACCAGAGACGCTCTTAGTCACCTTGCCTTTTGAAATACAGAAGCGGGTAAATTCCATGGCTTGGTGCAGCCATTCATCGGTCCACATCACGCGGTTTTCCATGATCTCTTCAAAATTGGCCGGGCTCAGGCCGAATTCATTGCGCAGGGTTTCGTACATTTCCTTGGATCCGAGCATCGCGAGTTGGAGCACGTTCTCCGCCTTTTGCCTTACCGTGAATCGAATATGTCCGATCTTTTTCGTTCCCGGAAGATTGTTCGTCGTGTAGCTGACCTCGATGTTAGAAAGTTCGTTGATCTGCCTTGTAGCAATATCGAGGACGTTACGCTTGAAATATTTGAACTCCGTAAACGACTTTGATTTAGCGTCCGACCACCCTCTTGCAGTTTCCAGGTCAATCCATTCCGTCATGCCGAGCCCGACATAGTTGAGCAAATGGTCGTACAGCGCTCTTGCATAGTTCGATGTGAATACGTTGCTGACTCGTAAGCTTAGAAAATACGACTGCTTCGGGTCCTTGATTAGTTTTTGAAGACGGCGATCCACCTCGAATATTAACCGGCCCCCGGATATCACTACGGGCCCCATCAATGGAATCGAACCCCAGTTTTCCTGATCGGAACTGGCAGAGTCACCCTCTATTGCAGACTTCTGCACGTCTCGCATGACCGTACGAAGGTGCTTGCGGTTGTTGGACTGGTAGTTCATCAGCCATTTGAAATAACTCTGATCCACGTCGTATTGGGTTTGGACGTTGGGGTCCTGAGACACGATGAAGTAGGCTGCGTCCAACGCTCTGCGCGCGACGATTCCCAGTTCATAAATATCGAGGAAAAGACTGTTGCGACGAAAGCCTATTTCGGACGGCGCATCGGAGATCGGTACTCCAAGTGGAAAAAGTTCTTCATAGATCGCCAGCGTCATTTGGGACGAAGTCGTCTCGCGGCTCAGCTCCAATGTAGTCACCTTACTGCCGCCCATTTTTAGCCTCTCTGCATTTGGTGGCACAGGGTAACAAGGCAAAAGTGATGTTGTCAAAACAATTTCCTTCACTTTGCCTCCTATGTTGTTGCTCAGGTTTCGTGTGTGCGAACACCGCGCCAGCGAAGCGCGCAACAATTTTCTTCACTTTTTGATTGCATTGGTATTGGGGTTAACCTGTTGGATGGTTTTATAGAAAAGAACTAACAAACCTTCTAACAGAAGCGACATACCCTATAGGATTCAAAGGCTTGCCTTGGCAAAGTGAATACCTTTACAGGAATAGTGAATATTTTTGTTTAGCAAAGTGATGGTTATTGTTGGGGCAAGGTGAAGCCTTTTGTCCCGCAAGGTGCAGCTCCTTGTCCTCCTACTCTGCATGGTGAAGAAAATTGTGCGCGCAGGCAGGCAAAGTGAAGAGAATTGGTTCCAAAGCAGAGATGCGAGTCAATTTACAGGAATGGCTGGATTCCCTAGTCATTAGAGCTGGCAAAGTGTACAAATTTGTCCGGTTTTGAGCCAAGGTGAATAAAATTGTTGTGTAATCTTTGTCGAATGAGGCACGTATCGCAGTCGTTCCCATGCCCCTGGATGGGCAAAGTGAATAAAATTGTTCCGGTTTAGTAGGCAAGGTGAAGTGAATTGTTACGTTTTCACCGAGCAGTCCATTTCGTGCACAGCCTTTTTATTGGGGCTGGAGGCAAAGTGAAGACTTTTGTCCGTGCTGAGCAATGTTCTGAGGCAAAGGTGAAGAAAATTGTGCCGAAACGTTGTACAGACTGTGGTTGAACCTTGGTACCAGAGGCAAAGTGAAGATTTTTGTCCTCCTGCAGCCAGGAAAACGCGCCAGAATCGGTCGTTTTCGCACTTATCCCAACAATTCTATACACTTTGCCTATACGGAATGCCTCGAGACTCGTTATTTCTTTGCCTACAGACATGATCGAGAACAATTTACTTCACTTTGCGTTGGGTCCACTCGCCTGCAGAGCGCAATAGATCACTTTGCCTAGCGCACACCGCCAATCGGAACCCTCGATCAATCGCTGAGTCAAGCCAGGCCCCGCCTTTATTTATTGAGGTTTCTGATGCGCTCTGCCGGCGTGATGATGGCAACCAACATTCACCGAACTCGTGTCAGGTTGTCCTTTGTCGGGATGGAAAGTTTACTTGCATTCCTGTTGTTTCCTAATTAATCTGTCGCCACTCGACACTTTTTGGCTAGTTTAATGAAAAGTGAAGGATTCTCTAAATACGGTTTATCAAAACAATTTCTATAGACGAGATCTCTATGACCTCTGCAGTAAGGGCGAAAAAATCAGTTCAGCAACCTGTCGTATCCATTACCGCTAAGCAGGCGCATTCTGTAAGTCAGATAAACCTTGTGGATATTGCACAGATTGCTGAGCGTGCCAGTAGCATGCTGATCGAGGTTCGAGAAAGTATGCTTGCGCCGCATCCCCGGAAAAACCCGCCCGTGTACTCCACTGCTCAAGTCGCTTTACTATGCAAAATTGAGCGCCAGCGTGTGAATTACCTGCTCTCTTCTCGCAGCGACTTGGAACTGCCCACCGGCACGCTTTCTGGAAAAGGCAGCAGCCGCTTTTTCACGCTTGAAGAAGCCCGGGTCTGGATAAAAAAAGTAGGTCCATACACGCCTCGTGGAAACGGGTGTAGAGGAAAGAAGATTGCAATCGGCAACTTTAAGGGTGGCGTTAGCAAGACTACAACTGCCATGACGTTGGCACAGGGCCTCTCACTCTGCGGCCGGAACGTACTCATTATCGATCTTGATCCCCAGGCATCCCTAACCGCTTTGACTGGCATGCTGGCAGACAGTGAAGTAACTGAAGACCAAACCGTTTTGCCTTTTATATACGGTGACCAACCTTCGCTAGATTACGCGGTGCAGCCAACCTACTGGGACGGGATCGACTTGATTCCAGCAAGCGCCGCCCTTTTCAGCGCAGAGTTTTACCTGCCTTTCCGCCAATCTAAGGACAGCAAATTTCAGTTTTGGAACGTTTTAAACAAGGGTATGGAATCGCTAGTTGAAAAGTATGACGCGATCATCATCGACACCCCACCTGCCCTCTCATACATGACAATCAATGCATTTATGGCTGCTGATGGTCTTATCGTGCCAACACCACCGAGTGCGCTGGACTATGCTTCTTCAACTCAGTTCTGGACTCTATTTTCAGACCTTGCGTCAAGCATGAAACAGGCTGCTCCGGAGCTGGAAAAAAGCTTCGATTTCATACATGTTGTCTTGTCAAAAGTGGATGCAACCCAGGCAGCCACGCCTGTTGTACGCGAATGGATTAAGAAAACATACGAAGGCCGAGTGCTGCCAGTCGAGATTCCAGATACGACGGTCACGAAGAGCGCCTCAGCCGAATTTGGAACCGTTTACGACATTTCAAAGTATGACGGTAGTGCGAAAACTTATCAGCGTGCTCGCGAAGCGTATGACCGATTTACTGAACTAATCGATCAGCAACTAGTTGCAATTTGGAATGCTGAGGAGGAATTGGCATGAGTATGAAGGATCGATTGACCGCGAAAGCCGCTGGTATCGGCACGAAGCCGCGAGTCCCAAATGAGACCCCTGCAACAGGTCCTAGAATGCCACGTACGGCGCCTGGTCAATTGATGTCCTCCCTCCCCTTCTTGGCCGATCAAGAACGGGAAATAGAAGAGTTACGGGGCAAGCTGGCTGTAGCAGAGATTAATGTAGCCTCGTCCGGTGCGACCCAAAAGCAAGTTGACGATTTACGTGCAAGGCTCGAGCAGACTGAACGAGATGCGGCTGAAGCAGCCTCACGTGGCCTCGAATTGCCTTTAGATTCCCTTGTAGAAGTAGAGGGTCGCCGTCGCAAGTTGACTATCGAACAGTTTTCCGAATTGGTTGAAAATCTGCGAAATCACGTTCTTGTGCAGGCAATTACCGTTAGACCTATTTCAAATGGGAAATATGAGGTTGTATCCGGCAATAACCGAGTCGCCGCCTATCGTCATTTGGGTCACAAGACGATCAAAGCAGTGATTCTAGATTCATCGGAAGACCTCGTCGAACTCAGCGCTTTTTATGCCAACTTACTGCAACCGTCCTTACCCGACTATGAGAAGTATCTTGGCTTCAAAAAACGGCAACAACAGACTGGTAAGACGCAACGAGAACTAGCTGATGAAGCTGGGCTAAACGATAAGCAGGTATCTGCCCTATTTAGCTTTGAAAAACTACCTGACTCCTGCAAGAAGCATCTCGATGCCAGGCCGGAAATTCTTGGATATAACGCCGCGATGAAACTGGTGCAAGCCGTCGCAGATGGGAATTTTGATTTAGTCGTTGAGGCTGTACAGATGCTGGCCACTGATAGCCGGTTCACCCAAGCCCAAGCAGTTGCTCATGCCACTAAGAAGCGCGATGCATCTGCACAGCCTCGGTCCGTTCCAGTCGTTATCAAGGAGGGAAAGACAGTTGTTTGTAAGATCGAAACCCGTGGCGGCCGTGTGCTTGTTGATTTCGCAGATGCAGAAGCATCGGCAAAGTGGGCGCAACGCTTCGCAGAATTCGTTAAAGAAGAACGAGCTAAGGAACCGAAATAAGTGATGAGCGGCCCTCCCCTGCCCTACTAATTTTCTCGTTTTGAGGAGTTGGATATGAGCTAGTCCAAACGAACTTATAACGAGCCCCAAAAGACAAAACCCCAAGTTGTGAGCGCGGACTCTTGAATGATAGGTAGACCGTAGTTGACAACGATAGAACCGATTGGCGTCGGTTTCCAGGATCCCAATACACACGGGTCCGATTCTATCGAGGAATAAGTGCCTGTCAAGCCTAGCAACTCCTTTTCTGTACGAAAAGGAGTTGTTTGAAACCTTAGTCCATGGCGGGACAGGCTGATGCCCGCGCTCGCCCCCTTAAGGCTCTGCTCATCGAAGCACGCGCAGCTGTATTCGATCCAACATTGTGTCAAGATCTAAATCTTACTGCAAGACGTGTCCCTTTTGGCGCCCTCACCTGTCTCGATCTTAAGAATGTCACGACGGCGATATTTCCGAGACGCGACGTTTTACGTGCGGAATCTCTGTTCCACTCCAAAGCCACGGTTTACCGTGGACTGAAAGTCCTTACTGCAAAAGGCTATTTCACGGAGTCACAAAAACGTCGCGAACACAATGGCAGTTTTATCTGTCTCCGATCCAGATGACAGGTAAGGTCCTTACTATGCTGAGGCTAATTGAAGTTATTCACAACCCGCCCTGTGGCAAAGCCATAGAAGGGTCGTATACAAGAACATACCAAAGACAAGCAGTCTTTGCAGAGTTCATTTCGACAGGCCGAAATACAAAAGAGAACCCTATCGACCAAAAAACCCGACTCCCCTAAGAGCTTACTACGGCTGCTAAGGCTTGGCGTCGAAAGTAAAGAAATCTGCTGGCTTATGGCCCAGGCAAAGCTTAGCTCTAAATGTCTCGCACACGTTGTGGAAGCGATCTAGCATCGAATCTATTTCTTGAACGGTAAGTATGTAGAGTGGGCTACATCAACTCCATGCTCTCCAAAAATCTGGACTACGTTTAGATTGCGAGGAATGCCATCGCTGAAGCGAACCGAAAACATGCTGACCGGATGGCGAATGAGTTACTGGAGTCACTCGACGAAAGCTTTCATTGCGCGGAAGTGTTTGTTGAGAACGGAATTTTTGCAGGCATTTTGAATTCTCGGGGAATGGACTACATGCTGTCATTGGAAGCAGTGGATCATTCCCAGTGAACCGCGCATTTGCCCAAGCACCACTGGATGGGAAATATTGCATCGAATTATATGACCCGCAATCGTAACAAGCTTTTCATGCGATACATTCATCGTTCCTCCAGGAATTTTTGCCAATGCTGAATCCAGGGCATGACTTTTCACACGATCGCAGCGACTCCATTCTATAGAACCCTTTATAATCAATGGCTTATGAATTGCATGTCACTTGATGCATGGATTCTGGCCCGGGCAGGGCGTCTTGAATTCTATAGATTCCTTAAAAATCAGGGACTTAGAAGTTGCACTCTAGTCACCGCTTGATTTCACAGAGCCCTTTGTTATTTCAACGGTAGCCACATTGCACTTCAACTGTGGTGATTCACAGTTTTTTAAGTCAACGATCATCAGATCGCTCTCCCAACCTATTGTAGCCATGGGGTCTTGGATACTGGTCATGCCTCACAGCGACAAAAGCAGTTGTCAATCCATTTCACTGAATCAGACTATTTCGGCGCACGACGATTTTGATAAACCGTGGAATCTCAAGGAGTAGGGGAGGGCAGCGCTGGCATCCAATATTTAGCATCAGTTATGAATCAGCCAAACTTCAACTTAATTCTCTAGGGAAAATTTAATATGGTATGCATCGGTGCTCTAAATCTCCCATGCGATCGAGGCAAAGCTGCACTTTTTTCCTCACCTGAAAATCTTATGTTTCGAGTTAAAGCCAAGGGTTCTCCTCGATCGCGTCCTTTGTATTTATGGCTTCGGCCGCAGTATTTTTAGGTTTTCAAATAGCGACGAAAATGACTTAAGACCTTTCTTTGGAAGAAATTCCCATACACTCGTTAGAAGGAAGGATTTTTACAAAAGTTGAAAACTATGTCGACTGGAGAGCGTAGCGGGAATGCTACTAGTGTCTTCCGTACAGGAACAAATTTCAGGTGAGAGGATTTGTGCAGTCAAGGGTATACAGGATGGGTCGAAAAGAAGCTTCTAGAGCAGACAGATTTGAGGCGAGATGATTTGTGCATGTACGAACAAGCACTGTCATCTGTTTTTTTGCAGGGAAGGCGGCTGAAGAGATAACAGCGTGCTTCGGATTTAAGCTATCAGGGTAACGCAGAATCTATGAGCTGCGGCGAACCAAGTATCCATCGAACAAGTGTCAAGCTTTTGGGCAAGGTCGGTATAAAGTAGAGATCCAAGGGGGAAACACAACAATGGCAACTTCTGGTGGCGACATTGGGTATCCGCAGTGGACATCAAAAGCAGAAAAGCGCGGCGTCGACCCATTGGGTATGCAAACGACCAGCGTCGCACTGTACCAGCAGCTTGTACCTGGTATAAGCAATGTGACGCTGCGTGTTCGATACTATGGCCTCTACGCTTGGCTGGCGCTGCGCTATGCATCGGATGTGGGCGACATCTCAGTGGAGCGATGGTGTTTGTACTTGAGACGCGCCGAAGCCTTGTATGCACTGGTCTCCGTTCACGTCGGTGGCGAACGAGGGGTGGCCGGCGTCGACTGGGCGACGCGCAAGCTAGATGCAGCCGGAGCCAACATCACGTTCTATGCGGCCACGGATCGCGCCGACGGCGAGCCACAATACCTGAAGCAGAAGTTCGGTGCGTACGGTGCAGCCTATGGAAGCCAGCTGCTTGACATCGGCGTCCTCCAGACCGTGCCCGGCCACGACGTCCCCGTGCCCACGCTCGACATTGGTGAACCGCTGGCCAAGGCCTTTCAAGCAACTATTGGAGCAGCCGGCGATCTCTTCCTTGCAGCGACTCAGGTTGGAACCATCACCAGAACCGACCTGGCTCAGCTAGACGTAATGCTTCCTTCGCGCATCGCAGCTAATGGACGCGAGCGAGACCTCTACGAAAGCCTGTTGCTCACAGGCGCCCAAGGGGAGAAGTCCCGAGCGAATTCTAGAAGCCACAGCTTGCATCTGGTGCTCAGGATTGCAAGGGAGAAGGGCAGTTCGGTCAGAGCCGAGACACTTCGCTGGTCTTTGTATGCGTCGCAGTGCAACGCCATTGCCACCTTTGCAGGGCTCGGGGAAGAGGAGGACAGGCAGCGATTTGCCTGGGCCGTGTACCAGGCAAATGACCTACTGCACCTGTGCTACGAGACTATCCTCAAGCTCGCTCTCGACATACTCGGAAGTTCGCCCACCGGCATGACGTTCGACAGCCTAGTTACCCGGACGGGCTCTCGGCTGCTGTCGGCGGTCGAAATGTACGCCGCTCCCTCCTGGAAGGACCTGTGCGAGTCGTTGACACTTGCTGACGACCCGGTGTCCGACATGGATTTAAATAGCGAGATGTCGCTGCAACATGCGGTGTTGCAGAGCGCGAGACTGGAGGCGATGACAAACGAGGACTCGGCGCGTTCTTCCATAGTGCTGTTGGCCATTCTGCATAAGCGGTTCAGCGGGCTGCTCGAGAGAATTGCCCGCGACCTGACGGTGCTAGCTAACCGGGACTTCATGCGCTCACTCGTGACTGAGCTGCGTTTCCTGGACAAGCACTCGGGAGAACCGTTGCAGTCGCTGCTTGTCCGTCTTGTCCGCCAGCGAGTGCTCGACCGTCACCCGTGGGTCGCTACCCAGAAATTCCGGGGGCAGGGCGACTATACCTTTTTGCTCGAGTCTGATGACGGGCGGGTACGCCTGCGCCGGAAGGACGGCCCGGTACTCACGAATCCCCGACTGTCTTCTGCTATCGCTTTTCTAGAGGACATCCACTTGTTAAACGCTAACGGTACCACGCCGGCAGGTCTGCGCATCCTCGATGCCGTATGAAACTTTTTAACTACTTCGCCGCAGGCGGTTTCCACACCAGCATCGTCACAACCTTTAGCGTTGACTTCGATGCCTATGAGAGCATAGCGCTGCCACGTCTTCGTGAGGCAGGCTGCAACAACAATGTCATAGTAGTGGATTCGCGAATGCTTGCGCAGGCTCTAGCAAATGACGCGCGCCGTCCGAAGTTCGCCGGGCGCCGCTACTCAGTTGTCGGTGCGCATTGCGCCGGTGTCTTTCACGCAAAGCTGACGCTACAACTGGGCAAAGCGTCAGGGAGGCTGCTCGTAAGCTCAGCAAATATGACCGTAGCCGGACTGGCCGGCAATCTCGAAGTCGCCGGAGAGGTCAAAGTGGCTGAGGATGACATGCAAGCTGCACCGCTGTTGCGCACCGCTGTGGATTATCTCCTTAAATTCTTGGACCCCGGCTCCGTCGCTCGTCGCCAGGTCGAATGGGCCCTTAAGAGGACTCCCTGGCTGCAAGCATCGGCGTCTGCGGGGACAGTTGTCGAGTCGCAGGAAGGTACACGATTGGCCTTCCTCCCTAGCTACAACGTCAAGGGTATCGGTCAACGCTTTGTCGAGTTTATCGGCGACCGCGCCGTAAAACGTCTCGTGGTGGCGAGTCCGTCTGGGACCACGACCTGCGCACGCTGCATAGTCTTCAAGAACGCTTCGCCGGAGTCAGCGCCGCGGTGCTCATCCAGCCGCAGAACGCCTTGTATCCAGTGCACGCTCATCCGAGGTCGAACGCACTAGGGCTCTTTGATGTCAGCAACGCGCCGGGTGCCGCGAGCAGGTTTGTTCACGCAAAGTTCGTAATCGCGGAGGCGGCAGACCATGATTTCGTATTATTTGGCAGCGCAAACTGCACCGAAGCGGCGCTCGGCACACCTGATCAGGCTGGTATCAATGAGGAAGCCTGCCTGGCACGCGAGCTGCCCGCGGGCGAAGCGGTTCGAATGCTAGGCCTAGACAAGACCCTATCATCCGATGCAAAGCTTGACGCCACTGAGTTGCCCAGCTTCAGCCCAGCTGATGACATTCCACTGTCTGATCTCGAGGCCAAGCTGGCAGGACGGTTCGAGCTGTCGGGCAATCTGCTGCGCTGGTGGCCACCGAAAAGCCTAGCGACCGAAGGGCTCAGCCTGCTGCTTCTAGTCGAATTCGCAGAACCGGTTGCCGGCTTGTTAACGCCCGTCGGAAACCAGAAACATCCGGCGATCTATCGTTTTGACGGCACTGTCGCACCGCACTTCGCTAAGGTTCGCTCAGACGTGTTCGAGTCATCGCTGGCAGTGGTGGTTGTCGAGCAGGCGATTCATCAAACTCAACGTCGCGCTGCGGGTCGCGACTTCGAGAACGCGTTGGATCTGCTTGACGACGAGGCGTCCGAGGGACTGTGGCTGCTGGAAGTCATTCAACGGCTTAGCGAAGCCGAGCGCGGGATGCGCGGGCCTCGCAGTGCAGCCGAACAGGCGCCCCAGCGAAATGCTGCCGCCGACCAGGCGCCTGTCTCTCGCGTGCTTGCCTATGAGGAATTCGTTGCGGGTCGACGCGTCGAGAGTAGCTTTGCTCACCCATCGGGTAGCCACCTTGCCTCAACCCATCACGAATCGGTAAGAAGCTTCCTTAATGCCCTCATCGGCAAACGCGGGACACTGGACCTTTCCGAAATACCTGAAGAAGAGAATCAGGTTCCGAATTTAAGCTTGGGCGATGAAACCTCCGACGGAGCAACCGCCATGGAGTGCGGCGATCTATCGTTAAACTCCGTTAGCGCCTCTGACTTATACCAATCCCAAGTTATGTCTTCGTGAGCGTAGGCGTTAAGCAAGCCCAGCTGCGCGAGCACAGTGAACGAATGGCACCGGGGATCTGTGTAAATTTATTCCAGGCGTCACAGCATGCATCGACGATCTGTTCGTAGCTGTCATAGCACCGATTGGCCAAACTACGATCACGCAATTGTTGCCAGACCTGCTCGGCCGGATTCAATTCAGGCGATGCCGCTGGCAACGTCAATAACGATAGATTGGGCAATTGCGGCAGCTTCAAAGTTGTATGCCACCCGGCCTGGTCAAGTATTAATAAAGCATGTCGGCCTGGCGGCACAGCTTGACTGATTGCTTCCAAGTGAAGTGCCATAGTCTGGGTATTTGCAAAGGGCAGCACCAGACCAACCGCCACATCGCGCTGCGGGCACACGGCCCCAAAGATGTAAGCCGACTCCGATTGCTGCTGCCGCACCACGCGCGGCCGTGTGCCTTTGCGTGCCCAAAGGCGCGTCTGGGTGCCGCGCTGACCGATGCGCATTTCGTCCTGAAACCAGATATCGACTTGCTCGATAGGCACATCAGGCGGCAGAGCGGCCTGCACTTCCTGGGCGAAGTTTTTTTTTGAATTCCGCCTGCCTGGCTGGATTGGCGTTCGGGCTCACCGACCGGGCCGAGATCCAGACCATATCTAGCCGCTTGAGCAATTCGTAGACACCGTTGAGGGTGTACGCCACGTCAAACTGCTCGGCCAGCAACTGGCGGATATCCTCGCCGCGCACGCGGCCACCACCGCGCCTGTCCTGCAACTGCTCGACTGCCTGGCGAAACGCTTCTTCCTGCGCCTTGGGAAGTCGCTGCGGACTCCAATAATGCGGGATCCCTGCTACCCGGTCCAGACCTTCATCGACAAACCACTTTAGCCATTGGGTCACTGCGCGAGGTGTGACGCGCAAGGCAACGGCCGTTTCAGAGGCACTCTTGCCGTCCTTGATATGGGCCAGTGCCATGTAGCGAAGGCGTCGTCGTCCACTCGGTTCCTGACGCGCCAACAGGTCGAAATTGTATTTCTGCAATTGCAGCAAGACTTCCTGAGTCAACATGTCTGCCTCCTGACGAGGATGCTGTTTTACTCAGACACTCAGCCTAACCACCCGTTCGTTAAACTTGGGATTGGTATTAGACCAAACTACTGAGTCGAAGCGACAACTGGAGCGTCAACGGCGCTACGTTCAAGACACGCAGCGCAGCATCGTCGATGGGGTTGAGACCGTCCTCAGCGGCTTACGCGAACAGGCGCTTGGGCATTTACTGAGCGTAGTCGACCTGCTTCGGCTCCGCGCATTCCTACTGGTGGTATTGGGTGCTGGAAGCAAGAAGACTGACCTGATGCCCAAGGATTTAAACGCTCAAGTTCATCGTCGCCAAGTTCTTCCGTCTGGTGGGGAAGCAAGCTGGCGACGCCTTATCGGACGACTGCTCTACGATTTCTTCCGTGAACGCGTGGGGGGCCGAGCGCCGCTTATCAAGCACCTGCGCTTGGAGTCCGACGATGACGATAGTAATGGCTTTCCCGAGGACGTGCTCGAGTGTTGGGCCACTTGCTTCTGGGCGCTGTGTGCCATGCGCGTGGCTGTAACCGACGCCGGCGCTTCATTTGCAGTATCCAACTCGGAGGCCGCACTCGCCAAAGACCTGTATCGGTTCACTAGGCTACTCCCGCAGCAGGCGATTGGTGCAGTCGTGCACGACGTATTCGCCGGCATGAACGGCCGCTATGCCGAACGGCTTGGCATAACCGCCGAACGCATCGAGATGGAACACCGGGGCCTTGTGCATGGTGCCTGAGTCAAGGCACCTCATTGCGAAACTTTGCCAACTGCTCATAGGCATGATAATAAACTTATATCCCATTCGTTTTTAAAAACCGCTTAGATGTCAGTCACATACTCCCACATGTAGCCGCCGGCTCTTTGCCGCTTGCCTTTGCAGACAGCAGAAATATGGGCGTTCGAAGTACCAGTCTGAATCGCTGCAGTGGTTAAGCTTTCGTACACGACACCTGTGTCGATGCATTGAACCGCCTTTGCACTAGTTTTTTTCTTTCTCAACGGTGCGAGCGGCTTGTTGTTCCAATCGTCGAAATATACCCATTGGTAACCGCCACACGTTCTTCTCGTACCCGCCAGAACTGTAGATAAGTTGCCATGGCTCAGACCCTTAGCGCGTGCTGCAGCAGCTATCGAGGGAAACTTTTCCTCAGTTTCGATACAGATCACAGCACGGGGTAAGTTGGAGAAATCCTTTTCTCTACCCACGTCCATATTCGGCGGAAGTGGAAATGCCAGTCCTTCAAACTCACGCTAATAGTCACTATTTAGGTCAAGCCTAATCTTTTTGAGCTCCTGTTCCAGGAAACCGATGATTAGTTCTTTTGCCTTGAAGAGGTAGCACTCAGTATCTCCGGACCATCTTTTCTTGTTACGCATACCTGCTTTCAGTAGGCGATGATCGTAAGCGACGCATAAAGCTTTCAATTACCCACAACTTTGGCTGGAGGCAGACGCGTTTATGCGCATTGCGTAGACTTGAAACCGAGGCAATGCCGAAGAGGTGGGACGATGA
>NZ_FXUL01000034.1 GCF_900182955.1 Noviherbaspirillum suwonense | reverse complement strand
CAACCCCATATCCGGGAAGTGCCCGTCAAGAGTGAGCAGCAACAAGCCTGCCTCGCCTTGCATCGGATGCGTTCTCAACTGATGAAGATGCGCATCATGCAGACCAACGCGCTAAGAGGATTGCTGTACGAGTTTGGCGTGGTGCTCCCAGAAGGGCATCATGCCTTGCTGCAAAAGATTCAGACCGAGCTGGCTAAAGCCGGCGATAGACTACCTGGGGTTATTACCGAAAGCGTGCTGGAGCAACTCACGCGCATCAACAAGCTTCAGGAAGACATCGATCACATCGACGGGCGTCTGGCCGCCTTAGGCAAACAGAATCCGCAGATGCAGGCGTTGCAAACCATACCAGGCATTGGTCCACTGACAGCAACCGCCCTGGCTGCCACTGCCACCGACATTCACGGTTTCCGTAGCGGCCGGCAATTTGCCGCATGGCTGGGCTTGACGCCACGACAAACGGGCACTGGCGGGAAGATCCGGCAACTGGGTATTTCCAAGCGTGGAGACCCGTACGTGAGGACCTTGTTAATGCACGGTGCGAGGGCGATCATTGCCCGATGCAGCCGGTCGGCGTGGGTTACCGCCCTCTTGCTGCGAAGGCCGTACTGCGTCGTCGTCGCGGCCCTGGCCAACAAGCTTGCACGTACCGCCTGGGCGGTCCTGATCAAAGGTAAAGCCTTTGATCAGGCTATATGGAATTCTGATGAAATGGTTGCGGCATGAAGCACGCGTAGCCTTATTCGATTAGGGATCATGACAGCGTTGTAAAGGAGAGCAGGCACCAGCAAAGTGATGGGTCAACAGGTAAAACGGGGCAAGGACAATCCGCTAGTCGGCCAGGGCATCAAGCCCGCTTTTCAGATAGGAACCTTGCCCGCGAATGCCATCCGGGCCAGCAGGATAAAACGCCTGCATAAACAGGCCGTATATAAGACTGCGAACCTCCGTTGACATTTCATACTGCTAAAGCTTGCATTCCAGGAGACGTCCATATAAGCGTCGACTAAATAGACAACCGCGCTAAGAGGGACCGTCCGTAAAGGTGGTTTCGAGGAATGCTCCTTTGGGGGAAAAGCGCTATATAGTGAATACTACATTGCGCTGAAAGACATACTCGACATATTGTGCTGATCCGGAAATCAAACGTTAGCTGCGACCCGATATGTTTCGCTGCCTCGCGATAAAAACGCCTTAAGCTTGCGCTGTACGTTATCTGAGGTGAAAGTCTGAGTTAAATTAAGTCAACATCGTTAATTTTCATCTGGTTTGTTGTCTAAGTTGGCAATTAGCGTGTCACAAGTAGAGTAAAAATAACTCGGTTGATGGGACTTCATTATGGCTACATATGCATTTTTAGGTTTCGCGCTTTTTTCGAATTCGAATTTAAACTTCAATGAATGATAAAACTGTTCATCAATGTACAGTTGCATAGGAGGATGCTCACCTGATTTGATAGCTTTTTTTGCAGCGCTCTCAATTGCCAGTAGTTCTGCAAAAGGGACGCCCAAACTGTTTAAGCAAACATGATTCTTAGTTTTTGATATATGAAGCAACGACTCGCCAAAGTACTCATTGCTTCCTTGTGTAAGCACAGCGTAAATTTTAAGGTCAAGAATGGTTTGATAAATTAAATCAATCTCCTTGATAACATGCAAGAGCATTTCTGGACTATATGAGCATTTAATCCCTTTGTGAAAATAGCCTACATCCCAGTTGCTTTTAAGAATTAAGCTATCAGCAAACGAAATAAATGATATATCAGTGTGCCTCTCAGCCAACTCGTCTATTTTCTCTCTTAGACTAATCAACTTCTCTTTACTTAAAGCATTGTCCCTAATTGCATTTTTAACCCCTATTGCATCAACCAATGCGAATACAGAATATTCTCGTACGTGGAGATGTTCAAGCCACTCATGATCTACGAAAATGTAGGGTTTAATATCGTATTTCCAACAATCCAAAGATGTCCTGACCATATCCTTTGGCAGAGTAACTGAAACTTCGTGAAATCTCGTATATGTGTTTGGGTACCAAGAAAGCTCCAAGGAGGCGTTGTTAATTTTTCTTACAGAGACCTGACTAACGTAGCCTACTTTGTAAGGACTACATTCTTCTCCTCTAAGCATCTTTTCCAGTGCCTCGTCAAATTCCTTCATGTAAATTTCGCTCATAAGGTAGCAATCTCTATCAAGAGGAATTTCTTCAAAAGTGAGCTTATCAATATCGCTATTTTCAAACAAGGTCGTGACTCCTGAAAGTACATTGGTTTGGATTAATGTGAAAAAGATATTACTCTTAAACGTGCTTTGTGTGCGGAGCGATTACCCCTGCAGTACCAGCGTATGAGAGGAAGATATTTTTTGCAATGGATCGTATTGCTTTAGTCGGTGTGTACGAATTCTTTGAAAGGAAAGCGCTTTGGCCTAAATTTGGCCATCTGCTGACCCCTATTTAAACTCTCATTCTGGCAGGTAAGTACTTAAGCAAACATGCCAAAGATGAGTCATCTCGCCCCTCGCTGCGGCTGCGCCGACGCGTGTCAGTGCGGCCGGCCAGGCTAACCCCAAACCTTCCATTTCCCTGTTTCTCATTCTCCTAAGCCAGGTGAACGCAACGCCTGGATTCATCAATCCTCAGGAGAATCAAATGCACGCAGAAAAACTGTTTGAAAACATGAAGGCGATCGTCGAGCGCGCAGGTTATCCGCTGCTTAGCTCCTACAAAGTCGACCTCTATGTCCACGACCTTGAATACCTCCGCCAGAACGATGCACCTGGTGTGAAATTCATGTGGATCGTCCGAGAAAGCGGAACGTACCTTTGCCGGCTGGGCGTGGCGCCGCGGGTCAATGCTGAAGTGGACTATGCCATCGACATTCACGATGCCAACCGCCGGGAAGTCTACTTGCTGGACCGTGATGCCGGAACGGTCAAGCTGCTGGACGATGCCACTGCAAAGCGCCGTCTCAAGGAGTTTGACTATTCGGTGGAACGCTGCACGGTGTCGCGTAAAGGCGAACCCATCGCCGTGGCGGATATTCGTCTTACTTCGTGGACGAACGGCAAACCCCCAACAGGAACGGTGCATTTCCATACGGGGCAGGTGAAGTTCCCGCTTGAGACGCTCTACGCCTTGCGCTCGCTTGCCGTGTGCTTTGTCATTGAAGCCACGCACTCGCTGTTTACGGCAACCGAGAAAATTTACATCGAGGGCACTGAAATCAACGAGCTGATCGCAGCGCATCCTCAACGAGTCGTCGACGCACCAGCACCAGCACCAGCACCAACGCCAGCACAGAGCGCGGCGCAGCAGGATTTCCTGGAGCTTCTCGCCGCATAAGCAGCCGCATCACCGAAACAGGCACTGCCTGGCCTTAACCACCAGCCCGGAATCTTCATCACGAAGATCCGGGCTTTTTCTTGTCCGATATTTCTTTCTTACAAAAGCGTGTGAAACGCACGAATACAAACGCGTGTTGGCCATACCTCTATGTAAAGACTACGCAAAGTCCTTTGCATCCTTCACTCATTCATAACGCTTTCTAGGAGTCTTCCATGGCACTCGTATTTACGGCTTGCTGCATCACCGGTTGGGTAATTTCGCGTCCTATCGTGAAGGCCCTTGGCGTCTAACCAATCTTTTGTCGTCTTGCGACATCTGATCCACACTCCGAGTTCGCTTATGCGTCTCGGAGTTTTTTTGTTGGTCCACAGTGCTGGACACTGGGCCCCACCAATGCTGCGAGATGTCTCCATGGCCGTATGCGTGCGGCGCCTATACGATCTGGTCAAACTCGTTGCGTATCCTTTTGGAAAGGTTAACGGCGCATTAATATAATTATCGAATAGATCATAATGTGCCCGTGGAGGTCAGCCGTTGAGCCGCTATATTGTTCTTCAATACAAGCATGGCCAGGTCCGTCATCAGCATTCCTATGTGCTGGGCACATTCAGCGACCTGCCTCGCGCACAGGCGGCGGCACAGTTTAATCTGGATGAGATTAACGAGATTGTCGACCGGGATAGCTGGCAGGTTGTTTGGAGTGCGGTCAAGGGTCATCCCCGACTTAGCGCGCAACCACAATGCCTGAAGAATTAGGCTGGACGCACTTGCAGTATTGCGTGTGACGGCCTAGTACCATTGCTGCAGGTATCGACACCGCTTGTCCAGAAACGCAATCCTAAAGTGGTCCCCTGCGAAAGCCAATTCCTTTCGCTTCCTTTCTGCATTATCGTTGCCTTTGCGAAACAAAGGTAGATAATCCGACATTACCTTCGCCAAAAAAAAAGCCCGCTTCTGAGCGGGCTTGGGATTTCAGGTCCCGACCAGGTCAGGCATTGATACGCGCCATCCGTGCTTCCAGTGTCGAGACGATATGGTCATAGCGGGTGAGGGCAGTGGCGTCCGGCTTGTTCTCGTTCTTCTTCCAGCGATGGATCGTCATCGTTGTCACACCGATCAGGTTGGCAATGCCGATATTTTCCGTGGTGCCCAAGCGCTGCTCCCAGCCCGCAAGGATTTCGCTCATCGGCTTGTCGAACTTGTTGGCGCGCACGCCATTCGTGGTCTTGTGCTCTTCAAGCAGCTGGCGGGCCTTTGCCATGACTTCCTTGGAAACGCTGGCAGTGCGGCCATAGATGTACGAGGACAGGCGGGGCAGGCCGATACCCAACAGGACGGCGTAATCCTGATTGCGTACGCCCATTTCCTCGCCGATGGAAACCAGTTCCTGCTGGTCCGTCGACAGGATCGTGCGGGTCTGGCCCTTACGGCGTCCCGGCGTCGAGTTTTTGTAAGCATCCTTCGTATAGCGGCGGTCAGGAATTTCCTCTTCCGGCTCGGTCGATGGCGGCACGAAGGCCATGAAGGGAACTGCATCGATATTGAATACGCCAGTGTCACCCATGCTCATTTCTCCTGTTGCTACCTTGTTCAGATCAGTCATAAATCGTGCGCGCTCGTTGTTTTGGTCAATGAATAAATCCAGGTCAAACTCTTCCGTTTCCACCAGCCCGACTTGCGTCAGTTCTTCGCCGCGGTCATGCATGGCTTCCACCGAATCATGGTGATAAGTCAGCGTGTTCTCGTCCCGCAGCACTTCACGGCTGACGTTGTCGGCAATCGCCCAGATCACGTAGTAGACAGCCCGGGAAGCGCGGATCTTCGGCAGCATCTTGGCGAAGAAGACAATCATCACGCGCTGGATGACTTCTTCCACGCGCTTCAGATCGACACCGTTCTCGAAGGCCCGCTTGCGGCAAATCCCTCGTGCACGCGGGTCGTGGAATAGTGCCAATGCCAGTTTGTCAATAAATGCCTTGTCATCCGTTGGATGCTGCAAGTATTTTTCGATCATCTCCTCAAGTGCCGAGGCCTTGGTGGACTCGTCGATGGGAGGATCTTCTAGGATGACGGCTGACATGGTGGATGGAAAAGTAACCTGTGTTCGGATTCCTTGAAGTATATCGCCTATGTGCAACATGTGCAAATAAGATTGCATACTGAGTATTTATATACCGATTCATATTCGATACACATGACTGGTGTGGATTCCGATGGCGGGCAGGCGAGCCAATGTTATGGCGAAAAAAAACCGCGAGCTTTTCGGTCGCGGCTTGGAGGGAGAGGGTTTTGTTCGGCCTATGGGTGCTCCGGGTTCATCGACAGGTTGCGGCGCCTGGCGATTTCATCCCGCAGGACAGTGGGCTCGACTGGCTTGTTCAGGACCGGTACCCCGCGTGCCTGTATCTCGCCGGCTTGTTCTGGATGAATGGCCGCACTGATGACGATCCACATCGGATAGAAGCCCGGTACTTCACTCAGCAGTTTCCTGAATGCGTCTTCCCCTGATTCGCCGCGAAGGTTCCAGTCGGTGATCAGGATGTCAATGCGCTCATTGCATTCCTTGAGTTGGGAGACCATGCTGGCTGAGTCTTTGGCGGCAAGGACAGTTGCCCCTTCCAGTCGCAAGTAGTCCACCAGCGAGGTCCTGAGGTTGTCGTTATCCTCGATCAGGGTAATCCACATCCCATTGATCGATGGAAGGAGCGGGGAGGTTTCGATGGCTTCCAGTTCCGCACTGCCGATGTCTGCTTTTGGCAGCGAGAGCCTGAACCGCGTTCCCTTGCCCGGAATGGACTTGACCGCGATGGTGCCCCCGATCGATGTGGCCAGGCCCTTGACGATGGACAGACCAAGACCGAAACCCTTTTGCGGACCAGGATTGTCGCCGCGCTCGAAAACCTCGAAGAGCCGCTGCTGGGTGGCCGGCGAGATGCCGGCGCCCGAGTCCCACACTTCTATATTGATGGCGTCTCCAGCGCTGCGCGCGACCAACATGACTTTCCCTTCTGCCGAGGTATAGCGGATTGCATTTTCCACCAGGTTGCGCAGGATTCGCTCCAGAAGGAACGGGTCTGTCCTGACAACGGCATTCGTCCCCCGACTCCACACGGTCAAATATTTGCATCTTGAAAGGTGCAGGGTTTGGTCGATCACTTTTTCAAACATGAACTGCAAGGATATCGGTTTGCATTCGGCCTTGTGCAGCCCAGAATTAATCTGTTCAAGCTGAATGATGTCCTTGCACAGCCGCTGCAGTACCGATGCGGCGGTGCGCATCGAATTGAGCGGGCCGCCAAAGCGCTCCATGTCTTCAATCCGCTTTTCAAAGCTGCCGAGGCAGTTGAGCATGGTGTGAATTGGCTGCGCCAGGTCGTGGCCAGCGCCCAGCAGGAACATCTTGTGTTGATATGCCATCTCTTTCGTCGCCTTGGCGATGGCTTCGGTCTCGATCGCTTGGTGCTTGGATGCGATCACTTGGTCAATCCAGATGTTGTGTCGCTTCATCATCTGGCTTAATGCCATGCGAATTCCTTTTGAAACCGTCATGCCAGCCGTCAAGGTGATCAAGGCAGAAACGAGGTACACATTTGCATGGTTTCCTGATGAATGAAAGAGTATGTTCGGAAGCCACGCTGGCGCCCACAGGGCCAGAAACCCCCATTGGGAAGCATACAGCGACGGCATACTGGTGAAGGTCAGCGTGACCAGTGCGAGCAGCAGGAAATGCTGGCCTTCATCGCTGACCTCATTGAAAAACAGCAGGCTTGCAGCGCCCCATATCAGGCCCGAGGCAATCGCGGCCGCGGCACGTTGGGGAATCGCCTGGCCAAAGTTAACATGCTGGCCTTGTATTAGCGGCTTCTGGATGGGGGAAAGCGTCACTCCGCTCAGGCCGGAATCGGTGCCCGTGAGGGTGTTTTTGAGCTTTGCATATATCAAGTTGCGAACAACGATCAGCGTAAAGCTGGCGGCAACCCATAGCCAGGAAACCACGGAGAGACAATTCGTCGCAGAAGGTTTGGCGTAGGCTTGTGTTACCCAGAAAATGAACAGAGTACCGACCGTGGCCGTTCCGCATGACAGAAGCATTTGCGGCAGGCCGACCAGCAGATTGAAGTCAAGGCGGCGCAAACCTGGTGAGTTCAGGATGGAAGTAGGCATGGTAGGGTTCATTCAGATCAGCCAGTTTCCGCAGACAGCAAACAGAGCTGCAGGAAACTGGCGAAGAAAAGACAGGTCAGACGCGGTGAGCGGTGGGAAACGTGCGTGGGATATAGCCGCATTTGGCAGCCTGGACCCCGAAGTCGGTGCGGTTCTTTACATTCAGGAAGCCGTAGATTTGGCGCAGATAATTCTTGACCGTGCCGTCCGTGATGTCGAGCTCACGGGCGATCTCCTTGTTGGACAGCGCGGCGATCGCCAGATCCATTACCGCACGCTGGCGATCTGTCAGCTTCAATGCCCGATCCAGAAATTGGGATGTGCACTTGTTGTCCCAGGAAGGGAAGACTTCGCCGCCAGCGAGAACGGTGCGGATCGCCTCGATCAGCACATCGGTGTTGTCGGTCTTTGAGACATAGCCTTTTGCACCCAGCCCCCTGCAGGAATTGACGGCTGCCTGCTCCACCAATCCGGAGATCATCAGGACCGGAATTCTGGGCCCTGAAAACGCCTGCATGTAGGTGAGCAGTTCTGCACCGTTTTCCGCTCCCAAGCCTAGATCGCAAATGACCAGGGCGACCGCCGGACCATCCTTGCCGAACAGGAGGGCCCTGGCGGCAGTAAGATTCGTGCAGGTCACATAATCATGGTCGGGGATGTGATGCTCAAGCATGGACTTCAGTCCGGCCGCGAGCATGGGGTGATCATCAATAATAAGTATCGTCATAGCGTACAAGTTTCGACAGACTGTAACTAAAAATGGTCTGGAAATAACGAAGTCCCAGTTAGTTACTTTCGGCACATGCCGAAAGACACATTGTGGCATATGTTTCCCATGGGCAAAATGTCGTTATTCGTTACCGCGAAAGAAACAACGGTAACAGCACACGAAACACACACATTTTTTTGGGGAAACATCATGGTTGTTGCTAATACTGCAGTGGAAATGGGCCTGGACATGCTGGGCTACGCTGATGTCTCGAAAATCGGTGGGCAGGCAACGCCATCGGCACGCAAGCTGAAGCAGGCACTGTTGTCGTATCCGGAAGGCCGCGCCGAGATCCTGCTGGCCAGCCTGTTCCTGGAAATGCAGAACGCCACTTCGCTGGACGATGTGCGCAAGGTCATCCCGAATTACGAGCGCCTGGTCGATACCACGGCAGCCGCAATCTAAGGCTAAGCAGCGCTTCAAGCTGGCGCCGGCGGCGTGCGTGCCAAGTCAGACGGAAAAAAGCCCACCATGAAAAACATGGTGGGCTTGCTACTTCAGGGTCTGGCTAGACTGACGTGACCGTCAGGTTGCCAGTGTCATCGACGATGACGTTAAAAGAATGACCACGCAGCGCATCGAAGCGATGCACCCCGCCTTGTGACAACAGCATTTTGACAACAGTGCCGAGGTCCTTCGTGCGGTGCAGTGTGACAAGTGCCTGGAAGTATTGATCGTCGGTGTCCCGATCGTCTTCCTCGAACTGGTCGTTATCGCCCACATAGGAACTGGCCTGCATGACCGCGTTCCAGCCGCTGGCTTTGGCTGGTACAGCGACTTCGCCAAATGCGCAGAAGACCGCTTCGTCATCAAACGTCACGGCGTGCTGATCAAGCGTTAAGGTCACACTGTCGCAGAAACGCACCCTGGCATCGAGATACATGCCCTGAAACATCTGCATCTTGCCTTCATCACCGTTGAGGGTAACGACGACCTTTTCGGCGTTTTCCTCCAGATCCACCTGGTGTTGATCCGCCCAGTGGCCGGCAGGCAGGTTCGAGACGACCATCCAGCGCTTTTTATACGCCAGCATGTGCACCGGGATCGTTTCTTCGGATGGCGAACCCACACAAAGGACATGCTCTCCCGATTCCACTGACGCCCGCGTAATGCCCGACGCAACCTCCGCCCGATAGAGACAGTCCCTGTTGAGAACCGGCTCAGGGGCATACTCCAGCGCCGACTTTGGCAAATACGGAATATCCAGCAGCATTTCGGACAGACCGAGTTGCGGAAGCAGATTCCAGTATTTCTCCGCAAACGCTTCGCCACCCATTTCTGCCTTGTGTACCGTCAGGATCTTCTCCTGTTCGGTGCGCACGGCGTTCTGGATGCGCTGTACTGCCTCCTTCTCGTCGATCAACTGCGACCTGTCCGGCATGCGTGCGTCAAATTGCGTCGCATCCAGGTGGACGATGTTACGGTCCTCCCAGGAAAAGCCCGAATTGTAGATGGGCAGTCCCTGCAGATAGACCTCGATTCCGCTGGTGAGTTGCGGTTTGCTGTCGTGATAGCCGCGCAGATGGATATGGCCTATAGCCGTCTCCATCGTTGGCAGGGCAGGCATGGCGTGCTTGCGCGCGACCTGCACGCCGTCGAGCATGACCTCGATGGGAAAACCCTTGGCAAAGCGGGTCAGTGCATCGACCACGTTCTTTTTTGGCAGCGTCATGCCTTGCAGCGTGATGCGGGTGCCGCCAATGAAGTCGGACGGCTCTTCGGCAATGCTTGCGAAACTCAGAACAGCTTCGGTTTCAAAGGCGATCTTGCGGCCGCGCGACTCCACGGTGACATGCTTCCCACTATGCAGCGCACTGAAGAAGCCCTGCCCGAAGGCATGCTCTCTGGCTACCAGTTCTGCATCCCATCCCGATTCGGACAGGGTAAGCAGCTTCTGGAAGTCATCGATACCCTTGCCATTGTCGACCACCACCAGCGTCCCATCCTCCGAAAAGGAGAACTGGACCAGTGTGGCGCCGGCGCGGCGGGCATTCTGCATCATTTCAGACAGCACGTTGACCGAGTTGGTAAACGAAAAGCGCATGTTGCGAACCAGGTTTGGCACATTGACTTGCAGGGAAACAGCATTCATTCAAATCTCCTGAGAAAAAAAGAAAGGGCAAAGGCACTTGCGGTGTCTTCGTGCAAGGAGATGAATGACAAGGAAATGGAAAGAAAAACGCCACCTCTCGAATGAGTGGTGGCGTCGGGACTACACAGTTAGGATGAAGCCTTCGTCTTCAGGTTGCATGGCCGTGACAGCCGGTTTGACGGAAGACGGGGACTTGGGCGGTGTTGCTGCCTTCAGCGATGCCAGTGCGGCAACCGGAGCTGGCGATGCCTTTGCTTCTTTCAGGACCGTTACCTTGATGGACTCGGAACTGCCCTTGCGAAACGACTCCAGATCCGCATCGGACAGGCCAACCCCCTTGACTTTGAGTAGTGCATCGTAATCCACAGCGCCCTTGCGGGTCACCCTGGTGACGGACACGCCGCTGCCTTCGCGCTTGGTCTGACCGCCCGGCAGCATGCTCACCAGGATGGCACGCGCCTGCTTTTCCATTTCTTCGGCATGTTCCACGGCTTGTGAGGCCATGATCCATTCCGCTGCGGCGGCAGCCCATTCGTCTGTTGACCAGGTCCTGGACATGACGTGATCCCAGAAGGCGTTGGCGGCCGTGATGATTTCCAGGATACGGGCCTCGTTCCGAACGACATCGAGAAGCACGCCTTTTTCACCGTCAAACGAGTAGTAGTGCATTTTCGGCAAACCGGTCACCAGCAACTGCTGCTGGCACTGATCTGCAAAGCATGCTGGAACCACGCCGTTCAAGGCTGA
Source organism: Noviherbaspirillum suwonense (assembly GCF_900182955.1). Lineage (GTDB taxonomy): Bacteria > Pseudomonadota > Gammaproteobacteria > Burkholderiales > Burkholderiaceae_D > Noviherbaspirillum_A > Noviherbaspirillum_A suwonense. Next base: position 30,255 of record NZ_FXUL01000034.1, on the reverse strand, counting down.
CTGGTGCGCTTCCGCCCCAGGACATTTGATCTCGACGATCATGTCTTCGTGAAAGCTCATGCCGTCAAGCGACGCCCGGAGGATGGGAACTTCGACGTACTCCGCAGTCGTTGGAACGACCACATTGCCGGTTAGCTGCTGATAAGCGATCCGGGCTTTTGGCTCGAGTGCATGTCCGCGCAGCTGCGCGGGGTTGGGTTTGGGTGCCGGCATGATCCCGGTTTTAAGCTTGAACAGGGTGTACGGGGTCATGTAGTGCGACTTCCCCATGATGATCGGCGCCTCGGAAGCCCCGAGTCCCTTTTGCCGCCACGCGAGCCATTCAGCGGAACCCTGAATGGATTCCGGCCCGGTGATAATGCGCATTGTCATTGATGTTCTCCTATAGGTTGAATCCGCAGATTGCGGCCAAGCTCCGCGAAAGCCTGGTACCCGGGAAATGTCGAACGCACATTGGTAATCGGGGAAAGGGAGAAGACAAAGAAAAGCGCCCCATCCTTGATGGGATGAGGCGCAGGTTGGTTATTTATCGAGAATGACGGTCACAGTACGAACTTGGTGCCGACACTCTTGAAGGAACCATCCGGGTTATCCCACATCCGGCCATGGCGTTCGACCAGATTGCGGAACGCGACGGACTTGGCGTTTTCGCGGAAGGTGACACTGGCCGCCATGATGGCAACCAGCCGACCGCCTTCCCTGACCATCGACCATGCGTGAAGCACATGATCGATGTCGGCCTGACGCGAAAAAGGCGGATTCATTAGGACCCGATCGAACCCTGCTTCCGGTTGAAAGACAAGGAAGTCTGACTGGACCGGAGAAAACCCCAGACCCTTGAGGACGTCGATATTGCATGCCTGCAGTTCCACCGTGAGAACGTTATCTGCACCGACGATTGCCGCTGCTTCGATTGCGATGTTACCTATCCCGGCACTTGGCTCCAGCACTTTCATGCCCGGCTCCAGCTGCGCTTCTTCGACCACCGCCTTGGCCAGCGCCGACGGCGTTGGGAAAAACCCGAAGTTTTCGGGTCGTTCCGGACGGTCGTAGGTGCCTGTCTCGATAACCCCTTCGATCAGATCCGTGGGATCTTGTCCGAAAACGTGCCCTGTGACTTTTCTGTTCCAGGTGCCGCCCAGCGCCGTCAGCGCCGCGTCGACACGCCGGTAGTCAGCCGCATCGAGCTTGCGAGGAAACCGGACGATGTTGCCATCGATGACGGCCTCCGCGAACAACTCGATTAAGGACAGGTCGGCGAGCTGGCCAACTGGCGCCGGTACTTCCTCTGGAACTGGCTGATGTGACTCCACCAGGCAATCCGCATACGACGCCGCGACTTCTTTCCAGCTTACTTCCCCCTGAGACCAGCTCGGAATCCAGATCACATTTCCCCGCACACCTTCGCTCTGATCGCTATCTTCTCGGACGCGCTTGACCTTGAATTTTGCGGACAGACGGATCGGGCATACCTGACGGTTCGCCCCCACGAAATTCCAGATTTGATGATAGATCGACGATTCCTGCTGCAGATACAGGCAGGTCCAGTAGGTCGTTGAGTTGACGTATCCGTTGTACTCATCGGGATTGAACTTTTTGACCGGCTGCGCGGCCCACAATGCTTCGAGTTCCAGTTGACGCACTTCCATTTGCTTCTCCTGACAGGTTGAAATGAGGCCGCTTGCGGTGGCCTGACAGGGGAGGTATGAGATACGCCAGAAGATAAGAGCTGGATGGGATACTTGGGAAGATGTCCCGGTCCGCTGATGGAACCGGGGAGGGTACAACTGTTGGATCAGTAGTCGAGAGGTGGCTGCCTGGCTTCGGACCAGTAGGCATTCCATTTTGCCGCGTAGGTCGCAACGACCTCGGGATTATTCCAGATCGCCATGGCATTCTCGGCATTCCGGGTGGCTGCACTTGCCGAGTAATTGAAGCTGCCAAGTTCCATGTGCTTGCCGTCTGCAAGGACGTACTTATGATGAAAAATCGCATATTTGTCGATCACCCGCACCGGAATCCCGGCGTTTGCCAGGGTGGCAACCGCATGCTTGCCTTTGCAGGCCCCGCGTTCGCCGCATCCTTCGACGAAATTATTTCGGTAGTCGACAATGACGGCGACCTCCACGCCGCGCTTGTGGGCGGCAAGCAGGGCGGAGACGACGGGCTCCGATGTGAAGGAATAGGCAGCGACGCGAAGCGACTTCGTTGACGAATTGATCACCTTAAGGACGACTTCTTCAGCGCCTTGGTTAGGCGAGAAACCCACTTCAATCTGCTGGCCAGCAGGCGCTGCAACCGGCCGACTGCCTGCGAATGAGCGGAGGACTTCATCCGCGCGTGGCAGCGAAAAGTCTTTCGCGTAAGCAGAACCTGTGACAAGCAGTGCTATGAGAATGCCAAGACGATATGCTTTCATGAGGAATCCTGGAGGGTAAGGGGTCAGAGAAATAAGGCGACCGAACAAAGGAGGGGGTTACAGGACGAAGCGAAGTACGGAAAGCAGTCGTTCGCATAAAAGTCGGGCCTATGATTGCTGAAATGTGCCTAGTTGAACATCGTGTCCAAATCCAAAATTCCCTCGAGTTGTCCTTCTGAGAGCGCGGAAACGTCCACAGGGGTAGAGTAGTCGGGAGCTGGAACTGGTGGAAATCGAGTCGCTGGAGCCGTAGCGAGATCCGGTTGAGTAGTTACTTCAACATGCGCTGCCAACGAGGGTTGGGCAGAGGTCATTTGAAGTCCTTGAGCCGCAGTAGGTGGCACTAAAGCCGGAGCTTGTGAAGTCACATCGGAAGTGCGGGGGTGGGGCTGAACCGTTTGAACTGGAGCGCGGGCCGGCTTAGCCACCTTGGCTACTGGACGCCGTACTGGCTGTGCACTTCCCATCGCCATTTTGTTCGGCCGGCGACCATCCGGCCGCCCCCCTGGTCCAGCCAACGCGGCAAGCATGGCCTCATCCAGGTCGCCTTCGGCCTGCCGGTCGAGTATCCATTGGTACATCACCGCACGGATCAGTGGCGTCTCGTGGCCATAAGGAAGAACAGACAGCGCCTCCAACATACCGGGGCAAACTTCCTCCGAAATTTCAATCGTCACGCGCCGCTTGGTCTCAGATGGATCGTATTGCCTCAGAAACTTAGCCATTGACAGCTACCTTTTGCTGGACCGTGATAGCTGCTGCGCGCTTGAGAAGCTGAGCCTTGCCAAATCGGCAAAATCCTTCCGCAACCGCCATCCTTGCATCGGGGAGCAACATAATATGAGGCCATTGTTTCGCCAGGCTCTCATGGATGATTTCTGCACCGCCGCCTGCGAGGAGGATGCCGTCGACCTTTGCCGCCTCAGCAAAAAGCAGTGCGTTCGTTTTGGTCATGATCTTCGACACGACGAAATTCGCTGCATCAGCCACTTCTTCCGTGACGTCCTTGATCCCAAAGTGTTGAATCTCCCTGGTGCGGAGCGATGCTTCACAATCGACCGGTGAAGCGTCAATGCCTTTTGCGCTGAGAATGCGTGCCAGATGCTCGGCCGCGAGGAAGATTCCTTCACAGGACTCCGATTTCCGATCGATATGAACCCCTTCCTTCATCAGCAGGAAGTCGGTGGTGAAATGGCCAACATCGATGACAGCCCAGGATTTTTTTCGCCCCTTCGCGTCCTTGAACCGCTCATAGACCGGTACGCCATTCGGAGCCAGGAAGAAGGAAAGATAGGCTCCCATTGGCTGGGACAGCGCCTTCACATCGGCGTTCGGCACGGCCTTGCGCGTCAGTTCTTCCAGCCGATCCCGTTGCTTTCCGTAGAGCGCAGCTGGGGTGCCAACCACAATGTAAGAAGAGTCCAGGCCGGTTACGCCCATGCAGTGGAGACGCTTGAATGCCGACAAGACCAGCGCAAGGTATTCAGGAGTTTCAGTCCAATCATTGGACAAGCCGACGGAAGTGGCTGCGCCGCCTTGAAGGCGGGCAGTATCGCCGGTGAAGTATTTAAGTCCATCCACAACAACGGTTTCCAGTTCAGCTGCACGAATGGAGTTCTCGTCGCTTAACTCGATTGAGAGGCAAACCAACGATGGGAAGGTTAGGTGAAAGATCTGTCCATTTGAGAAAGCTGCCACCTTTACAGCGCTCCGGCCGACGTCAAGGCCAACGATGGTTTGATCGTACATATGAATTCCCTTAGTAATGTTGTAAATAATGCACTTTTGTGCCGCCTACTTTATGAACTTCTAAGTTCACTAGAACCTCAATCGATGATGCAGTTTAGGCAACTGACAAACCGCACAATACGGGAATGTGCACTTCTAACTTCAACATGTACTTATAAGTTGAACTTAGACTTCGAAGTGATTTTGAACATCACATTCTAAGTGCCTTATCGGGTAAGATTTTATGATACTTAACTTGCGTTGACAATCCTATAAAAACATAATGATAATGTGTTTGGATTTTTAGCCTGATTTCTTTTGAAAACCCTGAGTAAAACTACACCCCCCGAACCTCTCTTTTTTATCTAACTAACACCACCCCCCCTAAACTCCCTTAAACACTTGAGTAACACCATCCCCCCTCAACTACTTACAAATCCCGTGATCCATCACCCCCCCAATCTTGATGAAGTTCTTGAAGCCGTTCCTGCTTGTGCGAAAAGCGCCGAGACCCTATCGCATATGGTGATTTCGATTGATGGGCAACTAGCGAAAATCGACCATGCGCTCAACACACTGCAGCCAAGAAAGACCGGAAAACTGCGCATCACCTGGTGGAAAAGGAGAGGAAAGGTCACACCGGCAGTGGTGAAATGGATCTATGTGAAGAACATGCAGAGGTGGCGAGCAGAACGTCTAAGCAACGAATCATTGGTCATTTCAGTGCGCTCTTCCGTCGAATTTAAAGCGGATGCTCCTGCGGTCAAGGAACTGATGCGACGAACCAAAGCACTTCTAAGTCTTCGTGCTAGAGCGCTTGAAACGATGCAGCGCTTCCAACATGCCGCCGACCTGCTACATGCTGCAAACGAGGACAAACTTGCCACGTTCAATGCTGACCTCAACGGCCTGCTCGAAGCCTTGGATAACCGAACAGATAGTCCCGACTCTGAGCCCGGGCCTTCCTCTCCCGTCTTGCTCGAAATGGAGCCTGAAGACGACGACTGACTTCCACTAAGTCCTTTCCTTCCTCTTTCCCCTTTCACGATCTCCCGGCCGGGTCTGGCTCCTAGACCTGGCAGTCCTCCTGACCCGTATCAAAATGGCCATGACCGGCTGACTTCCGAGACTGACTGGCTAGCCTCCTGGCGGGCCTGGTCAATCTGACCCGTGTCATAAGGGCCGAGACTTTTCTGGCTCCTGCTGAGTCGTGCCTGCCTCCTTCTGCCGATCGACCGGCTTCCCCCTTTCTTTCTTTGCCCGGTGAAGTGGCCGTTGCATTGCCGGTGAGTGCCGTCCGAGGGGATCAAGAGAGGGGGAGAGGGAAGTGTCGATGGGCGACTCATCCTCCCGGGAACTTGCTTGTGCTGGATGCGCAGTGGGGCAACTTGTCTATGCGGCGCAAGTGCTGGTCGGCTTTTCTGGGGACCGCTACTTGTTCAGGGTTGGCGCAGGCAGGCTGCAGGGCTTTGCGCGGCTTGCTTCCTTTTTCATCTTGGTCATCTTGGTTGTCTTGCCTACTTGCGCACGCAAGCGAACTTCCCGCCCGTGAAGACTGCCGACTAGGTCGACCATCCGTCCGAGCCTGCCTTGGCCACCCCGTTCCGGCCCCTGTCGTGGGCTACCGGCCACCGCCCGTCTTCCTCCTCGCTCCCGGTTCAACTTCGTTTCACCATCCGCTCAACACCCTGACCCGTGTCAAAAGCCCTTGCTCTTGGCTGGCGCTGCAGCGGCGCCCGGCTCCGGGTCGGCTTTGCTTGTTCCTGATGCGAGGACAGGCAATCGAGAAGATGGAAGCGAGGACCGGCGCGGCTCTTGTCCGTCGTTCGGCACCAGCTTTCCTTTTGTTCGGTCAGTCGGGTCGGCACTTGTCCAGGCGGCGCAGACAGGGCAGGGCTTCTTTGGCACATTGCGGATCTTGACTGCCCCGGTTGGCCCCGGTCCGGGTATCCTCCCCAGTCCTCTTTTTTCTCTCTCTCTTCTTTTTCCTCTGACGCCACGAACAACCGGCTCGGTTGCGTCGACCGCTTCGACTTCCTTGACCGCCCGGCCCGACCCTGCCTGCTTCAACCGGCTGGGCCCGAATGCTCGCCGCGGAGCCTGCCCCGCACCTGGTTTCGAGTCGGGTCCGAGCAACGGCGCCCCTTCCTCCATCGCTTACCAGGTTCAACTGCGTTTCACCTGCGCTACCCGGCTGACCAGTGTCATTAGGCTTTGGCCCCGTATCCGGTCCAGAGTACCCCGGCGCTTCCTCGATCGCTCACCAGGTTCAACTGCGTTTCACCTGCGCTGACAGGCAGACCTGTGTCATAAGGTCTCGGCCTGGCCCGCCCCGCCTACCGATCAACGCGGACTGCTGTCTTTTTCATCCGGCGCAAGCATGGCCCCGCTTGCCCCCTTTCTTTGTTCGGTATGCCTTTAGCTCGGTCCTGTCCGCGACTGGCGTCGTTTCAACAGCGGAAGGGGGAGGGCATCGGTTTGGAGTGATCGTTGTTCAAGTGCGGAAACAGCGGCCCCATTTGCAAAGTTCTTCCTTGTTCCACCATCAGTAGTTTGAAGGGCGGACCCATGATGCGACCGGTGTCGTTTGCGGGAGGTCGTGGCAGGGATGGGCTGTGTGAACACAATGGCCGGGATGGGTGCTTGCTCGTTCTTTGCCTCCTGGGCGAGCCGTTTGAACATGAGGGCAGGGATGGGCTGTGTGAACACAATTGCCGAGATGGGCGGTTGCTCATTCCTTGCCTCTTGACCAAGCCGTTTGAACATGAGGGCTGAAACTGGCGCTTCCTCGTACCTTGACCCTTGGCCGAGCCGTTTGAACATAATGGCTGGGACTCGCCCTTGCTCTTATCCTTTCGCCTGGCCGAGGCTTGTGAACATGAATAACCGTTCCCGTGCGGGATGTACTGACTCCGCCTGCGCCGTGCCTTTCAGCCGCCGCTTGACCGGGCTATCCAACTGCTCTCACCCAACCGGACAATGAGGATGAGCCGGTACGAGCATCCTTTGCCTTTCTAGCCTGTATGCCATCTCTGGGGCGCTACTTCCTGAAGCCCAGGTTTACACTCGCAACCCGGCATAAATGCTTGTGCCGACGAAGCTATATGGCACCCGTCAACGGCATAAATACTTGTGTCGGCAGAACAGGTATACGCGCTACCGCCTAAGCATAAATCGTTGTGCATCCATCCTCGTGTGACGATCAAGGCCTGTAAGGAAGCGTATCTCTATGCACCGCATTTATAGGCTGGCCCAAGGCATAAACTGTTGTGCAGGCGCGCAACGCTCCATAACACGTACCCGTAATAAAGATTGATGATAGGAAATACAGATGGTATAGTAGACACAAATGGTTGTGCCGCACGGAAGGAAGTTCATCGTGTGGACAGCTGCCGTGATCCCCGGCCGAATGCCAGTGCGGGAGGACTGAACAAGTAAGGCCTCATATAAGGGGCGAGGAAAAAAAGCATGGAAGAAAGCACCATCACCCTGACGACCGAACAGCGCGGCATCGTCAAGAGCAACGCCCCGTATCTGGTTGTCGAAGCCTTCGCCGGCGCCAGCAAGACTTTCACCCTGGTGCAGTACGCACTGGCGCGGCCCTACGAACGAATGCTGTACGTCGCTTTCAACAAGGCGATCCAGATGGAAGCGCAAGCCAAGTTTCCGCCCAACGTCCAGTGCAAGACTACCCATTCCCTTGCGTTCCCCTATACCGGCCGCCTGTATGCCCACAAGACCGGCATGCTGCGTCCCAATGACGTCATGCGTTTCTACAGCATTCCGGTCCTGGCCGCGACGTACCTGGTAAGCACCGTTGAACGCTTCATCGCCTCGGCTGATCGCACCATTCTGGCCGACCATGTGCCGCCCGAGGTGCCTGTTGCCAGTCGCGACCTGGTGCTGAAGAACGCCATTGCATTGTGGGAGGAGGTCAAGAATGTCGATAACACGCAGTTGCGCATGCCGCATGACGGCTACCTGAAACTGTTCCAGCTCTCCAACCCGGACCTGTCAGCGAAATATCAGGCGATCCTGTTTGACGAATTTCAGGACGCCAATCCCTGTACGGCGGCCATCTATGTCAATCAGAAGTGCAAGAAGGTGCTGGTAGGCGATCGTCACCAGTCGATCTATGGCTTTCGGCATGCGATGCACGCCTTTGAAATGATCGAGGGCGAGCCTGAGCGTCATTCCCTGACCCACAGCTTCCGTTTCGGCCGCGGCGTGGCCACTGTGTCGAACCACCTGCTCAAGTGCTTCAAGAAAGAGGAACGCAGCATCATCGGCCGCGGTGTAGCTGAACTGACCCATGCGCGTGCGGATCGCACCCGGCAATACGCCATTATCTGCCGCACGAACGCGAAGGTCTTTGCAAACGCGGTTGCCTTGCTCAACACCAAGAAGGTGCATTTCGTCGGTGGAATCGATACCTACCCGCTGGGCAAGCTGCTCGATGTCTTCCAGATCTGGAACAAGACGCCTGGCGCGATCACCGATCCGTTCTTCCGCGCCTTTGAGGATTTGGACGAACTGGAGTCCTATGCTCATGCAGTGGACGACAAGGAAATCATGTCGCTCATGAGCGCGGTGAAGGATTACGGCCATAACCTGCCGGGCCTGGTCGCCAATGTGCGGGCACAGAACTGCGCAAACCGCGACGAGGCCGATGTGCTGGTGATGACGGTTCACCGGGCAAAAGGGCTGGAATTCGATCAGGTCGTGCTGGAGAATGACTTTGAGGAATTGCTGGACGAGCATGGCAAGTTCCGCGACATGAGCGGCGATGAAATGGCGCAGGAGGTCAACATGCTGTACGTCGGCATGACCCGCGCCATTACCGCCCTGGAAATCAACCAGAACATGCGCAGTTTCCTGGATTTGTGGAAATTGCATCTTGCCGGGCAACCGTTCCAAGTTGGAACGCCGATTCCGGCCGGTGCGCCGCCAGTCGCGCTGAAGGAAGCCGAGGAAGTCATTCATGCGGCAAAAGCAGGCGTCCCGGCGCCAGCGGCCCCTGACCCGCACTTCATCCGGGAAACCGCGATCGAGAAATTTATCGTTCGCACCGCCCGGCTCGACGAACAGATTATCGCCAAAGAGTTGGGCGTGCCGGTGGAAGAAATTGTCGCCAGCGCCGTCAAGATGATCCTCGAAACCCGGCTTTGCCTTCACTACTGGGAAAAGAACGCAGCCGTCATGGGCGCTTTCCAGGCACATTTCAAGAAGAGGCAGAATGCCCAAGGATGATTTTGTCCGGATCGTCTATCCCAAGACGGTCGACGGCCGGAAGAAGCGCACATCGATCTCGGTCGACCCGGACCTGTATCACGTTTTCACGCTCATACGGGGATCGGTGCCGGCCGCGCGGGCGCAGCTTCGCAGCTGGGCCATGGATGTGGAAGGCCAGCGCACCGAAGAACTGGCGCGGATCGGCGCATCCCGGCTGGTCGGGCGCCGCATCATGGCCGAGATCCGCACGCTGGTCGAACGCGGGCTCAAAGTGACGCACCCCCACGAACCGAAGGAAGCCCTCGCGCGCCTGGTGAAACACAAGGCGCAGCGGGACGGCGTGCAATGAGTCCTTTGCGAACGCTGAACATTGTCGTCATGGGTGTGGCAACCGCTGGCGTGATCTGGCTGGCCAGGCACCACCAGTGGCTTTATGCCGGGCTGCTGGCGCTGGCTGCCTTTATCGGCTGGCCACTGGTGTTCGTCTGGTTTTTCGGGCAACACATGACTCTCCCGCGCCGACCTCACGCTACAGGCAAAGAAGAACCGAACAAGGAAAAAAGAAGTGATTACGACGCTTAGAACAATGCTGGCGCAAAAGACGGCGCTGACGAAATGGAGTCTGCATGGCCTCAATGCCGGCGTGACGGTCCTGACCCTCATCCCCTTTGCGCCGGCCACTCTGGAGCAATGGCGCATGCCGCTTGTCTGGGGCAGTTCACTTGTGTCGGTGGCAGGCGCTGCCGGCGTGATGGTCGCATATAGGCGAGCCAAACAAGCTTGAATACTAATCCCTGTGCTGCGGCACAGTTTTTAAACGACGAAAGAAACCCCATGAAGATGTCATACAAATTCGCAGCACTAATCTGCGCCAGCCTGTCGCTGGCCAGCGCCTCCGCCCTGGCTGCCATGTCCAACGAAGAGTTCGTGCAGCAGGAAATGAAGTTCGAGAAGCAGCTGCAGGCGGACGCGAAATTCAAGACCGAGACCGGCGAATTCTGTAAGCGGCTTGGCACCGTCCGGCAGGAAGATGAACCAAAGTGCGTCGCACTCAGGAATGCCAATACGGACAGCCTCTATGGCAACATGAAATCCAGCCGCTTACGCTAACGCCTACTTTGGATTGTGCAATCCAATCATGAGCAGGAGGTGCGCAAGTAAGCATGCAGTTGGATTGCACAATCCAATTTTGTAATGCGCTTCACATCGAATTGGCTACTTGTTCAATTTCTCATCCTCGCTCGGCTCCTCCCTGGGCTTGTAGCGCGGCGTGGGCTGTGGCAGCAGGAAGTAGGCGACGCACAGCAGTGCAATGGCCACTCCGATACGCGGCGCCACGACTACGACCGGAACTGCAGCGATCTGGACCAGCGTCGCTACGCCGAAGCGGCGCGTCATTTGCTGGAGAAAATCGGGTGCGAGCCGTTCGTCCATCAATCGGCGGCCTTGCATTGCATAGAACCACTTCCCCATCCAGGTGCAGCCGGTCAAGGCAAGACCGGCAACCAGGGTCACTGACGCGGCGGGTTCGAAGCCCGTGCCGAGGTGGAAGCACCAGACGCGGATTGGATAAGGAATGACGACGATCGCCAGCAGGAACAGGAGGTTGATCACGCCGAACCAGTGATCACTCTTAGCATAAATGCGACCCGAATAATGGTGCTGCAGCCAGTAGGCGCCGATTACGACATAGCAGAGAACGAGCGCGAGAAATTCGCGCCACTGCTCAGCCATGGCACTTGCCAGGTCACTGTAGTCATGCGATCCCTCTGGAGATCCGGGGACCTTGATCTCGACGATCAGCAGGGTCAGCGCGATGGCGAAAACTGCGTCGCTGAATCCCTCGAAGCGGTCAAGTCCGCGCTCGGCACCATGCGGTTCCGCTTCGGTAGGTTGGTTACGCCTATTGCGTAGCATCATGTGAGTCCTTTCGTGTACGCCGGAGCCGCTCCTCGCGGTACAGCACGCACATCTTTGTTGGACGATCTGAATTACATCCATGCATAAGAAATTGCAAAAGAAACATCAAATTGTCCGCGACTAAGTAACCCTGCTTCTGGCAGAACTTAGACTATCGGGAAGGTTGAAATTTCAATCTAATGCAGATAGAGGCCCCGAAACTCCGGGCCTTTTTCATTTTTCGGGATGTCAGGTAGCTGCGGAAAAGTCTTTGCGGAAATATTTATCTTGCCCATAAGAAATACCAGGCGTATTATGCTGCCTTGTTATGGCGCAATTGCGTTGTATGAGGCAATGCCTACGCCTTTTGTGCAGCGAATCCAATCTGTCAGAGCATTCATGAATACAAGCACACAGCATCAGGTACGTACTGGCCAGACTTGGGCAGAAAAGCATCCTCATTTGGGACTACGCGTTTTCATCATCCAGGCGGTCCGAGACGATAGTGTGCATATGCGCACCGTGTATGACGAAGGAATTATTGGCCTCGGCGATATCACCGTGACGCTGAATTCATTTCAGGCTCAACAGGTTCGCTGGCAGTTCGTCAGCGAGCCAAGCTGATGTGCCCAGTAATCCCCGCAGAACCCACGATCTTCCACTGATATCCCACTTACTTAAAGGACTTCCATGCCATCCCGTATTCTTGTTCCTCTAATCGCCGCGCTCGGCCTTGCCGGTTGCGCCACCACGCTGCAGGACGTCAACCAAGGCCTGTCTGGTCTGAACAATACTCTGGCTGCCGTTTCCAGGGCTCCATCTGGCACATTGCCGTCTCGCCCTGTACCGATTGCCCCGCAGATGAGTGCCGAACAGCAGGCAAGCCTCCTGCAGGCGCTCCAGGGACAACAGGGTGACAAGCGGATCGCCTCGTCGCTACGGGAAGCGTCGCCAACGATCAAGACAGTACTCGAGAAGCGCGCATGCAATTCGTCTGCTAGTACAGCGGTCTACACCGCCCCCGGCCGGGATTTTGCCAGCTTGCTGCCGATGTCCTATACGCCGTATCACAACAAGGCGGCATGCCTGAGCGTCGCCCGCATTCACGGCTGGAAGATGCAGGCCCTGAACGCCTTGTCGTTTGAAGTCGTCTACCTTGCCGACGATAGCGGCGAAACGATCAAGATGGACCACGAAGTCGTCAAGCAGCCAGACGGCGCCTGGCTTTTCTCCCGCTAATTCCCCGTTCTTCGTTGCCAAGAACAACCGGCCTTTGCTCAAGGCCGGCTCCCCGCAAAAAATCATTTCCCAAAAGATACATTTTTCCTTGCTTCACATAAATACATTACGTATTATGGGCGTCTGTTATGTATCTTCAACGCAAGGGAGCGAGCATGTGGTTCAAGAACCTTCAGTTACTGCGGCTACGGCCACATTGGGACATGTCAGCAGCAAAGCTGGCTGGCCTGCTGGCCACGCAGGCGTTCCAGCCGTGCAGCGGTCTGCAGTCCGAGTCGATTGGCTGGATCAGCCCACGCGATGACGGGCAACTGGTCTATGCCTTCAATCGCCAGTTCCTCATTTCGCTGGCCATCGAGAAAAAGAACCTGCCGGGGCAGACCATCAAGCAGAAGGTCAAGGAAAAAGCGACCGAGATGGAAAACCAGCAAGGCTTCAAGCCCGGCAAGAAGCAGCTGAAGGAAATCAAGGAACAGGTCATCGACGACCTGCTGCCGAAGGCCTTTCCGGTGCTGTCCACCATCCAGGTCTGGATTGATCCGGTCAACGGCTGGATCGGCATCGATGCATCGTCGCCAGCCAAGGCAGAACTCGTCTTCAAGTACCTGGTCAAGGCCGTCGAGCAGCTTCCAGTCTCCAGCTTGCGTCTTTGCCGTTCCACCACGACCGCCATGACCGAATGGCTGTCCGAAGATGAAGCGCCCGGCGCCTTCACGGTCGACAACGAGGCCGAACTGCAGTCGATGAGCGAAGGCAAGGCTACCGTCAAATACACCCGCCACTCGCTGGATGCGCAGGATGTGCGTAATCATATCGTCGCCGGCAAGCAGTGCCTGAATCTGGCCATGACCTGGAACGGCAAGATCTCGTTTGTCCTGTCTGGCAACACCACCATTAAGCGTATCCGGCCGCTGGAAGTGCTGAAGAACCATGCCGATCCCACCGCGAAAGGTTCGGACGAAGTGTTCGACTCGGACTGGGCCCTGATGACCGGCGAACTCAACAGCCTGATTAACGGACTGATCAACGCCTTGGGCGGCGAGGTCCAGGATGAACTGGCGGCATGAGATGAAAAACCAGCTAAGCCAGCATCGTGAAATGGATCACCCGGCTTCCAACAAGGCGCTGATGACCACGCCGCCCATGAGCCGGCAGCAGTTCGAGCAGATCAAGAAGCAGCAGCGCGAAAACCGGCGCCTGATCGAGGAAGCCAATGATGCGCGGGAACTGCGCCGCGCCACGTCGGAGTACGCGGCATGACCTTTCCCAGTCCTCACAACGATTCGCTGGAATCGCTGCGCTGGCCCGCCGCTGACGAAACATATACGGTCCACATGCTCATCGAGCAGCATCCCGCCGTCCTGACCTCGCTGCGGCCGTGGTTCGTCACCTTCAGTGCGTACTGTGGAGAACCAACCGACGGCTATCCCGGCGAGTACCGGTTCCACTTCTTTGAGCCGTTTCCGGTGGAAGAATTTCCCCCCCATAGTCCCGTGCATGGCTACGAGATCGTTCGCCAGTACGGTATCGGCGGGATGGCCCATGAAGCCGGTTATGCCACCCCCGAGGAATATCTCAGGGACATGATTCTGTGCGCCGGCCACGCCAACCGCGTCATCGCACACATCCAGGGCGCAAGCCGCGCCTAATCTCTTTTCTGAACGGTTAACACAACATCATGCAAATCCAAGCCGACACCCATTGCAACGCTACCATTGAGCCGCCTTCGCTGGGCGAGTTCCTGAAGAAGACCCGCCTGTCCCAACGCGGCGCATCAGGCCGACCATTGACAATCAGCGACATCAAACGCCGCAGCGACCTTTCTCTTCCGGTGCTGAGCAAGCTCGAAGCGGGCAAGATCCGCGACCCGAAGTTCAGCACGATCGTGCAGGTCTGCAAGGGATACGGCCTTCCGTTTGAGGCGCTGGCTTTCTTTGTCGAAGATATTGCGGCCGCGCGGCAGGTGGGTCCCCAGGCAGGGCACTGAGCCGCCTTACAAACGACTGTCAGTCATATCCGGAAGCCAGATGTAATCGCAAGGTCTGGAATCCTTTTTAACTCACCAAGAAAGCACATCATGTTTAACACCAACAAGGCAGGAAATTTCACCATGAAGAAGCAGGCAATTCTCGTCGCATTGATCGCAGGTCTGGCACTGACAGGTTGCGGTGGCGGTGGCGGCGGTAGTGACAGTGGCAATTCTTCGACGAGCGCGACTACCGGCGGCAACATCACCACCAATACCGGTACAGGCAGTGGCAACAACGTTCCTCAGACGCCGATCCTCGCATCGACCACTGTGGTCGATCCGGTGACGTCGGTGCCGGCTGCGCAGTATGCATCCACCCTCGAAGAAGCGGCAATCTTCAAGGCGCTGAATGATATGCGCGGTGCAATGGGCGTGGGTCTGCTGCAGCAAAGCTTGAAGCTCGATTTTGCAGCAATGAACCATGACTTCTTTTTTGTGAAAAACGAGCTGTACAAGAACGCAACCTATATCAACTCTACGTTCAACGGCATTCTTGGACCGCACTACCAGGACCCGGCGCTGTTTGGCTTTACCGGGCAGTCTCCGGCGGAACGTGCCATCTTTGCCCAGTACACGGGTACGGTTACCGAAAACGTGACCGTCAATACCCCGGCGGGCGATTGCGCGAAGAACCTGTTCAACTCGGTCTATCACCTGATCTCCCTGGTGAACTGGTATCGCGAAGTCGGCATTTCGGTCACACCGGGCAAGACCTGCGTCATCGTTCTTGGCCATGACGTTGCCAACGAAATGAAACCGCAACTGCCAAAAGCAGGTTCGGTTTCGGTGACGCCTTCGGCTGGTCAGACGGGCGTGGAAACCACGTTCTTCAACCAGCTTGAATTGCCAACGCCTGCAGCCGATATTGGCGTGGGCACTGGTGTGGGTCGTCCGGTACTGGTCAACCTGTACTCGCAAGGCGCCGAAACACTGGCACCGACCGAAGTTGGCGTCATCAGCTACACGATGACCCGGGTAAGCGACGGTGCCGCCGTGGATGTTCGCATCCTGACTGCGCCCGGTGTGCTGTCGATGGGTGCGAAACTGACCTCGGATGAGCACATCAATGGTTCCGGCAACATCGTTCTGCTGCCAACCAGCCCGCTTGACGCTGGCACCAGCTACAAAGTCACCTTTGTAGGCTCGGTCAAGCAAAACCCGGTCGGAAAGACCTGGACCTTCACAACGAAGTAATCGTACTTCTGAACCTCTCGGGGTTCTTCAGTATGCCAAGGCTCATTTTCTTCGGAAAATGGGCCTTTTTTCTTTTGCGGCGTAGACAAGCATGTTGGTCATTTCTCCTCGCAAGTGTCCGGCGGACTTTCCGCCTCTCTCGATTTTCGAGAACCAACCTTTCAGGAGAATGCAATGCAAGCAGTTAAATCCAGCCTCGCCATTTCCCAACGCCTCATCCCTGGTACGCCCACGCCACAACGCGATCCGCACATGATTGCGATGTACTCCGCCTTCATCATGGAAGGCATGCATGACAAGGACTACGACGCCGTCCTGACCGCATGGAATGGCGGCTGCGTCGAACTGGTCTGGGAAGTCATGGGCTTCGTGCCTTACCTGGTGGACGCCATCAACGCGGTTGCTAGCGAATGCGGCGAAGATCTGGAATATCCCGGCGTGCTGGAATACGAAGTGGCCGCGCCGTTTGGACTCTGGCTCGCCCAGACCGTCACCGCAACAGGTTCGATGCCGGCGCCTGACGCCTGCCGCGCCTGGCTCAATGATGCGATTGTCGACTTTTTTGCCAAGCATCAGAATGCCGAACGTGTGGCGCAGATCAAGGCGGCTGTCGCGTCACACGCTGGCGCAACGCCTGCAACCAGCCACTAAACTGCGGTTTAGCCACAGATAACTACCCATAGCCCGGTTCCATTCCATGGACCGGGCTATTTTCATTTTTTTATATGTTTGAATAAGTCGTCACCAATTACAAACTGGTTGACACCCACAACTTATGCGGTTTACAGATCTGTGACCAAAACAACATTGATCTACCTCTCATTTATATTGCACAGAAGATACAATCGGGGAACGCTCTCATTACTGCCTACCAATGTATTTCAAGACATCATTTCTCTTAGCACTGTTGTTTACAAGTTCCTCTGCCTATGCCGCACGCGGATCAGATGGATCCGGGTGGCTTATAGTCGTTGGCATCGTAATTATTTGCTGCGTCGTTGGCTGGATCAATACTCAGGCAGACAAACGAGCTGAACGAATTGTCCAGAACCGCATGACCGA
The DNA here is from genome assembly GCF_900182955.1 of Noviherbaspirillum suwonense. Taxonomy (GTDB): domain Bacteria; phylum Pseudomonadota; class Gammaproteobacteria; order Burkholderiales; family Burkholderiaceae_D; genus Noviherbaspirillum_A; species Noviherbaspirillum_A suwonense. The sequence continues at coordinate 13,453 of NZ_FXUL01000034.1, read as the reverse complement.
GATCAGTGTGCACGAGCAGAGGCAGCGTGCCTACAGTGAGACTGAGCATGCAAAACGTTTGAAGGAAGTCGATGACCGATCAAAAGAAATCGACGAAAAGGAGAGTAGGGAGCGCACCAAGACAGAGAAGCAAGCACAGGCAATGCAAAAGGCAATTGAAGGCATGGAGCAAGCCTTTAGTGAAAGCTACATTCAAGGGCGTAAATGGCTTGCCGAGTTGATTGCTGAAGCGATGACAGCGAAGGATCTGAAGACCGCCCGTTCGCTCGAGAAGAAAAAACATCCGGCTCTTAAAGCTGCAGATGAAGTTCGCGAAGTCCGGCTGGAGAAAAAGGAAATTTTGGAACGCGCAAAGTTTCTTGAGTATGTCTTAAAGACGTATCACGAATATTATCCAGCACTTGAGGATTACTATGAAGACATACTAAACGAGAATGCCTCGCTCGTCCTGGATGAGGACACCAACCCAGATTTCGATCGAGTAAGCACGTACATCAGCAAAGAGGAATACTCCAAACTTCGACCTTCAGTCCGTAATCAGCTTGCTTTGGATAACTGGAAGAAGCGCAAGAAATCCAATGTCGAGATTGGTCGGATGTTCGAGCGCTACATTGGGTATCTTTATGAAAAGGATTCTTGGGACGTAGCCTTCTTTGGTGCCACTGAAGGGCTAAAGGATATGGGACGGGATTTGATTTGCACCAAGTCAAATCATGTGAAGGTCATTCAAGCGAAATTCTGGGCAAAACATCGCACCATTCGCGAAAAACACATTTTTCAGTTGTATGGGACCACCATTCTTTTACCAATGACCAAGCCGATGCTGCGAACGGCAAAAATTGAGCCTGTCTTTTGTACAACTACAGTCCTTTCTGATACGGCGAAGTGGGCTGCAGAAAAGCTAGGTGTCAAAATAGAAATGATGGACATGAAATTCGACTACCCGCTCATCAAATGTAATATTAACGGAAAGAACAATATCTATCATTTGCCTTTCGACCAACAATACGATCGAGTCAAAATTGATCCAGCAAAAGGTGAATGCTATGTGCACACCACTGCGGAAGCAGAACGGTTGGGGTTCCGACGTGCCATGAAATACGTTCCAGTTTAAATATGCAGAAAATTTTTATTGTTGCTCTAGTTGCCTTTGCCTCTCTCAATGTGTTTGCTAATGATGACGCTGCAGATCTGGAGCGTAAAGCAATGCGGCGAGATTACCAAGCCCAAAGAAACTTAGCCTACTCGTATCAAACCGCATCAACGGGGCTGCCAAAGGACTTCATGAAAGCATGCATTTGGCGCACTGTCATTCTTCTCTCCGGTGATAAACAGGTGGACAGCTCTGACACATCGAACCATGCCTATGCCTGCGGCAAGTTGACTGTAGCGGAGCGTGCCGCCGCAGTCATGCAAGGCGAAAATCTGACAAAAAAAATCTACAAGAAGTAGTGCAGCAACAAGTCTTGTTATCCCAAACTAAGATTTTTATAGGACCAGCTCACAGGCTTAAGTCCACAATTAGTGAACAACCACACTAAAGCGTAGCTCCTTGGGCAGCCTAAGCATCGCTTGCTTGCTTACTTCCTTGCCTGGTATTTCATGTTCGCCATATCCATGAGTAACGCAAACCCGCGACAGCGGAGTACTCACTCAACAAATGGAGAAACCATGAACGATCGACAAGGAAACAAGCAGTCCGAGCAACAATCCGGCGCAGCAGAGAAAGGCTTACTCTCGTCAGAACACCGTCATCCCCAGCTCTATTACCTGCACAAGGAGCATGGTGGCCTCTACGAGGTCTCTACCGAGGACGATGGCCGGATTGCGATCTGGCCACAGGGAGGTGGTTTTCAACGGCTCCTGTCCGCGGAGGATTTCGCCAGTCAGTATGTTGTGGCGCCGGCGCTTGTCATGCGCCGCGGCACGGTAACGGCGGACTTCCTTGCTGAAGACGTGGTCCTTCCATGCTTCAGCGACGGCAGCGCCTGGAACGGCTGGGGCATGCCCCGCTTCGACAAGGAGACGGCCCTGAAAATCGTGTCGCTCATGCCGGATCTGTCCTATAACGAGGCGACGGGCATCATTACCCTGCAGTTCGTGGGGGAGGAATCGGAAGACTATCGGCCTCACACAATCACCTGCGAAGGCAAGGCGATCGAAGTCTACGAAATTGGCGGCGGCTGGACGTGGGACAGTGTCAGATGTCCGGAAACGGAAGACGATGACCCGCTAGGCCAGAAAGCCAATGAAAAGAGCTTCCTGCTTTTGTCATCTGACTTCCCTGACGATCCTGCTTCTATGGGAGTGTCGGTTGGGCAGGCGATTGACCAGGTAACGTCCGCAGTCCACGGGACGCCAGCGGGTGCCAAACCCGGCCGTCTTCTCGTGAAATGGCAGGGGGGAGGGGAGACCGCGATAGGGCAACTCGTGATTTACGACGGGTCAGCCAATGCGCGCGACAACCTGAATGAACTGACGACAGCGCTCAATGCGCTGTATGACGCTCAACCGGCGCCAGCTGATGTTGCCGCCTTTTTGAAGGAACGCGGCTGTGTTGATGCCGCTGGGGCGCTTGCTGCATCCCGGGATTAACCGTTCCACCGACCCGACTCTTCCATTTCTGAAGAGTCGGGTTTTTCTACGTGTGCTGCCCACTGTTTTGGTGTCTTGCCCCGTCGTTCCATGAACACCCTGGCAAAGGACTGTGGCGTGCCATAGCCAACCGCTCTGGCAACGGACTTGACCGACTGGCCCTGGCGCAGAAGATTTTCCGCCAGGACGAGGCGCCATTCGGCAATATAGGCAGCCGGGCTGATGCCGACCAGGTCATGAAATTTCTTCGCAAATTTGCTGCGTGACATTGAAGCTTCGGCCGCCAACGTACCAATCTGCCATTCCTGCGCCGGGTTCTCATGAATCAGAGTCAGTACCCTGGCAATGCCGACATCTGCGAAGCCGGTCAAGACCCCCGCCTTCAGTTGTCCGGTTTCCATGGCATGCCGAATTACCTCGAAGACGAGGATGTCACTGAGCTTGTCCATCATGAAGCGCTTGCCAAAGGATTGTGTGGCAGCGCGGGCAAACAGCAGTTCAACGATCTCGCCGATGCTATCAACCTCTGCCAATGGGATAGCCAGGTAATTCGGGAGTGACTGGGCAAACGGATTGCGCTCTGCTTCCTTGAACTGGACATTCGCGCAGACAAGTTCGGCTTCGGTCCCGGGCGCCACGATCAGGCGATGGTTGTAGGGCCGCGGATAAAAAATGATCGTCGGTTCCACGGCCACGATCGTCGAGCCGTCGTCATGCGCCATGGTGACGGGGCCGCGCCGTACGAAATGCAGGTGGCTTATGTTCTGGTTCTCGCTGAAATCATTTGAGCCGCAAAACTCCCCCGAAAAAAAGGTCTCCGCTGCAAAGTTGAAGCGCGGCAGAAGCGATATCAGAAGCTCGTCGTTCATTTGGATGGATCGGTACACTTTTTGGACTATATGTACCAATTATAGCTAAAGTAGGTAACGATTGTGCCGTAAGTATTACTAATTGGAAATTTATTTATTTCATCAATATTCTTGGTTCTCTTTTTGGAAGAACACTGCCAACCTTTTCATTACAAAAAAAATGCAAAAAATGTCAAGACTGAAAATCAGCACCAAGCTCGCGTTGGGATTTGGTGCCATGGCGCTTCTCATCATGATTCTCGCCGCCTTCGCACTCATGCGCATCTACAGCATTGAAGCGGTGGTGGAGTCGCAAAACAGGACGCGCGCAGAGAAACTCGAGCAGCTCTACAGCGCACGGGAAGCGCTCGACCAGACAGGTATTGCTGCCCGCAATGCGTTCATCTTTACCAGCGAGGCGGACGCGAACCGTGAACTCGACATCCTCGACCAGCAAAAAGCGCTTTATCTGGCCGCGCTGAACGCCATGACGCCAGCTTTCAAGGGTGAAGCCGACTTCGAGAAAGCCAGGAAGGGCCTGCTGGCCATGGCAGAAGAACTGAACCGTCCTCGCAAATACCGCAGCGAAGGCAAGATGGAAGAATACGGTGTGTTCCTGGTCAAGGAATGCTCGCCGCTGCGGCGCCAGATCGTTGCCGATATCGATGTCGTGGTCAAGTCGGTACAGCGCAACGTCGATGCGCAAAGCCAGCAAGCTGCTGCAGCAGTCAGCCAGTCAGTACGCATCATCCTGATGGTCGGAGCGCTAGCGCTGCTAGTGGCCGTGATCGTGGGCATCCTAATGACCCGTAGCCTGCTGAGGCAACTCGGCGGCGAACCGGGTGACGTCGCAGACATTGCGCGCCGGGTGGCGCAGGGCGATCTGGCAGTCAGAGTCATCACCAGTGCGGGCGACCAGAATAGCGTGATGGCCGCGATGAAGGACATGCGCGACAGCCTGGTGGGCATCGTGGCGCAGGTGCGTGCCGGCACCCAGTCTATCTCCACTGCGTCTGGCGAAATCGCTGCCGGCAACATGGACCTGTCTTCCCGTACCGAGCAACAGGCATCGTCGCTGGAAGAGACTGCTTCTTCGATGGAGGAGCTGACTTCCACCGTCCGGCAGAATGCCGACAATGCCCGCGCAGGCAATGACGTCGCTATTGCCGCTTCGGCGGTCGCGATCCGGGGCGGCGCCGTCATGAGCCAGGTGGTCGACACCATGGGCTCAATCAACGAGTCCGCGCGAAAGATCGCCGACATCATCGGCGTCATCGACTCCATAGCATTCCAGACCAATATCCTCGCCCTGAATGCCGCAGTCGAAGCCGCTCGCGCCGGCGAGCAGGGGCGGGGCTTTGCGGTCGTGGCAACCGAGGTGCGCACCTTGGCGCAGAAGTCGGCGGCCGCGGCCAGGGAAATCAAGTCGCTGATCGGGGACTCGGTCGAGCGCATCGACACCGGAAGCAAGCTGGTGACGGAAGCGGGGGCTACGATGGAAGAAATTGTCGATAGCGTCAAGCGGGTGACGGCAATCATGGGTGAAATTCTGGTGGCATCCCAGGAGCAGAGCGCCGGCATCGAGCAGGTCAATCGTGCGATCGGACAGATGGATGATGTCACCCAGCAGAACGCCGCCTTAGTAGAGCAGGCGGCGGCCGCGGCGGGATCGTTGCGGGAACAGACAGGATCACTGTCCCAGGCGGTGAGCGTATTCCGGCTGGACGGAGCGGCACCGACGTCCCTTACTGCCCCGGGCAAGAAGCCTGCCACCGCCATTACGCCTTCGCTAATTGCCAACCGAAAACCATCTACGACAGCCAATGTACGATCCTTGGCCACCACCAGTTCAAAGGTGGCGGCACGCGACGCCGGGAACTGGGAAGAATTTTAGGCGTGAGAGTCTGATGCCAAATGTGGCATCCCCGGCTGCTGATTGCCCGCCAAACCTTAATTTCCATTTTGAAATGCCGTAAACCTGATGACGTTACCGTGTTTTACGCACTGCGTATCAGCGGCCCTCACCGAACATCATCATTGAAAACCTTATACATGCACTCTGATTCACCCCTGATGTATCCCTGCGAAGTCCTGAATTTTCGACTTGGCGCCGAGGAATATGGCATCAGCATCCTGAAGGTCCAGGAATTGCGGACCTATGAAAACGTGACCAGGATTGCCAACGCGCCTGACTTCGTCAAAGGCGTGGTCAACCTGCGCGGTGTCATCGTGCCCATCATCGACATGCGCATTCGTTTCAACACCGGGGCGGCAGCCTACAATGAATTCACCGTCGTCGTGATTCTCAACATCCGCAACCGGGTCATCGGCATGGTGGTGGATAGCGTCTCTGACGTGGTGACCCTGGAAGACGGTCAAGTCCGGCCGGCGCCAGAGATGGGGACCGCTGTCGACACCAATTATCTGCTTGGCATTGGCACGGTCGATGACCGCATGCTGATCCTCCTCGATATCGACCAGTTGCTCTCATCGAGCGAAATGGGCCTCTTCGACAAGATGGCTGCGTGAGCAGCTCGTAGTAAAGGCGAATGATAGCGCGGCGCCTCCTTTTCTCCATTGCACGGTGTCTTGTTCGCTATGATCGCTAAGTCTTCCCCTCTATCCCTCAGGGAGAAAATCCGATTTATCCGCAAAAACGCCAGGGCGATGGCGGTATGGCCGGTGGTTTGTGGATTCCTGCTTGTGTCGATATGGGTATGGGCGTCGGCAACAATGCATCAAGAAGTGAATCGCTTGCGGGAACAGGCCCAGCTGACAGTTGCCACCAATGCCCGCATGCAGGCCGAACAGATCGAGCGGACAATCGGCCATCTCGATTACATCATGCAAAGCCTGCAGTTCCAGTGGCAGGAAAATAACGGCAGGCTCAATCTGGAAAAGCAGATGGAAGCAGGCCTGGTGCCAAAAGCCGCGCAGATTTCCGTCACCGTGTTTGGCCCCGATGGGATGCCCGTCACCACAACCAGTCCACAGGTCAAGTCAAGCAAGGGAATCGCTTCCCGGGATTATTTCAAGACGCATGCGGCAAACCCAAGCACAGCTTTGGCCATTTCCAAGCTAATGCGCAACATCCTGATTGAGGGCGACGTCATTATTCTGTCGCGCAGGCTTAACGCACCAGATGGGTCTTTTGCCGGTGTCATGGTGGTTGCCATTGACCCCGTGTTCCTTGCTGCATTTGTTAACGAGATCAACTTCGGCGAGGGAGATTTCATCTCGCTTCGCAGCGCAGATGGCGGCTTTCTGATTTCCAAAACTAAGAAGGGTATTCAGTCCAAAGTACCAAACCTTCTTGAAAGGCGCCCGCCTGAAACCCCGAGCGGCATGCTCTATCGCTCGGCAGACCAGTATCGCGACAATAAGGCCCGGATCATCGCCTGGAATACCGCTGCCAGCTACCCCATGATGGCAGTCGTGGGCGTGGGAGAGGATTCCCTCCAGGCCGAGTATCAGCCTAGACGATGGCAAATTCTGTTGTTTGCGGCTTCCGGCACCCTGGTGTTACTTGCCGTTGCCGTCGTCGGCACGCGCCGCGCGTTCGTGAAAGCGTCACAACGCCAATATAAACATGAGGTGAATGAAGCCTATCGAATCGCCACGGAGAGCGCCAACGATGGCTTCTACATGCTCAGGCCACTGTATGGGGAAAATAGCGATATCACCGATTTCCTGATTGAGGACTGCAACGAGCGGGGCGCAGGCTACAAGGGACTGTCGCGGGAAGCGCTGATCGGCAAGACCGTAACGGAAGCCATCTCAAAGTCTGCGCAGGCTCGCGTCAGGGGTTTTCTCCTGAATGCAATGAAAACCGGATTTTTCGAGGAAGAGATTCAGGTAACGCAGAGACACTCAGGCACGCTCCACTGGCTGTACATGCGCATTGTTCGCTCCAGCGCGGGACTTGCCGTGACATTGAGGGATATTACGGAAAGCAAGAGCCACGAAAATGCCCTGGTCCGGATGGCCAATGCCGACTCGGTGACTTCGCTGCCCAACCGGCACTGGTTGATGAATCATCTGCCTGGCGCGGTCGACCATGCCCGCTCTACGGGCACGATCCTGTCCGTCCTGTTCGTGGATCTGGACGACTTCAAGAATATTAACGACACCCTCGGCCACGCCGCCGGCGATGAATTGCTAAAGGCTGTCGCCATGCGCCTGAAAGGCGTCATTCGGCCGGAGGACAAGATTGCGCGCCTTGGCGGCGACGAGTTCACCATCATTGTTGAATCGGCTCAGACACGCAACGACGTTCTGGCCTTGGCCGAGAGAGTAGTTAAGACACTCGCGTCGCCATTTGCGATGAAGGATGGCACCTGCCCACAACTTGTACAGGCTTCGGTAGGGGTGAGCCTCTATCCTGACGATGGGACCGATCCTGAAACGCTGCTCAAGCAAGCCGATATGGCCATGTATGCAGCCAAGGCACGCGGCAAGGGCATGTATTGCTTCTTCGAGCCGCATATGGAACGCCACCTGGTCATGCAGCTGACGCGGCTAACCGAACTTAAATTGGGGATAGGGCGTGGTGAGCTCGTGCTTCACTATCAGCCAAGGGTGCGTGGTGACACTGGCGAGATCACCAGCATGGAAGCCCTGGTGCGCTGGAACCATCCGGAAAGGGGAATGATACCCCCGGTCGAATTTATCCCGATGGCGGAAAAGACTGGCCTGATCGTGCCGCTGGGGGAAGAAGTCATCCGCATGGTCTGCATGCAACTGGCGCGGTGGAAGGAAGAAGGCCTGCCTGTTGTGCCTATTTCCGTCAATGTCGCGGCACAGCAGATCGATGCCGGTACCGTGAGTGCCATTCTGGCCAGCGCCCTGACCGGCAATGGTCTGGATGCTGGTCTCATTGAGGTGGAAATTACCGAATCCGCCACCATCGCCGAAGATGGCCAGGCGGTTACAGAGCTGCAGGCGATCCAAAAAACGGGGGTCAAGCTCTACGTAGACGACTTCGGCACCGGCTACTCGTGCCTGGCGCAGTTGAAGCGCCTGGACATGGATGGTTTGAAGATTGACCGCGCGTTCACATCACAGATGCTGAACAGCCCAGCAGATGCAGCACTTTTCGAGGCGATCGTCTCGATGGCGCATGCGCTGGATATGCGTGTCGTGGCCGAGGGTGTGGAAACGGCCGAGCAGTTGGCGGCACTTCAGACCCTGTCCTGCGACGAGGTACAGGGCTATTACATATCCCGACCGGTCCCGGCCGCTCAGGCAAAGGGTCTGCTGGAAAAGCGTTATCTTTTCCCTGAGGCGGATCTGGTCGCGTAGGTAGCAAAGCGACCTTTCGGCATCACACCCGGAACTGTTCCCTGTCCTGGCCAGCCAGCCAGTTCGGCATGCGGCCACGGCCGCTCCAGGTATCACCCGTCTGCGGATTACGGAATTGCACGGTGCCGGATTTCTTGGCCGCGCCTTTTTTGCCTTTCGGCTGCAAGTCATCTACGGTAATGCCGAATTCCTGCATGAGATCACGAATTTGTTGAATGGCTCCAGACAATTCCTGTTCACGTTGCGCTGCAGCTTGCTGCTGAAGTTGTTCGATCTGCGCCTGGATTTCCTTCAAGCTTGCCATAGTGATTCCTCTCTCGTTGTTATAAAAAGCGCCGTATTACGTTGGCGGACGCAGGTTATAACATACGAGCTGATGATCAAAACCAATCCATCGGCCTAATTGTTTCAAATCATCTTTGTAAAACCGTTTGTAAACACATCGAAACGGTTCACTGATCTGCATAAAAGGTTGTCATAAAATCATTGTAGTTCTACATTTGCGGATTGCAATTGCTGGCGCTGGCAGTACTCATATCTTTCGGCGTGCTGCATCTCTCCATACCAACACAAGGAGAATTGCATGTCATTTTCAGCAGAAGTCATTCACATTAAAGACCACAACGAAGACCACGAGGTCGGCGGGCTGGATTTGCCTGACGCCGTTACGCTGGCCACGGCACCTCAGCACACGGCCGCAGCATTCGAGATGGTTGAGGCAGGCCTCGGAGAATTTTCCTCGATCGGGGCGTTCAATGTTCGTACCCTCTCGCCCGGAACGATTCAATTCGCAACGTTTGGCCACGTCGCGCTCGGTCAGCGCTTCACATGGAATCATTCTGTCGAAATCGAACGAATCATCATCGAGGCCCAGGCCAAAATTGAAAATGTCATTGAACGCAGCACTCTTCTGGCACTGAGGGAAGTGAAATCATGGCGATGCAATGGCGTTGAACCGGCCGCGCTTTTGCCACCTGTTCTTGATCGAAAAGGGGCAGTCGTTCAATTCGGCGACTGGTGCCGGTTTTCTATTCCCGAAACTGGGAGGAGGGGAATTGGCTGGATAAGCAATTTGAGTTGTCATCCCGTCAGACCAATTGGCGTTCGTCCGCTAAACGAACGCCTGACTGGTGCAATAGGCGCCCGACCGGCAGAAATCGAAATCCTTTCCGATTTCCGCATTTAACGTAGTCACCGGCTCTCGATTCTTCGAGGGCCGTTTTTCTTTCCACTGCTGGGTAATCCCGCTCTTGCGTTCTGTTGTGAGGCATCTCCTTGCACACCCAACCGCCACACCACGGCGAATTTCATAACCCTGTTCATCCCGGCCGAAATGGCCGTTCTTCAAGGAGCTTTTCATGTCAGCAGCAGTCCCCGCGCAGCAAATGTCTTATGGCGAATTCGTCCAGGCAGCAATGGCAACACAGCTTCTCAATCACGGCCGCAACTGGGAGATCTTCCTTCACGGCTGCAGCCTCGGCTTCGCAGACGGGAGCCTGGAGGCAGCGCTGGCGCAGGTGCACGAGCGCGAAGTCAACAATGCTCTCTACGCCAACTCGCCTGACGCTCCGGAATGGATAAAGGCAGACATGCCGTCGGCTGCTGTACTGGCCGAGTATCCCCAAGTGTCAGCGCGATTTCCCGATGTCTTCGCCATGGTTGGCAGCCAGCAGGCCACAGACCCCCGCAATGTGCCGCTCGACTACCAGCAGTTCAACGCCTATATCGAGCAGTGCTTTTCCGAGATGGATGCATCGCTGCGCGATCTGGTTGTCTGTCCCGCTGGCCATGCCTGGAAACAGGCAAGGAGGCCGCTACGGTGGAATGATGGCGATCCGCTTCGCTCTACTCTGAACGGTGCTTCATTCTTCATTGCCCCCGCGTTGGCAAATGAGCATGACGAGCACCAGTTCGGGATCGAGGTCCGGTACTTTTGGCAACGGCGAACCTTGCAAAGGAATGACAGGACCGAGGCATTTGGCGATGATCAGCACCGGGTAACGCTTTGGGTGTCACAGGGCAGGCCATTTGCCGCCATGAGCAACAGCCTGCTGGATCAGTCAGCGTCGTTTTTCTACGCTGATGACATCCACGCCTTGGCCACCCAGGTCTCCGCGGCAATCAGGACTGCACTTTCCCGATCTGTCTGCACAGGCGTGGCAAGCGAGTCTTCGTCGGCTTAACCGTTGTACCGGCCCCTTGTCCGCTTTTTGCGACAAGGGGTTTTTTATATCGCTCCAGTTCAACCGCTCTGCTCAGGCAGCAGGGACGCCGTCGGTCTTCTTTTTTCTTGTGCTGCATTTACTCATACCAAGGCAATCCGGACAACCGGCAATCCTGGCTTGTGATCATTCAACAATTTTTGCAGGGGAGTCGCCGGCGGCGATCACTCTACAATTTAAGGAGGGAAAAAATGGTTTTGATCTGGACAGACCCGCAAGTCGCTGCAGCATTGATTCAGGCGGCAGGAGCCGCAACTGCGGCTGCCTTCGCTGCCGTCGGAACACTGATGATCGGCCGCCAGGTGGCGCGTCGCAAGCGGCTGGAGGAGAAACTACTGGCAGCACAAGGCGACATTATCTTTTTGCTGGAAGTCGAGGCGCAGCATTGCGAACTGCATAAGCAAGTAAGCAGCGAATCGTTCAAGTTGCGCGTTCGCAGAACCGTTACCGAGAAAGGCCATCAATGGTCAGGTCGATTCACACCCAGCCGCATCAGGGAATCGCAGCAGCCAAAAGACCCGGCAGTCCTTAGAATCATCAGGGAACGGGAAAGACAAAGAGAGCGTCGTGAACATGCAGTTGTCTGCGAAGGTTAACATTCAATTTTTAACGGGGAATTTTTTATGAGAGCAATCCTGATTGCACTGCTGATCGCGGGAAACGCCGCGGGCGGGTGGTATTTCACTGGTGGCAGGGTTGCCATGGGGCTGGGTATTGTCGCAGCGTCGTGGATCGTCTTCGTGATCATCGATGCATTGGTTCTCAAATCATCTTATGCCACGGAAGAAACTGTTGTTGAACCGATCCTGCCTTCTGAAGCTCCCGCTGAACGGATCGTTTTTGCGAACCTTGAGGAACAGGCGTCCGCAGCCGGAACGACCGACAGAAGCCATGCGGCATCTTTTCCGGACATCCGCGATGAAGACGCCGCCACAGCTGAGCACCATGTAACGCCTGCCAAAGACCCTGTCACTGGTATTCCTGCAAAAGAAAAACCAGATACGCAACAGTGTCTGTTCTGACCTGCCATTTCGTTAAACCCAACCCCTGACGCATTCATGCCTCAGGGGTTTTTTCTTGCCCGAACGGTTTGTGCGCTTGTGTATGGATGTGACGCATTTCTCCTCTGTACGGTATGCCGGGGCTGTCCCGGAACTCAATCTAACTCAACAGGGAGCACATCGTGATCGTATCGCAGGCACATACCATCGGCGTTAAGGAGTTTCTGGGCACGGATGAGGAAGGGCAGGTCGTTCGCCTCGCGGTCCAGGATTTCGGCCATCTTGTCAGGGCGTCAGGTCCCTTCATGCAGTTCAAACGGGTCAGCTTCGAGCAATTCTCGGACATGATCGAATCGAACTACGACATCAGGCAGGCGCGCACCGGCGAGACCGTGGAAGTTCTCCGCAAGGTGCATCAGCGCAACCAGGTGCAGCATGAACCCATGACGCAATGACTTCAGGACTGCCTTACCCGACCCGGCTACTCATTGAGTGCCGGGTTTTTTTATTTCCTGGGCGATGGTGCGCTTGTCATTTCGTGTGGCGCATATAGGAAGGCACGATCAATTCAAGCCAATACACCATCTCAGAAAGGAATTATTCTATGAAACGTTCGCCAGTAGTTGCCATGCTGTGTGTTGCCGTCCTTGCAGCCGTCCCGATGGGCCTGGCCGTTGCGTGGGAAGCGGATACGCAGTACCGGGACTGGAGGAATGACCCCAGGCCGCCGCAGGACACCGTCAAGTGTGCCGACGCACAGGAAGCCTGGCTGGCGGAGCCACAGAAGCGTGTGAACATCGACATGAGCAATCCCGGCGCATTTCGCTGGAGCCTCACGGAAGTTCATGCGCAGATGGCGAAGCTTTGCAAGTGAGTTCGTCCCTGAGTGCCGCTATGGCCGCTCAGGGACGTTCTTTTTTCCCTGCAAGAATGCACTGTAATGTCTATCCAGCTCCAGCCACCTAACTTGCTTCAGCCGCCCTCGCTTTCCTCGGACAGCGGGGGCTTTCTGTTTGCCGACAATAGAATATTGAACAAGACAATAAAGTCTTGAACCGCGGGATCAATATTTTCAGAGTGTCCCTGTGAGACAAGGCTATCTTACGGGCGCTGCTGCCATGGTTTGGACCGCACCCGACCCTAAGCAGCCAGTAGCACTGGTGTACGTTTTTGGTCTATACACTCTTGTCCGGATCCAGTTCGCCAATGCGATGTCTGGGCGGCATTTCGAATCTAAACAGCGACTCCGGGCTACTAACGTCATGCCCTGGAAAATGAGCGTGGATCGAATACTCCCAAGGTTTGTTTTCTGTCCTCTGTCTGCTCGCACCGACAAACTTGCCGTCATGGTTACGCTCGACCAAAGCCTCGCATATCGTTGTATGGTTTAGTGCATCTCGTTATACACAAGTCACGCATCCTCTGTTCGGAGCGCCTGGATTGTAGAGGCGGCATCCATGGTGCGCTGAAGTCCGATCCAGAGGGT
>NZ_FXUL01000033.1 GCF_900182955.1 Noviherbaspirillum suwonense | reverse complement strand
ATTCTTCATCGCTGACGTCGCTCGGATAAGGCTTACGGGTGTCCGTACCCGCAATTGATTTCCAGACCGGTCCATTAGTTCATAACAGGCTCTAGGACCGGTTTCAGGCAAACGCGTAGACGTCCATCGCCAGCACGCCGTATTCATAGCTCGCATGGATGCGCTCGGCCCTGGCTGCCGCGCCAGCCGCGCCCATTGCCACGAACAGCGGCAAAAGGTGTTCCTCGGTCGGATGGTTGCGCTCGCCGTCGGGCGCGGCGCGCCGGTAGTCCAGCAGCGCATCCCGCTGCTGCGCCTGCAGCCTCGCATGCATCCAGTCCGAGAAATCGCTGACCCAGGACGGCACCGGCGCATCCACTCCCTGGCCGCGAAACTCGTTCAGGTTGTGCGTCAGCGAACCCGAACCGACGACCAGCACGCCTTCCTGCCGCAGCGCGGACAGCGCGCTGCCGAGTCTTTCATGTTCCGCCGGGCCGGCGCCGCGAACCAGCGACAGTTGCGCGACCGGTATATCGGCCTGCAAGTACATCAGCCGCAGCGGCACCCAGGCCCCATGGTCCAGGCCGCGGTCGGCGCTGCGTTTGACCGCATAGCCGGCCTGCTCCAGCAGTTGCGCCGCATGGCCGGCCAGTTCCGGCGCGCCCGGCGCCGGGTAATCGATTGCAAACAATTCGGGCGGGAAGCCGCGGAAGTCATGGATGGTTGCCGGCTGCTGCGCCAGGCTGACCGCCGGCGCGCCGTCCGACTCCCAGTGCGCGGAGATGACGAGGATGGACGTTGGCCGCGGCAGCGAACGTCCGAGCGACTCGAGGAAGCGGCGGGCCGGGCTGTCGCTGATCGCCAGCATCGGCGAGCCATGCGAAATGAATAGGACAGGCAGGGGCTCCATCGGGATATCCTTTAATAGGCGTTGCATCTGGATCAGCGTGATTCGCCGTCCTGCCGCTGTCCTTGCCGTCCCCGCCGGCCGACTAGCGCCGGCTGCGGCGATAGAGCGCCAGCAGGATGCCGGCGCCCAGTCCCCAGGCGGCATTGACGCAAAGACCGGTGATCATGTTGTTGGCCTTGAATCCGCCGGCCATCGGCAGGCCCTTGAGGGGCGCGACCACGAACCAGGCAACCAGCGTCGGAAAGATCATGCCGAAGATCAGGCACTTCAGCAGGAAACCCGCGCCGACGGGCCAGCGGCGGCTCACCGCCTGCAATACCATGCCCCAGATCCCGCCCCAGAAGGCAGCCGAGATGAACTGCGGCACGCCCAGCGGCCCGACCGCCTTGCTTGCATACGGCACCGCCTGGGTGATGCCGAGCGAGGAAAGCAGGCCGAGCATGGGCTGGTGCAGCGCCAGCACGGCAACGAAGCCGGCGGCGAAGGCAATGGGCCACTGCATCGTGGGCTGTCGGATGGCAATCGACTCGGTGTTGGGCATGCGGCTACTCCCGGTAAGTTATCGTTTGATATAGTAAATACAATTTTACGGGGATGCCGCCCGGTCGGGCGGCGGGCGGCACGAGGTCTTGTCCTGACGCATGATTGCAGCGGTCAGCCGGGGATCGACCCGCATGCGACCGAACGGCAACGGTCGCGGCCTGCCATGCGCCCGGTGGCCGTCGTCCTCACCGCTTTTCCCGGCATGCGGCAGAGCGTGCGGCAGGGCGTCCGGGGCGCTACCTTTGCGCAGACGCCCGCTGCAGCCTGCGGTTCCGCCGCGGCGGTGTCCATGCGTGCCTGTTTCACCTGCCTTTGCCCGTCATCAGAAGTTGTGTAAAAACTCATTTCCTGCGCGACTGCACGCATTATGTCTTTTTGTACTATGAAGTCCGACAACGCCGCTGTCGCTGCCCGCAGACCACCCGGATCGACGCAAGGCAGCAGGAAAGGCGGCGCATTTTCCCCACCGACCGAGGAGTCCGTCATGGCCAACCGGCGCTTGTTTCCCACGAGCCAACACATGCGCTCCCTGTTGATGGCGCTGCTGATGGCGCTGCTGCTGGCGCAAGCCGGCGCGGCGGGCGCGGCCGAATGGGCTGGTTACGAAAAGCTGGACCGGGCGCAGGTGCTGTCGCGGCTGGCCGGGGCGACGGCTGCCGCGCCGGCAGATTTCTATGCCAGGAACCTGTCCGGGCTGGACCTGGCGTCTATCGATTTCAAGGGCGCCAACCTGGGCGCGGCGGTGCTGAACGGCAGCAAGCTCCAGCATGCCAACCTTGCCGGCTGCAACCTGACCGTCAGCTTCGGCGAAGGCGCGGACTTCAGCGGCGCAAACCTGTCGGGCGCAATGATGTTTTCGATGCAGCTCAAGGGCGCCAACCTGGCCGGCGCGAACCTGGCCGGCGCGCGCTTCATCGGCGACCTGTCGCGCGCGCGGCTGCGGGGCGCGAACCTGGCCGGGCTGCAGGGCGCGGCCGACATGAAGAACCAGTCGATGGGACTGATGCGGGCAAGCTTCGCCTCGGCCGACCTGCGCGACGCCAACCTGGCGGGCGCGGACCTGAAGCGGGCCGATTTCAGCTTCGCCGACCTGCGCGGCGCGAAGCTGATGAATGCCAACCTGGCCGGCGCCGAGTTCGCGTCGGCGGACCTGCGCGGCGCGGACCTCAGCGGCGCCGACCTGCGCGGCGCGGAATTGATCGATACGCGCTTCGCCGACGCCGTGCTGACCGGCGCGCGCTTCGAGGGCGCCAGCTGGCGCGGCGTGCAGGGCATGGAAAACGCGGCGGCGCGCGGAGCCCTTGCCGTCCCCGAGTCCCTGCGCTGACCTGCAGCGGGGCCTTGCCGCCAGCCATGCCGGCGCGTCCGATGTTCTGCGCGGGTTCAAGGCCGGCGCTGCGGACGGGATTAGCATTGAACGTTCATAACCCGGCCCACCCTACCGACCAGGAGCGATCATGCCTTTCAATCACTGCGCTGCGAAGCACCGGCCGCCTGCGCATTTATCCCGGATAGACAAGCAGGCCATCGGCGCCCGCGCCATCGGCACGCAGGCGATCGGCAGCACCGTGCTCGGCGTGATGGCGACCGGCGCGCTGGCGATCGGCGCGGTGGCGCTGGGCGCGCTGGCGATCGGCTCGCTGTCGGTCAAGAAAGCGCGCATCAGGCGGCTGGAAATCGACGAGCTTGTCGTACACAAGCTGAGCGTGACCGGCAAGCTCGACCTGCCCGACAGGTCCTGACGGGCCCGCCGGCGTCCCACTTCAGCCGAGCGCGCTTGCCGGGCCGGCCTGCAGCGAGGAGGCCAGTACGCGCGCGACATGCACCGCGTTCCTGGCTGTCCCGTCGTGTATCTGGTGCCGGCAGCTGGTGCCGTCGGCGACCAGCAGCGTGTCGCTCGCCGCCTTGCGCACCGCCGGAAAGAGCGACAGCTCGCCCATCGCCTGCGACACCGCGTAATGCTCCGCCTCGTAGCCGAAGCTGCCCGCCATGCCGCAGCATGACGACTCGATCACGGAAACCTGCAGGCCGGGTATCCAGCGCAGCACGGTCTGCACCGGATGCACCGCGTCGAAAGCCTTCTGGTGGCAGTGTCCGTGGACCAGCGCCTGGCTCGTGGCGAGCGCATGCAGGTCCAGGGCCAGGCGGCCGGCTTCCTTTTCCCTCACCAGGAATTCCTCGAACAGGAAGGCCGATGCCGCCAGCTTCTCCGCTTCGGCGCCGTAGCCGTAATGCAGGAATTCGTCCCGCAGCGACAGCAGGCAGGACGGCTCCAGCCCCACGATGGCGAGGCCGCGCTCGACATAGGGCAGCAGCTGGTCCAGCGTGCGCCTGGCTTCGGCCCTGGCCTGGTCGACCAGGCCCGCCGACAGGTAGGTGCGGCCGCAGCAGAGCGGCCGCTCGCCGTTCCGGGTATTGAAGTGCACCGCGTAGCCGGCGGCTTCGAGCACGCGGCGCGCGGCTTCCGCGTTTTCCGGCTCCATGTAATTGTTGAAGGTGTCGACGAACAGCAAGACTTCCTTGCTGCCGGCCGCGGCAGGCCGGTTTGCGCCTGCGCCCGACAGAAAGGACTTGCGGAATTGCGGAAACGCCCGCTGCGACGCCAGCCCCAGCTTGCCCTTGAGCCAGGCCGAGAGCCGCGGCGCCCGGTCAGCCGCGGCCATCAGCCCGCCGACCCTGCTTGCATACGGCGCATAGCGCGGCATGAAACCGACCAGCTTGTCGCGCGCCGACAGGCCATGCTTGCGGGTCCAGGCGGCGCGGGCCTCGATCTTGATCTTGGCCATGTCCACGCCGGTCGGGCATTCGCGCTTGCAGCCCTTGCAGGAAACGCAGAGGTCCAGCACGTCCTTGACGTCCTGGCTGGCCAGGCCGTCTTCCCCCAGCTGGCCGGAAATCGCCAGCCGCAGCGTGTTTGCCCGGCCGCGGGTCACGTGCTTTTCGTCGCGGGTGGCCCGGTAGCTCGGACACATGGTGCCGGCATCGAACTTGCGGCAGTGCCCGTTGTTGTTGCACATCTCCACTGCCTTGGCGAGGCCGCCGCTGCGGTCGGAGCCGGTTCCAGGCGCGCTTTCCTCGCCGGTCAGCGGGTCGCGGGTGACGTTCCAGGCAGACCAGTCCAGCGCCGGCGTGAGCGGCAGTTCCCGGTAGCCGGGCGCGAAACGGAAATTGCGCTTGTCGTCCATCTTGGGCGGGCGCACGATCTTGTCGGGGTTGAAGCGGTTGTCCGGGTCGAACAGGTCCTTGATCTCGCTGAACGCCTGGTTGATCCGGGGACCGTATTGCCACGCGACCCATTCGCCGCGGCACAGTCCGTCGCCATGCTCGCCCGAATAAGCGCCCTTGTACTCGCGCACCAGCGCCGACGCGACCTCGGCGATCTCGCGCATGTCGCGGGCGCCGTCGCGCCGCATGTCGAGGATCGGGCGCACATGCAGCGTGCCGACGCTCGCATGGGCATACCAGGTGCCCTCGGTGCCGTACTTGTGGAAGACATCGGTCAGGCGGCTGGTGTATTCGGCGAGATGCTCGAGCGGCACCGCGCAGTCCTCGATGAAGGACACCGGCTTGCCGTCGCCCTTCATGCTCATCATGATGTTCAGCCCGGCCTTGCGCACTTCCCACAAGGCCTTCTGTTCATTCGCATCCGGCATTTTCACGACGGCGCCCGGCAGCCCCAGGTCGCTCATCAGCTCGGCGAGGCGGTCCAGCTTTTCCTTCAGCGCTCCCTTGTCGTCGCCGGCGAACTCGACCAGCAGGATGGCCTGCGGATGCCCGGCAAGCGCCTTGCGGATGACAGGCTCGAAGGCCGGGTTGGTCAGCGCCAGGTCGATCATGGTCCGGTCGACCAGCTCGACCGCGGTCGGCCCCAGCCTGACGATATGCTGGGTCATGTCCATGGCCTGGTAGAAGGTCGGGAAGTTGACCACGCCCAGCACCTTGTTGCCCGGCAGCGGCGCCAGCTTCAGCGTGACCTGGCGGCTGTATGCCAGCGTGCCTTCCGAGCCCACCAGGATATGGGCGAGATTGGCCGTGCCGTCGTCGGTATAGGCGCGCGGGTTCTGGCAGTCGAACAGGTCGATGTTGTAGCCGGCGACCCGCCGCAGCACCTTGGGCACCCGCTCGACGATCTCGCTGCGCTCGCGCCGCGCGATCCGCTCGATGCCCGAAACGATGTCCCCCACCCGGCCTGCCGGCGGCATGCCGGCCATCGCGCCGAACCGGGCCTGCGTGCCATCGGCCAGCACCGCGTCGACGGCGAGCACGTTGTGCACCATGTTGCCGTATTCGATCGAGCGCGAGCCGCAGGAATTATTGCCCGTCATGCCGCCGATCGTGCACTGGGCGGCGGTCGACACGTCGACCGGGAACCACAGCCCATGCGGCTTGAGCCAGGCGTTGAGATGATCGAGCACCATGCCCGGCTCCACCGTCACGGTCATCGCGACCGGGTCGAAGTCGATCACCTGGTTGAGCCACTTGCTGTTGTCGATCACCAGCGCGTCGCCCACCGTCTGGCCGCACTGGCTGGTGCCGGCGCCGCGCGCCAGCACCGCGGCCCGGTGGTGGCGCGCGATGTCGAGGCAGCGCAGCAGGTCTTCCTGGTTGCGCGGGACGGCCACGCCGACCGGCATGACCTGGTAGATCGACGCATCGGTCGCATAACGGCCGCGGTCGGCCCGGCTGAACAGCACCTCGCCCTGCATTTCCTGCCGCAGGTGCCGTTCGAGCGGCGACTCGGCGCGTCCGGGGCCGGCTGGGACGAAATGGATGGGCTGGGTATGCATGGCTGCCAATTTCCTTTTGCTGGGTGCGGGCGATACGGCGGCGCCGTTGCGACTGTGAAACCGTGAAACAGTGAAACAGTGAAACGGTAAGACGGTGAGGGCGGCGCCGATGCGCCGCCGCGCCTGGATCAGGCTGCCTTCCTGTCCGCTGCCGCGATGGACCCGGCCATCAGGTTTTCCATCGCCGCGCTCACGCCGCTGCCGGCAATTGGCACGCCCGCCAGCTTCAGGCCCATCTCGCAGCCGGCCAGCGTCGCCATCAGCGTCAGTTCATTGGCTTCGCCGAGATGGCCGATACGGAACATCTTGCCCTTCATCTTGCCCAGGCCGGTGCCGAGCGACATGTTGAAATTATCATAGATGATGCGGCGGATCGCGTCGGCGTCGAAGCCTTCCGGGGTCATCACGCCGGTCAGCACCGGCGAATAGACGGCCGGGTCGGCGCACTGGATCTCGAGGCCCCAGGCATTGACGGCGGCGCGGCAGGCGGCCGCCAGGCGCTGGTGGCGCTGGAACACGTTGTCCAGCCCTTCGCCCAATATCATGTCGAGCGCCTCGTGCAATCCGTACAGCAGATTGGTGTTGGGCGTGTACGGCCAGTAGCCGGTCTTGTTCATCTCGATGATCTCGGTCCAGTCCCAGAATGCGCGCGGCAGCCGGGCCGACTTGCTGGCGGCGATGGCTTTTTCCGACACTGCGTTGAAACTGATTCCCGGCGGCAGCATCAGGCCCTTCTGCGAGCCGGATACGGTAACGTCGACGCCCCATTCATCGTGCCGGTAATCCGCCGAGCCCAGGCCGGAAATGGTGTCGACCAGCAGCAGCGCCGGATGGCCGGCGGCGTCGATCGCGCGGCGGACCGCGGCGATATCGGACGTCACGCCGGTCGAGGTTTCGTTGTGGACGACGCAGACCGCCTTGATCGCATGGCTGCTGTCTTCGCGCAGCCGGGCCTCGATCCGGTCGGCCTGC
Source organism: Noviherbaspirillum suwonense (assembly GCF_900182955.1). Lineage (GTDB taxonomy): Bacteria > Pseudomonadota > Gammaproteobacteria > Burkholderiales > Burkholderiaceae_D > Noviherbaspirillum_A > Noviherbaspirillum_A suwonense. The sequence continues at coordinate 51,212 of NZ_FXUL01000033.1, read as the reverse complement.
ACCCCGCGCCGCCAGCCCTCGATGCCCGGATCGCCCAGGAACTCGGGCTTCAGGCCGAGCGCCTCGGCCATCTTCTTCCAGAGCGTCGCGAAATGGCCTGTCTCGTACATCAGCACCGCGTCGCCCGGGCTGAACACGTTGCACAGCGCCGCTTCCCAGGCGCCGGTGCCGGACGCCGGGTAAATGATGACCGGCTGCTCGGTCTTGAACACCTTCTTGATGCCAGCCAGCACCTTCAGCCCGAGCGCGCCGAATTCCGGGCCACGATGGTCGATGGTCGGATAACTCATCGCACGGAGTATGCGGTCGGGCACCGGGCTGGGTCCCGGGATCTGCAGGAAGTGGCGACCGGCGGGATGGAAGTCGAGAGTCAGCATGGTGTCCTTGTTATCCTAGATCGAGTCTTTGAATTTTGAATACAAAATACTCTAACAAAGCGTTCGCTGTCCGTAAACAGCTTTCTGAATTAATTCTCCAGGCCCTGTTTGCACGGCGTACTCTCTGACACCAAGGCCAACTAGTGGTCACCCTGGCCCGGGTAACAACTTCGGTTAAAATACCGCGATTCGGAGGTTTAGCATGCAAAATACAGAAAACGAGAGCGCGCCATCCAGTTTCCTGGCCGTCACCAAGGTCGAGCGCATGCGCCTGCATGACACCGTGGTCACCCATCTGCGCAACCTGATCGTCGAAGGCGCGCTTGCGCCCGGCATGAAGCTCAACGAACGCGAACTGTGCGAAACGCTGGGCATTTCACGCACCCCGCTGCGCGAGGCAATGAAGGTGCTGGCGGCCGAAGGACTGATCGATATCGCCCCGAACCGCGGCGCATTCGTCTCGCGGATGTCGGACACCGAAATCTGGGAAAGCTTTGAAGTCATGAGCGGCCTGGAGGCAATGTCCGGCGAACTGGCGGCCATGCGAATCACCCCGGTCGAGATTGCGGAAATCAAGGCGCTGCACTATGCGATGATCGCCTGCCGCGCGCAGAACGACTTGCCGGGCTATTACAGCCGCAACCAGACCATCCATAACAAGATCAACGAGGCGGCCCGCAATTCGGTGCTGCGCCAGACCTACCTGTCGATCAACCGCCGCCTGCTCGCGCTGCGCTTCAAGTCCAACTTCCAGGCCGGAAAATGGGACAGCGCGATCCAGGACCATGAGGAAATGATCAAGGCGCTCGAAACCCGCGACGGCCCGCGGCTGGGCGCCATCCTCCGCAAGCACTTGCTGGAAAAACGCGACGCCATCCTCCGGGACCTGGCCGGCGCTCCGGCCGCCGCCGATAGCAAGTCAACGGCGTCCGACAAGACAACCGCGGCCGCCTGAAGCCGGCGCGCGGCGTCCTGGCCCTTCTGCTCAGGCAGTCCGCATCCGCATCCGCTCGCGCAGGCTGCCGATCAGCGACCAGACCAGGCCGGCGACAGCCAGCGTCATGATGGTGCCGACCAGGCCATTCGCCCAGAAGATGCCCAGCCCGCCCTTGGACGCCAGCATGCTTTGCCGGAACGCGTCCTCGGCACGGTCGCCCAGCACCAGCGCCAGCACCATCGGCGCGAGCGGATAGTCGAGCTTCTTGAAGACATAGCCGACGATGCCGAAGATCAGCATCAGCCAGATATCGAACTGCGCGTTGTGCACGGTGAATGCGCCGATCGCGCAGATCACCAGGATGGCCGGCGCGATGATGGAAAACGGTATGCGCAGGATCGCGGCGAACAGCGGCACCGAGGCCAGCACGATGATCAGGCCCGCCAGATTGCCCAGGTACATGCTGGCGATCAGCCCCCAGACAAAGTCCTTCTGCTCGACGAAGAGCAGCGGCCCCGGCTGCAGGCCCCAGATCATCAGACCGCCCAGCAGCACGGCCGCCGTCGCCGAGCCGGGAATGCCCAGCGCCAGCATTGGCAGCAGCGCGCTGGTGCCGGCCGCGTGGGCGGCGGTTTCCGGCGCAAGCACGCCCTCGACATTGCCTTTGCCGAAGCTGTCCGGGTCCTTGGAGAATTTCTTGGCGACGCCGTAGCCCATGAACGATGCCGCGGTGGCGCCGCCCGGGGTCACGCCCAGCCAGCAGCCGATCAGCGACGACCGTATCAGCGTCATGAAATAGCGCGGCATGCCGGCCCAGGTCTTGAGAACGACCTTCAGGTCTATCCTGGCCTGCTTGCCCTTGAAGGCCAGCCCCTCCTCCATCGTCATCAGGATCTCGCTGATGCCGAACAGGCCGATGACGGCAACCAGGAAGTCGAAGCCGCGCAGGAGCGGCGCCATCCCGAAAGTCATCCGCAGCTCGCCCGAAATCGTGTCCATGCCGACCGCCGCCAGCACGAAGCCGACGCACATGGCGATGACGATCTTCGCCTTCGGCTCCTTGCCCATGCCGATGAAGCTGCAGAAGGTCAGGAAGTAGACCGCGAAGAATTCCGGCGGCCCGAAGCGCAGCGCGAATTTCGCCACCAGCGGCGCGAGGAAGGTGATCATGATCACGCCCACCAGCGCGCCGATGAAGGAGCCGGTGAATGCGCTGGTCAGGGCTTCGCCCGCCTTGCCCCGCTGCGCCATCGGGTAGCCGTCGAACGTGGTCGCCACCGACCAGGCTTCGCCGGGGATATTGAACAGGATGGAGGTAATGGCGCCGCCGAACAGCGCGCCCCAGTATATGCAGGACAGCAGGATGATGGCCGAGGTCGGGTTCATCGTGAACGTCAGCGGCAGCAGGATGGCCACGCCGTTGGGCCCGCCGAGGCCGGGCAGCACGCCGACGACGATGCCCAGCAAAATGCCGATCGCCATCAGGCCGAGGTTCTGCCACGACAATACCGTGTAGAACCCGGAAATCAATAGGGAAATATCATCCATGTGGGCTCCTGTCAGTATCCAAAAAATGCTTCGAGCGGACCCTTGGGCAGGGGGACCTGGAACATGGCCTCGAAAATCCAGAACAGCACCAGCGAGGTTGCACAGCCGGTCACCAGCGCTTTCCACCAGCTGAATTTCCCGACGAAGATCATGAAGGCGCCGATGAATACGGCCGAGGCCAGGTAGATGCCGGTAAACTGCACCGCGGCGACGAAGACGATCAGCGGCAGCAGTACGGTGGCCACCAGGCGCAGCTGCCCCTTCTCGATAAACGCCGACCGGTCCTTGCTCACATAGGCCTGCCTGAGCACGACGAGGCTGCCGATGAAGATGGCGAGGCCGAGGCGGAACGGGAAATAGCCGGCCTGGGGGCCGTCGCTGGCCCAACCGGCGCCAAGCTGGTAATTGCTGACCATGACGAGGATGGCGACCAGCGCCAGCACGCCGCCCACCGCCAGTTCGGCGGTTCGTCGCGTGACGGCGGTTTCGGTCTGCTCGTCGACCTCGTGGACTTCAGGCTGTGTGCTCATGATGAAGGACGTCGAATGAAAGGTGGGGAAAGCCGCAGCGCGACGCTGCTGCGGCATGGGTGCGGCAGCAGCCTAGTTTTTCGCGAGGAAACCGGCTGCGCTCATGATCTCGCGATGCGCTTTTTCATCCTTGGCCAGGTAGTCGCGGAGCGGCTGGCCCACCAGCGCGGTCGACTTCAATGCATTCTTCTCGAGATAGCTCTTCCACTCGGGCGTGGCCATGACCTTCTGGAACAGGTCCTCGTAGAACTTCGCGGCGTCGGCCGGCACCTTGCCCGGCAGCATGAACACGCGCAGCATTTCATACTGCACGTCCAGGCCCTGCTCCTTGCAGGTCGGCAGGTCCGCCCAGCTCTGGGTGTCGGTGACCTTTTCCTTGTACTCGCTGCGCTTCTCGGAGAACAGGCACAGCGCGCGGTGCTGCCCGGCGCGCCATTGCGCGATCGATTCCGACGGATTGTTGATGTTGGAATCGATATGCTTGCCCGACAGCTGCGTCGCCGCTTCGCCGCCGCCCTTGTACGGGATATAGGTGAACTTGACGCCGGCCTTCTTTTCCATCAGCGCGGTGATGATGTGGTCCTCGCGCTTGGAGCTGGTGCCGCCCATCTTGAACACATCCGGCGTTTTCTTGACAGCGGCAAGGTATTCGCCGGCAGTCTTGTACGGCGTCTCGCTGTTCACCCACAGCACGAACTGGTCCTGCGCGACCATCGCGACCGGGGTCAGGTCCTGCCAGTTGAACGGCAGCCCGGTGGCCAGCGGCACCGTGTAGAGCCCGGACGACGAAGCGACCAGCTTGTGCGGATCGCCCGCCGACGCCTTCACGTCCAGCAGCCCTTCCGCTCCGCTGGCGCCGGCCTTGTTCTGGACGATGATGGCCTGCTTCATCAGCTTGTGCTTGGTGATGATGCCCTGGATCGAGCGCGCCATCTGGTCGGTGGCGCCGCCGGCGCTGAATGGCACGACGATCTCGACCGGCTTGGTCGGCTCCCATGCATGCGCAGTGCCGGCGAGGCCGGCGCCGAGCGAAACCAGGGCGAGAGGAACAGCGAATTTCAACGATGGGTTCAACATTTTGTCTCCTTCGCGGCTCGGGCCGCAGCTTGTAATTAGTTGTGTCGATCAGTAATCCGCGATCTGCCGGGGTGGTTTCGACCGGCCCGGCAGCGGCTGCCTCCAGGCCGGTCCACGGCAACCGCTACTTCCATTCCGGCAATTCCTCGGATTACATTTTGAATACAATATCCGAAATGATGTAGCGGGCAAAGCGTTTTTTCCGTCCTTCAGCCGGTCACCGGGATCTCCGGCCGGGCGCGGCGCAGCAAGCTGAAGGTGAACGACGCCGCCAGCACGCCGGCGCTTCCAAGCAAAATCACCAGCGACGTGCCCGCCCTCTCCACCATCGCGCCGGCCAGGGCGACGCCGACCGACTGGCCGAGGTAGAAGCAGGACGCGAATGCGGCGACCGCGGCGCCGCGCCGGTCGCTGGCCATCTGGGTCGCGTTGATCTGCAGCGTGTTATGCAGCATGTAGAAGCCGACGCCGGCCGCGAAGCAGCCGGCCAGCGCGTACCACATCGACGGCGCCAGGCTGATGCCCAGCAGCGCCGCGCCCAGGGTCAGTCCGCCCCACAGTGCCAGGCCGTGCTCGCCCAGCCGCGGCACGATGGCTTTCGCGCCGGCCGCGAACAGCAGCCCGCCGAGTCCGAACGGCATGATGACCATGCCCGCGCTGGACAGCGACATGCCCAGCACGCGGTGCAGGTGGGACGCAATGAACGCGAATGCGCCGTAGACGAATGCCCCTTCCAGGAAAACCGTCGTCAGCACCACGCGCGCCCAGGGCCGCCCGAGCACGTAGCCGAAATCCGCGAGGATGCGGCGCATCATCGGCCCCTCGCTCCTGCGCGCAATGCGGGCGCTGGCGGGCAGCCTGCCGTTGATCTTCAGCAGCACCGACGCGATGCCGGCGAACAGCAGCGCGATGCCGATGAAGGGCACGCGCCAGTTCAGGAAGTCTGACGCGAACCCGCCGACCAGCATGCCCGAGGACAGGCCCAGGATCTGGCCGGCGAGGAAGCGCGCCAGCACCGGCTGCCGCTGCTCGTACGGGACGACATCGCCCAGCCAGGCCATCGACAGCGGAATGATCGCGCCCGCGGTTGCGCCCGCCAGCAGGCGGCCCAGCAGCAGCATCTGGTAGCCCGGCGCGACCGCGCAGAGCGACGCGGTCACCGCGCAGGCGACGCAGGCCCAGGCGACGACCAGGTATTTCCCATGCCGGTCGCCCAGCGGACCGAAGAACAGCTGCGACGCGCCATAGGCGATGGAGAACGTCGTCACGATGTAGGCGGCGTCGCCCAGCGACACGCCCAGCTCCTCGGCCAGCCGGGGCAGCTGGGCGTCGGTCACGCGCAGCGACAGCGCGCTGGCAAAGGAGGCCAGCGCCAGGTAGACCACGGCGGCGCGCGGCAGCGCATCCCCGGCCGGGGCGGCCGGCGTCATCCCCGGCTTCCCGTCCATGCGCGTCGCGCCGGCGGCCGGCGCATCATGCTTCGGCCCCGGCGGCCACCGCACTCGCCAGCACCGCATTGGCGCGCACCAGCGCGTCGACTTCCTCGGCCGAATAACCGATTTCCATCAGCACGTCGCGGGTATGCTGCCCCAGCATCGGCGCCGGCAGGCAGGCCTCGCTCTTGCCGTTGGAAAACCGGATCGGCAGGCCGATGCCCTTGACCGTGCCGGCCGCCGGATGCTCGGTCTCGACGATCATGTCGCGCGCCAGCGCCTGCGGGTGGGACAGCGCATCGGGAATCTCCAGGACCGGACCGGCCGGCAGGCCGGCAACGTCGAACAGGGCCATCCATTCGTCGGTGGTGCGGGTCTGCAGGCGCTCGGTGAGCAGCGCGACCAGTGCGTCCCGGTTCGCCATGCGGTTCTGGTTGGTGACGAAACGCGCGTCCGTTGCCAGTTCGGGCATCTCCAGCACCTCGACCAGGCGCTGGTAGTTGGCCTGGTTGGCCGCGCCGATATTGATCCAGCCGTCGCGCGAGCGGAATGCCTGGTAAGGCGTGCTGGTGGAGTTGGCCGATCCCATCTTCGGCAGGATGGTGCCGTTGCCGAAATAGTTTGCCGCCGGCCAGTACATCTGCTGCAGCCCGGCTTCGAACAGCGACGTGTCGACCACCTGTCCGAGACCGGTGCGAAGTTTTTCCGCATAGGCGGCGGCGATGCCCAGCGCCGCCAGGATGCCGGCATTGATGTCGGCCACCGGCGAGCCGGCCTTGATCGGCGGACGGCCTTCCTCGCCTGTCATGCTCATCAGCCCGCTCATGCCCTGGGCGATCAGGTCGAAGCCGCCCTTGTCGGCATACGGCCCGGTGCGGCCGAAGCCGGAAATGCAGCAGTAGATCAGGCCGGGATTGAGCTTCCTGAGCTCTTCATAGCCCAGGCCGAATTTCTCCATGGTGCCGCCGCGGTAATTCTCGGTGACCACGTCGGCATCCTTGAGCAGCCGCGCCAGCACCGCGCGCCCGCCTTCGGTCTTCAGGTTGATGCCGATGCCGCGCTTGTTGCGGTTGACGATCATGAAGGACGCGGACTCGCCGCATTCCAGCACCGGCGCGAAGCGGCGCGAATCGTCGCCGTCCGGCGTCTTTTCCACCTTGATCACGTCCGCGCCCATGTCGGCCAGCATCATGCCGCATACCGGGCCCGACATGATGTGGGCCAGTTCGATCACGCGCATGCCTGCAAGAGGTCCTGTCATCTCGATTTACCTTTATTCGTTGTGGTTTTCAGGTGGTCGCCTGGTGTTAGCTCAGTGCCCGCTCGGTGCCGGCTCAGCTGCCGGTCCAGACCGGGCGTTTCTTTTCCATGAAGGCCTCGACGCCTGCCCGGAAGTCCCGGCTGCCGTAGCACATCCTGATCAGGTCGCTGCCATCGGGCAGGCCGGCCGCGACGATGCGGCGTATCGCTTCCTTCGACGCGCGCATCGTCACCGGCGCATGTTTCGCCAGGCGGCCGCAGAGCGCCGCCGCCCGCGCGTCGATTTCTTCCGGCTGTGCGATTTCCGTCAGGAAGCCGCAGTCCAGCGCTTCCTGCGCGCCCAGGCTCTCCGCCAGCAGCATCAGGCGCTTCGCCCGGGGTGCGCCGACCGCGGCAACGACGCGGGCGTAATTGGCCATCGACAGGCAGTTGCCCAGGGTCCTGGCGATCGGCACGCCGAACGATGCGTCCGGGGTGCCGATACGGAAGTCGCAGGCCGCCGACAGCGCAAAACCGCCGCCGATCGCATAGCCTTCGACGATGGCCACGGTCGGCATCGGCAGCCGCTCGATCGCCTCGATCATCGCGTCGATTTTCTTCTCGTATTCGATGCCGTCCTCGCCGTCCTTGAACGTCAGGAACTGCTCGATATCGGTGCCTGCGACGAACGCTTCGCCGCCGGCGCCGCGGATGGTGGCGACCCGGACGTCCGGGCTGTTGCCGAGCTGCTCGCAAATGGCGCCGAGCTGCTGGTACATCGCCCAGGTCATCGCATTGCGTGCCGCCGGCCGGTCGATCAGGATGGCTGCAATGCCATCACTGACGCTCAGGCGCACTTCCCCTGTACTCATAATCGCTCCTTGTTGATAGTCGTCACCCGCTCAGGCGGCATCGCGGCCGGCAGCGGGCAAACGGTTGATGTAGTCCTGCGTGATGCGCACCGTCGTCTCCAGCACGTGCGCCTTGAGCAATTCGGCCAGCCTGGCGCCGTCGCGCTGCTCCAGCGCGGTCACGATCTGTTCATGCTCGGCGATGGCCTTCTTCCACTGGTCGACGGTCTTGCCTATCGTGAAGCGCACGCAGTGGATGCGGGTCAGCATCTGCTGGTACATGCCGGCCAGCGTGGCATTGCCTGTCATCTCGACAATGGCTTCATGGATCAGTCGGTTGTGCCGCAGGTAGGCAGCCTCCTCGCCGGCCTCGTAATGGCCGACCATCGCATTGTGCAGCGCCCGCAGCTGCGCAATCTGCGCGTCGCTCGCCTTGCGGCAGGCCTGTTCTCCGGCAACCGCTTCCAGCGCCGCCATGATGGGGAACAGTTCCTCGATATCCTGCGGCGTGGTTTCGGCCACGATGGCGCCGCGATTGAGCTGCAGGCGCAGCACGCCTTCCGCGGCAAGCACCTTCACCGCTTCCCGCATCGGCGTCCGCGACACGCCGAAGCGCTCGCACAGCATCTGTTCAGGCAGCTTGTCGCCGGGGCGCAGCTCGCCTTTCAGGATCAGTTCGCGCAGGTGGCTGACCAGCATGTCATGCAGGCTGCTGCGCACGATGTGTTGAGGATGCATGTCCATGAATATCCCGTTCCTTCCTGTCAGGCCGACTGTTCGGCCAGAGCCGTGGCCGCCGGCTTCCTGCGCCGGGCCAGCGACAGCAGCGGCAGGCTTAGCAGCACGAAGCCGACCAGCATCATCGTCGTGACCAGGGGGTTGGACCAGAAGATGGAGGCCGACCCTTCCGCTGAAATCATCGCCTGGCGGAACGCGTCTTCCGCCTTGTCGCCGAGCACCATGGCCAGCACCAGCGGCGCCAGCGGATAGTCGAGCTTCTTGAACAGGTAGCCCAGCACGCCGAAGGCCAGCGCCAGGTAGATGTCGAATTCCTTGCCGGCCACGGTGAAGGCGCCGGTGATGCAGACCACCACGATGACCGGCCCGATCACGTTGAACGGGATGCGCAGCATGGCGGCGAAGAAGGGAACGGTCGCCAGCACCAGCACCACTGCGATCAGGTTGCCCATATACATGCTGGCAATCAGTCCCCAGACGAAGTCCGGGCGCTCGACGAACAGCATGGGACCGGGCGCCAGGCCCCAGATCATCAGGCCGCCCATCATCACGGCCGCGGTGGCGGAACCCGGGATGCCAAGCGCCAGCATCGGCAGTAGCGCGCAGGAGCCGGCGGAATGGTCGGCGGTTTCCGGCGCGACGATGCCTTCCGGCGCGCCCTTGCCGAACGCCGCCTTGTTGCCCGCCATGCGGCGCGCGATGCCGTAGCTCATGAAGGACGCGGCGGTCGGGCCGCCCGGGGTGATGCCCATCCAGCAGCCGATCGCGCTGCTGCGCAGCAGCGTCTTCCAGTAGCGCGGCAATTCGGCCAGCGCGCTGCCGATCTCGCGCAGCGTCAGCTTGGCCCGCACGCCCTTGAATTTCGCGCCTTCCTCGATCGTCATCAGCAGCTCGCCGAAGCCGAACAGGCCGATCACGGCGATCAGGAAGCTGATGCCGGCAATCAGGTTGTCGAAGCCGAATGTCAGCCGCGATGCGCCGGACACCGTGTCCATGCCCACCGTCGCCAGGCCGAAGCCCAGCGCCATCGACACCACCGTCTTGAACGCCGAGCCGCTGGACATGCCGATGAAGCCGGCGAACGCGATGAAATAGACCGCGAAGAATTCGGCCGGACCGAACTTCATCGCGAACCCGGCCATCCAGCCGGACAGCAGCGTGATCACCACGACGCCGATCAGCGCGCCGAAGCCGGCCGACGCGAATGCCAGCGTCAGCGCACGGCCGGCCGCGCCGCCCTGCGCCATCGGATAGCCGTCGAAGGTCGTGGCGACCGACGACGGCTCGCCCGGGATGTTGAACAGGATGGACGTGGTCGAGCCGCCGAACAGCGCGCCCCAGTACATGCTGGTCAGCAGGATGATGGCGCTGACCGGGTCCATCGTAAAGGTGAGCGGCAGCAGCAGCGACACGCCGTTCGGCGCGCCCAGGCCTGGCAGCACGCCGACCACCAGCCCCAGCAGCACGCCGGCGACCATGATGAAGATATGCTGGTAGGTCAGCGCAATGCTGAACCCGTCCATCAGTGAATGCAGGTTGCCCATGATTTTCCTCGCTCGCCCCTGCGGTCAGTAGATGCCGAACAGGCCCAGCAGCGGCCCCTTCGGCAGCGGCAGCTTGAACGCGTATTCGAAACAAACAAAAAAGAACAGGGCAGTGCCCAGGCCGAGCGCCAGCGCACGCGGCAGCCGCAGCTTCGCCTTCCAGACGCCGACGACGAGCAGGTAGGCCGCGGTGCTCACATACAGGCCAAGGAAGGCCACCGCGACGGCGAAGGCAAGCACCGAGCCCATGAACACGAGCACCTCGTTTTTCCGGTCAGCCGGGATGAACTCGCCCGTCAGCCGGCGCCGGGCCAGCGTGGCCTGCACCAGGTTGCCAACGCTGCCGAGCACGATCAGGCAGCCGATGTAGAAAGGGAAGAAGCCTGCCGCCGGCCCGTTCTCGGTCCAGGCGATGCCGTGCCTGAGCGCGCCGAAGGCGAACACCAGCCCGACCGCGGCAGTGAACAATGCAGCAATGACTTCCATTGCGAAGCGCGTATTGAACATCCGGTTACCTCATTGTGTTGCGGACAAGGAGCGATGCGGGACCGGGACCAGCGGCCAGCGCCGCAGTCCCGCCCGGTATCCGTTACTGCGCGGACCAGCCGTTGCGGCCGAAAATCTCTTCGTAGCCTGCCTTGTCGGTGGCAATGAAGGAACGCAGCTCCTCGTCCACCATCACGGTGGGTATCGTCACCGACCGTTCGACGTAGGATTTCCATTCAGGCGTCTGCGTGACCTTCCTGAACAGGTCCTTGTAGAACGCCACGACGTCCGGGTCCATGTTGGCCGCGAGCCAGATCGTGCGCGGCTGCTCGAACGGCCGCACATTCAGGCCGGCTTCCTTGCAGGTCGGAATGTCCGACCATGACTTGCCCTCGCCCACCGGCGTCGTGCCTGGCATGCGCTTGGCGCTGAACACGCAGAGCGGGCGTTGCGCGCCGGCGCGCCATTGCTCGACGCTTTCGGCCGGGTTGTTGACGTTGAAGTCCAGATGCTTGCCGGCCAGCTGGGTCGCCACCTCGCTGCCGCTCTTGTAAGGAATGTAGCGGGCATTGATGCCGCTTGCGCCCTTGATCAGCGAGACCAGGGTTTCGTCCGCTTCCCTGGCTTTCGCGCCGCCTGCCTTGAAGCCGCTCGGGCTTGCCTTGGCCTTGGCGACGAAGCTGGCGACGTCGGTGATGCCGGATTCCGGCTGGACCCAGAGCAGGAAGGGGTCGAACAGCATGGAAATCACCGGCGTCAGGTCGGCCGGCGTGTACGACAGCTTCGAGCCGATCGGGAGCAGGTAGACATCCTGCGTGCCGAAGTAAACCTTGTACGGGTCCTTCGCATTGGTCTTTGCGTAGACAAACGCTTCGGCGCCGCTGCCGCCGCCCTTGTTGGTCACGATGACGGACTGCGGCAGCAGCTTGTTCTTGTTGATCGCGGTCTGCACCGTACGCGCGAAGACATCTGTGCCGCCGCCCGCGCCGGCGGACGCGATGAATTCGATCGGACGGGTGGGCTGCCAGTCGGCTGCCTGCGCGGCTGTGCTGAATGTGACTACGCCTGCGCCTGCCATTGCGGCGGCGAAAAACAGTTTTTGCATGAAGTCTCCGGATTGTGGTTTTAGCCGGCCGCATTCTCTGGCGATGCCGTGGATTTATGATGCCTTGGATTCAAAATAATGTCTATTACATTTTGAATGCAAAATTATGAATGCAGCTTCGCCCCCTGTTTCCCGCTTCGATCAACAAACACATCGGTTTTGTGACTGTCCGTACTTTCCACACTGGCATTTCGCCAGGACTTGAAATATTGTCTCGGACTAGCGAAATCCCGGCGCGCACCAGTGCGCGCCGCGGACGCGAACCTTACCCTGCCTCGCATTCCGAACACATCGATAAAATTGGAGACTGCATGAAGACACCACTGCGTTATGCCTTTGTGACCTTGGCCCTGGCGGCCAACGTGGCCGGCGCCCAAACCTATCCGACCAAGCCAGTGACGATGGTCATCCCGTTTGCCGCCGGTGGACCCACCGACGTGGTCGGCCGCCTGCTGGCGCAGTCGATGAGCAAGACGCTCGGCCAGCAGGTCATCGTGGAAAACACCGTCGGCGCCGGCGGCACGATCGCGGCGACCCGCGTTGCCCGCGCCGCGCCGGACGGATACATGGTCCTGCTGCATCACATCGGCCATTCGACCGCCCCGAGCCTGTATCGCAAGCTGCCGTATGACGCATTGAACGGGTTCGAGATGCTGGGCCTGGTGACCGACGTGCCGATGACAGTCGTGGCCAAAGGGAATTTCCAGGCGAAGGATTTCGGTGAAATGGTCCGCTACGTCAAGGCCAACAAGGAAAGCATCAACCTGGCCAATGCCGGCACCGGCTCGGCCTCGCACCTGTGCGGCCTGCTGCTGCAGGACGCGATCAGCACCAAGGTGACGACGGTTCCGTACAAGGGCACCGGCCCGGCAATGAACGACCTGCTGGGCGGACAGGTCGACCTGATGTGCGATCAGACCACGAACACCACCAGCTATATCAAATCCGGCAAGATCAAGGCTTATGCAGTGACGACGCCGAAGCGGCTGGCCGTGCTGCCCGACCTGCCGACGACCCGCGAAGCCGGCCTGCCGGCGTTCGAGGTGGCGGTCTGGCACGGCATGTATGCGCCGAAAGGCACGCCGGGCGATGTCGTCACCAAGCTCAACGGCGCAATGAAGGTCGCGCTGAAAGACCCGCTGGTGATCGAGCGTTTCGCCGGACTCGGCACCGAGCCGGTCGCGGAAACCCGTGCTACGCCGGAAGTGCATCGTCAATTCCTGACGGCTGAAATCGCCAAATGGAAGAGCGTGATCGAAAAGGCTGGCGTCCAGCCGGAATAATTGTCGCGCTCATCGGCTGCCATGGCGACTTGTGCGTTGTGGCAGCCTGGTAGTGGCAAGCACGCCGCGCTGATCGGCGAGTGCCATTACATGAATTTATCCCGCCTTGTAAGCGCCCGTCCCGCTAGCGAAGTTCATAGGACAAGCCAGGCCAGGCCGGATGACTATGACAGCCTGGCCGACCTTCTCGCCCTCCCCCAAAACTCAGCAAAACCGGCGATCGTCTGCGCCTCGACACTTAACGTTGGCGGTTGTCGGGAAATCGGTTTGCGAGCACGACCTATGCAGACTGCTAACCGCACGTTCGCGCATCGTTCTACACCATCTTCGAGCCAGAAAATCCAAAGCCAGGAGCATCTGGGCGCGGCAGGTAACGGACGGGCCGGGATCAGTTCGCGTCGCTTGATAGCCGATTGACCTCCCCACGGTTTTACCTACTGGCGATATCGCTTCCTTCCCGCGTCATGCTGGCAATGCATTTGCCATCGATAGGGTACAGCTGTCAATGCCGCTGCTGAATTAGCTCTTCCTTACTTCAAATATGTCACCCCGGATTCGGACCGCTATCCGGCGGCACTCCTGAAATACTCGACAATAGGAGATTGATTGATATTCACTGAACATCCTTTCCTATTTTCTCAAATTATTCGCTTGGATGAATAAAATCGCGTTAATGATTTCAAGTTTTTCTGTGAATAACCGCATGCCGGCGCGAAAAATAGCGGATCAAATCTTCATTTGATGAATATCAAAAAAATTTTCAATCAGCGATTCATTCTGATCCCATGGAAATGCGGAATCATGGATAAAGAAATTCAGCGAGAAAACGAATACCAGGCCACCTTCTCTATAGAATCGCCATCAACCTGATTAGGTGGTCTTACTGATTCAAAATGAGTGATAGAAACCGTCATGCATTAAGCTGATGCATCGATCCTGAGTCGATGCTCTTGTATAAATAGCTAAAAAATGACTGCACTCGACAATTTTCGTCACGATATGAATGCAATAGTCCTGCTCGTAAAGAGATTCCTTGATCAGCTAATTGACGCGTTTTTTTCAAAAAGTTTCGCGGCACCTGCACAGATTTTATTTCTTCCGACAAAGCAGACTTCTGATTCAGATTCTTTTTTAATCATTTCGCATCTAGAACTTGCCTCAAAGGCAAGACCGCTGCAAGAGCCTTTTGCAGCGGATAACCGATGTCTATAGGAACCAGACATCTTCTGTATCTTGAAAATGGAGACTGCTATGAGAAATCTGACCAGTACTGAACTTGAACATGTTTATGGCGGGAATAAGGCGTACGGCGACAAGGACAGGTCCAAGTCACATACCCGCGGGCATGGAGGGAGAAGCAAAAGCGGTTCGCATCATGGCAACAAAAATCAGAGCGGCAGCCGCAGCCGTAGCCACAGCCATAACAAGTACTAAAGCCGTATTTGCCTGGAAGGCCGTTGCAATCTGAATGATGGCCCTAGTCGCACCGGGCCAGGCGTTCTGACAAAACGCTTGGCCCGGCACTATCCGTAAATCGCCTGCCGGCTTTGTGAATGAACCCTCGGTGTTGGGCGCCGGGGATTACATGATCTATCCGATAAAGGCATGCATTTTACTGTTCGCAAGATCAACTTTTTATGCGCAAGCGGGAAGATTTATGGACAGGTTCCAAAACGGGCATGAGACTGCGGCGCAAGCTGCCGGCCAGCAGGAATTATGGATTCTAGGCCAGCCTCCGCTGAAAAAATACCTCGACTTTGTCGATGACCTTGGGCGAGAAGGTGCAAATGGAATCCGTAGCGACAGGGTAAATGAATGGCGTAACGCTAACGATTACTATGAACTTCTCATGAGAACCGAGAGAAACATCGCGGACGCGATAGAAACTTTCTCGCTTCCATCGGAACTCGATGATTGTGCAGCGGAACTTGCAGCTGATCCCCGCTTTCGGCATACATTCGAAAGTCTGCCGACCGCGATTAAGATGGTCGAACTCGATCGCCTGGTGGTATGTCAAAACCATGTGAATCGCAATTTCGTGGAAATGCTCAAGTCCCGACTTGGGCAGGCGGCGGATATTGCATCCTTGTTTCGCTTCTGTCTGCCGCTTGAGGAATACCAGGCGCCCGTCCAGATAAGGGAGGCGGATTCGAGGCGATATATCTTTCGCTCGTCTTCTACAGACTTCCGCTTTCATGAAGCCCTGATGCTCAAACCCGGCCAGATTTCAGGTCATGAGTCATTTGGGCAGATTGCCGGCGTCATCGGTTTGGTCGTGGGATTCAGCTCGAATTTCCTGAATGCGATCCATGATGACGACAGCGGTCGATTGGTTCTTAATAATGGATACCATCGCGCATGCGCATTGAGCGAGCTGGGCATCACTCACGCGCCATGCATTGTCCAGACGGTAACCCGCCGTGATGAACTCGACCTTATCGCCAAACCCATCGTCGCCAATGACCCGGGCTATTTCTTCAATTCCCCGAGGCCGCCGCTGCTGAAAGATTTCAAGGATCCGAAGATCAGGAAATTGTGCGCAACCAAAAAGGTTGCCCGGACAATTGAAGTCAGCTACGAGATCCGTGACTATCTGGTCGAAGAATAGATATGGAAGGCTCGGTCCGGACACAAGCCATCGATGCGGGCCCCGGTAAAGCGCTGGCCCCCAAGGATTCCCTATTCCGGCCACAGGTTCTGGTCGAGCAGCAGACCCAATGGCTGGGCACGGTTCTCCTAAAGCCCCGTCCGTCCCAGCGATGGTTCACGGCGATTGCCCTTGTCCTCACCGCTGGAATCCTTTCCCTGCTGTTCTGTGCCAGCTATGCCAGGAAAGCGCATGTGGGGGGCTGGCTGGTGCCGGAACAAGGCGTGGCACGGGTATTTGCCTCGCAGCCGGGCGTCGTGACGAGTTTTTTCGTGAAGGAAGGCGATGCGGTTCGCAAGGGACAGCCCCTGGTCGCCCTGTCGACGGAGCAGCAAAGCGTCAACCTGGGCGATACGCAGGCCAGTATCGCCCGGGCAATGGCAGCGCGACGCGAGAGCCTGCTCCAGGAAGGACGTCAAAACCAGCAGTTATTGAAGCAGCAGTCCAAAGCAATCACTGACCGGCTGACCGCGTTGAGCCTGGAGCAAGCTCAACTCAAGGAGGAGATCGATCTGCAGCGGTCGCGTCTGCAACTGGCAATCAAGACGGAAGAACGCCAGAAAGACCTGGTTGACCGCGGATTCATCTCTCAGCAACAGCTTCAGACGGCTGCAGAAGCGCGGATCGAGCAGGCCGCCAAGCTGAGGGCGCTGGAGCGAAATCGCATGATCTTGCAGCGCGATCGTCTTGGACTCGAAGGTGAACTCCGGGATCTCCCGATAAAATTTCAGGCCCAGGACGCCAGCATCGCCCGCAACATTTCCGTCATCGGCCAGGAGTTGGCTGAAGCGGAAGCGCGGCGCGAGATAGTGGTGCCTGCGCCGCAGGACGGTACGGTGAGCGCCGTGCAGGTTGAATTGGGGGGCGGCGTAAAACCTGCGGTGCCCTTGCTTAGCATCATCCCATCCGGCACCCGGCTGGAAGCCCACCTGTACGCGCCTAGCCGGGCAATTGGTTTTTTGCAGGCGGGCCAGCGTGTACTGCTTCGCTACCAGGCCTACCCTTACCAGAAATTCGGCCACTACGAAGGAACGATATCCAGCATCGCCAAGTCGGCGATCAGCCCTGCGGAGCTGCCGCCGCAACTCGCTGGACTCGTCAACGCCCCTGGCTCCACCGAGGCGGTGTACCGCGTGACCGTCCGTTTGACTACACAGGATGTCACAGCCTACGGCAAGGCCTTGCGATTGCAGCCGAATATGCAACTCGACGCGGATATTGTCCTGGAGCGGCGTCGCTTGTATGAATGGGTGCTGGATCCTCTTTACTCCTTTACCGGAAAGTGGAACGGATGAGCCTCTTGGACGAGCTCAACCTTGGCTTGGGCAAGCCCCTGCCGATGATGCTGCAGACGGAAGCGGCTGAGTGCGGTCTCGTTTGCCTGGCGATGATTGCCGGCTACCATGGCAATCACGTCGACATGGGAGAGCTGCGCCGGCAATTTGGCCTGTCGCTCAAGGGGTCGACCTTTAAAGACCTGATCGGCATTGCCGACAAGATCGGGTTGGCATCGAGACCGCTGCGTTTGGAAGTGGAGGAATTGCGTCAGTTGCAGGCGCCCTGTATTTTGCACTGGGACCTGAACCATTTCGTCGTTCTCAAGCATGCTGGCGCTGCCAGCATCGTCATTCACGATCCGGGCGTCGGCGTGCTCCGGGTATCCAACACGGAGGTCCTTCAGCATTTCACCGGCGTGGCGCTTGAACTGACGCCGACAGCCCAGTTCGATGAAATGAAACCGGCGGCGCGCGTCCGCATCAGCAGCCTCCTGGGGCGCATGGTCGGCCTGAAGCAGTCCCTCGGGATGCTTGCATTGATGGCGCTTGCCATTGAGGTGTTTGCGGTAATAAGTCCCTTTTTCATGCAGTGGGTCGTCGATGAAGCGCTGGTCACCGCAGACGCCAACCTCTTGCTTACCCTTGTGATGGGCTTCATGCTGCTCCTTTTTATCCGGGTGGCAGTGACAGCAATGCGGGGATGGACCCTCATTGCAATTTCCAGTTCCTTGAAGGTCATGGGCCGCGCGAATCTGTTCACCCATCTTATTAATCTACCTGCGAGCTATTACGAATCGCGCCACATCGGCGACGTCATGTCGCGATTTGGGTCGCAGGAGGTGATCCTGCAGGCGATTACGACTGACATGGTCGAAATCCTGCTCGACGGACTGATGTCCTTGATTACCCTGGTGGTGATGTTCATCTATGCGCCCGCCCTCGCCGCCGTCGTGCTTGCAGGCGCATTGCTCTACGCCCTTTTGCGGTGGGGTCTGTACACGCCGCTGCGACAGGCCTCGATTGAGTCCATTGTCTGGGGCGCTAAACGGGACAGTCATTTTCTGGAAACCATGCGCGGCATAAAAACCATCAAGCTATTCAATGCGCAGGAAAATCGCCGTGCGCACTGGCTCAATCTGTTGGTCCAGACCGTAAACCGCCAGATCACGACGCAGAAGCTTTCCCTGGCGTTTAAAACAATTAATTCCCTCCTGATCGGCACGGTTGCCATCCTGGTCGTCTGGCTGGGTGCAAACCGCGTACTGCAAAACACCTTTTCCGTCGGGATGCTGCTTGCGTTTCTCAGCTATAAGGACCAGTTCCTGAGCCGTGCGACAGAAGTGATCAACAAGGCGCTCGATCTTCACCTTCTACGGTTGCATGCTGAACGCCTGGCGGATATCGCATTGACCGCGCCGGAGCCGCGAACCCCCGTTTTCGAGCAGGAGCGGCAAACCAGGCCTCCCGCAGTCGAAGTAAGAAACCTGCGATTCCGATATGGCGCAAACGATCCCTGGGTGCTGGACGGCCTGAATTTTCGAATCGAACCAGGAGAATGCGTGGCCATCGTCGGCATTTCCGGCTGCGGCAAGACTACCCTGCTCCGCGTGCTTGCGAGCCTGCGCGAACAGACGTCGGGTGATGTGCTGATCGATGGAAGTCCGCTCGACCGTGTCGGATTGGAACGTTATCGCGCCATGATCGGCGTGGTGCTGCAGGACGATCACCTGTTTGCCGGCTCCATTGCGGATAACATCAGCTTCTTCGCGGACAAGCCCTCCCCTGCCAGGGTCAGAAAGTGTGCCGAACTAGCAGCAGTGCATGAGGACATCAATAACATGCCGATGGGATATCACACGCTGATCGGCGATATGGGAACCGTCTTGTCCGGAGGACAGAAGCAGCGCGTCCTGATTGCGCGCGCGCTCTACAACGACCCGGTCATCTTGCTGCTCGATGAAGCGACAAGCCACCTGGATGTGGCGCGAGAAAGAGCAGTCAATGCTGCAATTTCCGAGAACCGGATGACCCGCATTATCGTCGCGCACCGCCCCGAGACCATCTTGTCAGCAGATCGCGTGATCGTCATTGACCGAGGGAAAGTGATCGACGATGTCCGGACGATGGAACACAAGGAAGCGCTTCTTGCTCATTCTTTTATCGTGCGTCCCGAACAGATCGGTGCATAAGTTTCCGAAGCACTGATTTGCCCTAGGGAAAGTATCGGGGTTCGCCTGCCTTCGGTCGTAGAACTGCTGGCCGAATACCTGACGATGCCTGGCGGTTTTGGAAAGCCGTTTCACGGATGACGTCGTTGCCGCGAACATCGCTCCAGTCAGAGGCACTGCCTGCCTGCTGCCATTAGCGCTGTAGGGAGAATGTGGAAGACGGTGGGACTTAGGTGACACCCGGAAGGATCGGAGCCGGCTTCACGTAAGGCTTTCCCTGGTATGCCATGAACGGCGAAATGAGAATGATAAGGATTGATTACTGAAATTATCAATATACCGTTATTTATCCGTAAATACCCTGTTTCATCATTTGCGCTCTTCGCCTACATTCGCGTAACATTCAAATTCCTTATTTAAAACAACGACTTCCCTCTCCCATTTCATGCCGGCAAACTGGATTTCCCGCGGAACCGTGCTTGTACAGCTTGGTCGCCATCACTTCGCTTTCTTCCGCGGCTATCTGGATGGCCTGGACTTAAGGCAACTCTCCGAACGGTATATCGAAACAAATGCGGCGCAGGCTGGCGCCACTGACCTGCGCGTTGCGAAGTCGCTGCTGGGCTGGATCGTCGATCAGCTCACTGTCGCCGCGCGGCGGACAGGCAATGCGGCTGGCGCTCGGGTAATTCGCATGGCTCCCGAAAAGCTTGCCGCCAGGCAGGAAGGAGCAAGCCCTGACCTGGATGAATTTCGCGAAGAGCGCGATCCGCACCAGATGTTTTCCGAACGAGAACTTCTCGAACTTTTCGAACAGGAATATGGTGCGACGGATCCAGGCGCGCAGAGGCGGTTCAAGCGGAACAAGCGGCTGCGCGAACGGCAGGCCGCTGTGCTCAACCAGCTTGAGGCACTCGTCCAGGCCGATCCGCATCTGGATGATGGCGTCGCTGGCTGGCTCGATCCGGCGATCGCAAACCGCCTGGTCGCGGCCCGAATCATTACATTGCGGGATCTCGTCGACACGATCGAAGCCCATGGATTTCGGTGGTACACCAAGGTCCCACGCATCGGGATCAAGGCGGCCGGCTATATCGTCGAGTGGCTCATGCTTCCTGAAACGGCTGACGCGCTGGGGGTGACGCTGTCCATACGCAGTATCCAGCCGCGCATGCAGATACTGCCGGCGTCCGTACCCGCCCTGCCCCGCCGG
The DNA here is from genome assembly GCF_900182955.1 of Noviherbaspirillum suwonense. Classification (GTDB taxonomy): domain Bacteria; phylum Pseudomonadota; class Gammaproteobacteria; order Burkholderiales; family Burkholderiaceae_D; genus Noviherbaspirillum_A; species Noviherbaspirillum_A suwonense. The sequence goes on along the minus strand of NZ_FXUL01000033.1, from coordinate 30,759 downwards.
CCCGGCATCGTGCCGATCGAACAATTCGAAGTGCCGCAAGCATTAAGCGGCGCCACGGGTTCGAACAGGGCCGAGCGTTCATCGCTCAGCGCACGCAATGACCTCGAGGCAATTAATGTTTGGCTGTCGCGCAGGAAGCCGGGCAGTCATACCTTGCGCGCCTACCGCAAGGAAGCAGAGCGTTTTTTGCTTTGGTCTGTGCTGGAAGCCAGGACTGCGCTGAGCTCTCTGACAGTGGAGGACTGCATTGCCTACCGTGACTTCCTGTGGCGACTGGGACGGGAAACAGACGAGCAATGGAAACAGCACTTCCGGATCGCACAAGCCGACTGGATAGGCCCGCGCGGCATCGACCGGTTTTCTTCGCGCTGGCGTCCGTTTGAAAGCGCACTTTCCGAGAGTTCACAGCGCACTGCGCTTGTCATCTTACAAGGCATGATGCAGTGGCTGTGCGACCAGAATTATTTGCACAACAATCCATTTAAAGCCATGCCGCATCTGGCGGCGCGCAATGAGGGCATGGACATTACGCGGGCATTGACGCTTGAAGACTGGAGCGTGGTAAAGCGTTATCTGAGATCCATGCAAAAGGATCAAAGGTATTACCGGCTGCGGTTTGTCCTCGCACTTGCCTACAGCACGGGATGTCGCCTTTCGGAACTTGCAGCATTGCACCGACGTGACTTGATTACGTTCGTCCGGGCTGGAGAACAGGACGCCCAGTGGGAACTGGCTGTGCTCGGAAAGGGCGGTAAAACCAGGCGTGTGCAACTCAATCGCCTGATCGTCGCGGAGATAGAAAGCTACTTTCAGACTAGGGGATACCGGACATTCGCAGACGCGCCGCCCGACGCGCCATTGATCGCGTCGGTGCCCCGGGATAAACAGGCCGTGCGCGTGGAAACACCGTTGTCTTCGGGACGAATCTACAAAGTCCTCAAGACATTTTTCGAGGACGTTGCTAACGAGATTCAGGCTGAAGATCCTGCGCGAGCCGCAAAGTTTGGGCGCGTTTCAACGCACTGGCTGAGGCATACCTTCGCGACGCACGGCATACATGCCGGGATGGGTCTTGAAACGATACGCGACCTTTTAGGGCATCGGTCGCTTACGACAACATCTATTTATATAACGACCGAAAAGGACAAGCGCAGCCGGGAAGTGGAGAAGCTCGAGGCGCTCGGGTCGCTAGACTAGGTGACCACGCGGATTTCTAGCGAGCCAGAAGGTTGCAAGAATTGGAAAAGTCTTCCAGGAAAACGAGTCAGGAGAATTGCCTGCTCGGCTCAGGATTGTGAACTGGTTGTGAATCTTAGTTTTAGGGTTAAAGATCCCTGATTTGCGGATCGGCTTACCGCTGAAGCAGAGCCGGCTTCCCAGCCAAATATTCAGGAAATTTCTCCCGATCGCGATATTCACCGGGGAATAAAACCTTGTCCATGGTGGCTCACAACGAAGGTTGCTACCTTTAGCCAGAATGATGCCTTGCGTAAGGGCTCACTAAAACATCTTAAATATGTGGACGCTGCCGACAGTTTCCAACACGCATTAGAGAACAGCGCCGGCGTAGTAAAAGCAGCTAGATCTCCTGCCAAGGATAGAACTCACTAGATCTACAGCCATAGCCATAGCCATAGCCCCAGCGACAGAGTTGATTTTTTGACTCAGCCTAGAGCTGTTTCTGCAAACAGAATGTAACTACGATTTTTCTGCGTTCTTCGTTTGTATCTAGCTGTTGCCCGATACCGCTTTCCACTCGATGATGCGGCTGAGTTTCCAAACCATTGAAAAAATTGAGCCCGTGCCAAGTAGGTTTAATTTTCAGAGCTAAACTCGGTGGTCAATATTCCCCAGGGAATATCAATCGCCAGACGCGCTCCGAAGACGGCAAAGAATTCTATTTAGCCTCGGACCAAAGACCCCTATATCGCACAACGCGTGTTCCTGCCCCGGCTCGGAAGCTTACATAACCCTTAAACCCCTTTACTCTTAACAGTTCAAGAGCAAGAAGCCGACTTGTTATGGATAGCAACCCAACAAAACGTAGCGCATCATTGATTTTAAATACGGTTTTTAGTATAAGAAAGAATTAAATTCTAAAATCTAACCATGCCAGCCAAACTCATCATCGTCACAAATCAGAAGGGCGGCGCTGGGAAGACCACCGCTGCAGTGCATCTGGCCGGGACCGCCGTCCGTAGAGGTTTCAAAACCTTGCTGATCGATGCAGACAAGCAGGGAACGGCGACGAAATGGGTTGCCCAGGCAGAAGAAGGGCAGGCGCACAAGATCCGCGTGATGGGACTGGCGATGGCGGAGGCCAAGATTGCGCAGGAAGTCAAACAGTACGTGGACGATTACGATCTGATCTTCGTCGACTGCCCGCCCTCGGTCGATTCGCCGATACCGCAGGTCATGCTGATGATCGCCGATCTGGCGATCGTCCCCATCGTGCCAAAGCCAGGAGATCTTTGGGCGTCGACTGACCTGCTGGAACTTGCCGAGCGGGCTGCTGCGGTCAACCCGGAACTCCAGATACGATTGCTCGGTTCCAACGTCATTGCCAATCTTGCCATGTCGCGCCACTCGCTGACCAGCATGGCGACGATGCGCGAAAGTGCGCCGCTATTCAAGACGCGATTGCACCAGCGCACCGCGTTTGTCGAAGCGATGCTGACAGGGGATTCGGTCCATTACTTCGGCAGCAGCGCGAAGACGGCCATCCTCGAGATCGAAAACTTGTTCGACGAGATCGTCGCCACCTTAAAACTGCAGGTTCCCAAGATCAAGACCAAGGGCAGGAAATGAGCAAAAAAAAGGGGTTGTACGACAGGCTGAACCCGAGCGTCGCCGACCAGACTGTGCAATCCAAGGACAAGTTCGAAAATGCGGATCTGGTCGTTGCGATGAGCCGGGTCAAGCTGCAACGGGCGCAGGAAGCGGAGACGAAGACGGCGACTGCTGAAGCCGGCTTGGATAGCAGGGCGCCAGCGCCCCCAGCCTCGGTACAGGCGCCCGCCAGCGAGGATTACGTAGTACGGGCTCTGCCAATCGCCCTGGTCAAGGACCATCCACGCAATGCACGCCAGGTCTACGATCCTGCGCGCATTGATGAGATGGCGACCACGATTGCACGGGACGGCCAGCGCGTGCCTGCAGTCGCGATGCCGGACCCTGACACGCCGGGCGCTTATCTGCTGATCGAGGGACGATACCGCAAGCGGGCGTTGATCAGCCTGGGCCGGACGACAATACTGGCGTCCATCGTCGAGCCGCTGTCGGACCTGGAGGCTTACCGGCTCTCCCTGCTCTTGAACGAGGAGCGTAACGACCAGACGATCCTGGACAACGCGCTCTCCTGGAGAACGATGCTGGATGACGGCACGTACCGCGGCCAGGATCACATTGCCGAGCATCTCAACATCAAGCAGGGCACGGTGTCCAAGACCCTTGCCGTGCTCGACCTCCCGCCCCGGGTGCTCAACATCGTCCGGACCCGGCCTGCCAGCTTCGGCATCCGCGTCGCCCAGGAGATGCGACAGTTGTCCAAGCTGGTGGATGAAACAGCGCTGGAATCCATCGCCGAGCAAGTGATCGCCGAAAAGTTATCGGTGCGTGACCTCGAGCGGATGCGCGAACGAAAAGCCCATGAGCCGCTTACCCGGGAACGGTCGCGCGCTTACCCTTTGCAATGGGGAAACACGCGTCTGGGCTCCATACGTGAATTCGAAGACGGTCGCCTGAAAATCGACCTGGCAAATGCGCCTGAAGGCCTGCGCGCGAACATCGTCAATGCGGTCAAGAAAGCGATGGCAGACACCCTTGCCGAACCGGCTGCAAAGCCCGTTGAAAACGCCGCCAAGCCGGATTAGCGATGAATTATTGCATTAAATCAACAATTACTATCCTTCCAGTTCCGCGAAATCGAGCACCGCGGCATCCGTGACTTCTCCCCAGGTCCGGGATGCCAGCCAGCCACCGAACGCGGCGCTGATCAGCGGCGAATTCAGGCCTTTTTTCAGGTGCGGCCGCAGGCTGCGATCCGCGTCGCTTGAAAATTCCGCATACAGTGCGGTCTGCTCCTGCGCCGACAGCTCGGCGTAATAACGCAGCGCTTCCTGGTTCCGGGCCGCGATGAAGCGCTCCCGGAAGCCTTTTCTCGGCTTGCTTGGCTGCTTGGGCTTGTCGAGCGGCTGCGCGACAGGCGCAGTCGTCGCAAAGCCCTTCTGCAGCGCAGTGCGGAAATAGCCGGCGGGCGCGTCGACGTTCGGTCCCTTGCGGATCCGCTTTTCGACAAAATCGATCGTCGCGAGCAGGGCTTTTTCTTCGTGGTTCGAGTAATACTCTTTTGCGTCCGCCTCGGAGATTCCCAGCCTGAGCATGCGTTCGATAATCGAGGAATCGATGACGATGGCTGCGCCGGTCTCCAACAGCGACGCCTGCGCTTTCAGCTGGACACGGAACTGGATGTCCTCGACCTTGCGGCCTTTCTTGGTCTCGATGAGTTCGACATCGATATCGGTGACGCTGTTGATCTCGGCAAGCGCCTTCAGGATCATGTCGCGCTTGAAGTATTTGTACTCCGGCAACACCACGTCCTTGATCGAGTTTCCGGACAGCACGTGGTACCACTCCTGCCAGCTGTCGCGATTGGTCAGGTGAGACGGACTGGTTGCATACCGCCGGCAGACTTCGTACAGCGCAAGACTGTGCGCGCTGCGCAGCACTGCCTGGTAGTACAAACTGAGCTTGGTATAGGTATCCGGCTTCAACACCTTTTCCCGGACCTGGGGTGGGAACGCGAAGCCGATGTAGACCGTGCCGCCCTTGTTGCGCAGTCCCGAGGTATTGAAGATGGTCAGGCCAGCCAGCAACCGTTCGCTTGCCCACATCTTGTCCGAAGTAGCCTCGACCTTGATGTTTTGCAGCGCTTCCGCATGCTCCTTGAAAAACTCGTAGTCGCGGCTGGTGTACTCGGTGTTTGCGCACAGGTCCGACATGCGTATCCAGTAGTATTCCTCGAATCCCGGAACGTCCGCCGGCGCTTCCACGCCGGTCTTACCCACTTCCTGCGCGCGGAAAATGAAGGCGTTGTAGATACGCCTGGACAGCAGCGAGAACTTGCCCTCGACAACCCGAAAACCGATCGCATCATTGGCCTTGCGGAATTCGGAAGTCAGCAGTTCAGGCTGATCGGCGATGGCGACAGCTGTCGTCGTCGCCTTTTTCTTTGCACGTTTTACTGTAGCCATGCGACGCATTGTGATTCTGGGAAAATCTCATGATGCCTATATGGTGAGCTGCATGCAACCGGAATTTCACCGGTGAATGCCAGAGCGTTGCGGATTCACCATGCCTGCTGAAACGACCTCGGAATGTGGTGTTCACAACAGTTCTCACCTTTGTACGGCATGGTTCACTTGTCCACTCACGTGAGTTCACAAAGCTTCTCACCATATTGCGGCCCGCTTCACTTTTTCCCTCACGCATGTTCACATGGAAGCTCACCCGAGTTCACATAGTTTCTCACCCGATCGCGCGGAGACCCATATGGGACGGGGGTGTGCGGTGTTCCTCAAGGTATTTAAGGTTTACAAGGGTTTACTACTAAGTTCTCTCAATGATCCCGAGCGTCGCTGGATACAACAATTTGCACCCGGTTGCCTGATTCGATTGCTTATACAGACTTGCAAGTACGGAAGAACGGGCCTTTTCCCGTAAGTTGAACGGCTAATAATTGCTTTCTAGCTACTTTTTTAGAAATAGATGCTCATAAGTCCTGCAAAATTGCGGCAGTTTAGGTAACAGGTTCACAAATTTGCTCACCATTGCGGCTACAGGGGGGTGAACGGTGGCGGCTACACAGGCTGATGTCTTTCCGGGCTTCACAATTATTCTCACCTTAGCGGGAATACATTGCTTTAACTGGTGGCCGAACACCTAACAGTTCACAGAATCGCTCACCTTCTATTTTCATGGTGGCCAAAATAGGCGAGGGCTGCGACTGAGCATGAAGGTTTGTCCTACCACATCACATTTGTGCGATTTCACATAAGTTCTCACCTTTGCTCGATGATTCCCTGGAAAAGAGGCATCAACAAAACCCAATCCACTGCAAGCGTTCACAAATTCGCTCACCTTTGAAGACGGTCGTGTCCCCGGACAGGCTACGTTCACAAAAACGCTCACCTTAAGTTGTTTGATGGCATGCGCTCCGGCGGACAAGCGACAGTTATCTGATCTGGTTCACAACTTTGCTCACCTTAGCTGGAGGAGGACGGAACAAATCGCTACAACCGGTTCTACTTCACAGAAGCTCTCACCATAAGCAGCTCGAGCTATCCGACGACCACCGGATGTTCACAATTCATCTCACCATGGACACTTCCCAGTCGGCCGAAAACTGGTTGCCCTGGCTTTTAGACCGGGCAACCATCCCGTGGCCGGCATTCCTGGATCGTTTTTGCCCATAGAACTGCGCCATGATCGCCGGCCGGCCGACGTAGCGACAAGACGCGCGCCACGTTCACAAATTTACTCACCAAGCGTTCGCGAGCATTTCGCCGGTCGTTCACAGATCGTCTCACCTATGAGTATTTCCACTCATGAGTCAGCGTCATCCAGCCGCTCATCGCGTTCCCATTCCGCGGCCCACACGGCCTGGTCTATGGTGTCGACCATCTGGAAAGCCAGGTCGTCAGGCAGGAAAAACGCCAAGGTCTCGCCATGTTTCATCCTAAATCCGCATACCATCCCGCCGCGGGAGAGGGTGGCGGTCGACAGTACGCCTGTTTGGGCCGGGTGCATGGCGGTCAGGAACTCGGCCGGAATAGCCAGCTCGTTCCAGCGCCGATGGAAATTTGCGTATGGATCGGTCGAGGGAAGCGTTTTCAGGAACTTGTCGCCGTAATTGAGCTGATGCGCCGCGCGCGTCTTGGCAAGGAACGATGCGTACTGGTCAGGATGGTCAATGCTGGCGGCGGCGCAGGCATCGCGCAGCACCCACACCTGGCGCTTTTCCAGTTGCAGGAAGGTCCTGGTCTCACCGCCGGCATCGCCTCTGAGCAGGAGGTGCAGGCTCAGCCCGATTCCGGGCAGGCCGCGCGCAGGCTGGACGACGGCAAAATTATAGGAAACGACGCGGGGGAGTTCTGGCTTGGTCATGGAGGTTGGCGTATCGGCAAGGCATGGATCGATGTCTCAATCCACCTAAATATAAGCCATGCAAGCCATTTACCGCGCTCGGCCGCCGCCGGCAGCGGCAAACCTTGCTCGCCTCCCACTTGGCAACCTGCCTGTAGATGAGCAGCTCAAGCGAATCCGCGCGCAAAAAAACGGCGGCCGCAGCCGCCGTGCACTTTGGACTGGCTCGACCGTCTACCGGTTCTTGCCAGCGTCCTTCACATTGCCGACCGCCTTCTGTGCCTTGCCCTCGGCCTGTTTGGCCATGCCCTTGGCTTGCTGCTTGTTGCTGCCCATGGCCTCACCTGCCTTGGTTTGCACCTTGCCGACAGCATCCTTGACAGCCCCTTTGACCTGGTCCTTGTTCATGATGATCTCCTTTGTCGATAACGGCACATCGCACAGTGCGCTGCCAAATGCAGCATAGGCGCGTGCATTTCCGTCGCGGATAGGACAATTACTATTGATGACGTAGGACTTTTACGGACTTTTTTGGCCCGGCCATCCTGACTGGGCCGGATGACTACTTCCCCGAATCCTACGAACACTCTGCCGGAAGTCCTATTGTAGACAGGCATCGTTTCCCCTTATCCTGCTGCGACCATCACCAACGGAGCAGCTAACATGACCCAACGCGTCGGCAACAAGAATCAGGCACAGTTACGCGGCAAGCAAGAGCGCAAGGAAATCAGGCAGGGCAACCAGGAGCGCGAAGCAGTGCGGCGGGCTGCGGCCCGGGCCAAGTACCGCAACGCGGTAAAAGGCCAGCCACTAACCGCGACGGCCTGACAGCGCCGCAAGCCGGGAAGAAAAGCACTGCGTCGCCGCAGTGCTTTTTTTACGCCTTTTTCAACTGTGCAGCCACGATAGGCAGCTTGCGCTGCCGCTGCCCAGTGGCCGCATAGACCGCATTGGCCAGCGCGGGCGCGGCGGCCGCCGTGCCCGGCTCGCCGATGCCGCCCGGCGCATCGCTGCTCTGGGCGATGTGGACTTCGATGCGCGGCGCTTCGTTCATGCGCATCATCCGGTAGTCATGGAAGTTCGACTGCTGCACGCGGCCCTTGTCGAAGGTGATCTCATTCCATAAGGCTGCCGTCAGGCCGAAGATGACGCCGCTCTCGATCTGCGCCACGACGGTATCCGGATTCACCACCTGGCCGCAGTCGACCGCGCAGACCACGCGGTGGACCCGCACCTCGCCGTCATCGCCGACCGATACTTCCGCCACCTGCGCCATGTAGCTGCCGAACGCGAACTGCGTCGACAGCCCGCGCCCGACCCGGCGCCCGGGGATGGGCTGGAGCGGCTTGTCCCAGCTTGCCTTCTCGGCCGCCAGGTTGAGCACGGCGCGCATGCGCGGCGACTTGTCCAGCAGGTCGCGGCGGAAAGTGAGCGGATCCTGTTTCGACGCAGCCGCCAGTTCATCGATGAAGCTTTCGACCACGAAGATGTTGTGCGTCGGTCCGACGCCACGCCAGAACGCGGTCGGCACCGGCGGTTCGTGCCGGACATACTCGACCCGGACATTCGGTATCGCGTACGGCATGTCCTTGGCGCCTTCGACCGCATCCGGATCGACCCCGTCCTTCACCGCCGGCGGCGCGAAGCGCGCCATGATCGACGAACCGGTGACCCGGTGCGACCAGGACAGCGGCTTGCCCTTGTCATCCAGCGTGGCGCTGAGACGGTCGTAATAATACGGACGGTACATGTCATGCTGCACATCCTCCTCGCGGGTCCAGACGAACTTCACCGGCTGCTTGACCTGTTTGGCGAAGGCCACCGCCTGGGCGATGAAATCCACCTCCAGCCGGCGCCCGAAGCCGCCGCCGAGATAATGGTTGTGAACGCGCACTTTTTCCGGCGGCAGGCCGGTCAGCTTGGCCGCCGCGCCTTGCGCGAACGTCGGCACCTGTGTGCCGACGTAAAGATCGCAGCCGTCGGCCCGGAGGTCGACCGTGCAATTCATCGGCTCCATCGTGGCATGCGCCAGGAAAGGCATTTCATAGACGGCTTCGATCACCCGGCCGCCCTGCGGCGCCGGCTTGGATACGTCGCCGTCGTTGCGCGCCACCGCCGCGCCCTTGCCCGACTCGGCGGCGTTCTTCATGTCGGCGACGATGGTGGCGGTGGTCATCGCCGCATGCTGGCCGTCGGACCAGACCGGCTCCAGCGCCGCCAGGCCCTGCTTGGCCGCCCACATGTGCTCGGCCACGACCGCGACGGCATTGTCTATCTTCAGGACCTGCCGCACGCCCTTGACCGCCATGGCCTTCGTTTCGTCGGCCGACTGCAGCATGCCGCCCGGCACCGGCGACGCGGCGACCGTGGCGACCAGCATGTTGGGCAGCCTGACGTCGATGCCGAACTTGGCCTGGCCATTGACCTTTTCCGGGCTGTCGAGCCGCGCATGCTTCTTCCCGATCAAGGTGAAGTCGGAGGCTTTCTTCAGCACGATCACCTTGGGCACGGGCAGCTTGCTGGCCGCATCCACCAGCTCGCCGTAATGCATGCTGCGCCCGCTCGCGGCATGGGTCACCACGCCGTTCTTCGCCGTGCATTCGCCGGCCTTGACATTCCATGCCTGCGCGGCGGCGTCGACCAGCACCAGTCGGGCCGCGGCGCCTGCCTGCCGCAGCGGCTCCCAGGCAGCGCGCACCGATGTCGAGCCGCCGGTCACCTGTCCGCCGAGCAGCGGGTCGCTGTAGAGGCTGTTGTCGGCTGGCGCCTGCTCGAGCTTGACCTTCGAAAGGTCGACTTCCAGTTCCTCGGCCAGCAGCATCGGCATCGACGTAAACGTGCCCTGGCCCATCTCGACCTTGTGCATGATCAGCGTCACCGCGCCGGTGCGGTCGATGCGGATGAACGCGCCATGCTCCAGGCCGGGCGCTTCCTCGGCAGCCTTGCTGGCGGCCTTGCCGACCGCGGCTTCCGGTGGTGTCTCGTTGCGTTTCTCGGGCTTGCATCCGGCCAGGCTGAAGCCGACCAGCAGGCCGCCGCCCGCGGCGGCGCCGACACGCAGGAAGTTGCGTCGCGACGGCGACGGCGGCATAGGTTGGTTACGGGCGCTCATGAACGCGGCTCCTGGGAAGTTGGCTTGGCAGCGGCGATCTTGATGGCGGCGCGGATGCGGCTGTAGGTACCGCAGCGGCAGATATTGCCCGCCATGGCCGTATCGATGTCGGCGTCGCTGGGATTGGGCTTGTCGTGCAGCAGCGCAGTGGCCGACATGACCTGGCCGGACTGGCAATAGCCGCACTGCACGACATCGATCTCGCGCCAGGCGGCCTGGACCCTCTGGCCGACCGGATCCTGTTCGATCGCTTCGATGGTGACGACCTTTTTGCCGGCGACTGCCGACAGCGGCGTGACGCAGGACCTGACCGGCGCGCCGTCCACATGGACGGTGCAGGCGCCGCACTGGGCGATGCCGCAGCCGAACTTGGTGCCGGTCAGGCCGGCCACGTCGCGGATTGCCCAGAGCAGGGGCATATCGTCCGGCAAATCCAGCGTGGTGGAATTGCCGTTAAGTGTAAAAGCAGGCATGAATATCCTTTGTTGGGCGGGGAATCGGAGGGGATCGATTGTCTGCCCGGGCCGCCGCGCCGAGTTTGTTCACAGGCAAACGGATGTCAGGGAATGACACTGTCGGCAGCATGGGCAGCCACAGCCCGCTGCCCGGCCCACGATCCCGCAGCGCCGAAGGTCTGGCCAGCGATATTTTCTTATGGCAATAAAAGGCTAATCGCGTTAACATCGCGCAACATTTCAACCCGGTCGCAGAACCGGGTGACTGGAGATACGGCCGCGGAGCAGCAACCGTGGCCGCTGGGTAGTTGACCACCGCCCGATGCAGGCTGCAGCAGCACAGGCCGTCTTCACGGAACGCCCGGGGTGGGCAGAGTGGACGCACACGGCTGGCATGGGCATTACAGGTGCTTGGACATGGAAAATCTGTCATCGCATTGTGGCCGTGGGGCCAACATCGCCTTCTGGGAGATGGACGACCAGGATTGTTTTACTTTCCTGGACCATGACGGCACGTGGCAGCTGCCAGCCGCCGAAGGCCTTGCCCTGTCCGACTGGATGCGACAGGTCCACCCGGACGACGCAGAGCGCGTGCTGCAAGCCAGGCGCGACGCGCGGGCAGCGCAGCGGCGGTTCGCGGTGGACTACCGGATTGCCGCGGGCGACGGCAGTTATCGCTGGATCAGGGATGCCGGCACGCCGCGGCTGTCGAAGGAAAACGGCGCGGTCAGGCTGACAGGCGCATTCATCGACCTTTCCGAGCAACACGCGGTGGAGACCAGGCTGACGCAACTTGAAGCGGAGCATCGGCTCCTGACGGAAAATGCGCGCGACCTGATCGCCTGCAGCGACATGCATCACACCTACCTGTACGTGTCGCCGTCCCACCAGGAAATCCTCGGCTACACCCCGGCAGAGATGGTCGGGACCAATGTGCTGAGCTACCTGCACCCGTCGGACCTGGCAGCCATGAAACAGGCGCGCAATGCCGAGGCGGCAGGCCAGGCCGGCGCGGGCCTGCACAGCATGCGGGTCAGGCACAAGGACGGGCGCTGGATCTGGCTGGGTATCAATAGCCGCACCCTGCGCGATCCGCATACCGGGAAAAGCACCGGGTACGTGGCCGTCGGCCGCGACATCACCCAGCAGCTGACGGCCGAGCGCGAGCTTGCGCGCCGCGAGCAGCAATTCCGCAGCCTGACTTCGCTGTCTTCGGACTGGTACTGGGAAACCGACCGGCACGGATGCTTCAGTTTCCTGTCGGACGGCATCCAGGCCCGACTCGGCCTGCGCCCCGCGGACCTGCTGGGCACTTCGCTGGAAACCTTTGCGCTCGATGCGCGCGAACCGGGCTTCATCGAATGCCGCGACAGCGTGACGGCATGCCGGCCATTCCGCGACAAGGTCTATTCGGTCGGCCTGGCCGGCTATCCCGGCGTGGTCCGTCACATCCGCATTTCCGGGGAACCCATCTTCGACGACGGCGTTTTCGTCGGCTATCGCGGCGCGACCCGCGACGTGACCCGCGACGTGCGCAATGCCAGGGCGCTCGAACACATGGCCACGCATGACCACCTGACCGGGCTGGCGAACCGCGCGGTGCTGGAAGCGCGGCTGCTGCAGCGCACCCAGGACCGCCGGGGCGGCGCCGGCTGCGCAGTCTTCTTTATCGACCTCGACCGCTTCAAGGTCATCAACGACAGCCTCGGGCACAAGGCGGGCGACATGCTGCTGACGGAAATTGCGGCGCGGCTCAAGCGCAGCGTCCGGCCGGACGACGTCGTGGCCCGCCTGGGCGGCGATGAATTCGTCATCCTGGCCGAGTGCAGCCGGGGCGCGGATTCGGCCGGCGCCATCGCCGAAAAGCTGCTGCAGGCGTTGAATGCGCCGCATACCGTGCTCACCGAGACCGGTAGCCATATCCTGCGGCCGAGCGCCTCGATCGGCATCAGCCTGTATCCGCAGGATGGCGACATGGCCGAGCGCCTGCTGCAGGACGCCGACTGCGCGCTCTATCGCGCCAAGCGCGATGGCAGGGAGTGTTACCGCTTTTTTCATCCCGACATGCGGACGGCGGCAGCGGCCTGAATGCGCATCGCCCGGCCGGCGGCCGCGGCCGCATGTTAGTCAAAAGACCATGCTAGACTAAGAGATCGGGTCACTGTAACAGGGGAACGATAATGGTCACCATGCGAGTTTCGTCTACCGAAGTTCAGGCGGGCGACATCATTTATGTATTCGCGCAGTCCGCCGACGCGAATGCCTTCCAGGAGTGCGTCTCCGCGCTCGGCGTCAAATACTGCGAACTGGAGCTGCCGCCGCTGGACAAGCGCTATGCGCAGGCCGGTTCGGTCGAGCTCGACAGCGTTTCCACGCAATAAAGGCGCGGGGCTTCAGGCACGCAGCGTATGAAACATCAGGTAGGCGCACAGCGGCCAGGCCAGCACCGCGATCCTGCCTAGCGCCAGCCTGCCCGCCAGCCGTTCGACCAGAATGGCGGGAATGGTCGCCAGCGCACTCATTCCCAGCGGTATGACCGGCACCCACCAGGCCAGCGTCCAGCCGCAATACACCAAGTAGACGAACCCGGTCAGCATCCCGGCGAACGCCATTCCCGTCAATAGCAGCTTGGTCCAGCCGTCATCCGCGTAGACCTGCGCATACAGGCGCTGGTAATAAACGAAGATGCCGAACGCGCAGTAAAAGGCGATCGATGGCCAGGGCAGCAACTCCATATCCGGTATTCCTTATAAAACGCACATCCGGCGCGCCGCGGGGCCTGCATCCGGGACGCCATTCAACAAAATTCAGCGCTATGTCCGCAACGTTACAGACCGGGTCTGGCGCTTCGGACACAATGCCGCTTTGGCAAGGAAATCCGGGTACCGCCGGGGCTCCCTACCATGCCTTTGCCGGCATCGCTGTCCATGCCGCGCCCTGGCATTGTGACCCAGTTCCCGGCGGGAAGTCTTGCATGGCGGCCTGCATTTCGCGCCGGTGGTTGCAAGGCCGCCGTCCTTGCCCTGTTTCATCGCCAACAATATGAAAGAGGAGCAATGCGCATGAATTCTCGCCTGGATCGACGACATCGGTCGGGAGACCCGGCGCACGGACAGGACCTGCCGGAAGCTTGGCCTGGCATGCACATGCGCCAGCGGCGCAAGCGGCACGGACGCGATGGCGGCCGGTTCACGCTCCGTGAACCGGGATGCGCCGCGTGCCGGCCCGACATCCAATGAAGACATCCGACAAGGCGCAAGGGGAAGAGACCGTCCTGATCGATCCGGTGCACCACCTGGAAGACCAGGTGATGGCGCTGCGCGATGGCGGCATGACCTTCAAGGCGGCAGGCGAAGCGCTGGGCATGACGGCGTCGCGGGCGCGACATCTCTACCTCCGGGCCAGCCGCCGCAAGAACGGCAGGAAGCCGGTCTGGACCGACGGCCTGAACGAGCGGCTCGCCAGCCTGCTGCGCTGGCTTGAATTCAGCAACCGCGAGGAGGTGGCGCAGGCATACAGGAGCGGGCATATCCAGCGGCTGGCGCTGCGCGAGCGTGGCATCAGCGCAGCCAACCTGCTCGAACTGGAGCAGTGGCTGGACGCCGGCGGCAGCCTGCACCAGCCGCCGGAGAGCCAGGACGCGCAGGTCGGCGATGCATCCGACGCAGGGAAACCGCGCTAGGCGTATGCGGGCGCTAGCTGCCGCTTCCGCCAACGCCGGCGGCGCTAGCCGCGCCGGCCGCATAGTCCGGCATCTGCACCGGGTCGCCGACCCGCTCCCGCTGATGGTCGACCGGATAGGACCAGACCTGGAAATAGGCGGTGCTGGCCTGGCCGTAAATCGTCGCAAAAGCGCAGTCGACAGCGTCCATGCCATGCGCGATTTTTACCCGGCCCACATGCGGCCGGTTGTGACGCGGGTCGAAGACCTGCCAGCCGCCGTCTATCCAGGCTTCGACATAGGCATGGAAATCCAGGCCGATGTCGGAATCGTCCGCCTGAAACAGCGGCATGTAGCCAGCCACGTAACGGGCCGGTATGTCCAGCGCGCGGCATAGCGCCACCATCACATGGGCAAAGTCGCGGCAGACGCCGTAGCCGCGGTCGATCGCGCCGCAGGCAGACAGCGACGGGTCGCCCGAGCCGTACCGGTATTCGAGATGCCGGTGGGTCCATTCGCAAATGGCCCGGGCCGTGGCCAGCCCCGGAACATGATGGCCAAACAATTCCGACGCCCGCGCACCCAGCTTGTCGGACTCGCAAAACCGGCTGGGCCGGGTATAGCGCAGCACGTCCATCGGCAATGTCGCGGCCGTAAACACCGGTTCATGCAGCGGCCTGGTGGTCGTATCCCGCGCCTCGGCGCTGACGAACAGCACCGCGTCATGCTGCAGCCGGTTCGCGCCGGGAAGCAGCATCATCCGCAGCAGATGATTGCCGTGCGAGTCGCGCAGCTGCTCGATTTCCACGCCGGTGTCGATGCTGAACTGCTGCGCCACCAGCTCCTGGCCGGTAGCCAGGCGCGGCTGCACCATCAGCAGCATCGGCGCCGGTTCATCGACATCGTAATGGAGCGCGCAGCCTATCCTGATGGCCAGGGTATGGGGCGGCAGGTCTGGCAGCAGGGGCAGGTTCATGGAAAGGCGGACTCGGGACAAAACGGATCTGGGTGGGTTGCCGGCATCATCATTAACGACGGGATGCGCCGGTGCGAGCAGCCATTATGAACGCCATTGGCGTCGGCGGACCGCGGCATCTGCACCGCAATTCCATTCCGGACAAGCTTCAGGCTTCCGCGCGCGCGGATACAATACCGCGGTAACGCAAAACAATGACAACGATGGAGATAACAATGAAATCACTACAGGACCAGGTCGCCTGGGTTACCGGCGCAGGTTCCGGCATCGGGCTGGCCGCCGCCGAAGCGCTGGCGCAGGCAGGCGCCACGGTCGTCATGTCGGGCCGCAGGCGCGAGCTGCTGCAGGCGCATGCCGACGCCATACAGGCCAGCGGCGGCAGGGCGGAGGTCGAGGAGCTCGACGTCAGCGACGCCGACGCGGTCAACCGGGTCGCGCAGGCCATACTGGGGCGGCATGGCCGCGTTGACATCCTGGTCAATAGCGCCGGCCTGAATGTCCCCAACCGCTTCTGGAAGACCCAGTCGACAGCCGGCTGGAACGAGGTCATCCGGGTCAATCTCGACGGCAGTTACTACTGCATATCGGCAGTGCTGCCGGCGATGCGCGCCGCCCGCAGCGGGCTCGTCATCAACATCTCGTCCTGGTCGGGCAAGTACGACACCTACATGACCGGCCCCGCCTACAACGCGGCCAAGCATGCAGTCGTCGCGATGACTGCGCACCTGAACCAGGAAGAATGCGTCAACGGCATCCGCGCCTGCGCCGTATGTCCGGCCGAGGTGGCGACGCCGATACTCGACAAGCGCCCGGTGCCGCCGTCGGCCGAAGAGCGTGCCCGCATGCTGCAGCCCGAGGATATCGGGCGCACCATCCGCTTCATCGCCGAGATGCCGGCCCATGCCTGCATCAACGAGATCGTGATCAGTCCCACCTGGAACCGCATCTTCCTCGGCGCGTCGGACATCCAGCGCACCTGATCGCACCATCACAGAGCAAAACCGTTCCGCCCTCCAGGCGCATGACGCCTGGCAGGGCATTCTTATGTCAGCAAACAAGCAGGAGACACGCATGAAACTAGCAGCACAAATCTCGACGACAGCCGCGGTGTTGGCGGCCATCGTGGTCATCACGCCCATTGCCGGGCACGCGCAGGACAACTGGCCGAGCAAGCCCATCACCATGGTGGTGCCATTCCCGCCCGGCGGCGTCGCCGACACGGTGGGCCGGCCGGTCGCGGTGGCGCTCGGCCGCGAGCTCAAGCAAAGCGTCATCGTGGAAAACAAGGGCGGCGCCGGCGGTGCGATCGGCATGGCGCAGGTGGCGAGAGCTGCCGGGGACGGCTACACGCTCCTGATGACGCTGTCGTCGATTTCCATCCTTCCGGAAGCCGCCAAGGTGCTGGGGCAGGAGCCGCTGTACCAGCTGTCGCAGCTCAAGCCGATCGCCCGCTTTACCGCCGACCCGACCGTCCTTGTCGTGCGCGCCGACAGTCCATGGAAAAATCTCAAGGAATTCGTCGCCGCCATGCGGGCGAAGCCAGGCGCCTACAGCTACAGTTCATCGGGCAATTACGGCACCATGCATGTGCCGATGGAAATGCTCAAGCAGAATGCCGATTTTCGCATGCTGCACGTGCCTTACACCGGCGCCGGCCCCGCCGTGCTGGCCCTGCTGAGCGGCCAGGTCGACGCGGTGTCGACCGGGCCGGCCAGCGTGCTGCAGCATATCAAGGCGGGCAAGGTGCGGGCGCTGGCGCACTGGGGCAATGCGCCGCTGGCGGCGCTGCCGGGCGTGCCCAGCCTGAAGGAAGCCGGTTACCCTGTCGAGTTCGCGCAATGGTCTGGCCTGTTCGTGCCCGCGGCGACGCCGGACGCCATCGTGGCCCGGCTGCGCGCCGCCGCCCGCGCCGCGGCGGACGATCCGGCCGTGCGCCAGACCATCTCGTCGGCCGGCAGCCCGCTGCTGTATGTCGACACGCCGGAGTTTCAGGCCTACATCGACGCCGACGCGCGCAAGATGAAGGACGTGGTGCAGAAGATAGGCAAGGTCGAGTAAGCGCCGCAGCGGCCGGGAGAGGGCGGAGACGGGCGCGCAGCGCCGCGCCTTCGTCCTCGGGAGGCCTGCCGGTGATTCCGGCCAGGACCCTCGCCGGGACGCCGCCGTCCTACTGCCGCGCCGGCGCCGCGCCCCGCACCAGTTCGGCGCGGATCTCGCGCAGCTTGGCCTTGACCACCAGCGCGTTCTGGCTGCCCATGCGCAGCATGATCTTGTGCCCGGCCGAAGCGCGCTCGAGCTGGGGGTCGGCGAATTTATAGACGATGTGCGGCTGGGTCAGCTTCAGCGGCCCGTCCGCGGTCGGCGCTGCCAGCAGGTGGTCGATCACCTCGACCAGGCGGTCATTGAAATACCCCTTCGGATAGCCAAGGTCCACGTACGCCGCCTGGAACAGCGGATAAAAATTGATATACAGGCTGACCAGCTGGGCGGCATCGGTGCGCCTAGCCAGTTCGACATAGGGCAGGTAACGCGCGGCATTGGCTGGCGCAATGGTGGTGTCGCCGCCGGACTTGCCGACGATGAATGCGCCGGGCACCGGCTTGGTCGGCAGCAGCCGGGTGGCGACGGTTTCGCGCGGCAGGTTGTCGATGGTCGCCACCATGTGGCGGACCATGCTGTCCAGCCCGAACAGCTGCTGCACCGACTGCCGGCCGAAATAATTCACGAGCGCGTCGCGCACCGTGTCGTCGCTGCTGTCGAGCGGCGGCAGCTGCGCCGCCGGCACCTCCGGTAGCGGATGGAGGATGGCCGGCTCCACCGGCCTGGCGTCGACCTGCGCGGATGGGGCCGGCGCCGTCACCTGCGCTTCCGGCGGCGACGGCGGTGTCTTGGTCAGGTAAAAAAAGCCCGCCACGGTCGCCGCGGCGATCGCGACCGCGACGCCGGTGGTATAGGTTCGTTTCATATCGTTGCCCTGCTAGTGACTTGACGGCACTGCCGCCGCAGTAGCTTCGATTGCAGCACGAAACGCTTGGTTCCGCTCGCGTTCAGCGACGCTCGCCGGCCGGCGGCGCATCGCCATCGTGCCGCGCGAACAGGCCGTATTCGTCGAGGATGGCATAGCCGACGTCGGGATGGTTGTCCAGGCAGCGGCGGATGGCGGCCGGTATCGCCTGGCGGGTCTTGCGGCACAGTCCCGGCCGCTCGGCGACCTGTATCTGGAAGCCGCGCGTGGTGCGGACCTCATTCGGACCCGGCTCGATCCGCAATTCGATTCCCAGCAATTGCCGCATCCGGTCGAGCATGCGCTTGAGTTCCGGCAAGGTGCTGACCGCTTCGAGCCGTGCCAGCAGCCGCTTTTCCTCTTCCCTGGTCAGCGCGAGAATCCGCTTGTCGCCGGACGGGTCCGACAGCAGGCTGTCGAGGTTGCACTCGCACGCTCCCGGCGGGCAGGGATTACGTATCAGGACAGGGACAGCCGCTTCTGACATGCCTGTGACGCTCCGGACGGTGGATGGCGATGCCATCATGGTTTTGGATCGAGCTGGCGAGTATCCATGCTGGCCGAAGGCGTGTCAAACAGGCGGTCATCAGCAGTGTGCCCGGCTTTCCCGGTGCCTGGGCCGGCGCGACGGTGGACTGGTCCCGCCGCCCCCGCGGGTCGCTGCCGCATCCTCCACGCGCCGGACCCGCACGCGGGCGGCAGGCCGGCAATTGACAATCTGACTGCGTTGCAATTAAGGTCTGGCTGAACGCACGCGGCGCAGCGGCGCGTGACTTTGACCCACTACAGGAAATCCCATGGAACAACGAGCGAAGGCGGTCGTCTGCCGCGAGATCAATGCCCCGGTCACGGTAGAAGAAATCATCGTCGAGCCGCCGCGCTACGGCGAGGTCATGATCAAGCTGGCGGCCTGCGGCGTCTGCCACAGCGACCTGTCGGCCACCAATGGCACCATTCCCTTCCCGCCACCCGTGGTGCTGGGCCACGAAGGCGCCGGCCGCATCGTGGCCGTCGGCGACGGCGTTTCCGATTACAAGGTGGGCGACCATGTCGTCAGCTCCTTCGTCAGCATGTGCGGCAAGTGCCGCTATTGCCAGACCGGCCGGCCGCAACTGTGCGACCAGGCCGCGAAGGCCGCGATCAGCCTGCCCGACGGCACGGTGCGCACACGCGACCTTGCCGGCAACCGGCTCAATGTCTTCTCCGGTTGCGGCGTGATGGCGGAATACGCCACGCTGCACATCGACAATGTCGTCAAGGTAGACCAGCAGATGCCGCTCGACAAGGCCGCCCTGATCGGCTGCGGCGTGATGACCGGCTACGGCGCGGCGGTCAACACCGCGAAAGTGGACGCCGGCTCGGTCGCGGTGATCTTCGGCTGCGGCGGCGTCGGCCTCAATGCGATCCAGGGCTGCGCGATTTCCGGCGCGCGGATGATCGTCGCCGTCGACACATCGGATGCCAAGCTGGAGGCGGCGCGCGAGTTCGGCGCCACTCACGTGATCAACAGCGCCGCCGAGGAAAACCCGGTCAAGGCCATCATCCGCCTGACCGAAGGCGGCGCCGACTATGCATTCGAATGCGTCGGCCTCGGCGAGATTGCCGCGCAGGCTTACGGCGTGCTGCGCAAGGGCGGCACCGCAGTGGTGGTAGGGGTGGCAAACCAGAAGGACATGACCTCGATACGCACCGCCACGCTGACTTTCGGCGAAAAAACCCTGACCGGCAGCTACTTCGGTTCGGCCCGGCCGCGCGAGGATTTCCCGCGGCTGATCGGCCTTTACCGGACGCACCGGCTGAAGCTGGATGAATTGATCAGCCGCACTTACACCATCGACGAGGCGCCGCAAGCCTTCGCCGACATGCAGGCCGGCCGCAATATGGCGCGCGGCGTCATCCTGTTCGAGTAAAGGAAGGCGAGTAATGGCCGGCGAGTGACAGCCGGCGAGTCAAAGCCGGCGAGTCAAAGCTGGCCCTACGCATCTCACAGCGACGTGGCGGCGCGGGCCGCCTGCTCGTACAGGCCGGACAGCACGCGCAGGAAACGCGCCAGTTCGCTGAGCTCGAAACCCTCGGTGCCGCTTCCGGTCAGCCCCGACACCAGGACCTGCTCGCGGATTTCGTAATAGCGCTGGCACAGGGCCTGGCCTTCTTCGTTGGTCGAATACAGGACTTCCTTGCCACGCTTCTCGGTCTTCACCAGGCCGAGCGCCTGCAATTTCTTCAGCGAATAATTGACGACATGGGTGTCTTCGATATTCAGGATGAAGGCGATGTCCGCGAGTTTTTTCTCTCGCGCCCGGTGATTGATGTGGTGAAGCACCAGCACGTCGGTAATCGTCATGTCGTTGACGCCCGCCGCCGTCATGCAGCGCACCGCCCAGCGGTTGAACGCATTGCTCGCGATGATCATCCCGAACTCGAACTCGCTCAGTTCGGCGCTGCGTCCCGAGGCCAGGTGCGCCGACGAGACGATGGCGGCCTTGCCGGATAACGAGGCCGGCTTCGCCGCGTCGGCGCTGTGCTGATTCGCGCCATTGGCGCTCTTTTGCTTGGGCATGGCTGCTGGACTCCTGGTGAACGCCGGGCCGGCCCATGCGATCCGCAGGAGCCGGCGCTTTCCGGTGCTGGAGCGGCCACCCGGTCATTGTCCTGGCGCCCGGCCAGTGACCGGGCAGCAATGCTTATCGCATCTGCTGCGGCAGCATGGTAACAATACCTGGAACAAAATACACCAGCAGAACCGCCGCCAGCATCAGGAAGAACAGCGGGAGCGCATTTCGGGCAATCGTGCTGATCTCCTTTTTGGTCAGGCTCTGCAGCACGAACAGATTGAAGCCGACCGGCGGCGTGATCTGCGCCATCTCCACCACCAGCACGATGAAAATGCCGAACCAGACGAGGTCGATGCCGGCCTTTTCCACCGTCGGCAGCAGCACCGATATGGTCAGCACCACCATCGAAATGCCGTCGAGGAAGCAGCCCAGCACCACGAAAAAAACGATCAGCGCCAGGATCAGCATGAACGGCGACAGGTTCAGGGAACCGACGAACTCGGCCAGGTGCCGGGGCAGGCCGATGAAACCCATGGCCAGGGTGAGAAAGGCGGCTCCGGCAAGGATCAGTCCGATCATGCAATAAATGCGCGTGGCGCCCAGCAGACCTTCCTTCAGGGTCTTCCAGTTCAGCGTCCCTTCGACCTTCGACAGCAGCAGCGAGCCGGCGACGCCGAACGCAGCCGCCTCGGTCGCGGTGGCCACGCCGGAATAGATCGAGCCGAGGACCAGGCAGATCAGGCTGACGACCGGGATCAGGTGGCGCGACGCATGCAATTTCTCGCGCAGGCTAGTGCGTTCGCCCGCTGCCGGGATGGCGCCGGGATGCAGCAGCGACCACACCATCACGTATCCCATGAACAGCAGCGCCAGCATGATGCCCGGCAGCACGCCGGCCAGGAACAGCTTGGCGATTGATACGTTGGCTGCCACGCCATAGACGATCATGATGATGGACGGCGGAATCAGCAGGCCCAGCGTGCCGGCGCCGGCCAGCGTGCCGATGGCGATGTCGTCCGGGTAGCCGCGCTTCTTCAGTTCGGGCAAGGCGATCTTGCCGATGGTGGCGCAGGTGGCCGCCGACGAGCCCGACACTGCCGCAAAGATGGCGCAGCCGATGATGTTGACATGGAGAAGGCGGCCCGGCAGCCGCTCCAGCCAGGGCGCCAGCCCGCGAAACATGTCCTCGGACAGCTTGCTGCGGAACAGGATTTCTCCCATCCATAGAAACAGCGGCAGCGCGGTCAGGGTCCAGCTGGACGTCGAACCCCAGATGGTGAGCGCCATGCTGTCGCCGGTCGGGCGGCTGGTCAGCGTTTCCATCGCGAATACGGCCACGCCAAGCAAGGACAGGCCTATCCAGAGTCCGGAGCCCAATACCGCGAGCAGCAGCCCGATCAGCAGGAAGGTAATCATCAGTTCCATTGTATTGCTCCTACTCGGTGCGGGCCATTTCGGCCGCGGGATCCACATTCACTTCCTCGCCTGACAGCTTCAGGACCAGGTCTTCGACAAAGGCCAGCGCCAGCCCGAACGCGCCCACGGCCATCGCCACCTGCGGAATCCACAAGGGCGTCGCGTCGGCGCCGCCCGATATGTCGTGGGTTGCATAGGACACATAGACCAGCCGCGCCGCATACCAGGCCAGATAGCCGGTCAGCCCAGTGGCCGATAGCAGGCACCAGTAGTCCAGCACCTTGCGCGGCGTGCCGCGCAGCTTCCCCAGCAGCAGGGTCACGCGGATATGGTCGCCATTGCGTAGCGTCGCCGGCAGCGCCAGAAACAGCGAGGCGGCGATGGAATAGCCGGCATAGGCGTCGAGGCCGGGCAGGTCCAGGCTGAATTCGCGGGCGGCGACGCCGATCAGTATCGCCAGCAGCGTAACAACCATGGACAGGGCCGCCAGATAAAGCAGCCCCTGGTAAAAGCGGTCTAACAGGTTTCGCATTTTTGCCTCTTGTGAAATGCCGTGCGCCGTTTCAGGGCGGAAAAAATCCTTCGGTACTGCGGTCTGCTTATTTCAGCCCAATAAAAAAGCCATCTGCGGGAGATGGCTTTTATGGCGTCCTTAATTCTTCCGGTAGGCCTCGACGATTTGCCGGCCCTGTTCGCCTGCGGTCTTGATCCACTCGGCAGTCATGGCGTCGCCTATCGTCTTCAGCTCGGCCTGGAACGCCGGCCCTGGCACCGCGACCTTCATGCCGTTGGCGGCAAGCTGTGCGGTGAACTCGGTGCTCTTTTGCTGGCTGACTTTCCAGGCGCGGACTTCCGCTTCCCTGGCCGCGTTCACCACCGCTTCCTGCGCGGCGGGGTTCAAGCCGTCAAATGCCTTCTGGCTGACGACGATCGCATTCTTTGGAAACCAGGCATTGACCTCGTAAAAATGCTTGACCTGTTCGTACAGCTTGTTTTCGACGCCGCTCGCATTCGAGGTCAGGAAATTGTCTACCGCGCCGGTCGCCAGCGCCTGCCCCAGTTCCGCCAGCTGTATGGTCGCCGGTTGCGCCTTCATCAATTGCGCGATGCGGTTGGTCGCCGGGTTATAGGTGCGCATCTTGGTGCCGCGCAGGTCGGCAACCGACGCCACGGGCTTGATTGAATACAGGCTCTGTCCCGGCCAGGGCGAGACGAACAGCAGCTTCAGCCCCTGCGTTGCCAGCGCCTTCTCGACCGCGGGACGGGACGATTCGGACAGCCGCCTGGCGTCCGCGTAGCTGCTGGCGAGGAAGGGAACTGCATCGACGCCGAACAGCGGGTTTTCATTGGCAGCGCCGGAAAGAAGGAATTCGCCGATCTGCGCCTGCCCGGTCTGCACGGCGCGCTTGATTTCGTTGGCCTTGTACAGGGAGCCGTTCACATGCACCGTCATCGTGAGCTTGCCGCCGCTTGCCTTCTCGACATCCTTGGCGAACTGGACCACGTTTTCAGTTTGGAAACTGTTGGCGGAATAACCGGTGGGAAAGTCCCATGTGGTCTGGGCACCGGCTGTGCAATAAGCGCCCATTAGTGCGATAGCAATGAACAGGCTGCGTTTAGTGATCATCTTTGTCTCCTGGCTAGGTGAATGAGCCTGGGCTAGGTGGAAAAAATTTGCATCTTGTTCCCCTCTACGAAGGCTGCCGACCACATTATTCGCAACGGATGCCGGAATTTATAAAAACAGTATGTAAATAAATTATCAAATAAAACGTATACAAGTTAATAGAATTTTGTTGGCATAATGCGCGTCAGACTATCCTGAAGCGCCCCCCGCGCTGCCAGCCTTTCATCAAGACGGAGACAAGCACATGAAGCAAACGCCGGTTTCACTTGGCCAGTCCGATAAACGATGGCAGTTCTGGATAGACCGCGGCGGCACCTTTACCGACATCGTGGCCCGCCGCCCGGATGGCAGCCTGCAGACCCATAAGCTGCTGTCGGAAAACCCCGAGCAATACCCGGATGCGGCTGTCGCCGGCATCAGGAAGATGCTGGGCCTGGACGCATTCGAAGCCATCCCGCAGGCGCTGGTCGAAGCGGTAAAGATGGGCACGACAGTGGCTACCAATGCGCTGCTCGAGCGCAAGGGCGAGCCGCTGGTGCTGCTGGTGACCCGCGGCTTCCGGGATGCGCTGCGCATCGCCTACCAGAACCGGCCCCGGCTGTTCGACCGGCACATCGTGTTGCCCGAACTGCTTTACCGGGAAGTCATCGAGGTCGACGAGCGGCTGGACGCGCACGGCAAGGTGGTCCTGCCGCTGGACGAGGCCGCGGTCAGGCAAGCGCTGGAGACACGTTACGCGGCGGGCTACCGGACCGCCGCCATCGTGCTGATGCATGGCTACCGCTACGCCGAACATGAACAGCGCGTCGAGGCAATTGCCAGGGAGGTCGGCTACACGCAGGTATCGGTCTCGCACAAGGTCAGCCCGATGATGAAATTCGTGTCCCGCGGCGACACCACCGTGGTTGACGCCTACCTGTCGCCGATACTGCGCCGCTATGTCGACCAGGTCGCCGGCCAGATGAACGGCGTGCGCCTGCTGTTCATGCAAAGCAACGGCGGACTGACCGACGCCCGCAGCTTCCAGGGCAAGGACTCCATCCTTTCCGGTCCCGCCGGCGGCATCGTCGGCATGGTGCGCACCGCGAAAACCGCCGGCTTCGACCGCATCATCGGCTTCGACATGGGCGGCACGTCGACCGACGTATCCCACTATGCAGGCGAGTTCGAGCGCGAGTTCGAGACCCAGGTCGCCGGCGTGCGCATGCGCGCCCCGATGATGAGCATCCATACCGTCGCCGCCGGCGGTGGCTCCATCCTGCATTTCGATGGCAGCCGTCTTCGTGTCGGGCCCGACAGCGCCGGCGCGAATCCCGGCCCAGCCTGCTACCGGCGCGGCGGACCGCTTACCGTCACGGACTGCAATGTCATGCTGGGCAAGATCCAGCCCGCCTATTTTCCGGCCGTGTTCGGCAGCAATGCCGATCAGCCGCTCGACCGCGACGTCGTCGTCCGCAAGTTCAGCGCGCTCGCCGATGAAATCCATCGCGCCACCGGAAAACGGCGCACGCCGGAGGAAGTCGCCGAGGGCTATATCGAGATTGCGGTAGGGAACATGGCCAACGCCATCAAGTTCATCTCCGTCCAGCGGGGCCATGACGTGACCGGCTACACGCTGACCACCTTCGGCGGCGCCGGCGGCCAGCATGCCTGCCTGGCCGCGGATGCGCTGGGCATGACTAGGGTCTTCGCCCATCCGCTGGCGGGCGTGCTGTCGGCCTACGGCATGGGCCTGGCCGACCAGACCGTCATGCTCGAGCAGGCGGTCGAAGCCAGCCTGGACGCAGAACTGGCCGAACGGCTCCGCGCCGAGCTGGCCGCGCTGTCTCAGCGGGCCAGCGCGGGACTCGTCGCCCAGGGCATGGACGCCGGCCGCATCCGGGTCGTGGAGCGCGCGCATCTGCGCTATGCCGGCACCGACTCGGCGATCGTGGTCGACTTCGCCGGCATCGACGCCATGTGTAGCCAGTTCGAAGAGGCCTACCGCAAGCGCTATTCCTTCCTGATGAGCGGCAGGGAGCTGGTCGTCGAAGCCATTTCGGTCGAGGCCATCGGGGCGTCGGATGGCGACATGGCGACGCCCGAGCAGATTGGCCCGCGCGACGGTCCGCTGGTCGCTGCCGATACCGTGCAATTATTCTCGTGCGGCCAGTGGCACGAGACCGCGCTATACCTGCGCGAGGAGATGCGCGCCGGCGACCTGGTGCGCGGGCCGGCCATCATCGCCGAACGCAATGCGACCAATATCGTCGAGCCCGGCTGGTCGGGCGAGGTCACCGCGCTCGACCACCTGGTCATGCGCCGCACCGAGGCGCGCCCGGTGCGACGCGCAATCGGCACCGAGGCCGACCCGGTGCTGCTGGAAGTCTTCAATAACCTGTTCATGTCGATCGCCGAGCAGATGGGGTTGCGCCTCCAGAACACGGCTTTCTCGGTCAACATCAAGGAGCGCCTGGATTTTTCCTGCGCGCTGTTCGATGCTGGCGGCAACCTGATTGCCAATGCGCCGCACATCCCGGTCCACCTCGGGTCGATGGGTGAAAGCATCAAGACCATCATGCGCGAAAATGCCGGCAGGATGCGGCCGGGCGATGTTTACATGCTCA
This sequence comes from Noviherbaspirillum suwonense, assembly GCF_900182955.1. Lineage (GTDB taxonomy): Bacteria > Pseudomonadota > Gammaproteobacteria > Burkholderiales > Burkholderiaceae_D > Noviherbaspirillum_A > Noviherbaspirillum_A suwonense. The sequence continues at coordinate 4,204 of NZ_FXUL01000033.1, read as the reverse complement.
ACGATCCCTATCACGGCGGCACCCATCTGCCCGACGTGACCGTGATTACCCCTGCCTTCGACGCCAACGGCCGCGATGTGCTGTTCTATGTCGGCTCCCGGGGTCACCATGCGGACATCGGCGGCATCACGCCGGGCTCTATGCCGCCGGACAGCACCGTCGTGGAAGAAGAGGGCGTGCTGATCAATAATTTCAAGCTGGTCAGCGCCGGACGCTTGCTCGAAGCGGAAACGGTGGCGCTGCTGTCCTCCGGCCGCTACCCGGCGCGTAATATCAGCCAGAACCTGGCGGACCTCCAGGCCCAGGTCGCGGCCAACCAGAAAGGCGTCGACGAGCTGCTGAAGATGGTCGGGCACTTCGGGCTGGACGTGGTCCGGGCCTATATGAACCACGTCCAGGACAATGCCGAGGAAGCGGTGCGCCGCGTCATCCCGACGCTGGCCGATTCCTCCTTCGAATACCGGCTCGACAATGGCGCGCTGATCAGGGTGGCGATCCGGGTCCATCATGCCGAACGCACTGCCGACATCGACTTCACCGGCACCTCGCCGCAGCTGCCCAACAACTTCAATGCGCCGAGCGCCATCTGCATGGCAGCCGTTCTCTATGTGTTCCGGACGCTCGTCGATGACGACATCCCTCTCAACGCCGGCTGCCTGAAGCCGCTGAACGTGATCATTCCCGAAGGCTCGATGCTCAACCCGCGCTACCCGGCCGCGGTCGTGTCCGGCAATGTCGAAACATCGAGCTGCATCACCAATGCGCTCTACGGCGCCCTCGGGACGCTGGCATCCTCGCCGGGCACCATGAACAACTTCACATTCGGCAATGCGCAGCATCAGTATTACGAGACCATTTCCGGCGGCTCGGGCGCGGGCGAAGGCTTCGACGGAACGGACGTGGTCCAGACACACATGACCAATTCGCGCCTGACCGACCCCGAAGTGCTCGAATGGCGCTATCCGGTGCGGCTGGAGAGCTATGAAATCCGGCCGCGATCCGGCGGACCGGGCCGCTGGCATGGCGGCAACGGCAGCATACGCAAGATACGTTTCTTGGAAAAAATGACGGCTTCCATCCTCTCGAATAACCGCCTGATTCCGCCATTCGGCGCCGCCGGGGGCGAACCGGGCGCCTGCGGCCGCAACTACGTGGTCCGGGCCGAAGGACGCGAGGAGGAATTCAGCTTTGTCGCAAGCACCGACATGCATGCCGGCGATGTCTTCGTGATCGAGACGCCGGGCGGCGGTGGATATGGCAAACCAGACATGCAGGAGGCGCCAGCGACGCCTGGCGCCACGCACGGTTAATGCTTGTACGCATGACAACAGCGTAAGGGTTGCGTAGTATGCAAGGTGTCCGCTAATCGCGCCCTGCAGGTCGGCACGTTGCGGGCGCGTCCAATAACTCGAACTCCTGGAGACATGACATGCATTATTTCAGCAAGACAGTCAGGTTGGCTTCCGCTGCTGCCATCGTATTGCTCGCCGCAGCCTGTTCTTCAATGGGAGGCGGCGGCGGCATCACCGAGAAAACCAGCCCCGCATTGACGGGTGCGCAGGAAGTGCCGCCGGTGTCCACGTCGGCTTCAGGCCGCAGCACCATCTCGGTCGCTTCCGACCGCTCGGTGAGCGGCGCGGTGATCGTGACCGGCATGGAGCCGACGATGGCGCACATTCACCAGGGTGCAAGGGGAGCCAACGGCCCGGTTGTCGTGCCGCTCGTCAAGACCGCACCGATGACCTTCAGCGTGCCCGCTGGCGCAAAGCTCACCGATGCGCAGTACGAAGCACTAAAGGAAGGCAAGCTGTATCTGAACGTCCACAGCGCCGCCTACCCGGGCGGCGAGGTACGTTTGCAAATGGCGCCCTGAGTTAGGCAGTTGACGCGACTTGCCCGGTCCCGGGCTGGTCGCGTCGGACCATCGCCATGCTTAACAGGCAGATTTCTCCTGCGGCGCCGCGGACATGCGTCCGGCATTTTGCGCGCCCGGTTCGAAGCATCCGCCGTCGGTCGGCAATTTCGACGGTTGCGCAAGCTGCATGGCAATCTGCTTCCCGTAGCGCTCGGCGGCCGTCAGCGCGTCGTTGCGGGCATCGAAGGTCGTCTTGACATGGTGGGTCTTGCCGCGCACGAAGGCATTGCCGTCGCCGACCTTGTGAAGGAAATGAACAATGCCTTCAAATTCATGGTGAGCCGTTTTTCGGGCTTCGCAGTAAAAATACTGGCCGGCTTCTTCGAGCAGCATCTTGATCATCATGGCTTGTTTCCTCCCCTTTTGAAAAACCATCGTAGCATCAAAATAGTTGCAAATAGAACAATTTATGGGGGGATTTGACGAGAAACAACTGTGCACACAACATTAACAATAAAACAACTCTATAAATGAGAAAAGGAAGAGACATGTCTGATTTGTGGCGCTTATCGGCAGCACAGGCAACAGCAATGTTCCGGGCCGGCGATGTTTCAGCTCGGGAACTGGCGCAAGCCGCATTGGACCGGCTTGCCGCCGTCAACCCTTCGATCAATGCCGTGGTCGATTTTCGCCCGGACGATGTGCTGAACCAGGCCGACTCCGCCGATGCGGCCCGCTCCCGCAACGAGCCATTGGGCATCCTGGCGGGCGTGCCAGTCACGGTGAAAGTCAATGTGGACCAGGCCGGTTACGCCACGACCAACGGCGTCACCCTGCAAAAGGATCTGATCGCCCAATCCAACAGCCCGGTCGTGGACAACCTGCGCAAGGCCGGCGCGCTCATCCTGGGTCGCACCAACACGCCTGCTTTCAGCTACCGCTGGTTCACCAGCAACCAGCTTCACGGCAGCACCCGCAACCCGCACGATCCGGCGCTAACGCCCGGCGGTTCCTCCGGCGGGGCCGCCGCCGCTGTCGCCGCCGGTATTTGCCACCTGGCGCACGGCACCGATATCGCGGGGTCGGTACGCTATCCGGCGTATGCCTGTGGCCTGCACGGCCTGCGTCCGACGCTGGGACGCGTCGCCGCTTACAACGCGGCCCTGCCGGAGCGTGCGATCGGGCCGCAGCTGACGGCCGTGTCCGGCCCGATCGCGCGCACGATCGAGGATATCGAACTGGGACTGGCCGCGCTGTCGGCGCATGATCCACGGGACCCGTGGTGGGTGCCCGCGCCGCTGCAGGGGCCGGATGCGCCGCGGGTGGCGGCACTATGCATACGGCCTGACGGCCTGCAGACGGCCCCGGAAGTTGAGTCGGCGCTCCGTGACGCCGCAGAACGGCTACGGGCGCGCGGCTGGCGGGTCGATGAAGTCGACAACCTTCCGCCGCTGAAGGAGGCGGCCGAGCTGCAGATTAGACTGTGGCTGGGAGATGGCTATGCCGGCATGGAAGCGGCCGCGTTGAAGGAAAACGATCCCGGGGCGCTGGCCGCACTTGCTGGGCACAAGGCGCTGGCCGAACAACTGGATCTGCCGGCCATTTCGCATGCGCTGGTCCGGCGGGCGACGCTCCTGCGGATGTGGCAGCTGTTCCTGGTCGATTATCCGGTCGTCCTGCTGCCGGTGTCGGCAGAGCTGCCATTCGCCGATAACCTGGACCTGAAGGATGATGCCTCCTACGCGCGGGTATGGAGCGCGCAGATGACGCAGATTGGCTTGCCCTTGCTTGGATTACCCGCGCTGACCGTATCGACCGGTTTTAGCGGAAAGACCCCGGTCGGCGTCCAGCTCGTTGCCGGCCGTTTCAGGGAAGACCTTTGCCTGGCTGCCGGACGCGACATCGAGAGCGGCGGTCAGCCGGTGCTGCCGGTCGATCCCGCCTGATTGCCTCCCAGCGATTGAAACCCGGTGGAGCACGACTGCTTCCACCGGTTCTTATCGAAAAAACAAGGAGCAAAAACTTTTTGAAAAATCCTTGAATTTGGGCTTGCAGGGCGCAAAAAGCCTCTCTATAATTCGCCTCCTCGCTGATGCAGCAAGACAGCAGCAAGCGAGGCAGTAACGAATAAGCAGCAACGACAGGCAGACACAACGCTCTGCCACATCGAAAGTTCTTTAACAACTAACAGCCGATAAGTGTGGGCACTTGATGGAGTGCACCGGCAGCAATGCCGGAATGCTCAAGTTATATAAAGCAAGTGCTCACGCAGAAGAAATACAGAAAGGTTCGCAAGAACACAACTGTCAGTATTTTGAGTGAGCGACGGTTCCGTGTCACAGCGGAACC
>NZ_FXUL01000032.1 GCF_900182955.1 Noviherbaspirillum suwonense | reverse complement strand
CTGACCATCAAAGACCTGGCTTCGTCCAAACAACTCGGCGCTTCCGACATGGCTGCTGTGCGCGGCGGCAGCAACGTCAACTTCGGCAACCATAATGTCGCTGTCGCCGGCGGCTTCGCTAGCCCCTCGGCTGTCATCGCCCCGGTCACCCAGGTCGATGCAAGCTCGAAGACCACCAACGAACTGCTGCAGAACTTCGGCGGCTTCCAGCTGGTCGGATTGAAGTAAATGCGCGGGTGGCTAGCGCGGACCGCAGGCGGTTCGGCTAGCCACCGACCGGCAGATGCTCGCCCTGATAAAAACTGACAACGCCATGCTCACCATCCACCAGCTTGCGGAAGCGGCGAACGTGACGGTGGCGACCGTGCGTTATTTTCAGCGTAACGGCCTGTTGGAGAAGTCGCCGCGCCGCCTGCCAGGAACAGCCGGCTATACGCAGCAGCATGTCTTCCGCGTTCAGTTCATCAAGCGCGCACTGGCACTGGGATTCACCCTGGAGGAAATCACCGAACACATGGCGGCGCAAGGTCCGCACTGGCGCGGAGAAATGCGCGAACTGGTTGTAAAGAAAGCCGCATCAGCGGTCGACCGAATCGAAGGTCTACCGGAACCAGGCGAGTGAGTTTATTGAAGGTATGCAAGCGTCACTGGACCGCTGGATCACCAACGATCTATCGGTCGATATCGGCGTTGCAAGCACACTGCCCTTGGAACCGCGCAGGAAGCCGTGGCGCCGGGAAGAAACCCAGCGACGGGATCTATGCGTCGGGCGCTGACTGCATGGCGGACGAACATTCGTATCGTTCGACCGGCTGCGCAAGGCAGTCAAACTCAGCGCAATACCGCTTTCAAGTCTTCCCGGAAATCGACCACGTCCTGCTTCGATATATAAGCTTGCAGCGCTGACGATTCGGCTGGATCCCGCCTGGCCTGCTCGGAAATCTCATTGATGATCGTGGCCACGGCCGTGGCCACCTGCTTGTTGCCCTTGGATTCCTCCACAACACCGCGGAGAATCTCGATTGTGCGTACTGCGCGCGATGCCTTCATTCTTTTCCCTTTTTAAAAACTAATCCAATCATAAAATGGCTTGGCGTTCAGGATGTTGCGGCGTCGCAATTGCGCGCGACCCGTCCAATTCTGCATTTCACTTGTTGCCAGGTCCGGCCTTTGCCACACGCATGCCGAGTTCCACGAAATGCGCAGCCAGCGCCACACCTGTGTCTCCAAGCCAGCGGATTTCCGGGGTTCACATACCCCAAGGCATCAGTCCGGAGAATAAGTACCTGCACCATTAATTATTTTTATGACAAGCCTCCTTGCCTGGATGGCGTGCATTTCGCAGCTTCAGGCACGGTCAAGCTCTACTGGCGCCGGCAACTTTCTGAATGCGCAACGATCTGTTCCCTAGCCGACTCCGATCGGTATCGCAACGGAGGTAATGGGATGGATCGTCGCACCCTGTTGAAAACGATTCCGGCAGCGCTGCTGGCGCCGGGCCATGCCTTCCCGGCGCCTGGGCCCGCGGCGCAACCCGGAAAATTTCCTGCCCTTTTCCTGTGGGGCGCCGCGACGGCCGGCTACCAGGTCGAGGGAAACAATGTCAATGCGGATATCTGGCTGCTGGAACATGTCCGGCCCACGATTTTTACCGAACCTTCCGGCGACGCCTGCGACAGTTTTGCGCGTTGGCCCGAAGACCTGCGCCTGGTGCGCAGCCTGGGCCTGAATGCTTACCGGTTTTCGCTGGAATGGGCACGGATCGAACCGGTACAAGGCCACTTCTCGCCTGCGATGCTCGACCATTACAAGCGCCTGATAGACGCCTGCCGTGCCTGCGGCATCGTCCCGGTCGTGACCTTCAACCATTTTGCCTGCCCGATATGGTTTGCCGCACGTGGCGGCTGGACTGCGGAGGACGCGCCCGGGCTTTATGCCCGTTATTGCGAGCGTGCCGCCCGGCACCTGGGCGCGGGCATCGGCGTTGCCCTGACGCTCAACGAGCCCAACATCATGAAGGTATTGCGCTGGTTTTCGCCGTCGCCGGAGTTTGTCGCCACCAGGCGGGCGATGCTCGACGCCGCGGCCCGTGCAACCGGTTCCCGGCGGTTTGTGACCGGGCTGGTCGCCAATGACGAGGATGTCGACGCGATGCTCGCGCCGATGATCGCGGCGCACCGGCTCAGTCATGAGGCCATCAAGTCGGTCCAACCGGGCCTGCCGGTCGGTGCAAGCATCAGCGTCTCGGACGACCAGCCGGTCGGCGGCACCACGCCCGTCGATCAGAAACGAAAAGAGGTATACGGCGCCTGGCTGGAAGCCCTTCGCGAGACCGGCGATTTCATTGGCGTGCAGAACTATGACCGGATGCGCATCGACGCCAATGGCGTGGCCCCGCCGCCCGAGGGGGCCAGGCTCACGCATCACGGCGTCGAGATCTATCCTGACTCCCTGGGCAACGCGGTGCGCTACGTCCATCAGGCCACAGGCAAGCCTGTCATCGTCACCGAGAACGGCCTTGACACCCAGGACGATGCGCTGCGCGCGGCGTACATACCGGCTGCCCTTGCTGGATTGCACAAGGCCGTTGTCGACGGCATCCCGATCTTGGGGTATATCTACTGGTCTCTTCTCGACAACTATGAGTGGTCACTCGGCTATGCCTATCGATATGGTCTATTTTCCGTGGACCGGAAAGCCTTCAAGCGCATACGCAAGCCCAGCGCATCCGTCCTCTCCAGGATCGCCATGCGCAATGCCTTGCCCGCGCTATCAAGCACGACGCGATGAGGCCGAGCTTATCCGACGGCGCCCGATGCCGGATCGGGTAATTTGATGGACACGCGCCGCGCGCCTGTATCGCACCTTGCTCCCGCTTCCGTGCAGCAGGAAAATTACCGGCCCGCGCTGGTGCTGGTGACATCCCTTTTTTTCATGTGGGGACTGATCACCTCGCTGAACGATATTCTGATACCCCACCTGAAGGCGGTTTTCACGCTGAGCTACCTGCAGGCAATGCTGGTCCAGTTCTGCTTTTTCGCGGCGTATTTCGTGATGTCCTTTCCAGCCGGCTACCTGGTCGCCAGGCTGGGGTACAAGAATGGCATCGTCACCGGCCTGGCAGTTGCAGGCATCGGATGTCTCATCTTCTATCCGGCGGCGGGCTTGCGCTCGTACCCTTTGTTCCTGGGAGCGCTTTTCGTGCTCGCTTCCGGAATCACGCTGCTGCAGGTATCCGCAAATCCCTATGTGACCGTGCTTGGCACGCCGGATACGGCGGCAAGCCGGCTCAACATGACGCAGGCGTTCAACTCGCTCGGCACGACGCTCGGTCCCTTCCTCGGCGCACTCCTGATCCTTTCGGTTGCCGTCCGGTCCGCCGGCGACATGCAGTCGATGACGCCGGAACAGCTCAGCGCCTATGCGACGACGGAAGCCGGCGCCGTACAACTCCCCTACCTCGGACTGGCGGCCCTCCTCTTCGTGATCGCCTTTGTCATTGCCCGCTCCCGCCTGCCGGCAATGAACGCCGGCGACGCCGCAGGTGATCAGCCGGACGGAACTGTCGCCCAGTCCCATCACGACAGCGTGTGGGCGCACCGGCCGCTCGTGCTCGGTGCGGTCGGCATCTTTGTGTATGTCGGGGCGGAAGTCTCGATAGGCAGTTTCCTGGTCAACTTCATGGGGAGACCGGAGATTGCCGGATTGTCCGAAAGCGACGCCGGAAAATACCTGTCCCTGTACTGGGGCGGCGCGATGGTGGGACGGTTCATCGGCGTCGCGATACTTGCGAAGTTCAGGCCCGGCCATGTGCTGGCCTTGAATGCGTTCATCGTCACGGCCTTGCTGCTTGTCGCAATGGTGTTTGCCGGAAGGCTCGCCATGTGGATGCTGCTCCTGGTCGGCCTTTTCAACTCCATCATGTTTCCGACGATCTTTACGCTCGCGATCAAGGGACTGGGGGAACTCACCAGCAAGGGCGCAGGCGTGCTTTGCATGGCCATCGTCGGCGGAGCGTTCGTGCCGCTGATCCAGGGGTTTTGTGCGGACTACATCGGTGTCCTCTATTCGTTTTCGATACCGCTTGCCTGCTATCTGTATATCGCGTTCTATGGCCTCCGGGGATGCCGGCCCACTCGTTGATACGCCGGCTTCCGGAGAGACAGCCCGACACGTAGGCCGCGTGCAGGCGTGGCGTCGCTTGCCTGGCAGATGCGCTGCTACCTGGCCGGATGACGGCTGCTGCCGTAGTCCGCGCGCCACGCCTCGAACACGCTGGCCGGCTGCGCCTTCGCATACAGGAAGCCCTGCACCATGTCGCATCCCTCGCCATCCAGGAACAGGCGCTGCGCCTCGGTTTCCACGCCTTCGGCCACCACGCTGACCTTCAGCGCATGGGCCATGGAGATGGCTGCGCGGACCAGCTCGGCATCGCCGCTGTCGGTGGCGACGTTGCGGATGAGCGAGCAGTCGATCTTCATTTTTTCCGGGCGGAAGCGGCGGATATAGCTCAGGGACGAATAGCCGACCCCGAAGTCGTCGATCGCGATGGTCACGCCCATTTCCCGCAGCGCAGCGATGGTCTCCAGGTTTTCCTCGCTGTTTTCCAGCAGCAGGTCTTCGGTGATCTCGATGCACAGGCACTGCGGCGGCAGCGCCGCGGCTGCCAGCGCACGCCGCACGGTGTCGAGCAGGTTGCCACGCTTGAACTGGCGTGGCGACACGTTGACCGCGACGCCGCAGGCATCCCAGCCCGCCGCCTGGCGGCAAGCCTCCTGCAGCACCCAGTCGCCGAGGGGCACGGCCATGCCGCTTTCCTCGGCCAGCGCGATGAACTGGGACGGCATCAGCAGCCCCAGCGACGGATGGTGCCAGCGCACCAGTGCCTCGGCCGACGAAACGAGGTCGCCGGCCAGCGACACGACAGGTTGGTAAAACAGCTCGAACTCATGCCGCTGGACCGCGGTGTGCAGGCCGGCGCCGAGCTGCATGCGCCGCACTGCCCTTGCGGTCAGTTCCGGGCGATAGAACTTCAGCGTGTTGCGACCGTCGCTCTTGGCATGGTACAGCGCGCTGTCGGCGTAGCGCAGCAGCGTGCGCGCATCCTGGGCGTCGTCCGGAAACAGGCTCACGCCCATGCTGACGCTGATGCTGATGTCATGTCCTGCGATGCGGACCGCGCGGGTGCATTCCTGCTGCACCTTGTCGGTCACGGCCAGCACGTCTTCGGCCGCGCGGATTTCCGGCAGCAGCATGACGAACTCGTCGCCACCGAGCCGCGCGACCGCATCGGTTTCGCGCAGCGCCCCGGTCAGCTTGGCCGCCACCGCCTGCAGCATCTCGTCGCCTGCCTCATGCCCAAGGCTGTCGTTGATCTGCTTGAAATGGTCGAGGTCGAGAAACACCACGGCAAAGCAGTGATGCCGCCGGCGCGCCTGGACAATTTTGCGTTCGATTTCTTCGGACAGCCAGGCGCGGTTGGCCAGCCCGGTCAGCGGATCGAAGTAGGCCATGCGTGCAAGCCGGTATTCCGCGTTCTTGCGTTCCGTCAGGTCATGCACCTGCCACAGGTAGCAGAGCGGCTCGCCGTCCTGGCGCAGCAGCGACACGCTGGCGAGGGTCCAGATATAACCGCCATCGATGTTGCGATACCGCTTTTCGAACTGCGTGGCCTCGGCATGGCCCGACAGCAGCTGGTTCAGGCGTTCGCGCTCCGGCCCGAGCTCGGACGGCGGCCCCAGCGTATCCTGATTGACGCCGAGCAGCTCAGCCTCGCTGCGGCCCAGGATCGTGCTCAGGGCGCCGTTGACTTGCAGGAAGCGGTGGTCCAGGCCGACCAGCGCCATGCCCACCGGCGCGAAGTGGAACGCGTTGCGAAACCGTTCCTCGCTTTGCCGCAGCTTCGCTTCGGCGGCCAGCCGTTCCCGCACATCGCGAAAGACGACTACCGCACCCAGGGCAACCCCATCGTCGCCGCGTATGGGCGAGGCGGAATCGTCGATCGGCACCTGCGTGCCGTCGCAGGCCAGCAGCATCGAGCCGAAGTCGATGCCGACGACGGTCTGGCCGCGCAGCGCCCGGTGCACGGGCGATTCCAGCGGCGCGCCAGTGAGCCGGTCGCGCAACTGCATCAGCTCGCCGATGTCGCGGTCCAGGCCCTGGCCGTCGCCGCAACTGAGCAATGCTTCCGCCACCGGGTTCATGAAGCGCACGACGCCGTCGCTGCGGGTGGCGACGACGCCGTCGCCGACGCAGCGCAGGGTGGCCGCGAACCACTGTTCGGACTCGCGCAGCTGGCGCTCGAGCAGCGCCTTGTGCAGGGCCACCTCGATGGCGGCGCGCAGCTCCTTGGCCTGGAACGGCTTGGTCAGGTAACCGTAGGCATTCGTGCGGGCAGCCCGTTCGACCATGCTCTCGTCGCTGTACGCAGTCAGGAATATCACCGGGATATGCAGGCTGCGCCCAATCTGCGCGGCGGCCTCGATGCCATCCATGGCGCCCTTGATGACGATATCCATCAGCACCAGGCCGGGACGCTCCTTGTGCGCCAGCGAAATGGCTTCGCGGGCATTGTCGGCGATGGCGCAGACGCGGTAGCACATGTCTTCCAGCTGGCTACGCAGGTCCATCGCCACGACGGCTTCATCCTCGACCACCAGGATGCTGGGCGGCGCCGGACTGCCGGGCGCGGCGGTAACGGTGTTCATGTTTCCTCCTGTACTTTTTTGATCCTGCACGTCAGTGCTTCAATGACGTTGTCTGCCGGCGATCGCGACAAATCAGGCCGTGGACAGCGCAGCGGGTGCGGCACGCGCGCCGGCTTCTTTTGCCGGGAAGGTCAGGCGCGCGGTGGTGCCTTTCCCGCCTTCAATGAAAAAACGGCCATCGAGCTGCCCGGCCAGTGCGTAAACCAATTTTAGACCCAGTGTGTGCGACTTGCCTGGATCGCTACCGGGCGGCAAGCCAACGCCGTCGTCGGCGACAGTCAACTGCAACACTGCATTTTCCGTCCTCTCCAGCCGCACCGTGATGCGTCCGTGGCGCGCGTTGGGAAAGGCATGGCGGAGGCAGTTGGCCACGAGTTCGTTGAGGATGAGTCCCAGCGGCACCGCGGTCTGCAGGCTGACTTCCACCCCGATGGCGGCGGTGTCGATGGCAATGCCGCGCGCTTTCGCGGCGGCGGCATTGCCCAGCTGCCGGCACAGGTCGTCGATATACGCATCCAGCGCAATCGACGACAGGTTCTTTGACTGGTACAGCTTCTCGTGCACCAGCGCCATCGCCCGCACGCGGTCGGCGCCTTCCTGCAGTGCGAGCCGCGCGGCGCGGTCGGCCAGGGCGCGCGCCTGCAGGGTGAGCAGGCTGGTGATCACCTGCAGGTTGTTCTTCACCCGGTGGTACAGCTCGCGCAGCAGCGTGTTCTTTTCTTCCAGCGCGGCGCGGATCGCCTGCTCGCGCTGCAGGCTTTCCGTGACGTCCCAGTTGATGCCCGTCATGCATACCGGTTCGCCCCTATCGTCGAGCGACAGCACGCCGTTGGCGCTGATCATGCGCCGCCCCCCGTCCGGCAGGAGAATGGCGAACTGCGTGGCATAAGGTGCGCCGTGGCGCACCGCTTCCTCGAACAGCGCCTCGACCCGGCCAAGGTCGGCCGGGTCCACCCGCGCCCGCCAGGCCTGGTACAGGTCGGGCGCCTCGGCCGGGCGCATCCCGTACAGCGCATACATCTGGTCGTCCCACCACAGCAAGCGCGCTTCGATGTCGAATTCCCAGACTCCCATTCCGCCGGCGCGCGTGGCCAGCGCCAGCCGCTTGTTGAGCGTGGCAAGTTGTTGCTGCGCGCGCTTGCGGACGGTGATGTCCTCCACCTGCGCGATGAAATGGAGCGGCTGGCCGCTGTCGTCGCGCACCACCGAGCCTGTCAGCATTGCCTGCACCGTGACGCCGTCCCTGCGGATATAGCGTTTCTCCATCTGGTAGGAACGTATCTCGCCGGAAAGCAGGCGGGACGCGAACGTCATGTCGGCCTGCAGGTCTTCCGGATGGGTCACGTCCTGGAAACGCAAGCCCAGAAGCGCGGTCCTGTCATAGCCCAGCAGTTCGCACATGGCGGCATTGACTTCCAGCCAGCGTCCGTCGAGCGCCACCACGGCCATGCCGATCGGCGCATGCTCCATGGTCAAACGGAAACGCTTTTCGCTTTCTCTCAGCGCATCCTCGTCGTGCCGGCGTGCCGTGATGTCGCGCACGGTGACCATCACCAGTTCAGCCGGCAGGCCGCGCAGCGGGCTGAGCATGATGTCGACGGGAAAGTTTGTGGCGTCGTTGCGCCGGGCCGAAAGGGTTGCCGCGCTGCCCATCGGTCGCCGCGACGGCGCAGCCTGGTAAGCCAGCCGCAGTGCCGTATGCCGTTCCCGCATGGCTTGCGGCACCAGGTCTTCCACCGTCATGGCCAGCAGCGCCTGCGCGCTGTAGCCAAACAGAATCGCTGCCTGCTCGTTGGCGCGGACGATGCGCCCGTCCGGCGCGACCAGCAGCAGCGCGTCCGGCGCCTGCTCGAATATCGCCCGCTGCAGGGTCTCGTTGTACTCCAGCTGCTGCTTGGCGCTGCGCAGCGCTTCGGCGGTCTGTTCGGCGAGATCGCGCTCGGCGGTGCGCGCCTGCAGCAGTTCGGATGCCTGGCCGAGCGCATGCCCGACCTCGTTCGCCTCCCGCAGCGGCAGCGAACCGACACGGACCGGCTGCCCATAGCCGAGCGCCATGGCCGGGCCAGCCAGCGCCCGGATGGAGCGCGCGATCTGTTCGCCGATCCGGCTGATGAGGACCAGGCAGGCGAGCCACAAGAGCAGCGCGCCGAGCACCGTCCAGGCAATCGCCCGCGTCAGTTGCAGCAGCAGTTCGGCCTCGGGAATGGCGATTGCCACGGCCCAGGCCGAGACCGGGGAACGGCTGTAGGAAATCAGCGCCGGGATGCCTTCCAGGGTCTGCGCCTCCAGCTTGCCCTCGATGTCCTGCGCAACGCGCTGCTTCAGCGCGGGAATCGCTTGCTGGCCGACGAAGCGCGGCCCTTCCTTGCTGCGTGCAACGATGACGCCGCCATCGTCGAGGATCGCGACCGGCCAGGTTGCCGGCACCCTCTGCAGCTTCAGGATGTCGCCCACCTGGCCGGCCGGCACGACCAGCGACAGCGCATACACGATGCGCCTGTCCTGCCGCACCGGCACGCCGATGCTGAACACATGGCCTTGTTGCGCAGGCAGGCGGCTCACGCCGGACACCACCGTCCTGCCGGCGGCGAATACCGCCCTCGCCTGCGCGGCCCCGTCGCCGGGCGGCACGGCGGCGCCCCGCGGCTGCCGCGTATTGAGCAGCTGCCGGCCGGCTGCATCGCTGACGGTGATGTAGGCGCCTGCGCCCAGGCTATGCAGCGCCTCGCGCGCCTGTGCGTCGAATGCATGCATCTGGCCCGACTGCAGCAGCACCGAGGTCGACAGCACCCGCAGCGCCGCTTCCATGCCGGCCAGTTCGCGGTCCACGGCAAGCACCAGCGCCCTTGCCGTCTGCAAGGTGGCCTGTTCGAGCTGCACGCGTTCGCGCTGATACGACTGGTAAGCCAGCAGCAGCGTGGCCACGGTTGCGGGCAGCAGGCAGACGGCCATCAGCAGGGCCGACCATTGCCGCAGCGTACGCGGACGCCGCAGAAAGTATCCTTCCATCGCGCATACCCCTTGTGCCAGTGGGATGGGCCTCGGCCGCTCCGCCGGCACTGCAGCGCAGTGCCGGCGCAAACGACGGCACTATTCTAGGGTGTATGCCGCCAGGCGCAAGCGCTGCCGGCCGCAACGATAGCGCGATGACAAACCAATGCGCGATACTTGCATGCGACCCGCACGGCCGCCCACGACCGACGCGATTGCCTCCGGGCGCGCTGCATCTGCGCAATCAAACGTCCATCACCCTTGCCAGCCGCACGACCGTGACGCCGGGGCCGACATGCCGCAGCGAAGGCTGGATCAGGATGCAGTTATCGTAAGGTGTGACAATTTCCCGCTCGCCGTCGCGCGCGATGACCGTGCCGGCCGTTGCGATCGATTCGAGTCCGCGGAAATCTTCGGTAAACGCGAACTCCATCGTCTCGGCGACGACCGGCTGCGTCACCTGCAGGACGCGCTGGCGGACAGGTTTCGCCTGGGTCAGGAAGCTTTCGAGGTCTTCGGCCCTCACCGCGCCGGTCACGATCAGGAAGCGGCATGCGGCATCCAGCGCCACGTCCCGGCTACGGGCCGAGAAGTGCTGCCCGGTTTCGATCAGCAGCGCGTTTTTTGCGCTGTGCGCATCGCCGAAACCGGCATCGTCGCGCATCCGCCTGCCGTTCGGATGGCCGGTGTCGACGATCACATGCTCGGGCACGCCGACTTCGGCGGCAAAGCGCCTGTCTCATGCAAATGCGCGTTCGATCCAGGATAAGAAGAGGCGCACCGCTGCCTGATTCCCGCTGCGGCTAAAATTCTCTCCATCCATCCGCATCGCTGCCAGCAGCGGTCCTTTCGCGAGGCGCTGCGGGCAGGCGGGCGGGTGCGGAGACCGATTTACGCGTCGAAGTCAGGACGGGTGCCGCTCCGTCTTTCCAGTCGCCAGGCAAGGACGCTGGGATGGCAGCTGTCGATGCGATGTTGCCGCCCAGCTGGAACACGCTCACGACTTGCGCCAAGTGGCTCGACTGCTCCTGCAGCGAGCCGGCGGCGGCCGCCGCCTCTTCGACCAGAGCCGCATTCTGCTGCGTGGCCTGGTCCATCTGGGTTATGGCCTGATTGACCTGCTCGATGCCGGCGCTCTGTTCCTGGCTCGCTGCGGTGATTTCTCCCATCATGTCGGTAACGCGCCTGACGCTGCTGACCACTTCTTCCATCGTGCTTCCCGCTTCCGCGACAAGCTTGCTGCCGGCATTGACCTTTTCGACAGAGTCGCCGATCAGGGTCTTGATTTCCTTCGCGGCGGCGGCGCTGCGCTGGGCCAGGCTGCGCACTTCCGTCGCCACCACTGCGAATCCACGCCCCTGTTCGCCGGCGCGGGCGGCTTCCACCGCTGCATTCAGCGCAAGAATGTTGGTCTGGAATGCAATGCCATCGATGACGCTGATGATGTCGACGATCTTTCTCGATGACGCATCGATCGACGCCATGGTGCCGATAACCTGGTGCACCACGTTTCCACCCCTTGTAGCGACGTCGGACGCCGACGCCGCCAGCTGATTCGCCTGGCGGGCGTTCTCGGCATTCTGCTTGACGGTGGACGTCAGCTCTTCCATTGACGAAGCCGTCTCTTCCAGTGCGCTCGCCTGCTGCTCGGTACGGGAAGACAACTCCGCATTGCCCTGCGCAATCTGGCTTGAGGCGCTCGCGATGGTGCCGGCGCCCTGCATGATTTCGACGACGAGCCCGCGCAGCGATTGATTCATCTGGCCCAATGCTTCCAGCATCTGGCCAGCCTCGTCCCTGGAAGTGACCTGGACTTCGGTGCCGAGATCGCCTTTGGCCACGCGGCGCGCGACATTGACCGCGGACGACAGCGGACCGACGATGCTTTTCTTCAGCGCATATCCACAGAACACGACAAGCAGCGTGAGGAAGACGGTAAACGCGATCTGCAGGCGAAAGCTGGTTGCCGACGCAGTCGCTATCGCAACGGCGTTGGCATCGATCTGCTGGCGCTGCATCGCGAGCAGGTCGCGCAACTTATCCTGGTACAGGGCTGCTGCCGGCACGAATTTCTCGTTCAGCAGCCTGGTTGCTTCCTCTGCGTTATCCGCCTGCTTGGCTTTGGTGATGGCCGATCGCTGGGCAAGGTAGTAATCGCGCGCGACGCCGATTTCTTTCAGCAGCCGGGTTTCCTCTTCCGAGGTCAACAGGGTCTCGACCTGCTTCAGGATTTCGCCCGATTCCTTCGATCCCTTTGCGGCATCGTCGGCAAAAAAGGCGACCAGGCTGTTGTCGGCGCTCTTGGCGATGGCGGCATTGCGCCGCGAGCCGGCGAAGATGATGCGGTACCAGTCGCTGATCAGGCGTTCCTTCATCAATGGCCGGTGCATCAGCTCTTCGGTGGAAACCGTCATCTTGTGCAGCTGCCAGAGCCCGACACCGGTGGTCATGGTGGCAACCAATAACACGACGCCAAAAAAGATCGCAATCTTCTTGCCGATTGAAGCATTTCTTATGAACGACATGGCAGGGTCTATCCTCGTATTGATATAGTGTTGCAAGGACGTTCTCCTGACCGGCGACATGCCGTCTTTCGATAAAGGCGCCCTTGTGCGCAGTGGGTATTACGGAATAAACGGGCACAACTTTAGTCGCCATGCACCACTTCGATGCACGGCCAGATTGATGGGGTTTCTGCGCACGGCCTTGGGCGTGCATATCGGCCGGCCTGATCCCGGGCGCGGCATGGAGGCGCGGGTTTGCCGGCCGGCGTTGCCTGGAAATCGTCGCTTCCTGTATCCGGACGGCGTGGGCAGATTCAGCCTGCCAGTTCATCGGATGGCACGTCGCCCAGTTCCCGTCCCTGCATCGATTCCGGCGTAGCGGTCTGTCACGCAGCCAGTTCGGCCGCAGCGCAATCGGCAGCCACCACCCGGTTCTTGCCTTCGCGCTTGGCCCGGTACAGCGCCGCGTCGACCCGCTGGATGAGCCCGTCCTGGCTCTCGTTCCCGTCGACCAGCGCGGCGCCCGCGCTGAAGGTCACCAGCACGCGCTGGTGTTCATGCATGAAGATGGAACGGGTGAGTTCGCGCTGTATCCGGGTGACGGCCAGCATCGCGTCATCCAGGCTGGTGCTCGGCAGCAGCAGCAGGAATTCCTCGCCGCCGAACCGGGCGATCACGTCCATCTGGCGCAGCGTGGCCTTGATGACCGTGACGAGGTGCACGAGCGCGTTGTCGCCAGCCTGATGTCCCAGCCTGTCATTGAGCTGCTTGAAGTTGTCGATGTCCAGCAAGGCAATGCACAGCGGAATCCGATACCGTTTTGAACGATTCATCTCGCGGCCCAGTGCTTCCATCATGCCGCGCCGGTTCAGGCTTTTCGTCAATGGATCTTCCCTTGCCAGCTCGCTCATTTCTTCGAGCTTGGCTTCCAGCGCCCGCACCCGCGCCTGCGCCTCGTGCAGTTCCGAACGCGCAGCGCTGACCTGCTCCCGCGCGGTCCGGGCCTGCACCTCCACGGCCGCGGTGTCCCGGCGCACGCCTGCCAGGATGGGCTGCAGCTGTTCGGCAGTCAGCACGGACGCCAGCTGCTCGGCGTAATCGCCGATCCTGGCATGGTACTGGCTGGTCGCGCTGGCGACCGTGTCGAGATTGGACAAGAAGGCCTGCAGCATGTGTTCGACCGAGTCCCTTGTGCTGTCGCGGTCCTTGCGGATATCCCCCTGCCGCTGCGCCACATCTTTCAAGTTCTCGATGGCAGCCTGCAGCAGGTCGACGCTCAGCGGCCCGGCCAGCAGGCTTTCGATGTTTGCGACTTGGCCATGCGCCCACGATGCCTGTTCCGACAGCACGGCGACATTCGCGGTGAGCTGGCGCAGCACGTCCAGCAACAGCGCCTGCCTGGCGTCGATGCTGGCGCCGTGACCGTTGCAGGAAGTCACGAATGCGTGGATACGTTCCAGCGCTTCGCCTGTCTCGTCCAGTCCGGACTTCTCGACCTGACGCGCTGCCTGCCGTACCTGTTCCGCAATAGCCGCATCCGCCGGAAGCAGCGCCGGGATGCCGGTTTCCAGCAGCGCGCTGACGCTTCCCTTCCAGGCGGCGGCGCTGGCGTCGCTTACGGCGGAATGCGCCTGCCGGGATAGCAAATGATCGGCGGCCTCATGCCTGGCGGGCGTCACGCGGGTCGACAGTTCAGCCGACGTTTCCACCAGGTCGAGCAAAGTCCTGGTCGCCAGCGGCCAGTCTTCGCGTTGCAGGGACCGGTTCAGCCGGGAACCGAAGACCGACAGCTCGCCCCGTGCCTGCAGCAACTGTTCTGCAACTGCATGCAGCACGTTCCCGGCGCTTTCCACCAGCGCAGGATTCACGGACGAAGGGGCCGGCGCAGCCTTTTCTATCGATTGGCCGAGAACTTTTTTAAACATGGGCGGTTGGAAACGGTAGCAAGAAAATGAATAGGTGAAACCGGCATGGCCGTTAAGGAGAAGGTTCGTTCGACGCGCGGACGTTAATGACCCGAGGTTTAATTATATTTAAACCAAGAAATATTTCCTATAAACAATTTTACCAAGTTCTAGTTTGCGGCGGATAAGCAACAAACAGTTAACTCATCCCCGCCACTGCGCTGGCTTGGCAGCTTAGGTGGCTGCGCCGCTTGCTTCCAGCTTGGAAAAAATGGAGGCATTCCAGGCTTGGTCGCGTCAAATACTGCGAATGGCAGATCGTCACCGGGCGCCTGTCATCTGCGCCGGGGTCTACAACCGGACTCAGTCGTATTCCCGCGATTCCGGCTGCGGATAAATAAACTTGGGAAGCACGATGTCATTTGCCTCACCCCCGCGGTAGCCCTGGGCCGACAGGGAGGCAAGCTCGGCGGCGGCGCGCGAGGCGGCAGCCTGGACCGCAGCGTCGAAATGGCCCATCGCCTTGAGTTTCCTTGTTTTCTCCGGCAGCCACATCTTCCAGTACCTGTCGGCCTTCATTGCCAGCATTTTGCGATCCATGACGCCTCCTATGCGCTATTGGGGAACCAAGGTAATCAACGCGTCGTTCGCGCCAACAATCCATTGCCCTCTGGAATCTGTGCAGCTTGCGACGCCACCCCTGCTTGTAATTGGCCAGGCTCAACGCGTTCAGCGCAGGACGCAATCCCATCGCCGATTGCACGCCCACTGATGCAGGCTGTCAAACAGATGAAATCCTGGCCGTGCGTGAACGATCGTGAACGGGGTAAAGGAATTATCCGGTTCCTGTCTGACAATCTGCTGAATGGCGCCGATTTATCGACCGGTCCGGCATCAGGCCAGCGACCGTAGCTGCCCGGACACTGCTATCCACAAAGCCGCGTGGATGGCGCTGGCCGGGACCGCTACTGAAAAGCAGTTCCTAGTAAATCGTTCTTTACCGTTCTCGAAACCACTATTCCCGTAAAATCCCTGATCGGGAAACACTGACTCCCGGTCAGGGCGGCGCTGCGACCGTGTTTGGATTTTTTAGCAATTTTTGAATGGTGATGGATGTGCCGCATTTAGACGACTGGAAGATCCTGCACCAACTCAGCGTGCACCTGCTCAATTCGGAGCACACGACACGCAAGCTGGAGCGTGTGCTGGAAGCGATCAACCATTTCCATGGCACGACCAAGGCGCTCATTTCCCTGCTCGACTCCAGCCGCGCACGCCTGTTCGTGCGCGCAAGCACCGGCCTGAGTGCGACCGTGGTGGAAGACCTGTCGCAGATCGAACTTGGGCAGGGTTGCTGCGGCATGGCATTTGCGCAGGGCCGCCGCGTGGTCGTTGCGGATTTCGACACGGATTCCTTATTCGAGAAGTTCCGCGACTGGACGCAGCAGCATGGCATCGGCGCCGGGTACTCGACACCGATGTTCACAACGGCTGGCGATGTCCTGGGGGTGCTGACCGTTTATTTCGACGCGCCGCATATACCTGCCCAGCACGAGGTCGAACTCACCGAGATCTGCGCGGGCACGGTGGCAGCCATCCTGGAGCGCGATTCGATCGAAGACCAGTTGCGGCGGGAACGGGATCGGCGTGACCAGGTGCTGCGCGGCATGGCGGAAGGCCTGTGCGTCGTCGATCACGACTTTCGTGTGCTGGAAATGAACGCAACCGCGGTGCATATCAACAGGCGTCCGGTCGAGGACATGATAGGCAAGTCCCACTGGGAATTATGGCCGGACACGGTCGATTCCCCGGTCGGCCGGGAATACCGGCGCGCGATGCGGGAGCGCGTCCCCGTTCAGCTGGAAAACATGTGGACCGACCCGGAGGGACGCACCGGCTGGTTCGAGCTCAGCGCCCAGCCGATCGACGAAGGCCTGGCGCTCTACTTTCGCGACATCACCCAGCGCAAGCTGGCGCAGCAGGAGATCGAGGAAAGCGCCCAGCGCTACCGCATGCTGAGCGAAACCGTATCGGATCTGGTATGGCGCGCGGACGCCAACGGCAAGCCGATCGGCGACACCACGTCCTGGCGGCGCTATACCGACGACTGGAGCGACGAGCTGCGCTGGATCAATTCCGTGCATCCGGAGGATTGTGCTCGCGTGCAGGCCGCGTGGAAACGGTACCTGGCGGAGGGCATGCCGGCCATCGACTCCTACCGCGTCCGCCGCATGGATGGTCAATACCGTCACTTCGAATCCCGCGCCGTGCCGCTCAGGGACCAGAACGGGCATGTCTTCGAATGGATCGGCACCTGCACTGACACCACCGACAAAATCATGCAGGCCGAGGAAATGCGCCTGGCCAATGAGCGCAAGGACCGGTTTCTCGCCGTGCTCAGCCATGAACTGCGCAACCCGCTGGCTGCCACCAGCATGGCGGCCAGGCTGATCGAATCGCCGGCGACGACCAGTGCGCGCGCGGTACAGCTGGGCGAAGTCATCCAGCGCCAGGTCGGCCATATGTCGCGCCTGGTCGAGGACCTGGTCGACATGTCGCGGGTCACCATGGGACTGGTGCTGCTGAATAAGCAAATGGTCGACATCGGGCGCATCGCCCACGAGGCTGTCGAGCAGATCCGCCCGATGATGGTCGCGAAACGGCATGCCCTGACCCTGGACTTGCCCCTTATCCCCTGCCAGACCTTTGGGGACAAGACCAGGCTGGTGCAGGTCCTGTCCAACCTGTTGAGCAATGCCGCCCGGTACACGCCGGGCGACGGGAATATCAGCCTGCGGGTCGTGCCCGAGCACGACAAGATTCTGGTCGAGGTCACCGACAACGGAATCGGAATTCCCTCCGACGCCATTGGCAGCATCTTCGATTTCTATACCCAGGCTGAACGTTCGACGGATCGAAAGGGCGGCGGCCTTGGATTGGGCCTGGCGCTGGTAAAGAGCCTCGTGGAAGCCCACGGCGGCACGGTCCGGGTGAGCAGCGATGGCGATGGCATGGGAAGTATCTTTTCGCTCACGCTGCCGCGCAGCCTTTCCTGAGCGGCGCACCCATGGGCAAAGCCGGCAGGTAGCACCGGACGACGGCTCGCATGGCCCGGTGCGGGAATGGGCTTGCCTGCGAAACGCCGCCTGGACGTCGTGCAGCAAAAGATGGTTCCTTGCAGAAAAGCACCTGCCAAAAATCGGCCCGCTGTCCCATTTAATCCTGATGCCGCAGGTGCTAGACTAAATTTTTACAATCTGCACCGTCATTGCAGGAGGTTGCCATGGTCACGGGATCGAACGCGCTTCAGGCCTTGCTTATGGAAATCTGCGAGTTTGGCGCTGCCGCCGAAGACCATGAGATTACCGAGCACTGGTCCCTGCTCCCCTTGACGGAGAAGGCCCGGAATCTCGGCGTCATGGTCCCGGCCCAGGCTACTCTGGATGAATTACGGGACGCGGTGGAAGCGGCATGTACGCAAGCCGAGGACGCCGGGCAGGCAGGCATCTCCGAGCGCAGCCCGATTGCCACGCGGGATATTCTCGGGAATGAAGCAGGCATCCCTGGCGACGGGCCCTAGTCGAGCCTGCCGTCCTTTGCCTGCGAGAATGCTGGAAGCACGGACGGAAACCGCCATCCTCCGTCGAAGGCCGCACTTTGGACTGTCCAGGGTAAAGCCGCATTCATCAACGACGATCGGCCTCGGGTCGGGCAGTGCCCATCCGACCGCTGCACGAATTACGTGGCAGAGCGCCTATTGCCTGGTGCGTATGACGCCATTAAGCTCCGCCAAAAGCGCATCTGCCCCGGGCGATAAGTAAGCCCCTGCCCGTGTGATGACGCCGATAGGTCGCTCTAGGCCAAACATCGGAAACGGCAGCACGCCTAACTGCCCGGTCGCGATTTCGTAATGCAGCTGGTGCGCGGAGAGTACGGTCAGCATATCGCTGGAGACCAGCAGTCCGCGTAGCAGTGCCAGGTCCCCTGTCTCGACTGCGGGCTGTGGCGCCTGCCTGCCGCGCTCCCGGAAGAAGGCCTCAAGCGCAATCCGCAGCGGCGTGCCGGCACGCGATAGCACCCACGGGTACCTTTCGAGGGCATCGAAATCCAGCGTGGAACTGGATGCAAGCGGATGCCCCGCGCGGGCAATTACCGCGATCTGGTCCTGCAGTAATGGATAGGCTTGGAAGCCCTGCTCGGTTGGCAAACGCAGCGCGCCGATGATGAAATCCACGCGTCCACTCAGCAGGCCGGCAGCGAGTTCCTCATACGTGCTTTCGAGCGAACGCACGCGCAGCCTGGGATATTTCGCCAGCAGCGACGTAATGGCGGTCGGCAGCAGTGAAGTGCGCGCCAGCGGCAACGCGCCCACCGTGATGCTGCCCGTCAGTTCGCCCTCCAGGGCGGCGATGTCGGACAGGATATGGTCCAGTTCAGCCAGCACGCGGTTGAAACGCATGATCCAGCGGGTGCCTGCGTCGGTGGGAACGGTGCCGTAGGGCGAGCGGCGAAACAGCGCCTGTCCCAGTACGGTTTCCAGCTTCGTGATCGCCTGGCTGACCGCGGACTGCGAAATGGCCATGACGCGCGCCACGCTGGGCATGTGGTGCACCTCGGCCAGCAGCACGGCAGCCTGCAGGCGCCGTTCATTGAATAACGGATCGGTGCTGCCCAGATGCGCACCGTCGCGGGCGGCCAGGCGGGCGGCGTCGTCGCGGACTTCCCTGAGCGCCGCCTCGATGCGCAGCACCCGCAACTGCACGGCCTGGCCCGCGGCGGTCATCAGCATGCCGCTGCCCTTGCGTTCGAACAGCTGCGTGCCCAGGCTTTCTTCGAGCGCCGCGACCGACCTCGCGACCGCGGACGAGGCCCGGAACAGGATGTCAGCCGAGCGGCGAATGCCGCCGGTCGCCGCCACGATGCCAAACGCATGAAGATGATGAAGATTGATCTTTGGAGTAAGCGGCCGCATCAGGCAAGACAGGGTATCGACAGTCGTACATAAGTAAATTAGAACGCCCGACAGGGTAGAAAGCAACCAGTGCGGGATGGCGTGTGGCGATAATAGCCGGCTTTTGGCTCGATAACCGATTTGCCATGCTCACGCCCTACGATACGGATGCCGACCTGCTGGCCCTGCCCTGCATGTTGATGCGCGGTGGTACCTCGCGAGGCCCTTTTTTTCTGGAATCCGACTTGCCGCAGGATCGGGCCGCGCGTGACCGCGTGCTGCTGGCCGTCATGGGGTCGCCTGACCGCCGCCAGATTGACGGCCTCGGCGGCGCGCACCCGCTGAGCAGCAAGATCGGCATTGTGCGGGCCAGTGCGACGCCTGGGGTGGACCTGGACTTTCTTTTTGTGCAGGTGCAGCCCGAATCGGATACCGTCGATGCCACGGCTAGTTGCGGCAACATGCTGGCTGCCGTGCTCCCCTTCGCGTTGGAGCGCAGCATTGTCGCCGCTCGTGGCGCGACGACCACGGCCAGGGTAATGATCCTGAACACCGGCATGCAATGCGATATCACCGTGCAGACGCCCAACGGGCGCGTGCGGTATGGCGGCGACGCCCGGATCGATGGCGTGCCAGGCACGGCCGCGCCGATCGCCATCGACCTTATCGACATTGCGGGCTCGTTCTGCCCGGCGCTGCTGCCGACCGGCCGCGCACGGGACACGATCACTGTCGACGGCACCCACATCGCGCCCTTCAGCATCGACGCCACGCTGATCGACAATGGCATGCCGCTGGTGCTGGTGCGGGCCGCCGATCTTGGCCTGCGCGGTGACGAACCGGTCGCGCAGCTCAATGCCGACAGCGACCTCAAGGCAAGGCTGGAAGCCTTGCGCCTGCGGGCCGGCCCGTTGATGGGACTGGGTGATGTCAGCGCCTCCAGTTACCCGAAGATGTGCCTGGTCGCCGCACCCCGTAACGGCGGCAGCATTGCGACCCGCTGTTTCATTCCACACGTATGCCATGACGCCATCGGTGTGCTGGCCGCCGTCACAGTCGCCACCGCCTGCGTGGTTCGCGGGTCGATCGCAGACGGACTTGCGGTCGTGCCGGAGGGACTGAGCAAAAGCATCTCGGTCGAGCATCCCGCCGGTGAATTCAGTGTCGAGCTGGCGCTCGATCCGGCGAATCCGCAGCACGTCATCCGCGCCGCGCTACTACGAACCGCCCGACTCATCATGCGGGGAGAAGTCATGATTCCCGCCATTGCCTGGAAAGGACAAGAGACATGCAGCAACCCCTGATCATCGATTGCCATGGCCACTACACCACTGCGCCCAAGGCGCTCGAAGAATGGCGCAACCGCCAGATTGCGAATCTGGCTACGCCGGAACGGGGTCCGAAACCGTCGGAACTCCGGATCAGCGACGATGAACTCCGCGAGTCGATCGAGACGAACCAGCTGCGCCTGATGAAACAGCGCGGCTCCGACCTGACGATCTTCTCGCCGCGCGCCAGCTTCATGGCCCACCATATCGGCGACTTCAATACGAGTGCGACCTGGGCCGCGATCTGCAATGAGCTGTGCTACCGGGTCTCGGCGCTCTTTCCGGAGCATTTCATTGGCGCTGCAATGCTGCCGCAGTCGCCGGGCGTCGCTCCGTCCACCTGCCTGCCCGAGCTCGAAAGATGCGTCAACGATTATGGATTCGTCGGCATCAATCTCAACCCGGATCCGTCGGGCGGCCACTGGACCTCGCCGCCGTTGTCGGACCGCAGCTGGTACCCGGTCTATGAAAAGATGGTCGAACTCGATATTCCTGCGATGGTGCATGTGAGCACCAGCTGCAATGCCTGCTTTCACACCACGGGTGCGCATTACCTGAATGCCGATACCACCGCGTTCATGCAATGCCTGACCAGCGACCTGTTTCTGGATTTCCCGACGCTCAAGTTCATCATTCCCCACGGCGGCGGCGCGGTGCCCTATCACTGGGGCCGGTTCCGCGGCCTGGCGCAGGAAATGAAAAAGCCGCTGCTGAAGGACCACCTGCTGAATAACATCTTTTTCGACACCTGCGTCTATCACCAGCCCGGCATCGACCTGCTCACCAAGGTCATCCCGGTCGACAACATACTGTTCGCGTCGGAAATGATCGGCGCGGTGCGCGGGATCGACCCGGAAACGGGGTTCCACTACGACGATACGAAGCGCTATATCGATGCGTCGACACAGCTCGGCGCAGACGAACGCTACAAGATTTACGAAGGCAATGCCCGCCGGGTCTTCCCGCGGCTGAATGCGGCACTTGAAACCAGAGGATATTAACGATGACTACTCCATTGATGAACCAGCTCGGCGTCGTCAAGCGCAACATCACGCGCGCCGACCGCGATGCCGCCAGCCAGCTTGAAACGTTCGGCAGCGCGACCGTCCATGAAGCCATGGGACGTGTCGGCCTGATGCGCCCCTATATGCGCCCGATTTATGCTGGCGCACAAGTGGCGGGCACCGCCGTGACCGTGCTGCTGCAGCCGGGCGACAACTGGATGATGCACGTGGCGGCTGAACAGATACAACCCGGCGACATCGTGGTCGCGGCGGTCACCACCGAATGCACCGACGGCTATTTTGGCGACCTGCTGGGGACCAGCTTCATGGCGCGCGGCGCGAAAGGCCTGGTCATCGACGGCGGCGTGCGTGACGTGCGCATCCTGAAGGAGATGGGTTTTCCTGTGTGGAGCAAGGCGATCAGCGCAAAGGGCACCATCAAGGCCACGCTGGGCTCGGTCAATATCCCGGTAATCTGCGCCGGCGCCCTGGTGAACGCCGGCGATGTCGTAGTGGCCGACGACGATGGCATCGTCATCGTTCCGGCCGCCGATGCTGCCCGCGTGGCCGCCGCGGCAAGAAAGCGCGAAGACCTCGAAGGCGAGAAGCGCGCGAAGCTGGCGTCCGGTGTGCTGGGTCTGGACATGTACAACATGCGCGGTCCGCTCGAGGCGGCTGGACTGGTCTACATCGATTAAGCCTGTCCTCCGGGATATTCCGGACTGTTTTACTCGCTCATTAATTTTTACAAACGGAGATAAAGAAGATGTCGATACCGCTGTCATTGCCAGAGTTTGCTTGTCTGACCCGTCGCCTTGCCGTCGCATTCGCCGTGCTGGCGGGGTCTGTCACCGCCGCGCATGCGCAGGACGCTTACCCCAGCAAGCCCATCCGCGTGATCGTGCCTTATGCTGCCGGGGGCGCGGTGGATATCGTGACGCGGCTCGTCGGCCAGAAGATGGCCGAACGCCTGAAGCAGGTTGTCATCGTCGACAACCGTCCCGGCGCTGGCAGTAATCTCGGCATGAGTGCGGCGGCCAAGTCGCCGGCCGATGGCTATACCTTGCTCACGGCGTCCAATACTCTGGCGAGCAATGGCGCGCTGTACAAGAATATGGATTTCGACATCGCCCACGATTTCACACCGGTAGGAAGCATCGGCTATGCACCGTTGGTGATCGTCGTTCCGCAAGCATCTCCCTACAAGACCCTGCCTGAGTTGATTGCTTTCGGTAAGGCCAACCCGGACAAGCTCACCTACGCTTCGGCGGGCAACGGAAGCTCCGGACACCTGGCGAGCGAACTGCTGAAGGAAGAAGGAAAATTCCAGGCTTTGCACGTCCCTTACAAGGGCGGCTCGCCTGCGATTACGGATTTGCTGGGCGGCAGGATCGATTTCATGTCGATCAATCCGCTGGAAGTGATTTCCCACATCCAGGGTGGGAAAATGCGCGCGCTTGCCGTGATGGACAAGCAGCCTACGCCATTGCTGCCGGGCGCACCCACGGTCAACACCCTGCAACTGCCCGGCAGTTCCGCGACGGTCTGGTGGGGCCTGGTGGCGCCGAAAAACACACCGCCCGACGTCGTGGCCAAGCTCAACGATAGCCTGCGTGCGGCGCTGGCGGATCCGGCGGTGGTAAAGAAGCTGGGCGAACTCGGCGCGGTGACGACTCCGGGCTCCCCGGCAGACTTTGGCAAATTCGTTGGCGCGGAAACGACGAAGTGGGCCAAGGTTATCAAGACGGCAAACATCCAGCCCGATTGATGCGGTGGCTTGCCGTCGACCTTCAGTCCCGATAGAAGCCGAAGATTCGACGCTGCGGCAAGTTACAGGATATGCAGCAACGGAAGGCAGAAGGCGTCGGTAGGCGCCTTCTGTGCGGCTTGGGGTGAACTACGCCTGTCGGTGTCCCCTCTTCGCGACGAACCCATAGCTGTTGGCACGAGAGCTGCGCATCACGGTTTCCGGCAAATGACTTGAGTTAGGTCGCGACGGGCCGACATCAAGCGTCTGCACATGGCGATACAAGCGAAATCCCTTCCGGTGAAAGCAGGCTGACGAATTACGTGCGGCTCCTTGTCGAACGCGTCCGCAACTGTTGAAGGTATTGGGACGCAGGTTGCTTCTAACCCTTGCCCCAGCGACGAAGTCGGCTTCAGCGGCGCAGCTGCTGCGGTCGGCTGCACCTATTGCCATTTGAACCATTGACGCTTGTGGCTAGAGAAAAATCGTGCTGGCAGCCCGCGGCGTGCTTCACGCAATCCGGTCAATCAGCGAATCACTAGATTTCTTGAATCGATCAGGAAATCCCAGGACTCTTCAGTACCGTCAGTGAATCACTAAATCTGTAGTCCTGCCTGATCGGCATTGTTCCCGAGGCGGTGGAATACAGGCGCCGGGTAGTGTCGCGGGACTCTGACCACGTGCACGACATCATTTCGGAATTCAAAGCTCTCTAAGAAGCCCACGTTCATCAGCTTGAGAAATGCCAGTTTCAGACGGGCGCGGAAATCGCCCATGTTTGCGGTCCGGCTCCCGGACAATTCATAGTATTTTTCCACCGAGATGGCGAAAGGCTTCTGGTGCGTGCAAAGGAAACTGTGTAGCCATTGCGCCAGAGGCGAACGCCCACCGATTGCCTTGCGCTCCGCGGGATTCATCAACGACAGCAGGGGATCGATGAACAATGCCGCGATCCTTGGCTCAAGCATCACTTGCCACTGCGATAATTGCTTGCCCCCGTCATCCTTCCACGCAAAAGACTGGATCAAGCTACCGCTGAAGCCCTGGGAACCGCCCATCTTCGGCAGCGCCACAGTGATGCTGGTGGCGAGCAGTCGCTCGCAGCACTCACGTAAGTGGGCGTACTCGTCCGTGTTGATGCTCCAACCGAGTTCCTTGAGCATCTGGTACGCGGTAAAGGGGATGGGCTTCCCGAGATCGTAATGCCGGGCGAAGTGCAGGATGTTCAGAAACACCGAGTAATCGTCCTGCCTCAATTCCTCTCCACGGTAGCTCACGTCGATGCCTGCCAGGGTGGCTATTTCCTTACCCCGGTAGAATTCGCGTTTTGATCCGTCCGACTTAATCGCGGTGAATAATGCTCCCCGCGCAAGGCAGTTTGGCACACCCCGGAGGTCGTCGTCCCACATCGGCAACTGGACCGGATCATTGGAGGCGATTTCTTCCTTGACGCGTTGTTTAGCCTGCACGGACCGATTCAGCCTCGCAACCGCTTCCATTGGGTCTTTGGCTCCGGTTTTCTTTTTAGCGATTTCGGCCATGCTGCTTCCTTCAGTGGATACTTCTGATGAGGCCTGATTATCAATGGTCTGGAAATAGTGTCAATGCGGACATTTAGTGATTCACTGATGCTTTGCGTTGTGCATCCTCGGGGTTCGTCATTGCTGCAGTTGGTTTCACCATCACTGGACGACACACAGACACCCGATGCTGCTAGAGAGTATGTGTTGATGGTGCTTATGATTAAAGAAGAAGATTAAAATCAAAAGATTATAGTGGGGAAAAGTTCTTATTATTCATGCACTTGCAGATGGTTTTTCGGTGGTTTCACTATTAGTGGTTCGCTGATTCCGCTACTAGTGATTCGCTGATTTCCCTGTTAGCGATTCACTGATTTACTGTTAGTGCTTCACTGATCAGCTATTAGTGATTCACTGATTCACTATGTCTGATCCGTCTGACAAGCTGGCATGCGCTACGGTAGAGCTCCAGCGTGACATGCGATGCGGGCGTTCTTAACCGTCTTCATAGGGAAAATGGGGTCTTTGGGCCTAGTGATTCACTGATCCCGCCACGAAAAGTGGAGCCAGTAAGATCCATTTAGTGAGATCAGCGGATCGCTATTAGTGATTCACTGATGCTTTTTCCTGCAGGCAGCGTGATGACGCGTAAATTACAACACTAGCGCGGAAGAAAATCCCGGCTCGGCGCGCGTTTCCTGGCTTTTTGTTGTGGAAAAGATCGGCTCATCAGTGAATCACTAGTACCAGAACCTCATTTTCGTTGGTTGGAGCAGCCAGCAAGGTTGTTCGGGTTCTTGCCACCTGCCGGCCCATCAGCGAATCACTAAATGAGGTGCGAGTGGAAATTTAGTGATTCACTGATGGCTGATCGGGGCGGTGGACCGTCTCGTGCTGCTCTGCAGTTGTCGTGCGGATCTACCTGAGTCAGCTGTTGGCCGCCATGGCGGTTCCGAGATGGCAACGGGACGGTTCATCGTGGTGCAGCAGCCGTGAAATGACATTCCTCCAGGTCCGGGACGGCGGACTTGGAGCGATCGGGCAGCTTTACTCTGCGACTCCTGTTCCAACATGCTCCACTGGTGAGAACTTTTGTGAAGTCGTTTGAAATTTGAGCGTTCGGACATTCTGCCTAGACGGGAGGTCGAATATCCGTACATTTCCCCTTTGCTTGATTGCCGGGCTCAGAATGCTTGGAAGGCAATCATTGCCTCCGCCTCAATCAAACTGATGGAGCTGTCTCGGTCGGCTCGGTCCCTTGTCGTTACTGCCTTCGGATCAGTTTTGCGATTTCCTTTATTCTCCGGTGTTCGCATCCTGCCGTATTCGGGGTGAGGGAGCGTTCTGCAACTTGACCATGTAATGCCCTTCCCAGCATGGACGTTCTGGTGAAGCCTACCGGATGGATTGCATGGCCGCCATTTTGCCGAGTCCGCGCCCCACCTGGAGGGCGGTTCCCATCTTTCCAGGCGGCGTCAGTTGTATGACAGTTACAAGTTTGGATTGCCCGGCTTCGTTTGTCACCTAGCGCTACATGGGTAAAAACCGGCATCTGCTGCAGATGGTCCGGAATCGCTCCAGTCTGCATCGAGGTCCGATTTGGTCTAGCGCCTTCTTGCCAGAGCCGCGCCATTCACGTGGCGCACAAAGATTCTGTCAAACCTCGGCGTTACTACTGCCGGCTTTCGTCAACCCCTTGGCAAGGCAGGAAGGCTTGCTTTTGGAAAGCAAACCGTCACTGTCGAAAAAGAAGCTTGCCGCGCCTTTCCAGATCAGGTCGTGTGGAAAGACTTCGGAAAAGCTAGGAAGACCCGAGCGAGCAACGAAATAAGGCGTCCTGGCGAGCCGGTGAGGCACACCAAGAGTGCTAGCGTGCGGCTGCAGTAGCGATATGCCTTCAGAGGCGCTGCGACCCGGCGTTGCCCTTGTTGGCCGTGTCCTCTGGCGTGGCTTGCATCTCCTTGGTCCGCGCCCTCCACATCGACGGGGCATTGGTCAAATGGGTTGCGCACGTAGGCTCCAGCGAAATCGTCCCCACGCCGGCAGAACCGATGAGCAGCAATCCTTGCGTTTTGACGTGGTTGAACAGGGTTGGATGCAATCGGATGGTCTGGTGAGCATCAGGTCTGCCGATAGGAGCAGGTCAAATCCTGCCCCCTACCCTGCTGAGCGCTTTGGGTGGAGCTGCGTTAGCCATGCTGTAGTCCGCAGCGCTCCGTCGGTGGAGCCATGCGCGAATTTGTCCGCCTTAAGCCTGGGCTGGCAGGATTCGCCGGAGCTGATCAACCAGCGCGGTGCGGGTCTCTTCGTCCAGGCCGTCGATCCGGAGTTCGACGCGCCCTTTGGTGACGAATTCCTTGAGAATTCCGTCCTTATTACCGTAGGTGAATTTGTACGATTCGGACCGCGGTTTTGGGATCACTGCATTCCCTGCCCGCCTGCGCTCCTTGAGATAACGGACACGGGCCTCGACATCGCGTGACGACATACCCTTGCTGCTTGCCTCCTCGATCAGCTTCATCGTGTTCTGCTCATCGCCCACGTCGTCGTGATATTGCGACAGCGCATACAGCACGGCGCGCGAGGTCAGGTCCTTGGCGATGCACTCTTTCATGATGTGCATCGGTAGCTTGCGCAATGACAGCGTTTTTGCAATCACGGGTTGGCTGATCTTGAGCGAGTCGGCCAGTTCCTCCTGGGTCGCATAGACTCCCTTATCGAGCAAGTCGTGCCACACCAGCGCGTCGTCGAACAAGGTTTGCGCAGAGCGCTGGGCATTTTCTTCGCGCGAGGCAAGATAAAGCGCCTTGTCGCCTTCCGGCTCCGCAACAAGGTCCACCTTCAGGTAATTCCAGCCCAACTGCAATGCTGCCCGCTTGCGACGGTGCCCGTAGATCAACACGCATTTTCCGTCCCGCCAAAACCCCCGGGCGGCAGACTGCTGCCCATATTTCTGAAAGCTGTCAGCGAGCCCCTCAATATCCGAATCACGATAGACCCGACGTGCATTGAACGGGTTATCGGTGATCGACATGAGAGGCACGTCCTGCACGCCTGCCTGGGCCGGACCCGTGACCACAGGGTCTGGCTTGCCTGGCGGAACAGCGCTCTCCGCTATGGGCATACTCTGCGGGTGCGGAGCGGGATCGGACGGCGGGGAATCAGGCGCATCTTCGCGGAGGGCAGCAGCGCGACGCTCGGCTGCGCCGCGGCTATCCGCGCCACGCGTAGACGACGCATCGAGCGCAGCGAGCAGATTGGTTTTCTTTTTCGATGTCATTTCATGAACTCCTCGACTGCACGGGCGAGAGCGGCAAGTTCCTTGCGCGCCTTATCAGACGGTTTGGAAACTGCCTCGATGGTAGTGCGGAAGTTGGAAGCAGATTCGAACGGGGCCAGGTCTCCGATCGTTGCAAGAACGGGAAAACCGGACATGTCGGATGCGCGCTCGGCGAGGTGCTTTTGCGCGACGCGACCGGGCTTCATCATATTGACGACCAGACCGACAGGAAGCGCCTCGAATCCCTTGCGTATCCGCTTCTCGTTCACGGTGTCCAGTAACTCTTGAACTTCCTCGAGCGCATCCTTGTGCATGATATCCGGGACAAATGGAATCAATCCGCGGTCGGCAACGAACAGCGCAGCCGCCAGATCGGCGGAGTCGAGCCGGGGCGGCGTGTCGATGACAATATAGTCATAGCCTTCATTGATCAACTTCTCGATATTGGCCGCGTATTGGCTTACGGTCACCCCCACAATGGGACGCACGCTTGCTGGGTGCTGGGGAAATTGTTCAATCGGCCGCGTTTCCCATTTGTGGGACGATGCCTGGGGATCGGAATCGACCACCACGACTCGCTTCCCCTGTTTAATCAAATAGCCAGCCAGGCTCATGACAAGCGTGGTCTTTCCAGGCCCACCCTTTTGATTAAATATCACCAATATTTTTGCCATTTTTTCTGGTCGTCTGGGGAGTAAGTTTGCAAGACTATTGCCTATGTACTGGTCTGTCAACCGTCGGCACTGGCGTCAAAGGCAGATTAGCAACGCTTGTGGCACACAATTATTCTGCGCGGAATAATTGTGTGCCACTGGCGGACCCCGTTGCTCCTGCTCCAGCATCCGTGTTTTTTCTTTCTATTCCCTCACTGTGCAGTCTATTTGTCCGCGAAATCGCTTCGTGCACGGCTCACGAAAGCCCGCACATAATAATCAGTGCCTTCAACAGTCGAAATAGTGCTAAACGAATTTTTCGGTACCTGTAGCAATGTCCTTACACAAGTGTCGTATGCGTAATCCGATTCCCAGATACGCACATAGCCTGATTGCTAGTCTTCCTATTGCGACTTGGCAGTACTCGTGGAAATGTGTCTGGGCCCAATTTATTCCGCGCGGAATAAATTGGGTAGCAGGGTCTTGAGCAAACATTCGACGCTGACCGTCGAATCACAGATGCGTGGTTCAAAAAATTGCGATTTGTACCCACTTGCATGATTCCATAAGCGACACGCACAACCCAGCAGATGATCGGTAAGTTTTAAATTTCGCAAGGGACCGCGCACCGTAGACTCTTACGTCGATGCCGAACTTCATGTGCCTAACGATATTCTAGGAAACTTAGAGCCGTATTGTGCTGGCACGTTGCAATTCTAAAGTGCGAGTCACAACATTGAGCGAGTTGGCATTGTGAGTAATTGATGCGACATTTCAAAGCATTTCAGTGCTTTCATGTCTAGTACAATGTCTTTATATTGAGTGATATTTCCGCATCCATTTGGTTATACCATTTAATTTGCGACGACGAAACTGTTTCACTCCTCGCCATGGGACCGTATTTATTCTGCGCGGAATAATTCCCCGCGTACGTTGCGCAGCCATCGCCGATCGCGCTGGCTGCGCAACGAAGCTATTACGAGTATGTGGAAGAAGCGCACGCCACGTGAGCGAAGCCACCACGACAATGCAGACATCTCAACTTCCTAGTGCCTCGGATAAATATTCATTACCAGAGTATTTTTATCAATTAAACGTATATTGCACTTCTGCGTATTGAATTTGGTGCGTCGATTGCGTGAAAAAGTCAATGCATTCACTGCTTGATCGATCATCTTGAATGCGGCATCGGCATCGGCATCGGCATCGGCATCGGCATCGGGCTCCGATTTGTCCCATGCTATCCGCCTTGACCGACCGTCCAGAAACACATTTACCGTCATGCCATGTCGTACCGTAAAAGCCATCGGGACGTTAACCAGCTGCCATTCACCTGCTGTTGTTTATTAATTTGAAGCTGCGTTGACCCCACGCGCGGCGGACGATGACAAATGGAAAACGGTGGCGCGTGGCCTGCCTGCGGAGAGGGGAGGGTGCCTATCCCATGCAAAGATGCCAGTCCCGTTCAAGACCGGACCGATCCCAACGGCATACGCTTCCAGGCCGCTTGCGCTGCTTTCATGCGCCGGCGTTCTTCGCTGGTCGTGTATCCCGTTGTCGTGTCCAAGGACGCGTGCCCCATATTTTGTTGCAGCAAGTCCAGTGGCATCCCCGCAGCGACCGCATGGGTGCCATGTGTGTGCCGCAACCAGTGCGTGGACCCTGTCGCCAGTCGCTCTGCTCCTATCGGATCGATCGGAGCAAGTTGCTCGGCGCACCCCTTGAAGAATTTTTTAATTGCCGCGTACACAATCCCGTGTGATATGCCTGCCTTCGGGTCGACAGCCATCTGGGCACGGGGTGACCACGGCGCCCGCGTTGCTACATCGGTGGCGTGGCCAAGCAGGTACGTCCCCCGGTTGCTTGGCGCCTCCGGGTTTGGATCAAGCCCGCGCGATGCCAGATACTTGGCCAACTCGTCCACTACCTCTTGCGGCACCTGGACAATGCGTTCCTTGTCGCCTTTCCCAGTCACTCTCAGTTCCCAACCAGAGATCACGTCATCAGATGCCGGATCCGGATACTGTACCCAGCGAAGGTCGTCGACACGGGCCTGCACGCCTTCAATCAGCCGTATTCCGGTCGAGTAATACAGTCGTAGCGCGAAGCGCAGCCGGCGATCGGCAGACCGGTCGGAGAGTTGCGCCGCCTGACGTTCGATAAACGCCCACTGCGCCTGCGTGAAACTGCGACCGCGAGAGACAGCAACGCGGGTTGGCTTCGGGACCGTGACGCCATTCCACGGGTTGCCAACCAAATAACATTGGTCGACCAGGAATTTATACAGCGACTTGAGCACGCGTACCGCATGCGCTTGCGCGCTGCGGGAGAGCGGACCCTCGAACGGGCGCCAAAGCGTCGACCATTTGTCCCGCCCACGCGGCGCGCACCACAGGTCTCGCGGCGATGGATCGGCAAGAAATGCCTGGTATGCCTGACAGTCTTCCAGCGCCAAGGAGGAAAGCGGTTTCTTGTGCTGGACGATCGCCCAGAGCATGAAGCGCTCGGCTTCCTTCAAATAGGAGCGCTGCGTATGGGAGAGAGTCTGCAGCCAATCGTGCGGTCCCTCTGTTCCTCCAGGCGCGGTACCACGCCGCTGCCGAAGCGCTTGCTTTTTCTCTGGTGCGATTCCCTGCCGGGTTTTAATCCAGAGCAGCACCGCTTCATAGTCATTGTCGGCGCGGATCATGCAGCGCTCGCGGGGTGCCCGGTAGCGCCCCATTGCGCCATCCAACGCGCCTGGGATAATTAATTTGTCGATCGGCACGATCGCCGTCTGGCGCGGCACGACATGCGCCAAGAGGTCCCGGCCTACCTTCGATGGCGCCACCAAGACATGGCTACCCAGCGTCAAGCCGATGCTTGCTTCATGATGGCGCAACCATTCCTCGATGCGCCTGGCCTTGATCGGACCCACCGCGGCAATGCTTGCATACCAGCGTTGGCCGATGCCGTTGATATGGGTAATGAGCGCGCGCAGCGTCCATAGCCCGGCTGCCTGCAGGCGCCTGGCCTGGTCCGGATTCAGCCAGGAAGCAACCGGATCGCCGGCACCGGGCGGTTGCGCGGCCAAGGATTCGAGCCATTTGAGCGCCTCGAGTTGCCTAGAAATCAGTTTTGCGCGGCGTTTTTGCTGGGCCGCATTCCCTGGATACTCAGCCAGGTAAGCTTCGATCTGCTCGGACTCGGAAAATTCCTCCAAGCTCCGGTCCGCCACGAACGCATCCAGACTCGGCTGCGTTGCTGTCCTGTCATCGAAGCTGGACAAATCCGCGACGACGAGGCGGGCGGTGCCAAACTTGTGTTCCCGCTTGGCGGCAGCAGCAAACGCATCCCGAACCCAGAGGATGGTTTTCCGGACGATCCGGGCATCGCTGTGCGCCCCCTCGATCTGTAAATAGCGTTCCCAGGCGGCTTTGCTGTCGGCGCCTTGAATGAGCGCCCGCATGAACGCGAAATGACCGATGTGCAGCTTCCGGGTGGTATCGATGGGCAGACGCGGGGGAGCAATAGCGGTGGGCAACGGGTGGAGCGGCATGCGGTTTTCTCTCGGGCGAACAGCGGAAATGGGCCCGCTGCAAATAGAAGTAGGGTATTTAACCACGTTTTCGGCAACCATTGATAACACGACTTATCAATGATTGAGATAACTATCCGAATGGTTTGCACTGTGGACAAAGCGAGTTATGGGAAGATATATGCCGTGAGAAACGCTTGGCTTATATGCGGCAATAACGAGTCTTGGGATATAACAACGGTCAACGAGATGCTGACCCGGATGGAAGCATGTTCCGGCGTATTCATAGCGTCGACTGACGCATTGTTTGGCACCAAAAATCTTCCTGCCTTCCCTGGCGCCAGCGACTTGTCGATCATTTCGCTCCAAGCCCACAAAGCCAGACTTGCCCTACGAAAGGATAACCCTGTACATCCTCATCCTGACTCTTGTCCTTAACCGGACTATGCCCGCGACGATGACTACCGCGGAATTTACAAGTAAGGAAACCTGTGAAGACGCTGCTGATGCGTGGAAAACGCAGGCCAAGATCATGTTCAACAACCCGTTATTAACGACGGTCTGCAAACCAAAATGATGGCGCAGGAATATTCAGTTCAGGCCAGCTCCGAACACGACCGTCCGCAGCACTGACATGTCCTCCGAGCGTACCAGTTCCGCGATCGCCGCGGCGATCTTGCGCCCTCCCTGCTGCGATGGTTCAATCGGCGAGGCCGGTGAATAATCGCCGGGGTGATCACAGACAAGTCGAAGATCGAGTACAGGCAGCCGCCGTGCTGCCGCTTCGCGCAAGATCACGTCGTTGAACACGGCCAGGGCGGTACGCAAGCCTGGCGAGAGGCCGGGCACGCCGTCGTAGATGGTCGCGATAACCACTGGCAGGCCCGGTGCTAATACCTCATCGAGCATGCGGCGATACTCGATGCGAAACTCCGCTTGCCACGAGGCCAGGAGCTCTGCCGCCTCGAGCACCGACTTGACGCCCAACTGCATATGGCCGACCAGGCCCAAGACATCGTTGCCGCCGCAACTTACAACGACGTGATTGAACTGCGCCGGCATATTCCGCAGACGGCTTACCTGTGTTTTTACATCTGCCAGTACGTCGCCATCGCGCGCCAGCAGAATTACACGATGCTCGTCACCCAGCATTGCCTGCAGTTGGGCCTGAACTTCACAGCCTTTTGGTACATAGGGAGCGTTGTCGAAGATCGAATCACCTAATAAGAAAACGTGACGCATTGCGGATCTCCTCGACTTTCAAACCGGATGCAATTTGTAGTGGTTGTCTTCGTCGATCTCGAAGAACAGTTCACCGACAGCGGAATTTGGCGTGTCCGTCCACAAGGTGACGAGGGTGGCAAGTTCCATCACCAAATCGCGCAGTCCGGCATTTCCTTCCATGGCCGCCTTCAATTCATCGCGCGTCATCCCGGGCACGAACAGCGGCGCCAGCGCGAGCTTGCCCTCGAACCCGACCAGGTCCTGCCCGACCAGTTTATCGTGGACTGTTTTCTGCAGTCTTTTGACGTCCGGATGGTAACGGGCATCGGCGACCGACATCTGGAAGATCTTCGGTGTGCTGCGGCATGCGACCCGGCATGCAATGAAGCCATCCTGTGGCTGTCCGACGCCGGCTGCACCATCCAGAGCCAGTGCAGCGGTCGGGCTGGCATACACACCATTGCGCCGGGAAGGCATGTCGTCCGGACGCGTGAACTCCCAGAGGTTATCGACCAGATACGGGACATTTGCTGGAAGGCGGGTGCCAGGGTGCCGCGTGTGCTCACGCTCCGGATCAAAGTTAGTGCGAGACACTGCACGGAAGATTTTCATGGAGACTCCTGGGTTCATTATCAAGGTTTTACTAAAATGGCCGTGCGGTGCGACTTTTCCGAAAAAAGCAGCAAGCAATTCGCACAAGAACGAAATTTGCAAGGCTTTCCTGGAGGACCTAGGTCGGGCGCGTCACCGTGAGATAGCCAGGCCAATCTCTCCAACGTCGATGCGGCTGACTTCATCCAATGCAAGGTTTGCACTAAGCGCAAGATCTTGAGCTGAAAATTTGCGACGCTGATGCCATGTGACGACGACCTGAGTTATCCACTAGCCTAAAACTTACAAGAGCAGGCTATTCAAACTGTTGAATTGCACGAGACGTGTGGGACCGTCGCTGCCGGCACGGAGGTTGTCATCATGAGCGGCAAGTGCACGTGAGCGACATAATACGGAAAACAAGTGGGTTAACAATTTCATGATTTTCGTCTTTAGCCTAATGCCATAACTCAGGCCCCTGTTCAGGGAATAAGATTCCTAAAAGAAATAATACGCCTGATTGTGAACTTTAGGTAGTCGCA
This sequence comes from Noviherbaspirillum suwonense, assembly GCF_900182955.1. Lineage (GTDB taxonomy): Bacteria > Pseudomonadota > Gammaproteobacteria > Burkholderiales > Burkholderiaceae_D > Noviherbaspirillum_A > Noviherbaspirillum_A suwonense. The sequence continues at coordinate 35,300 of NZ_FXUL01000032.1, read as the reverse complement.
AATTTAATGAAACGCTTAGGTCGTATTCGCTTAAATAAAACGTCTCACGGCAGCAACGCAAGCCCCACTGAAATTTCTTACGCTCTCGTTCCATTTGGCAAAAATGACAAGCCAACCTGATTTGTTCAGCCTGAAAGGACTAGCGCAGGAGCGAAGGAACAATTCAATGCGTGCTTTTACTTGGCTTGGCCAGGGCAGCAGGTTCGTCAGACGCTATCTGGCGAATCTGCTGCCCTAGGAAATCTCAAAACCGTTTCGGGACACGCATCAGACCTATCCGTTTTGGCGCAAGCTTTCCGCTGCCTTGGCCGGCCCACGTCCGTCTGCTTTCGATTAGGAAACCGCAAGCCCATACCTTTTATGAAACCGAAGCCCTGCGCGGAGGCTGGACCGCCGGATCGGTATCCAGCTCTCTGAGCGCACAGCGCTGCCGCACAACAAGGCAGCGATTCTGAAAAATGGCGAAGCGGCCGAACACGGCGATACCCTTACGCCCGAGCACGCTATATTTGGCACTGGTCAGAGATAGGCGAGGCTTCGCTCGACGTCAAATTCGCGCAGAAACAGCGCTCTTCGCGCAAACCTTTGGTAAAAAACATGGATGGACTTGTGTGCATGCGCCTAACCCAATTGGCTTCGAAGGAACGGCGCAAGACCTTGGTTAATTTTGTGCCATGCGAACACAGAGGCCTTGGGCGTAAACTACGGCACTTATCGCGCTGAAAAACAAGTCATGACTACTGGCCCGTCCGATTTCCGCATCCGCAACTGCACAGCAGACGACTTCGATTTCGCTTGTCCAAAGGCTTGGACCAACATGAAGGCCGGCTTCAGCGCTAACGTCCGGCACTGTGACGCTTGCGACCGCAACGTGTACATGTGCCACACCGATGAGGATCTGGCGTTGTACACGTCATTGAACTATTGCGTTGCGATCCCGGCTACCGAAGCAGATGGTCCGGTGCCTAAAATGCCTGGGCAAGAAGCAGGGCCGCTCGTCGAGGTCGTCTCGCGGTTAAGTGGTATCTGGCGCCGCGAAGGGGAGTTCGGCAAGACTTACGATGACTGGGTTGCATCGCTCAAGCCTGAGGATATTCCTGAGTTTTTGCGTAAAAAATAATGTCATGAAAGACGTATGAGACATTTTCCGACGCAGAAAAATTAGCTGACTGGCGGAAAAAAGCGAAGACATGCAACTACAAGCAAAACTGGATTTTGCATGGGATGCCACATTCGGCCGGTGCCAATGCCGAACATATCGCGCATTTCCCGGGGCGGAAAGAGAGGAGCGCATTGTCGGCGAAGACCAGTGCTACGCAGCTGGATGCCTTCCGTGATGCGCTTGTGTCGCACGTGCAGAAGCTGGCCTGACAAATATGCGGCGATGGGCGCATCACGGAGGCTGCAGGCGTGGCCCATGCGCGCCGCGGCATGCGGGGGTTGCATGTGCGTCGGGCCACTGCAACGGCGACCGAAGCGTTGCGCCGGATCGGCGAGCTGTATGCAATCAAGACGCAGCTCCGTGGCCAGCCGCCCAACTGGCGCGACGAAATACGTCAGCAGGCTACGCCCGTAGAACATTTGACAATTTGTGACTCGCCTATGGCGTCAGCGGATTGACAGCGAGGTGTTGTCGGTACCAAGTCGTTACTCTTGCTTCTGTCAATCAATAAACCAGTGTTTCCAGATTTCCAGAGTAGGTGCGAACGCAAGCGCAGTCTGCGCCCGAAGGGTGAAAGCGAACATCTCGGTTTGGTCTCAAGATAAAGGAATCCGGTCCCGAGTTTCTGCGTGCCGGCATCCGCGTCGCATGCGCCAATAAAAACTACGCAACGATTATCATCATCGCAAATAAATTTCCCGAGGAAACGCTGTAATAGGGCGAAATGCTGCTGATCTTTTATGATCGCGCGTTGACTGGAACCGAGGAGAGCTAGTTGGCCATAATCGAAGGTTTCCACGTTCAAAACTTTCGCGCCTTACGCGATGTGTCACTGGGCAAACTCTCGGGGCAGGCTGCCAGGAAGCCGCTGACGCCGATCACGGCGGTGATCGGCAAGAACGGGGTGGGTAAGAGCTCCCTGCTCGATGCCTTCGGCTTTGTGGTTGACTGCCTGGCAAGCGATGTGGAAACCGCGTGCAATATTAAACAGCGGGGAGGGTTCGAACGCTTGCGGTCCAAAGGCGTTGATGGTCCGATCCGCTTCGAAATTTATTACCGGGAAGCGCCCAACGAGCGGGCTATCAGCTATGAACTGATCATCAATCTGGACGACACGGGCCGGCCATATGTGGCATTCGAACTGCTGAAACAGCGGCGCAAGGGGCAGACCCATGGGCGCCCTTTTCCTTTTCTGAGACTGGATCGCGGCAAGGGGCTGGCCTGGGCCGGCGAAGAGGCGGTCGAAATCGAGGGTGAAGAGGACCGCACTCAATCAGTCGTCGAGCTGACCGACCTGCGCCAGCTGGGAATTGCCACCCTGAAAACGTTGAAAGAGCACCCGCGCATCAAACGTTTTCGGGATTTTCTGAAGGGGTGGTATTTCTCTTATTTTTACCCGGATGCGGCGCGTAGTCTGCCTAGCGCCGGGCCTCAACGGCATTTGAACGTGCGTGGAGACAATATTGGCAACGTGGTGCAGTTCATGGAGCGCAAACACAAGGACCGTTTCAAAAGCATCCTGGCGCGCATTGCCAGCAAGATTCCGGGCATCGCCAAGATCGATACCGAGGTAACCGCGGAAAAGCGTGTTCTGCTGCGTTTTAACGATGGGACGTTCGACGACCCGTTTTTCGCACAGCAAATGTCGGACGGCACGCTGAAAATGTTTGCTTATCTTTTGCTGCTGGAAGATCCGGAACCGCCGCCATTCGTTTGCATCAGGGAACCGGAGAACGGGCTCCACCACAAGCTGCTGGAGTCGCTGGCGCAGGAATTCCGCAGCCATGCCACGGGCAAGAAAAACGCATCGCAGATCTTTGTGACCACGCATCATCCGCACTTCATCGATGCGCTGTCGCCGGAGGAGGTGTGGATCCTTGAGAAGGGGCAGGAGGGTTTTTCAACGATTCGCCGGGTTTCTGAATATGAAGTAGTCAGAAACCTTGTGGCGGAGGGGCTGCCGCTGGGCGGGCTCTGGTGTAGCGACTATCTCGATGCGGGCTGAGCATGTATTTTGAGATACTGGTGCAGGACAGCTTTGGGGAAAGCTGCTTGACGCGGCGCTAACTAAGTTGCTTGGCGAGCAGGATTATCTATCTTCTAAATCCATTACGTATTCGCCCAAGTAAAAATCCCGGTAGTAGCGGTACAAACATGCCGCAATCCCATAGATCCCCATAAAAACGATACCCCACCAGACATATGTTGGTACCACAGCGCGGCAGGCTGGCTGAATTCTGCCTATGATGGCAAAAGAACATGGCACGTTGAGAACCTGGTCCAGGAAAACTGCAAATACGAACGCAAAGGCCGTTGGCTTTAGTTTAAATAAAAATCTGTACTGGCTCGGCCGACGTCTGCTACGACGATAGTAAGTCATGATAAATCTCCTTTTGGAAACAATACGCCACATCAACACGCGAGCCAAGTTATTTCAATATAGCAATAAAATCGCCGACGATGTCTGTCATCGAAAAGCGCTGTGCCCTTGATGTAGCGCCAGTCCAAGCAGAAACGAACTCAAAGCTTTTCGCTAAGTAATCGTTCCCATGACTGAGGCGTCGCCTTTTCAATAGCGCCGTCATAGGAGGAAGGTCAGGAAAATTCAGTTTTCTTGTTTAGCACTCAGCTTTCTGTTTTTTGTTGTTCGAGAAACGTGTCGCGCCAGCCCTGCAAAGCTGGCGTTTAACATGCTCGGCATCGATCGTTTTGGCCGGTTGGTCCTGATCCCGCCTGCCGCGTGAACCGCACCGCCCCCACGTCTGCTTGCTTATTTGGATACCAAGTTCGTGTGCGTTACGATGCGTATTTAACTATTTGACCGCGAATTACTCGGCCGGCGGTTTCATATGAGCGATTTTTGCCCAGCCCTTGTCGAAAGTAAACGTCCGGGCATGGGCAATGGGGTTTTGGATCCTTAGTACCCGTGCTTTCCCAGGGGCGCTCGCGTATTCGACGACGTACAACCAGTACGCTGCACTATGCTCCCGTGCGCACTCGAACTGTTTATGCGAAAGTCCCACAGGACGCTCATCAAGGCTACCAGTCATCGATTTGACCTCGACCCATCGAATTGGCTTACCGCCATGATCAATTTCGTAAAGGTCGAACCCTGGATTTCCGTTTGCTGTGCGACGCAGCTGTGGTTCAAGGCTGGTAATCAGTCTAATCGCTTGCTCTTCAATCTGCATACGCGCGGCTTGCTCGAGCCCGTCTGGATCAGGTTCCACGTCATTCGGATGAGCTCCAATGTATGAAATGAATGGCCGCCCGCCAGCATGACCCGGCGGCCGTTTTCCTTGACCACCGTCTCCATTTCCTACACCTCTGCCGGTATGATTCCTGTTGCTGCCTGAGCCACCGTAGGCGCCCCCACTGGTAGTCTCTCCAGGTTGTTCCCTCGTGCCAAAGTGCTTGTTGCCGCCGCCTCCCGCGCCTCCTGTCGCACCGTCACTACTGTCAGGATCATATGTCCCAGGCTTGATTTCTGGCATGTCAGGGTCGTAAAGGTCTTGGGCGTTGGAGTAAACATTAGACTCTTCCTTGGCAGGAATGCCCAATCGGGCTGCTAGTTCCGTAATGTTGGTAATGCCGCATTTGCGAAGCAAGTCAAGCGCTGCAGGATCGATGCCGGCCGCCTTGGCAAGCTGGTCGATGATTGGCGGCTTGAAGGCGAGCTTAGTCAGCAGGAAAGGATTGGGCTTCCATCCAAGAGTGTCGAATACTACAAGGCCAGGAGGCTGAAGTGCTCCATTCGCACATGGAACCCATGCGACCAGATTAAGCGTCTGAATAAAAGCGGCGTCGAATCTGGCCGTTTTCGTTTCATGAAAAAAGCTCCATTTGTAAGAGCCGTAGAAGGCACCTGTGCCGCGCGCTTCCAAATCAGCCAGTGCATCCCACAGTAATTCTGCCCTGACTTTCGCATCGTCAACATCGAGCTTTGGCAAGATCTCCAGCAACTGAGCAAGCCCATGAATAGTAAAATCTTCAGGCTGATTCTCCCGGCTTGCCCGTTCAAGTCCAGCTTCTTTACGGATCTTCGCCTTCTCGTCCGCTCCCAGTGTAGAGACGACTGGACGTGGACTTAGGTAACGACTTGCGCCGCAAGCCACAAGTAGTTCCCTTGTATCCTCGCCGCGCAGGCAGTCGTAGGCATCATCAACGATGAAGACCCCTGTAATACCGGCAAAGAGCTGTTTTAGTCGATCCGTGGCAATGTAGATGTCGCCGGGCTTGGCCATAGAACCTTTTCCGTTACCGCTGTCTACGACCCTCACGAACGCAGTTTCACGTAGGGCTGAACGCAGTTTTTCCCGCTGCGTTGCTGAGTCTGTACTGAAGGCTGAGCGGATGCGTTCGATATCGGCGGCGTAGACATCATTGCTCAATTCAACTTCGTTTTGCCGGTACTTCGGCAAGATGTTTCGAATCACGTCATCAACCGGATCGGGTCCAGTAATCCTCAACGAACCTAGGAAAGCACACGCTTCTGGCGAGGCACACACCGCTCGGCGTACGGTCGGAAAGCTTGTTTCGAGGGCACTAGGCAGGAAAGCTTTTGCCTCGCCATTCTCCCGTGCGACAACGTGGGTGCCATTGGCAAGACGGACTAATGGAATCGTGTCGAGATGGCGACGCACCGCTGCCTCTTGGCCGTTCAGAAACTCGTAAAGGCGCAACACCCACTCATCGGGCTGCGCCTCAAGGAATGACTTGGTCAAATTTGGCACCAGTTTTGCTGGCGTCATTAATGCGATGTCGAGCTCATTCGTCAGATACTGCTGAATCTCTGGTGCTTTGTCTTGGGTTATATCGCCAGACAGCCACGAGATGCCTTCTGAGCCGAACAGTGCTGTCATCTGTCCTGGGCCAAACAACTCTCGCAGCTCTTTTGTACGCGCCAGTTTTGCGTGCCTCGCCGTTATATAGTCGCCATCGGAGCGGGGCAATAACCGATCACTTAGAAAGGCATGACGGACCGCGTCGAACAGCGGCACAAACCTCGAATTTTGCGGAAATTTTTTGCGGTCTAGTGGTAGACAACTCAGCGCGGAGACATCCAATATTGTCTTGTCCCGCATCCATTGCATCGCCTCTACTAATAGACTGGCCGTTTCCTTTACTAGATGCTGGTTCCAAGGCTCATTTGGCGGAATGTTGTCCCGACTGGGAGTCGTGCGATACGGGCCCTGAACCAAAAAGCCAAGGTGGGTCTCAACCACGGTCGGAAAGAAAACTACTAAGGGTGAGCTGCTCAGTGACTGCACAACCCACCGATCAGAGACGTTTTCTACGGCCACCAACGAAAAGGCGATTTCCACGCGCCCCACCTTTTGTTGTCCGACGGAGAACACATCCCGGTGGAAGACCAGCCAATTTTGATCAACTTCGGGCTGGCCGCTTTCTTGGCCAATCACCGTAATGCGCTGGACGTTGGAGCCGAGCGATTCGGGGCTGTTGCGAATATAGAAACCGGTTGCGCCACCTTCAACGCTCCAGTTGATTTCGTCAATGTGACGCAAGAAAAGTAGCGCGCCGGGGCCCAAGTTTCGAAATCCTGCAGTGATTTCCTGTAACGCGGTCCTGTCTCCTTCCTTTAAGGGCAGGACGATTTGCGTTTCATCTATCGCGCGCGCCGTGCGCCCTATCGCTTTCGGGAAAACGTAATCTTCAATGGCGAAATCCTCATCGCCAGAGTGAATTTCCGGAAGATCGGTAACTGTATAAACCGACTTAAAACCAAGACCAAATCGACCAATGGAGAGTTCGTTCTTCGTGCTTTCAGCGATGTCACACACGCTTCGGACGTCGGCTTGGTCGAACGGCTTGCCAAAGTGGGATAGCGCCAAGCTGGTCGGTGCCAGCGCAAACGTAATCTTGCGTGGACCTTTCCAATCGCCGCGCCGTCCAAGGGCGTCCTCGGCGTTTTGTAGCAGTTCGAAGATGAAATGCGTGCGGTTGTCGTAGAGCCCGGCAGCCAGCCCCCCGGATTTTTGAGCGCCTTCGGTGCCATAACGGCCCCGGTTTTCTTCACAGATTGTTTCGTAGTTAGACGCCACAGCTTCCCCTTAATGCAGCATTTCGGCCTCAAAGTTAGTGCCAAGTTTGCCTAATTTTTCCAAATCGAAACATTTTATGCCAAGATACGCCAGCAGACCAACTAAGCGATAGGCGAACAGGCAAGTATATGAACGACCAACGGGACACGATCCTTACGATCTACGAAGCGGGCGCCTACCTGAAGGCAGGTAAGCGCATCGTCTTCCGCCTGGCCACAACATTCGACACGTGGGCGGAATGACTGCTAGTACCGTAACTCTTCAAAGCAAGGCTAATCCCCAGCAACTGGAAGCGATCTTGGCCACCGATGGCCCGGTGTTAATCATCGCGGGGCCCGGATCCGGCAAGACGTTCACGCTAGTCGAGCGCATTGTTTACCTCATTACCCACAAAGGGGTAGCTCCCGAGTCGCTGCTTGTGGTGACGTTTACAGACAAAGCCGCGCGCGAGCTAACTACTCGCATTTCCAACCGGCTGGCGGAACTGGGCATCCAGTTCAACTTGAACGAAATGTACCTCGGCACGTTCCATTCGATATGTTTGCGTTTGCTGGAGGACTACCGCGAGTTCACGCGACTCAAGCGCAGCTTCACGCTATTTGACCAATTCGACCAGCAGTATTTCCTTTACCAGCGCATTAAAGATTTTCGCGAACTGCCCGATGCTCAGCTCGTCATTGGAGGCGATCAGTTGGGCCGCTGGGCGCAGTCGGAAAATCTTCTTAAGTGGCTTAACAAGGTCAGCGAGGAAGCGATTGACCCTGCCACGCTGGCGGCTGCCCCCGAAGTGGAAATCCGTGCGCTGGCCGCGTGCTTCAACAAGTATCAGGATCTGCTGCACGAAAACAACTCGCTTGACTTCTCCGGCATCCAATACGAGGCGCTGCGTTTGCTGGAAATGTGCCCAGACGTGCTGGCGCAACTGCGCGAGAAGCTGACCTACCTGATGGTCGACGAGTACCAGGACACCAACACCATTCAAGAGCGCATTCTCCTGCTTCTGGCTGGCGACAAACGGAATCTGTGCGTTGTAGGCGACGACGACCAAGGCTTGTACCGCTTCCGCGGGGCCACCATCCGCAACATCCTGGAGTTCCCCGCGCTGTTCGACGAGGGCCAGTGCAAGCGCGTTACGCTTTCCGTGAATTACCGCTCGCATCCAGACATTATCCGCTTCTACAACGAGTGGATGCGCGAGCAGACGTGGGATGACGGCTCACGCAGCTTCCGCTTTGCAAAGCAGATACTCCCGCGAGAGGGTGACTTCCCCGACATGCCCACCGCGCTGCGGCTGACTGCCACTGACAACAAGGACGAAACCACCAACTGGCACGCTGAGGTGCTGGCCTTTCTTAAAGTCCTGAATGCGTCCGGCAAGCTAACGGACTGGAATCAAGTTGCCTTCCTGTTCCGTTCGGTCAAGAACGAGAAAGTGGTTAAGCTGGCGCGATTTCTCGAAGCGGAGGGCGTCCCCGTGTTCTCGCCGCGCTCGAACATGTTCTTCGAGCGCGAGGAAATTCGCCTGATGATTGGCGCGCTGATCTTCTTGTTCCCGCAGTTTCCAAAGGTGCGGGCGTGGGCCGAAGGTGTCACGCTTCCAATCTGGGACTACTACGACCAACAGTGCTTCACGGCGTTTACCACGGAATTGCGCAAGCCGGAAAACAAGCCACTGCTAGATTAGGCGCGACCGCTGGCCAAGCGCCACGCCGCGCTTGCCCAGAACACCGACTACTCGTTCTCCGGCCTGTTCTACCAACTGCTCCAGTTTCCGCTGTTCGCGCGCTTCCTCGTCGAGGATGCCGTAAAGGGCGTGGATAAGGGTCGCGCTGCGCGCAACCTCGGCACCTTCTCCAAGTTGCTCACCAAGTTCGAATATCTGCATTTTGTCAGCGTGCTCAATCCCGAATGGCTGGAAAAGAACATTCGCGACCTGTTCAACCAGTTCCTGCGCTTTCTTGTGGACGGCGGCATCGGCGAATACGAGGATGAGGCCGAGTACGCGCCCAAGGGCTGTGTATCTTTCCTCACAATCCACCAGTCCAAAGGATTGGAGTTCCCTGTCGTCGTCTGCGGCTCGCTGGAGGCAGTACCGCGCAAGCAATACGGCGCACTAGACGTGCTGCTGGAGGACGGTGGCTACCTTTCGAAGGAACGCTTCGAGCCGCTAGACGACATCAAGAACTTCGACTTCTGGAGGCTGTTCTACACAGCCTTCTCTCGCGCGCAGAACCTGCTGATGCTGGCCGCGCAAGAAAAGCAAGGGCACGGCAGGTCGCCGTCCAAATACTTCGACCGCCTGTTCTACGAACTGCCAAGCTGGCGCGATGTTGACCTCGCGGCCCTCAGCTATGAGGCCGTCAAGCAGATCAACCTTAAGCGCGAATACTCGTTCACCTCGCACATAACCGTGTTCGAAAACTGCGCGGAGCAGTACCGCTTCTTCAAGGAGCTGGGGTTTGCAGCGATCCGTGAAAGCCCGATGCTGTTCGGAACGCTGGTACATCAGACCATCGAGGACATTCACAAGACCGTTTTGCGTGGCGAAGAAGGCAGCCTAAGCTCCAATGCCATCAAGGACTGGTTTTCGGCCAACTACGCGCTGCTCTCCAAGAAGGAGCGCGTGTACCTCGCGCCCAGTTCGCAGCAGGCAGCGCTGCTGCACGTGATGCGCTACTACGAGCGCGAGAACGGCAATTGGGATCGCATCAAAGAGGCCGAGGTCGAGATTTCGTTGGTCAAGGATCAGTACATCCTTAAAGGCAGCGTCGACCTCATTCGGGGCGAGCACGACACGGTTGAGATCATCGACTTCAAGTCGGAGAAGAAGCCCGACATGGAAAAGGATCGCAGCCGAATCCAACAGTACCAGCACCAGTTGGAGGTATATGCCCATCTGGTCGAGCAGCGCACTGGTCAGAAAGTCAGCCGGATGCACCTGTACTACACCGGCGAGGACGGGGGAAACCCCTACGTGTCCTTCACTAAGGACGATCGCGCTATCGGCAAAACAATCGCGCGCTTTGATGACATCGTGGCGCGTATCGAGCGGCAGGACTATCAGATTGCCGCACGTCCGGCCAAGCTGTGCCAGGACTGCGATATGCGCGCTTACTGCGACAACAAGAATTGGAATTTCGCCAAACCAAAATGAGACTAAAGCCGCACATCCTCACAATTTCCAGCGTCCCAACGCTTCGACAGATCATTGCCGACTTTGAGCTGTCCGTTAATGACAAGCGCAACCGTCAGGCGTTGATCAACGCGATCTTGTCTGCGCGGCGATGCCTGCCAGAGACCCTTCTTGGCTATCTCGGCGAGTCCGAGGTCAAGCAAGTTTGCGAGGCTGCGGGCGTCGAGTCGACGGGACGGAAGAATGCGTTAATTGCTCGGCTCCTGAAAGCCGCTTCATCCACTCCGACACCAAGGCAGATACCGCCGCGCCGATCACCTACCAGCACGCATAAAGTCAACCATCCACAACAGAGAAGAATCTTGAGTAACCTACATCCTTCGCAGCCCCCCCTACCGCTAACTGCCGCTGATGTCGGTAAGACCAGCATCGAGAAATACGAGTTCGCCCCAGTCAAGGGGTACCCGATGCTGAGCTGGCGCGGGAAACGCCCGTTTACGTCTACTCAGTACTTTCCAGCGCAACTCAAGGAAGTGCACAGTGAAGAAGTTGATGGATGGCGCAACAAGATATTTTGGGGCGACAATCTACAGGTGATGAGCCATCTGCTCAAAAAATTCCGAGGCAAGGTTGATTTGATCTACATCGATCCGCCGTTTGATTCAAAGGCAGATTATAAGAAAAAAATCCAAGTTACAAGGTTATCAAGCCGAAACTGAACAGAGCGTTTTTGAAGAAAAACAGTACACGGACATTTGGACAAACGACGAGTATCTCCAGTTTATGTACGAAAGACTCGTGTTGGCCAGAGAACTCCTCTCTAAAGAAGGGAGTATTTACGTCCACTGTGACTGGCATAAGAACCACTTCATCCGAATGATCCTCGATGAAGTATTTGGCGCAAACAATTTCAGAAATGAAATAATTTGGAGTTACTTTGGATTTAAACGGTCCACGTCTAGGAAATTCCCGCAGAAGCACGACACAATATTTTCATACGCCCGAACAGAAGACTACTACTGGAAAGTTCAGTTCCGCCCCCACGGGCCGGATTACATAAAGCGATTCAAGAAGGACGAAAATGGCCGTCTTTACCGCGACGATGTGAATCCGACTGGCGGTGGTGCAAGAGTTATCTACCTTGACGAAGTTGAGGGCGATATCATTGATTCAGTGTGGGATGACATTCCGCCTGTGAATCCTGTTGCCAAAGAACGCCAAGACTATCCGACGCAGAAGCCAGAAGCTTTGGTGGAACGAATTATCAAAGCTTCTACGCGTCCCGGCGAGCTTGTGTTCGACTGTTTCATGGGGTCGGGAACAACCCAAGCCGCTGCCATGAAATGTGGTCGCCGTTTCATTGGCGCAGACATCAATCTGGGCGCTGTTCAGACGACAACCAAGCGGTTGCTCGGTATTGCAAATGAACTGCGCCAACAACCGCTTGATGGTGATGGCAAGCACTTCATTGGCTTCGAGGTTTACAACGTCAACCACTACGACATTTTCCGTAATCCGGTTCAGGCCAAAGAACTGCTGATCGAAGCGTTGGAAGTGCAGAAGCTGGAGTTCAGCACCGTGTTCGACGGTGAGAAGGATGGGCGCATGGTCAAGATCATGCCCGTCAACCGCATTGCCACGCGCGCCGACCTGAACGAGCTGATCGCGGGCTTTGACTACAAGGCGTGGCAGCGCAAACAGAACGAAAACCCTAACCGCCCGGTCGAGAAAATCTCACTCGTATGTATGGGCCATGAACCAGACTTGACCGCCCAACTGGAACTAGCTACGAAGCCTTTCAAGATCGACGTGGAGGTGGTGGATATCTTGCGCGACAAGGCCAATCTCGAGTTCAAGCGCGACTCTGAAGCAAAGGTTGCCATCAAGAAGGGGGATTTGGTCATCGCAAAGTTTTACCCGATGAATCTGCTGCAAAAGCTCTCACTCCAGAAGGAGTCGGTCGAGGATTGGAAGGAGCTGGCCGAGAGCGTGCTGATCGACTGGAACTACGACGGCGCGGTACTGCAGCCAGCAGTGGTGGACATTCCGGGCAAAGACGATCTGGTCAAGGGCGTGTACAAGGTTCCGGACGACGCGGGCACCATTCGCGTGAAGATCACCGACTTGCTGTCGGAATCGTGGGAAGGGACCGTCAGCAATGGCAACTAAACGCACAGCGGCCAAGGTCAGTGCGAAGGCGGCCAACACATCGGGCGCGTCGCTCGACTTCGCCTTCTTCCGCTTTCTGTGGCGGTTCTACCAAGACAACCGGGGCGTGATCCGGCAGAACTACAAGGAGCTGACCCGCAAGTTCCTCGATTTCAACAATCCGGAAAAGAATCCCAAAGCCTTCCTACGCCAGCCGCAGTTTGAGGCGCTGGAAACCTATGTCTTCCTCAAAGAGTTTCTCGGCAACGGCAAGGTCGAGGAAATCTTCGAGGCGTGGTACAAACGCAGCGGCAAGTTTGAGGGCCGCAAGTTCGGCACCTTCCTCGGGACCGCTGGGCAGGAGATGTTCGAGTTCGGCGAAAGTGATGAATTGGAACTGAACTCGTACAAAGTGCTGTTCGACAAGATGCGCAAGAACTCGCGCGTCTACCCAAACTACATCTTTGCGCTGACGATGGGTACCGGCAAAACCATCCTCATGGCGACCTGCATTTTCTACGAGTTCCTGCTTGGCAACAAGTTCGAGAAGGATGCGCGCTACTGCCACAATGCACTGGTGTTCGCGCCGGACAAGACCGTGCTGCATTCACTGAAGGAAATCGAGTCCTTCGACCTCACCCGCGTGGTGCCGCCGGAGTACGTCAACTTCCTGACAACGCACCTGCGCTTTCATTAGCTTGAAGAAGCAGGTACGTCGCTGGACACGATGGATCGCTCGCGTTTCAACATTATCGTTTCTAACACACAGAAGATTATCCTTAAGCGCCAGCACAAGGAAAAGACCGCCGTGAACAAGCTGTTCAGCGCCACTGGCGAAACGCTCACGGCCACCGGCGTCTATGCTGACGCCGCCGATCTCTACAACTTCGACCAGCCGGAAGAGGAAGGCGAACTGACCACTAACCAGCGCTTCGAAAAACTGCGCCGCCTAGAGCAGTTAGGCATCTACGTGGACGAGGCTCATCACGCCTTTGGGAAGGCGCTGGCCAAGGACATGGGCGTTGGCTCGAAGGAAGCCGACACCAGCCTGCGTACCACAATCGACCTCCTCGCGGCCAGCCTCAATGCAGCAGGAACCCGCGTCGTGGCCTGCTACAACTATACCGGCACACCATACGTCGGGCGCGAGGTGCTACCGGAGGTGGTATACGCCTATGGCCTGAAAGAGGCCATCGAAAAGAACTACCTTAAAAAGGTGGTGCTGCACGGCTATGGCAACACCCGTACCGACGAGTTTGTGGACATTGCCGTCGAGGCTTTTCTAAAGGAGTCAGGCGAGTTGCGCCCGGAGGGCCTGCTGCCCAAGTTGGCTTTCTTTGCCGCCACCGTTAACGAGCTGACCGGTGAGCTGAAACCAGCGGTCGAGCGGGCGCTGTACAAGCATGGTATCCCGACCTCGCGCATCCTGGTCAACGTCGGCGACGACAAGCTCACCACCAACGACGACATCCGCGAGTTCAATCGCCTAGATACTGAAGGCTCAGAAAAGCAGTTCGTCCTACTTGTCAATAAGGGCCGCGAGGGCTGGAACTGTCGCTCGCTGTTCGGGGTGGGTCTATTCCGCGAGCCGAAGTCAAAAGTATTCGTCCTGCAAGCCACGATGCGCTGTTTGCGCGCCATCGGGGAGGCTCAGCATACCGGCCATGTATTCCTCTCGAACGACAACCTGAACACCCTGAATGACGAGCTGCAGCAAAATTTCCGCATCAGCGTCGACGAGTTACAGAAGACGGGCAGCGACAAAGAACGCGTTGAAGTGCGCGTGGTCGCGCCTCCGGTAAAGATCAAACTGGTGCGGGTGCGGAAGCAGTACCTGATGCGCGAAAAGCAACCCATACCGGGCCAGGACCTGGTGCCCGAGCGTGCTGATCGCGAGACTTGGAACACGCTTATCGAAAAGTACCGGTTGATCGAAACCCAACAGGTAGGACTGACCGCAGCCGATGCAGCACGTGCGTCGGACAGCCGCACCTTCGACCTGACAGCGCGCCGTGAAAAGCGAACCTTTTCGCGCATGACGCTGGTGGCCGAGGTGTCGCGTTACCTCAACCGAAAGCCATTGGAAATTGAGGAGCTGCTTGACGTGACCAAGGAAGGTACCGATGAACTTGTGGCTATTACCAACGAGTTCAACGAGCTGCTGTACGACGAAATCATCCCTCGACTTTTCCGTCAGCTCTATGACCTCGATGAGTCTCAGCAGACCGAAGAACACGAGGTCGAGCTGATAAAGTTGCCCTCGAACGGCTACTACGAAGTGACAGCGGCGAAAAACAAGATCGTGCGCAGGCTCGACCTGCAACTCACTGATGAAGAACGCGCCAAGAGCTTCCATCTCGACACCTACTGTTTTGACTCCGGTTCGGAGAATTGGTTGTTCTGGGACTTACTGCGGGAGAAGAGGGTGAAGAAGGTCTACTTCACCGGAATGCTAACCCACGGTCAGTCCGATTTTTTTATCCAGTACATCGATCCGGGATCACATACTGTCCGCAGCTATTACCCCGACTTCATTTTTCAGCGCGAAGAGCCGGATGGCAGCCTGAAGTATGTCATCGTTGAAGTAAAGGCTGACAACCAGATCGAAGATGCCGTGGTACAGGCAAAGAAGGACTTCGCCCAGCAAATTGCTGTGGCGAGCGGCATGGAGTACCGGCTCATGAAGTCAACCGACGCGGACAACCGACACTATCGGGTTCTGTTGTAAGGCGAATCAACATCGGGAGAGAGGGGAATAACGATGGCATTGGGTCAATTGGAGCGCATCCTTGTTTTGGCGAAGACATACCCCTCGCCCAGCGCACAGTACATCGAGACATCGTGTGTTGCGGGCATTAGTCAGGACGGTTCGATGCGCCGTTTGTACCCCGTGCCGTTCCGAATGATCGAGCAGGGTCAGCAATTCAAGAAATGGCAATGGATTGATGTCCGGGTCGAGAAAGCCAACAAGGATCATCGTCCCGAAAGTCACAAGCTGTATATAGACACAATTACCTGTGGAGACATAATCGATGCCAAGAAGGGTTGGGCCTTCCGTTGGGAGTGGTTGGACAAGATCCCGGCATTTCACAGCTTTGATTCCATCGAATCAGGGCGGATCACCGATGGGCTGTCTATCGCGCTGCTACGTCCGAAAAGGCTGATAGGCCTCGAGATCGTCAAGGCTCGAAACCACGACTGGACGGACGAGGAAAAAGAGAAGCTGATGCGTGAGCAGATGCAGGGCGATCTCTTTTCCGAAGCCGAGGCGAAGCGGCAAGTAAAAGAACTGCGCAAAGTGCCTTTCGACTTTTACTACCGGTACGTATGTGACACGCCAGAGGGCGAGAAGGAGCACAGGCACAAGAGTGTCGATTGGGAAGCTGGCGCATTATTTTGGAACTGCCGCCAAAGCTACGGCGTCAATTGGGAAGCACCGTTCCGCGACAAACTGGAGAAAACGCTTGGCGGAAGAGACTTGATGTACCTACTGGGCAACCAGCACCGGTTTCAAGACCAGTGGCTGATCATCAGTCTGGTATATCCGCCTAAGCAGGAGCTTGTCGAAGTAGTGCAGATCTCGTTGTTTAGACGGTCACGGCCCGAATGTGTTCGACGCGCATCCCACTGTAGTCGCGCACAGCATTGGCCACCATCGAACGGTGGCAGAAGTTAAAGTCGGCCTCATAACAAAGCAATGCGCAATTCGACGAACCTGCGAGGTCCGATAGTTCGGCGATGGGAGCTTTTTGCTTCTTGAGGTGTTTCAGGAAACCCTGTTTGTAGCGCTTCCAGTCGCCATCCTCACGGTAACAATTGCGCACCGGCTTCGGACATCCTAGATTTACCATGTGGACGTACTTGAAGCCAGAGAAATGCAGCGCGCTGGTCAACGACTTCTTCGAAAATCCAGGTTTACGCGATAAAGGAATTTCACGAATGTCCACGACAGTTTCGACATTGTGCTCTGCGAGCAACGACATGAATACGTCAATGTCCAGTCCTTCATATCCGACAGTGAAGATAGGCATCAGCTTTAATCCTCCAAAAAATGATTGTACAAGCGGGCTGAGCTTTTGAGGATCAGGAGGCTTACGTAAGCGCGACGCCATTCTTGGCTCATGACTGCTTTAAAAATCATGGACCTGGCCGCCAGAATTTTAGCTCTGTGTAATGAAGTGGCCCAAGCATGCTGCCTACAGATTGGACTTGCTGACAGCCCCCCTTATCATTTCCAAAATAAGGCTGAAAGTCTCGTTGGTATACGGTTGAAGTATCGCCCCTTCCTTAAGGATCGGATGAGTTGCATTTTCTATCTCCTGTTCCTGCCCGTCTAAAAAACTGGCAATCATCACTGGAACGGTTCTCTGCAACCTCGAATGACAATAGGCCAACATCGGTTTTTTCACCTCCGAGTCATTCGCAAAAATCCACGCTAATTTCGCAGGTTCATTGAATAGGCTTTCAAGAAAAACGTCCTGCTTCAACTCTACGTCTTCTACGTGATGCCACATCAATTTCGAGCCAACCATACTCGCAAATTCTTGAGATGCAATGGCAAGTCGCGGGCTGAGATTTCCGATCGCGATCAAAATAATAGAACAGCGACTAATTGGCTGCATTTTTTCCTTGCAAAGCTTCGTTCCGGGTGCCCTGATATGGGAAGCGCTCACAATCATTGCATCAAAAATGATAGGCAACGGATTTCGCTGCGCGCTTGAACTCGTCCAATAAAGTGTTTAGCTGCTCTCGCTCAGTCTTCAACTTTTGCGTTTCCTTTTTTCTGCCTTCTGGCATGTAGTCGGAAAAATCATGGTACGATTTTAACCTATAGCCCAGCTCCTCATACTCGTCACGCAGGTCGTCGTGAATAGAGGCCGTATTACGCGGATACTCGTCATCATCGGAATCAAGCATGTATCCAAGGGAGTCGCGAAATTCTTCCGGTATTTCCTCGAGTTCGGTGATATTCCGATTCGCGATCCTGCGTTCGAGTCTCATGCATCGATAATAATCGATATCGAATTCGCCACCGTGCTCAGTCATGAAGCCGAGTTCAGTAAATAATTCGCTCACCACTTCCAAACTCGACTCGATATCGGACATATCTGAAAGTACCTCGTCGATATTTTTTCCACGGAGATCAATGAGTTGTCTAATATCGGTCGCTATCGTTTCGAAAACGTATCTTTTATCGAAATATTCGCGTACATCCTGATTACGCTTTTGTACGATAACTTTTAATTTTTCGTCTGCGCTTGCTTTATGATCCGGCGCATCCCCGATTTTTTCCTGCATTACAATTCCTTTTTTTAGTCAGCTGCAGGCACGCTGCCTTCTTGCACGTGCCTATTAATGCCGCTTGGCTTTGCATTCACTGAGTGGCGGCCGGCTGGGATATTACAAATACGTAAACGACAGGTCGGAGAAATACTTTAGAGCGGTTCCAAA
This sequence comes from Noviherbaspirillum suwonense, assembly GCF_900182955.1. Taxonomy (GTDB): domain Bacteria; phylum Pseudomonadota; class Gammaproteobacteria; order Burkholderiales; family Burkholderiaceae_D; genus Noviherbaspirillum_A; species Noviherbaspirillum_A suwonense. The sequence goes on along the minus strand of NZ_FXUL01000032.1, from coordinate 17,344 downwards.
ATAGATTTATGTGACCGCCTTGGGACGGGAATGCGGGGCCTGTAACGAGTCTTTAACGCATCGTCAGTTTGGATTGCAACCTATGATCTTGTAAAAGGTTCGACAAAAATTCGACAAGAAAGGAAAAAGTTTAGTGCATTGAGCTGGGCATTAAATGGTTAATTCCACCTACCTTCAAAATTAGAGGATGGTCGGACGATGGATCGAAAGACTCTAAAAGTACAACCAAGACATCTTGTCTTCTTTGATCGTATGAGCCAAGGTGATTCGGTGCAGTTTCACGAAAATGCGTCAGCAGTCATTGGAACAGGCTTGACTTAACCAGCATGAGTTGAACAAACGTTGTCACCTGGAATGGCTGGGGATCCACAGACGCTACACATTGTTTTCTCCGAAGTCCCCCTTTTGCTATGGTAACCCGCCGCCGAAGAACCGAAATTTATTGGGAATGAAGGCATAGGCAGCGGTTTCGGTAAGCAGTCAGCATGGACCGTTCGGACATGCTTTGCTAATTCCTCAGACCTAATCATTTCATTGCACCTTACGCAGTGAATGAATGGGCGTTTACTAAGTACTTTGTTGTTGGTTTTCATTGCTGCCCTTTGAAACTAAAGATTGCGTGCAATATTTTACATTTCTTTATGTAATCGTTGACTAGCGCAGATGGCTTTGAATCAATAAAATTTTCTGCACGTCAATAATGCCTCGTAGTTAAGTAAAAGCCTATAGTTAATTTAGGGTATTGCCGCAGGGTAGTGTTTCGGAATGCTCGCTGTCGATTTTTGCAAATCGGTTATCGAGCGGTTAAATAATGTCGATGATTTACCTATTCATCGAACCACCACGACGCTAAGTTAATCCGAGATATTAAAAACTCTCTGGCTCGTCCGGATCACTTGACAACCAAAGGTAAAGGAGCTTGGATAGTTTGGCTTTTCGCTAAGGCAGATAGGGTTCAAAACTCTTTCTAGATTTATTTGTTGTCGTGTATTCACCGACATTCCAATCAGACTAACACGTCGTTCTTCCTTGCAAACGCTGCCGCCGGGTACAAAAATTACCTCAGCAAGTCAGCAACTTCCTCAGCAACGAGTTTCAAGTGCGACCATGCCCATCCATGCCATTGCCACCATTCTGTCGGCGCGAGACTTCTTACGACGAAAACAGTGGTGTTTCCAATCTGCGCACTAACAGGTTTTCCAGGCTCGGCGCATGGCGGCGGCAAATCATACGAAAGCACCTTGGATAAATCCTTGATTGTCCCGGCTCCATGAACGATGAGCACGGGAGGCTGAATAGATTCGAGCAAAGTTCGAAAGATTTCGGCGCCGCGCCCTCTGCCGCCAGCATGGGCAGCCGTAGAAAGGATCGCACTCATTGGCGTGGAGTAGCAGATGACATTGGTCTCTAGCACCGAATCCACACCCGCTTGCAGCAGCAAATCGCGCAGGCGGTTGGTGTTCTGTCGAGTCTGCGAAGACGTTCCAACCAGTTCTTCATAGAGCCTGCGACACGATTCTCCATTGCGACTGAATAACGCGTCCATATGACGGCGATGCGTCAACTGTGCAGCGTCATAGCCCTTCGCCTGGTTGCGCCCCACGATAAAAACTCTCGCGGAAAATGGATCGACAAGATCTGTCATCCAGGGCCGTGGATATTGCCCATTCAGTGGTTGGGTGAGCGCTGATATTGTTGCTTCAAAAGAGGCGTGATCGATTTTGGACATTGCGTGGGTCAGTAAAAAAAGGTCGAACAGCTTTTAAAGTTCAGTAGGGAAGGGGCAGCGGCCCGGGTTTAGCCGTTAATGCCTGAGATTTGGCTTACAGGCACAATGCAACGCGTACAAAAATTAAGCCCCCAGCACCCCCGCAAAACACCTCTCCGCCTCCCGCGACACCACCACCTCCAACGCTACCTGTGCCCGCGTCATCCCGACAAACAGCTTCCTTCTTTCTGCCTCCCCCAGTTCCACAAAATCCATCTCCGCCAGCACCACCGCCGGCGCCGACTGTCCCTTGTACCGATAAACCGACTCCACCAGCAATTCCCCAGCCGTCCAGACCGGATTCCCATCCCGGTCATAAGCCCCGGTAAAACGCCTTGTGCTAAACGATCCGATCGTCTCCCGGGCAAGCAGGGCAGACCGGTTCAGGCCATGTCCAGTCAGAACGACAATATCCTCAACCCTGAACCCCTGTGCCAGTAGCAGACCGATCGCATGCACAGTCTGCGCAACAAGCTGCTCCGGCGTCGCATAAACATGAAACCCCGGGATCTCGCCCTGGTAGGGATTACAGGACCGCACCGTCGGCGTGGCCAAACCGAACGCGTTGATCACATCGCAAATGGCACGCGGGCTGCGATAGTTCTCCGAGCAATCGACGACCACCGCTTCCGGCAAGTCGAACCGCGCACGTTCATAGAGCCGCTGGTTGTCGTCCTCCAGCAGATACAGCCGTCCATCGTCCTTGAGCTGAGTCAGCAAGCTCTGCAGCCATTCCGGCTCGAAATCCTGCCCCTCGTCGACGATCAGCACGTCGTATTTCGCATTGAATTCCGCGCTGTCGGCAATATAGGTCGCAGCAATTTCAGCGAATATTCCGGCCTGCGTGAAGTCCGGTTCTCCATGCTTGCGCCGGTGATGCGCAACGCAGGCCTCGTGAAACGTCAGCACTTGCGCCCGCGCAGACGAGATGCGCACCATGTGGTCTGCCAGCGAGCGGTTGAAGCAAACATAAAGAGCGGCCTGGCCGTTCGTCACCGCATCGTCGAGAAGGCGGTGCGCGAGCTGGGTCTTGCCGGACCCGGCAGTTGCCTGCACCCGGATGCAACGCGACGGCGAAGTGATTCGCGGAACCCAGCCTGCCAGCCCGCCCGATAGCTGACGCACAGTCTGCCGCAGCTGCAAACTCATGACCGATAGATCAGGCACGACGTGGAATTCATTACGCAGGAAGCGCCGCAAGGCGCCCACGTTATCCGTAGCCGTTGCAGCAGCCATGATCTCGCGGACAAGGGACCCGAGTTGCGCGTATTGCGTCGCACCGATGATGCGGGAACGCTGCATCGCAGCGATGTGTGCGTCCGGCACCTGGTAGTCAGGCAATACCAGGCAGGTAGCAATGTGCGGGTTCAGCCCGGCTTCCTTCAGCCGACCCTGCATCGCATTGAACTGCATCCGGCACTGGCGCGCCACGTCCTTCTCGCCATTGCCGTACAGCTTGTAGATGCTGCCGTCGCGCAGCGTCACCGCTCCTGCCTTGACTTCGATCAGCAGCAGGTTGCCGGCCGGGCCCAGAACCACGATGTCGATCTCGCGCTGGCGGTCCAGTCCGTCGTGGTCGTTCTGCAGCGACACACTGTGGAAGATTTCATACCCGTCGGAGAGCGAAGCTTGCAGGCGGTCCAGCACATCGAGTTCTCGGTAAAGACCGCCTTGCCGAGCGGCGGGAGGGGGAAGTCTGGGACTAAGCAAGGCCATGGAATGTATCGGTTAGCGGTCGAAAAAAGGCCAGAAACGTCGTGCGGCATGGACCATCTGAACACATGCCGGCACGTTTTCTCGCTCTTAGAACAATTTCTTGATAGAAACAAGAGTATAGACGACAATGCCTGCGACACGGAATGTCGCAAGGGCAAGCCAAGCTGCGTGCAACAGTGCGGCCTAGCTTCAACAGGTCATCCAGATAAAACGAAAGGGACAGATTCCCATGTCATCCGCCATTACGCCCGCGCTGATCGCGCTGCACAGCAATCGCCTCGAAAACCTCAGGGATGTCGTCGTCAATTTCATGCGCGAGCATCCGCTGGGCCCGCTCGAAGAGGAAGTCGTGCTGGTGCAATCCAATGGCGTGGCCGAGTGGCTGAAAATCGCGCTGGCGTCGGACCTGCAGGTATGTGCCGCGACACGGGTGATGCTGCCGGCGCGGTTTTTGTGGCAGGCCTATCGCGACATGCTGGGCCATGCGCAGGTCGCGCGCCATTCGCCGTTCGACAAGACCGCGCTAACCTGGCGCCTGATGCGGCTGCTGCCGGAACTGGTCGCCGGCCATGGTTATGCGCCGCTGCAGCGTTACCTGGCCGACGGCAGTCTGGAACGGCTGCTGCAGCTGTGCCAGCGCCTGTCGGACCTGATGGATCAATACCAGGTGTATCGCGCCGACTGGCTGCAGGACTGGGAGGATGGCAAGGATGTCCTGCGCGGTCACGGCGGCGGCGCGGCGCAGCCGGTGCCGCCGGATCAGGCATGGCAAGCGCGGTTGTGGCGGGCGATTTGGGACAGCGTCGCGGCCGAACAGCAGGACGATGCGCGCGCTGCCGTGCATCGTCGTTTCGTCGCTGCGTTGGCTGAAGGCGCGGCGCCGGCGCGGCCGCTGCCACGCCGGGTGATCGTCTTCGGCATCTCGTCGCTGCCTTACCAGACGCTGGAAGCCATCGCTGCGCTGTCGAAGCATGTGCAGGTGATCATGGCCGTGCACAATCCCTGCCAATATCACTGGGCCGATATCATCGACGGCCGCGAGATGTTGCAGGCGAAGCGCCGGCAACAGCTGAAAAACGGCCAGTCGTTGGCGGACATGCCACTGGAAGACATGCATGCACATAGCCATCCGTTGCTGGCTTGCTGGGGCCGGCAGGGGCGCGACTACATCCGGCTGCTGGACGGGTTCGACGAAGACGAAGCTGCGCGTGAACGGTTCCCGGTCAACAAGCTCGACCTGTTCGACGACGCGCCGGGCGACACGCTGCTGCAGCAGGTGCAGGCTGCCATCCGCGACCTGCTGCCGCCGGACGACCATCCGGCCGAAGCGCCATCGGTCGACGCCTCGATCGAATTCCAGGTGGCGCACAGCGTCCAGCGCGAGGTCGAGGTCCTGCATGACCGTCTGCTCACCATGCTGGATGAAGACAAGGGTGCGCTCCGGCCGCGCGACATCGTGGTCATGGTGCCCGATATCGAAGTTTTTGCGCCAGCCATCCATGCCGTGTTCGGCCAGCATGCGCTGCTGCATCCTCGTCATATCCCCTACGATGTCGTCGACATCGCCGAGCGCGCCGGGTCAACCCGCTGTTGATGGCAATCGACTGGCTGATGCGCCTGCCGCAACAGCGCTGTCTGCACAGCGAGATCCTGAGCCTGCTCGACGTGCCGGCGCTGGCCGCCCGTTTCAGGCTGGCGGAGGAAGACCTGCCGCGCGTGGCGCAGTGGATCGAGCGTTCCGGCATTCGCTGGGGACTAGACGAGGCGCATCGCGATGCGCTCGGCCTGGGCCAGGCCGGGGGCCAGAATGCCTGGCTGTTCGGCGTCGAACGCATGCTGCTGGGCTATGCCTGCGGCAGTGGCGACAGTTATCTCGACATCGAGCCGTTCGCCGAGGTTGGCGGGTTGGACGCGGCGCTGGCCGGCTCGCTTGCCTGCCTGATCCACGCGCTTTTGATCTGGCGCGAAAAGCTGGCGCTGCCTGCCACACCGGATAGTTGGGCGGTACGCGGGCGCGAGTTGATGGCTGCTTTCTTCGATATCGACAGCCAGCGCGATCGCCTGACGCAGGCCACGCTCGAGCAGGCGTTGTTGGCCTGGCAACAGCATTGCGCCGCCGCCGGTTTCGATGGCGAACTGCCCTTCGCGGTGGCGCGCGAAGCCTGGCTGGGCGGCGTCGACGAAGCCTCGCTGCATCAGCGCTTTGTCTCGGGCGGCGTTACCTTCTGCACGCTGCTGCCGATGCGTGCGGTGCCGTTCGAGGTGGTCTGCCTGCTCGGCATGAACGACGGCGATTATCCGCGCCGCGCCCAGAATGCTGATTTCGACCTGCTGGCGATCGCCAGCCTGGCGCGCCCGGGCGACCGGTCGCGACGACAGGATGACCGCTACCTGATGCTCGAAGCACTGCTGGCGGCACGCCGCACGCTTTACATCAGCTGGACCGGCCGCAATATTCGCGACAACAGCGCGATGCCGCCATCGGTGCTGGTTGCCCAGCTGCGCGACTATCTGGAGACATGCTGGAAGCTGGATCTGAAGCAAATCACGACCGAGCATCCGATGCAGCCGTTCAGCCGCCGCTATTTCGAGGAAGACGGATTGACTTCGCACGCCGTCGAATGGCGGCAGGCCCATGTCGAAGCCGGTCCTGCCGCGGCGGATGCGCTGCCTGCATGGACGCCCGAACCGGGCCAGCGGTTGAGCCTGAGCGAACTGGCTGCATTCCTCAAGCAGCCGGTTGCCTATTTCTTCAGTCGCCGCCTGCAGGTGGGGTTTGATGACATCGCAGCCGGCGGGCAGGACAACGAACCGTTTCAGCTCGACAGCCTGGAGCACTACCATGCCGGGCGCCGTTTGCTGGAAGACCGCGGGCTGCAGGAGTCGGCGGACGAGGCCGACCGCGCAATGACTGAACGGGCCGGGCGACTGGCGCGCGAAGGCTTGTTGCCTCTGAAGGAATTCGGCATGCACTACCAGCAGGAACTGGTGACAGGCTTCGTGCCGGCGCGGCTGGCCTGGCTGGACCTGTGTATCCGGTTTCCCAAACCTGGCAAGCGCATCCGCGTCCGGCTCGAGCATCGTGGCGTGATGCTGGAAGACTGGATCGACAATGTCCGGCGCGGCGACGAAGGTCAGGTGCTGGTCGAGCAGCAGTTCGGGCGGGTGCTCAAGGCCCAGGGAAGGAATAGGGTTCTCAGGGCCGAAAAAATCCTTCTGGCCTGGTTGCGCCAACTGGCAAGCGCTGCAATGCAGACCGCTACAGCCCCGGCTCTCGCAGGCTGCCTGGTCGGCGCCGACGGCCAGGTCGACATGGCGCCGCTCGATCCGGACGAATCGCGCCGGACACTCGAAAAGCTGATCGAATGTTGGCTCGACGGCATGGCGCGACCGCTGCCGGTCGGCAGCAGGACCGCAATGGCTTATCTGCATGGCGGCGACAAACAGGAAAGCAGTGCACGCACTGCATACGACGGCGGCTTCGATCGGCCGGGTGAGGTCGCCTATCAGCCGTGCCTGGCCCGGCTCTGGCCCGACTTCGATGCGCTGCAGGAAAACCCGGACTGGCAGGAGTGCATCGAGCGGCTGTACGGCGATCTGTACGCATGGATGTGTGTGCCCGGCCAGGCTGACGTCGTCGTGTTCGACGACATGCAGGAGAAGGAAATCGCATGAGCCACATACTCGACCCATTGACCTTCCCGCTGCATGGTACGCGCCTGATCGAGGCCAGTGCCGGCACCGGCAAGACCTATACCATCGCTGCGCTTTATGTACGGCTGGTGCTGGGCCATGGCGGCGATGACGGTTTCGGCGGTGCGCTGATGCCGGCCGAAATCCTGGTGATGACATTCACCCGCGCCGCGACACGCGAACTGTCCGACCGCATCCGCGCGCGCCTGGTCGAAGCCGCAGCCTGTTTCCGGGACAGGCAGCAGCCCGACGCAGGCGACCAATTCCTGCAAGGCCTGCTGGCGCAATACAGCGATCCGCAGATGCGGCGCGACGCAGCGTACAAGCTCGCGACGGCGGCCGAGGCGATGGATGATTGCGCGGTCTTTACCATCGACGCTTGGTGCCAGCGCATGCTGCGCGAGCATGCGTTCGACAGCGGCTGCATGTTCGATGAGGAAATGATCAGCAGCGAGAGCGCATTGCGCAGCGAAGCGCTGCGTGACTACTGGCGGCAGCAGGTGTATGCGCTCGACCGTGACCAGATCGCCGTGCTGCGTGGCGTGTTCAACGACTTTGCCGGTTTCGAGAAGCAGGTGCGCTACCTGGTGGACCGGGCTCACCTGATCTGCGACGTGCCAGCGGAAGATGCGCTGGGCAGCCTTCTGGACGCATACAAGGTCGAGTGCGATACCGTACTCGGTCCGCTGAAGGCGGCATGGGGCGCGCATGCGCTTGCCATGCATGGATGGCTGATGTCGGTGCTGACCGGCACGCCGGGAGCATTTCATGCCAGCAAAATCAAGCCGAACAAAGTTGCCGAGTGGCTCGACAGCCTGACGACTTGGGCCGCTACGCCTGCCATGATCGATGTTCCCGGCTTCGATGCCTCTGTCTGGAAAAAGCTCAGCCGTGCCGGTATCGTCGATTGCGCAAACGCCGCTCACAAGACCACAATCGCCGCAACTGTGCCCGCGGTATTCGATCTCACGCCGCAGTTGCAGCAAGCGATACAGAGCCTGCAGCCATTGGACGCGATGCTGCTGCGTCACGCCGCAGTCCATGTAGCCAGGCGTATGGCCGAACTCAAGCAGAAGCAGCGGCAGTTCGGCTTTGCCGACATGCTTTCGCGGCTGCGCGTGGCGCTCGACGCGCAGGGGGGCAGCGCCGAAGCACTGCGCGAGCGCATCGTCCAGCAGTATCCGGTGGCGCTGGTCGATGAATTCCAGGACACCTCGCCCGACCAGTACAGCATCCTCGATGCCCTGTACCGGGTAGGCCAGGGTGTCGCCGATCGCGGTGCGCTGTTCATGATCGGCGACCCGAAGCAGGCCATCTACAGTTTCCGCGGCGCCGATATCCACAGCTATCTCGCTGCGCGTGTCGCCACTGCCGGCCGGCACTACCGGCTCGATACCAATTTCCGCTCGACCGCTGCGCTGGTGGAGGCCGCCAACCACTTGTTCAGCCATGCCGAGTCGCTGGCCGGCGGAACCGGCCATCCTGCGGGCGCATTCTGCTTCCGCAGCAATGGCAGCAACCAGTTGCCGTTCGAACCGGTGCGGGCGAACGGACGCAAGGAAACATTGGTGGCGGCGGGCGGCGACGTGAAGCCGATGACCATCTGGGTCCGGCCCGAGCCTATGAAAGCCGACGAATACAAGAAGCATTTCGCGGGCTTGTGCGCCGAGCGTATCGTCACGTTGCTCAACGACGCCCAATGTGGCTTCGAGCGACGGGTCGGGGCGCCTGGCTTCACCCGGCTGCAGCCAGCCGATATCGCCGTGCTGGTGCGCGACCGGTATGAAGCGGCCGCGGTGCGCCGCGCGCTGCAGAAGCGCGGCGTGCGTAGCGTCTATCTGTCCGACAAGGATTCGGTATTCGACAGCGTAGCGGCGCGCGACGTGCTGCGCTGGCTGCAGGCGGTGGCCAGCCCGTTCGACGGTGCGCTGGGGCGCGCCGCGTTCGCCACGTCGACTGCCCGCGTCGCATTGGCAGAACTGGCCGCGACCGTCGGCGACGATCTCGCATGGGAAGCCAGGGTCGAGATGCTCAAGTCGCTCCGGCAGTTATGGCAGCGCCACGGCGTTCTGCCCATGCTGCGCAAGTTCATCCACGACCTCGGCCTGCCGACGACGCTGCTCAGTCAGGACGGCGGCGAGCGTCAGCTGACCGACCTGCTGCATCTGGCCGAACTGCTGCAGGCGGCAAGCCAGAAGCTCGACGGCGAGCAGGCATTGATCCGGTGGCTGGCGGACCAGATCGCGGATGGCAGCGAGACCGGCGACGAACGGATCCAGCGGCTGGAAAGCGATGCCGAACTGGTGCAGGTCGTCACGGTTCACAAGTCCAAGGGATTGCAATACCCACTGGTTTTCCTGCCGTTCGCCGTATCGGCACGGACAGCTAAAGGCGGTGAAACCTATTACGAATATACCGACGAGCAGGGAACGCGCGTCGTTGCGGTGAAGGGCGGCGATGAAGCAGTTGAAGCGGTCAATGCTGCCATACAGGAAGAAGACCTGCGCCTGCTCTATGTCGCGCTGACCCGGGCCGAGCATGCGTTGTGGCTGGGCGCGACGTCGCTGTCCAGCAAAGATATCAGCAGGTCGGCGCTGAATTATCTGATTCATGGCGAGACCAAAACCTCGTCCGATGCGCTGCTCGACGACATCTGCAGCATGACTGCCGGCCAGGCCGGCATCGTGGTCGAGGATGCGCGGCGCGAGCCCGGTAACGAAAGGCTGCGACGGGAGAACCCGCGGGCGCCGCTGTCGACGCAGCCCGAGTATCGGGGCCGGTTCGAGCGTAACTGGTCCATTTCCAGCTACAGCGCCCTCGGCAACAAGCTTGCCGGCATGCGCTCGCCACAGACGCCCGCACAGGACGCGCTGCTGCAGGAAACCGGCGACGTCGTTCCGGTCGTTGCGGCGCCACCGACCGGCTGGCACGGCTTGCCGCGCGGCGCATTGCCCGGGCTGTTCATGCATGCACAACTGGAATGGCTGGCGCGGGATGGATTTGCCGCGGCATATGCGCCGGACTTCAGCGAACAGGTGCTAGCGCGTTGCAGGGCGGCCGGGTGGGAGCGGCATCACCAGTCGGTGCATGACTGGCTGCTCGCGATCGTTTCCACGCCGCTGCCGGCAATCGGCGTTGCATTGCGCGACCTCCACGGCGCCATACCGGAAATGGAATTCTGGCTGCCGACCGAGCAGGCCAGCGTCGCTGCGCTGGATGTGCTGTGCCAGCAGCTGTTGGCCAGGGAAACAGCCGTGCCGGCGTTGGCCTCCAGTCAGCTGCACGGCATGCTGCATGGCTTCCAGGACCTGGTGTTCGAGCAGGACGGACGCTACTGGGTGCTGGACTACAAGGCCAGCTGGCTGGGCCAGGACGATGCCGCCTACACCGCGGACGCAATGGCCGCCAGCGTGGCCGCCAACCGCTACGACGTGCAGGGGGCGTTGTACCTGCTCGCCTTGCACCGGCTTCTGCGCAGCCGGCTCGGCGCCACCTATGTGCCAGAACAGCATTTGGGCGGCGCGCTGTTTTTCTTCCTGCGTGGTGTCGGTCATGCCGGCACGCGCGGATGTTTCCACCTGAAACCCGATACTGCGTTCCTCGACCGCCTCGATGCGCTGCTGCGGGATGATGACCTTGCCAGGAAGGCCGCATGATGCCCCATTCAAAGTTGTTCGACTGCCTCGATGACTGTGCCGGCAACGGCGGTGTCGGCATGCTGGGCCTGTCCTTCGCCCGCTTCATCGCCACCTCTAGCGATGTGCCGGCCGCTGCGTTGCTGGGCTGCGTCCTGCTCGCCGAGTTCGAGGCGCGCGGCCACTCCTGCCTGCGGCTGGAGGATCTGGCCGACCAGCCATGGGAAAAGCTTGCCTGGAAAGAGGCGCAGTGGCAGCGCCTGTGCGAGGCCGCCGGACCGTTGCCCGTCGGGTCGCAGGCCTGGCGCGAGCTGCTGGTGGCTTGCGGCCCGGTATGGAGCGCTGGCTGCGGGGACGCTGGCCATCCCTTGGTGCTCCACCGTGACCGGCTCTATCTGCGCCGCCACTGGCGCGAAGAAAACCAGATCGCCCGCGCGGTTGCCGCAAGGGTCGGTGTCGAGCGGGATGTTGATGCAGCGCAGGTCCGGCATTACCTAGACCGACTGTTCGATCCCTTCCCGGCTGGCGAATCTGTTGACTGGCAAAAGGCGGCTTGCGCCATCGCTGCGCGCGGCTGCCTGAGCATCATCACCGGCGGTCCCGGCACTGGCAAGACCTACACGGTGGCGCGCCTGCTCGCACTGCTGCAGGGGCTAGCCGGCGAGTCGGCGGACCTGCGCATCGCCATGGCTGCGCCTTCCGGCAAGGCAGCCGCGCGGCTGCGGGAGTCGATCGATGCGGCGTTGACCGGATTGACAGAGAAGGCCGCCGGGCTGATCGATCTTGCCGGGCTGTGTTCCCGGCTCGGGCAGCCGGTCACTCTGCATGCATTGATCGGCATGCATGCGGAAACCCGTACCGTCCGCCACGACGCATTCCGGCCACTGGATGTGGACGTATTGATACTGGACGAAGCATCCATGGCGCATCTCGAAATGATGGCCTGTGTGCTGGAAGCGCTGCCGCCGCAGGCAATGCTGGTGATCCTTGGGGACAAGGACCAGCTTGCGTCGGTCGAGGCCGGCGCCGTGCTTGGCGACTTGTGCGGCGACGCACATGCCGGCGGCTATTCCGAAGCGACGGCACGGTATATCGAAGCTGCAAGCGGCCAGGCGGTGCCGGCTGCCATGATCGGTCATGGCCATGCCTTGTGTCAGCAGATCGTCATGCTGCGCAAGAGCCGCCGGTTCGATGGACCGATCGGCACGCTGGCGCTGGCGGTCAATGAAAATCGCGCGTCCGATGCCCTGGCGATCTTGCAGGATGCGGGCGCTGGGGACGGCACGCTGCACTGGGACGAGCGCGCCAGCACCGCCAGTCTGCTCGAACTGGCGATCCGGGGCCGGATGCGGGCCAATGACGGCTACGGACGCTTTTTTGCCGAGCTTGCGGCAAGGCCACGCGACGCTGCCGAGCATCCGGACTGGGCAAGGCGCGTGCTGCAGGGCTTCGATGGTTTTCGCATTCTGTGCGCGGTCCGGGAAGGAGTCTGGGGCGTGGCCGGGATCAACGAGGCAATCGAGCAGCATGCCAGGAGCATGAAACTGCTGGACGGCAGCGGAGAGTGGTACGAAGGCCGCCCGGTCATCATCACCCGCAACGATCGCAGCCTGGGTGTGGCCAATGGCGACACCGGCGTCTGCCTGAAGGAGCCGGGACCGCGCGGCATCATGCGGGTCTACATGCTCGACGGCGCAGGGGTGCGCAGCGTGCTGGCGTCACGCCTGGCCCATGTCGAAACCGCATTTGCCATGACCGTGCACAAGGTGCAGGGATCCGAATTTGCTCACGCAGCCCTGGTACTGCCGGTCAAACCATCGCCCGTGGTCAGCAGGGAACTGATCTACACCGGCATCACGCGCGCCCGGGACAATTTCACGCTTGTCACGCCGCTGGCGTCCATGCTGGAGCAGGGCATGGACAGGCAGACACAACGCACCAGCGGGCTGCGGGAGTTGCTGGAGGAACGGTTGGCGTTTCTGTCGGCAGCTGCGCAGCAGACCGACCGCGCAGCGGCGTGAGCGGCATGGTCCGATTACGTTGAAAGGATCTTCAATGAGCACTGAGATTATGGAAGTAGACTATCTGGTTCACTTCGTCCATGGCAAGGAGAGCGGCCCGTGGGGCAGCAAGATCAGCCGCCTTGCCGCAATCGCCCGCGCGCATCCTATGCTGGTCCAAAGCCTGGATTATGCCGGCATGGACGATCCGGTCGCGCGCGCCGAAAAACTGGTACGCAGTTGCGAATCGGTCACGCAAAAGCTGATCCTGGTCGGCTCCAGCATGGGCGGCTGGGTCGCAACGGCCGCCAGCGCGAAGTTAAAGCCGCAGGCGCTGTTTCTGCTGGCGCCCGCGTTCTTCCTGCCGGCCTATCCGCCGCTGCAGGCGGCTTGTCCGGGCAGCGCAATTGAGATCGTCCACGGCTGGGGCGACGACATCATCCCATACGAGCATTCCGTGCGTTTCGGTCGTGAGCATGCCTGTAGCGTCCATCTGCTGGATGACGGACATCGTCTGCAAAACCAGACGCTTCAGCTCGATGAGTTGTTCGGCGCGTTTCTGCGCCGCATGGCGCAAACTGCGCAGTAAAGAAGTCCAGCGTTGTCTGTCTGTCACGCGTCGATAATGCCGCACCTGACCAAGATCGCTGCCTGTGCCGCAGGCTATCTCAACGCGGTTCCATATCGTGCATCTTTCGCATACTTGTGAAAAAAACAAATGGCGCCTATTGCTATTGATAAGACGAATGAACCAACCAACCACATCACGAGCCCGGAAACTGGTCGTCGACGGCGAATCGCGTACGCTGTTTGGTCTTGATGAAACCCATTGTATTTTTGAAAGTGAGGGCGAGGAGACTTCTGTTGTCCGGTAGACTGTCGTCTTTGAAAAATGAGCAGGCGGCCATGCTGAATACGAAAGGGATGCGATTTCCGGTGGATGTGATTCTGGTCTGCATTCGCTGAAAGTTATTGATTTTCCAATTGGAAAGCATGAGTATAGATGGGTTAATTTTAACTGCCGCTATGGAAAACAAAGATCAGACATATTCCGACAACTGGGATAAGCAACTGGCCAGCATCCGGGAGGCGCGAAGCCTCCGGGACCTGAACGAAATCCTAACCAACAGTATGGCGCGGCAGACCATCCACTCGCTTCTGAAAAGAGACGAGGATTTGCGCGTGACAATCGACGCGATAACTCGACTGGGCGAGGGAACAGAAGAGGATTCGGGGCTGCTAGCTGGAGCCGCGCTTGGACGGCTCGCGAGCGTGCTTGGAAGTGCGCAATCCCGTGCCGTCATCGACGCGATTCCGCGAGTTCTCGCGCGTCGACCAGGCGCTATCGACAAACTGCAGGGCAAGGAAAAATACTACGCATCGTTGAGCTTGCAGTATGTCGAAAATCCGTGGGTGACGGACTACTGCTTTAACGAAGCGTTCGCAATCAACACTGCGGAAAACGCGCGTAAAGTCCTCTTGCAAACCGCGATCGGCCGTTCGGGCGACTTGGCGTCGGCGTGGCACGCCGTCACTGCGGCGATGGTTAAACAGGGCGTGGGTACCGACGGCCAATTGCGGCGCGCGGCCGACGTCTCGTCCATCTGGCTGGAAGTTGTCCGCGGCTGGTCCGGACCGATTGGGCCGCGCCCCGGCGCCGCGTTGTCCGCCTGGATGGCGGTGCTACTAAACGCGGCTAGGGCTTCCACGGAGGAACAACTCGTTTTCAACATCGTCGACAATGCGCTGGCGATGGCGCTCAGAGTGGTGGAACTGAGATTTTCCAATGCGTTCGTCGCCGAAACCTATCAGCCACTGGAACGCGCAAAATCATTGGTCGGTCGCGACCAATGGTCCCGGTACCTTGGCAAGTCCGAGGTGTTGTTGAAGATTCGTCAATGCGTTCAGGAATCGGCGCTGGTGCTTGCTCGTCAAAATCGCACCGATAAAGATATCGCAACGGCGCTAGAGGTCGTGTTCTCCAGCCGGGAGCAGGCGGCGAGGTCGATGAGTGCGTATTTCGCCGAACTGCACGATCTGGATCCCGAAATTCGCGCCTGGTGGGTGAGCGTGGGCGCAGTTCAGCAAGTTCAACGGGAGGTCAATCATCAGATCGGGAACGGAGAGGACCAGCAGATAGGGGCGCTGTTGATCGAGGTAGAGGCATGCAAGGAAACGATGGACAAGCTTGAGCGCGCCGTTGTCCCACAGCTTGAAATATCGGAGCCGCCATTGGCGTCGACCGTCAAGCGGGCCGCCGTGGCCTATAAAGATATGGCGCGCATAGCCACGCAGTTGGCCCGCATGCGCCGGCTATCAAAGACCAGCTTGCTTGATGCAGTGATCGAATACAACCCCTTGCAGCATGAGTTGCTGGGAGGATCCAGGCCAGGGGTCAGGCACGTGCGAATCGTGCGGGAAGGCATCCAGAAGGAATTTGCGGGCAAGATAAAAACGCTGGTGAAGCCGTGGGTCGAGCCCGCGAACGACTAACAACAAGGAATAAGAAGAGATAATGGACACGTCCGAAGCTCACATTCTGCTCAAAAACCTGCTTAAGCGGATACGACCACAGGAGGATGGGTCCGGCCTGTTGTCAGGGACAATCACCGAGGACGAGATCGAAGCGCTGCGGTCCGGGCTGCGGGCGCTTGGCTTGGGCGAACCACTGCATCCGCAGGAGGTCGAGCCCGCGCCGGCGCTCGTTCCAAGGCCCGCTCTGAAGAGTGAAGGCTTCGAGGCTTCCTCCGTGGAGAGGCCTGTTATCTTGGTAGAACGCTCGACCTCTGGCACGGATAAAGGGCCGATTCCAGAGGATGAGGCGCCGTTCCTAGACCTAAGTTGTCTATCGCTGCCAGCGCCCGGGACGGATAGACGTGTCTGCATCGATTTCGGCACCGCGATGTCGAAGGTGACGCTTGTCAGCGATGAGACTGCCAACCGGCCCTACGAGGAAATAGACGTGCTCAAGTTGGGCAGGCCGGGAGACCAAGAGGAGATCAGCGAGGAGATGCTGGTGTCCTCGGTCTACATCGATAACGATGGTTTGTTATGGTTTGGGGCGCAAGCGGTCCAGCGCTCGCAAGTCGAGGGTCTCGATGGGAAGCGACAGAGAATCGATAACGTCAAACGATATCTCTCGGAGGAAGGATTTGGCGACAGGGTGGCCGGTCAATTTAATCCGACGGACGTTACCATCACATACCGGGACATGATCTTGGCTTATTTGACATTCCTCACTTGGACAATGAACCAGTGCCTTGACGACTTGGGCTACGAACGAAATATCTCGCGCCGATTCGCCATGCCGTGCTTTGATGGCGCGAAATCGAGAAAGACGGCGCAGGACTTGAAACGGATGCTTTTCGAAGCCCAGATACTCGCGGACACCTTCGCTACCCGTATTGCGGACGGCATTGATCTGGCCGAATTCATGAAGGCCGCTTCGGCGGCGGGCAATGTAGAGGCCACGTCGGGATTCATTGACAAGGCTGTCACCGAGCCGCTTGGGGTGGCCGGCGCCTTGTTGAGCTGGAAGGCGGCTGCCAATTCGTTGGTCATGGTCGTGGATGTTGGCGCTGGCACTAGCGACTTCAGCTTGTTTCGTCTCGGTTTCAACGATGAAACTGGCAGGGCATCTGCCTTCGAAGTAAGAAACTCCGCGCGCGGGCTCACCGAAGCTGGCAATCATCTTGACAATTTGTTGAAAAGCATCGTGCTGAAGAAAGCCGGCATTGATTCCCGCCACCCATATTGGATCAACATCCTCGGTGCACTCCAGCTCAACCTGCGCGACTATAAGGAAGCTCTCTTCAACGACGGCGTAGTCTCCGTCTCGCTCTTCAACGGCGACGTCGTAGAAGTGACTCGCGAGGAATTCCTGGGGTTACAGCAGGTAGCGAGCTTCTCGGCGTCCCTTCGCACCTGTATGAAAGAGATTTTGGCGTCTGTCGACAAAAGTTTCATCGCCGGCGCGCCCAACGGCAGACTCGCCGTTGCGCTGACGGGCGGCGGCGCGACGCTTCCGATGGTGAGAGATCTCGCGGAAGGCGAGATTGAGATCAACGGGAAAGTTCTCAAATTGGCCCAGGCGGCCGCTTTCCCTGCATGGTTGGTCGAGACGTATCCGGAACTCGAGGATCTTTACCCGCGTGTGGCCGTATCCTTGGGTGGCGCCCGTCGACGGGTGATCGATCACGGCGGAAGCGTCGGGATAACGGCGGGAGACGTCAAGGCGCCGCCAACACTCGGGGGCTATTACGTCAAAGGCTCTTGAAAACGTATCCGGCCATTTTCCTCGTCACCAAGTACCAATGAGGAGGACCGCCGTCGCATGCGCCAGGAATGCTCTCGCTGGGCTTTGCCGCCAACAGCGTTAGCAACTCCTTCGCATGCTGGTCTCGCCTTGGATCCCCCAAGTCTCGCACCTTAAATTCCTGAAGTAGCCCCATGATTCCCCGGACCGCCGGTATTCCTTAAACTAACGACTAGGAATACTGCTATGGATAGACCTATGCCTTCGGGAAGAAATC
>NZ_FXUL01000031.1 GCF_900182955.1 Noviherbaspirillum suwonense | reverse complement strand
GTCCGAAACTCGCTTCGCTCAGACAGCGGACGCTTCTTTATCCGTTTCAGGCGCTGGCGACGCGTCGCCATCTAACGGGGATTCACTGCAACGGCCACGGCCACTTCACAAGCAACGGCAACAGCAACAGCAACTGCAGCAGCAACTGCAACAGCAACTGCAGCAGCAACTGCAACAGCAACAGCAACAGCAACAGCAACTGCAACTGCAACAGCAACAGCAACAGCAACAGCAACCGTCGCTGCGCGGCGCTAACGGCAACAGCAACGGCAACGGTCGCTACGCGGAACGTCAACCGCAACCGTCGCTGCGCGGAGCTAACTGCAACTGCAACCGTCGCTGCGTGGCCCCACACCGCCTGTGATCACCGCAAGCCATCCCACCCTTCGCCCCGCGCTCGATAGCGCCACACCACCATCACTTCCCCCCGGCCCTGACCCGCGCGACCGTCGCCGCAACATCCCCCCACGCCGGCTTGTCAGGCGCATACAACCCCCGCAGGTATTCGACAAGCGTGACCATCTGCCGGTCCGACAGGCTGTCGGCAAAACCGGGCATGGCCCCGACCTGGCTGGACGCCGTCGTGGACACCCCATGCATCAGCACCTGCACCAGGTTGTCGGCACGCGCACCGTGCAGGTTGGTGTTCAACGCAAGCGGGACCTTTTCGCCGAAGACCGGCGCGCCCTGCCCGGCCTGGTGGCAGACCGCGCAGGCGCCGGCGAAGAGGTTGGCGCCCGCGCCGGTCAGCGTCGCGGCGGCGGACTGGCTGCGCTGCCGGATGGCGGCGGCCTGCGCTGCGGGGGTGTCGGTCGAGCCGGAGGACGTGAAGGAGGCGATATAGGTGGCGATCGCCATCACGTCGCTGTCGGGCAGCGCGGACAGGCCTTCGACCACGGGCGCCATCGGGCCGGCGGCGGGGCCGTGCAGCGGCGCGTAGCCGTCGCGCAGGTAGCGGTACAGGGCGTCGCGGGTCCAGGGGATGGGCGCGGCGGACAGCGCATTGAGGGCGGGCGCATCCCATCCTTCGGCATGGCCGCCGCCGAGGTAGGCCTTGCCGCCGCGTTCCGCGCCGAGCGCATTGCGCGGCGAATGGCAGGCGCTGCAATGGCCCAGTCCCTCGGCAAGGTAGGCGCCGCGATTCCATTCGACCGACTTTGCCGGGTCGGGCGCGAAGGGCGCGTTGCGGTGGAACAGCAGGTTCCAGCCTGCCATCAG
This sequence comes from Noviherbaspirillum suwonense, assembly GCF_900182955.1. Taxonomy (GTDB): domain Bacteria; phylum Pseudomonadota; class Gammaproteobacteria; order Burkholderiales; family Burkholderiaceae_D; genus Noviherbaspirillum_A; species Noviherbaspirillum_A suwonense. Next base: position 70,977 of record NZ_FXUL01000031.1, on the reverse strand, counting down.
CGGGCGCGCGCTGAACGGGAACGCCAGCCGGGTCTCGGGCGGCGTCGCGGGCACCGGCGGCTGCGCCATCAGGTAGGCGTACAGCGACTGCATGTCGGCGTCGGTGACCCTGGCGAAGGCGGTGTACGGGAAGGCCGGGTACAGCCGGCGACCGTCGCGGTGCACACCGTCCCGCATGGCACGCTCGAACGCGGCATAGGACCAGGCGCCGATGCCGCTTTGCAAGTCGGGCGTGATGTTGGTGCTGTAGATGGTGCCGAACGGCGTGTCGAGCGCGAGGCCGCCGGCATTGGGGCGGCCGTCCGGCGCGGTATGGCAGACCACGCAGTCGCCGGCGGCCGCCACCAGGCGGCCGCGCTCTATCGTCTGCGCCGAATAGAAGCCGGGCGGCGGCGGCGCAACCGGCGCGATCGGCGCGGGCCAGGGCGAGACCGCGGCGAGCAGCGCGGCTGCGGCGGCGATGCCCGCGCCGGCGCCGGCCAGCAGGCGCGCGCCGCGGAACGGCTTCTTCGCCGGGGCCGACAGGGCGGCCCGAAGGCGGGCGGCGCTGAAGGGCGGCTCGCGCATGCGGACGCCGGTCGCGTCGAATATCGCGTTGGCCACCGCCGCGGCGGCCGGCAGCATCGCGATGCCGGCGCCGCGCAATACGGTCGGGTTCTGCGGCGGGCCGGGCATGGCCACGGTACGGCCCGCATCGTCCGGCGCACGCGTCGCCAGGCCCCAGGCGTCGAATGCGGGCGCGTCCGCGGTGAGCCGGCCGGCTTCCGCGCGCGCTGCGCCTTCGAGCAGGCTGGCGGACGCGGGCAGTGCCGTGTCCGGCGCGGCGGCCTCGTGCCCGACCACGACGCGCGCGATGCCGATCTCGCCGGTCGACAGGTCCACCGACACATCGACCACCCAGGCGGCATGGCCGGCGTCGATGCCGGCATCCGCCTCCAGCACGCCGGCGTAGGCGAAGCCGCGGCCGCTTGCGACCCCGGCCTGCGGGCGCTGCCCGCTGCGCCCGGTCCAGCCGGCGCGTGCGGCGACGTCGCGCACCAGCGCGCGGCCCCGGTCGTCGGCGATGGCGTCCAGCCGCATCGCCACCGGGTCGACACCGGCCGCAAGCGACAGCGCGTCCATCTGCGACTCGTGGGCGAATACCTGCGCGGCCGCGATGCCGGGCGCGGGGTCGGCCAGCGGCGCGGCGCCCGGCGTCGCGACGGCGCTGATGCGCATGCCGGGATAGGCATACGGCGGCGCCGCGAAACGGGATGCCGCGGCGATCTGGCTGGCGGGACTGGCAATGCCGGCCAGCAGCAGGGCCAGCGGCGGCGCGGACGGCGGCGGCGCGCCGGTGGTCATCTCATAGGCAAGGAGCCGATGGCCAGCGCCCAGCGCCGCGCGGACCCGGCTGGCGAACAGGTAGCCGTCGCCGACCTGCACCTGCGCGGGCGTCAGCCTCACCTGCACCGGGTGGCCCGCCGCCTGCGCGAGCAGGACCGCATCGGCCGCCGCATGCCGGGCTTCCGCGCAGGACGCATCGCCCTCGATGCAGGCGACCCGCACCCGGTCCACCGGCAGACCGGCCAGCGCGGCGAGTTCGGCGCGCAGGCCGGCTGCCGGATCGACCGGCGCCCATACCATCAGGCCATCGCCGTCGAAGCGCGCCGTCGCCCATGTGCTGCCGGGGGATGCCGCGAGGGGCCAGCGGTACTCGGCCTCCACCTCGACCGCGCCAACCCGGTCCGCGTCGCCCCGCTCGGCCAGCACGGCGACGGGCAGCGGACTGCCGGCCGCCGGCCCGGGCGTCGGCGCGCGCCAGCGCAGGCGCAGCCGTTCCACGGCTTGGGCGGCCGCCTCGGCCGTGGTCGCGACGACGCCGACGAAGTCGCCGCGCACCACCACGTCGACGACGCCGGGCAGCGCGCGCGCCGCGTCGGCGTCGACGTGCAGCAGCCGGGCGCTTTGCGGCGGGCTGGTGTTCCAGTCGATCTGCGGCGGCCGCGCCACCGCGCCATGGAGCAGCGCCGCCCCCACGGGCAACGGCGGCGTCGGCGCCTGGCGCGTCATCCGCCGCGGTCCTCGGCCAGCAGCCGCGCGGCGAGCATGACGGCGCGCACGATCTCGACATGGGTGCCGCAGCGGCACAGGTTGAAACGCAGCGCCTCGCGCACCTCGGCCTCGGTGGGCGACGGGTTGGCGGCCAGGAAAGCATGGGCGGTGACGATCATGCCATTGAGGCAGTAGCCGCACTGGGCCGCTTCCTCGATGATGAAGGCGCGCTGCACCGGATCGGGCGCGCCGTCCCGCCCCAGTCCCTCCAGCGTCGTCACGCTGCGCCCCGCCACCGCCTGCAGCGGCAGCACGCAGGAGCGGGCGGCGACGCCGTCGACCAGCACCGCGCAGGCGCCGCACTGGCCGAGGCCGCAGCCATACTTGGGGCCGTTGAGTTCAAGGTCGTTGCGCAGCACGTACAGCAGCGGCGTGCGGGCGTCGAGGTCCAGTCGGTGCGCCTGCCCGTTGACGACGAGGCTGGTGCCGGCGGACATGGTGCAGGCGCTTCCGGGAACGCCGCGGCTCAGACCGATGCCGCCGGGCTGACCAGCGGCACGTTGAATACGTCGTAGCCGAAGCACCAGTCGGGGTTTTCATTGGTGCGCAGCCAGGTGTTGTTATGCGAGACCAGCTGCACCCGCCCGGCGCGCTCGGCGCGGTTCGCTTCATACAGCGCAAAGGCGGCGGCATGGTCGTCCAGCCCGGCCTCGCTGAAGCAGCGCACCAGCATTGCCGCATCCTCGATGGCCATTGCCGCGCCCTGGGCCATGTGCGGCTTCATCGGGTGGCAGGCGTCGCCCAGCATCACGAGGCGGCCGCGGCTCCACAGCGGCAGCGGGTCGCGCTCCAGCAGCGGCCACTTGGTGACTTCCTGCGTGGCGTCGATCAGCGATTGCACGCCCTGGTGCCAGCCGTCGAACGCGGCCCGCATTTCATCCTTGCTGCTCGGCACCCAGCTCTTGCTCATGTCCCAGGTCTCTTCCGGCACGCCGGTCACGTAGTAGATCTCGTCCTTCTTTCCGGTGACGAAGTACACCATCATGTGCCGGTCGTCCGACCACCACTTGGTGCACATGTCATGCTGAAAATCCCGGACCGACGAGATCGGGAACACGGCCCGGTGGCCGACATACCCGGTGTACTTCGGCAGCGCTTCGCCGAGCAGGGTGTCGCGCACCTTGGAGTTGATGCCGTCGGCGCCGATGACGATGTCGGCTTCCTCGGTGCTGCCGTCGGTGAAATGCAGCATGACCACGTCGCCGCGGTCGTCGATCTTCGACAGCTTCTTGTTGAAGGCCAGCCGGTCGGACGGAATGGCTTTCACCAGGAGCTCATGGAAGTCGCCGCGGTGCACGGTCAGGTAGCTCGAGCCGTAATGGCTGAGCGCGTAGTCGCCCAGCGGTATCTGCGCGATGACCTCGCCGGTCTTCCAGTCGCGGCTGTACCAGTAATCGGGATGACAGCCGGTGCTGTTGAGCGCGTCGGCAATGCCGATGCGCTCCATCACCTTCATCACGTTGGGGCCGACGTGGATGCCGGCGCCGAGCCGGGCGAATCCCGGCGCCTGCTCGTAGACCCGGACATTGAAGCCGGCCTTGTCCAGCAGCGAGGTGGCGGCTGCGCCGCCCAGTCCGGCGCCGATGACTGCGATCCGCGGTGATTTCTGCACAATGACGCTCCTCGAACGGTACGGTGGGAGACGCCATTGCGCCTCGATTGAAATAAAGTGTACACGCTGTTTTTTTTGAAGTAAAGCATCGCATTGCCGATTGCCGGGAAAGCTTTTTACTGGTGCAGCGCAGCGAAGAATGCCTTGATTCAGTGCAGCTAAATTGGCGACGCACCTCGATGTGACAATGGGCATTTGCCTGCCTGCGCGAGACGCTGGACAGCGTATTCATTTGCCTATATATATAGTGTATGCACTACACCAAGCGAGCAAGGCCAACGCCGATGCATGACAACCATCCATGGACCCGCAGCCGCCTGCTGCAAACCCCCGGCGTGCTGCTGATCACCCGCGCCGCCGCGCCTGCGCCGAAGCCGGCGCCGGGGCAGCCGGGCGCGGCCTCCGATTACCTGCAGGCCGACCCGGACATCTTCGTCGCGGTGCTGGCCAGCGGCGACGTGCTCGCGTTCAATGGCCATGTCGACCTCGGCACCGGCATCCGAACCGCGCTGGGGCAGATCGTGGCCGAGGAGCTCGACATGCCCGTGTCGGCGGTGCGGGTGGTGCTCGGCCACACCGGCTGCGCGCCCAACCAAGGGCCGACCATTGCGAGCGCGACGATACAGATTTCAGCCATCCCGCTGCGCAGGGCCGCGGCCCAGGCTGCATGGCAGCTGCGCGAACTGGCGGCGCAATGGCTGGGCGTTCCGGCCGGCGACGTGCGGGCCGACGCCGGCATCTATCGCAGCGAGTCGAAGCCGGGCATGCAGGCAGGCCACGCGGACCTGCTCGACGGCAGGCACATCGAGCTGGCGCTGGACGAGGGCATGCCGACCAAGCCCGTCGACCGGTACCGCGTCGTCGGCCAGCATGCGCCCCGGGTCGACATTCCCGGCAAGGCCGCCGGCCGGCTGACTTTCGTCCATGACATGCGGCTGCCCGGCATGCTGCATGGCCGCGTGGTCCGTCCTCCTTATGCCGGGCAGGACAGCGGCAGCCATGTCGGCCGCAGCCTGGAGTCCATCGACCGCGACAGCCTTGCCGGCATACCCGGCATCGTCGACGTGGTCACCGCGGGCGACTTCATCGGCATCGTCGCCGAGCGCGAGGAACATGCGGCGCAGGCGGCGCTCCGGCTGAAGGCACGCTGGCGGCCCGTGCCGCCGCTGCCGGCGATGGACGACCTGGAGGCCACGCTGCGCGCGGCGCCGGCGGAACGCCGGCCGCTGGCGGCGGACGGGGACATCGGCGCGCCGCTGCCGGCCGGCGCGCGGCAACTGGTACGCACCTATGTCTGGCCGTACCAGCTGCATGGATCGATCGGGCCGTCATGCGCACTGGCCGACTGGCGCGATGGCCGGCTCACCGTCTGGTCCGGCACGCAAAACCCGCACGTGCTGCGCATCGACCTCGCGCGGCTGCTCGGCCTCGATGAAGGCAGCATCGACATCGTCCGCATGGAAGCGTCGGGCTGCTATGGCCGCAATTGCGCCGACGATGTCAGCGCCGACGCGGCGCTGCTGTCGCGCGCGGTCGGCCGGCCGGTGCGCGTGCAGCTGACCAGGCAGCAGGAGCACCAGTGGGAGCCGAAGGGCGCGGCGCAGCTGATGCAGGTGAGCGGCGCGATCGACGCCTCCGGCGCGCCATGGTCATACGACTTCCTGACCCGCTATCCGTCCAACGACGCGCCGACGCTGGCGCTGCTGCTGACCGGCGCCGTGCCGGCCGACCCGCGCACGCTGCAGATGGGCGACCGCACCGCGGTGCCGCCCTACCGCTATCCGCATACCCGCATCGCCTGCGACGACACCCCGGCCATCGTCCGCTCGGCCTGGCTGCGCGGCGTGTCGGCGCTGCCCAATTCCTTTGCGCATGAATGCTTCATCGACGAGCTTGCGCAGCTTGCCGGCGCCGACCCGCTGCAGTACCGGCTTGCGCACCTGCCCGATGCGCGCGCCGCCGCGCTGCTCCAGGCCGTCGGCGAACGGGCGCAGTGGACCGCGCAGGCGAAGGGCAGCCGCGGCCAGGCGCAGCAAGGCATGCTCCGCGGCCGCGGCGTCGCCTATGCGCGCTACGTGCACAGCAAGTTCCCGGGCTTCGGCGCGGCATGGTCGGCCTGGGTGGTGGACCTCGAAGTCGATGCCGCCACCGGCCGCATCCGGATCAGCCGGGTCGTGGTCGGCCAGGACACCGGCATGATGATCAACCCCGACGGCGTGCGGCACCAGGTCCATGGCAATGTGATCCAGGCGCTGAGCCGGGTGTTGAAGGAGGAAGTCAGCTTCGACGCCAGCGGCGTCGAGAACCGCGAATGGGGCAGCTACCCGCTGCTGGGCTTCCCCGAGCTGCCGGAAATCGACGTGCTGCTGATGCCGCGCCAGGAAGAGCCGCCGCTGGGCGCCGGCGAGTCGGCGTCGGTGCCCGGCGCAGCAGCGGTGGCGAACGCGCTATATGACGCAACGGGCGTCCGGTTTCATGCGCCGCCCTTCACCGCGGACAAGGTCAGGAAGGCGCTGGAGAGGATGGCGTCCGGTCGCTAGCGGCCGGACGGGCGGGTGCCGGACGACGGCGGGCTGATGGCCTGCGGTGCAATGCCTGGCTACGGCCGCTGTGTGGACATGACGGGGTTCTCGCTGAGGCTCACCTATCCCGACGCGACGCAGGCCCGCGAGGTATTCGGCATGCTGGTCGACCGCTTCGGCACCCGTGGATCATCATCGGCGGCCGCAAGCAGATCTGATACCCATCCCCCGTCATGGCGTACCGGACGAGATCGATGGTCCCGATTCGTTAACGTGGCTCGTTGGCTCGTTGGCTCGTAGGGTGTAATAAGCGCAGCGCATTACACCCTACGAATTTTCACGGCACGTTGCGCATCGGGATGGTTCAAGCCGACGCGGGCCGGATGCATGCCGGCTCGCATGGCATGCCGCGACGGAGGATGGAGCGCGGCGCCGCAGCGGTGTCGGCCGCCTACGGCAAGATCCCCGCCGCGGCTGGCCGGGGCGGGGACATGTGCTGTTGCGCCATCGATGCGTCCCTTGTTTGCGGGACATTCGGCAGCCGTTCGCGGGCAAGCGAACCGGTTTGAAACACCTGCCGCAGACCAGACAGCCGGCCGGGTTCGTCGCCGAACCGCGGCTCCGCCGGCTTTCCTGCTCAGTCCTTGCCGCGGCCGGTCTTTTTCTGCAGCGCGTCGATCTGCTGCGCCGCCTCGGCCTTGGTCAGGTCTTCCGGCGCATCCACGCCGGCTTCCTCGGACAGGGTCTTGAGATAGGACTTCTGGGCGCCGGTCATCGGTTCGTCGCCGGTGGTCCAGTCCTTCGGGTCCTTCACCATATTGCTGTGTTCTGCCTGGTCCTGGGTATGCTTGTCCATCTTTGCTCCTTCAATTTAACTGTGTTTATGTACAGTATATGAGGAGCCGTTTTGGCAAAAGTTCAAAATTTGCATTATTTTTTTGGAATGGGCTGCCAAGGACACATTCCGAGCGGCCATGCCGTGCGGTTACCCGTAGCCAGCCTATGCATGGCCACCTTGCCGGCATTCCAGCGTGCCGCAGGCCTTGCGGACGACCGGCCGGCGAATCCGCCGCGGCCGGTTCCCTATTGCACGGCGCCCGCCGTCATTGCGGGCGCGCCCTTGGGCCGCTTGTCGATGACGCGCCTGGCCTTGCCGACCAGGCTGCGTTCTATCTGGTCGGCGCCGAGGATGGAGACGCGGGTGCTGATGCCGACATGGGTCTTGATCCGGTGCTGGAGTTCGCGGCTCAGCGCGTCATTGTCGGCGGCCGACAGCGGCCCGGCGTCCGGACGGGTTTCCGCGACCACTTCCACCTGGTCCAGGTAGCCGTCGCGGGTGACGACGATCTGGTAGATCGGCGCCAGGCTGGGCATGGCCAGGATCAGCTCCTCGATCTGGGTCGGGAACATGTTGACGCCGCGGATGATCAGCATGTCGTCCGAGCGGCCGGTGATCTTGCCCATCCTGCGCATCGAGCGCGAGGTCGGCGGCAGCAGCGCGGTCAGGTCGCGCGTGCGGTAGCGGACGATGGGCAGCGCTTCCTTGGTCAGCGAGGTGAACACCAGCTCGCCCGGCTGGCCCTCGGGCATCACTTCGCCGGTGATGGGGTCGACGATCTCCGGGTAGAAATGGTCTTCCCAGATCACCGGGCCATCCTTGCTTTCGACGCATTCGGACGCGACGCCCGGCCCCATCACTTCGGACAGGCCGTAGATGTCGACCGCGTCGAGGCCGGCGCGCGCCTCGATTTCCGCGCGCATCGCATCGGTCCACGGCTCCGCGCCGAAGATGCCGACCTTCAGCGAACTCGCGGCGGCGTCCAGCCCCTGGCGGCCGAACTCCTCGACGATGTTGAGCATGTAGGACGGCGTGACCATGATGATGGACGGCCTGAAGTCCTGGATCAGCTGCACCTGCTTCTCGGTCTGCCCGCCCGACATCGGTATCACCGTGCAGCCCAGCCGCTCGGCGCCGTAATGCGCGCCCAGGCCGCCGGTGAACAGGCCATAGCCGTAAGCGACATGCACCAGGTCGCCGGCGCGCCCGCCGGCGGCGCGGATCGAGCGCGCGACCACGTCGGACCAGGTGTCGATGTCCTTCAGCGTATAGCCGACCACAGTCGGCTTGCCGGTGGTGCCGCTGGACGCATGGATGCGGGCGACGCGTTCGCGCGGCACCGCGAACATGCCGAACGGGTAATTGTTCCTGAGGTCGCCCTTGGTCGTGAACGGAAACTTCGCCAGGTCGGCCAGCGTCTTCAGGTCGGACGGATGGACGCCGGCGGCGTCGAAGGCCTTGCGGTAATGCGGCACGTTGTCATACGCATGGCCGAGGCTCCATCGGAGCCGTTCGAGCTGCAGCGCCTGCAGTTCGTCGCGGCTTGCGGTCTCGATCGGGTCCAGTTCGCCCGGACGCGGCGTGCGTTGCACCATTTGCGGTCTCCTTTATCGCTTTATCGCTTGATCAATCCCGGGGCTCGTTTCCTTGCGCGCGGCATGCGCAGCGCAAGGCGTTGCCGGCCCCTTCTAGCTCTCTTCCGTCGCGGCGAATGGCGTCAACTGGTCACGCGCTGCCTTCCAGGATGCCGCCCTTGATGCTGTGCGACCTGCCCCGGAACAGCGCGACCCGCTTGCCGTCCTGGTTGCGCACCATGACGTCATAGACGCCGGTGCGGCCAGCCAGCGACTGTTCGACCGCTTCGGCGTTGAGCACGTCGCCCGCCGCGCCGGGCGCGAGGTAATCGATGGTGCAGCCGGACGCCACGGTGTTCTGGTTGCGGCTGTTGCAGGCGTAGGCGAATGCGCTGTCGGCCAGCGTGAAGATCAGGCCGCCGTGGCAAAAGCCGTGGCCGTTCAGCATGTCGTCCCGCACCGGCATCGACAGGCGCGCATAGCCGGGCGCTACCGCTTCGACGCGGATGCCGAAAGCGCGCACCGCCGGGTCGCGCGCATACATCGCGTCCGCCACCGCTTCGGCCAGCGCCTGGGGTGTCATCTGCGCCATCATTTCCCCTTGAAAGCAGGACTGCGTTTTTCCATGAAGGCGCTGACGCCCTCGCGATAATCCTCGGTATAGCCCAGCTCGCGCATCATGCCGGCCTCCAGCGCCAGCTGCTGCTCGAGCGTATTGAGGCCGCTGGCCTGCAGCGCCTGCTTGGCGCGCGCCAGGCCCAGCGTCGGCGCGGTAGCGAAATGCCTCGCAAGCGCAGCCACTTCGCCGGCGAGCGCCGCATCGTCCACGCATTTCCAGATCAGCCCCCATTGCTCGGCCCGCTCCGCGCTGAGCCTGTCGCCCAGCATGGCCAGCCCGGTTGCGCGGGCCGAGCCGATCAGCCGCGGCAGGAAATAGGTGCCGCCGGTGTCCGGTATCAGGCCCAGCTTGCAGAAGACTTCGTTGAAGCTGGCGGAGCGCGCGGCAATGACGATGTCGCAGGCCAGCGCGATGTTGGCGCCGGCGCCGGCGGCCACGCCATTGACCGCGCAGATGACGGGCATCGGCAGCGCGCGCAGCGACAGCACCAGCGGCGCGTAATATTTTTCCACCGACTCGCCGAGGTCCACCGGCGCGCCGCCCGGCGCCACCGCGCGGTCGCCGAGGTCCTGGCCGGCGCAGAAGCCGCGGCCGGCCCCGGTCAGCACCAGCACGCGGGCCGAGCGGTCGGCCGCCACCTGTTCCAGCGCCAGGCGCACCTCGCCGTGCATTTCGGCGGTGAAGCTGTTGAGCTTGTCGGGCCGGTTCAGGGTCAGCGTGGCAATGCCGTCGCTGATGTCGAACAGGATGTTTTTATAGTTCATACGTCTCCTCTTGTTGGGCGTTGGGCTTACGCTTTCTTCTCAAGTGTCCTGGTCGAAGTCGATCGTCACCCTGTCGCTCACCGGGTAGCTCTGGCAGCTCAGCACGAAGCCGCGGGCGATCTCGTAGTCCTCCAGCGCATAGTTGACGTCCATGTCCACCTTGCCGTCGAGCACCTTGCAGCGGCAGGTCGAGCAGACGCCGCCCTTGCACGAGTAGCGCATGTCGATGCCATGGCGCAGGCCGGCGTCGAGTATCGACTCGCGGTCCTTCTCCATCGTGAAGCTGGCATGGCTGCCGTCGACGATCACCGTGACCTCGCATTCCCTGGCCTCGGGCGAGATGCCGGCGCGGGCGACATGCCTGTGCTTCGGTATGCTGGACGCGAACAGCTCCATCTTGATATGGTCCCGGGCCAGGCCATGCTCCTGCAGCGCCTCCGACACCTGGCGCATCATGTCCTCCGGGCCGCAGGTGAACGCATAGTCGATGTCGGCCAGGTCTATCCAGTGCCGGAAGAACTGCGCGCATTTTTCCTTCGTGATGCGGCCGTTGAACAGGTCGATGTCCTGCTGCTCGCGGCTCATCACGTACACCACCTGCAGCCGCTGCAGATAGGTGTCCTTCAGTTCCGCCAGCTCTTCCCGGAAGAGTACGGTGGACGATGCGCGGTTGCCGTAAAACAGCGTGAAGCTGCTGTGCGGCTCGGACGCCAGCGTGGTCTTGACGATGGACAGCATCGGCGTGATGCCGCTGCCGGCGACGAAGGCCAGGTAATGCCGGCGGTGCTCGGCCGACAGCGGCACATTGAAATGCCCCATCGGCGGCATCACCTCGATCTGGTCGCCGGCTTTCAGCATGTCATTCGCCCAGGTCGAAAACAGGCCGCCGGGCGTGCGCTTGATGGCGACCCGCAGCTGGCCGTCATGGACGCCGGAGCAGATCGAATAGGAGCGCCGCACGTCCTCGCCGCCGATGCGGGTGCGCAGCGTCAGGTGCTGTCCCTGGGTGAACGCGAAACTGTCCTTCAGCTGGTCCGGCACCTGCAGCGACACCGCGATCGCGTCCCGCGTTTCCTGCGCCACGCGGGAGACGGTCAGTGGATAGAATTTGCTCATCGCAGGCTCCGTGCAGGGTTCGTGCCGGCGCAGCGTTCGCGTCCGGGCGGCATCAGTGGCATTTGAAATAATCGAAGGGTTCCAGGCAGTCGTCGCAGCGGTACAGCGCCTTGCAGGCGGTCGAGCCGAACTGGCTGACCAGCCGGGTCCGGGCGGAACCGCAGTTCGGGCATGCGACCGCCGGCTCCGCGCGCGACCGGCGCAGGATGCCGCTGATGTCCACCACCTGCTGCGCCGGCGGCGCGATGCCGTAGCCCTTCAGCTTCTCGCGGCCGGCGGCCGACATCCAGTCGGTGGTCCAGGCCGGCGCCAGCCGGGTTTCTATCGTCACCTGCAGCAGACCATGCCGCCTCAATGCGCTGTCGATATCCTGCGCAATGACTTCCATTGCCGGGCAGCCCGAATAGGTCGGCGTGATCGTCACCGTGCAGCTTGCCGGACCGGCGGCGCCGACCGTCACCTCGCGCACGATGCCGAGGTCCACCACCGAGATGACCGGGATCTCCGGGTCGCTGACCTCGGCCAGCCAGCCCCATACCTGGTCGGGCCCGATGTCCAGTTCGGCGGCGGCGTTCATCGTCGGCCCCTACCACTGCGCCGCGGGATACGCGCGCTGCAGGAACTGCATCTCGGCCAGGATATAGCCCAGCTGCTCGGTGTGCCTTCCCTGCAGGCCGCCCTTCTGCATCCAGGCGTCCGGCGACGGCATCGTCAGCGTGGCTTCCGCGAACACCTGTCCGACATGGTCCAGCCAAGGCTGGCGCAGTCCGGACGCCGGCGCGACGCCGCAAGCGGCGGCTTCTGCCAGCTCCACCTGGTCGGCCTCGAACATTTCGCCGGTGTACATCCAGAGTTCATTGGCCGCGGCCTGCACCCTGGCGTGGCTTTCCTCGGTGCCGTCGCCCAGGCGCACGATCAGGTCGCCGGTGCGGCGCACGTGATAGGTCACCTCCTTGATCGACTTCTGAGCGATCTCGGCGATGCGCGCATCGGTGGACTGCGACAGCGCCTGCAGCCGGAAGTAATGCCAGGTGTCGAAGAAGAACTGGCGCATCAGCGTGTCGGCATAGCTGCCGTTGGGCTGCTCGACCAGCAGGAAGTTGCGGAACTGGTGCACGTCACGCAGGAAGGCGAGCCGGTCCTCGTCGCCGCCCGCGCCCTGCACCTCGGCCGCGTGCTGAAGCCATAGCCTGGCCTGGCCGATCAGGTCGAGCGCGACGTTGGCCAGCGCCATGTCCTCCTCCAGCGCCGGGCCCTTGCCGCACAACTTGCACAGCTGCTGGCTGAGGATCAGCGCGCTGTCGCCCATCCGCGTCAGGAATGCGAACTTCCGCTCGTCCATGTCCATCTCCACCCGGTTCCGCATGCGCTGGCTCACAGGTTCTTCACTTCTTCCGGCATCGGGAAGAATGTCGGGTGCCGGTAGACCTTGCTGTTGGCCGGCTCGAACAGCGCGGCCTTGTCGCCCGGGCTGCTGGCGACGATGTCGGAGGCCCGCACCGCCCAGATGCTGACGCCTTCATTGCGCCGGGTGTAGACGTCGCGCGCATTGTTGATCGCCATCGCGGCGTCGGGCGCATGCAGGCTGCCCACGTGCTTGTGCGCGAGGCCGTGCTGGCTGCGTATGAAGATTTCCCACAGGGGCCATTCCTTGCTCATGGCATGCTCCTCGCAATGTCTTTGTCGGAAACCGGTTCAGGCGGCGCGCGGGGCGTCGGCGCTGCGCTGCTTCTGCTTGTCGGCATGGGCAACCAGCGCGTCGCGGAACCAGGCGCCGTTGTCATAGGCCTGGACGCGGGTGCGCAGCCGTTCGCGGTTGCACGGGCCGTTTCCCTTCAGCACCTCGTAGAACTCCGACCAGTCGATCTCGCCGAACTCGTAGTGCCCGGTTTCCTCGTTGAACTTCAGGTCCGGGTCGGGAATGGACAACCCGAGGTAGTCGGCCTGCGGCACGGTCTGGTCGACCATTTTCTGGCGCAGCTCGTCATTGGAAAACAGCTTGATGCGCCATTGCGCCGACTGCGCGCTGTTGACCGACTCGGCGTCGGACGGCCCGAACATCATCAGCGACGGCCACCACCAGCGGTTCAGCGCATCCTGCGCCATTTGCTTCTGCTCGGGCGTGCCTTTGCACAGCGACATCATGATGTCGTAGCCCTGGCGCGCATGGAACGATTCTTCCTTGCAGACCCGGATCATCGCGCGGGCATAGGGGCCGTAGGAGCAGCGGCACAGCGGGATCTGGTTGATGATGGCCGAGCCGTCGACCAGCCAGCCGATCGCGCCCATGTCGGCCCACGACAGCGTCGGGTAATTGAAGATGCTGGAATACTTGGCCTTGCCCGAATGCAGCGCCGCCAGCAGTTCGTCGCGGGACACGCCCAGCGTCTCGGCGGCGCTGTACAGGTAGAGCCCGTGGCCGGCCTCGTCCTGGATCTTGGCCAGCAGGATGGCCTTGCGCTTGAGCGTCGGCGCCCGGGTCACCCAGTTGCCCTCCGGAAGCTGGCCGACGATTTCCGAGTGCGCATGCTGCGAGATCTGGCGGATCAGCGTCTTGCGGTAGGCGTCGGGCATCCAGTCCTTGGCCTCGATCTTGACGCCTTCGTCGATGCGCTGCTGGAACGCCCGTTCCTCGGGACTGAGGTCTTCGCGGCCCTGCACCTGCTTGAGGCCGGTGTCGACCATCTGTGCATACATAGCTGTTCTCCGGTGTCGGCGCTTTGGGGCGCCTCGTTTCGCTACCGGATGCAGTATATGATACTGATCCTGGAAATCAACGTTTATTTTTGTATCGCTTTCAGGACGCTGGCCTGCCCGGCCTGTATCATTCGCCGGACCGCAAAACGCCCTGCCCGCGGCATGGAAAGCCAGAACGATGACCGAGAAAGCCACTGCCGCAGCCTGGATAGCGGCGCAGAAAAACGCCGAGCCGCCGCGCGCCAAGTCGCTGCTGATGACGCTGTTCGGCGACGCCATCGCGCCGCACGGCGGCACGATCTGGCTGGGCAGCCTGATCGAACTGATGGCCCCGTTCGGCGTGAGCGACCGGCTGGTCCGCACCAGCGTGTTCCGGCTGACCGAGGAAGGCTGGCTGGCAGCGGCGCGCAATGGCAGGCGCAGCGCCTATTCGATCACGGATGACGCGCTGAAGCGCTTCGGCAAGGCCTACCGGCGGGTCTATGCGCCGCTGGAGCCGGCCTGGGACGGCCAGTGGGTGCTGCTGCTGGCGACCCATGCCGACATCGCGCCGTCGGAGAGAACGCTGTTTCGCAAGCAGCTCGCCTGGGAAGGCTTCGGCATGATGGCGCCGGGCGTCTATGCGCATCCGGCGCCGGACGAGGACGCGATTCCCGGCCTGCTGGAGCGCTTCGGCCTGCAGGAGCAGCTGTTCGTGGTCACTGCGCGCGACCTGCCCGGCGCGGGCGGCAAGCCGCTGCGCGAGGCGGTCGGCGAAGCCTGGGCGCTCGACGAGGTGCGCGACGGCTACCTGCGCTTCATCGAGCGCTTCGCGCCGCTTGCGCGCATCGTCGACGGCGGCGCGGTCAGCCCGGAGCAGGCTTTCCGGATACGCACGCTGCTGATCCATGCGTTCCGCCGGGTGCAGCTGCATGACCCCAAACTGCCGTCCAGCCTGCTGCCCGGCGACTGGCCCGGCAATGCGAGCTACGCGCTCTGCCGCGACATCTACCGCAAGGTCTGCGGCCCGGCGGAGGAATGGCTGCTGGCCGCGCTGCGGCGCGAAGACGCGAATGCCGCGGAAGCCGCCCCCTATTTTTATGAACGCTTCGGCGGCCTGGGCCAGGCCACGGCGGCAGGCGCCGTTTCCCCGCAGGCATCGTCCGCTTCCGCGCCACTCTCGCCGCCCTGAACGCGGCATGCCGTGCGCGGGCATCCTCTGATCTGCGCCAACAAGCACAAGCGCACCGATTGACATCGCAAAGGACGGCGCGCAGGGTACTGGATGCCCGGCCGTCCTGGCCTGACCTCGTCCCTCCCGGCATTTCTGCCCTTCAACTGGAAGAGGAAAATCATGCTGCAATCGATGCGTCCCGATCCCACGTTCCATCCGTCCGCGCAATTGGCGATGGAAGCAGAACCCGAACATATCGCCTACACCGTGCTGCTGTCGCCGGACCGCTCACGTCCCGACGCGCTCGCGGTGATCGATGTCGATCCGCAGAGCGCCGCCTACGGCACCGTGATCAACCGGCTGGACATGCCCTGCACCGGCGATGAATTCCATCACTTCGGCTGGAACGCCTGCAGCTCGGCGCTTTCCCCGATGTCCGGCCATGCCTTCGTGCAGCGCCGCTACCTGGTCATCCCCGGCATCCGCTCGTCACGCATCTACATCGTCGACACCCAGCCCGACCCGCGTGCGCCCAAGCTGGTGAAAACCATCGAGCCGGAGGAAGTGATGCGCAAGACCGGCTACTCGCGGCCGCACACAGTCCACTGCGGGCCGGAAGGCATCTACATCAGCACGCTGGGCGGCGGCGGCGCGGACGGCACGCAGGGGCCGCCGGGCGTCTTCATCATGGACTGCGAGAGCTTCGAGATCCTGGGCCGGTGGGAAATCGACCGCGGGCCGCAGAAGCTGCATTACGACTTCTGGTGGAACCTGCCGCGCGACTACATGGTGTCGAGCGAATGGGGCCTGCCGCCGCAGTTCGAGAACGGCATCGTGGCCGAGGACCTGCTCGCCAACAAGTATGGCCATGCGCTGCACTTCTGGAACCTGCGCGAGCGCACGCACCTGCAGACCATCGACCTCGGCGCCAATCACCAGATGGCGCTCGAAGTGCGTCCGGCGCATGACCCGACCAAGGAGTACGGCTTCCTGGGCGTGGTCGTCGACACCACCAACCTCGAAGGCTCGATCTGGACCTGGTACCGCGAGAACGGCACCTTCCATGCGAAGAAGACGGCGACCATCCCGCCGGAACCGGCCGATGCCGGGCAGCTTCCGGCGCTGCTGAAAGGCTTCGGCGCCGTGCCGCCGCTGATCAGCGACATCGACCTGTCGCTCGACGACCGCTTCCTCTACGTCGCCTGCTGGGGCACCGGCGAGCTGCGGCAATACGATGTCACCGACCCGATGAAGCCGGCGCTGGCCGGCAGCGTGCGCATCGGCGGCATTGCGCAGCATGCGGCGCATCCGGGCGGCAAGCCCTTCGGCGGCGGGCCGCAGATGACCGAGATCAGCCGCGACGGCAAGCGCGTCTATTTCACCAACTCGCTCTACAGCACCTGGGACCAGCAGTTCTATCCCGACGGCGTGCCGGGCGCGCAGGTGATGTGCCATGTCGGCGCGCAGGGTGGCATCACGCTGGACCCGAACTATTTCGTCGACTTCGGATCGGATTACGGCGCGCACCAGATCCGCCTGCAGGGCGGCGACTGTTCGACCGATTCATTCTGCTATCCGTCGGCTTGAGCAATGCCGCGGCGCTCTGGCTGACCGTCGTCGCGCTCGGGCTGTACCACGGCCTGAACCCGGCGATGGGATGGCCGCTCGCGGTCGCGAACGGCATGACGGATAGGCGCGCCGGCTCGCTGCTGGCCACCATGCTGCCGCTGGGCGGCGGGCATTTCGCGGCGATGGCCGTGGTGCTCGCGCCCTTCGCCATGCTCGGCTGGTACATGGAATGGAACCGCGCGATCCGGCTGGTCTCGGGCGCGGCCGTGCTGCTGTTCGGGCTGTTCAGGCTGGTCAGCCGCCGGCATCCCCGGGCGATGGCCCGCATACCGCCGCGCCGGCTTGCGCTGTGGTCCTTCGTGATGGCGACCGCGCATGGCGCGGGCCTGATGCTGGTGCCGTTCATGCTCGGCCTGTGCGCGGCGCCGGTCGACGCACCCGCGCCGGAAGACGCCGGCCATGCCGCGGTGATGGCATTCCTCGCACGTGCCAACCTGGGCACCGCGGTGGCGGTTGCCGCGGTGCACAGCCTGGCTGCGCTGGTGGCGGGCATCGCGATGGCCCTGCTGGTCTACCGCTACCTGGGCCTGCGCTTCCTGCGGCTCGCCTGGCTGGACCTCGACCACGTATGGGGCGCCAGCCTGGTTGTCGCCGGCGCGGCGGGCATGCTGCTCGCCGCCTGAATGCCGGATTCCTTCCCGTTCACCACAGCGCAAGGTTGGCTCGCGGGCCGGGATGCGCGCAAAGCTTGTGCGTATCGTACCCCGCCTGCCACCCGGCTTGACACGCGTGTCGACGCCGCTAACCTTGCTCAATCGGCATCTCCTGCAGATGACGGAACGCACGATAAAACAAGGCAGTCCAACGAAACAAGGAGGCATCAATGGCATCACAAAAGCTCAGTCCCGAGATGGAGCAATGTCTCGAAAACTGCATGGCCTGTCACAGGATGTGCACCGAAACCGCCGCGCACGTGCTGCATGGCGGCCATGTGCATAGCGAGGCAAAGCACCTGGTGGCGCTGCTCGACTGTGCGCAGATCTGCCTGACCCATGCCGACTTCATGGTCCGGCGCTCGCCCCACCATGCGCACCTGGCGGGCGAATGCGCCGAGATCGCCAGGGCGTGCGCCGCGCTGTGCGAAGAGCACGAGGACCCGGACGGCGAAATGGCTGCATGCGCGAAAGCCTGCCGGGCCTGCGCGGAAAGCTGCTCCAAGATGCAGCCAGCCTGATGGTTGACGCATCAATCGATTGATCGATCGATTGATTTCTTGACTGGATTACCGAGCGACGAGTGAAAGGAGAAGATCATGCCCCAGGGCGATAAATCAGCGTACACCGACAAGCAGAAGCGGCAGGCCGAGCATATCGAGGAAGGCTATGAGAAGCGCGGCGTACCGGAGAAGGAAGCGGAACGGCGCGCATGGGCGACCGAGAACAAGATCTCCGGCGGCGGCAAGAAGTCCGGCTCAGGCAAGAAGTAAAGCCGCATCAGGGTTGAAGCGGCGCTAGTAGCCGGGAAGAGAAACGGCTTATTCCGGCTACGCCCGTCGTTCCCGCCTGACCTGCTCGGGAGCGGTCGCCCGGCAGCAGTCATTCAGCATGCCCGGGCGGTTGTTCGATGTACCGCCGCGCCGGCCACATCCCCGCATTCGGGCCGTGCGCTGGCGCGGCGATGAAATGGGGGTCCTGCGCTGCCGCAGGACGCCACGTTACCGGCTACCCGCCGTGATACCCCTTCAACACATCTTCCTCAGGCTTGTCCGGGTCGATCGTCGAGTCGTTCGTGCGGGTCGACGAATCGAGCTTCTTGCTCTCTTCCTCGGCCTTGTCGATTTTCGCCTGCGACTCTGGCGGCGGCGTTGGATTTGAATTGGTCAGATCTGACATGAAACCTCCGGTGGTTGAAATGGCATGCGGAAACTGGCGTGTCCGCGCATTAAAAATTTAGACAGGACAACACGGGCTGCGTTCTCCTGCCGGAATACTTTCAGCCGCATCAGGCCATTCCAATCAATGCATGGCGCGGACATGCGTCGCCGGTATCCACGCGCAGGGTAGCCGCTATCGTCCCTAACCCGGTCCCGCGCTGTCGCAGCGCTTGCGCGCGCTCAGTCCGCCGTGCGCCCGCTTGAGTTCGGACAGCCGGTAATGCGTGCCGCGCCATGCGATGCCGCCGCGGAATACGGCAAGCAGGCAGGCGCGCCACCAGATGGCGATTTCCATCAGCGGCACGACGGGCGCGAAGACCAGGCAGCGCAGGCGCCATTGGCGCGCATGCAGCAGGTCGACATACAGCGCCAGCGTCGCGCAGACGGTCGCCAGGTTGATCCACCAGGCCGCGCCGCCCGTGACCAGCAGCGCAAGCCACGGCCAGACCCGGACGGCCAGCATCAGCAGCGTGACGCCGGCCAGCGTGCCCAGCCGATAGTCAAAGCCGGAAAACACGTTCTTTTCCAGGCCGCGCACCAGGTCCGGCGTGCTGCGGTACCACTCGATCGAGACCATTTCGACGCCCGACAGTACATGCTGGGTATAGCCGTGCGTCTTGATGCGCCGGCCCAGCTCCATGTCGTCCAGCACCGCCAGGGGCATCGCGGCATGGCCTCCCGTGCCTTCGTAGGCGCTGCGGCGCAGCAGGTTGAAACCGCCGACGCCGACGAAGTGCCGCGCTGAGACCGCGACCTTCCACGGCTTGAACCGGGCCATGAAGGCGGCGCCGAAGCTGACGACCATCAGCCGCAGCAGGCCGCTGCGGGCCTGCAGGTCGAAGAACAGCGTCAGGTGGTCGACCGCATGCGCAGTGCAGTAGGCGACCGCGCGGGACACGGCGCTCGGCGCGAACACCGCGTCGGCATCGGTGAACAGCAGGTAGTCGCCGCTCGCAATGGCGGCGCCACGGTGCAGCGCATGGTTCTTGCCCAGCCAGCCGGCCGGCAGTTCGTTCACATGGACCACCCGCATGCGCTGCTCGCCCGCCGCCACCCGCTCGATGATGCCGGGCGTGCCGTCGGTCGAACGGTCGTTGATGACGATGATCTCGAGATCGGGATAGTCGATCGCCAGCAGCGAGCGCAGCGCCGGTTCGACGGTCGCGGCCTCGTCGAGCGCGGACACGATCAGCGACACCCGCGGCTGCAGGGCGCCGGACGGCACGGCGACATCCTTCAGGTGGCGTATGCGGCGCCAGCCCAGCGCCACCTCCAGCGACGAGAAGGCAACGGCAATGAAGGCGGCCAGCGACAGCCAGAAAGCAAAGGTCATGAAGGGCCCGGGAACACGATGGCGCCGCCATCATGGCGACGCCCCTGTGTCGGGCATTCTATGGCAATGCGCGGCCGGCTGCCGCGGCCTGCTAGATCACCATTGCGGCAACGCTACGGGCCAGGCCAAGCGCCTCCAGGTCCGCCACTGCGTCCGGTCGCGCCGATATGCCCCTGGCCTCCGCGCGGATGCGGCCCGTCAGGGGCACGGCAAGGTTGGCGTCCCATAACTGGTTTGCCATCGTGCGCACCTCGCCGGCCTGGCGGGACAGCTCCTTCGTGTTGGCTGCGCCGAAAGCCTTGGCGCGCAGGGCTTCGGCTTCCAGCAGGGTGGCCAGGGTGCAAAGGTGTTCCGAAATGGTCCTGCTGCTGATGCTGTTCATCGTGCTGACTCCTGTGTGGACCGCGCCTGGGCGTGGTGCATTCGGTGCGTGGTTCTGGCAGCGCTTGCGTCATGAAGGTACATCATGCGCGTTTGCCGTGCATAGTGGAGGCATGGTCCCGGCAGCTGCCGGGTTGCGGAACTTGGTGCAAATACCATGCCGCTTTCCCACAGGAATCTCGCCCGCCGCCGCTGCCGAATGTACCCCCGGGCACGAACCACTCAATAGGGACCATGCTTTCTGTTTGTAAAATTCCACATGCAAAATCCTCCCGTTCAAGATATGACTTCCCCAAGCACAGCAACCGTCGACCAGGCCGCAGACGACCGCAGCCGCATCTACGCCATCGTCGCCGCCTCATCCGGCAATCTCGTCGAGTGGTTCGATTTCTATATTTACTCATTTACGTCGCTTTACTTTGCCCACGCGTTTTTTCCGTCGGACAATCCCACCACGCAGTTGCTCAACACTGCCGGCGTCTTTGCCGCCGGCTTCCTGATGCGGCCTATCGGCGGCTGGATGTTCGGCCGCATCGCCGACAAGCGCGGACGCAAGACCGCGATGCTGATCTCGGTCTTCATGATGTGCGGCGGTTCGCTGCTGATCGCCTGCCTGCCCACCTACGCCACCATCGGCGCGCTGGCCCCGGCCCTGCTGCTGCTGGCCCGGCTGCTGCAGGGCCTGTCGGTCGGCGGCGAATACGGCACCAGCGCGACCTACATGAGCGAGGTCGCGCTGAAGGGCCGGCGCGGCTTCTTTGCGTCCTTCCAGTACGTGACGCTGATCGGCGGGCAACTGCTTGCCGTGCTGGTGCTGGTCGTGCTGCAGCAGCTGCTGACGACCGAGCAGCTGCGTGACTGGGGCTGGCGCATACCGTTCGTGATGGGCGCGCTGGCCGCGCTGGTCGCGCTCTACCTGCGCCGCACGCTGTCCGAAACCTCGACCGCTGAAAGCCGCGGCCGCAAGGAAGCAGGCACTTTCGCCGGCCTGATGCTGCACAAGGGCGCATTCATGACGGTCGTCGCGTTCACCGCCGGCGGATCGCTGATTTTCTATACGTTCACCACCTATATGCAGAAGTACCTGGTGAACACCGCGGGCATGAATGCGAAGACCGCCAGCCTGGTCATGACCTGCGCGCTGTTTGTCTACATGCTGATGCAGCCGCTGTTCGGCGCCCTGTCGGACCGCATCGGCAGGCGTACGTCGATGCTGTGGTTCGGCGGACTCGCGACGCTGTGCACGGTGCCCATCCTGCATGCGCTGGGCGGCGTGACCAGCCCCTATGCGGCCTTTGGGCTGGTCGTGGCGGCCCTGGCCATCGTCAGCTTCTATACATCCATCAGCGGCCTGATCAAGGCGGAAATGTTCCCGCCCGAAATCCGCGCGCTCGGCGTCGGCTTCTCCTACGCACTGGGCAATGCAATCTTTGGCGGCTCGGCGGAATACGTCGCGCTGTGGCTGAAGTCGGCCGGCATCGAGACCAGTTTCTACTGGTATGTGACGGCGATGTGCGCGATTGCCTTCATCGTCTGCATCCGGATGCGCGACCCGTCCAAGGTCGGCTACCTTCGCGACGCTAACTGATCGAGGCGTGGCCGGCGATGGCGAGGCAGCCGCTGCGACGGCTGCCTTGTACGGCCCCGCCACGATGCAACAGATCCTTCGATCGCGGCGGCATACGGCCAATGCGCGGCAGCCATTCCGCCACGTTTGCGCCGCCGCTGCGCGGCGCATCCCACGATAGCCAGGGCCCGCGCCCGGTGGCGCGGAAGCGCTAGGCGTGCGGCCGGCCCAGGTGCCGCCTGAACCAGGCTATCGTCCTGTCCCACGCCAGCTTCGCCGCGGCCTCGTCGTAACGCGGCGTGGTATCGTTGTGAAAACCGTGGTTGACGCCTGGATAGACATGCGCTTCGTAGGTCTTGCCCGCTGCTTTCAGCGCGCTCTCATAGGCGGGCCAGCCTTCATTGATGCGGGTATCGAGTTCCGCGTAGTGCAGCAGCAGCGGCGCCCTGATGCGCGGCACATCCTCGGGCCTCGGCTGGCGTCCATAGAAGGGCACGGCCGCGCCCAGCTCGGGATAGGCAACCGCTGCGGCGTTTGCCACGCCGCCGCCGTAGCAGAAGCCGGTAATGCCGACCTTGCCGGTCGTCGCCTTGTGGCGCATCAGGAATTCGATGCCGGCGAAAAAGTCGTTCATCAGCTTGCCGGCATCGACCTGCTGCTGCAGTTTCAGGCCCGCCTCGTCATTGCCCGGATAGCCGCCGACCGAGCTGAGGCCGTCCGGCGCAAGCGCGACGAGGCCGGCCTTGGCCACGCGCCGTGCAACGTCTTCGATGTAGGGATTCAGCCCGCGGTTTTCATGCACGACCACCACGCCCGGAACCGGACCGGCAACTGCCGCCGGCCGCACCAGGTAGGCCCGCACGGTCCCATGTCCATTGGGCGACGGATAGCTGATGTATTCGGCGGCGATGTCCGGATCGTTCAGGGCGACCTGCGCGGCCAGCGCATAATTCGGGCTGAGCGACGCGAGGATGGCGCCTGCGGTGAGGCCGCCGACGGCATAGCGGCCGGCGCGGTCGAGGAAGTCGCGCCGGCTGATTTTTCCATGCGCGTAATAGTCGTAAAGCTCCAGCAATTCAGGGTGGAAATCTTTCGCAGTCAGGCGGCTCATCCGTTGTCCTTGGTTTTTATCGTCGCGGTTTATTCCATGCAGACCGTGATGGAGAGCGCACAGATTAGCAAAAAGACCCGCGCCGGGTGTATGCGGGCTTTGCGCTGCCGATTTGGTGCTGCAGGTTTGGTGCTGCGGGTTTGGTGCCGCCGATTTGATGCCGTCTATTTCATGAAGTAGTTCAAGATGGCTTCAGGAGTTTTCCCGTTGTCCCGTGCCAGGTCCTGCACCGTCGCCGACGCGCCCCGCACTGTCAGGCCATCCGCTTTCATCGATGCGTAGACCCGGTCGACATCCTGGCCCAGCGTCCTGGCGACATCCGCGGCATTTGCCTGCGCGAGCTTGCGCACGATGGCCTTCGGACTGACGCCCTGCCCTTTTTCCTGGGCTGCGAATGTGAAGAACGCGACCAGCACCAGCACCGGTATCAGCAGCAGGTAGACCCGCTTGTCCTGCAGATGTCTTTTCAGCGGGCGCCAGTTCTGGAAGATGTGGAATGCCGCCGCAGCGACCATGGCCACGCCCAGCCAGCCATGGATTTCTTCAAGCAGCTTTGTCTTGAAGAAGAATTGGAAAATCACGCCGGTGGTCCCGACTACCAGGAAGGTGAATGCCACGCCGGAGGTGAAGAATTGGCGAAATTTATGCATGCTGCTCCATATGAATAACCAGGCGGAATGGTCTAGCGCCGGTTGAGGACGGACGACCCGTTTTACACGTCGTCCCTGCCGAGCACCGCTGCGGCATCCCGGCCCGATACGCTGCATGCGCGTTCGCCGGGCACTCTTCCGCGACAGGCCGCCCCTACGGGCCAACTAGAAAAACTCCTTTTTCAGGAAATCCTCAAGCCCGGCATTGTCTTCGCGTCGCGCCGACAAGGTCACGACGCGGCCGAGGCGCTTCGAGTTCCAGTTGAAATCGGCGGGCTGATACTTGCGGATAATTTCTATCATCTTGCGCACGATCGCGTCCTCGACATTGCCATTGGGACCCGCATCCACCTGCACCATTTCACGCAGTCCGGCGCGGCTGTCATTGTCCCAGCCGCGGAACAGGAAGGATGCCTCGCGTGTGCCCTTTTGCGTGATCTGGAAAACTCCTCCGGCGCCGCTTCGGCCACGGGCCTGGGCAATGCTGCGGGCAACGTTGGCACGGGCGACTTCATCTCCCTGCGGCTGCGCCGTCTCGTCACGCTGCATGTCATCCGGGGACGGGATCCCCTGCGCGCGTCGCCGCGCGCGGGATGCGGCTATCATCTCCGACATATCCGTTGCGGGAGGGGCCTTTTCGGGAGCGGCCAGGACCGGCGGCTCGGATGGGATGCGCGGCGTCTCCGATGGCCTCCGCGGAGCAGCATCCGGGCGCACCGCCGGGGTTCGGCGCGCTGGCTCCCGTTTCACGACCGGCCTGTCCGGCTTCGGCTTCTGCTTTGCAACGGGCGGTGGCGGAGCCGGCTGCGGCCTTGATTGCGGCGCAGGCGTGGGCGCCGGGACTGGCGCTGCGGCAGGCGGCGGCGCAGTTTTGGCACCCAGCGGCTGGCGGTTCAGTTCAACCACCAATGGCTGCCGGCTTTCGCTGCCGGTGGACTCCGTCGGCACAGGCATGTGGGACCGGAACAGCAGCAACAGCAAGGCGTGAAGCAGCAGCGAACAGCCGATGCCGACGGCGGTGCGACGTTGTTCCGGATTGAGATTGAGCGAAGACTTCATAGGCATAAGGCGTGGCGTGCCGGCATTGCTGCGAGAACGCCTGACGGGACGCCATTGTCGCAGCATTTGCGCGATCCATCAGGGACCTGCCCTTTTTGCTAAGCCGCATTGGCGCGCCGCTGCCGAGGTCGTGTCAAAGCCGCCGCATGCCAGATCGCCTCCAGTTCGGCCGCGCGGGGCGTCGTCACGCGCTCGCGGGAGTTGCAGGCGCGGCAAAGTGTTTGAAGACGGCCCTTGCACGTAATAAAGAATTCCGCGTCGGCCGGCCAGAATTCGCCGCATCGGCGGCACGCCTGTTCTGGTCCCAGTTCTGTGTTCAAGGTCATTGCGTGGTTGGCATCGCCAGCTTCCCGGCAAGCGGTGGCGGGTTGCGATGTGAAAAGTCCGGAAGATGCCTCGGATCTTAGCGGCGGAATGTATCGGGAATGTTTCGGATTGAGGCGACGAGGTAAGCAGATGCGTTACAGCGGGAAGGGTGCTGGATACGTTCGGATGGATCCAGTGGCCAGTGACCAGTGACCAGTGACCAGTGACCGAAGCCCGAAGCCGGAGTCCGGAGTCCGGGCACCGGTGTGGGGTATGGGGTGCGAGGAGTGGAGTGCCCACCGACTAAGCGACGGCTTTTCAACTGCGCTTCGATAGCTTTTCGCCATCTTTTCGACGACTATCGCGTGCTCGCCTACGTGGTTGCTGAACTGTTCCCTGCTTATGGATGGCCCAACATCTTCGCCGTTACCCAAAACATAAATCGGTGCTTGATAATCCCTATTATCAATATATCGATTTTTATGTCTGAAAATCGCCGCTAGTATTCGACAGCAGCCATTTTTCGAAGAAAACGCTGAAGTATCAGTGGGTTAAAGGTGCTCGCTTTTTGCGGTGCTGGGCGATGTATCGTGGAAAAACGCTTAAGCCTACTGAGTCTGATGGTTAAACTATTGGAACAGCCAGCTTACCTTTTTCAGCTAGCTATTTTCCAATCCCTGCTAAGTCTCACCTTTCGCATTCTAATTAGAGACTGATGGATATCTTGTCAGTAAGTCATAGTGAAGTGCTTTATTACATTCTTGCATCAAGGATCGATTGCCAACTTCGAACCATGGAATTTTTCACGGTGAAAAATCCTCAGGTCGAGTTATACGGTAAGCATTGTTGACGTCGTTGTACCGTTTTATAGATCTGGAAAAGCGCGCTCCCCTTCCCCTTCCACGTCGCTTTTAATGGTTGTTGATTTTCTGGCTGGACAATCCACAGATGTCATCCCGTTCTACTTGAAGTGAAGTTCATAGACCGTTATTGATTTCGCCGCCAATTCCGCGACGACGTCACACATTCAGTCGCCGTATGATTGGCTGCGATATTTTACGGCTCGGTTTTCTGGATTAGGCGGCTCGCAAGTGGAAGATTGGATTTTTATGGCGCATCTAAGTGAGACAAATTCAAAGCAGGCCAAGATCGGGTGCTTTCGCGAAAGGTGAGCTTCAACAGGAACCTATCAGGACGAAATCCTGGCGCAAGCACGAATGGGCTGGAATTTGCGAAGAGATCTGCATAGGAGCAAACCAGGAGAGGATTGGAACGGACCAGGAGTATCGATATGTTAAGTAAATGCCGGAGCTAGGGTCGATTACCAAGCTTCACACGATTACTTCCTGAGAAACAAGCTGGATCCAGAAAAAGCGTCGGCCGACATGAGCGTTCATTTATTGCCGCTCGCTGTCATGCACTGAAGTTCATTCAGGTACGCTTCACGCATCGAGAAAATTTTCCGAGCAACGTTCGACGACTACGCATGTCCGGTCCGCTTCAATTAGACGCTTCCGTCGCAAACATTGACTATTAAAGCGGCGTAATGCGGATCATACTTCGCCAGCACTTACATCGGCGCGACACTTTGCCCTGTCCCAGAGCTTCCCTGCGACCCTAAATACACGGCTGTGCTCCCCAGCCAAGATTGGACATGGCTAAATATTCTAGACCAGACCCAGCCACATATCAGCCAATTGGGTAAAGCTGGCCAGCGCAGGCCAATAGTTTAAGACGAAGCGCTTGGTTACGAAGTGTCCCCTTAGTCAATACTGACCGTAATGGATGGTCTGGTTTATCGCGTGCAACCGACTAAGCACCGGGCCACAGGGCGCTGCCATAAGCATTGACCTAATTTACGATCATCTCCCAGTAATGGTTCTGTCTCAAACAATCTAACAACCTAATTCGCGGCGTCATATATTCCAGACGGCGAGGATATCAGAAGCCATTGAACGGAGGCCATGCAAGCGTTCCATCGACCGGCGACTAAGGCGCACAAAATATCTTCATCGTTAATTCGGGATGGCTAGTCCTTGACTCTCAGGGCCGCGTGTTTTCGAGTGACATCCTGGGGGTAGGGTATCCAGCACCTGTTTGTTATTGTTTTTAATAAGCTTAGAAACGCGTCCCAAAGTGTTCGTTTATAGGGGCACGTTACAACACCGTTTGGATGATGTCATTCGCCGCGAGTTACTCGTAGCGTCCTTCATACCCATTCAAGTTAGCAGCTCTGGCATAGAAAATCGGGAATGATCTTAGCCTTTAATTGCATCATTGCAGAGCTTGTCGGTTGAAAAAGGAACCTACGGAAATCTTTGTAGAGCCAACGCGTTGCAATACACAACTTCAGCCTAGTCGATCAGCCGCAGAAGGCCGTTGTTCGACGTCTGCCCCTTTCGACGTTACGAATCTAGAGGGCCAGGCATCAAAGAGAATTCTTATCCTTCAAACTGCTTGGCGCCTGTCATGGTTCGCTACAAGAACACCGTAGGGGAATAGCCAAGCATTTAAAGCACGTTGCCCGGCTATTCCCCTCGCAAAAGAAGTGCGTTTAACCTGGCGTGACATAACTCATAGACCTCAGTTACCTTTGAAAGCTCCGTTTTCCGTTTCAACACAACTGATAAGCAGCGCCCACCTACACACGTAACTATGCAGAGCGCCCAATTTTTCACCGTGAAAAATTTCCGCCACGGATCCGAAAATTATTGCTATTTTAGCAATTCCTGCAACTTGCTAATCAGTTCATCTGGGCTAAATCCATTCTTGCAGCTGATGACTACACGGCTACCGTCCGCGACCACATCGCCGATATGCCGACCGCCGAAATTCAGTGCGACGGCTTCCCGCGCCGACTTGCTGATCTTGTTGACTTCTGCCGTTGCCCAGTTTACCCCCCCCTGTTCCGATGCGCCGTCCTGGCCGATTTTCTTCAAAGCCTGCAGCACGATTCGACCATGTCCCCGCTTCGCCAGCGTGGCCAGGATCGCAGCATTTTTTGCGCCAATGAGATTGGGCTTTGCATCCAGGAGATCGAGCGCGTCCGGGGGGAGGTCGAAAAACGCGAGGCATCTGCTTACGGTCGCGTCGGAAACGCCAATACGTTTCGCGAGCGAACCCTGCGTAATCGGCTTGCCTGTCTCGGTTTGCATTTCGAGCGCACGCTTGTAGGCTTTTCCGCGTTCGTAGTCGCAAAGCGACCTTTTTGCATCGTTGTCGGCCAATGCGCCGATTGCCGCGTCGGTTGCCGTAATGTTGGGAATGACAAACGCGGGAATCGCTTTTCGTCCAAGGATCTGATGTGCACGCAACCGTCGTTCGCCCCCGATCAACTCGTAACGGCCGTTTTCAAGTGGGCGCACGGTAATCGGTGAAATCAGCCCCGATTCCTCGATCGAACTGGCGAGCGTGTCGATCGCTTCCGGATCGAATATCAGGCGTGGCTGATGCGGACTTTTATCGATTAATTCAATCGCAATATCCTGGCCGACAGCGTTCGATTGCGGTGCTGGCAAGCTGCCTGCCTGCACATCGGCTGATGGCGCTGCGTCCTCCACCGGGGCTGCCGCGCCGCTCGGGGAAGCGATGTCTTCTGGCTGCGCATCGTAGGCCTTCAGCGACGCCAGTGGCATACGTGGGGCGAGTCTTTGCTTCATCAGGCGGCCTCCGCTTTCGTTGTCCTGGTCTTCTTCTGATTTCGGGTAACTACCGACAACAGGAACTCGGTGAATAAACGGTATTCGCTGACTGGCGCCGCGGTTGGCATCTGCAGTGTAAGCGGCAGGTAATTCTCCTGCGTCTTCGGGAAAAGCTCGCTCGTGGAAATGACGGTTGGCGACAGATTCGTCTTGTAGGCCTGAAGCTGCTGCTGCATCCGTGATACGCGGGTGATATTCGTCGAATAATGCGTCGGGAGAATCAGCAGTTGCGGACGGACTTCCGGCGACCGTTCCGACAGCCCGTTAATTTCCGAGACCAGGCGCGAAAGTCCTTTCACCGCAAATGAATCCATCCTGATCGGCGCGATAACGAGGTCGGCCGCGGCAATTGCGTTTGTCGATGAAAAAGAAATCGAAGGCGGACAATCAAAGATCACAAAATCGTAATCAGAAATGGCAAGGCCGGGGACATTCCCGGCAGCGGCATCCTTGAATAGATTCCGGAATACCAGTTCGCGATTTCCTTTTGCATAAGTGAACGCCTGCTCGAGGTCGCCAAGGAAGGTATCGGAAGGGATCAGCGCCGGGCCGTTCTTGCTGAAAGGATACTTAATAACGGCTGACACGTCCGCCATCCGGGTGCCGCGTCCGCTTTTGCTCTCCATATACTGCCCGCAGATCGTTGCGAACGTGCCGGTAACGATTGCATCCTCGTCCAGATCATTCTGGACGGCTTCATCGATCGTCAGGTCGCTTTCATAACCCATCAATTGCGTCAGGTTGGATTGAACGTCCAGGTCGATCATCAGCACCCGGTAACCGAGCAGGGAAAGCTGTATGCCCAATTCTCCGGCGGTCGTCGATTTCCCAACGCCACCCTTGATCAGGTCGACGGCAATGACGATGGGCTCGGAAGAGAGCGGTTTGACCAGTTCCTGGTCGCGACGCCAACGGGCCAGGGCAAAGACGTCCGCGATCGTGAAGAGGCGCACCGCGGGCGATGCCGGATTCTTCTTGTTCGCGCGCTGAATTTCCATCCCGCTGTCGCGCAAATGATTGCGCAAGGTATTTTCGGAAATATGTAAAAGCGCCGCTGCCGCTTTCAGCCGGTAAACCACATCGTCCAGCATCGCGAATGTCGATCGCATACCTGCTCCCATAAAGCCCACCAATCAAGGCGCCATTCTGAGAGCGGCCAATCAGTGTGTCAATCAATTTGGTAGGTTAAACCAGAATATTCGTGAAATTTCCTACCAATCTAGCGACTATCAGCGCGCACAGCATAGCCGTCAGGTAGCCGGATGGCGCGAAAGGTGAGACGGAACAGGGACCGTAAAAAGGCGCTTAGCCGGTTATAGGCACCGTGATCCGTCCTGGCCGCTTCAGGAGATCAAAACGACCGTAGTCTATGCCAGCAAAGAGGATGAAACAGGAAATGCGCCGCAAACGCGCTCCTGGGTAGTCGTAAGGTGAGCTTCTACGGGAACCGCTTGTCCTTCAAGCGCTAGCAGGCCAGCGAATGGTGAGCTTCTACGGGAATCGAATGGTTGGTAAGTGTCGCCTGGCATTGCATCCTGCCGTGAGGAGGGGGCAGTGCGACAGAAATTCCCAATGAATCAGAACGCGTCCAGGGAAAAGGTAGCGGCCAACACGGTCCAGGCATCCTAAGGTGAGCCTCAACAGAGACCAGCCTCTAGAAAGGGGCTTCAGGTGAGCTTCTACAGGGATGAAACTCGGGTCTATCCCCGTAAAACCTCACCAATCACATCGTGCCAACGGGTACGAGCACCATCAACCATCCTGTCCAGGCACTCAGGTGAGCTTCTACGGGCACCCAGGTTCGTTCCGGTCCCTGTATTCACTCACCGATCCGCTGGAAGAGCTTGCTTTACAGTAAAGGTGAGCTTTTACGGGAACTGCTTCACCGTAAATATTAAGTATCCGGCTCCAGGGTGCGGATCAACTGCTCTTCGAGGGGAGGGAAGGGGTCATCAATAATCTAAGGTGAGACTAAACAGGGATTGCCATTTGCTCTGAAGGCTTTCCTTACGGCAAACATCCTTACTGCGGTCCCAGACGCGGCTGTATTACTGGCGGTGGATAAGGTTTTGATATCCGGCACCGGAAAGGCTTCTTTGAGAGCTTAAGCAGTAAACACCTTAAAACCTTGTAAACATTGAATCCGCGAAAACCCAATGCCAGCAAGGGTTCTCAGCGATTGAGGTGAGACTTTACGGGTATCTCGGTGAGCTTATACAGGGGCACTGGTGAGACTGCACAGGGTACGCGGGTGTCGAGGGTGAGGTAGGGCAGGGACTTGGGTGAGTGGATACGGGTAGCCGCACGCCTTGAGGTGAGACTTTCCGGGGAATGGCGCTCTGGGGCGCGATGCATGGAACGGGCGAGGTCGGTGATTGCGTTCCTTTCACTTTTCGGGCACCATCCTGACGGTGAGCCTGCGAAGTGGGCCGACTCTCACCTTCGACAATCATGACCGCAAAAAAGAAAGCCGTGAAAACGGCTGCAGGTGGCACCACGGAACTCAAGGAGTTTCGCAAGACGAATGAAGCGATCGGCCTGCGCGTATCCGAAGGGCGTTTGTCGCTGTTGTCCCGCAAGATCTTCAACGTGATGGTGTATCACGCGCAGCGTATCCGCAACAAGGGTGAGAATGCGCCGATCGATACCGAAGCCGCCAGGAACTACTACTGGATCCCGCTCGCTGAACTGGCGCGGGACGCTGCCTACGACAGCCGCGACACCGAACTGTTCAAGGAGCAGGTGCAGGAACTGCAGAACATCCGCATTTTTTCCGAGGATGCGATCCAGTGGACCAGCGAGCGCCTGGTTTCGTCGGTCAAGCTGGTCAACCCGCGCGGGCTGAAGAAACAGGGCGGCATGCTGTGGTTCGGCTTTGCCTTCCCTCCGGAAGTCGAGAGCATGGTGATGGCGCCCGGCTCCTATACCAAGCTTTCCGTCTATTACCAGGCGCTGCTGCGCTCCGGCGCGAGCCTGGCGCTGTACGAGATCTGCCGGCGCTACGCGACCAACCCGTCCAAGCTGACCAACAGAGCCGAATGGTCGTGGTGGTACGGCGCGCTGACGGGCAACCCGGTCAGCGACACGATTCCCGAATACAAGTATTTCAAGCGCGATGTGCTGAAATACGCGATAAGCGAGATCAACATGGTCACCGACATCAACGTCGAGCTGATCGAACACAAGCAGGGCCGCCGGATCGGCAGCCTGCAATTCCGGGTCACGCCGGCGCAGCAGGAGTCGCTTGCGCTGTCTGCGCCGCCCATCATCGACGGCGAGCTGGTGCAGCGGATGATGACGCTTGGCCTGTCGCAGGAAGACGCGTGCAATGTGCTTGCCACCACGGAGGACGGCAAGCTGCGCGCGACGCTGGACCTGACGGAAAGCCGCGTGAAGAACACCAGGGCCGGCGTCATCGGTTCGCCGGCTGGCTACTTCAAGCAGGCATTGCGCGACGGCTATGCATCGAGCATCGACATCGCCAGGAAGAATATCCAGAAGATCGAGACGAAGCCGAGCGTCGAAGCGTCGGTCAACGCGATACGCGAACGGTTCCTGGCGGACCGCGCCAAGGAAGCGCTGGGCCTGTACAACGAAATGGCATCCACCGACCAGAGCGACTGGCTGTTCAAGTTCAAGCAGAGCGCGGCAGCCAAGGGCCTGAACCTGTCGCGCGGCCTGGCCACCGCGGTCGCCCGCTCGGCCTTCAGCATGTGGTTCGCCGCGCAGCAGTGGCCCGAACCGACGGACTCCGACCTGCTGGCCTTCGCCGCGGTCAACAGCATGCAGAAGTCCTGACGCGCATTCCCTGGCCGGGGCGCAGGTCGCAGGATGCGCGCGACTGCCGGAGCCAATGACGGCCAGACAGGGCTGTGTCGCCGGGAATCGTCCTTTAATGCAAAAGGCCCGCACGCAGCGGGCCTTACACCGGGGACAGGGCGCCGGCTAGAAGTACTTCTTGATCACCTCGTCGAAGGCTTCTTCGACCGGCTTACCTTTCTTCAGCAGCTGGTCGATTTCACCAGAGTACTCGGCGATGCGCGGCGGCAAGGTGGCGCGATTGGCCTTGAAGTAGGCATAGCGCGCAGCGGCGACCTGCTCATCCAGCCGTGCGGCTGCGGTCTTGGTCGGACCCGACGCGCTCTTGACGACGCGGCCCGCTTTCGACGCGGTGCGCGAGCTTGCGCCGTAGCCCGAGCGCGTGGCGTTGATCTGCTCCAGCGTAAGGACCGCAGTGGCGTTTGCCGCGGCGAAAAGGTCGTCCTGGGCCTGCAGCAGGCGGTGCTCACGGTCGAAGGCCATGGACTTGCCCATGTTGTTAATGACCTGGTAGCTCGGCTCTGCGCCGCCGCTGACCAGCGAAAACTGCACGCGGTCGCCGTAGGCGGCCATTTTCTCCAGCACGTTGTTCATGTACTCCGCGGGCAGGGAAGCAATGTCGCCGCTCCAGCGTTTTGTTCTGGTTGCACTCAATCTGAAAGTTCTCCGAGGGAATTGGTAAGGGGCGCCGGACCGCTGTCGCCGCAGATGATGGCATCGCTGGCGTGCGATCGAACTGGTATGACACGGATGCGGGCGCTTCGTTCTGCATGCGCCGCGAAAGCTGGCTTGCGCCGCGGCGCCTGATCGGCCGGGCCGCCGGCCCGGATCGCAGCAGCGCATCCATCATTGTACAGACCGCTGCCGGCCGCACCCGTTTCGCAGCCGCCGCGCTAGTCCGCGCGCCCGGCAGCCAGGTAGACCTGGCGCTTGAAGTCGAATGCATACGGGTGCCAGAAGGCCATCTGGCGCTGCGTCATCAGCACTGCCGCCAGGCCCGCCTCCGGCGAGATCCACCAGTGCGTGCCTGCAATGCCGCCCCACTGCATTTCCCCGGCGGAAGCGGCCGGTTCGAGCGCGGAGGGCGCGGTGGTGATCGCGCCCAGCAGGCCATGCACCTTGCCGGCCAGGCTGCCGCCGGCAAAGCGCAGCGTGACGCCGTCGGCCAGGTGATTGCGCATCGCAAGCGCAATGGTCTCGGGACGGAGCAAGGTGGGTCCGCCGGGCAGCAGGCTGCGCAGCAGCGCAACCATGTCCGGCAGCGAAGTAACAAGGCCGCCGCCGCCCGACAGCCGCGGAACGCTCTTCAGGTAGGCTTCCGGATAAGGCGATTGGTCGATCCGCGTCAGGCCAGGCTTCATCGGATTCACCGCGTCGGCGCCCTTGTAATAGGCGGTGAACCGGTCGCCTCCGCCTTCCGGCAGCACGAAGCCGGTGTCGGCCATGCCCAGCACCGAGAAGATGCGTTCGCGCAGGAAGAGATCGAAACGCTGGCCGCTGACCACTTCCACGATGCGCGCCAGCACGTCGCTTGCCACCGAGTACTCCCACGAGGCGCCCGGATGAAACAGCAGCGGCATTTCGGCAAGCACATCCATCATCTGCGACAGCGGCGTGCCGGGATGGAGCACCTTGCGCTCGACATAGGCCGTATACATCAGGCTGCCGGGGTCCAGCAGGCCGTAGCTGAGGCCGGCGCTATGGGTGAGCAGGTGGCGCACCGTGATGGGCCCGCGGGCCGGCTCGGTGTCATCGAGCGACGTGGCGCCGGGCTTCAGCACCCGCGGATGCGCAAGCTGCGGGATGTAGGGGCCGATCGGGTCGTCCAGCCCCAGCTTGCCGTCCTCCATCAGCAGCAGCGCCGCGCATGATGTCACGAGCTTGGTATTGGAAAAGGCTCTGAACAGGTGATCGACGCGCAACGGCGTTTCATGCTCCCGGTCCGCCCAGCCGACGCATTGCAGGTCCACCAGCTTGCGGCCTTCCAGCACCGCATACGACACGCCCGGCAGCACCTCCGCGTCCACGTAACGCTGCATGGCCGAGCGCACCGCGCTGAAATCGTAAGCGCTCGCGCTCACTGTCATGTCTTCCATAAGCATTCCTTCCTGTGCTTTCATTTTTTTGCGGCGCGCTGCGCGGCATTGAGCACCGCGAAGCATTGCCGGTTGAGTTCGAGCGCGCGCCTGGCGCGTGTCATTGCCACATACAGCAGGTTGATTTCCTGCTCGAAGGCCTGGGCGTCCAGCGCGCCCCTGTTCGGTTTGCCTTGCTTGTCGACCAGGTCGTGGAAGTCGTCGTCCAGCAGCACCTGGTCGAACTCCAGCCCCTTGGAGCGATGCGCCGTCATCAGCAGGATATCGGCGTCGGCTGCCCGCTCGCAGGCCGCGCCGGTGACCGTGGCGATCAGGCCGGGCAGCGCGGCCCGGTATTCCCTGACGACGGAGACCAGCGACAGGATTTCCTTGTCGCCGGTCTCGCGCCCGTGCAGCGCCAGCGTATCGATGTCGTCGAAGTCCCGGTAGAACGCGTCCTGCACCAGGTCCTTGCGGCCGCTCCAGATGTGATGCACGTCGGTCAGCTTGCCCAGCAGGTAGTTCTGCACGCCGCCGACGAAGTGCACCCTGCTCTGGTTGATGGCCCTGACCGCCTGCGCAAACACCGACGCATTGCTGCGGCTGATGATCGCGTAGGGCTGCGAACGGTCCACCTGGCCAGGCGTGGCCGACATGGCGCCCATGCCCGTGATCGCATGGGTTTCCCCTTTCATCGTCTGCAGCAGCACGTTCGCCGCCTGCGCGACAGGCGCGCCAAAGCGCATCGAGCGCGTCAGGTAGTGGGCCTCCGCACGCGGCATCATCGCCATTGCATTGATGCTGCCGCGAAAACCGTAGATGGACTGGTGACGGTCGCCCACCAGCACCTTGCCGCAGCGCTGCCGCAGCACGATGTCTGCGGTGACCGGGTTGGTGTCCTGCGCCTCGTCGAGCAGGATCACATCATGCCGCCGCCACAGCACCGGCCTGCCCAGCTGGTAGAGCTTCAGGTAGCCGTCATGCGGCAGCGGCGTGCTCTTGTCCTCGGCCTGCATGTCATTCCAGAGCCGGC
Source organism: Noviherbaspirillum suwonense (assembly GCF_900182955.1). Classification (GTDB taxonomy): domain Bacteria; phylum Pseudomonadota; class Gammaproteobacteria; order Burkholderiales; family Burkholderiaceae_D; genus Noviherbaspirillum_A; species Noviherbaspirillum_A suwonense. Next base: position 35,451 of record NZ_FXUL01000031.1, on the reverse strand, counting down.
GCGCGGCGGCCGCGAACTGCTGGCGGTCCGACAGCGCCAGGTCGGATGGCACATGGTCGATTTCTATGCTGTCATCGGCCGAGACGAGATAGCTTTCCATCGTCTGCACCAGCAGTTCGGCCATCGCGGCGGTTACGCCCTGGTAGAGGCGCATGATGTCGCTGGCGCGCAGCGGCCCCAGCTTGTGCCGGTACCGGTGCCCGACCGCGGTATAAGCGAGCGAATGGACCGTGCGGCAGGCGACATTGGGCGGGAAGCTGGCGGCGGCTTCGCTTGCCGTCACCTTGTTGAAGGCCAGGTAAAGCATGCGCTGCTGCGGCCGCGCCGCCGCATAGGCGCGCAGCGTCGTCGTCTTGCCGGTGCCGGCATAGGCGTTCACCACCAGTTCCGTCGCCGCGCTCTCGACCACGCCGCGCTGCTGCTCCGTCAGCGCGATCGCATCCGATACGGCGCGCCCTGCATCTTCTATCATGCGGTTCCGCAGTCAGGGCGCAAGGAAATCGAGCAGCGTCAGCGCGACGACCTTGGTGGCCGCGCGCAGGTCTTCCAGCACCAGGTGTTCGTCGGCCTGCTTCGCATTGGACTCCAGCACCGAACGCGGGCCGGCGCCGTACAGCACCGCCGGTATCCCATGTTCGCTATAAAGCCGGGCGTCGGTGTAGAGCTGCGAGCCGAGCGCGGTGATGGGTTCGCCCAGGACTTCGCCTGCATTGCGGCGCAGGCTCTCGACCAGCTTCTCCTGGCCCGCCAGCGGACGCAGCGCCTGCGCCAGCAGCAGGCGCCGGACTTCCACCCGGATGCCGGGCAGGCCATCGACCGCATCCGCGATCATGCGCCGCACGTCGGCCTCGACCTGCGCAGGGTCTTCTTCGGGGATCATCCGGCGGTCCATCTTCAGCACGACCTTGCCGGGCACCACGTTGGTGTTGGTGCCGCCGTCGATGCGGCCGACGATCATCGTCGGATGATCGATGCCGGCGATACCGGAGCGTATGGTTTTGAGTCGCGGCACTTCCGCATAGATCGCATTGAGGACCACCGTCGCCGCCTGCAATGCATCATGTCCGGTTTCCGGGATCGAGCCGTGCGTTGCCTTGCCATGCACGGTGACCTCGAACTGCAGGCAGGCATTGTGGGCATTGACCACGTTGTAGCTGAAGCCCGCGCCGATCTGGTAGTCCGGCTTCGTCAGCCCCTGGGCCAGCAGCCAGCCCGGCCCGAGCGTGCCGCCGAATTCCTCGTCATACGTGAAATGCAGTTCCAGCGCGCCGCGCAGGGGCAGGCCCAGCGCCTCGATTGCCTGCGCGGCATAGAAGAAGGTGGCGAAGTCGGACTTCGACACCGCGGTGGCGCGGCCGTACATGCGGCCATCCTCGATCTGCGCGCCGTACGGCGGCCTGGTCCATCCTTCGCCCGGAGGCACCACGTCCCCATGCGCATTCAGCGCGACCGTCGGCCCGCCTTCCGCATAGCGGCGGCGCACGATCAGGTTGGTGATGCTGGTCATGCCATAGTCGAGCACGGTTTGCCGCGGCACCGGGTAGCGTTCCACGGTCCAGCCCAGCGCTTCGATCTTTTCGGCGACTGCGTCCGCATGCGGCGCGTTGTCGCCGGGCGGCGTGTCGGTGGGGATGCGCACCAGTTCGGCGAGGAAGGCGACCTCGTCATCGAAATGAGCGTCGATCCAGTCGGTCAGCGTGGTGCGGGAAGAAGAGGCGGTCATGGCGGGTCCTGGGTAGGGCAGGGGAACGTCGAGGGCATCGTTGCCGGAAGCCCGGAAGCAGTCGCGGGTGATGGTTGGTGCAGCCATTATATAAACGTTTCCGCGGATGCAGGGGAGGCCTTCCGGGTCCGCAGCGAATGCCGGCTGGCGGCATCGTTCGATGCGCCGCCATCATCGACGTTCGCCGATTGGTGCAATGCGCTTCGCCCGTTACGGCCTACAATACCGGCCTTCCCCATCATTCCGCCGGCTATCCATCATCATGAACCTCCAGAGCACCACCCCAGCCGCCATCAGCCCGCCGGTCCGCAAGCTTTGCAGGGAAGTCGCCGGCAACGCCGAGCCGCGCTTCATCCCGGTCCGCGGCGATATCGACGATGCCGGGCTTGCGGCCGTGCCCGGCTGGGCCATCTGGCAATGCGGCGATGCGCTGATCGAGGCCGAGTTCCACGTGGCGCGGCGCACCGCGGACGGCGAACTCGTCGACATCGCCTCGCGGCCGGGCGGCGAGGAGACCATCCTCTTCGTCGAGGATCCGAGGCGCAGCGCCGGTGCGCCGGAAGTGGACCGCGAACGCCGCGCCTTGCGGCGCGACCCGCTGGTCGAGGATTTCATCACGCTCGGGCGCAAGCAGTTCCTGATGCTGCATGCCGAACAGCCGGCGGACCCATCGCTGATGCGCCGGCTCGCGGTGGCGCAGCTGATCGTCAAGAACATGCTCGAACGCGGGCTGGGCGGCGACGACGCCTGCCTGTGCAACAGCGGCAAGCGTTACAAGAACTGCCACGGCAAGGCGGTCAGGAGCCTGCGGGTCTGACCGGCGGCGCGGGCTGGGCCGCCTGCATGTCGCTGCCAGGCGGGCGCAGGTCGCCGCCGAGCGCCTTGACCAGGAACACCGACACCAGCAGCCGCTGCCCGAGCAGCTGCGCCTGTTGTCGCTGCGCATTGAGCAGGCTTTGCTGGGCGCTGATCAGGTCGAGATAACTCGCGACGCCGCCCTCGTAGCGCGCCGTGGCCAGGTCCAGCACCCTGGCTGCGCTGTCGCTGGCCCGCAGCGCCTGCGCATACGCGCGTTCGAGCGAGGCCATGCCCGTGATGCCGTCCTCGACTTCCTGCATCGCGGTCAGCACCACCCGGCGGTAGTTGGCCACGGTGGCGTCGTAGCCTGCCTGCGCGCCGGCGAGGTTCGCGCGTATGCGTCCCGCGTCGAACAGCGGCTGCGCCAGCGAAGCGCCGAGCGACCATAGCAAACTGGGCGCGTCCAGCAGCGCGCCGAGCGCGCGCGACTCGGCGCCGAGCGTCACGCCGAGGCTGATGCTGGGATAGAACGCGGCATTGGCGATGCCGACCTGCGCGTTCGCGGCAGCCATCGCGCGCTCGGCGGCGGCGACGTCGGGCCGGCGTTCCAGCAGGTCGGACGGCACGCCGACCGGCACCGACGGCACTTGCGGGACCGGGGCGTCGGGCGGGCGGGGCGCCAGCGCAAACACCGGTGCGCCCGTTCCCGTCAATGTGCCCAGCGCATGCTCGAACTGCCCGCGCTGGCGCTTTAGCAGGTCGACCTGCGTCAGCGTGTTGTCGAGCAGCGCCTGCTGCTGCGCCACGTCCAGGCCCGACACGGCGCCGAGGTCATGGCGGGAAGTCGCCAGTTCGAGCGCCCGGCGCTGCAGGGCCACCGATTGCGCCACGACGTCGAGCTCGGTATCGACCGCGCGCAGGTTGAAGTAGGCCGTCGCCAGGTCGGCGCCCAGCAGCAGCCTGACATTCTCCAGGTCCGCGCCCGACTGCTCTGCCGCGGCGGCGGCCACGGCGATGCTGCTCTGCACCCGGCCGAACAGGTCGGTTTCATAGTTCACGCTCAGCGACGCCAGCGCGTCGTTCTGGACGGTGGCGAAGTTGGGCGAGTTGTAATTGGTCAAGGGCCGGTTGGCCGAGATGCGCTGGCGCACGCCGCGCAGGTTCAGGCCCAGCTGGGGATAGCGGCCCGCCAGCGCCGCCTCCAGCGTCGACTGCGCCTGCGACAGCCGCGCACCGGCGAGCGCAAGGGTGGGGCTGTTTTCCAGCGCGCGCGCCTGCAGCGCGTCGAGCGCCGGGTCGCCGTAGCGCAGCCACCACCGGCCCTTTGCCGCGGCGTCGTCCGGCCGGCCTTCGCGCCACGGCGCCTCGGTGGCCCAGGACGCCGGCATCGGCAGCTCGGGCCTGCGGTACTCGGGACCGGTCGCGCATCCCGCAAGCAGCATCAGCGTGAGCGAGAGCGCCAGGCCGGCCCGGGGGCGCATGCCCCTCATGGCGCTGGCCGGTTGCCGCCGGCGGCCGCGGTGTTCTGCGCGGCCGGCGCATCGGGCGCGAATTCGACCTGGTCGTTTTCAGCCAGCGAATCCGGCGGATTCTGCACCAGCCTGTCGCCCGGTCCCACGCCCTCCAGCACTTCCACCGTTTGCCCGAAATTGCGGCCGATCTTCACCGGCTTCAGGCGCACCCGCCGGTCCTGGTCCACCAGCGCCACCTGCGGGCCGCTGCTGCGCAGGATCAGCGCATTGGTCGACATCGTCAGCGTCGAGCCCGCGGCCCCCGGCAGCGACACCAGCACATAGGCGCCCGGCAGCAGCGCATTGTCCGGGTTGGCGAGACCGACCTCGACCTGCATCGTGCGCGTGCTCGCATCGATCGAGGCGGCAGTCCGCGCAATCCTGCCTTCGAAGCTGCGGCCCGCCAGTTCCGGCTGGCTGATCTGCACCGCCTGCCCGGCCTTGACGACCTGCGCATACGACTGCGGCACATTGACGTAGATGCGCAGCGGGTCGGTCTGAGTCAGCACGAACAGCGCGCGGCCGCTGCCGCCGCCCGCATCGATCAGGTCGCCGACGTCGACATTGCGGCGGGTGATGACGCCGGCGAACGGCGCCGTCACCCGCTTGAATGCGCCGAGCTGGCGCAGCCGCTCGATGTTGGCGTCCACCGAGGCCAGGTTGGCCTGCGCCTGCGTATAGGCGCTGCGGCGTTCGTCGAGATCCTGCTGCGATACCGCGTCTTTCTTGCGCAGCGCTTCCCAGCGCTCCATCGTGCTGCGGGCCAGCCCGAGGCTGGCCGACGTCTGCGCCCGCGCCGCGACGGCCTGCGACAGCTGCTGGTCGATTTCAGGCGTTTCGATTTCCGCCAGCAGGTCGCCTTTCTGCACGCGGCTGCCGATGTCGGTGGTCCAGCGCTTCAGGTAGCCGCTGGCGCGCGCCGCCACCGGCGACTGCGTATAGCCCTGCAGCGTGCCCGGCAGCACCAGCGCCTGCCCGCCGCCGCCCGCGGCCTTGGGCGTGGTGGTGCGGACATAGGTCTTGTTGGCGGTGGCGGCGACGCTCTCCAGCGTGTTCGCATTGGCCATGCGGCTGACGATGGTGCGCGCGGCGCCGGCGCCCAGCAGCACCAGCACCACCACCACGCCGATGCGCGCGCGCCGCAGCAGCTGGCGACGCTTCAGCAGGTCGCCGTCGCTGTCGGCATGCGGCAGTTGCTGGCCGAGGCCGGAATGACGTTCGTCGGACATTGCTTGCTTCTCCTAATGCGTTTATTCGGTGACTGCAAGCAGCCGGGCGCGGGACGCCTTGCGCGCCGCCAGCCGCTGGTGCACGGCCGCATACACGACCGGCACGAAGAACAGCGTCGATACCGTGGCGAACAGCAGGCCGCCGATGACTGCGCGGCCCAGCGGCGCATTCTGCTCGCCGCCTTCGCCCACGCCCAGCGCCATCGGGATCATGCCGATGATCATCGCCAGCGCCGTCATCAGCACCGGCCGGATGCGGGTGGCGCCTGCTTCCAGCGCGGCCGTCAACACCGGTATGCCTTCGGCTCGCCGCTCCCGCGCGAAGTCGATCAGCAGGATGCTGTTGGCGGTGGCCACGCCCACCGTCATGATGGCGCCGGTCAGCGCCGGCACGCTCAGCGTGGTGCCGGTGATGAACAGCATCCAGGCGATGCCCGCCAGCGCCGCGGGCAGCGCGGTGATGATGATGGCCGCATCGATCCACGACTGGAAGTTGACCACGATGAGCAGGTAGACCAGCACGATGGCCATGGCCAGGCCGATCAGCAGGCCCGCGAACGAGGACTGCATGGTCTCGACCTGGCCGCGCACGGTGACCTGGCTGCCGCGCGGCAGCTTCGCGCGTATTTTATCGACCTCGGCATTGACCCGCTTGGCGACGCTTGCCAGGTCGGTGCCCTGGACGCTGACGTAGAGGTCGACCACCGGCACGATGTTGTAGCGCGAGACGATGGGCAGCGACTGCGCGGGCCGGGCGGTGGCCAGGTTGCCGAGCAGCTGCGGCGAATTGCCGGCGGCGCTGCCCTGGCTGGCCGCGACCGGGATATTGAGCAGCGCGTCGAGCGAGTCGACCCGGTATTGCGGCGCCTGCACCGCGACGTTATAGACCACGCCGTTCTGCGGATTGAGCCAGAAGGCCGGCGCCGTCTGCGAGCTGCCCGACAGCGCGATCAGCAGGTTCTGGCCGACGTTGGACGCCGAGAGGCCCAGCTGCTGGAGCCGCGAGCGGTCGACCTGCAGGTCGACGGTCGGGTTGTCGAGGCGCTGGTGGACATGCGCGTCCACCGCGCCGGGTATGCGCCGCAGGGTCTTCGCGAGTTCGCCCGCCAGCGCCGCGTTCGCAGCCAGGTCATTGCCGGAGAACTGGACATCGATGGCTGCCGGCAGGCCGAAGTTCAGGATCTGCGTGATGATGTCGGCCGGCTGGAAGAAGAACTCGATGCCGGGAAAGCGCTTGGGCAGCTCGGCCCGCAGCTTCGTGACGAACTGCTCGGTCGGGCGATGGCCCTCGCGCAGCGACAGCAGGATCTCGCCGTCCATCGCGCCTATGGTGCCGGCATTGCTGTAAGAGAGGTTGATGCCGCTGTTGGGCACGCCGAGGTTGTCGAGGATGGTCTCGAGCTGATCCGGCGGCACGATCTCGCGGATCGCCGCTTCCACCCGGTCGGCCAGCAGCGCGGTCTCCTCGATCCGGGTGCCGGTCGGCGCGCGCATGTGCAGCCGGATCTGGCCGGCGTCGACGGTCGGGAAGAAGTCGCGGCCCAGCACCGGGTAGAGCAGGCTGGACAGCAGGCAGAAGCCGAGGAACAGGAACAGGAAATTGCGCCGGCGCGACAGCAGCGCGGACAGGATCAGCATGTAGGCGCGCCGCACCCGCTCGAACTGCCGGTCGAAGCCGCGGTACATGCACTGCAGCAGGCTGGGCGGGCGCGTGCTGTCGGCCGCATGCGCGCCGCCCATCAGCAGCATGACCAGCGTCGGCACCAGCGTGCGGGAGAGCAGGTAGGAAGCGGCCATCGCGAAGACCACCGCCTCGGCCAGCGGCACGAACAGGAAGCGGGCCACGCCGGACAGGAAGAACATCGGCACGAACACGATGCAGATGCACATGGTGGCCACCAGCACCGGTATGCCGATCTCGCCGGCGCCGGTCAGGATCGCGTCTTCCAGGGTTTTGCCCAGGTGCAGGTGGCGCTCGATGTTCTCGATGGTGACGATGGCCTGGTCGACCAGGATGCCGACCGACAGCGCCAGCCCGCCCAGCGTCATCAGGTTCAGCGTTTCCCCGAGCATGTACAGCATCAGGATGGAAGCCAGGATGGACAGCGGTATGGTCGCGGCGATGATCACCGTGCTGCGCCAGTTGCCGAGGAAGAGCAGCACCATCGCGGCGGTCAGGCCGGCGGCGATGACGGCCTCGGCGACCACGCCCTTGATGGCGGCCTTGACGAACACCGACTGGTCGAACAGCGGGGTCACCTTGATGTCCGCGGACATGGTCTGCATCGCCACCGGCAGCATCGCGCGCACATTGGCGACGATGTCCAGCGTCGACGCGCCGCCGTTCTTGAGCACCGACAGCAGCACGCCGCGCTCGCCGTCGCGGCGCACCACGTTGGTCTGCGGCGAGAAGCCGTCGCGCACCTGGGCGACGTCGCGGACATAGGTGGTGGCGCCGGCCGCGGTGCGCACCGGCAGGTCGTTGAGGCCGCTGATGGCGTCCGGCGAGCCGTTCATGCGCACGTTGAATTCCGTCTCGCCGAACTTCGCGGTGCCTGACGGGAGCACCAGGTTCTGCGTATTGATCGCATTGACGACATCGACCGGCGCCATGCCGCGCGACTGCAGCGCCTGCACGTCGAGGTCGACCGAGATCAGGCGGATCTTGCCGCCATAGGGGAAGGGGATGGCGACGCCCGGTATCGTCACGAGCTGCGGCCGCAGCTGGTTGACCGCGGCGTCGAACACGGTCTGCTCCGGCAGCGTCGGCGACGACAGCGCGAGCTGGACCACCGGGATGCTGGACGCCGAATACTTGATGACCAGCGGCGGCGTGATCCCCGGCGGCAGCTGGCGGACCTGGGTCTGCACCGATGCCACGGTCTGGGCGATCGCGGTCTGGATGTTCGCGGTGGGCTGGAAGAAGATCTTGATGATCGACACGCCCGACAGCGACTGCGACTCGATGTGCTCGATGTCGCTGACGGTCGTGGTCAGTCCGCGCTCGGTCTGGGCCGCCACGCGCTGCCCCATCTCCTGCGCCGACAGGCCGTTGTAATTCCAGATGATGCTGATGACCGGGATATTAATTTCGGGGAAGATGTCGGTCGCCATATTGCGCAGCGCGAACGGCGTGGCGAGCAGGATCAGCAGGGCCATCACCAGGAAGGTGTACGGCCGGCGCAGCGCAAGTTGGACCATGGACATGGGAAGGCGGTCTGACCAAAAATCAGATGATTATACTTAGTCTCGCCATGATTGAAATTCGGCATCGATGGCCTTTAATGCGGCGGCGCAGCGCCATCCCGACAGCCCTGCGGCGCTTGTAACCATCAGGCTAGGGCGCGTGTTTACCAATTGGTAAAAACTTGTCGCATCTTGCGCGCATGGCGCGGCTTCGCGTCAATGAGCGCTGCACTTTTCCAAAGCGAGGCGTTATCATTCGGAAAAGTTAAATTCTTTCCCCAGGGGATCTCACATTTGGCCGCGACCTTGCCCGCCTACCGCTGATGCGATTCATACCGACCAGGCCGCTTCCCTTCAGCCGTGCCGAGAAACTGCGTCATCTGGCCAACAACTTGCGCACCCTGCTGCTATGGCCGGCGGTGTTCGGCCTGCTGGCGGCGGCGCTATGGAGCTGGGCCTGCTGGACCATGGAGAACGAAAGGCGCGCCATCGGCGAACGCGCCTATGCAAGCGCGGCGGCGCAGTCGCGGGCCTACGCGGACCAACTCGACCGCATCATCGGCCAGGTCGACTACATCATGCTGAGCCTGAAGTACCACTGGCAGCAGTCGGCCGGCGGGGTAAAGCTGGAGGACCAGGTGCGGCAGGGACTGGTGCCGGTGTCGCCCGCGCTGGCCGTCTCCATCTTCAACCGCCGCGGCGACCCTGTCACCAGCACCCAGCCGCTGGGCAGCGCGCGCTTCAACATCGCGGGACGCGCCTACTTCATCGCACATCGGGACGACCCTACGCTGGGCCTGCAGTTTTCCCGGCCCATGCCGGGGCTGCGGTCCAGTCGCCCGGTCCTCATCCTGTCGCGCCGCCTCGACGATAGCCAGGGCGGATTCAACGGCCTCGTGGTGGTCGCCATCGAGCCGGCCTACCTGTCCTCCTTCGTCGACGACACCAGCCTGCGCGACGGCGACTTCATCGCCGCCCGGCGCAGGGACGGCGCCTTCTTCGCCGCCCGGCGCAGGGACGGCGCCTTCTTCGCAGCGCGCTCCGCCGGCAGCGGCAGCGCCAGCCACCCGGTGCTGAAAGACGACCCGGCGTTCGACCGGCCGACCGGCCTGGCCCTGATGGCGGGCGACCGCTTCATCGACGGGCGCGCCCGCTACACCGGCTGGCACAGCGTCCCGAACTATCCGCTGGTCGCGCTGGTGGGGCTGGCGGAAGACGGGCTGACGGCTGCCTACCAGCCGCGCGAAAGGGAGCTGCGCCTGATCGCTCTGGCTGGCAGCGCGCTGCTGATGCTGCTCACCGGCGTCAGCATGAGCCTGGCGAGCTGGCGGATCTGGCGCACGCAGTACGAGCGCGAGGTCCAGGCCACCTACCGGCTTGCCATCGACAGCGCGCGCGAAGGCTTCTACATGCTCCGGCCGCTGTATGACAAGGGCAGGCAACTGGCGGACTTTCTGATCGAGGACTGCAATGAACGCGGCGCGATGTATCGCGGCCTGCCGCGTGCGCAGCTGCTTGGCAACCGGCTGTCGGCCATGGTGCCGGCGCTGTTCGAATCCCACATGCTGCCGGCCTGCCGGATCGCGATGGAGACCGGCTTCTACGAGGACGAGATGCACCTGCCCGCCCGCGAGGGGCGCGACGTGCAGTGGCTGCAGCGCAGGCTGGTCCGCTCCGGCCTCGGGCTGGCGGTGACGTTGCGGGACATCTCGGACCAGAAGGCGCACGAGGACGCGCTGGCCCACCTTGCCAATGCCGACCCGGTGACGACGCTGCCCAACCGGCACTGGCTGATGCGCACGCTTCCGGCTGCGATCGAGCGTGCGCGCGACAGCGCGTCGATGCTGGCGCTGCTGTTCGTCGACTTCGACGACTTCAAGAACGTTAACGACACGCTGGGACACGGCGCCGGCGACGACCTGCTGCGCGCGGCGGCGCTGCGGCTCAAGGCGCTGGTGCGGCAGGGCGACAGCATTGCCCGGCTGGGCGGCGACGAATTCACCATCGTCCTGGAGTCCGCGGCCAACGAGGCCGAAGTGCTCGCGGTGGCCGGGCGCATCATCGACACGCTGGGCGACCCGTTCGTCATCGGCGCGGGCAGCAGGCACACTGTGCGCGCGTCGATCGGCATCAGCCTCTATCCGCGCGACGGCGCCGACGGCGAGACGCTGCTCAAGCATGCGGACATTGCGATGTATGCGGCCAAGGCCGAAGGCAAGAGCCGTTACCGCCTGTTCCAGCCCAGGCTGTCCGAACTGCTGATAAGCCGGCTGACGCGGCAGGCGGAGCTGCGACTCGCAATCGACACCGGCCAGCTCGAGCTGCATTACCAGCCGCGGGTGCTGGGCGATAGCGGCGAAATGAGCAGCATGGAAGCGCTGGTGCGCTGGCGCCATCCGTCGCGCGGCCTGATCGCGCCGGACGACTTCATTCCGCTGGCGGAAGAGAACGGGCTGATCGTGCCGCTGGGCGAGCAGGTCATCGCCGCCGCATGCGCGCAGCTGGCGCAGTGGAAGGCCGAAGGCCTGCCGGTCGTGCCCTTGTCGATCAATGTGTCGGCGCGCCAGATCGACGATGCGTCCGTCAGCGGCTTCCTGGCCGGCTGCATGGCCCGGCATGGCCTCGACGCCGCGCTGATCGAGGTCGAGATCACCGAGTCGGCGACCATGGCCGCGGAGGGCGCCGGCTGCGGCGAGCTCGCCGCGATCCGGGCGCTGGGCGTGAAGCTGTATGTCGATGATTTCGGCACCGGCTATTCGTCGCTGTCGCAATTGAGGAGGCTGGACATGGACGGCCTGAAGGTGGACCAGTCCTTCACCGCGCAGCTGGCCGGCGGCCCCGAGGACCTTGCCTTCTTTACCGCGATCGTCTCGATGGCCCATGCGATCGGCATGCGGGTGGTGGCCGAGGGCGTCGAGACCGTGGAACAGCTGCGCATATTGCAGGCGCTTCGCTGCGACGAGGTCCAGGGCTACTACGTGTCGCCGCCGGTGCCGCCCGCCACGGCGGCGCTGCTGCTGCGCAAGCGCTTCCTGTTCCCGGCGTAACAGATCGCGCATGCCGCAGGGGGCATCGCGCGTCAGACCTGGGCGGTGGTACGGATGACGGTGACCCGCGTGATCAGGAACGCGTCTTCCACCACGGACCGGAATGGCACGCCGGTGACATTGAAGCCGGGGCCGCCGTCGTCCAGCCATTGCTGGGCGAGACGGTCGAATTCCTCCGCTTCCATGCGCAGCATCTGCGCGCTGATGACGAACTGCGCGCCCGTTTTCTGTTTCCTGACAAAGTCGTCTAGTGCTGCCACGATGGCCTCTTTTTCTGCTTAAGGACCGACATGGTAAGCCGTGCCGGACATGAAGGTTGATTCGGTTCAAATAACACGTAGGCGCCGCTCGTTATGACGCCACAGCGAAGTAGGATAGAATTCGCGGCGTTCCGGCTGTTCCGGCGCTTGAAGCGCACACCCCGCCAGAGTCCCAGCCCGCGGGGTTTCGCGTTTTTACATCACTGAATCTTGGAGTATTCCATGGCAACTGCAGCAAAAAAAGAGAGCAAGCCCAACGCGGGTTTCATGAAGCCGGTAACGCCGTCTAAAATCCTGGCCGAAGTGGTTGGCACGGAGCCGATGCCGCGCACCGAAGTCACCAAGAAAGTATGGGACTACATCAAGAAGCATGATCTCCAGGACGCGGCCAACCGCCGGATGATCAATGCCGATGCCAAGCTCGAAGCTGTCTTCGACGGCAAGAAACAGGTGTCGATGTTCGAGATGACCAAGCTCATCTCCAATCATCTGAAGGCCTGACAGGCCCCCCGGCGCGGCCATGCACGCCAGGCCGCGCCGGCAACGATTGCCGAAGAAGCGCCCATGCGTTACCCGGTAACGCCCGACGGACGATATTTCGTCGTGCGCGGCCGGCTCTGGCGCACGACGAATCCCGCATTGCCCGAACAAACCCGAGCGCAGCTGACCAGCGAACTGATGACGGCGCGGCGCGCGGTGCAGACGGCAAACCGCAGCGGCGACGCGATCGCGCTGCGCGCCGCGCGGGCGGCAGTCGACGCCGCGAAGGTCGCGCTGGGCGAACGCGGACCCGTATGGTGGTCCGACGGCGCAGCCGACTATAACCGCCATCTTGCCAGAAACACGCCCTACGCTTCCTGGTACGCCGGGCTCGACGGCTCCCCCTAGCCCCATTCCAACGCTATCCAAGACCATGCCCACCGCATTGCTGGCCGACCTGGTGCTGCTGCTGCACGTGGGCGTGGTGCTGTTCGTCGTCGCCGGCCTGCCGCTGATCGTCGGCGGCAACCTGGCCGGCTGGCGCTGGGTCAACCACTGGTGGTTCCGGCTCGCCCACCTGCTGGCGATCGCCATCGTGGTCGCCGAAAGCTGGCTGGGCATCGCCTGCCCGCTGACCACGCTGGAAGCCTGGCTGCGTTCGCGCGCCGGGCAGCCCGTGCAGGTGGAGAGTTTCATCGGCTACTGGATGCGGCGGCTGCTGTATTACGACCTTCCGCCGTGGATGTTCATTGCCGCATACACGGCCTTCGGGCTTGCCGTGCTGCTTGCCTGGCGACGCTTCCCGCCTAGCAGTCGTCGCAGGCCGCGTGCGCCAGCTCGAAAAGACGGGCGAGGTTGACCGGCTTTCTTAGTATCGTGCAGCCATACTGCCGCTGCACGTCCGCCATGTCCGCCGCCGCGGACACCACCGCCACCTGCGTCTGCGCAAGCGCCGGCGGGCAGTCCCGCTTCACCGCTTCGAGGAATTCCCAGCCGTTCATCACCGGCATCATCATGTCGAGCAGGATCAGGCAGGGCGGGCCGCTGCGCTCGATCAGGCTCAGGCCTTCCTGGCCGTTCTCGGCGGTATCGACGGTGAAGCCTTCGATCTCGAGCAGTTCCTTCATCGTCTCGCGCAGGTCGGCATCATCTTCGATGACGACGATATTCAGGTGCGGCATTTGTCGCTCTCCATTCAGGACAGTTGACCGGACATGCCGGACGGCGTGGCAGGCAGGCGCACGGTAAAGGAACTGCCTTTTCCCGGTTTGGAAACGATCTCCACTTTTCCCCCGAGCGCGCTGACAATCTGGTCGACCAGCGCCAGGCCCAGGCCGACGCCCGGGACGCTCTTGCGCTGTACCGGGGCCAGCTGCTCGAAGGGCATGAAGATACGCGCAATGTCGGCGTCCTCGAGCCCCGGCCCGGTGTCCTGGACGACGAAGGCCAGCGATCCCGGCTGGACGGCAAGCGCTACGCGGACGCTGCCATGCGTGGTGAACTTGAGCGCATTCGACACCAAGTTGCCGAGCACCACCCGCAGCAGGCGGCCGTCGCTGACCAGCGCCGGGATAGCCTGCGCAGGCGTGTCGAAAGCCAGCGCGACGCTGTCGCCGGCCTGGTCGGCATGCGCGGCAACGACTTCGCGGGCAATCGCGGTCGCGTCCAGCGGCTCCATGTGCACGTTGACCTTGCCGCTTTCGAAGCGCGCATATTCCAGCAGGCCTTCCACCAGCCCGGCGATCTGCCTGGTGGCCCGGCCCAGGCGTTCGACCCGATGCCACTGGTATTCCGGCAGGCTGGTCTCGCGGCTGCGCTGGAGCATCTGCACATTCATGTCTATCGTGGCGATCGGCGTGCGCAGCTCGTGCGAGACCATGCCGAGGAACAGGCTCTTGACCTGGCTGGCCCGTTCGGCCTGTTCGCGCGCCACATCGGCCGCGTCGAGCGCCGCGCGCAGTTGCCCGTGCTTGTCGACCAGTTGCGAAGCAAGCGCCTCGAGGTCGCCCGATGCGCCTGCCAGCGCCGCGCGCAGTTTGTCGCCGGCGCGCTTGGCGCTGATCAGGTTGGCTGCGCGCGCCTTCAGTTCGTGCGGCTGGAACGGCTTGGTCAGGTAGTCCTGAGCGCCGCCGCGCAGCAGGCCGACCCGCATCTCGTCGTCGGCACGCGCGGTCAGCAGCAGCACCGGCACGTCGGCCATCGCGGCGGATTCGCGCAGCGCCTTCACCATCTGGTCGCCGCTCATCACCGGCATCATGATGTCGGTGATGATCAGGTCCGGGCGCAGCGCATGCGCGCGCTCCAGTCCCTGCCTGCCGTCCACCGCGGTGGTGACGCTGCAGCTTTCGCTTAGCAGCCCGGCGATGAATTCGCGCATGTCCGGGTTGTCTTCCACTACCAGCACCGAAGGCTGGCCGGCCACCGCGGGCGCGGACGACGCCGGCTGGTCCGGCGCGGACAGGTCGCGCAATGTGCTTTCCAGCGCAAGCCGGGTTGCCGGCGCCGCTGCCTGTTGCGTCGCGTCGGTCCGCACGAGCGGGCCGGCCGACTGCGGCAGGCGCACCACGAAGGCGGCGCCGCCCGCAGCCGATACGCCGGCCTCGACCGATCCGCCATGCAGCGACACCACGTCCCTGACGATTGCAAGTCCGAGGCCGCTGCCGCCATGCTTGCGGGTGATGCTGCCGTCGGCCTGCCTGAAACGCTCGAAGATGATCTCCCGGTCGGCTGCATCGATGCCGGGCCCGCTGTCGGATACGCCGATCTCGACCCATCCGTTCAGCGACTGCAGCGCGACCTCGATCGAGCCGCCGGCCGGGGTGAACTTGATTGCGTTCGACAGCAGGTTGATCAGCACCCGTTCCAGCATGTCGGGATCCACCTCGGCCATCACCGGTCCGGTAGCGGTCATCTGCAGCCGCAGGCCGCGCTGCTCGGCCGCGACGTCGAACTGCGCGGCGATCCGGCCGACCCAGGGGCCCAGGTCCAGCCTGGCGTAATGCAGATCGAGCTTGCCTGCCTCCAGCCTGGTCAGGTCGAGCAGGTCGTTAATCTGGCGCAGCAGGCTGTCGCCATTGCGCTTGATGCTGTCCAGCGCCCGCCGCTGCTGCGGCGTCAGGTTGCCGTCGTCGCGCATGTTCTGGGCGGGGCCGACGATCAGCGCGAGCGGCGTGCGGAGTTCATGCGAGAGGTTGGCGAAGAACTGGGTCTTCAGCTCGTCGAGTTCCTTGACCTTGCGATAAAGGCCTTCGAGCTCGGCATGGGCGGCTTCGAGCCGGATGCGCCGCTCTTCCGACAGGCGGGCGGCCGTGATGGTTTCCACGATCTGCGGACGCACATAGAGCAGGCCAATGGCCGTGGCGACCGAAGCGGCCGCGGTCGCGACCTTGATCAGCCCGTCGAGGAAATAGTCCGGATGCCACACCGTCCAGATCTTCATGAAATGGGTAATGCCGCACAGGCCGATGAACAGGCCGAATGCGATGAACACGGGGCTGAAGGGCAGGCGTATCGAGCGCACCAGCAGGTAAAGGATCAGCGAGATGCCGAGATAGGCAATGCCGATCAGCGCATCGGAAACCACATGCATCCACAGCAGGCTGGGTATCCACAGGTAGCAATGCCCGTGCGGCATGAAGCTGCCGCTCTGTTCGGTAATTTCTCTTAGCCAGCCTGGCATCGGAGTCTCCATGAGGGTAGAAGGTGGCGGTGCGCCTGCGCGAGCCTGTAGGCCGAGGGCGATGGAGACGAATGCCCGGCCTGATTATAGAGGGGATCGGGTCGAAAAAAAACAGAGAGTCGGTTGTCATGCCGGCTCCCTGCTCGATGCTGCAGCGCATCCTGGCCGGCACAGTGCCCGGCCCGGACGCATGTTGCGGTGCGCCGGGGGCGCACCGCCTGCCGGCTTACTTGCGTTCCGCCTTGACCTTCAGGCGCCACGCATGCAGCAGCGGCTCGGTATAGCCGCTCGGCTGCGACAGGCCCTTGAACACCAGGTCGCGCGCGGCGCGGAATGCATACGACGACTCGAAGTCCGGCGCCATCGGCGTATAGAACGGATCGTTGTCGTTCTGCGCATCGACCACGCGCGCCATCCGCTGCAGCGTCTCGTTGACCTGCGCTTCGGCGACAACGCCATGCAGCAGCCAGTTGGCGATGTGCTGGCTGGAGATGCGCAGCGTCGCGCGGTCTTCCATCAGGCCGACGTTGTGGATGTCGGGCACCTTGGAGCAGCCGACGCCCTGGTCGATCCAGCGCACCACGTAACCGAGTATGCCCTGCGCATTGTTGTCCAGCTCCTGCTGGATCTCTTCCTTCGACCATTTGGCTTCGGCCACTACCGGGATCTGCAGCAGCTCGTTGCGCAGCCGGTCGATCTCGGCTGCGGTCGCGTTTTTCTCCAGTCCCTGCTGGATCTCCGCGACATTAACCTGGTGGTAATGCAGCGCATGCAACGTGGCGCCGGTCGGCGATGGCACCCATGCCGTGTTGGCGCCGGCCTTCGGGTGGGCGATCTTCTGTTCCAGCATCGCCGCCATCAGGTCCGGCATCGCCCACATGCCCTTGCCGATCTGCGCACGTCCGCGCAGCCCGCAGGCCAGGCCGGTCAACACATTGCTGCGCTCGTAGGCGGTGAGCCAGGTGCTGGTCTTCATGTCGCCCTTGCGCATCATCGGGCCGGCATGCATGGCGCTGTGCATCTCGTCGCCGGTGCGGTCCAGGAAGCCGGTGTTGATGAAGGCCACGCGGCCGGTCGCTTCGCGGATGCAGGCCATCAGGTTGACGCTGGTGCGGCGCTCTTCATCCATGATGCCCAGCTTGACGGTCTCCGCCGGCAGACCGAGCAGGCTTTCGACGCGGCCGAACAGCTCGCTGGCGAACGCGACTTCGGCCGGTCCGTGCATCTTGGGCTTGACGATGTAGACCGAGCCGGTGCGCGAGTTGCCTATCTTCTGGCCCGGCTTGCGCTTCAGGTCATGCAGCGCGATCGCGACAGTGACGACCGCGTCCATGATGCCTTCCGGGATTTCCTTGTCGCCGTCGTACAGGATGGCCGGGTTGGTCATCAGGTGGCCGACATTGCGCAGGAACAGCAGCGAGCGGCCATGCAGCGTGACCACGCCATCCTTCGCATCGGTCGCGCCGGGGCCGGCCGTGTACTCGCGGTCCGGGTTCAGGCTGCGGGTGAACGCATTGCCGCCCTTGGTGATGGTTTCCGACAGCGTGGCCTGCAGGATGCCCAGCCAGTTCGAGTAAGCCAGCACCTTGTCCTCGGCGTCGACCGCTGCGACCGAGTCCTCGAGGTCGAGGATGGTGGACAGCGCGGCTTCGATCACGAGGTCGGCGACGCCGGCCGCATCGCTCTTGCCGATCGGCGTGTTGCGGTCGATGATGATGTCGATATGCAGGCCATTGTTCTTCAGCAGCACCGAGCTGGGCGCATCGGCGCTGCCCTGGTATCCGACGAACTTGGATGCATCGGCGAGGCCGGTGCTGGCGCCATCCTTCAGGCTGACTTCCAGCGCGCCACCGGCGACACGGTAGCCGGCGGCGTCGGCGTGGCTGCCCTTTGCCAGCGGCGCGGCCTGGTCCAGCAGATTGCGGCCAAAGGCGATCACTTTCGCGCCGCGCACCGGGTTGTAGCTCTCGCCGCCGGGGCCGGCGCGGGTGGCGCCGTCGGTCTCGGCAATCGCGTCGGTGCCGTACAGCGCATCGTAGAGGGAACCCCAGCGGGCGTTGGCGGCATTGAGCGCATAGCGGGCGTTCAGGATCGGCACGACCAGCTGCGGGCCGGCCTGGATCGCCAGTTCGGCATCGACATTGTCGGTGGTGATGGTGAAGTTTTCCGGCTGCGGCTGCATGTAGCCTATGGATTCCAGGAACGCGCGGTAAGCGGCGATATCGCTGACCGGTCCCGGGTTGGCGCGATGCCAGTTGTCCAGCTCGGTCTGCAGCCGGTCGCGCTCGGCCAGCAGCGTGATGTTTTTCGGCGCCAGCTCATGGACGATGGCGTCGAAACCCTTCCAGAAGCTGGCGCTGTCGACGCCGGTGCCGGGCAGCACCTTGTCTTCGATGAAGCGGTGCAGCGGCGTTGCAATCTGGAGCCCGTGGACGGTGGTGCGTTCGTTCATGTTCTATGCCTCTTGGTTCGTCGTTATGAATAAGGTTGAAGGTCCGCGGGCGCTTATTGCGCCCGCCGGGTGGCCGGCGGCGCCATGTTGGCTTCGATGAAGGGCGGCAGGTCCGACAGGAGCCGGCCCTGGCCGTGCGGCGTCACGCCCAGTTCCTCCATCGGCGCGCCGGCGCGGTTGACCCAGAATGTACGGTAGCCAAACCAGCTCGCGCCGCAGACATCCCAGCCATTGCTGGAGACGAATACGATGTCGCGGGCAGCGGCTCCCAGCAGGTCGGTGCCGAGCTGGTAGGCCTCGGGCGCGGTCTTGAATTTCTTGACGGTGTCGACCGACATCACGTGGCTGAACAGGTCTTCCATCTGCGCATTGCCGACCGCTGCCGCCAGCATGTCCGGATTGCCGTTGGAAAGGATGGCCAGCTTCATTCCGCCGGCCTTCAGCCCGCGCAGCACCGCCAGGTTTTCGGGGAAGGGCTGCAGCTTCGCATACTGCCCCATCATCATGTTCTGCGCTTCCAGGCCAAGCTCCAGCCCGAGCTTGCGGCAGCTGAAGACCAGCGCATCCTGGGTGACTTCCCAGAACGGCTTGTAGGTGCTGCAGAGCGTGCGCAGCTGGCTGTACTGGATCTGCTTGTCGCGCCAAAGCTCGGCCAGCGCATTGCCCTTGCCAGGGAACAGGCGGTTGGCAAGCGCGCTGATCGAATAGACATCGAACAGGGTGCCGTACGCATCGAAGATGATGGCTTTCACCGCCATGAACTCACCTGGAAAATTGGGATGGGGCGAGTATATCGAATACAAAAGTCAATAGCGCTAATGTTTTGTCGATACACTTGTGCATTCTGGTTAAAAGCAAATGCGAGTATCCGTGCAGCTATTGACGGAGGGACAGGTTCAGGGTGGTATTGCGTGCCGCGCGCCGGTGCGGCTTTCGACAGGGGGGCCGGCACAGCCGCGGGCCGTGCCGGGAACGTTGCCAGGCGAACGGCCGCAGGGCCGAGCAGGGAAGGGCAGCCGCGCGACGGCTGCCCTGACGGCTGGCTTATGCGCCCGCCGCATCCCCTTTGGACGCCAGCAGCGCAGTGCGCTCGCGGTTGATCTCGCTGCGGGTACGCATGCCCAGGTGGCGCAGCACCGGCACCGGCGGCGCCCAGCCGCGCAGGCTGAAGTTGAGCAGCAGCGGCAGGATCACGCCCGGCACGATCAGCCATTTCTTGTTGACCGTGGTGCCCAGCACCAGCCCGGCCAGCGCCGCGCCGACGCCGTTGACTTCGAGCGTGCGTTCAATATCCCATTCGCGGTCCAGCTCCTCGATGCGCTCCTCGATGACGTCGGGCAGCGCGTTGGCATAGTGCAGGATGTTGGCGTCGGTCTGGCGATCGATCTGCTGGTTCAGTTCCGGCGCGGTGGCGCGGCGGATACGGTCTTCGGCAACGCCCTTGCTGGAAACTGCGGTAAGGGAATGACTCATAGGTACTTCTCCTTTTCTTGATAAAAGAATGACAAGGCAACTTGGACGTTGCGCAGAGAAAAAAGTGCCCGGCAAAACATGCCGGATGGTACTGCAAGGCGATACGAGGCCGTTTCGGTCGACGGCATCACTGCTGCGCCAGCGCCAGCAGGCTGGCATTGCCGCCGGCTGCCGCAGTGTTGACGCAGAGCGCACGCTCCGCGACAAGCCGCCACAGCGCGATCGGCTGGGTCCCGTCGGTCTGGACCACGGGAACCAATGGACCGTCGCGCGCCGCAAGGACCGGCAGCAGCCCGCCGCAGCATGGACTCTCGCACAGCGCCACGGCCATGCCGGCCGCCGCCGCCGCCGCGTCGTCCGCGACGCCGACGCGGTCCAGCACCGCGGCGGGCAGGCCGGAGGGGAGCAGCGCGGCCTGGTCCCGGCCGATGACGGCCCGGTTGCCGGTGGCCAGCACCGCCGCCAGCTGGTTCAGCAGCGCGGCGCGCCCGGCGGCGACGCACAGCGCCTGGCCCCGCGGTTCGAAGCGCAGGCTGTTTGCCTCCCCGGTCGGTCCGGGCAGCGCAAGCCGGCGGCCGGCCAGGCTTTCCTGCGCATACAGGCCGGCCACGGCCTGCAGCACCGGATCGCCATGTTCGGCGGCCCAGGCGCGCAGCGACAGCAGCGCCGGGTCGGCGGGCTCGCCGTCGGTGCGCGGGCCGAGGCCGCTGTCGCTGCCCTGCTGCAGCCGGCGCAGGTAGACCGGCCCGCCTGCTTTCGGCCCCGTACCCGACTTGCCTTCGCCGCCGAACGGCTGTGCGCCCACCACCGCGCCTATCATGTTGCGGTTCACATAGACATTGCCGACCCGGGCCTGCGACACGACCGCGTCCACGGTCTCGTCGATGCGGGAATGGATGCCCAGCGTCAGGCCATAGCCGCTGCCATTGATCTGATCGACCAGGCGCGACAACCGGGCGCGCCGGAAACGCAGCACATGCAGCACCGGGCCGAACACTTCCTGCCCGAGCACGCCGAAGTCGGGGATGTCGATCAGCGTCGGCGGAACGAAACAGCCGTGCCGGCAGCTCTCGTCCAGCGGCAGCTGGAATACCGGCCAGCCGCTGGCGCGGGCCCGGTCGACTGCCGCGTGCAGCGCCGCACGGGCGTCGTCGTCGATGACAGGGCCGACATCGGCGTCGAGGCTGTCCGGCGGGCCGATGCGCAGTTCGCGCATTGCGCCGCGCAGCATCTGCAGCACGCGGTCGGCAATATCCTCCTGCAGGCACAGCACCCGCAGCGCCGAGCAGCGCTGTCCCGCGCTGTCGAAGGCTGACATCAGCACATCCTGGACCACCTGCTCCGGCAGCGCCGACGAATCGACGATCATTGCATTCTGGCCGCCGGTCTCGGCCACCAGCGGCAGCGCCTGCCCTTCGGCGGCGCCACGGCCGGCCAGCGTGCGATTGATCGCCTGCGCCACCGCGGTCGAGCCGGTAAACAGCACGCCGCGTATGCGCCGGTCCGCCACCAGCGCCGCGCCGACCGTTTCGCCGCTGCCGGGCAGCAGCTGCAGCGCGGCAGCGGGTATGCCGGCTTCATGCAGAAGCAGCGTGGCCAGGTGCGCAACCAGCGGCGTCTGCTCGGCCGGCTTGGCGATGACGACATTGCCTGCGGCCAGCGCGGCGGCCACCTGCCCGATGAAGATCGCCAGCGGAAAATTCCACGGGCTGATGCAGGCGACCGGCCCCAGCGCCGGTCTGGCCGGCTCGCGGCCGGACTGCGCCGCGTAATACCGCAGGAAGTCGACCGCCTCGCGCACTTCGGCCAGCGCATCCGGCAGCGTCCGGCCCGCTTCGCGCACCGTGAGCGCCATCAGCGACAGCCGGTCGCGTTCCAGCAGGCAGGCCGCGCGTTCCAGCAGCGCGGCGCGGGCCGCGGGCGCGACGGCCTGCCAGTGCGGCGCATGAAGCTCGGCCGCCGCTAGCGCCGCTTCCAGTTCGGCCTTGGTCGCCTCCCGCACCGTGCCGACCAGGTCGCGGCGGTCGGCGGGGTTCGCGCATTGCCGCGGCAGGCCGGCAGCCGCGACGGGCGCGGCGAGCAGCGCCTGCGCGTGCCGGGCTTCCTGCCCGGATGCCAGCAGCGCCGGCGCGATGTCGAGCCGGGTGGCCGGGTCGCCAAAGTCCATGCCGGACGAATTGCGCCGGCCCGCGCCAAACAGGGCGGACGGCAGCGGTATGCCCGGATGCGGCGCGCCGCCGAGTGCGCGCGCGCCCCCCACCGGGTCGGCCAGCAGCTGCCCGAGCGGGATGCCGGCGTCGACGATCTGGTGAACGAAGGAACTGTTCGCGCCATTTTCCAGCAGCCGGCGCACCAGGTAGGCCAGCAGCGTCTGGTGCGAGCCGACCGGCGCGTAGATGCGGCACGGAACGCCCAGGCTGCCATCGGCCAGCACCTGGTCGTACAGGGTCTCGCCCATGCCGTGCAGGCACTGGAACTCGTAGGCTGTCACGCCCATGCGCGTCGCCTGCGCATGGATGCTGGCCAGCGTCAGCGCATTGTGCGTGGCGAACTGCGGATAGACGGTGTCGGCCGCGGCCAGCAGCCGTTCGGCGCAGACCAGGTAGGACAGGTCGGTGTGGATCTTGCGGGTGTAGACCGGATAGCCGGGCATGCCGTCGACCTGGGCGCGCTTGATCTCGGTGTCCCAGTAGGCGCCCTTGACCAGCCGCACCATCAGCCTGCGGCCGCTGCGCCGGGCCAGGTCGATCACGCAGTCGACCAGCATCGGGCAGCGTTTCTGGTACGCCTGCGCGACAAAGCCGATGCCATCGAAGCCGGCGGTGTCCGCATCCATCGCCAGCGCTTCGAGCAGGTCCAGCGACAGTTCGAGCCGGTCCGCCTCCTCCGCATCGATATTGATGCCGATGTCATATTTCATGGCCAGCATCACCAGCCGCTTGAGACGCGGCAGCAGCTCCGTCATCACCCGCCTGCGCTGCGCTTCGCCGTAGCGCGGGTGCAGCGCAGAGAGCTTCACCGAGATGCCCGGGCCGCCGCGCACGCCGCGGCCGGCGCTGGCGCGGCCGATGGCGTGGATCGCCTGCTCGTAGTGGCTGTCATAGGCATCTGCGTCGGCCATCGTCATCGCGGCTTCGCCCAGCATGTCGAAGGAATACCGGTAGCCCCGCGCCTCGTTGGCGCGCGCATGCTCCAGCGCTTCCCCTATGGTCTGGCCGGCGACGAACTGGTTGCCCAGCATCCGCATCGCAATATCGACGCCGCGCCGGATCAGCGGCTCGCCGCCGCGGGCAATCAGGCGACCGAGCGCCGCCGCCAGCCCGTGCTGGTCGTGGGACTGGTCAGCCATTACCTTGCCGCTGACCATCAGCGCCCAGGTGGCGGCATTGACGAACAGCGAGGGCGAACCGCCCAGGTGGCGGCGCCAGTCGCCGCGGCTGATCTTTTCGGCGATCATGCGATCTGCGGTCTCGCGGTCGGGAATCCGCAGCAAGGCCTCGGCCAGGCACATCAGTGCGACGCCTTCCTGCGACGACAGCGAAAACTCCTGCATCAGCGCGTCGACCCCGGACGCACGGCTGCGCTCGCTGCGCACGGTGGCGACCAGGCGGGCGGCCAGCGCGCCGGCGGCCCGCCGCTCGGCGTCGCTGCTTCCAACTTCGGACAGCAGCCATTGCACGGCTTCCGTTTCATCCCGGCGGAACGCGGCGCGCAGCGCCTGCCTGAGCGGGTCGGACGCCGGCCGGGCGTCCGCTGCGAAGCTTGCGAACGGCGTGCAGCCTGCCTGCGCCGACACGTTTGCAAGGTCGTTCATCGTCCCGGCCCTCCTCAGGTAATGGAAGCATGCAGGCGCCTGCCCGTTGACGGTCATTTTAGGGGATAAGGACGGCGCCGGCGCTGTGCCGCAGCAATGCTTCAGCCCCTTGCCGGAAAGGGCGCCCGCCGGCCCGGCGTGCAAAAACTTAAAGAAATGCAACATCCAGCCGTTAAGGACAGTGCGTGCAGATTGCGCCCAAACCTGGTTTTCCACTATTCCATTAGGTACGCTGCTCATGAATGTCTTCTCCAACTTTCGCATAGGGACCCGGCTCGCGGCAGGGTTCGCCGTCGTTATCGTGCTATCGGTCGTGTCAACGCTGATCGGGATCTGGCAACTGCATGCCGTCTCCGAAACGGCCCGCCAGCTGATGGAAAAGCCGCTGGTCAAGGAACGCATGGCGGCCGACTGGTATCGCAATACCTACGCCTCGATACGCCGCACGTCGGCCATCGCCAAGAGCAGCGACCCGTCGCTTGCGGCCTTCTTTGCCGAAGACATCGCCGTGACCACCAAGAGTTCCAGCGATTTGCAGAAGGCGTTCGGCGACATGCTCGCCAGCGACGACGAAAAAGCGATCTACGACAAGATCGTCGCGGCGCGGAAGAAATATTCGGTGGCGCGTGACAGCGCGATCCGGGAAAAGGCCGCCGGCAACGCGGAAGAATCGGCCCGCTTGCTGGAAAAGGAGTACCTGCCGCTGTCCAGGGTCTACGAAGGACTGCTGCGGGACCTGGTGGCGCATGAACGCGCATCGATCGACGGCCTCGCCGTCCAGATGAACGAGGCCGCGAGCAAGAGCCAGGTGCTGATGGCAGCGCTCGCCGCCTTGCTGGTCGCCTTTGCGGTCTGCTGCTCGACCCTGATTGCGCGCAGCATCACGCGGCCACTGCATGCGGCGGTGGCTGCGGCGCGGCGCGTGGCGGACGGCGACCTGAGCGTCATCCCCGCCGCCCGTTCGCGCGACGAGGTCGGGCAGCTGATGACGGCCTTGCGGGACATGACGGGCCAGCTGAGGGAGACCGTGACGGAAGTGCGCAACGGCTCGGAAATGATCGCAACCGCCTCGGGCCAGATCGCCGCCGGCAATGCCGACCTGTCGTCCCGCACCGAGCACCAGGCGTCGTCGCTGGAAGAAACTGCGTCGTCGATGGAAGAACTGACCGCGACGGTGAAGCAGAATGCCGACAATGCACGCCAGGCCAACCAGCTGGCCCGGACTGCATCGGAAGTGGCGGTGCAGGGCGGCGAGGTGGTCTCCCGGGTGGTCGACACCATGGGCGAGATCAATGCGTCGTCGAAGAAGATCGTCGACATCATTTCGGTCATCGACGGCATTGCCTTCCAGACCAACATCCTGGCGCTGAATGCGGCGGTGGAAGCGGCGCGGGCCGGCGAGCAGGGCCGCGGTTTTGCGGTCGTGGCGACCGAGGTGCGTAGCCTGGCGCAGAAGAGCGCCGCGGCGGCCCGCGAGATCAAGAGCCTGATCGGCGACTCGGTCGACAAGGTCGACGCCGGCAGCGCGCTGGTGGAGCAGGCCGGCTCGACCATGCAGCAGGTGGTGCTGAGCGTGCAGCGGGTGACCGACATCATGGCCGAGATCAGCGCCGCCAGCGGCGAACAGAGCGCCGGCATCGAACAGGTGAACCAGGCGATTTCGCAGATGGACCAGGTCACCCAGCAGAATGCGGCGCTGGTGGAGGAAGCCGCGGCCGCCGCGGAGTCGATGCGCACGCAGGCGGCGAGCCTGGTGCGGGTGGTCAGCGGCTTTCAGGTAGGCGAAACGGACGCGCGCCATCCGGTAGCGCTGATCCGGTAGAACGGCGGCATTGGGACGGCGCCGCCCGGACCAACGCCGAGGCGGGAACGCAGGTCCGGGTCCTGGCGAAGGAAAAATCCCGGACAGTCGGGGACCAATCCTACCCGTGTCCCCGGCACCGCCCGCGAGCAGCCAAAGAAGCAGCCAAAGAAAAAGGGAGCCGCACTTGCTGCGGCTCCCTTTTTTCCTTGGCGGCTCGATCGAGCCGCGCGACGGCAGGCGGTGTGCCTGCCGTGCCGCCGCTTACGCGGTCGCGGCTGCGCCGGGCGCTACCGGGCCGGACTTCGGCAGGTTGCGCTCGCGGACGCCGTACTTCGGCGGCTGCGGCTCCTTGCCGTTCATGATGTCCCGCACCTGCTCGGCGTCGATGGTTTCCCAGTCGAGCAGCGCCTTGGTCATCGCTTCGACCTTGTCCCGGTTCTCTTCCAGCAGGCGGCGCGCCAGCGCATATTGCTGGTCGAGGATGCTGCGGATCTCGGCGTCGACCTTCTGCTGCGTCTCTTCCGAGACGGTCGAGCCCGGCATGCCGCCCATGCCCTGGCCGTCTTCCACGTAGACCATGGTGCCCAGCGCTTCCGACATGCCGTAACGGGTCACCATCGCCCTGGCCATCTTGGTCGCACGTTCGAAATCGTTCGATGCGCCGGTCGATTTCTGGTGCATGAAGATCTCCTCGGCGATACGGCCGCCGAACAGGATCGCGATGTCTTCCAGCATCTTGGTCTTGTACAGGTTGACCCGGTCATGCTCGGGCAGCTGCCAGGTCAGGCCCAGCGCCATGCCACGGGGCATGATGGTGACCTTGTGGACCGGGTCCGCCTTCGGCAGCAGCGCAGCGATCACCGCGTGGCCGGACTCGTGATAGGCGGTGTTGCGCCTTTCCTCTTCGCGCATCACGGCCGACTTGCGTTCCGGTCCCATGATGATCTTGTCCCTGGCGTCCTCGAAATCCTGCATGTCGACCCGGTCCTTGCCGCGACGCGCCGCGAACAGCGCGGCTTCGTTGACCAGGTTGGCCAGGTCGGCGCCCGAGAAGCCGGGCGTGCCGCGGGCCAGCACATTGGCCTCGATGTCGGCGGCGGTCGGCACCTTGCGCATGTGGACATTCAGCACCTGCTCGCGGCCGCGGATGTCCGGCAGGCCGACCATCACCTGGCGGTCGAAACGGCCCGGGCGCAGCAGCGCCTTGTCCAGCACGTCGGCGCGGTTGGTCGCGGCAATCACGATAACGCCGGAGTTGGCCTCGAAGCCGTCCATCTCGACCAGCATCTGGTTCAGCGTCTGCTCGCGCTCGTCGTTGCCGCCCCCCATGCCGTTGCCGCGCGCACGGCCGACCGCGTCGATCTCGTCGATGAAGATGATGCACGGCGCATGCTGCTTGGCATTCTGGAACATGTCGCGGACCCGGGAAGCGCCGACGCCGACGAACATCTCGACGAAGTCCGAACCGGAAATGGTGAAGAACGGCACCTTGGCCTCGCCGGCGATTGCGCGCGCCAGCAGGGTTTTGCCGGTGCCCGGCGGGCCGACCATCAGCACGCCGTGCGGCACGCGTCCGCCCAGCTGCTGGAACTTGCGCGGGTCGCGCAGGAACTCGACGATTTCGCCAACTTCCTCCTTTGCCTCGTCGCAGCCGGCGACGTCGGCAAAGCTCACGTTGTTGGTCTTCTCATCCAGCATGCGCGCCTTGGACTTGCCGACCGACATCATGCCGCCCATGCCACCCTTGCCTTGCGATTTTTTCATGAAGAAGATCCAGACGCCGATCAGCAGCAGCATCGGGAACCAGGAAATGAACACCTGGGACAGGAAGGACGGCCGCGCCGGCGCCTTGATGTCGAACTTGACGTCGTTGTCGCGCAGGTCGCCGATCAGGCCGCGGTCGAGCGAAGTCGTGTTGGCGGTCAGGACCGTGCCATTGTTCGTCAGCGCGATGATCTTCTCGCCTTCGATGGTTGCTTCCTTGATATTTTTGGACTGGATCTGCGCCAGCATTTCGGAGTAGGTCGTGGGCGTACCGCGCACCCCGCCCTCGTTGGCGCCGAACTGGCCGAACACCATGACGAGCACGAAGACCACGGCAGCCCAGATCGCGGCTTGGGAATACTTTCTATTCACGTAACTTCCTTTACTTGAACGGCGCCTGAATTACCGGATGCAAGACGTCAGCCTGGCAGATGCCGACAGAACCTGCACATCGGGTTGCAGTCCAGACAATGACCGGACTGCAAATTTAACGAAACCGAGGGACAATTGCGGCCACTTTCCGGAATCTAAAGTGTTAATTGGGACGGTTTTCGCAAGGAAATCCGCCAAAAGGGTACTGGAACACCGCATGCACTACAATCCTGCCCAATCAAGGCAAGCGACTTCCCATGAACCTGTCCCGCGTCGACCTCAACCTTTTCGTCGTGTTCGAGGCAATTTTTACCTCCGGCGGGATCACGCCCGCTGCCAGCAAGCTTAACCTGTCGCAGTCGGCAGTCAGCCATGCGCTGGGACGCCTGCGCTCGCTGTTCGACGACCCCTTGTTCGAACGCAATAGCAAGGGCATGGTGCCGACGGTCCGGGCCCGGGCGCTGATAGGCGACGTGCGGGTGGCGCTGCAAAGCATGGAGGGCACCCTGCAGCGCAGCGGCTACTTCGACGCCGGCAGCGCCCAGCGCACCTTCACGCTGGCCATCGGCGACCCGATCGATTCGCTGCTGCTGCCGGCGCTGGTCGAGCGGATCGAGCGCTCGGCGCCGAACATCGAGATCGCCACCGGCTACAGCAACCGCCAGCGCATCGAAAACGCCTTGCGCGAGGGCTCGCTCGACGCCGCGGTCGACGTGCTGATGCCCATGCCCGCCGACATCACCCACGAACCGGTGTTTTCCGACCCGATGGTGGTGCTGGCGCGCCGCGGCCACCCGCTGGTGCAGGGCGGCATCGACCTGCAATCCTACCTTGCGCTCGAGCATATCCAGGTGTCCTCGCGCCGCCTCGGCACCGGCATCGCCGACATGGCGCTGCGCCGCCTCGGGCTGGACCGGCGCATACGGGTGCGCTGCCAGCATTACGCGGCTGCCTGCCGCATCGTCAGCCGCAGCGACCTGCTGGCGACGATGCCGCTGCATTTCGCGTCGATCTTCAATGATGCATTCCAGAACCAGCTGCTGCAGCCGCCGTTCGAGGTGCCGGCCTGCGAATGGTTCCTGTATGCAGAAAAAGGCGCGGCCAACGACGGCGGCCGACTGTGGTTCCGGGAAAGGCTGCTGGAAGCCATCGGCGACATGCACGCGATCGATCTTCTGCCTGCGAAAAACCCGTCGCCCTGAATGCCTTTGAACGCCTCCCGAATGACTGTCAAGGCAGCATTTGGCTGGGCAGCCATGGGACCGGGCCGCTAACCGGCACCTTTATGCACGGAATGCATAATGGCTTATCCAATAAAATCATTGGATTTCGTTTAGTCTGAACCTTAGCCTAGCGCTGACAAAAGTCGGCAATGGCAGTTGCTCCGGCAACCCGCCTGCGTTTTCCGGTTTCCGGTGCGGAATGCCGACATCATCAGGAGACCCGCCCTATGCCCGGTACGAGCATGAACACGCCGCCCGCCGCAGGCAGCCGCCCGTGGCTGCGCAATTACCCGCCAGGGGTGGACTGGCATGCCCCGCCCGCGAAAAGCCCGGTCCATCGTCTGCTCGATGAAACGGCGGCGGCCTGCCCCGACCATGTGGCGATCGAATTCGAAGGCAAGACGTACAGCTACCGCGCGCTGCGCGAGCTGGCCGACCGCGCTGCCGCCGGATTGCAGCGGCTGGGCGTCAGTCCGGGCGTGCACGTCGGCCTCTACCTGCCCAACACGCCGCACTATGTCGTGATGTTCTTCGCCGTCCTGAAAGCCGGCGGCACCATCGTCAATTATTCGCCGCTCGACGCGGTGAATGTCATCCGGCACAAGATCGCCGACAGCGAGACCGACATCATGGTCACGCTGGACCCGGCTTCGCTCTACCCGCTGATGGACGACATGCTGCGCACCACCCGCCTGCGCTGCCTGGTGGTCGGCAACCTGGCGGAAATGGCGGGCAGCGGCTTTTCCGCCGCCAGCGAGCGGGTCGTGGACGTCGGCTGGAACGATGCCCGGCTGCGCTTCCAGGACCTGGTCGCCGCGGACGCGGCGCCCGTCCAGGCCGCCGCCATCGATGTCGATACCGCCATCGCGGTGCTGCAGTACACCGGCGGCACCACCGGCATGCCCAAGGGCGCGGTGCTCACGCATGGCAACCTGTCGGCGGCGGCGAGCCAGGCGGTGATGAATACCGGCGGCAGCGACGGCCTGCGGCCGGGCGGCGAAATCTTCCTCTGTGTGCTGCCGCTGTTCCATATCTATGCGCTGACCTTCAACCTGCTGCTGGCGGTGCGGCTGGCCGCGCGCAGCGTGCTGCACCTGCGTTTCGACCCCGAGCGCGCGATTGCGGAGATCGCCGCGAAGCGGGCCACGGTATTTTTCGGCGTGCCCACCATGTTCACCGCGCTCAATGCCTGCGCCAGCCTCGACCGGGCCGACCTGTCGTCGCTGCGTTTCTGCAATTCCGGTGGCGCGCCGCTGCCGGCGGAGATCAGCGAGCGCTTCCGCCGCATTACCGGGCAGTTTGTGCTGGAAGGCTGGGGCATGACGGAGATGTGCGGCGTCGGCACCGTGACGCCGCGCGGCGCGGCCAGTCCGCCCGGCGCCTGCGGCATACCGCTGTGCGGCGTCGACATCCGCTTTATCGACGTCAACGACCCGCAGCGCTATGTCGCCTACGGCGAGCGCGGCGAGATCTGCGTGGCCGGCCCCAACGTGCTCAAGGGCTACTGGAACAAGCCGGACGCCACGGCGGAGTCGATGACCGCCGACGGCTACTTCCGCACCGGCGATGTCGGCAGCATGGACGAAAACGGCTTCCTGTATATCGCCGACCGCATCAAGGACATGCTGCTGTGCAGCGGCTTCAATGTCTATCCGCGCGCCATCGAGGAAGCCATCTACCGGCATCCCGATGTGGCCGAAGTCATCGTGATCGGCATTGCCGACGCCTATCGCGGACAGCATCCGAAGGCCTACATCCGGCTGCGGGACGGCGCATCGCCGTTTTCGCTCGACGAACTGAAACTGTTTCTCAGGGATGCGCTGGGCAAGCATGAAATGGTGCAGGCAATGGAGTTCCGGGACGCATTGCCGAGGACGCCGGTCGGCAAGCTGTCGAAAGTGGCGCTGTACCAGGAAGAGCAGGACAGGGCGGCATCCGCTGCAAAAAACACAACGAAGGAGACGACATGAAACAGTACTCGGCAGCAGGCGCAATGGCCCTCGCGGCAGCGGCAATCTGCGCGGCGCCCGCCGCTTCGGCGGAAAACGTCAGGATCGCATTCATCGACGCGCTGACCGGCGCTTTCGCGCCGCCGGGCCAGACCGCGCTGAAGAACTTCCAGATGGTGGCGGAGGTGGCCAGCCAGCAGAAATGGGCGGGCCCCGGCAATACCATCGAGGTGGTCGGCTTCGACGGCAAGGGCAGCCCGCAGGATTCGGCCTCGCAGCTGAAGACCGCGATCGACCAGGGCTACCGCTATGTCGCGCAGGGCGGCGGCTCGGGCGTCGCCTTCGCGCTGATCGACGGCATCAACAAGCACAACGAGCGCAACCCCGGCAAGGAACTGGTCTACCTAGACTACGCGGCGCTGGACCCGGACCTGACCAACAGCAAGTGCAGCTTCTGGCATTTCCGCTTCGAGCCGAATTCCGACATGCGCATGGAAGCGGTGACCAGCTACATGGCGAAGGACCAGTCGATCAAGAAGGTGTTCATCATCGGGCAGAACTATGCGCTCGGCCACCAGGTCAGCCGCGCGGCGAAGGAATACCTGAAGCGCAAGCGCCCGGACATACAGATCGTCGGCGACGACCTGCACCCGATCGCCACGGTCAAGGACTTCTCGCCCTACATCGCGAAGATCAAGGCGTCGGGCGCGGACTCGGTCATCACCGGCAACTGGGGCAATGACCTGGCGCTGCTGATCCGCTCGGCCAAGGAAGCCGACCTCAAAGTCAACTTCTACACCTATACCGCCTACACGACGGGCGTGCCGACCGCGATGGGCGCAGCCGGCGCGGACCGGGTGAAGAACGTCAGCCAGTGGAATCCGAACAACGAGACCTTCGCCGGCGCGGACCTGATCGAGGCGACCCGCAAGAAGTTCGACGAGGACTACTGGCTCATGTCCAGCCACAGCGCGATCGCGATGCTGTCGAAGGCGATCAAGCAGGCCGGCACGGCCGACCCGGTCAAGGTCGCGTTCGCGATGGAAGGCATGACGGTCAAGAGCCTGAACGGCGACGTCGAGATGCGCAAGTCCGACCACCAGGCGCAGCAGCCGATGTACATTGCCACCTGGACCAAGACGAATGGCAAGGACGTGCGCTTCGACCAGGAAAAAACCGGCTATGGCTGGAAGACCGACCAGAAGATCGAGACCTTCGTCGCGACCCAGCCGACTTCGTGCCAGATGAAGCGTCCGGCCAGCCAGTAAAGGAGAAAAACAGTAATGAAGATCAGCAACCGCGTCACCGAACTGCTCGGCGTTGACTACCCGGTCATCCAGGCCCCGATGGGATGGATCGCCCGGGCGCAGCTGGCGTCGGCCGTGTCGAACGCCGGCGCCATGGGCATCATCGAAACCTCGTCCGGCGACCTCGACGCGATCCGCGGCGAGATCCGCAAGATGCGGGAACTGACCGACAAGCCCTTCGGCGTCAACATTGCGCTGGCCTATGTGCGCGACCCGGGCATCGTGCAGTTCGTGGTCGACCAGGGCGTGAAATTCGTCACGACCTCGGCCGGCGACCCCAGCCGCTACTGCGCCGACCTGAAGGCGGCAGGGCTGACGGTGTTCCACGTCGTGCCGACGCTGGCCGGCGCATTGAAGGCGGTCGCGGCGGGCGTCGACGGCCTGATCGTCGAGGGCAGCGAAGGCGGCGGCTTCAAGAACCAGCGGGACGTGGCATCGATGGTGCTGCTGCCGCTGGTGTGCTCGAAAGTCGATGTGCCCGTGATCGGCGCCGGCGGCTTCAGCGACGGCGCGACCATGGCGGCTGCGTTCGCGATGGGCGCCGAAGGCATACAGATGGGCACGCGGATGCTGTCGGCGTCCGAGTCGCCGGTGCATGACAACTGGAAAAAGGCCATCGTCGAGGCGCAGGAAACCGACACCGTGTTCCTCAACCGCGGCGGCAAGGGCCCGGCCCTGCGCGCATTGCGGACCGCGCGCAGCACGCGTGTCGAGCAGCAGGTGCCGGAGAGCATTATGAGCGAATTCGCCGGCGTGCAGGCGCTCTATTTCGGCGGGGACATGGAAGCGGCGATCGCGCTGACCGGCCAGGTCTGCGGCCGCATCGATGCGGTGCGGCCGGTGCAGGACATCATCGAGGAAACCGTCCGCGATTTCCATGCGACCGTCGCGCGTCTCGCCGCGCGTTATAACCGCGGGTAAGCGCCGGCGCACGCCGGCGCAACGCCGGCCGGACGCGGCGCATTGCGCATGACGGCCGGCCGGCCCTAGATCTTGCCCTGGTTCTTCAGGCGGCTCAGCGTCTCGGGCGACAGGTTCAGGTAGGATGCCAGCTCCTTTTTCGGCAGGCGCTCGAACAGGTCCGCGTGCTT
Source organism: Noviherbaspirillum suwonense (assembly GCF_900182955.1). Lineage (GTDB taxonomy): Bacteria > Pseudomonadota > Gammaproteobacteria > Burkholderiales > Burkholderiaceae_D > Noviherbaspirillum_A > Noviherbaspirillum_A suwonense. The sequence continues at coordinate 2,289 of NZ_FXUL01000031.1, read as the reverse complement.
GCGCACGAAGCGATGCACGCGGCCGGGCGCATTGAGCAGGTGCAGCGTGATCGTGTGCGCCATGATCTCGCTCATCAGGTGCATCACCTCGAACTCAAAAGCCTGTTTCACTTCGGCATGACTCTCGATGAACAATACCCATTGCGGCAACGAGAGCTTGGCCACGCGCGCCTTGGTCACCGACACGATGCTGTACGGCGTCGGCGTCTTCAGGCGCCAGGCCGCATAGCTCGTTTCAATGTCGCGCTCGGCGCCGAAGCGCAGGATCATTTCCTTGGCGTTCTGGTTCGTCACCGCGCGCTTGAGTATGCCGTCGAGAATGAAGTACTGTTCCATATCGTAGATGCCCTGGTGCAGCAGGCATTCGCCTTTCTGGCAGTCGACGATAGTAAGATAAGGCTCAAGCGCGGCCATCTCGCTGTCCCTCAGGTTCTTGAGAACGGTGTTCTGCTTGAGCTGGACGCGGATGATGTTTTTTTCTGGATGGCTTGCTACGGAAGACATGGCAATTTGCGGTTGTCGAAGCGGATGGACATCATGCGGCGAAAATTGACCCCGGTCAATGAGGAAAACCGGGGCTGATCGTTATGATAAATCATCAGCCTCCCGGGCCGCAGAAACAAAGCGAAATCAAGGAGTTGGCGGTATGAACGACGATGCGGGCACAGGCCGGGAACCCTCTCAGCAAGCGCTGGCGCGATGCGCCGGCCTGAACGGGATCGTCCCCATGACCCCCGGCCTTCCTGACCGCGATGCCGCCAGAGACGGGCGCCACAGAACACCATAATCAGGAGACAGCAATGAGTAAAGCGCTTGATGGCGTCCGTATTCTGGACTTCACCCATGTCCAGTCCGGCCCGACCTGTACCCAGCTGCTGGCATGGTTCGGCGCGGACGTGATCAAGGTCGAGCGCGCCGGCGAGGGCGACGCGACCCGCGGCCAGCTGCGGGACGTGCCCGACGCCGACAGTTTGTACTTCACCATGCTTAACCATAACAAGCGCTCGATCACGCTGGACACGAAGAAGCCGGCGGGGAAGGAAGTGCTGGAGACCCTGATCAAGCAGTGCGACGTGATGGTCGAGAACTTTGCGCCGGGCGCGCTCGAGCGCATGGGCTTTGGCTGGGAACGCATCCAGGAACTGAACCCGCGCATGATCGTGGCCTCGGTCAAGGGCTTCGGCCCCGGCCCCTATGAGGACTGCAAGGTCTACGAGAATGTCGCGCAGTGCGCCGGCGGCTCGGCCTCGACCACCGGCTTCGACGACGGTCCGCCGCTGGTCACCGGCGCGCAGATCGGCGACAGCGGCACCGGCCTGCACCTGGCGCTGGGCATCGTCACCGCGCTGTACCAGCGCACGATGACGGGCCGCGGCCAGAAGGTGCTGACCGCGATGCAGGACGCGGTGCTGAACCTGTGCCGCGTCAAGCTGCGCGACCAGCAGCGGCTGGAACGCACCGGCGTCATGGAAGAGTATCCGCAGTTCACCAGCGGCGCGAAGTTCGGCGATGCGGTGCCGCGCGCCGGCAATGCGTCCGGCGGCGGCCAGCCGGGCTGGATCCTGAAGTGCAAGGGCTGGGAGACCGACCCGAATGCGTATATCTACTTCATCGCGCAGGCGCCGGTCTGGGCGCCGATCTGCAGGGTGATCGGACGCGAGGAATGGATCACCGACCCGGACTACGCGACGCCCCGCGCGCGGCTGCCGCGCCTGATGTCCATCTTCGCGACGGTGGAGGAGTGGACCAAGACCATGACCAAGTTCGAAGCCATGGATGTCCTCAACAAGTTCGACATTCCCTGCGGACCGATCCTGTCGATGAAGGAAATCGCGGAGGAGCCTTCGCTGCGCGCGACAGGCACCGTGGTCGAGGTCGACCATCCGGTGCGCGGCAAGTACCTGACGGTGGGCAATCCGATCAAGATGTCCGACAGCCCGACCGATGTCACGCGCTCGCCGCTGCTGGGCGAACATACCGAAGAGGTGCTGGCGCAGCTCGGATATTCGGCGGAAAAGATCGCCGCCCTGCGCGAAGACCGCGTGATCTGAACGAACGGTTGTCAGGCGGCGGGCGACGGCGTCGTCCGCTTGCGGCCGCCCGCCGCATCGACCGGTCCATCGACCGGCGCCGCGATCCTGACGCATAACGTCGCATAACGTACCGCATGAGACAGGCTTAAACCATGAACAAAGTCGTCATTCCCATCCTCGCGCAGGGCGCAACCCGGCAACGCAAGCGCGAGGCGCCCAAGGGCCGCCGGGTCGACCCGGATGCGCTGGCCGAAGT
>NZ_FXUL01000030.1 GCF_900182955.1 Noviherbaspirillum suwonense | reverse complement strand
GTTGCATGATTCGCTGCAGCAGCCGGTGGCCAGCCAGGACCGAGCGCTCGCGCCGACCTTCCAGCCGGGCATGGGTAGCAATCAGGGCGCCGTCCCCCTGTGGCAAGCTAGTTGTCGCCTCGATTTTAAAACCCAAATATCGAGGTAGACATGAAAGCAACGTATTCTGAGGCCTTTATCGAGCAAGCGCTGGTAAAGATATATGCCCGTGGCAACCGGTCGGTTCGCGACGTCACGGACGAACTCAATGTCAGTTACCACACCGTGAAGAACTGGATGCGAAACAAATCAGCTGACAAATACAAGGCAGTCGCCATACGCGAGAAGCGCCCTCAGGACTGGGCTGCACAAGAACAGCTGTTGGCCCTTCAGGAAAGCCATAGGCTGTCCGGAGAAGCACTGCAAGCGTGGTGCCGCGAACGAGGGTTGTTCCCCCATCGTCTCAACAGCTGGAAAGCGGCTTTTTGTATCGAGCCCAAAGAGGCGACATCCGGCAGCCGTGCGCTTCGCACCTTGAAGGACGAAATCGTTGTCCTTAGACGGGAAGCGGTGCGCAAGGACAAGGCATTGGCGGAGGCAGCCGCGTTGCTGATTCTGCAAAAAAAGTTCCGCGCGCTCTGGGAGGACGAGGACCGATGACCTCCCTTTCCGAGCGCGCAAGCGTGCTGGCTCTGGTAAGCGAAGCCGTCGTTGCCGGAGCGCGGCAGGACCGCGCCTGCAAAGTCGTTGAGCTCAGCGAGCGTACCCTGCAGCGCTGGCAAGGCGACCAGGCTGCCGGTGGCGACCGGCGACCTGCACGGATACAAAGGCCCGGCAATGAGCTCAGCGCGCTGGAACGCGAGCGCGTGCTGGCCGTTGCCAATTCGGAGGCATTTGGCCATCTTCCGCCGAGCCAGATCGTGCCGCGATTAGCTGATAGCGGCCACTACGTCGCTTCGGAATCGACGTTTTATCGCATCTTGAATGCGCACGGCCAGCTTCAGCACCGGGGCGCTGAAAGGGCCGCCAGGCCGCGCACCAAAGCGCGTGCATTATGTGCCAGAGCACCAGCCGAGCTGTTTAGCTGGGGCATCACTTGTTTGCCGGCGCAGATCAAGGGCGTCTATTTTTACCTGTACCTGTTCGTCGACATATTCAGCCGCAAGATCGTCGGCTGGCAGGTCTATGAAACTGAAAGCAGTGACCTGGCAAGTGAAGTCATGCGTGACATTTGCGAGCGTGAACACATCCGGCCGAAGCAGGTGGTGCTCCATTCGGATAATGGCAGCTCGATGAAAGGCGCTACCATGCTGGCCACGTTGCAGGCGTTGGGCGTGACGCCTTCGTTCAGTCGTCCGGCAGTCAGTAATGACAACCCGTATTCCGAATCGTTGTTCAAGACGATGAAATACCGGCCTACCTATCCGAACCGTGCGTTCGGGAGCCTGCTGGCTGCCAGACAGTGGGTTGGTGCGTTTGTGCACTGGTACAACGAGGAACACCGTCACAGCGCGATCGGATTCGTAACACCGGCACAACGGCACGCTGGTCTGGACATTGAGCCGCTAAAGAAACGCGATGCGGTTTATGAGGCGGCCAAGGCAACGCATCCGGAACGCTGGAGCGGTGCCACGCGTAACTGGAATCCGGTCCTGGTAGTCCACTTGAATCCCGAAAAGCACGAAAGCACGATATCAATCCAGCCAGTCAAAAGGAGCAAAATCCGGAACTAAAAAAGGCAGCGTAAATGCCCCATGCAGGCGACAACTAGCTTGAAATCTTCCGGTGCCGAGTGTTGCCGTGGTATGAAAGCCCTTGGCGTATTGCGTCTCGCCGCTTGCCAGACCCAGGCGGCACATGGTTTCGTAGCCAGCGGCGAAGGCGGTCATGAAGTCATGACCGCTGAAGCCACGCGATTCGGCGAGGGCCAACAGGCCCGGAATCAGGACCACCGAGGGGTGGCCGGTGCAGGCCATGTTGACGTCGTCGTAATCCAGCGCATGCGCCGCCGCGCCATTGATCAACGCCGCCTGCCGGCTGGAGGTTGCCATGGCGTGCCCGACGACTGTGGCCTGGGCATGCCCCCCCTTGTTCGCGTGCCTCTTCGGCCAGCATATGCACCAGGGGCTGGCACGCCCCCAGCAAGCGTGACGCCGATCCAGTCGAGCAGACATTGCCGGATCCGCACGCGCACGTCCTCAGGTAAATCGGCGTAGCACAGGGCAGCGCTGCGCACCGCCAGTTCCCGCGTGATTCCCGAGCTTTGGACAGGAGCCGACGGGGCAAGTTTGGTGGTGGTCGTGATCACGTTCATTTCAGCGGCCCTTCCAGACTGGTTTGCGCTTTTCCCGAAATGAACGCGGCCCTTCCAGCGCATCCTCGCTGAGGTAAACGGCGTCGAATGCCCGGTTGGAGGCGCGCAGCGCGGCGGTACGGCCCATCTCGGTTGACATGCGCACCATTTCCTTGGCGGCGCGCACCGTCAGCGGTGCGTTGACCATGAGCCGGGCAGCCAGTTCTATTGCACCCTGCAGTGCCTGCCCCCTGGGCATCAGGCGGTTGATGTAGCCGAGTTCGTAGGCGCGCTGCGCAGTCAGCGGGTCGCCGGTCATCGCGACTTCCATCAGGATGCGCTGCGGCAGCATGTGGATGACGGGCGCGGCCCACGGCATGCCGCGTCCAACCTTGGCTTCGGTGATCGCAAACTTGGCGGTTTCGTCCGCCACGCACAGGTCGCACATCTGCGACAGCAGCCAGCCTCCCGCGTAGGCGTAGCCCTGAACTGCGGCAATGACGGGTTTGGTGACTTCAATGTTGTCGCCCAGCACAGCCATGAAGCCAGGCGGCGGAATGCGCAGTTGCGTGTCCGCAGCTTCCACCAGGTCCATGCCGGCGCAGAAATTGTCGCCGGCTCCGGTAAGGATGGCCACTTGAGCCCCGGCGTCGGCTTCGAAGCGGCGCCAGACCTCGAAAAAACCTTCGCGCACGGCGCGGTTCAGCGCATTGCGGCGCTCCGGCCGATTGATCGTGATGACGGCGATGCCGTCGTTCACTTCGTAAAGAAGCTCATTGTTCATGCGGTTTGTCTCCTGGTTCGGCTGTCGCGCGGTTTGTTGGAACTGCATGTTGTGGTGTGTTTGGGTCATTTGCCAACTGGTTCGCAACCGCTTCTCGCGATTTCAGTCCCGCATGGGTGACCGAGAGTGCACGAAATGCTTGTGGTGAACTTTACTACCGAGCGCTGCATGTTCGGATATCAGAATCTTTATTTAAAAAAAAGAATAACGTTAAGACATGTGACCGTCAATCGGGGTTTTCTGGCAGAGATTCGAGAAGAAATTCCGTATTGAACGGAGGAAACACACAGATGACGAACAAACCGGTCAAACCCGTTGCGACGGGTATGTCATGCGTGTCGGTACCGTTGAATCGGTAGCGTATAAACAGATTGCTTGCAGCCTTGATCAGGGCTTTGCGGTTTTGGTTTTGATCTCGTTCCTCTGGTGTTTTCCCTGAGCGCTCGCGGCCGCTTGGTCCCCGGGCGATTAGATCGGGAGCCTGTGGTATACATTCTCAGCATCTAAATCAAGAAGCACGCCCGGCATGAAAGCCGACATCAGTTCAGTATGATTTGGGCAGGCCCAGCACATGTTCACCGATGTAGTTCAGCAGCATCTCGTTGTTGATCGGTGCGATTTCCATCAGGCGTATCATCGGCCACAGCGTGACGATATCGTAGTCCCGGTCAAAGCCGTAGCCGCCGTGGGTTTGCAGCGCAGCTTCGATCGCGGCGTGGGCCGCCTGCGAGCCCAAAAGCTTGGCCATGTTGGCGTGCGCGCCGGCGTCCTCGCCGGCATCGAAGCGTTCCGCGGCGGAGTAGGTCATTAGACGCGCCGCCTCGATCTGCGCTTTGGCCTGCGCCATGCGGTGCTGCAGAGCCTGGTAGGAGCCGATGGGCTTGCCAAAGGGCTTGCGATCTTTGGAATAAGCCACTGCCTTGGCCAGCGCATAGTCGCCGAGGCCAATGGCAGCGCCGGCGGCCAGCAGACGCTCGGAATTCAGTCCTTCGAACATCAGCCTGGCTCCCTTGCCGGCCTCGCCGATCAGCGCGTCGGCGGGCATTTCGACGTTGTCGAAGAACACCATGTACTGGCGCTCGGCGGTTTCCACCTGGATGTTGAGCTGGGTCAGTTGGATGCCGGGCGTTTTCATGTCGAGCACGAACAGCGAGATGCCGTCGGTGCGGTTCTTCACCTCGCTGGCCTTGGTGGTGCGTGCGATCACCAGCATGTAGTCGGCATCGCGCGCGCCGGAAATGAAGACCTTCTGGCCGTTCAGCGTCCAGCCGCCGCCCGCGCTGGGCGTGGCGAGCGTGGTCATGGCGAAGCTGTTGGTGCCGGCATTGGGTTCGGTGATGGCGAAGCACAGTTTCTTCTCGCCGGTGCAGGTGGGCGTCACGTATTTCTTGATCTGCTCCGGCGTGCCGTGGCGCACGATCGGCACCCGGCCGAGCCCGGTGACGACCAGGAATAGCGTGGGGACGCCGGCCAGCGCCAGCGCCTCGTTGAGAGCGGTGAGCTCCAGCACGCCGCCACCGGAACCGCCGTACTCCTCCGGGATCGACAGACCGAGCAGGCCAAATTCGCCGAGCTTGTTCCATAGCTCGTCGGGGAAACAGTCTTCCTTGATGCATTGGAGTATGTAGCTGCGCGGGTACAGGGTGGTGACGCCGCGGGTGGCTTCCTGCACGTCGCGAATCCGCGCATTCAGGGTTTCGGTGCTGGTGGTGATACCGGCAGTGGTGTTCATCGTGTGTTCTCCATTTTTTTGGTTATAGGCAGGGCGAAATCGGTCAAAGTGCCATGTCTGCCGGTATCGGCACTGGAAAGTCGAGCAGCATCTGGGCAAAGGCTTTGGCCTGTGGATCCATGCGGATGGAAGCGATGCCGCCGCCGCCCAGGGCTTCGTGCATCAAGAAGTTCAGCGCATGCGTGCCAGGCAAATCAAAGCGTTGCACGCTGCCTTTGACGAGGTGGGCGAACCAGGTCGCTACCGCCTGCTCGGTCAGGGCGGCGCGGATGAAGGGCAGATACCCGGGGCGGCGCGCCAGGATGCCGATATTGGCTGCATCCCCCTTGTCGCCGCTGCGGCCCCATGCCAGTTGCACCAGCGGCACCGTGCGCTTGCCGCGCACAAAGGCGTCGGTGGCGGGCAGGGGACCATCCGCCAGCGGCAACTTGGCCGGCTCGAACGGTTTGCCGCTCCACTGCGGCGGCGCCACGGACCGTGCGCCCATGTCGATGCTTGCGACTATCTGGGCCTTGGGTACCAGGCAGGAAAACAGGCGCACCACCGGCTGCACCTTGGGCCGGCCGCCGGTGAAGCCGGTGATGGCCGGCGCCGACATCAGGGCCAGTGGTGCGACTTCACGCGAAAAAAGTTCGAGTGCCTCCTTGACAGGATGGCGTACGCCAACCTTCAACATCACTTCGCGCGAACCAGGCCGCGCATGGGGACCGTAGGTGTCTTCCGCACCGATGGCTTCCACACTGGTTTCGGTAAAGTCGGGCCAGCCGCGCTGCGTGTAGTGGCGGCGCACGCGCGCCAGCATGGCGGCGCCGACGCGATGCGCCTTGGCACCGGCATCGATGCCACCGATCATGAACAGGCTCGTGGCCCTGAAGCCGTCGGCGTAAGTGACGCTTGCCTTCGCTTGATCGGTCGGTGCACCACCGCGCGCACCCTTGACCTCGACCCGGTCGGGTCCGACCTGCGTCAGTGTCACGCCGGTGAAGTCGCACACCACGTCGGGCAGGATGTACGCGCGCGGGTCGCCGATTTCATAAAGCATCTGTTCGCCCACCGTTGATGGGCAGACCAGCCCGCCGGTACCTTCGGGCTTGGTGATGACGAAGCTGCCGTCGCCGCGGCACTCGGCGATCGGAAAGCCCATGTCATCCCAGCCCGGGACGATGTCCCAGTCGGTGTAATTGCCGCCGGTGGTTTGCGTGCCGCACTCGATCAGATGGCCGGCCAGGCTGCCTTGCGCCAGCCGGTTGTGGTCGGCGGCGGTCCAGCCGAAGGCATGGATCAGCGATGCCAGCGTGACCGCGCTGTCGACACAGCGGCCGGTGACCACGATGTCGGCGCCGGCCTCCAGCGCGGCGGCAATCGGGAAGGCGCCCAGATAGGCGTTGGCGCTCATCACCTTTTGTGGAAAGGGCGCGCCGGAGAACATCTCTTTCGTGTCGGCGGCGCGCAGCGCCTCCATCTGAGGCATCAAGTCGTCGCCCAGCACGGCGGCGATCTTCAGGTCGACGCCTTCGGCCTGCGCGGCTGCTTCCAGCGCAGCGCGACACGCCGTCGGGTTGACGCCGCCAGCGTTGGCAATGACCTTGATGCCGCGCGCCTTCAGATCTTTCATCAATGGCTTGATAGTGGTCACGAAATCCGGTGCGTAACCCTGTGCCGGATCTTTGGCCTTGGCCCGGCTTAGTAGGGACATGGTGATCTCGGCAAGGTAGTCGAACACCAGGACATCGATATTACCGCCTTGCACCAACTGGGCGGCGGCAAACTCGGTGTCGCCCCAGAAGCCGGAGGCGCTGCCGATGCGAAGTGTGTTTTGCTTCATGGATATCTCCTATGGAAAATCGAATCAGCGTTGAGCGTGCGCGGTGCCGCGCGGCCAGAACACGCGCCAGATACCCTTGGCGGTGGCGCAGACCGCGCCGTTCGCATCAAGGAATTGACCTTCGGCGAAGGCCGTACTGCGGCTTGCGCGCACCACCTTGCCGTGCGCTTCAAATCGATCTCCCATTGCTGCGTTGAGGTAGGTAATGTCCAAGTTGATCGTGAATTGGCGCAGCTCGAATGGATCAATTTCCGCAGCCTCGGGCATTGCCAGCAGCGAAGAAATGACGGCCCAGCCCAGCGCGCCGTCAAACATATAGGAGATGACTCCGCCGTTGAGCACGGTGTCTGAACCGCCACCGCCGCGTTGGGATGGGAGGGCCTGCGGCAGCCGCACGACCGCTTGGCCGGTTGCTGTTTCTTCAACTTCCAATCCTTGTGCCTTCAAGAATGGGGTGTTGTTCCAGCTCCGTTTGTATTCGGCGATGCGGTTGAGATGGAGGATGGTGGTATTCAAACCGGGGCTCCTATGGGTTATCTAAAAGAGGTTTTTGGTGTGCCGGTATTCAAAGCATCGCCATTTGCTCGATGCGCTGCACATGGGCTAGAAGAGATCGACGGGCGAGCGGCCACAGCGCCTGGGGCGTATCGTTATAGGCAAAGGACAGCCACTCGTCCGGGCCGCCTTGCGGGAATGCGCGCATGGCGGCGAGTACCTTGGCCTCGCGCCGCAGGCGGTGTGCCTTGAGCCGCGCGATGGCCTGTGCAGCCTCACCGATGACATGGCCGTGCGCCGGCAGGATGAATTCGATGCGATCCTGCTCGCACGCCAGGGCCAGGCGATCCAGCGGATCGAGGTAGGCGCTCATGTCGCCGTCCGGAGGGTCGATAATGGTGGTGCTGCCATTCAGGATGTGGTCGCCCGAGAACAGCAAGCCATCTTCTTCGAGGATCAGGCAGAGGTGGTTGGCGGCGTGCCCCGGCGTGTGCACCACGCGCAAGGTGATCGGATGCACACCGTCACGCAGCGTCAGACGCTCGCCGTCGCCTAGCGCGCGGTCGGGTGTGAAGTGCGAGTGGGCGCGCGCAGTGGCGGCCGAGGCCAGGCCCAGCACTGGCGGCGTGTGGCCGGTCAGGCGGGCGCAGGCTTGGGCCAGCGGCGGTGCCGCCGGCGAGTGATCGGGGTGGGAATGGGTGCAGACGATGGTCGTGATCCTGCCCGCCGTGAACGCCAGCAGGCGGTCAATATGGTCCTTCAGCAAGGGGCCCGGATCAATGACGATGTAACCGCTGGCGGCGGTGCCGACGATGTAGCTGTTGGTGCCGGGGCCGGTCATGACGTTGGCGTTGGGGGCGGTGAGACGATGCAGGTGCCGCAACAGGGGCACTGGCCGCTCGTGCTGCCAGTCCAGAGCATGTTCAAGCTGGCCGTCCGGGCAGACCAGCGCGAGTTCGCCGTACGGCGGATCGTGCTCCATGTAGCGCTGCACCTGGCCGCCGACGTAGCCGGCGCGCGGACACGATACCCACCGTGGCTGGTCTTCAGTGCAGGCGGCAAGCACGGCATCGACGTTCGTGAACTGCGTGAGCCAGCGCAGCGTCGGGAAAATCATCGGCAGGCGGTCGGCGGCGTGCCGCTCCAGCGCATCGGCGGCGCGCAGCCAGAGCGGCTCAAACTGTTCGGCATCGTCCGCCACCGCCTGCTGCCCCTCCGGCATGCGCGCCAGCAGGAAGGTGGTGTCGAAGCGCTTGGGTATGCTGCGGTCGGTGACCCAGTGCGCCAACAGCCGCAGCTCGGCGGCCGCCAGCCGCAGGCCCAGCGCGCGCACTTGCGGGTACAGCGGTCGGGTACGATCGAGCCGGGCCAAGTCGCTCGCGTCGAGCGGCGTGCCGTCGGCGCGCAGGGCGAGCAGGATGCCGAGCTCCTCAAAGCTTTCGCGCAGCGCGGCCAGCGCGTGGGTCAACGGCTCGGCGGCCTGCCCGGGGCGCGTGCTCGCGAGGTCGTGGGCCTCGTGATCCGCCGTGTCGACGCGACCGCCCGGAAACACGAAGGCGCCAGGCAGGAAGCTCGCCGCCGGGGAGCGCCGCGTCATCAGTACCTCGGGGCCGCCGGGCGCATCGCGCAGCAGCAGCAGGGTGGCGGCCGGACGCGCCGCGGGGGCGGTGTACGGGGGGTGGAGTTGCAGTGTTGGACGGACCATGATCAGGTATTTGAGGACTTTAGGGGTTCAGACGCTGGCCGAGTGGCTGTGCAGCAGCGCGTCCAGTGTGCGTTCCAGGTGCGCGATGGAATTGCATTCGCGTGCGATGTGGCAATAGGACGCATAGCGTTTCATCTCCGAGTCGCCCAGACCCCAGAACGAGGCCGGCTCGGGGTTGAGCCAGATCACCCGGCGCGCGCGGTGGTAGAGCATCTTCATGACTTCAGCATGGGCTTCGCCGCGGTTGTTGCGCGCGTCGCCGAGGATCAGCACCGTGGTGCGGCGATCGATGTCGTCGAGCAGTTGTTCTTCGATGTCCAGCAGGGTCTGCCCGTAGTCGGTGCCGCTGCCGCCTACTGCCTGCATGACTTTGTCCACCGCCTGTTCGACTGGCAGCGACTCGAAGGTGTCGCTCACCTCGACCAGGTGGTTAGTGAAGGCGAAGCTGCGCAGGTCGCTCACCTGTTCGCCCAGGCTGTGCAGGAACAGCAGCAGAAAGCGCGCGTACTGGCGCACCGAGCCGCTGACGTCGCAGATGGCCACCACGCGTGGCCGGCCCACCACCCTGGAGCGCCAGAAGGTCTCGAACATCACGCCGTCGTAGGCCGCGTTCTTGCGCAGGGTCTTGCGGAAGTCGAGCTGGCCGCGCACGCGCTTTTTCTTGCGCCGCGCGTGGCGCTCGGCCAGCCGCTTGGCAATTTTGCTGACGATGACGTGCATGCGCGCGAAATCGCGCTTTTCGATATTGGAGAGCTTTTGCGACTGCAGGAAGTCGTCGTGCAACTGGCGCGTCGGCGCCGTGCCGAAGAGCGCGAGCTTGCGCTCGACAAAATTGCGCACCTCCTCGAACAATTTCTTGCGCGCCTGTTCGAGGTCTTTGGCGCGCTCGGGGACCAGCGTCTGGCGTTTGGCGTCGGAAATTTCGCGGTCCAGCAGTTCCAGTCCCATGGCCTGCTGGATTTTCTGCGTGTAGTAGCCTTTTTGGGTGAAGAACCAGATGTCGGTCAGGCCGACCTCGCGCGCGGCTTCCTGCATGCGCTTGGCCAGTGCCGCCGAGTCGCCCGACAGCAGCAACTGCGACAAAGCCCGGCCGCCGGCTGGCCCGCCGGAACCGGTTGCTGCCTGGTCATCACGGGCTGGGTCCGGCAGGTCTTGCGCTGCCATTGCGCCTGAACCGGGGGTTGCATCGGGCTCCAAAGCGGGCTGGGCCAGGCTGCCTTGCGCGGCCATGTGTTGGAAGGAACTGAAACGGAAGAAGCGATCGAAGGCCTCGTCGTAAAGGGCGCGATCCGTGGTGGTTTTCGCCAGCGTCGTGCCCAGCGCGCTTTTGAGCAGGATGCGGTCGCTCCAGCCGACCAGCTCGACGGCGCGCGCCGCATCGACCTGTGCATTCAGGCTGATCTCGAGGTCGCTGCCGCGCAGTGCCTTGAAAAAGTCTTCAAGCGTGGCTTGCACGGGGACTCTCCGCATCCTTGCGCGCTTGTTGCAGCAGCGCGGGCAGTTGCTCGCTGGCCGAGGCAATGTCTTGCTCAAACTTGAGGAAGACGTTGAGTGTGTCGCGCACCATGTCCAGGCTCAAGTGTTCCGCGTGCAGCAGCAGCAGCGTTTTGGCCCAGTCGATGGTCTCGCTGACCGAGGGCTGCTTTTTCAGGTCCATCTGCCGCACCGCTTGAATGAAAGCGACCAGCTCGCGGTTCAGGGTTGTCGACAAGCCGGGCACGCGGCGCTCCAGAATGCGCCGCTCCAGCCCCGCTTCGGGGAATGGAATGTGCAAGTGCAGGCAGCGGCGCTTGAGCGCGTCGCTCATCTCGCGCGTGTTGTTGCTGGTGAGGAAGACGATGGGCTTGACCTTGGCCTTGATGGTGCCGAGTTCGGGCACCGAGACCTGGAAGTCGGATAGCACTTCGAGCAGGAACGCCTCGAACTCGGGGTCGGACTTGTCAACCTCGTCGACCAGCAGCACGCAGCCGCGCTCCTGGTGCAAGGCCTGGTACAGCGGCCGAGGCTCGAGAAAATGCTCGGAGAAGAACAGATCATCGTGCGCATGCAGCCGCTCGATCGAGGCCGCGAGTCCCACAGCGCCTTGCATCATCTCGCCCAGCTTGTCTTTCAGCAGTTGCGTGTACAGTAATTGTTTGCCGTATTTCCACTCGTACAGGGCCTTGGATTCGTCCAAGCCTTCGTAGCATTGCATGCGGATCAGGGGCACGTCGAGAATCTGGGCCATGCCCTTGGCCAGTTCGGTCTTGCCGACACCGGCCGGGCCTTCGACCAAGATCGGCTTTTCCAGATTGAAGCCCAGGTAGACCGACGTGGTGATTTCGCGGCTGGCGATGTAGTCGACCGCAGCCAAGCGTTGCGCCAAGCCATCGACGGAATCAAAATGGAGTCGGTGCAGTGTTTTCATGGGCTTCTCCGCAGCGCAGCGTTTCGGACTAGGCGTAAAACCCGAACTGGCGCGCCGCCAGGTCGCGCATGACTTCTTCGGCGCCGCCGCCGATGGCATTGACCTTGACTTCGCGGTAAATGCGCTCCACCTTGACGCCACGCATGAAGCCGGCGCCACCATGCATTTGCACCGACTCGCTGGCGCAATAGGCCATGGTCTGGGTGGCCTGGTTCTTCAGCAGGCAGATTTCGCCCACTGGCGTGTCGCCCTGTTCGACGCGCCAGGCGAGCAATTCCAGCATGGCCTGCGTCGCCTCGACGCGCATGGCCATGTCGGCCAGCTTGTGGCGGGTGACCTGCTGATCGATCAGGCGGCCGCCGAACATCTCGCGCTCGCGCGCCCAGGCTAGCGCTTCGTCCAGGCAGACACGGGCAAAACCGTTGGCGCCGGCCGCGAGGAAGATGCGTTCGCGGTTGAAGTTTTTCATGATAGCCTTGAAGCCTTGGTTTTCCTTTCCGATCAGGTTCTCCATCGGCACGCGGCAGTTGTCGAAATACAGGGCAGCGGTGTCGGAGCACCACCAGCCCATTTTTTTCAGCGGCGTTTGCGTGAAGCCGGGTGTGCCTTTCTCGATCAGCAGCAACGACACGCCGCCTGGCCCCTGCCCGCCAGTGCGCACCGCCACGGTGTAGAAGTCGGCGCGCATGCCGGAGGTGATGAACATCTTCGAGCCCTTGACGACGTAGTGGTCGCCGTCCCGGCGCGCCGTGGTCTTGAGGTTGGCCACGTCCGAGCCGCCGGATGGTTCGGTGATGCCGAGCGCGCTGATCTTCTCACCCCGCAGTACCGGCGGCAATACACGCTGCTTCAGCGCCTCGCTGCCCACGTTGACGATGGGCGGGCAGCCGATGGTGTGCGACAGCAGACTCGCCAGGACGCCGCCGGCGCCGCAGCGCGCAAGTTCCTGCGCGGCGATGATGGTCATGAACAGGTCGCCGTCGTTGCCGCCATGGCTTTCCGGGAAGCCCAGGCCCAGCAGGCCGATTTCGGCCGCCTTGCGGTACAGCTCGACCGGAAACGTCTCGGCTTCGTCCCAGGCGTCCGCGTGCGGGCTGATTTCCCCGGCGACGAAGCGGCGCATCGCGTCGCGGAACGCCAGGTGCTCAGGCGTATAGAAGGGGCTCTTGGCGGGCAGAGTTTCGGCAGGCATGGGTGTTACTCCTCGTGTGTACGGCATGTGTCGTGTGTGCGGAGCGGTGCGCGCATCAATCAGCTTGCTCGACCAGTGACACCAGCAATGCGCACGTGGCAACCTGGTCGCCGACGCGCACCGCAACCTGGTCAACAACGCCATCGCGACGGGCCAGCAGTTGATGCTCCATCTTCATGGCTTCGAGCACAGCCAGGCGCTGTCCCTTGGCCACCGCATCGCCGCTTTGTACGTCAACTGCCATCACGCGTCCACTCATCGGTGCGAGCACGCGCGACTCCGCGTTTCCCGCAGCCACGGCCGGTGGGGCATAGGTCAGGTCTTCAAAGCTGGCGCTCAGGTCGCCCAGTTCCAGGTGCAATACGCCGCTGGCAAACACCGCTGCTGCGTGCTGCTGCACGCCATCGACGATCAGACGCAGGGTCTCGCCTTCGCGTCCGCTGATGGTGATGTGGTGCAGCGCCGCGCCCACTTCGAGCGTGTAGCTGTGGGTACCATTGACTGTGATGTGCACGGCATGGCGGTGTTCCCCCTCACCGATCAGCATCGGCCAGCGTGCCGGTCCACTCGAGCGCCACGGCGGCTGCGAATCGAGCGTCGCGCTGGCTTCAAACCATAGCGTACTGGCCAGCGCCAGCGCCAGCGAGCCGGGCTGGGGCCGCACCAGCGCCGCAGCATCGAAGTGCTGGGCGATGAAGCCGGTGGTCGTCTCGCCAGCGGCGAATGCGGAGTGGCTGGCCACGGCCTCGAGGAACGCGCGGTTGTGGCGCAGGCCGAGCAGGCGGGTGCGTTGCAGTGCACCGATCAGGCGTCGCCGTGCCTCGTCGCGGGTTGCGCCGTGCGCAATAATCTTGGCGATCATGGGGTCGTAGTGCGGGCTCACGGTCTGGCCCGATTCCAAGCCGTGATCGACGCGCACGCCCTCGCCGGCGGGCGGGCGCCAGAGCGCAACATCGCCGCTTTGCGGCAGGAAGCCGGCGTACGGATCTTCGGCGTACAGGCGCACTTCGATCGCATGCCCGTTCAATTGCACTTGTTTTTGCGTCAGTGGCAAGCGCTCGCCACGGGCCACGGCGATCTGCCAGGCCACCAGGTCCAGACCGGTGATGCACTCGGTCACCGGGTGCTCGACCTGCAGCCGCGTGTTCATCTCGAGAAAGTAGAAATGCTCTTCGCGGTCGAGCAGAAACTCGACCGTGCCGGCGCCTACATAGTTCACGCTGCGCGCCGCCGCCACCGCCGCCGCGCCCATCTGCGCGCGCAGATCGGGTGTGACTGCGGGAGAGGGCGCTTCCTCGAACACCTTCTGGTGCCGCCGCTGGATCGAGCAGTCGCGCTCGCCGAGGTGAATGATGTTGCCGTGCCGGTCGCCGAAGATCTGGATTTCGACGTGGCGCGGTTCGATTAGCGCACGTTCGAGGATGAGTTCTTCACTGCCGAAGGCGTTGCCCGCTTCGGAGCGGGCGCTGGCCAGCGCGGCGGGCAGATACTGCGGTTGTTCGACCAGCCGCATGCCGCGCCCGCCGCCGCCCGCTGCCGCCTTGACCATGATCGGAAAGCCGATCTCGCCGGCTTTCCCGAGCAGCGTGGCATCGGACTGGTCGGTGCCCTGGTAGCCGGGCACGCAGGGCACGCCCGCCGCCAGCATCAGGCGCTTGGCACCCGCCTTATTGCCCATTTGCAGGATGGCCTGCGGGTCCGGGCCGATGAACACCAGCCCGGCATCCAGGCAAGCCTGCGCAAAACCGTCGTTCTCCGACAGGAAGCCGTAGCCGGGGTGCACCGCATCGGCGCCCGTGCTGCGTGCTGCAGCCAGCAGCGCCGCGACGTTGAGGTAGCTCTCACGCACCGGCGCCGGGCCGATGCAGACCGCCTCGTCGGCCGCAGCGACGTGCAGCGCCCGGGTCTCGGCTTCGCTGTAGACGGCCACAGTGCGGTAGCCCAGCGCTTTGGCCGTGCGGATGATGCGGCAGGCGATTTCGCCGCGGTTGGCAATCAGGATTTTGGTGAAGTTCATCAGGGTTCTCACATCCGTGCCACGCCAAATGTATTGGCCCGCAAGGGGCGCGACTCGGCTTCGCGACACACCGCCAGGGTGGTGGCGAGCGCGCGGCGCGTGTCGCGCGGGTCGATGATGCCGTCGTCCCACAGGCGCGCGGTGGCAAACAGCGAATGCGATTCGAGATCAAAACGCCCCAGAATCTCGCTCTTCATGGCGGCCATGGTTTCGGCTGGCGGCTTCTTGCCGGTGCGGGCGAATTTTTCTTCGGTTACGATGCGCATCACGGTGGCGGCCTGCTCGCCGCCCATCACCGCCACCCGCGCGTTGGGCCAGGCGAACACGAAGCGCGGGTCGTAGGCGCGGCCGCACATGCCGTAGTTGCCGGCGCCGAAGGAGGCGCCGGTCATCACGGTGATTTGCGGCACGCTGGCATTGGCGACGGCCTGGATCATCTTGGCGCCATGCTTGATCATGCCGACCTGTTCGACGTCCTTGCCGACCATGAAGCCGGTGGTGTTCTGCAGATAGACGATCGGGGTGCCCGACTGGCAGCACAGTTGGATGAACTGGGTCGCCTTGGTGGCGCCTTGCGGATCGATGGGCCCGTTGTTGCCGATGAAGCCGCAAGGGTGTCCCTCGATGGCGCCATGGCCGCACACGGTACTGGAGCCGTACAGCGATTTGAATTCGAGGAAGTCGGAGTCGTCGATCACCCGCGCCAGCACTTCGCGCATGTCGTAGGGCTGGCGGAAGTCAACCGGCACCACGCCCGCCAGTTGCTCGACCGGATGACGCGGCTCTTTCCAGGTCTTCACCGCTCGCATCGGCAAGCCGTCGTTCCACGGTAGCCGAGCCAGCACATCGCGTGCGATGCGGATGCCGTCGGCATCGTCTTCGGCCAGATACTCGGCCACACCGGATACCGTGCAGTGCATCTCGGCACCGCCCAGCTCTTCGTCGGTGGCGACCTCGCCGGTGGCGGCCTTGAGCAAGGGCGGGCCGGCCAGGAAGGCCTTGGCGCGGCCGCGCACCATGATCACATAGTCGGACATGCCCGGCAGGTAGGCACCGCCGGCGGTCGAGTGCCCGTGCATCACGCAGACCTGCGGAATGCCCCTGGCCGACAGCCGTGCCTGGTTGGCGAAGCCGCGGCCGCCGTCAATGAACACTTCGCCCACGTGCATCAGGTTGGCGCCGCCCGATTCGACCAGTCGCACCACCGGCAATTTGTTCTCCAGAGCAATTGCTTCGGCGCGCAGGCTCTTGCGCAGGCCCATCGGCGTGATAGTGCCGCCCTTGATCGCGCTGTCCGACGCGATCACCATGCAGCGGATCCCCGACACCACCCCGATGCCGCAGATGATCCCGCCGCCCAGCACATTTTTTTCGCCGTCGTCGTCGTGCATCCTGAAGCCGGCCAAGGTCGAGAATTCCAGCCACGGCGAGCCGCGGTCGAGCAGCAGCGCGATGCGCTCGCGCGGCAGAAGCTGTTTGCGGGCGCGGAACTTGGCCTCCTGGCTGTTCGATGTGTTGCGTACGCGGTCTTCCAGCGTACGGAAACTGTCGATGAAGGCGAGCATCTGCGCGCGCTCGCGCTGGAAACTGTCTGACTGCGGGTCGACTTGGCTCTCAATGACGGACATGGAAGGTTCTCGCTGAAAGGTCGCAGTTAACGGGCATGGTCAAAGGTCATAAAATCGCTCGCCACAATCGGCCATGCGGCGCAGCAATTGCGGCGGTTCAAAGCCCGCTCCGTGCCGTTCGGCGAGAGCGTCGCAGGTGTTGACAAAAGCGGCAACGCCCAGGCTGTGGATCTGGCCGATCGGGCCGCCCAGGCAGGGCGGGAAGCCCCAGCCCAGGATTGCGCCCACATCGGCGTCAATGGGTGCCTGCAGCACTTTCTCTTCGAGGCAGCGTGCGGTTTCGATCGATTGGACGAACATCAGACGCTGCTTGACCTGCTCGACCGTCGGTTGCGCCGCCGTCAGCGGGAACTCCCGCGCCAGGCCGGGCCAAAGCCGCTTCTGGCCATCTTGCGGGTAGTCGTAGAAGCCCTTGCCGGCTTTCTTTCCCAGACGACCGAGTTGGTCCACCATGCGATCGCAGACATCGTCGACGGCGCTGCGCTGGTAGGCCGCGCCGAGGTCGGCGGCGGTCTGCTTGCGAATGCGCGCCATCAATTCGAGCGAGACTTCGTCGGCCAGCGCCAGCGGACCCACCGGCATGCCGGCCATACGCCCGGCGTTGTCGATCAGGGCCGGTTTCACTCCTTCTGCTAGAAGCGCCAGGCCCTCGCCGACGTAGGTGGAGAACACGCGGCTGGTGTAGAAGCCGCGGCTGTCGTTGACGACGATGGGCGTCTTGCGGATCGCCTTGACGAAATCCATGGCGCGGGCCAGGCATTCGTCGCTGGTGGCCTTGCCGCGGATGATCTCGACCAGCGGCATCTTGTCCACTGGAGAGAAAAAATGCAGGCCGATGAAGTTGGCCGGGCGCGCCGACGCTTCGGCCAGCCCGCCGATCGGCAGGGTGCTGGTGTTGGAGGCAAAGATGGCGCTGCCGGCGATCGCCGCTTCGGCTTTGCGCGTCACGTCGGCCTTGATGGCGCGGTCCTCGAACACCGCTTCGACGACGATGTCGCAGCCTGCCAGGTCGGCGAAGTCGGTGGTCGGCTTGATCAGGGCGAGCTTTGCATTGCGCTCGTCCTCGGTCATGCGCTTGGCGGCGACGCGCTTGTTCCAGAGGCCTTCGCTGTAGCTTTTGCCCTTGTTTGCCGCATCAGCGCTGGTATCAAGCAGCACCACATCCATTCCGGCTTCTGCGGCAGAGAAAGCAATGCCCGCGCCCATCATGCCCGCCCCCAGGACGCCGACTTTGCGGTAGCTTGCCTTGGCAACATCCTTCGGCCGCGATGCCAGTTTGCCGGCAGCGCCGATGCCGAAAAACAGCGAGCGGATCATGTTCTTGGCTGGCGCACCGGTGGCAAGCTTGACGAACTCGCGCACCTCCACCTTGCAGCCCGAGTCGATGTCGACCTGGCAGCCGTTGTAGACGCAGTTTAGAATCGCCTCGGGTGCTGGATAGTTGCCGAAGGTCTTCGCGCGCAGCATGGCGTTGGCGGCGGTGAAGGTTTCGTAGCCCATGGGGCTTTGCACCGCGCCGCCGGGCAGCTTGAAGCCCTTGCGATCCCAAGGCTGCACGGCGGCCGATGCACCTTTCGCCAGCAGCCACTCTTTGGCGCGGGCCAGCAATTGATCGGCCGGGACCACCTCATCGATCAAGCCGGCTTGCAGCGCCTTTTTCGGCGCCAGTTTCTTGCCCTCCAGTAGCAGGGGAAGGGCGTTGCGTAGGCCGATCAGGCGCGGCAGGCGCTGAGTACCGCCACCGCCCGGCAGCAGGCCGATGGTGACTTCGGGCAGTCCGATCAGCGCTTTCGGATTGTCGGCGGCGATGCGGCGGTGACAGGCCAGCGCGACTTCGTAGCCGCCGCCCAGCGTGGTGCCGTTGAGTGCGGCGACGAACGGCTTGTCGCCCGTCTCGATGCTGCGCATCAGTGTGTGCAGCCCGGCCACGAAGTCCGTCATGCCGCGCATGTCGGCGATCGCCAGCATCATGTTCAGGTCTGCGCCGACAATGAAGTCGGACTTGGCCGAGGCGACGATCACGCCCTTGACCGAGGCATTTCCGATGGCCTTGTGCACGGCCTCGGTGAAGGCGGATATGGATCGCTCGTTGAGAACGTTCATTGGTACGTCCTGCATGTTCCACGTGATAGTGGCGATGCCGTCGGCATCAACGTTGTAGTCAATAGTCATGGTGATGGTCCAGGTCTGTGATGAGGTTCACGTCGGGCATCAGACGCGCTCGATGATAGTGGCGGTGCCCATGCCGGCACCCACGCACAGCGTGACCAGTCCGGTGGACAGGTCGCGGCGCTCGAGTTCGTCGAGCAGGGTACCCAGGATCATGGCGCCGGTGGCGCCGAGCGGGTGCCCCATTGCGATGGCCCCGCCGTTGACGTTCATCTTGTCGTGCGGAACGTTCATCACTTGCATGAAACGCAGCACGACCGAGGCGAAGGCTTCGTTCAACTCGTAGAGGTCGATGTCGGCAGCCTTCATGCCGGCCAGTCGGAGCGCCTTTTCGGCGGCGAAAGAGGGACCGGTCAGCATGATGGTCGGTTCGCTGCCGATCGATGCAAACGAGCGGATACGGGCACGGGGTTTCAGGCCGAGTTGCCTGCCGGTTTCCGCATTGCCGATCAGCACGGCGGCGGCGCCGTCGACGATGCCTGACGAGTTGCCGGCATGGTGTACATGCTCGATACGCTCGACTTCCGGATAGCGCTGAATCGCCACCGCATCGAAGCCGTATTTCTCGCCCTGCATCTGGAACGCTGGATCGAGTTTGGCCAGCGATTCCAGCGTGGTGTCGGGGCGCATGTGTTCGTCGCGCTCGAGCACGGCGCAGCCGTTCACGTCCTTCACCGGCACGATCGACCTGGCGAAGCGGCCCTCGGCCCAGGCGGCTGCAGCGCGGCGCTGGCTCTCGACCGCATAGCGGTCCACATCGTTGCGGCTGTGACCATGCAAGCTGGCAATCAGGTCGGCGGAAATGCCCTGAGGGACGAAATAGGTCGGAATCGCCACCGCCGGGTCGGTCGCCCATGCACCGCCGCTGGTGCCCATCGGTACGCGGCTCATGCTTTCCACGCCGCCGCCGATGACCAATGGCGACTGGCCCGACATCACCTTGGCGGCGGCCATGTTGCACGCCTCCAGGCCCGAGGCGCAAAAGCGGTTGATCTGCACGCCTGCCACGCTTTCGTGGTACTCCGCAGCGATGGCTGCGACGCGGGCGATGTCGGCGCCTTGCTCGCCCGCAGGCTCGACGCAGCCGAGGATGACGTCGTCCACGAAGGCGGTGTCCAGGACGTTGCGGTCACGAAGCGCCTGCAGTACCGTGATAGCCAGGCTGATCGGGGTGGTGCCGTGCAGAGCGCCCGAACTGCGACCCCTGCCGCGTGGCGTGCGCACGGCGTCGTAAATGAATGCATCGGTCATAGTGGTTTCCTTGGTTGTAATCGGTTAGGTCAAGTGAGTGCCACGGGTGGGGGGACATGGCGACTACAACGTGCGGCTGATGATTTCCTTCATGATCTCGTTGGTGCCGCCGTAGATGCGCGCGACGCGGGCGTCGGCGTAGGCGTAGGCGCGGGCAATCGGGTATTCCCACATGTAGCCAAAGCCGCCGAACATCTGCAGGCATTGGTCGTTCACCTTGCAGGTCGGTGGTCCAGTATTTGGCCATGGCGGCGGTGGCGGCATCGAGCTTGTCCTCCATCAGCAGGCCGAGCAGGCGGTCGACAAAAACCTGGGCAATCTGCACCTCGGTTTTCATCTCGGCGAGCTTGAAGCGATTGTGCTGGAAGTCGATCACGCGCTGGCCGAAGGCCTTGCGGTCCTTGGTATAGACCAGCGTCCATTCGAGCGCCGCCTCGGCGCCTGCCACCGCACCGATCGCGATCTGCATGCGTTCCCACGCCAGCTCCTGCATCAGCAAGAAAAAGCCCTTGCCCTCGCCACCCAGAACGTTGCTGGCCGGCACCCGCACGCTGTCCAAAAACAGCTCCGAGGTATCCTGCGCCTTCATGCCGATTTTTCGAGGTTGCGCCCGCGCGCAAACCCGGGACGATCTGTCTCGACCAGCACCAGGGATATTCCTTTTGCGCCTTGGGCCGGGTCGGTCTTGGCGACCACGATCACCAAATCGGCGTTCTGGCCGTTGGTAATGAACGTTTTTTGGCCGTTGATTACCAGTTCGTCGCCGTCGCGGACCGCGCTGGTACGCACGTTTTGCAGATCGCTACCCGCGTCCGGCTCGGTCATGGCTATCGCGCCAATGACCTCTCCCGTGGCCATTTTCGGCAGCCAGGTTTTCTTCTGCTCCTCGGTGCCGTAGGCCAGGATGCAGGGTGCCACGATGTCGGAGTGCAGGCCGAAGCCGATTCCGCTGGTGCCAGCGCGCGCGACTTCCTCGATCAGCACCGCGCTGTGCAGGCGCGCGCGGCCGCCGCCGCCGTATTGCTCAGGTATGGCGGGGCACAGCAGCCCTGCGGCGCCGGCCTTGAGCCAGACCGCGCGCGGCACGATGCCGTCGGCTTCCCATGCGGCGTGATGAGGGATGACTTCCTGCTTCAGGAACCGGCGGGCTTGATCGCGAAAGAGTTCGTGTTCTTCACCGAAGATGGTGCGTGCAAGCATGAGGTTATCCGTTCTCGAAGGTTGATTGACGCTGCCTGGCCGACTGCCGGGAATGCGCGTCGTCGTCGCGGGAGCAAGCTAATGCGGCGCAGAGCGCGCAATGCTTTGCTGCATGCGATCAACTCACGCGATCAAGAGTTTAAATCGATCAAACGCTTGTTAGTTTATGGTACAGTCTACACCATGACAAAGGCTGCAGACAACCTGATTTCCCAACTCTCGCGTCGGGATGCGATTCTGGCGGCGGCGGCGAGTTTGTTCAGGCGCCAGGGTTTTGAACGCACATCCGTGCGCGAAATTGCCCAGGTGCTGGGCATGACTTCGGGTTCGCTCTTCTACCACTTCGCATCCAAGGAGGACCTGCTCGTGGCAATCATGGAGGAGGGCCTTCGCGACATCACCCGGTCAGTGCGCGAGGCGCTGGCTGCCGAGGATCGCCTTGCCGAGCGGTTGCTGTCGATGATTCGTCGCCACTTGGGGGCCTTGCTGGGTCCGAGGCTCGACGCCATGACGGTGTTGCTTTATGAATGGCGCAGTCTTGCGCCGACTGCCCAAGCTCGGGTGATGGCCTCGCGCGACGATTATGAGGCTTTGTGGATCCCGCCTATCAACGAGGCCGCGCTCGAAGGCTTGGTCGACGCCGATATCGTGCTGGTGCGGCAGACGGTTCTGGGAGCACTTAACTGGACGGCGCAGTGGTACCGGCCTACCGGTCGCCTCGGCATCGACGCGCTGGCCCAGCGCATGTACACGGTGCTGTTTCCTCGCGTGGCCGCACTGGAGGCGGGGCATGTGGCGCTTGAAGAGGCAAAGTTGGGTGGCGTTCAAAAGTGGAACACCGGAACTGAAAGTCGTTGAATCGGCATGTTCCGGGAACATTTTCTGGAGTTAAAAATGAGGAGTCAAATATGAACTCGACCATGATGCAAGTGCCGCTGTCGCTCAATCACTTCCTCGAGCGGGCTAAGCTTTATTACCCTAAAGTGGAAATAGTTTCGAGGATGCCAGACAAGTCCTTGCACCGCCATACTTATGCCGACTTCCACCGTCGGGCCAAGAGCTTGGCTGAAGTGTTGGTCAAGGCCGGCATCAAGCCCGGTGATCGGGTTGCCACGCTGATGTGGAATCACTACGCCCACCTGGAGTGTTACTTCGGCATCCCGGCGACCGGGGCGGTGATGCACAACCTGAATCTGCGCCTGTTCCCGCACGACATTGCGTTCATCGTCAACCATGCCAAGGACCGCTTTCTGCTGGTCGATGATGTTCTGCTGCCTCTGCTTGCGCAGTTTGCCAAGGATGTCAGCTTCGAGCGCATCATTGTGGTGTCGCTAACAGGCAAGCCGGTACCGCAGGGTTACGAAGACTATGAAAGCTTCATCGGTGAAGCGACAGGCGACTTCAAGTATGTCGAAGTCGACGAGAACGCACCCTGCGGCATGTGCTACACCTCGGGCACCACGGGCGACCCCAAGGGCGTCGTCTACTCACACCGCTCGACCGTGTTGCATACGCTGGTGGCAGCTCTGCCGAGCGGGATCAATGTTGCGGATACCGACACCGTGTTGCCGGTGGTGCCGATGTTCCACGCCAACGCCTGGGGTCTGCCGTTCATCTCCACCTTTGTCGGTGCCAAGCAGGTGTTTCCCGGCCCGCATCTCGATTCGGACTCGCTGCTCGATTTGTATCAGCGCGAGCGCGTCACCGTCACCGGCGGCGTGCCGACGATCTGGCTGTCGCTGCTGCAAACGCTGCGTGCCAGTCCGACCAAGTACGACCTGGTGCCCGGCATGCGCATGCTGGTCGGTGGTTCGGCGGCGCCAGAGTCATTGTTCCGCGGCTTCGATGAATTCAATCTTGAGGTCGCCACCGCCTGGGGCATGACCGAGACTTCGCCGCTGGGGACAGTGTCGGTGCTCAAGTCCGGGATGCGTACTCTGTCAAAGGAAGAGCAATACGGCTTTCGCGTCAAGCAAGGCGTGGCCGCGCCGTTGGTTGACATCCGGCTCATCGGCGACAACGGCGAAGTGCCGTGGGATGGCCAGTCGGTCGGCGAGATTCAGGTGCGAGGTCCGTGGGTCACCGGCGCCTACCACGAGATGCCGACAAGCGACAGCAGCTTCACCGCCGATGGCTGGCTGCGCACCGGTGACGTCGGCTGCATCGACTCCGATGGCTTCTTGCGATTGACCGATCGCACCAAGGACTTGATCAAGTCGGGCGGCGAATGGATCAGCTCGGTGGATCTGGAAAACGCCGTGATGGGACATCCGGCGGTGTTGGAGGCGGCGGTGATCGCGGTGCCGCACCCGCGCTGGGCCGAGCGGCCGCTGGCGGTGGTGGTGCTGCGCCCCGGCATGAGTGCCACCGGCGACGAGATTCGCGATCATCTGGCCAATACCTTCGCCAAGTGGCAACTGCCCGAGGGTTTCGCCTTTGTGAGCGAGATTCCGCGTACCTCGACCGGCAAGTTCCTCAAAACCAGTCTGCGCGAGACGTACAAAGAATGGAAGTGGGAGTGAGTGGGGTACGTCATGGCTTGCGTTTGCATGTCATTTGAAACTTTGGAGATGAAGTGAAGATAGTGGTCGCCGTCAAGCGGGTGCTGGACTACAACGTGAAGGCCCGCGGCATCTGTTCAGAGCGGTGCCCGAACTGGTGAACGCGCCGTAGGCTGGGGCGGCTGCCGAGGTGAATCACGGGCCGGGCGTGTTTCCGGCAGCGCGGCCGTCGCCATCGGCCAAATTTGAAAAATGCAGGAGACATCGACATGAGCCTATCGACTTCCGTCACCACCAGCGTGCCACCTCCCGGCGCGATCGCCCGCGTGGCGATCGGCGACTTCCTACGCCGGTCGGCGGCGCGAGACCGAGCCAAGACAGCATTCGTGTTCGGCGACCAACGCATGAGCTACGGTGAGCTTGATGAGCACGTGAGCCGCTGCTCCAACGCCTTGCTCTCAGCCGGTCTGGTGCGCGGCGACCGTGTGGCCACACTGTGCAACAACTCGCTCGAGTTCCTGGTCGCGATGTTCGGCATCCACCGCGCCGGGCTGGTCTGGGTGCCGATCAACACCGGGCTCGCCCTCGACGACGTTCGCTACATCATCGAGCACTCCGAGGCGCGCTTCGTGCTGGTCGACGCCGCGCTGATCGCGCGTGCCGAGACAGCCGCTGCATTGCACCAACAGCCCGGTCGGGGCTGGGTGCTCGAAGAAGGCGAGGGTGGCGGGGTTTTCGCCGGTTTTGCCGCCGCGCTGGCTGTCCAGCCCGCCACAGAACCGGAGGTCGAGATTCACGACCGCGACGTGGCGCAAATCATGTACACCAGCGGCACTACCGGCCGTCCCAAGGGGGTGATGCAAAGTCATTTGTCGGTTGTCATGGCCGCGATGAACAACGCGATCGAATTCGGACTGTGGCGCGACGATGTCGCGAACGCCACCTTGCCTCTGTTCCATTGCGCGCAGCACACCCTCATGTGCGGCGTACTGGCTGCCGGCGGCACGGTGGCCGTGATGCGCGGCTTCGATGCGGCACTGGTGCTCGACACCATCGAGCGCGAACGGCTGACCTTTCTGGTCGGTCTGCCGCTGATGCACCTGGCCCTGCTCGACCATCCATCGCGCCCGGGACGTGACCTGTCCAGCCTGCGGCTGTGCCTGTACGCGATGGCGCCGATGCCCGAAACCCTGCTGCGCCGCCTGATCGCCGAATTCTGCCCGAATTACGCGCTGGCCACCGGCCAGACCGAGATGTATCCGCTCACCGCAGCCTTTCGTCCCGAGGAGCAACTGCGGCGTTTCGGCTCGTACTGGGGCGTCAGCGCACTGATCAACGACACCGCGGTGATGGATGACGCCGGGCGGCTGCTTGGCACCGGCGAGGTGGGTGAGATCGTGCACCGCGGCCCGAACGTGATGGAGGGGTACTACAAGAACCCCGAGGCTACCGCCGAGTCGCGCGCCTTCGGCTGGCATCATACGGGCGACCTGGGCATGTGGGTTGACGGCCAGCTGATGTTCAAGGACCGAAAGAAGGACATGATCAAGACTGGAGGCGAAAATGTGGCGTCGATCAAGGTCGAGGCGATCTTGCTGCGCCACTCGGCAGTGGCGAATGCGGCGGTGGTCGGTCTGCCGCACCGCCGCTGGATTGAGGCTGTGACTGCGTTTGTCGTGCTTAAACCTGGCACCCAGGCCGACGAGGTGAGTTTGATTCAGCATTGCAAGGAGCATCTCGGCGGCTTTGAGGTGCCCAAGGCAATCCTCATCATTGACGCGCTGCCGATGACGTCCACCGGCAAGATCCAGAAGCATCCGCTGCGCGCCAGTTACCAGAATCTGTACGAGGCTGATCTAGCCACAGATGAGTAGAGGTAGAGCGTCGTCCGATCAACAACTGTTCTTCTAACATGATGGTGCTTTATAAAGTGAGTGCAGCCACGCAGCGGCGCGGCTGCAGCCGCACCGCCATTCGTCCCCGCGCCGCCCGACCGCAAGGAGAGTCTCCATGTCCGCCGAAGCCCCCGTCCTGTTCACCACCGATGCCGATGGCATTGGTACCCTCACGCTGAATCGTCCAGCCCAGCTCAACGCGTTCGACCTGGGAATGGTCGATGCCTGGCGCGTCGCACTAGAGGCAGCCGAAGACGATGAACGCGTCAAGGTGATCGTCGTCACCGGCGCTGGGCGTGCGTTCTGCGCAGGTGGCAATTTCGACGAAATGGCCAAGTTCAGCGAACTCGACAGCATGGGGCGCAAGGACTTCCTGTACCGGCACGTGCACCGCATCGCGCTGACGCTGGAGCGGATGGAAAAACCGGTCATTGCCGCCATCAACGGCGCGGCGCGCGGCGCAGGCTGCGACATGGCGCTGATGTGCGATATCCGCCTGATGGCCAGTTCGGCCACGTTGGCCGAGAGCTATATCAACATCGGACTGATGGCTGGCGACGCCGGCGCCTGGTTTCTGCCTCGGCTGATCGGCACGGCGCGCGCGCTCGAACTGTTCTGGACCGGTCGTGTGGTAGAGGCGGAAGAGGCCGAGCGCATCGGGATGGTCAACCGCGTGGTCCCGGATGCGGAACTGCTGAACGCCACTTATGAACTGGCGCGCACGATTGCGTCCAAGCCGCAACAGGCGGTGCGCTTCTTTCGTCGCGCCGTCTATCAAAGCCAGTCCATGGCGCTGGCGACACACCTGGATATGGTGTCTTCGCACATGGCCGTGCTCGAAGACACGCCCGAACATCGGGCCGGGATTGCAGCCTTCCGAAACCGGCCGCTCGCCAAAAAGTAAAATGGAAGCCCTGTGCAAGGTGTTTCGAACGGCGCCACCGTCCTCGGCGTGACCTATAAAACTGCTTGGTAATGCCGAACAAGGTTCACGGCAAGTTCCCCTCTCATTCATCGGCTACAGGAGTTCGTCGTCGTGTTCACCGATAAACGGCGCCGGGCCAGGGCGCTCCGGCACCGTTCGGCTAAACCGAGGTGCCGGCGAAGGTTGAAGAACACCGTCCCTTTCGAAGAAAGTGTCGCGTGCTTTGTTGTGAGGGTGGTGCGCCGCCTCTTCCAGCGTCAACACTGGCGCAAAGCAGGCGTCGGTACCCTCCAGCAATGTACACCAGTGCGCGCTCGGCTGACTGCGGAAGATGTCGATGATCTTGCGTTTGAGCGTCGGCCAAGCCACCGGATCGCGTTGCCGTTGAAATTCGGGATCGCTGATGCTGAGCTTCTCCAACAGTAGCGCATAGAACTGCGGCTCTAGTGCTGCTATCGATATCCACTTGCCATCCGAGCACTGGTATGTGTCATAGAAATGCGAGCCGCCGTCCAGCAGGTTGGCCTGCCGCTCGTTCTTCCATAGCCCCAGCGCTTTGAGATCGCAGACGATCGAAGTGAGCAGGGCCGTCCCGTCGGTGATGGCGGCATCGACCACCTGGCCGCGACCGGAGGCGTGCGCTTCGAGCAAAGCGCAAACGATGCCGAACGCGAGCATCATGCCGCCGCCGCCCAAGTCGCCGACCATGGCCGGAGGCGCCACCGGCCCACCTTCCGCCCGGCCAATCAGGCTGAGCGCGCCAGAAAGGGCAATGTAGTTGATGTCATGCCCGGCAGCCTGAGCTAGCGGACCATCCTGGCCCCAGCCGGTCATGCGGCCATATACCAAGCGCGGATTGCGCGCCAGCAGCGCGTCGGGACCAAGACCCAGCCGCTCCATCACGCCCGGGCGGAATCCTTCAATGATGGCGTCTGCGCCGTCGATCAGTGTCAGGACCCGCTGTACGTCCTCGGGTGATTTCAGATCAACCGCTATCGAACGCCGCCCGCGGTGGAGCACGCCGCGCCGTCCGCTGGCCAGGAAACTCCCCTGTCCGCGGTCCTTGCCCTTGTCGGTCTTGCGATCCAGACGGATCACATCTGCACCCATGTCAGCCAGCATCATTGCGCAGAACGGACCGGGACCAATGCCGCCGAACTCAATTATCTTCAACCCTTGCAAGGGACCGCTCATCTGTCGTTACTCCCTCAATCGAATTGAATCATAAAACCGGAAGCCGGCAGTGCCTTAGCCGATCCATCATGGCACCGACAAGATCAAGGAACGCTGCCATTAGGTCATTCCAACCAAACAACAGCTCTTCGGCAATGAGCACTTGCTTACCTCGGATGTGCCTGCGCCGATCTCCAGGATATTGATGCAGCGGAAAAGCCGTTTGATCTTCGACTCCAAATGCAGCCGCTGCCGCCGGGGATCTGGACTGCCTTGTTGAGAATGCGCTTGCAGGTATCTCCTGCGTACAGGATGGACGCAGCGGCGATCGTTGTGCGTCTCGCCGCGACCGCCGCTGAAGTTCCTTGCGGGCGAACTTGTCCGCTGCCTCAAGGTCAGTGTGGCCGTTATGGTCAATCCGAAAGACTGGCTACGGTCAAAAGTCATTGATGCAACTCCAAATGAGGCTGTGAGCGCTATCGAAATTCAATTTTGGACAGCCTGGATCTTGACTTGGACCTGCCAGTACAAACAGGATAGGACTTGTAATGTAGATTTGTCTAGCGCGACTGTCAAGCGTTAGATAGACTTCAAACTTCTGCGTTGAAAACGTTTCACTTCCTGAGGGCAGCATCAATGATCCATAAAGTCGTCGTCGCCGGCGTCGGCATGATCCCGTTCACCAAGCCCGGCGCCAGCGAGCCGTATCACGTGATGGGTGAGAAGGCGACACGCCAGGCGCTCGCAGACGCCCGCGTCGACTTCGGCGCCGTCCATCAAGCCTACATTGGCTATGTGTATGGCGACTCCACCTGCGGCCATCGCGCGCTGTACCCGGTGGGCATGAGCGGAATGCCGATCGTCAACGTCAACAACAACTGTTCCACCGGATCGAGCGCGTTGTTCCTGGCGCGCCAGGCGGTCGAAAGCGGTGCGGCCGATTGCGTTTTGGCGCTGGGATTCGAACAGATGGCTGCGGGCGCCATCAAGGCTCAGTTCGAGGATAGGCCGACGCCTTTCGAAGAGTTCGACCGCGCCACGGCCGAGCTGGTCGGTCATCCGGAACTCCCGCTGGCCATCCGCTACTTCGGCGGTGCCGGCAAGGCGCACATGGACAAGTATGGCACGCGGCTGGACACCTTCGCTCATATCCGAGCCAAGGCCAGTCGCCACGCCGCCAACAATCCGCTGGCGCTGTTCCGCAAGGAAGTCAGCGTTGAAGAGGTGATGAATGCCCCTGCCGTCTGGCCTGGCGTGATGACTCGCTTGATGGCTTGCCCGCCGACCTGCGGTGCCGCTGCGGCGGTGATCTGCTCGGAAGCCTTCGCCAAAAAGCATGGGATCGATACCCGGGTCTGGATCCGGGCCCAGGCGATGACGACCGATTTCCCCAGTACCTTCGAATCGCACGACATGATGCGCGTGGTCGGCTTCGACATGACGCGCGATGCGGCGGAAAAAGTGTACAAGCAGGCCGGCATCGGGCCGCAGGACGTGAACGTGGTCGAGCTGCACGACTGCTTCGCGCAAAACGAATTGATTACCTACGAGGCGCTGGGCCTGTGCCCGGAGGGTGGTGCCGAGAAGTTCGTACTCGATGGTGACAACACCTACGGCGGCAAGGTCGTGACCAACCCGTCCGGCGGCCTGTTGTCCAAGGGGCATCCGCTGGGTGCCACTGGCCTAGCGCAGTGCTACGAGCTGACGCATCAATTGCGCGGCACGGCTGAGCAGCGTCAGGTGCCAGGCGCGCGCCTGGCGCTGAAGCACAACCTGGGTCTGGGCGGCGCCTGCGTGGTCACACTGTATGAGGCCGCGTGAGCAGCAGTGTTGGTCAGGACAACAGAGGCAGGACGCCATGATTGACAAAAAACACATCGGCTACGCACTGCCTCCCTGTGGGAGGTGGAAAAGGGACGCATTGCCTTTTTTGCCAAGGTCATCGGCGCATGCGACCCGATCTACACCGACGAGGCGGCCGCCCGCGCGGCCGGCTACCGCAATGTCGTCGCACCTCCCACCTTCATCTTCGGCGCCGAGGGCGACTCCGGCGCGAGAATGAAACTCATCGACACCCTCAAGATCGACCTCGGCAAGGTTTTGCACGGCGAGCAGCGCTTCGACTACCACGCGCCGGTGTGTGCCGGCGACACGCTGCGCCTGGAGTCAAAGGTAAGCGACATCTATGACAAAAAAGGCGGGGCGCTCGAGTTCGTGGTCAGCGATACGAGGGTCACCAACCAGTTGGGCGAGCACGTGGCCGACCTGCACTCGGTGATCGTCGTGCGCCACGCCTGAAGGAGAATTCATGAACGTTCAAGCAAAAATGATTCGGGTCGGCGACGACATGCCGGTGCTGGAACTGCCGCCAATCATCCGCACTACCCTGGCCCTGTTCGCCGGCGCGTCGGGCGACCACAACCCGATCCACATCGACCTCGACTTCGCCCGCGGCGCCGGCATGAAGGATGTGTTCGCGCATGGCATGCTGTCGATGGCCTACCTCGGCCGGGCGCTCACCGAATGGGTGCCGCAACGCCAGATTCTCAGCTATGGCGTGCACTTTGCGGCCATCACCCACCTCGGTGACCAGGTGCGCTGCGACGGCAAGGTGGTCGAACAGATCGAACATGCAGGCCGGCCCTGTGTGCGCGTCGAAATCAGGGCGACGAAGGCCACGGGTGAAATCACGCTGGCCGGCGAGGCTTTGGTTGCCTTGGACTGAGGGCCGCCTGGTGACTCTACTTCCCTGCTATTTCCCTTTTACTCACAAGCAAGGACACGCGCCATGAAAAAACTCGATGGCAAAGTCGCCATCGTCTCAGGTTCCGGCCGCGGCATCGGTCGCGCCATTGCCCTGAAGCTCGCCAGCGAAGGCGCCAAAGTGGTCGTCAACGACCTGGACGCCGTACCGGCCGGACAGACCGTGGCCGACATCAAGGCCGGCGGCGGCAGCGCGCTGGCCTGCGCCGGCAGCGTCACGGCCGACGGCTTCGCCGAGAAGTTCGTCAAGACCGCAACCGACGGTTTCGGCGGGTTGGACATCATCATCAATAACGCCGGCTACACTTGGGACAACGTGATCCAGAAGATGACCGACGAGCAGTGGAACGCGATCCTCGACGTGCACTTGACGGCGCCGTTCAAGATCCTGCGCGCTGCCTCCGGGTTCATCCGCGCCACCTCGAAGAAGGAAGCCGAAGCGGGCCAGGAACTGTTCCGCAAGGTGGTCAACATTTCGTCCATCGCCGGCCTGGGAGGTAATGCCGGGCAGGCCAACTACTCGGCCGCCAAGGCTGGCATCGTGGGCTTGACGCTGGCGCTGGCCAAGGAATGGGGACGCTACAAGGTCAACGTCAACTGCGTTGCCTTCGGCATGATCAAGACCCGGCTGACCGAAGCACCCGCCGACGGGGACGCTTCGATTGACGTCGAAGGCCGCAAGATCAAGGTCGGCGTCAACCCCGATCTGCTGGCGATGATGGAGCGCAGCATTCCGCTCGGCCGTGGCGGTACGCCGGAAGAGGCGGCGGGCTCGGTGTACCTGCTGTGCACGCCGGAAGCCAACTATGTCAGCGGCCAGACCCTGGTATGCGGCGGCGGCATCACGATCTGAAGCAAACCAAGACGCCGGCCATGTACATCGATTTCAGCCCGAAGATCTGACGTTCCAGCGCGAGGTTCGCGCCTGGTTCAAAACCCATACGCCCGATGCGCCGCTGCTGTGCGTTGGCGAGGGCACCAACGAGTTGCAGCGTTTGATCATTGCCCGCCTCATTGCCCGCCAACCGGTGGAGCATTGCCAGTCTGACTCAGCGACAAAGAACGGTCATGCCTAGCGGTACTTTGTTGAAAGCGGCCAGTTGATGGTCTATGGTGAATGTAGGAGGTACTGCTGCCATGACTGCACGTCGTCCTTGTCCACCAGCACCTGGGCCGCTGGAAGACTACGCTAAACTTTTCGACCCGCTGTTTCATTCGCTGGCGCAACGCCGCAGCTTCCGGACCTATCTTGCCGGGCTACTGGCACCGCGTGACCGGCCAAAGACGCTTACGGCGCTGGCGGGCGCCGAGCCGTTGATCCAGGCGCAAACTGCGCCTGTGCAGCAACTGCAATTCTTCCTTTCCGAATCGTCCTGGGATGCCGACGCCATGACTGCCCGCACGCTGCAATTGCTGGGCGAGGATACCTTGACGGCCAGCGATGCCAACGGCGTACTCGTCGTCGACGATACTGGCGACCGCAAGGATGGCTCTGCAACCGATCATGTGGCACGCCAGTACTTGGGCTCGGTGGGCAAGATCGATAACGGGATCGTGGCGGTGACGACCTTATGGGCCAATGAGCAGCGCTACTATCCCTTGCATGTGGCGCCCTACACCCCGGAGAGCCGTCTGCCTGAAGGCAAGAAGGACCCCGCGTTCCATAGCAAGCCGCAACTTGCCTTGACACTGGTTAAGCGGGCGCTGGCAGCTGGTATTGCCTTCAAAGCCATTGTGGCAGATTGTTTTTATGGCGATCACCGGGAACTGGTGGCATCGTTACGGCAACGCCATCTGCCCTTTGTGCTGTCGCATCGCGGCTCGGTCGGACGCGGCTGGGCACCAGAAGACATGGCGCACTCCTTCAAC
Organism: Noviherbaspirillum suwonense; assembly: GCF_900182955.1. Lineage (GTDB taxonomy): Bacteria > Pseudomonadota > Gammaproteobacteria > Burkholderiales > Burkholderiaceae_D > Noviherbaspirillum_A > Noviherbaspirillum_A suwonense. The sequence continues at coordinate 42,163 of NZ_FXUL01000030.1, read as the reverse complement.
GAAGCGCTGGATGAATTACGGCCACGCGACTGGCACAAGGTGACACGTCACTTCCGTGACGGACATACCGAACGCTGGTGGGCTGCCGAGTTGATCTTTCTGAATTATGGCCCCGGCAAACCAGTACGCGCCATATGCGCGACGACGGACCGACAGACGTTGCCGGAATTGTCGACCTGGTACCTGACGACCAATCTGTGCGTCGAACAGGCGCCGCTGGAGGAAGTGGTGCGCCTGTACGGGTTGCGGCACTGGGTCGAGCAAGGCTACAAGCAAATGAAGGATGAACTCGGCTGGGCCGACTTCATGGTACGTAGCGACCAGGCAATCCGGCGGCATTGGTTGCTGGTGTGCTGTGCCTTCGCCTTTTGCTGGTGGCAGGAGGCACGACAGGCTCGGCAACATGCACTGGTCGACTCACCGGTTCGGAAAAAAAAGCCAGCCGGTACGGTTGCCGATGCGATGTCGCTGGCCGCGTCTGCTACGGTCAGTGCGGGCCTGGCTGACGCCACTGAACTGGCTCATGCGCTGCTGGCGCCTCTTCACCGCCAAGCCCCCACCCACCGAATTTGCCACGCTGGCACGATACCTCATCGAAATGGCCGGGGGCGGAATCAACCTCTATCTCCGCTTATAACAAACTACCGCTAGACGAACCCTCTCGCTTAAAAACAAACGGCTCATGGTGACCGACGTTGAATTCGGTTTGCCCGTTACGGGCCGGCATTTGTCTGCCACGTCCATGCCTACACCATCGATGTCTAATCCACGGAGGAGAGTTTCTTGAGCAATTTGCTGTCCGCTTTTCGGCTTGCCACGCTTCCCACCGAGACGACCCTCTTTCGCGCCGAGGTGAAGACTTTTCTCAAATCTAGCTTTGTGCCGCCGCCCGCCGATACACGGGCGCGTTCCTGGATGGGTTTCAATACCGACTTCTGCAAAAAGTTGGCGGCGCGCGGCTGGGTCGGCGTGACCCTGCCTGCCCGCTATGGTGGCGCCAGCCTGGATGCCTTCTCGCGCTTCGTGCTAGTGGAAGAACTGTTGGCTGTGGGCGCGCCGGTTTCCGCGCACTGGATCGCTGATCGGCAGAGCGGGCCGCTGATACTGAAGTTCGGCACAGAGGCGCCACGCCAGTTCTATCTGCCGAGAATCTGTGCCGCCGAGGCGTTCTTTTGCATTGGCATGAGCGAGCCCAATGCCGGTTCCGACCTTGCCAGCGTGGGTACCCGGGCTACCCAGTGCGAAGGTGGTTGGCGCCTGAACGGGCGCAAGATATGAACCACCAATGCGCACCGCTGCCATTACATGATCGCCCTGGTGCGCTCGTCGGGCGAGCCGCAGGACCGGCAAAAGGGCCTGTCGCAATTCATTGTCGACCTGTCGCTGCCGGGCGTGACGGTGCGCCCGATCCGTGACTTGACAGGGGATGCGCATTTTTCCGAGGTGTACTTTGACAACGTGCTGCTGGCGGACCATGCCCTAGTGGGCAATGAAGGCAACGGGTGGGAGCAAGTCAATGCCGAACTGGCCTTTGAGCGCAGCGGTCCGGAGCGTGTGTATTCGAGCATCGTGCTGCTGGAGCATTGGATCACCTGCCTGCGTCGCAGTCCATCTGCTTCTGTCCACGGCCGCCGCCATCGGTCGGTTTGCCGCGCACCTGGCCACGTTGCGCAATATGTCGATCACCGTTACGGCCAAGCTCGTGCGCGCGGAAAGTCCGGTGGTGGAGGCGGCCTTGGTCAAGGACATCGGCACCGAATTCGAGCAGAGCATACCAGCCGTGATCGAAACCGCCGTCGGCATGGACCCGGATGCGACTATCGATGCCGAGTTGTACCGCGCCTTGGCTTATGTGAGCCAGGTGGCCCCCACCTATTCGCTGCGAGGCGGCACGCGCGAGATCCTGCGCGGCATGATCGCGCGGGGTCTGGGTCTGCGTTGAGAACGAAAGACTTCATGTTTTTACAAGCGATTGAAGACATTCTAAAAGACCGGTGCACGCCCGCCGCGGTGCGCGCGATTGAAGCGGGTGGCTCGACCGCTGCGCTTTGGCAGGCGCTGCAAGGCGCCGGCCTCCCGCTGACCGAATTGTTCCCGATTCTGAGCAGCTTCGGCCGCTACACGGTGCCGGTGCCGGTGGCCCAGACGATTGTGTCGCGCGCGCTGCTGGGGCCGAGGTTTGCGATGCCCAGCGGCATGATTACGGTGGCTGGCAGGTTGCGGCGCGAGACCGATGGCGCCATCGTTTGTTCATTGACGCCTTACGGGAGGATGGCCGATTTCGTGTTGGCCCGAGATGGCGATGCCTTGCTGCTGCTGTCCGCTGTGTCTTCCCGGCGCGAGGCGACCGGTGTGCATGGGAGTCTCGCTTCCACCCTGAGTTGGCACGATGAAAGCGCCGCAACGCGCGTATCCGGTGCCGCTGGCCAGATGCTGCCGGCGTTCGCGGCGGCTTTGCACGCCGCCTTGCTGAGCGTAGCCATGATTCGTGTGCTCGAAATGACACTGCAATACTGCAATGGCCGAGTCCAGTTCGGCAAAACCCTGGGCAAGTTCCAGACGGTGCAGCACCAGTTGAGCGTCATGGCCGAGCACGTCGCCGCTGCTTCGATCGCGGCCGAAGCAGCCTTCCTGTCGGACGCCGCGGCACCGTCACTGCTCGCCGCTGCAATGGCCAAGTCCCGCACCAGTGAGGCGGCGGTTCTGGTCGCATCCATCGCTCATGCGCTGCACGGCGCGATCGGCATTGCCGAAGAACACGACCTGCAATTGCTGACCCGGCGTTTGCATGAATGGCGCATCGCTCACGGTTCGGAAGCGTACTGGAACGTATTGATCGGCAATAGCGTGTTGGCAGCGGACGCGTCGATCGTCGATTTTGTGCGGTCGGTCAGACGGGCGAACGGCCCCGCCGGCCCGGCCATTACCCCGCCAACTTGCCTTGCAGTTCGGTCACTGCTTCCGGGTTGACCAGCGAGGACAGGTCGCCCGGACTGTCTCCCCGGTATACGGCGCGCACGACGCGGCGCATGATTTTCATGTTGCGGGTCTTGGGCAGGTTGCCGACCAGCAGCACCTGCTTCGGGCGGTAGGAACTGCCCATGCCGTGGACGAACGCCTGCGACAGCTTGGCCTGCAACGCTGCGTCCGCCGCTAAGCCGGGCATGGGCACGCAGACGCAGACGATGGCCGAGCCCTTGACCTCATCGGTCACGCCGATCACGGCCGCCTCCGACACCTTGCCGGTGCCGGTAAGCAGGGTTTCGATCTCGGCCGGACCGGTGCGCTTGCCGCAGACCTTGATCGTGTCGTCGCTGCGCCCCAGGATGTAGAAGAGTCCATCGTCGTCGCGCATCGCAAAGTCGCCATGCACCCAGACGCCCGGGATGGTGCGCCAGTAACTGTCGAGGTAGCGTTCGTCGTCCTGCCACAGGCTCTTGGTGAAGCCGATGTTGGGGTTGCGCAGCACCAGTTCGCCGACCTGCTCAGGCCCGACCGGCTGGCCGTCGTCGTTCACGATGTCGACCCCGGCGCCGAGCCCGCGCGCGCCGAACGAGCCTGGCCGCAAAGGATGGTGCAGGGTGCCGGTGAAATTGCCGCCGCCGACCTCGGTGCCGCCGACAATGTTCAGGATCGGCCCCCGCTCTTTGCATGCGTGTTTGAAGAACCAGAGCCAGGGCGCCTCGGTCCAGGCCTCGCCGCCTGAGCACGTGATGCGCAGCGAAGCCAGGTCGTAGCGTTCGACCTCTTCGTCGCCGTAGCGCATCAGGCTGCGGATCAGCGTGGGTGCGACACCGAGATAGCTGACTTTGTAATCCTGCATCAGGCGCCAGAAGCGTCCGGTGTCAGGATAGTCGGGCGTGCCTTCGGCCACCAGCAGGCTGCCGCCGAAATAGCTGGGAATGCAAGCGCACATGGCGCCCACCATCCAGCCCATGTCGCTCATGAAGAAGAAGCGGTCGCTCGGCTTGAAATCGGCCCAAATGTGCATGTCGCGGGCGGCGAGCCAGCGCATGCATCATGTACCAAGTGCCGTTCAGGTTGGTGTCTATCACCGCTTTCCAGCCCTTGACGCTGTAGTCCAGCGCCCGCTGCGGGAATTGCCCGCCGGCGTTATTGACGAGCACGTCTATGCGTCCGAAATGCAGCCACGCCACGTCGATCAACTTTTCCACCTGCTCGGGCTCACGGATCGTCATGGGTTGCACCAGCACGTCAGGGCTGCCGAGCCGGCGTAGCCATTCGGCGGAGGTCTCTAGCTTGGATGGGTCGCGCCCGCAGATGACCAGCTTGGCGCCCAGGCGTGCATACAAGAAGGCGATGGCCTTGCCGATGCCGCTGCCGGCCCCGCTGACCATCACCACCTGTCAATCGAAAAGTCCGGTCTGGTAGACGGTGGGGCGGGTTGCGAGGGCTTCCTCGTCGAAACCTAAGGTAGTGTTTTCTGACATGTTGCCCTTCAGAATCGGAAGGGGTGGTATCGCATTAACGGGTGCAAAGTTGCAGCGGGTTAACTCAGCGGCTTCTTACGCCAGACGGAGTTGTCCTGCCAAGGCGTAAAACTGGTCGACACATGACATACTTTCGCCCTTCAGCACGAACTGGCCTTTGTAAATCATATGAATCAGTTCGATGCCGGCCAGGATCGCGCGCCGCTCAAAACGATTTGAAACTGAGCATTGGCCGCGTGATGCGTTTGATCGCGCGGTGATCCTGCTCGACAATGTTGTTGAGGTATTTTACCTGCGGAATCGTGATCGGTACTTCGCGGTCCTGGTTCAGGCTGCTCCAGCGCGGCCTGGTTGGCGCCGCTCTTGTCCATCGTAACCTTGTCGGGCACAGTGTTGTGCCGTATGGCTTTCTCTAAGAAGCGCCTGGCGGCCACCGCATCACGCCTGGCAGTCAACAGAAAGTCGATCGTCTGGCCTTGCTTATCGACTGCCCTATACAGATACTTCCAGGCGCCGTTGGCCTTGATGTATGTCTCATCCATCTTCCACCTGGTACCGACGGCGTGCCTGTGCCTTCGGAAAGCCTTTTCCAGCAATGGCGAAACCGGTTCGCCCAGCGGGCGATCGAGGAATGGTCGACTAGCACGCCCCGCTCATGCATCATCTCTTCCAAGAGTTGGTAGCTTAACTGATAGGCTGCATACCAGCGAATGCAGACCAGAATCACGTCGACCGGAAATCGCATTCCTTTGTTATTCACCATAGCGGCCCCTTAGTTTTTCAAAGACAGCAGTCTAACGGACGGCAGGAGCCACCTCGCTTAGTGCGAAATAACCGAATTTAGTCGGGTATTGTAAAGCTGTCAAGCGTTAGGTAGGATGCAACATAGACACTCACTCGGAGTGCCAGAACTGGAGGTGGTGTCCATGGAAGACGGAATCGGTGCTTATTCATTAACGGTGGCCGACCTGTTGCGCAAGCAGGTGGCCGTCCGTGCCGAATCGACGGCTGTCGAGGATGCACGGGGCGGGCTGAGCTACCGAGCGCTCGATCAGCGCGTGAATCGATTGGCCCATGTACTGGTTCAGCATGGCGTTGCGATGGGTGACCGTGTGGCGCTACTGTCGGAGAATCGCCGCGAATACATCGAAACACAGCTTGCAGCTGCCAAGCTGGGCGCCATCGTAGCCTGTCTAAACTGGCGCTTGGCCGATGCTGAAATGACGCATTGCGTGCGATTGGTTTCGCCGCGCGTTGTGCTTGTGTCGGCGCGCCATGCGCCGATGCTCGCACGCATCGATCATGGCGTGCCCCAACTGATCGACATCGACGCGCGCTACGACGAATTGTTGGCTACGGCGCTTGAGAGCGATCCGCAGATCGATGTTGATCCCGCACAGGGTCTGGTTATTCTCTACACGAGCGGCACCACCGGCGTTCCCAAGGGGGCGGTGATTAGCCACCGCGCGATGGTTGCGCGCGCGATGTGTTTTTCCGCTGAATTCGGCATCGGTGCGGACCGCAACTTCCTGGCTTGGTCGCCGCTGTTCCACATGGCAGCCACCGACTTTAGCCTCGCTACCCTGATGTTGGGCGGCAAGGTGGTGATTCACGACGGGTTCGATGCTGACGGTCTGTGCGCGGTACTTGAGCGCGAACCGATCAGCTGGCTAGTGGCGATGCCAGGCATGATAGAGCCGCTAATCGATAATTTGAAGCGCAACCGGCCACGCATCCGCAGTGTTCGCATGGTCGGTGCGATGGCCGATCTGGTACCGCTGCAGCAGATCGCCGAACTCACGCGCCTAATTGGCGCCCCCTACCTTAACAGCTTCGGAGCGACAGAGACGGGCTTGGCGCCGGCTTCCGGAGTTCTGCTGGCGCAAGGCGTCGTGCCCGAAAGTTTGGCTAAGCGCGAGTCGGGTTTTTGCCGCATCCGCCTCGTCGATGCCGATGACTGCGACGTGCCTGTCGGCGTCCCTGGTGAGCTAGTGATCCGTGGACCGACGCTGTTCTCGGGCTACTGGGATGCTCCCGAGGTCAATGCGATCGATTTTCGCGGCGGTTGGTTCCACATGGGCGACTTGTTCGTTCGGCAGGCTGACGGCTCGCTAAATTTCGTCGACCGTGCGAAGTACCTGATTAAGTCGGGGGGAGAGAACATTTATCCTGCGGAGATCGAGCGCGTACTGCTCGCGCATGAGGCTGTGCTCGACGCCGCCGTGGTACGACGAAGTGACGCGCACTGGGGAGAGGTGCCCTTGGCCTTCGTCGCGCTCAAGCCCGGAGCCGCCGCAGACACGCAAACTCTGATGCAGTGGTGCTGCGCGCAGCTGGCGGGCTACAAGGTCCCCAAGGACATTCGGTTTGTCGATGCCGCCGCGTTCCCGCGGAGCAACACGGGCAAGATACAGCGGCATGAGATAGAGCGCCAATGGGTAACCACATGATCGGGACAGGACGGCCGTGCCGCATTCACCGGTGACACCTATCAGGTCATGCTGCTCGCAGCGCGACCATTCATCAGCGTCAGACCACGCTTCAACCTGAGGAGTTAGATTTATGAGTGGCGGTTTCAAGAGTGAAGTGCATCGGATGTTAATGAACTGAAGTATCGGATCGGTGGGAACTAGCCAAAGCGGCAGCAAAGACCTGTGATGGTGTGAGCCAGTTGTGGGTTACACGGGGCCTGGCGTTCAGACTATCGGCATTCGCATCCAGTTCTTCCTGTCTGTAGATGGACAAGTCTGTTCCCTTTGGCAGGTACTGCCGCAGCAAGCCGTTGATATTCTCGCAGGTGCCCCGTTGCGAAGGGCTATGCGGGTCGCAGAAATAGACACGTACGCCGGTGTTGGCAGCCAGCTCGGCATGGCGGGCCATTTCCTTGCCTTGGTCATAGGTGAGGCTCTGGCGCAGTGGCGTACTGATGGCATTGAGCTTGGCTGTGAAGCCTGGCAGCGCCGAGGCGGCAGGCGCATCTTCCATGCGCGCTAGCAGTGCCAGGTGGCTGGTGCGCTCGACCAGCACGCCGACCGAGGACTTGCTGCCAGGGCCCTTGATGAAGTCACCTTCCCAGTGGCCCGGCATGACACGGTCCTCGACGTCCGCCGGACGCACGTGGATGCTGACCATCTCTGGAGATGGAGCTGCGCATCAATGCCGACCACGGTGGGGTGGTGCGCTCGCGGTCGGTGCAGGCCGGACAGAAGGTCGAGCGCGGCCTGGTGGTGGCCGTGGTTGAGTCCGAGGGCCCCGCGGAATAAGCGACGGCAAATCCACCATGCGCGCCCATTTCTGCAACTAATGTTATGTTATGAACCGCTAAAAATGACCTATCCGAGACATCTAATGACCAATATCCAACTTCCGAGCGGTCTTCAAGTTTTTGAGCGCGGCTGGCTGTCCTCCAACAACATTCTGTTCCTTGGATCGACGTCCAGAGCACTCGTTGACAGTGGCTACAGCAAGCACGCGGAACAAACCACCGGGCTGGTCAGCGCCGCTTTGCAGCAGCGGCCACTGGACTTGCTGCTCAATACGCATCTGCACAGCGACCACTGTGGCGGCAATGCCGCCCTCCAGCGCATTTATCCAGAACTTCAAACCCTCATTCCGCCAGGTCATGCATCACTTGTCTCATCGTGGGACCCCGTCGCCCTGAACTATGTGCCATCCGGGCAACACTGTCCCCGGTTCAAGTTCGATGGCCTTCTTTTACCGGACACAGAAATCCAGCTGGCCGATACGCCGTGGCAAGTCCATGCGGCACCGGGCCATGATCCCCATTCCGTCATTCTGTTTGAGCCCCGGTCCCAAACCTTGATTTCGGCAGATGCCTTGTGGGAAAAAGGCTTCGGCGTGGTGTTTCCGGAGCTCGATGGAGAAACCGCATTCGACGAAGTGGCCGCCACATTCGACGTGATCGAGCGGCTTGACCCGCGCTGGGTTATTCCCGGCCACGGTGCGGTATTCGGCTACCGTGCCGAGGTGCTGGTCAACGCGCGTGAGCGCCTCAACGCCTTCGTCAAGAACCCTGAGCGGCATGCGCATCACGCGGTCAAGGTGTTGTTGAAATTCAAACTGCTAGATCAGCAGCAACTGCCTTTTGCTGATTTTGTCGAGTGGGCTTCCAACACAAGCTACTTCCAGCTCATTCACCAGAGGTTTGTTCCTTCGGTTACCATCGAGCACTGGATGGAACAGCTGACGCAAGAGCTTGTGCGTTCTAAAGTCGCACGGAGAGAAGGCGACATGGTCTACAACGCGTGAAATGGCTCACGCCGTGAACCACGCAACCAAGGCGCTGACGGATCGGCCGCCCTATGAGCGGAGCAAGCAATTTTTACCAGGAGATCAGGATATGAGTGAAGCAGAAACGGTTCTGAACGAAGTGCACGATGGCATTGCCACCGTGAAGATCAACCGGCCCGAAATGCGTAACGCGCTGTCATCGGTCGCGGCCAACCGGCTGCACGATCTGTGGGGTGAAGTCGATGCCGATAAAAACGTGCGCGTGGCCATCCTGACCTTAGCCGACTGCGGCACCTTCTGCGCCGGTCTCGACCTGCGTGAGGCTTTACGTGTCAAGAAGGAAGAGGGCGTGGACATCGTGACCAAGATGAAAGACCCGTTCCATGGTCGCCAGTGCCGCGTTGCCAAGCCCATCATCGCCGCCATGACCGGGCACCTGATTGCCGGCGGCATGATGCTGAGCCTGAACTCCGATTTGCCCGTGGGCCTGAAAGGCACACAGGCCGGCATCGCCGAAACCCGCATCGCCGGGCGCGGCAGCCCCTGAGCCATTCCGTTGCTGTGGATGCTGCCGCAACCGCCACGTCTGCGCCGCCGACCAGCGCCGACTGGGCAATGACGCAGATCGCCCCGCAACGCACTGCATACCAGAGGGTTGGGCAAATGCACGTCGATGTTGGAGCCGGCTTTGAAGACCGGGAAATGTGTACCTAGTTGTGCCGTTCTGAGTTCCAGGCTCACGACAACATCGGTTTCGTGCCGCATTAATTTCACTAGGGCAGTGAGCCGAGGAGTCGACATGCCACAATTTCCTTTCAATGATAGAAGCAGCCCAATTACATGGCCGATAAGCCGCCGTCAGCCATCAGGGTTGCACCAGTAATAAAAGACGCTTCCGCAGAAGCGAGCCATAGGATCGGATAGGCAATTTCTATGGGCGTTGCCCATCGGCCAAGAAGGGAAGTGTCCTGGCGCTCTGTCTTGAGCTGTTCCACGCTCTTGCCAACCGATTCAGCCTTGGCAACATGGAAATCTGTCAACGTTGAACCTGGACAGACAGCATTTACGCGCACGCCATGCGCAGCTTCTTCATGCGCCAGGGTGCGGGTAAGTGCAAGTTGGGCCGCCTTGGTTGCGTCATAGATACCCATGCCCTTACGTCCGGTGACGGCATAGCAGGAAGATACATTAACAATGCTGCCACTACCGGAGCGTCGCAGCAAAGGCAACGCTGCGGCGCAGTAATTGGCTGTGCCAATCAGGTTCACGGTGATAACTGATTGCCACTCCTCCTCTGTTGCGTTGGCCACCAATGCGTAATTGCGCATGGCCGCATTGTTCACCAAGATATCCAGTTTTCCGTCTGTCCCTAGGCAAGATTCAATGACCTTCTGGGCATCACTGGATACATTGGCGGTCACCGTGGTGACCTTCGCACCTGGCACTTGATCACAAATACGCGCCTCTGTTCGTTTAAGTGCATCAGCGTCGACATCAACCAGTATTACCGCCGCACCTTCGGTACAGAACAGTAGGCCGCACGCAGCGCCGATGCCCGCACCGCCCCCAGTGATCAAGGCCGTTTTATTAAGCAATCGAGTCATCGTTATTCTCCTTGTTGATTATTCGGCCTTGGTACCGGTGTCCTTGATCACCTTGCCCCAGCGTGGAATTTCTGTGCCGATCCACTTGCTAAATTGAACTGGCGTGCTGGCCACGACGTCGAATTCCATGTCGCGCAGCTTTTGCTTCACGTCAGGCATGTTGAGGATATGGACAATTTCCTTGTTGTAGCGGTCGACGATGTTTTTTGGCGTGCCGGCCGGCGCGAGGAATCCAATCCATGACGTGGCAATGAAATTTGGGTAGCCGGATTCGATCATTGTTGGAACGTCAGGCATGCTGGCGAAGCGCTTGTCGCCGCTCACAGCAAGTATACGCAACCGGCCCTGCTTGACGTATTGCTGCACATTGCCCGGCACCAGGAATGCGGTTTGCACATTTCCCGCCAGGAGGTCAGTCAAGGCTGGCGCGGCACCCCTGTACGGCACATGAGTAATGTTGATCTTGGCTGCCGACTTGAACATTTCCATCGTCAGGTGCGATGCGCTCCCGACGGAAACCGAGGCATAGGAGAGCTTGCTAGGATCGGCCTTGGCCATCGCGACGAGCTCGCCCACTGTTTTGACGGGCAGATCATTGTTCACGACGAGATACTGAGGCGAGGTGACAGCCAGCGTAATGGGCGTAAGATCCTTGACCGGATCGAATGGCATCTTGTCGAACAGGGTTTGATTGATGGCCAGCGGGCCGTTATAGCCAACGAGTAGGGTATGGCCGTCAGGCGGTGACTTTGCCACCATGTCCGCACCGATGTTGCCGCCGGCGCCAGGCTTGTTCTCAACATAAACCGATTGGCCGATCGCACCACTAAGTTTTTCAGCCACCAGTCGTGCAAGCGCGTCATTGGTACTGCCGACGATGGGCACGATTATGCGAACCGGCTTGCTGGGGGACCATTCCTGCGCTGCTGCGGTCGTGGCGATAGCGCCGAGGCCGGCAAGGCAAAGCGCTGCTGCGATAGTGCGGTAAATGGCTTTCATATTGTCTCCTATGTTCTTTTGCCGGAAAACCGCTGGATTACACGGAAAAAACCGGTTGCTTCGTGCTGTCGGTCAGATGCTGCTCCCCCCACTGCACAGGACTTATATTTCGATCCAGCAAGACGCCAGCGGCACGTACATGCTGCGCCGAAGAGTTCAGGGCCGGCGGCTCAATCCCCAGTTCTAGATTTACGGCTGCTTCATGCAGCATGCGGCGGGCCATCACGATGGCCTTGTCAGTCGGCAAAAGGCGCTCGGCTTCATGGTTCTGGATTGGTCCCATGCTTTCCTGCAGCGACGCATCCTGGATTGCAAATCCAAACACGCCGCTGTAGGCGCGTTTTTCCCTCTGAGCGACGCGGTCGATCAGGTAGTCGTTATCCTTGTTTGCCTTGGGCCTGAATGTGCCCGGCTCATATTCGCAGTGGATGCCTTTACCCGCTTCGAGGTCGCACCGTTCTTCGGCGGACAAGGGCTTGTCAGGATGGAAGTTAATACTCCAGGCCCAGCAATTGTGATCGTCGATCGGCACCCAGACGTGGCCTGCCAGGGAGTGCTCGCCAAAAGGCGGGATCAGAGTGAACCATGGGAAAAGGAACTGCGTGATGCGCCAATAATAGGAATCCGCCTCGCCGTTGCGGCGACCGAAAAGTGTCATGCCGATATCGGTGCGTTCAATATCGAAGATCACATTGCCGTCAGCCTTGATGTAATCGAGGGCCTTGGTTCCTTTATGCATCGGATCTTCATCTACTTCGTACTTGTGAACATAGGAGACATGGGCAGTATCAATGCCGCCCTCCATCGCCTGAAGGTAATTGCACTCTTGCAAGCGCTTGGAGACAAAAACATGGCTATCGGGCAAAGTGCACCATTCCAGTTCTGGCGGTGCCGGCATCTTGCCTTCCGGTCCCATATAAGCCCAAAGCATGCCGGCACGTTCGATGCATGGATAGGACTTAATGTTCATCCGTGCGCACGTCTGCGGCGCCGATGGCACTTCCACGCACTTGCCGTTGCGATCGAATTTCAGGCCGTGATAAGAACAACGGATGCCATTTTCTTCATTGCGGCCGAAGTAAAGGGACACGCCACGGTGCGAGCAAAATTCGTCAATCAAACCGGGACGACCCTCGGAATCACGGAAAGCGAGCAGCTTTTCTCCCAAGATTTGGACGCGCACCTGAGGACCGTCCGCTTCCGCGATTTCATTTGACAGCAGCACCGGCACCCAGTAACGGCGCATCAGATTGCCCATTTTGGTTCCTGAACCGGTGCGTACGAGGATTTCAGACATTTCTTTATTCATAACCGCAGTCTCCTGATAACGATTGTAGGGGAAGGCGGTTGTCCGCCTGATGATAATATAGTCCATTATACGAACGCCCGGTGACGTGTCAATTGAAAAGCTGGTTCGTCATGCAAGCGCATAGTAGGCTTGCCGCTTCGATGAAAAGGAATGGTTTTATGAAACTCCAGCGGGCGCAAACAAAAGAAGAACAGAAGGACGTTGGGCAATCCGAGAAGAGTGGAGACAGCGTGCGGGCCGTGGAGCGCGCACTGGACATCCTGATGGCCTTTACCGCGGACAGATCTGACTTGACGGTGGCAGAGTTGCTAAAGCGCGTGGATTTGAGCCGTCCAACTTTGTACCGCCTGCTTTACACCCTCGAACGCAGCGGCTTTCTGACTGCGCAAGGGGAGCCACAGCAGTTCCGGCTAGGCCCGTCGGTGGCTCACCTAGCGCATGTCTGGACATCCGGGCTGGACATAGCTGAACTGGCAAGGCCAATTCTGCGAAATCTGTGGGAGCAGACTGGGGAGACAGTGGCTGTATTCGAACTGCAAGGTATGTACCGACTTTGCGTAGCCGAACTTCCTAGTCCCCAGCCACTCAGTTTTAAACGCGGCGTCGGTTATCGCGAGCGCATTATGGTGGGGGCCAGCGGTCGCGCAATTTTGGCGCATGCTGATGTATCGGCAATGAAGATGCAGGAATACACACACGACACCAGTGTGAATTTGGCCAATTACACGGAAGAATTGGCGCGCATCCGGCAACGTGGTTATGCGACCAGTCATGATGAATTGCTGCAGGGCGCGACTGCAATTGCTGCGCCATTTTTCAATACAACTGGACGCGTCGCTGGGTCGCTAGCTGTCTTCGGGCCAAGCGCACGGCTAAACGCTGGACGTGTTTCCGAATATGGCGAGCTGCTCATAGTTAGTGCCAAGGAGATGTCCGAGGCGTTGGGGCTTCGAGCCACATAAGGCATCTCCTTACCCATCATTTTTACCTGCTTCCATTTCGAACGCAGCGCGCATTCCCTCGACAAAGAAGTGCAGGGCTTGCATTCGGCTCTAGATGGCTTTCGCGCCCGGTTGGCCGTCGACGTTGCGTCCCATAAATCCGCCGGTCGCGCCGACCATGCGCATGACTTCATTCAGCGTAAGGGATAACAGGCAGTTTCTTTTTCTCTAACAGATAAACAGCTTTCCATTCGTCGGTATCGAACACAATTTCACAATCCAGGCCAGGGTGATCCCGGCCCAGTCGCATTAAATAATGAATGCGCCATGCCACCATTAGGTACCGCGCCAACGCGCGTTCAACCGGCTCTATCGTCTCGAATTGCAGTTGCTCGACCAGGCAGCCCGTCTTAACAGTATGGAAGTACAGTTCTACTTCCCATCGGCAACGGTACCAATCGATTAACTCACTTGCCTGTGCCAGATCGTTGACCGACCGATTCGTCAGCAAGTGCCAGCACCGGCTTGTCGCCTTGTGGCGAATGGTGTTCCATCGCCTGGACGACCGTCAGGGTCGTTGTCTGATTGCTTGGCAACCGCATTACGCTGGGTACAACCGACACCGACTGCGTTACCGCCCGGGCTTTCTTGCCACGCCCTGGCGTGAGGGCAGAGACGACCTCGCCTAACGCGGGGGCCTGCGATAACGCTGCAAACAGCTGTGTGTCATCTGCTTGCAGCTTGCGGTCGTACCGCGCGCGTATTAACAGATCAGCAGGATAGTTCACCGTCTGCGCCCGTCCCAGCAACGCACCGAAATCGACTTCCCGGTCGGCCACTAATACCAAGCGAGTGGCCGGCAACTGTGCTGCCATCTTGGCAATGCGTTCGTAACCGTCGATCCAGCGGGTACTTTCAGGAATGGCCGCCTCACCTCTGGTTGACGGGTTCACATCGAGCAATCGAGCACGCCCAACGGCACCCGATGCGGCGTGACCGCATACGTCATATGCGCATACATGCCCCGCTGGGCGTCGTAACTCAGGCGTCCCAATCCTTGCATCTGGCGTCCATTGAACTTCAGCTCCGTCGTATCTTAAATGCACAAGACAACGGATGCGCCAGCCATGCGCTGCAGGGCTTTGTCCCAATGCGGCGCCATTAGAAAACGACAGTTCACGTCCTCGGGTTTGATCAGCCGATACGCCGCCTTGATTTCGGTTGCCCCGCCGCATGCCTGCGGAATGCTGGCATGCGGACGGTTCAACATGCTTGCCAACAATTTACTTTTACGTCGGTCCAGCCTTGCGTCGCCCAATGAAATGCCGGAAGGTTCTTCCTCTGACCAGTGCATCGAACCACAGAGGTGGCCCCACTTGCTTGGACAGAAATCGCTGGGTCTTACACAGAAGACAGTAAATAAGACGCCAGAACGCTATCGTGCAAGTGGTTTTAACGATTTGACATGAATGACTCTCTAGTCAATGATGCCATGATCGTCCCGGACTACAGGGTCAAATTGAAACTATCGGAGATACTATGAAGCTGATTTGTTTGATGCTTATCGCCATATTTGCGGTTGCAAGTGCTCCCGCCGCCGCGCAGTCTTATCCGTCACGGCCTGTCTCGTTAGTTGTTCCCTTTGCAGCAGGCAGCGGTACAGATGCCGTAGCCCGGGTGGTGGCGAAAAAATTAGGGGAGCGATTCAACCAAACTGTCATTGTTGACAACAAGCCGGGTGCCAGCGCGCAAATTGCGACCAATTTTGTGGCCAATGCGAAGCCGGATGGTTACACGCTCCTTATGACCACCAACACCGGCCATTCCGCGAATCCAAGCCTTTTCAAACAGCTGAGCTATGATCCCGTTAAAGGGTTCACGCCAATCACGCTGGTTGGTGAACTGCCTTTTGCTGTCGTCGTAAACAATAAGCTTCCTGTTAAGAACATGAAGGAATTCGTCGACTATGCCAAGGCGAATCCGGGGAGACTGACCTATGGTACGCCAAACAGCACATCGCTCGTTGCCTCTGAGACCATCAAACGCTTAGCTGGTATTGATTTGCTTGGCGTTCCGTATAAGTCCAGTCCGCAAGCAATGACCGATCTCATTGGTGGACAGATTGACTTCTATGTCGTTGATCTTGGCTCAGGCATGGCAATGATTAAGGCTAATAAGGTGAAAACGCTCGCCATCACGACGAAGGCCCCTTCAAATCTGTTGCCGGACGTTCCTCCGGTAGCCCAGACAATTACCGGATTCGATCTGACTTCCTGGAATGGAATTTTCGGGCCTGCAAACGTGCCTAAGCCGATCGTCGACCAGCTCAACACGGAGATTCTTGCGGTGTTGGCAGATAAGGAGGTTCAGGAACAGCTTTTGCAGCAAGGCTTTCAGGTAGGACCGTCTGCAAGCACCAAGGAATTTGCGAACTATGTGGAACATCAGCTAGTTCACTGGCGCACTCTTATTAAGCAAGCCGGCATTCAACCGGAATAAAGACATGAAACAACGCTCAGGCCCGCTCGCGGGCATTAAAATCCTCGATATGACTTCCGTGATCATGGGTCCGTATGCGACCCAGATCCTGGCTTCCATGGGCGCCGAGGTGACAAAGATTGAAACCCCCGAGGGCGACAACATGCGTCATGTTGGGCCGATGCGAAACCCGGGTATGGGACATATCTTCCTTCACGCGAATCAGGGAAAGCGAAGTATTGTTCTGGATCTCAAACGTCCGGAAGCGCAGGAAGTCGTTCTGCGCTTGGTGGAGCACGCTGACGTACTGATCACGAATGTTCGTCCTCAAGCCTTGGCACGTCTTAACCTTGACTACGATTCCGTCAAGGCACGCAATGCGAAGATTATCCATATCAGCTGCTGTGGCTTTGGACAGGACGGCCCTTATGCCGCCAGAGCAGCCTATGATGACCTGATTCAGGGAGCAACCGGGGTGCCGTGGCTCATGCAGCGCTATGGGGCGAAAGACCCTTGCTATGCCCCGGTCACGCTGGCTGACCGCGTCACCGGACTGCATGCTGTGTATGCAGTCACTGGCGCGCTCTTTGCCCGCGAGAGGAGTGGCGAAGGCCAGGCAGTGGTTGTTCCAATGTTTGAGGCCATGGCGCAGTTTATCCTTGGTGACCATATGGCGGGGCTCTCGTTTGATCCACCTGCTGGTGATGCGGGTTATGCACGTCTGCTGACCTCGCACCGGCGACCCTACAAGACCAAGGACGGCTACCTGTGTGTTTTGATCTATAACGACAAACACTGGCGTAATTTCTTTGATGCAATTGGCGAGGCCGACCGCTTTACGGTTGACCCACGCTTCTCGTCTCACGGTAATCGGGCTGCAAATATTGATGAGGTCTATGCCGAAGTAGGGCGGATCATGCTTGAGCGTACCGTGTCAGAGTGGGAAGCGTTGCTGGACGCGGCCGACATTCCGAACATGCCAATGAATTCGCCGCAGGACTTGCTCGATGATGTGCATCTGCGGGCTGTGGGATTGATCCGAGAAAGCGAGCATCCAACAGAAGGCAAGTTGCACACGATGGGCAATCCAACTTCATGGTCAAACACGCCGCTTGACCCTAAGGCAGCACCCGCACCGCACCTCGGGCAGCATTCTGTAGAGGTGTTACTTGAGGCCGGGTACTCGGCAGCGGAAATTGCACGTCTGATGGCTGAGGATGTAACAGCAAGTAGTAGTCCCGTTCAGATCTAAGCAAGGTGGTTGCCCACCTATCCACAACTTGAGCGTTGAGCATGGATCAGGCGTTTAAGCGAGCCGCACACTAGAGTAGAGGTAAGTCATGGATTTCATATTCACTGAAGAACAAGAGCACATCAAGAACGCCATGGAGAGGCTCTGCCAGCCGTTTGACGATGACTACTGGTATCGCAAAGACACTGATGGCACGTTTCCGCACGATTTTCACAAAGCGCTTGGTGACGCTGGTTGGCTGGGAATCGCCATGCCAGAGGAATACGGCGGGTCGGGGCTAGGTATTACCGAAGCCGCACTCATGATGCAGACCATATCAGCCACCGGTGCCGGCTTGTCTGGCGCATCCGCTGTTCATATGAATATCTTTGGCCTCCATCCGGTCGTCGTATTTGGAACTGACGAACAAAAAAAGCGCTGGTTGCCGCCGCTGATCCAGGGAGTTGACAAGGCTTGCTTTGCTGTCACCGAGCCGAATAGCGGATTAAACACCCTTAGGCTGAAAACCCGGGCGGTGCGAGATGGTGAGCATTATGTAGTGACGGGGCAAAAGGTCTGGATCTCGACTGCACAGGTAGCAAACAAGATGCTTCTTCTTGCGCGCACTACCTTGGTAGAGGAGGCCAAAGGCACAGAAGGCTTGTCGCTGTTTTACACTGATCTTGACCGTCGCTTCGTTGAAGTTCGGAACATCGAAAAAATGGGTCGCAAGGCGGTTGATTCCAATCAGGTCTTCATTGACGGTCTGCGCATTCCAGTCGAAGATCGTATAGGCGAAGAAGGCAAGGGGTTCAGTTACATTCTGCATGGACTAAACCCCGAGCGCATTCTGATCGCATCTGAAGCCATTGGCCTCGGACGGGTAGCGCTTGAGCGAGCAGTACGGTACGCCAAGGAACGTATTGTGTTTGACCGGCCAATCGGACAGAACCAGGGCATCCAGCACCCTCTGGCGAAATCTTACATGGAACTGGAAGCAGCGAATCTGATGGTATTCAAGGCCGCCTCTTTTTACGATGCTGGCAAGCCCTGTGCAGCGGAAGCGAACACAGCCAAGTATCTTGCAGCAGAAGCCTGTTTTCACGCGTGCGAGAATGCCATTTTTACGCATGGTGGGATGGGTTATGCGAAGGAATATCATGTCGAACGATATTTGCGCGAATCTTGGATTCCCCGCCTGGCACCTGTGAGTCCCCAGCTCATCCTTTGTTTCATCGCTGAAAAAGTGCTTGGTTTGCCTAAGTCATACTAATTGTTACTGAAAAGGGTGAAATACCAAACGATTGAACTGGAGGTCTGGGGAGCGGATTACGACTAACGTCATAAATGAAACCGCGTTGCGTATCGCCAATGTACGGGTTTCTCCAGAGGGGAAAGAAGACGTAGGTCTTTGGCCCTACTTGATTACATAGACGACGTAGACGTTCTAGGTAACCAAGAGCGCCAGATTACTCGCTTCATACCGCGCGCAGGCAGGGCTGTGCGATAGCAGTTCGATATTGCATCGAGCCGATTAAGTATTGGACGCTGGCGAGCCGCGCTGCCTATCATCTCGTCCTAAATAGGTTCGGAGGCCACATGAACACAGCGCTTGGACATATCAAGGTTTTGGACTTGTCACGCGTCCTTGCCGGCCCATGGGCAACGCAAAATCTCGCCGATATGGGCGCCGAGGTCATCAAGATAGAGCGGCCGCAGGTTGGCGACGACACCCGCACCTGGGGCCCGCCATTCCTGAAGGATGCCGATGGCGTCGAGTCGAGTGACTCATCGTATTTTCTGAGCGCAAACCGCGGCAAGAAGTCGGTCACGGTCGATCTGGCCACGGCGGAAGGC
The DNA here is from genome assembly GCF_900182955.1 of Noviherbaspirillum suwonense. GTDB lineage: Bacteria > Pseudomonadota > Gammaproteobacteria > Burkholderiales > Burkholderiaceae_D > Noviherbaspirillum_A > Noviherbaspirillum_A suwonense. The sequence goes on along the minus strand of NZ_FXUL01000030.1, from coordinate 23,042 downwards.
CAGGGCATCATCCGCATGCTGGTCAGGGACGCCGACGTGCTCGTCGAAAACTACAAGGTCGGCACGCTGGCCCGTTACGGTCTGGCCTATGACGACATCAAAGGCATCAATCCGCGTCTGGTCTACTGCTCGGTGACGGGCTTCGGTCAGGATGGCCCGTATGCGGCCTTGCCTGGTTACGACTATGTGTTCCAGGGCATGGGCGGGCTGATGAGCCTGACCGGCGTGCCCGACGGCGAACCGGGCGGCGCGCCGATGAAAACCGGCCTGGCCATCACTGACCTCCTCACAGGCATGTACGCGACCTCCGCCATCCTGGCGGCGCTGGAGCACAGGCATATCAGCGGCGCCGGGCAGTACATCGACATGTCGCTGCTGGACTGCGTCGTGGCGATCAACTCCTATCAGGCGCTCAACTACTTCTTGTCGGGGAAGATACCGCAGCGCGTCGGCAATGCGCATCCGAACATGGTGCCGTACCAGGTATTCCATTGCAAGGAAGGCGACCTGATCATCGCGGTGGGCAATGACGCTCAATATGCGGCCTATTGCAAGGCCATCGGCCGCGAGCATCTGGCGACGGATCCGATGTACAGCACTGGCTCGCAGCGCAACCGCAACCGCGCGACGCTGATTCCGCTGCTGGCCGAGGCCATGCTGGCGAAAACCATGCGCGAATGGATCATGCTGCTGGAGCCGAAAAACGTGCCCTGCGGTCCGATTTACGATATGGAGGAAGTGTTCGAGGATCCGCAGGTCCGCCACCGCAATATGCATCTGTCGCTACCGCACAGCGCTGGCGTGGACGCGCCCAGCATCGCCAATCCGATTCGCCTGTCGGCGACGCCGATTCAATACCAGGGTTCAGCGCCCCAATTGGGTGAGCATAACGATGCGATCCTACGGCAGCGTCTCGGCCTGTCGGATGGACAGATGAAAGAGCTGCGGGCCAAGGGCATTATTTGACGATTAACGCGGCAGCGGATACTCGCGGCAGGCTAACGCGCGGAAGCGCTTGGCTGCCGGGCTTTCCATTTCAGGCTGATAAATCAGGGCCAAGCCGATGTCGGCCGGCGGCGCGAAATCGGTGAAGGCGCGGTAGACGATCATGTCGTTGACGGAGCGCTGCATGACCGACGGCACCAGCGCCACGCCGAGGCAGCTTTCGACCAGCGACAGCACGGTCTGCACCTGCACCGCTTCCTGTGCGATGCGTGGCAGGAAGCCGGCCTGCTGGCAGGCTAGTATCGCGGCGGTATGCAGCCCGGCCGCTTCGGTGCGGTTGTACATGATGAAGGGTTCGGTGGCGAGGTCGGACAGCGTCAACTGCCCGACGTTGACCAGGCGACTGTTTCGCGGCAGCGCCGCGATGAACCTGTCCTGCTCCAGCGGCACCAGGGTGACCGTGGAGCCGTGCAGCAGTGGCGTGCGCACCAAGCCGACATCGAGTCCGTCATCCTCCACCATCTGCACGATACGGGCCGAGGTTGCCTCGCGTAGAACCAGTTCGACACCGGGATACTCGGCGCGAAACTGCGGCACCAGCTTTTGCAGCATGCCGAAGGTGGTCGAACCGACAAAGCCGACATGCAAGGTGCCGCCGGTGCCGTCGGACGCGCTTTTGGCGACCTGCGCAAACTGGCTGCCGTGGAAAAGTAGCCGGCGCGCTTCCGCCAGCGCCGACTTGCCGCTAGGCGTGAGACTCACGCCGCTCGGCGAGCGTATGAAGAGCTTCGTGCCGACTTCCGCTTCCAGCTTTTGGATAGACACCGACAACGGCGGCTGCGCCATGTGCAGCCGCTCCGCCGCGCGACGGAAGTTGAGCGTTTCGGCAAGGACAACGAAATGACGGATGCGGCGCAGGTCCATGGGGAGGTGCCAGTCTGGTAGGCCGGCAGTATAACCGCTAGTCCCTGCTGCATCGCCGTCCCGGGCCTGCCGTATCAGCCCTTGAAAACCGGCGGCCGTTTGTCGATGAATGCGGCAACCGCTTCCGCATGGTCAGGCGTCTGATGGGACAGCGCCTGATAGGCCGCCGACATTTCCAGCAGCGTGTCCAGGCGTGTATGCATACCTTCCCGCATCAGACGCTTGGCCAGGCGCACCGCATGCGGCGGGTTGGCGGCGATCTGTTCCGCCAGCGCCATGGCAGTCGGCAGCAGCGCTTCGGGCGCCACCACGCGCGACACCAGGTTCCAGGCCAGGGCCTGCTCGGCGTCGATGACCTGGCCTGTGAACGTCATTTCAGCAGCGCGCGCGAGGCCGATCACGCGCGGCAGCAGCCAGGCGCCGCCGTCGCCCGGCACGATGCCCAGCTTGACGAAGCTCTCGGCAAACTTGGCATGCGTCGATGCGATGCGGATGTCGCACATGCACGTGAGGTCGAGCCCGGCGCCGATCGCGGCGCCATTGACCGCCGCGATGACCGGCACTTCCAGGTTGAACAAGGCCAGCGGCAATTTCTGTATGCCCTGTCGGTACTCCTGGCGGATCTGCATGCCGTTCAGTTCGCCCGCTGCATGTCGCTCCATGTCCTTCACATTGCCGCCGGAAGAAAACGCGTTGCCTGCGCCGGTAAGGATGACCGCACGCACGCTGGCATCGTTTTCAATGCGGGCGATCGCGGCCTGGAAGTCCTGGACCGCGTTGTTGCCGGTCAACGGGTTGCGCCGGTCCGGCTCGTTCATCGTCAGCGTGACGACATGTCCTGCCTGTTCGTACAGCAAAAAGCCAGCCATTAAAGTCTCCTATTTTTTGGTTCGATCGTCCTGTCAGGGCTCAAGAATAGGCAGCTTGCAGCCGGCTGTCCAATATTGAAATGCAGGCGGCCGATATCGACTATGTATGGCGCGCTGCGCCGCACAATGCCAGATCCAGCGCCTGACCATGCGCTGGCTTCAATACCTGGTTGGTATCGCTATTTGCAAAATTAATATTGGACTGTCGCACCGCCGTTCGACTATTCTTCAGCGTGATGGCAGCGCCGCTGAAGAAGGTTGCCTGCTCGGCCACAATTAGCGATGAACGGAGCGACTTCATGAGCGCATTGCTCGACCATTTCCGGCTGGAGCGCCTGCCCGCGACGGCCGAGGCTTTCCGGGCGGAGGTTAAGGAATTCCTTGCCATCCAGATGCCGCCGGCGCCGCCGGATGTGCGCGCCCGTTCATGGATGGGCTACTCCGCCGACTTCAGCCGCAAGATGGCCGCGCGCGGCTGGGTGGGCCTGACCTTGCCGCGCGACTATGGCGGCGCCAGTATGGATGCGTACTCGCGATTCGTCTTGGTCGAGGAACTGCTTGCGGCCGGCGCGCCGGTGTCGGCGCATTGGATTGCAGATCGCCAGAGCGGCCCGCTGATCCTGAAGTTCGGCACCGACGCGCAGCGTAATTTCTACTTGCCGAAGATTTGTGCGGCCGAAGCATTTTTCTGCATCGGCATGAGCGAACCCAATGCCGGCTCGGACCTGGCCAGCGTCGGCACGCGCGCGGTGGATACCGGGAATGGCTGGCAACTTAACGGCCGCAAGATATGGACAACCAATGCGCCGCACTGTCATTACATGATTGCGCTGGTGCGCACCTCCGGCACGCCAGAGGATCGCCATGGCGGCCTGTCGCAGTTCATTGTCGATCTTTCCCTGCCCGGGGTGACCGTGCGCCCAATTTACGATCTGGCTGGCGACGCACATTTTTCCGAAGTGTTTTTTGACGATGTGATGCTGGCGGACGACGCGCTGATCGGGCAGGAAGGAAGCGGCTGGGCGCAGGTCACAGCCGAACTGGCCTTCGAGCGCAGCGGCCCGGAGCGCTTGTACTCCAGCATCGTCCTGCTCGATCACTGGATCGATTCCCTTCGTAGCAGCCCGGACGTTGGACAACACGTGCAGACGGTGGGCAAGCTGGTCACGCATCTTGCAACGCTGCGTCACATGTCCATCAGCGTGACCGCAATGCTGGTGCATGGCGAAAGCCCGGTGGTGGAAGCCGCGCTGGTGAAGGACCTCGGCACTGGTTTCGAGCAGTTGATCCCAGCAGTGATCGAGGCCGCCATCGCCGCCGACCCTACAGCGGATATCGACGCCGACCTGTACCGCACCGTGACTTATGTCAGCCAGGTTGCGCCGACTTATTCATTGCGCGGCGGTACTCGCGAAATCCTGCGCGGCATGATCGCCCGCGGCCTCGGTTTGCGTTAGGAACAGCGCCATGTTTGCAGAAGCGATTGAACAGATATTGAAGCTCAAATGCACACCGGCAGCGGTGCGTGCCATCGAAGCCGGTGGCGCGCCCACCGCATTGTGGACAGCCATTGCCGACGCGGGCTTCCTCGAAATGCTGACGCCGGAGGCGGCCGGTGGCGCCGGCTTGCCGCTGGCCGAACTTTACCAGGTTCTGGTAACGCTAGCACGGTACGGCATGCCCGTGCCGCTCGCCCAAAGCATCGCCGCGCGCGCGCTGATGCAGGGTGCCGAGGCGCCCGCCGGCATGATCACACTGGCGCCCGCGCTGCGCATCACCAGTGCCGGCATGACATGTCCGCTTGTGCCCTTCGGCGCGCTGGCGGAGCACGTGCTTGCAGCCGATGGCGAGGACTTGCTCTTGCTGCCGGGCGACTGCGCCGTGCGCACGGCAACGGGCGTGCGCGGCAGCCTGGTTGCGACGCTTGCCTGGAAGACCGGGCAAGAAACGCTGCGCCTGCCCGGCCAGGGTGGTGCAGTCGCAGTGTTTGGCGCGGCGCTGCATGCGGCGCTGCTTGCCGGCGCGATGCATAAGGTATTCGACATGACGCTGGCGTATGCGAACGATAGGCGCCAGTTCGGCAAGTCGATCGGTAAATTCCAGGCGATCCAGCATCAGATCAGCGAAATGGCCGAACAGGTGGTTGCCGCATCGATCGCTGCAGAAGCCGCATTCCAGTCGGACGGCAATCTGCCCGCGTTATTGTCCAGCGCTATCGCCAAATCACGCGCCAGCGAGGCGGCGGTTCCGGTGGCGTCGATTGCGCACGCGGTGCATGGGGCCATTGGCGTGACCGAGGAATACGACCTGCAGTTGTACACGCGCCGTTTGCATGAATGGCGTATCGCCCATGGTTCGGAAGCGTGCTGGAACCATGTGATCGGGCAGGCGGTACTGGCAAGCACGGCGCCGGGCATCAGTGACTTTGTGCGCAGCACGGTGGCTTGAAAAAGATTGTATAAAAGGACCGATACGCCTAGAGGAGACAGGTAATGAAAAATCGACATTCGGCGAGCCCTTCGTTGTGGCTTGCAGCCGGCGCCGTGCTGCTGTTAGCCATGCTGCCGGCCGGACCGGCGTATGCGGACGCGTTCCCTTCCAAGCCAATCAAGTTCATCGTGCCTTTCCCGCCGGGCAGCGGCACCGACACGTCGGCGCGCTATTTCGGCAGGAAGCTGTCGGAGTTGACGAAACAGCCGGTCATCGTGGAAAACAAGCCTGGCGCGAATGGCTTCATCGGCGTGCAATCCGTGCTTAACGCGCCTGCCGACGGCTATACGGTATTCGTCGGCAGCAACTCGACGTTGGCGGTCAACGTTGCGCTCTTCAAAAAGCTGCCGTACGACCCGCAAACCGATCTCGTCCCCTTGTCCATGATGATGCGCGCTCCTGTCGTCCTGGCGGTGCCGCCGGAGTCGCCCTACAAGTCGGTGGCCGAGTTGATCAGCGCGGCCAGGGCGCAACCCGGCAAGCTCAACTATGCAGGCGGCTCCGCAGGCTATCAGCTGATGGCGGAATTATTCAACGACACCGCCGGCACCAGCACCATGCATGTGCCGTACAAGGGTGCTTCCGAAGCCTTGGCAGCGGTCGCATCGCAGCAGGTCGACATGACCTTTTCCGACATTACGGCGGCCCAAGGCCTGGTCAAGGGCGGCAAGCTGCGGGCGCTCGCGGTCGCATCCGACAAGCGTGCCCCGGCCCTGCCGGACGTGCCGACCACCGCGGAGGCCGGCCTGCCTGGTTACAAGGCCTATGTCTGGGTCGGCGCCATGGTTGCGGCAAGGACGCCCAAGGCCGAAGTCGAGAAGCTCGCCTCGCTGTTGACGCAGATCGAGGCGATGCCGGAAACCCGCGAGTTCTACGAGCGCCAGGGCGCCGAGACCATGGCCGGCGGCGCCGACGAAATGCGGCGCTTCCAGGCAGCCGAGATAGCGCTGTGGAAGCAGATCGTCGTAAAAGCCAAGGTCGAGCAGCAGTGATGCCAGCTTGCCGATGACATTGACTCAGGAGAATCGATGCTGCCACTAGACGGAGTGCGTGTGCTGGACCTGAGCACGGTGGTGCTTGGTCCGTATGCCAGCCAGGTGTTGGCGGACTATGGCGCCGACGTGATCAAGATAGAGACGCCGGATGGCGACTCGACCAGGAAGACCGGGCCGACCACCGAGGCCGGCATGGGCGCGATATTCATGGGTGTCAATCGCGGCAAGCGCAGCATCGTGCTGGACCTGAAGACCGCACCCGGTCGGGAAGCGCTGCTCAAACTGGTGGATACGGCCGACGTGCTGATGCATAGCATACGCCCGCAAAAGCTGGCGCAGATCGGCCTGGACCCGCAGGCGCTTCTGGCCCGCAACCCGCGCCTGATCTATACCGGGCTGCATGGGTTTGGCGAAGACGGCCCATACGGCGGCATGCCCGCCTATGACGACATTATCCAGGGGCTGTCGGGCAGCGCCGCGCTGATGGAGCGCCAGACCGGCACACCACAATACTTCCCGACCATTGCGGCCGACAAAACGTGCGCACTGGTCGCCGCCCACGCGATACTCGCCGCGCTGTTCCGGCGCGAGCGCACCGGCCAGGGCGGTTATGTGGAAGTGCCGATGCTGGAGTCCATGGTTGCGTTCAATCTGGTCGAACACTTTTACGGCCAGCATTTCGATCCGCCGCTTGCCGGACCGGGCTACCCACGCGTGCTGAACCGCTGGCGCCGGCCTTACCAGACCACGGACGGCTTCGTTTGCGCGATGCCTTATACCGACGCCCACTGGCAACGCTTCTTTATCGAAGCAGGCCACGCGGCGCTGGCGACCGACGAACGCTATACCGACATCGCGGCCAGAACCGCGCATATCGAAAGCTTGTACGAGCTTGCAGCAGGTATCATCAGGACCCGCACGACCGCCGACTGGCTTGCGACGTTCAATCGGCTCGAAATACCGGCATCCGTCATGCACAGGCTGGAAGACCTGCAGCAGGATGCGCACCTGCGAACGACCGGCTTTTTCGAAACGCTGGTCGACCCGGCGATGGGCCGCCTGGTCTTCCCCGGGGTTCCGGTGAAATTCGACCGCGCCAAGCCGCCGGTGCGTATGCCGCCGAGGCTGGGAGAACACACGGCCGAAGTGCTGGCCGAACTGGGACTGAACGTAACCATGATGTCCGCACCGGAGACCAAACGATGAGCAACAGCACGGCGCCACGCCAACTGGGCCAGGGATTTTACTGGCAGGAATTGGAAGCAGGACAGCAGTTCCGCACCTTCCGGCGAACGGTAACCGAAGCCGACCTGATCGGCTTCATCGGGGTAACCGGCATGCTGGAAGTCATGTTCATCGACGCCGAGCCGCTGGAAGGCGGCATCACCGGACGTCCCGTGCCGGCGGCGTTGACTTACACGCTGATCGAGGGGCTGCTGTTGCAGACCATGATCCAGGGAACCGGCCTGGCCATGCTCGAGCTAACCCAGAAGATCCATGCGCCGGTGCGGGTTGGCGACAGCATCGACGCGTTGGTCAGTATCGATGGCATCCGGCCGACATCGAAAGGTGGCAGGGCCATCGTTGACTCGACTATCGAGGTCTACAACGAGCGGCGCGAATGCGTGATGACCTATACCGCAAGGCGCATGCTGGCCGGTCGCGGCGAAGAGGGCTGACTGGCAGGAAAACCCCCTGGTCCGTGAACAGACTTACCTACCTATAAAGGAGACACCAGATGATCCCGATAACGCGTTACAGCGGTTCAGTGCGCCGGCTGGCGGGCATTGCCGCAGCCCTGTCATTCGCGCTGGCGCTTGCACCGGCGGCCCAGGCACAGGCTGCCTATCCGTCCAGGCCCATTACGATGATCGTGCCTTTCCCTCCGGGTGGGCCAACCGACCTTGTCGCCCGGGTGTTGGCGCAGACCATGAGCAGCCAGATGGGGCAGCAGATCATCGTGGACAATCGCGGTGGCGCCAATGGCAACATAGGCGCTGCGGCAGTGGCCAAAGCCGCTCCTGATGGTTACACGGTGCTGTACAACACGTCGTCGATCACGCTGAGTCCGGCGCTCTATAAAAGCCTGCCATACGACGTGCAGCGCGACTTGGCGCCAGTGGGCCTGGCAGCCACGGTTCCACTGGCGCTGGTCGTGAATCCGTCCATACCGGTGACCAACGTCAAGGAGTTCATTGCCTATGCAAAAGCAAATCCGGGCAAGCTTTCCTACGGCTCTGCGGGGAACGGCAACATTACGCATTTGGGCGCGTTCCAGTTCCTGCAGGCCAATGGCATCGAAGCAGTGCATATCCCTTACAAGGGCAGCGCACCGGCAGATGCCGACCTGGTTGGGGGCCAGATCCAGTTCATGACCGACACGGTCAATTCGGTCGCCGGCTTTGTCCGTGAAAAGCGGTTGCGACTGCTAGCAGTCACGACGCTGAAGCGCACTAGTTTGTTCCCCGATGCGCCCACCATTGCGGAAATGGGCATGCCCGGCTTTGACGTCAGTGCGTGGCAGGGACTGATGGTGCCAGCGAACACGTCGGAACCGATCGTAAAGCGGCTGAACGTTGAAATGAGGAAGGCTCTGCAGAATCCGGAGGTATTGACGAAACTGGCTGGGCAGGGCGCAATTCCGCTGGGCTCAACGCCGCAGGAATATGGCGACTACATCAGGTCGGAAATCAACCGCTGGTCCGTCATCGTGAAGCAGACCGGCGTGACGCTGGAGTAAACATTGGCATGCTCTATCGCAAGCCCTGAACCAGTGCTGTGGCTCTAGCGCACACGGTGGATCGGTCTTTGTTTACCTTGTCATCACCAGGTTTGCCCTCAGTCTTGCGGCCACATTGGACAGGAAGACTTTTGTTTATCCAACCTACAGGGACGTGCGCTTGTTCCGGCTGTATGAAGGCACGACCCAGATTCAGCAGATCGTCAGTGCACGCAACATGGTGCGTGCAGCCCGGCGTTAAGGCGGGCATTATTCGAACCATCGCATGAGTCACACGTGGTAACGAAAATTTATAACGATAACGGAGAACGGATCATGAACAACTACGGCGCACTCGGGACTTTTCGCCTTGCCGCCATCACGGCTGGTCTCGGCATGGTTTTTTTGGCGCATCAAGCCGTGTATGCGCAGTCGCAACAGCCCGTCAAGCTGGTCGTCGGGTATACGGCGGGCGGCCCGGTCGATAGTTCGGCGCGCGTCTTTGCGACTGCGTTTGCCAAAGAGCTGGGAATGCAGGTGATCGTGGAAAACCGGCCGGGCGCAGCGGGCAGCATCGGCGGCGCTGCGGTGGCGCAGTCGCCGCCCAATGGCCTGACACTGTTTTTTGCGGCAAGCCCGACGTTGACGATCACCCCGTACGTCATCAAGAAAATGGCGTTTGACCCGGTGAAGGACATTGCGCCGATTGCCCCTATCCTGAGCTATGCAAATGTCCTGGTGATCAACAATGACCAGCCGTTCAAGACCGTGGCTGAACTGATCAGCTATGCAAAGGCGCATCCGGGAAAGGTGACCTATGGATCGGCAGGCATGGGCGCATCCAATCACCTGAGCGGCGAATTGTTCGCGCAACGGGCCGGGATAGAGTTAAGCCACGTTCCCTATAAAGGCAATGCGCCGGCGATGACCGACGTCATCGGCGGTCAGATCACCATGATGTTTGACATTATCGGCAGTGCGCGCAATTACATCGGCACCGGCCGCGTCAACGCAGTCGCCGTTACGTCGAGCAATCGCAACAGCTCACTGCCGGACGTCCCTTCCATGCGTGAAATGGGCATCGCGGACTACGACGTGCAGGGCTGGTATGCGCTGTTTGGCCCGGCCAGTATGCCGGCGGAACTGGTCGCGCGCTATGGCGAGGCGACACGCAGGGCACTGGCAAAGGAAGAGGTAAAAAGCAAGTTCCTTGAGCAGGGTTACGAGCCATGGACCGGATTACCGGAGACCGTTTCGGATCGTCTGAAGAAGGAACTGGCGCTGTGGGGAACCGTCACAAAAGGAATGAAATTCGAATGAGCGCCGAACACAGCGCCCGCCTGCATGAATTGTTCGACTGGCGATTGGCAACCGACGCGGACCGGCCATTCCTTCATACGGTAGACGGGATCGTGACATTGGGTGGCCTGGGCGCGCTAGTCGCCACAATCGAGGCCGAGCTGCGGTCGGAATCGGTCTCGCCGGGCGACCGGGTCATGGCCATTGCAGAAAACTGCGTGCAGCATATTGCGTTGATCCTGGCCTGCAGCCGCGTGGGTGCGTGGTCGTGCGGCGTCAATGCACGCATGTCGCCGGGTGAAATTGCCGGCTTCGTCGAAAAAGCCGATCCCACCCTCATCTATTTCACGACCTGCGTTTCAGACGCCGCGTCCGGGCATGCCCAGACACTCAATGCCACGCCTTCAGCGCTCGATGGTCTGCATCGGACGGCTCGCCGCGATATGGCGGTGGCGGAGACTGGGCCCCTGCGGGACGAGGTCGCCGCAGTGATCTTCACATCGGGCACCACGGGCGCGTCCAAGGGCGTGCTGGTGTCGCATGCCGGCCTGGTCCACTTTGGCCGCATCTCTGCAGAATCGCGCCATCTCGGCCCGGATGACCTGTCGTATGCCTACCTGCCGATGACGCATATTTTCGGCCTCGGCACCGTGCTTGCCGCATCCCTTTATGCTGGCGCCGGACTGGTCATGCGCGCCCGCTTCGATCCGGCGGATGTCTTTTCCGCGCTGGCGCATGGCGGGGTGACGAATCTCCAGGGGCCGCCTGCAATGTTTGCCCGCCTCCTGTCCTGGCTGGATGAACAGCGCATAACCAGTCCCGCCTGTCCCGCGCTACGCTATCTCTATACCGGCGCCGCGCCGCTGGACATGACATTGAAGCAGGCGGTCGAAGGCCGCTTGGGCAAGCCGCTGCACCATGGCTACGGCCTGTCCGAGTATGCAGGCGCGCTATGCCTGGTCCGGATGGGAGAACAGCGGCAGGATACTGGTGCCGGATACCTGGTGGAGGGCGGTGAACTCCAGATCACCGACAGCCAGGGCAAGCCCGTGCCAGACGGTGAGCGTGGCGAAATATGGATGCGCGGTGTCGGGCTGATGCCCGGTTACTTCAGGGATGCCGAAGCAACGTCGAATGTCATGAAGCCGGGAGGCTGGTATGCAAGCGGCGACATTGGTTACATCGGCGCCGACGGTGCGCTGTTCGTCGTCGGCCGGACCAAGGAAATGATCATCCGGTCCGGCTTCAACGTGTACCCCGGCGAGATCGAGGCCGTGCTGATGCGTTTCGAGGGTATCCGCAGCGCCGCAGTCGTCGGCCGGCGGGAGCCCGACGGAAATGAGCAGATCCTTGCGTTCGTCGAAGCCGACTCCAGCGAAAAGCCCATCGACATGAATGCCTTGAACCGCCATTTGCACGAGCACCTCGCTGCGTACAAACGGCCATCGCTTGTCACGCAGGTGGTATCCATGCCGATGACATTAAGCGGCAAAGTGCTGAAACGCACGCTGCTCGAAACGTACGCGCATTTACTTGACGCAGACTGACCATTGAAAGGAAAAACACGATGAGCGACGCCCTTTCGCAATTTGCGCAAACTGGCCCGGAAAAGGCTTACCACGAAGCGCTGGCTGCCGGACAGTTTCGCATCCAGCGCTGCAATGCATGCAAGCGGCATGTCTTTTATCCCCGCGTAGTGTGCAGCCACTGCGGCGCGCCCGGCCTTTCCTGGGTAACGCCCAGCGGCAATGGCATTGTCTACTCGACGACGATCGTCCGGCGTAAGCCGGACCTTGGCGGCGACCTGAACATCGCGCTGATCGACCTGGAGGAAGGCGTACGCATGATGAGCCGGGTTGATACCGTCAGGCCGGACCAAGTGACCATAGGCATGGCGGTCAGGGCGTCGGTGATTGTGGAAAACGACCAGCCCCTGGTCGTGTTTGCGCCTGTCGGGGAGGTCGTATGAGCCCGCACGATTTGAGGGGGTCGGTGGCTATCGTCGGTGTCGGCCAGGCCGGCCTGGGCGAGGCGCACGGCCGGACCGAAATGGAAATCCTCGCCGAGGCCGCCCACAACGCGGTCCGCGATGCGGGCCTGAATCTGCGCGACATCGACGGCATCTGCACCGCCAGCGTCAACGCCACCATGTGGGGCTTGCCGGTGGCCGAATATCTTGGTATCCAACCCAAATTTGTCGACAGCACCATGCTGGGTGGTTCCAGCTTTGTGTCGCACATGCTGCCAGCGGCGATGGCATTGAATGCCGGTATTTGCGACGTGGTGCTTGTCTGTTACGGTAGCACGCAGCGTACCGGTGCGGTCGGTCGCGCGGATGTGGCCAAGTCGCGGCGCCTGCTCGATCCGCAACGGTATGAACAGGTCTACGAGCCGCCGATGCCAGTCTCCGCCTATGCGCTGGCGGCAGCGCGGCACATGCATCAATATGGCACCACCCGCGAGCAGCTGGCCGAAGTCGCGGTGGCGGCGCGCAAGTGGGCGCAACGCAATCCGGAAGCGTTCATGCGCGATCCGCTGAGCATCGACGATGTGCTTAAATCACGCATGATTGCCGATCCATTGTCGGTGCGTGACTGCTGCCTTGTCACTGACGGCGCTGGAGCGTACGTAATGGTGCGTGCCGAACGCGCCAAGGACCTGGCGAAAAAGCCTGTCTACCTGCTGGGCAGTGCCAGCGCAACCTGGCATCGGCAGATTTCGTGCATGCCCGACCTGACCGTCACGGCCGCGAAAGAGTCGGGAGAGCGAGCGTTCGAGATGGCCGGCATGACGCCGTCGGACATCGATGTCGTGGAGCTGTACGACGCGTTCACCATCAACACCATCCTGTTCCTCGAAGACCTCGGTTTCTGTGCCAAGGGAGAGGGCGGTGCATTCGTGTCGGGCGGCGCGATCGCGCCCGGGGGCCGGCTGCCGGTCAATACTAACGGCGGCGGCCTGTCGTGCGTCCATCCGGGCATGTATGGCATGTTCATCACCATCGAAGCCGTGCGCCAGTTGCGCGGCGAGTGCGGCGAACGCCAGGTGCCCGGCGCGGAAACCGCGATCGTGCATGGGAATGGCGGCACGCTGTCCGCACAGGCGACCGCCATCCTCGGCACCGCCTCAACAATTTGATCAGGATCTGGAGAACCGCCGAGATGAATTCGAAAATGGTAGCAAACAAGGTAGTGGTAGTAACAGGCGCCGGCGGCGGCATCGGCCGCGAAATTGCGCTGGCGATGGCCCGGTCAGGCGCGCGGGTCGTGGTCAACGACATTGGCGCTTCGCTGGTCGGCGACGCGCTCGCAGTCAACCCGGGACAGCAAGTAGTGGATGAAATCCGCGCCTTTGGCGGTGAAGCAATATCCAACAGTGACAGCGTGTCCGATGCCAGTGGCGCCACGCGCATCGTGGAGGCAGCCGTTGACCAGTTCGGTCGCATCGACTGCATCGTCAACAACGCAGGCATCCTGCGCGACCGCATTTTCCACAAGCTGAGCGTCGAGGACTGGGATGCCGTGCTCAAGGTTCACCTGTACGGCGCCTTCTATACCAGCAAGGCGGCAGCATTGCATTTCAAGGAACAGGGATCGGGCAGCCTGATCCACATGACATCGGCGTCCGGCCTTGTCGGCAACCTTGGACAGGCCAATTATTCAGCGGCCAAACTGGGGATAACCGCTTTGTCGAAGTCGATTGCGCTGGATATGGAGCGCTTTAACGTGCGCTCCAACTGCATCTGCCCGTTTGCCTGGAGCCGGATGACAAGTTCAATACCGACCGACACGCCGGAAGAGCAGGCCAGGGTTGACAAGCTCAAGCAAATGACGCCGGACAAGATCGCACCGCTCGCGGTCTATCTAGCCAGCGACGCCGCGGCTGAGGTCAATGCCCAGATATTCGCAGTGCGGAATAACGAAATCTTGCTGATGAGCCAGCCACGCCCGATACGCTCGGTGCACCGCTCGGAAGGCTGGACACCGGAAAGCATTGCCGAGCATGGGATACCCGCCTTGAAAGCCTCGTTCTTTGCGCTGGACCGGTCTTCCGATGTGTTCACATGGGATCCCATTTGAATAAGCATGAAAAGGAACGGGTCGGCTTCGGGTGCCACTTGACAAAATTATAACTATGGTTAAAGAGTCTGGGCCGCCGAAAACGAGCATAAGAACTTGAAAAGAGGTCGGGAAACGACGACGCTCGAGCGGTTCTGGGCACTTTCAGCCGCTTGGCTTGCTGATGACGGCGAAATCACGTGTTATTCGAGGTGCCCTCCTGTTGCGCGCGGAGGGTGGCCAACGCTGTCGAGGCGGCACGTCGCGCCACCCGCAGGGAAACGGGGATCATCCGTTCGCCGAATTGGCTTGGAGACCATTCTGACGCCCAGAGTCAAGCCCGTTGGGAAAATCCCTTTGGTCGGAAATTACCTTAACGCAGGCGGTACGCACTTCGATCCGAAGCCGGACGTTATGCGCGATAATCTGATAAAAAGGCGCTTATTTGTTTGGTAGCGCCGGCACACTGCGCAGTCAGTGGACTTGAGGTCAGAACAAACTGTCTATCAGAAAACTATGGCGTGTTGACATTTGAAGGGCCGGTATGGAAGAAGCCGATCGGACTGGTTGATTTTGGCTGATTCACATCTACATCCTTGTCTTTGGACGGGGCAAGGATGTTGCGAACGCTGTTGCGGGACGATCAGCGGGTACAAATCGAAACGCTTTTGCAGGGAAAGGCTGACGACCGAGGCCGCAGCGGCGCGAACAATCGTCTCTTTATTGAAGCGGTGTTGTGGATCGCACGCACTGGTAGCCCTTGGCGCGATCTCCCAACGGCATTCGGCCCATGGAACAGCATCTATGTTCGCTTTGCCCGCTGGGCTGACAAGAACGTTTGGCAAAACATCTTTGCCTTCTTAAGTGAGGATGCCGACTGCGAAGAAGTCTTTATCGACAGCACCGTCATGCGGGCTCACCAGCACGCTGCCGGGGCTGCCAAAAAGAAGGGCGAACAGGCTCTGGGACGTTCTCGGGGAGGTTTGACGACCAAGATCCATGCCTGTGTCGAAGGGCTCGGCCAAATGGCGCGCTTCACGCTCACCGGCGGACAAGTCGCCGACATAACACATGCACAGACACTGATAGAGCAAATGCAGCCAGGCGCGGTCCTATCCGACAAAGCTTACGATGCTGATGCGCTGCTCGCGTATATCGACAGCAAAGACGCCAAGGCCGTCATCCCGCCGAAAACAAATCGTAAAAATCAGCGGGCATTCGACAAGCACCAGTACCGCAATCGCAATTTAATCGAGCGCTTCTTTGCCAAACTCAAGCAGTTCAGACGCGTCGCGACACGCTATGACAAGCTTGACTCACGATTCACATCGTTTATTGCTCTGGCCGCATCAGTAATTTGGCTCCAGTAAATGTCACCACGCCCTAGCCCTGCAATGTCATCTGCTCAATCGTCACTGTGACCAGACCTCGACATACAGATTGCCGGTATGCGAAGGCGTCTCAGCAAGTCGTTGCTTATGAAAATTAGAAAGATAGCTACAGAATTACTGTATATAAATACAGTATTATCTCACGCTGGCCAGAGTTTTTGCAGCGCTCGACATCGACTGATTCGACACTTTGGTATAGGAAAGTAGGAGAGGATTATCTAGTTGCGCTGAAATATGACGGGAGCTCAGCATCTGCGCGCCTTGGGTACGTTAAACAACCGACAAATTTGCAGAAATCACTGGTAGTAAACGCTTTCAACCCAATAATAGGACGAAAGCGCTTGCAATCACGGGATGAGCTGATAGGTCAGCGAACGCCGCGCATAGTACGGAGGAAAAAGGTCTCATCAGTCGCCTAGCGAAAGCCAGCCATTGTCGCCAACGGCAGTGCTCAGCGTTTTTTTTAAATGAATGCAGACCGCCCCGCTCTGGGTCCCAGATGGCCATAAGCAGTTTTCTAGCCTCATTAGAAACTCCGAGAACTGCGGTTGATGTGTGCGGCGAATTGCCGTACAATTCCGTCAGGAGGACAATCCTATGCCCGCAACCAACTCTAATGCCCGTCTCGAAGCTCGCATCAGCACTGATCTGCATTCGATGCTTAAGCGCGCTGCTGAACTTCAGGGGCGAACCATGACCGATTTCGTGGTTGCTGCCGTTCAGGACGCTGCGCAACGTGCGATTGAGCAAGCCGAAATCATCCGGTTGTCGATGGGTGATCAAGAGTGCTTTGCACAGGCGCTGCTGTCGCCGCCGCAACCTGCCCCAGCCTTGGAACGCGCCTTCGCTCGTCACCGCAAGCTCTTACGCGTTGAATGAGCAGCGCGCCGTTCCGTATCGCGGCACTCGATATTGCGCATGGCTGTGCCGCGTTCAACAGCGATTCGGGGCCACTGAACCGCTACTTGCGGGAACAAGTCACCCAAGACGTTCGGCGCCGTGTGGCCGCCTGTTTCGTGGCGTTGGCCGAAGGTCAGCGCATCGTAGGCTATTACACGCTCGCGTCGGCAAGCCTGCTGCTATCCGATCTTCCGGCCAGCACAGGCAAGAAGCTGCCACGTTATCCGACCGTGCCAGCGGTTCGCATGGGCCGTTTAGCGGTTGATCAGGCTTTTAAGGGGCAGGGTCTAGGCGGCGCGCTGCTGGCCGATGCGCTCGACCGCGCAGCCCGCTCCGAGATTGCTGCTTTTGCTTTAATGGTGGATGCCAAGGACGAGGCCGCAGCGGCTTTCTACGGCAATCATGGCTTCATTGCTCTGCCAGATTCACCGATTACCCTGTTTTTGCCGCTGGCAACTGTTCAATCCTCTCGAATGCTGCTCGGCGCGACTCACCTCGGCCTCTCGTGACAATCCGCCAGATTTGTACCTTGGCGAGTTGCTTTTCTTGCCCTGAGAGGCTGGGTTCGGCCCAGACTGTGTCAAAACACATGTTTCTAACTTTGTTTACGTGACTTGGTCTTTCTACTTACCGGCCAACCCATTGCGGCATTTAATAAAATTACTCAAGGCACCATGGGAGCATGGGATGAAACGGTTCATCGAGCAGCAAGAACGTAGTCAGGTAACCCTGTTTCCGGAGCGGCTCGACGATTACGTCAACGAGGACAATCCCGTGCGCGTCGTCGATGTGTTCGTCGAAAGTCTTCACCTTGCTACCCTTGGCTTCGAGGGTGCTATGCCGGCCAAGACTGGGCGTCGTAACATGGTTCAAGTTGTGCCGTGCCAATCATCTCGTCAGTTCTTGACCAACAGACTTTGGTCTTTGCTAGCAGCGAAAACCGTATTTATAGGTTGACTGATCAACCAATCGCGCTTAGTCTGTGCTTTATTAGGTTGCAAGTTCAACCTAATATTTAATATTGCATTAATGGAATATGAGCCTAGGATCGGCTGCTAATCAAAATATTGGGAACGAGGACGACTATGGCAACCAGTAAATCAAAACAGAAATTTGATGCCGTGATAGTCGGCGCCGGATTTGCAGGTCTTTACCAGTTATATTGCTTTCGCAAAATCGGGCTCACGGCCTGCGTCCTAGAGGCCGGCGACGGAGTCGGAGGAACATGGTTCTGGAACCGTTATCCTGGCGCTCGATGCGACGTGGAAAGTTTCGACTACTCTTATTCCTTCAGCAAGGAGCTTGAACAAGAATGGGAATGGTCTGAGCGCTATGCTCCACAGGAAGAGATCCTTCGTTACATTAACCATGTGGCGGATCGCTTCGACCTGCGCCGCGACGTTCAGTTAAATACCAGAGTACAGCAAGCGATCTTCAACGAATCAGGTAACTGTTGGACCGTTACTACTGCAAACGGGGAAGCCTTCGAAGCGAAGTTTTGCATCATGGCGACAGGCTGCCTGTCAATCCCGCAGAAGCCAAGTATTAAAGGACTCGACCGTTTTAAAGGCGAGCTTTATTACAGTTCTTCCTGGCCCAAACATACGGTTCAGTTCGCTGGCAAGAAAGTTGGACTAATCGGCACCGGCTCAAGCGGCGTGCAAATGGCCCCAATCATTGCCGAGCAAGCAGCGCATCTGACCGTATTTCAGCGTACCGCCAACTTCAGTGTTCCCGCGCAAAACGAACCGGTATCGAGGGAGCTTTCAAGGGAAGTCAAAGCGCACTATGCGGAGCGGAGGGCGAGGGGGCGCGAAGCGATTACCGGCCAGTACCTGAGCGCGAATGATGTCTCGGCACTGGAGGTCTCTAGTGAAGAGCGCCAGGCTGAATTTGAGTTTCGCTGGCGTGGTGCTGGTGGCGGCTTTCGGATGCTGCGCGCCTTTTCCGATTTGTTGAGGGATAAAAAGGCAAATAAATATGCTTCGGAATTCATCGCCTCGAAGATCAAAAACATCGTCCAGGACCCCGCAGTAGCAGAGCTTCTGACACCAAAACCCGATCTCCCTTTCGGTACCAAGCGCTTGTGCGTCGATACGAATTATTACGAGACCTTCAATCGACCCAACGTGGAGTTGGTAGATGTTAAGGCATCCCCAATTGAGGAAATTACCGCGCACGGACTCCGCACGCAGAATCGTGAATTCGAACTCGACATGGTCGTCCTCGCCACCGGTTTTGATGCAATGACCGGAGCGCTGCTGCAAATCGATATTCGCGGCATCGGAGACCAGCCTTTAAAAGATAAATGGGCGCATGGTCCGCGCACATATCTGGGACTGGCGATTTCCGGATTCCCCAATCTGTTCATCATCACCGGTCCGGGAAGCCCATCGGTACTGAGCAACATGGTGCACTCGATTGAAACGCATGCAAACTGGATCACTGATTGCATCAGCCGTATCAGGGAACGTGGCTGCGCAAGAGTCGAGGCCAATGGAAGTGCTGAAGACAAATGGGTAGACCATGTCAACGAGGTCGCAAACCGTACGCTCTATCCCATCGGAAACTCCTGGTATGTCGGCGCAAATATTCCAGGCAAACCACGAATCTTCATGCCATATGTAGCCGGCGTGCCGGCCTATCGCAAAATCATTGAGGAAGTCGCCCAGAAAGACTATGACGGTTTTGTCTTTTCCTGAATCTTGATGCGCGGAAAAAAGCGACGTCACCAAACACTTATAAATTACAAGATCCATACGAGGAGACCTACATGAATTACTTATCAAAAATGCTGAAAACTGCCGTGGCAACCATCGTTGCAGTAGCCTTCTGCATTCCGGCGGCCGCTCAGGAGACGATCAAAATTGGCTTGGTTGCGCCAATGTCGGGCGCATTCGCCCTATATGGTCAGGGGTTTCATCATTCGATGCAGGCGTATATGGCAAATTACGGGGACACCGTGGCAGGGAAAAAGGTGGAAATCATCGTTCGCGATAACACGACAAGCACTCCGGAGAATGCAAAGCGGCTTGCGCAGGAACTCGTCAACAGGGATCGAGTGGATTTCCTTGCCGGTTTCGCGCTGTCCCCGGATGCATTGGCTGTCGCTTCCCTTGCGACGCAGGCCAAGAAGCCAACCATTGTCATGCTTGCCGCGGCATCCGGCCTGACTGGAAAGTCACCTTACCTTACGCGGGTTTCGTACAGCAATGCACAAACTTCGGTCACCATGGCGAAATGGGCATATAAGAATGGCGTGCGCAAGGTCTACACTATGGTATCCGACTATGCGCCGGGAATTGACTGCGAAGTCGCGTTTCAGAAAGCGTTTGAATCGCTGGGTGGGAAAGTTATCGGCAATTCTCGGATGCCGCTGGCAAATCTTGATTATTCACCCTATGTTCAACGCCTGAAAGAGTCGGGCGCGGACGCCGCCTATCTGTTTGTACCGTCAGGCGACCCTATGGTTTCATTCATGAAAAATTATGTCGAGCGGGGCCTACCCCAAGCGGGCATGAAGCTGCTGACGACAACCGATCTTGCAGAAGAATATATTAAGCCAATGGGCGAGACTGCTGTGCATATTACCAATACCATTCAGTATTACGACACGCTCGATAACGAGGAAAACACGAAATACAAAGCGGCCTACCTGAAGATAGCGGGGAAAAATCCTGGCGCGATTGCTCTTGGCGGCTATGACGGCATGGCGGCCATTTACGAAGTCACCCGCAAGCTTGATGGTAAGCTCGATCCGGAAAAAGTCATGGCGGCTATGAAAGGCATGAAAATAAAGAGTCCTCGCGGCGACCTGACAATCGACCCGGACACGAGGGATGCGGTGGCCAATATGTACGTCGCAAAAATCGAGAAAAAGGGCAACCAGTATGTCCCCGTCGTCATCGATACGTTTGTGGGCGTCAAGGAAGGGCAATAGGCCCTGATCTTGCGCCAATGTCAGCGGACCTGAACCCATGCTCGATCTAAATCGTTATGTGCCCGCGTTGCTGGTTTGGGTGTCCAACAAGCTATCGAGCAGCGCTTCTCAACGTTATCGCCAGAAATTCGATCTTGGCGTAACGGACTGGCGAGTGCTTGCCTACATCGAACTTTACCCATGGTCGACCGGTTCCGAGGTCTGCCAGCTGATCGGTCTGGATAAGGGGGCGGTCAGCAGGAGTCTCACCTGCCTCGACGGCATGGGATTGGTGGAGGCTCGGCCTTTCGGGCTGCGCAAAATACAGTACGCGACGACGGAAGCTGGCAAAGCAATGTATTCCACCGTACTGGAAACCGCGCTTGCGCGCGAAGAAGCGCTCCTTAGCGGGTTCTCAGACGCAGAACGGGATCTAATGATCAAGTTCCTGCATCGGCTTTTGAGCAATCTGCCGGCCGTTGAAGCCGTCGCCAGATCGCAAGACGAAGCTGACTGAAACCGTGAAACGAGAACGACATGCTGCTGGAAAATAAAGTTGCTCTAGTTACAGGTGCCGCATCGGGCATAGGGCGATCCATTGCATTGACCCTTGCCCGAGATGGCGCAAAAGTGCTTGTTACTGACCGTTCTGTTGACGCCGGTGAGGAGACCGTCGCACTGGTCCTCAAGGCAGGCGGCGTCGCAAAGTTTTGCCAGCTTGATGCGGCAAATCCTGACGATCATTGGCGCGCCGTGGCACAGGCGCAAGAACATTTCGGCGGCCTTCATATTGCTTGCAATAATGCCGGTATCAGCGTTGGGCCGAGCAAAGTCTACCGCCGGGCTGCAGAGATCGCATTGGAAGACTGGGATCAAATGCTCGCCATTAACCTCTCCGGCGTGTTTTATGGGTTGAGAGCACAGATACCCGCCATGATCGCAACCGGGGGCGGCGCCATCGTCAACACGGCTTCAGTCATGGGGCAGGTGGCAGGACAAAATCTAAGCGCATACGTCGCCTCCAAGCATGGTGTAATCGGCCTGACGAAAAGCGCGGCCCTTGATTACGCTTCACAAGGCATTCGAATCAACGCGGTTGGCCCCGGCTATATTGCAACGCCAATGCTGGAGTTCAAGGATTCAGCGACATTGCACAGCCTTGCAGCCAAACATCCGATGGGCCGACTTGGTTTCCCCCAAGAAATTGCAGAACTCGCGGCATGGCTAAGCAGTGACCGTGCCAGCTTTGTGACTGGGGCCTATTACCCGGTAGACGGCGGTTATTTAGCCCAGTAGGCGGCTTTACGTTCCAGGCGATCCCCGTTGCATTGCCACCTTCAACAGATCCCACTTACTGCAATTTCCTCCCGGAGAAGTCATGCCTGAGCAAACCAAGGTTTTTATTATTACCGGCGGTGCCAGAGGCATTGGCTATGCATTTGCAGAAAAACTCGCGCATGCCGGACATCGGTTGGTGATTGCCGACATTGGCGGCGCCTATGAGGCGGCCGAGAGAATTCGCAGTGCGGGCTATGCCGCGATTGGTCTGACAATCGACGTGACCAAGGGGCACCTCGAAAAACCGCTGCGGGTCTGGCAAAATGTGGGCGCCTCGAACTTGACGTAACTTTTCATGATCAAGACCAGTCTGTTTGCCGACCAGGAGCGCGAAGCCAAGCTGAACCGGCTTGGTGATGCGCTGCAGGTGATGGAGCAGCATGTCGACTTGCCGCCCTTGCTGCGGCGTTCGACCTTGCGGCACCGCGCCCCAGCCGCGAGCGCGGCGGCCGTCCGCCTTTCCCCACTGAGCTGATGGTGCGTGTGCTGTTGATTCAGCAGCTATTCAACTTGAGCGATGAGCAGATGGAATTCCAACTGCTCGGCCGCTTGAGTTTCCAGCGCTTCGTCGGGTTACGCACCAGCAGCCAGATCCCGGACCGGACGACGATCTGGACCTTCAAGGAGCGCTTGATCCAAGCCGGCGCCAGCGAGAGCGTGTTCGATGCCGTTAATCGCCAGCTGGCCAGGCACGGCTACATTGCGCGCGGCGGCCAGATGATCGACGCGAGCATCGTGCAGGCGCCCAAGCAGTCACTGAGCAAGGAAGAGAGAGCCATCGTCAGCGAAGGCGCGATGCCGGCTGACTGGAAGCCAACGAAACGGCGCCAGAAGGATATGGATGCGCGCTGGACCAAGAAACACGGCAAGTCCTACTTCGGCTATAAGGTGTCGGCCAATGCCGACAAGCGATACAAGCTGGTGCGCAAGATCAAGGTGAGCACGGCAAGCGAACACGACACCACGCACTTCGAGGACGTGCTCGATCCCGCCAACACGAACCGGGACATCCTGGCCGACAAGGGCTATGTCGATAGCGAGCGCGAAGCGCAACTGAGCAATCAGGGCTGGCGCATGCACATCCAGCGCAAAGGTAGTAATGACCTTGCCCCGGTTCCACGTACAGCAGAAATCGATTAATTTCTATGTACATGGAGGTCGAGATGAGCGAAGAAACCGTTCCAAAGAGGCAATA
>NZ_FXUL01000029.1 GCF_900182955.1 Noviherbaspirillum suwonense | reverse complement strand
CTGTCGCGGGGCGACTTCAGCGTGTTCTTCACGCGGCCGATCTCGCTGGGCCTGCTGATCGCGGCGGCGCTGCTGGTGCTGATCGTGGCGCTGCCGTCGATCAAGAGCAAGCGCGAGGAAGCGTTCCAGGAAGAATAGGCGCCACGCAGGCGTGGCACCGACAGGAAAGGCCGGCGATATGCCGGCCTTTTTTTCAGGCGGAACCGGTGCAGGCCGGCGCGTGCAGGCGCTCCAGGCCACGGCTGAATGGATCGTTTGCTACGATGCAAGCAGAGCACAGCCTGAACAGCCCGGCGAAGATCCGGTCGCGACTACAAATTTCAGCGAGGCGTAATGGACAATACAGAGCATCCTGCAGCACTCGCGCGCAATTCCCAGGTTCGGGACGGACAGCGATGAGGGCGCAAATTCTCAAGTACTGGGATCTCGTCCGATCGAGTTTCTGGTTCCTGCCTTCGCTGATGGCAGCCGCAGCGGTCGGGCTTTCCTTCATCACGGTAGCGGTCGACCAGTCGGCAACGCAGCAATGGCTGCGGCGGCTCGACTGGGTCTACAACGGTGGAACGGAAGGCGCCAGCGCCGTGCTCCAGACCATTGCCGGCTCGATGATCACGATCGCCGGCGTGGTGTTCTCGCTGACGCTGGTTGCGCTGTCGCTTGCGTCCTCGCAGTTTGGCCCGCGGCTCCTGCGCAATTTCATGCGCGACACGGCGAACCAGCTCGTTCTTGGCACGTTCATCTCGACGTTTCTCTACTGCCTGCTGGTGCTTCGCACCATACGGCGCGAGGAAGGCAGCGTGTTCGTGCCGCATCTTTCGGTCACACTGGGCGTGGTCTTCGCGCTGGCCAGCCTGTGGGTGCTGATTTACTTCATCCACCATGTCTCGGTGTCCATCCAGGCCGATGAAGTGATTGCCCGGGTCGGCGCCGAACTCGACGACACGATGAACCGGCTGTTTCCTGAACACCTGGGCGAGGATGCCGACGAGCCCGCGGACCTGTCGCGCCGGCACGAGGGCTCCCCGCCGCGCGTCGTCAGTGCAGGCAGCGACGGCTATCTGCAGATCGTCGACGCCGAAACACTGATGCGTTTTGCCCAGGACACCGATACCGTGCTTCATCTGGTGCGGCGGCCAGGCCATTACATCGTGCAGGGCACGCCTCTGCTCCATGCGACGCCGGCAGACCGGGTTCCTGAGGACATGCAGCAGCAGCTGCAGCGGGCATTCGTGCTGGACAACCAGCGCACTGCCGCACAGGATGTTGAGTTTGCAATACTGCAGCTGGTTGAAATTGCCACGCGCGCGCTGTCGCCGGGCATCAACGATCCCTATACGGCGATTGCCTGCATCGACCGGCTCGGGTCCGCGTTCTGCCGGCTGGCGCAGCGTCGTTTCCCCGGCGCCTGCCGTTACGATGATGCGCGCCAGCTCAGGATCATTGCGCTTCCGTACACTTTTTCCGACCTGGCGGACGCGGCTTTCAATCCGCTGCGCAATTACGCGCGGGGCAGCGTCGAGGTCACCATCCGCCTGCTGGAGTCGATTGCGGTCGTTGCCAGCGTAACGACGCGCGCAGCCGACCGCGCCACGCTGCAACGGCATGCCGGCATGATCGCGCGGGGCGCGGCCGAGGCCTTGCCCGAGGAAGCCGACAGGCGCGAGGTCGATGCCCGCCACCATGCGGTCAGGCAGGCGCTCGCGGACACGACCGGCCATGAGCCGGCATGACCTGATGCCGCGCGGCCCGTCTTAACCGGGGTCCGCCTGGCGCGCAGGGACCTGGGACGGCACGGCCTCCGGCGCCGGCATCAGCCTGTTCGCCAGCGCATGGTACAGGGGCGTGCGGCAGACTGCCTTGGACGCTGCGCTGGCAATCAGCGCCGTGGCCATCAGCGGCATCAGCATGTGATGGCTGTCCGTCATTTCCATCATGATGATGAACGACGTGAGCGGCGCCCTGGTGACGCCCGCGAGGTAAGCCGCCATCACCAGCAGCACCACTGCGCTGTGCTGGGCCAGGCCGGGCAGGAGCATCGAAAGGTTGTCGCCGATGCCCGCGCCCACTGCCAGCGACGGCGCAAAGATGCCGCCGGGAATGCCGGCCGCCGACGACAGCAGCGTGGCCGCGAATTTGGCGATACCGAAATGCCAGGGCAGGGCGCCGCTGTCTTCCAGGGTCATGCGGGTCGGGTCATAGCCGGTGCCGAACACGAGTCCGCTGGTGGCCACGCCGAGCAGCGCGACGCCGAAGCCGCAGGCGGCCGCCCAGGCGAACGGCCGGCTGCGGGCGAAGACGCCGACACGCCCGGGCAGGCCGTAGCTGAACGCGATCAGGAAACGGCTGAACAGGCCGCCGGCCAGTCCGCCGATCATGCCGCAGACCGCAATGGCCAGCGCGCCGCCGCGCCAGTCCAGCGCGGCACTGGTCGTGCCGAAATAGGTGTAATTGCCCAGCAGCGACAGCGACACCAGCCCCGACAGCACGACGGTGATCAGGGTCGAGCTGTTGGCCTTGAACACGTGGCGGCTGCTCAATTCCTCGATGGCGAACATGATGCCGGCCAGCGGCGTGTTGAATGCCGCGGCGATGCCGGCGGCGCCGCCGGCCAGGATCAGCGTGCGGCGCTGCTGCTCGCCCTGGAGCGGGCCGCGCCCATGGAATGCGTGCATGATGGCGGCGCCGATCTGCACCGTGGGCCCTTCGCGCCCGATCGACGCGCCCGCCGCCAGGCCGCCCAGCGTCAGCAGTACCTTGCCGACCACGATGCGCAGAGACAGCAGCGAACGCGGCGCCACCCGCTCCTCGCCTTCCATCGCAGCGATTGCCTGCGGTATGCCGCTGCCCTGCGCGCCTGGAAACCAGCGCCGGCTCAGCCATGCCAGGGCGGCAAATGCAGCCGGCATCAGCAGCAGGGGCAGCAGCGGCTGCCCGGACCATAGCCAGCGGTTGAAGCGCGTCACTTCCTCGCTGCCGTAAGCCAGTCCGACGGCGACCAGCCCGACGAGCAGGGGGCCGATAAGCCATGCCCAGCCGCGATGCAGGTAACCGACAGCGCGCTTGCGCAGCCTGGCGCGTCGCGAGCCTGCAGGCGTCATGCCGCTCCTTTAAAAGGTATCAAATGGCAGAAAGGGCGCTGCGCAGCGCCTCGTCCTTCCCGTTCAGGCCTGTTTCAGGTCAGTTTCAGGCCGGTTTCGCGCCGGCCTGGAAGCGGTCGCGCAGTTCACGCTTCAGCACCTTGCCGATGGCGCTGCGCGGCAGCGCGTCGGTCAGTTCGAGCGCCGACAGGCGCTGGGTCTTGCCGACGCGTTCGTTCACCCAGGACAGCAATGCCTGCGCATCGCTGGCGGCGCCGGGCCTGCGCACCACGTAGGCAACCGGCGTCTCGCCCCAGGCGACCGACGCCACGCCGACCACCGCCGCGTCCGCCACATCCGGGTGCTCTCGCAGCACGGTTTCGAGGTCGCTCGGATAGATATTGAAGCCGCCGGAAATGATCATGTCCTTCTTGCGGTCCAGCAGCGTCAGGAAACCGTCGGCGTCGAACCGGCCCAGGTCGCCGGTGCGGATGAAGCGCTTGCCCTCGGGCGAATACCATTCGGCCTCGGCGGTCTTTTCCGGCTGGTTGTAATAACCCTTCATCATCGCGCCCGAATGGCCGACCACTTCGCCGGTCTCGCCCGGGCCGACTTCGCGGCCCTGTTCGTCGATCAGGCGGATGTCGTGCTCCGGCGCCGGCTGGCCCACTGTGTGCAGCTTGTCCGGGTGCTCGTGCGCCGCCAGGATGCAGGTGCCGCCGCCTTCGGTCATGCCGTAGTACTCGAGCATGCCGCCCGGCCAGCGCCTGACGATGTCCGCCTTCAGCGCGGCCGAGAACGGCGCGCTGGTGCAGAACTTCATCTGGAAGGAAGACAGGTCGTAGCGGTCGAACTCCGGGTGCGCCATCAGGCGCTGGTACTGCACCGGCACCAGCATCGTATGGGTGACGCGGTGCTTCTGCGCCAGTTCGAGATAGGCGCTGGCGTCGAACTTGGCCATCAGCACCACGGTGCCGCCGAGCGCGATGGTCGGGAAGAAGCTGACCAGCGTGGTGTTGGAATACAGCGGCGTCGAGATCAGCGTCACCGCCTGCGTGCCGTAGCCGTTCAGGTGGCCGCGCTTCACATGCAGCCAGCGCATTGCATGCGGCTGGGCGATGCCCTTGGGCGCGCCGGTGGTGCCGGACGAATAAATGATGTTGAACACCCAGTCCGGCTGCAGCTCGACCGGCTGCGGCTGGCTGCCTGCCGGCGCGAGCCAGCCATCCCAGTTCGGCGCCGCGCTATTGTCGAGCCGCACCTGCGCGACCTTCAGCCGCTCCTGCACCGGCTCCAGCGTGGCGGCGGTCGACGCATCGGTAAACAGCAGCCGCGCGCCGGAATCGTCGATCATCACCGCCAGGCTGTCGGCAGTGGACGACGGCGCCAGCGGCGCCACCGCGACGCCGGCGCGCAGCGCGCCCAGGAACAGCGCCGCGTATTCGATCGAGGTGCCGGCGCAGACGGCGACGGCGTCGCGCGGCTGCAGGCCGTCGCGCTGCAGCGAGGCGGCGACGCGGTCCATCAGCGCGTCGAGTTCGCCGTAGCTGACGCTGCGGCCGTCCTGCACCAGCGCCGGATGGTCCGGACGCTCGGTCGCATGGGCGTGGATGAGTGCGGGCAGGGTGCCGAAATCCTGTTCAAGCAAGGTTGCGATAGTCATCATGTTCATCGATAAGTCGGTTGCATAAGTCGGTTGCATGAGCTCAGAGCGCCGCATACACCAGGTTGCGGAACAGCTGCCGGTAGTGGGCGCGCTGCTCGGGCGCCTGCATCAGCCAGATGGCGACCAGGTTTTCCGTCGGGTCCACCCAGAAATACGTGCCGGCCAGGCCGCTCCAGTTGTAGTCGCCCTGCGAGCCGGGCACGATCGCGTCGCCGTCGGCGAGGCGCACCGCGAAACCCAGGCCGAAACCGTAGCCGGGTCCGGGCAGGAAGTCGGGCGTCATGCGGGCGCCGGGCAGGTCGCCCAGGTGGTCGCTGGTCATGTACTGCACCGTCTTGCGCGACAGGATGCGCACGCCGTCCAGCGTGCCGCCGCTGGCCAGCATGCGCGCAAAGCGCAGGTAGTCGCGGGCGGTGGACACCATGCCGCCGCCGCCGGAAAGGAAAGCGGGCTTGCTGCGCACATTGATCAGCTTGACCTCGACGCCGCTGTCGGGGTCGGTGGCGAACGCCTCGGCGATGCGATGCTGCTGTTCCGCCGGCACCCAGAAGCCGCTGTCCTTCATGCCCAGCGGCCCGAGGATGCGCTGCTGCAGGAATTCGTCCAGCGCCATGCCGGAAATGCGCTCGACCAGAGCGCCCAGCACGTCGGTCGAGCGGCTGTATTCCCAGACGGTGCCGGGCTGGTAGGCCAGCGGCACCTTGGCCAGGCGGCGCACCAGCTCGTCGTTCGTGACGTCGCGCCGCTCGACGCCGGCCTCGGTATAGGCGCTCTTGACCATGGACTCGCCGAAGATGCCGTAGGTCAGCCCCGAGGTATGGCGCAGCAGGTCCTGCACTGTCATTTCCCTGTGCGCGGCGACCGTTTCCAGCACCGGCCAGCCTTCGCGGTCCGCGCCCTGCACGCCCACGTCAGGCTGTCCCAGTTCCGGCAGGTAGGTTGACACCGGCTCGCTGATCAGCAGCCGGCCTTCCTCGACCAGCATCATCACCGCCACCGACACGATGGGCTTGGTCATCGAGTAGATGCGGAAGATCGTGTCGATCGACATCGGCGTATCGCCTGCCGGGTCCTGCCTGCCGAGCGCGGTCTCGTAGACCGTCTGGTCATGGTGGGAAATCAGCATCACCGCGCCGGGAATGCGGCCGGCGTCGATGTCGGCCTGCACTGCGCGGGTGATGTGCTGAAGGCGTTCCGGATTCAGGCCGGACTGGTGCGATGCCGCCTGCGGCAACGTGGGGCTGGCTGCTGTCATGTTGGATTGTCTCGCTGGTTTCGTTGGTTTAATGGCCGGGACATTGTATCGGCAAGCGAAAAGCTTGGCTTGGCCTGGCGCGTCCCGGGCCTGGTTCTAGGCGCCCAGCGCGCCCGCCTCCAGCGTGCCGATGCGGCGCGACGCCATGACCATGTGATGCCGGGCCGCGGCGCTGGCGGCCACCGGGTCGCCGGCGGCGATGGCGTCCAGCAGCGCCCGGTGTTCGTCCAGCACCTGGCTGCCCATGTCTGGCTGGCTCGCTTCCAGCGCCCGCGTCACCGTCATTGCGCCGCGCAGGAACTGGCTCAGGAAATCCCACAGCGACAGGAAATGCGGATTGCCGGTGGCGCGGGCGATCGCCTGGTGGAACGCCATGTCGGCGTCGACGCCGTCGCCGCCGCCGCGCACGTCGGCATCGATGGCCTCCAGCGCCGCCCGGATCTCGTCGAGCTGCGCGGGGCTGCGCCGCTCGGCCGCCAGCGCCGCGATTTCCGACTCCAGCCCGCGCCGCAGTTCGACGATCTGGAGCACCGACCGCGCCGAGCCGGCGACCGCCGGGTCGATCCGGAACGGCATGTCCATGCCGGCGCTGCGTACGAACACGCCGCTGCCCTGGCGCGATTCCACCAGTCCTTCCGACTTGAGCCGGGACACCGCTTCGCGGATGACCGTGCGGCTGACGCCGAAGCTCTTGGCCATGCTCATCTCGGACGGGAGGCGGGCGCCCGGCTGGTAGTCGCCGCTGCGGATCAGCGACAGCAGCGACGCAGTCACCCGGTCTGGCATCTTGGCCGGCGGGGCCAGTGTTTCGATCGGGAACTCGACCTTGGTCATTTGATGCAATCCGGGAAGTTAATGTATTGTGATCATACAACTAGGTGCTTCCCGCCTCCAACGCGGAAAGGGAAATCCGGCGTGCGGTTGAACTTGGCCCTCCGCACAGGTGTCATTCATTCGACGGTGCGCCGACCAGCACTGATAACGTATAAAGAGGAGCAACATGCCCGACCAGCATTACATCGGCAACCGCTGGGTTGCCTCGGCGTCGCGCCAGGCGATTCCTGTCATCGACCCGTCCGACGGCCAGCAATATGACGAGATCGCCCGCGGCGACGCATCCGACATCCAGTTCGCGGTGGACACCGCGCGTTCCGCGTTCGAGGGCCAGTGGAGCCTGATGTCGGCCGCCGAGCGCGGCCGGCTGATGTACCGGCTGTCGCTGGCGCTGGCCGAGCGGGTCGAGGAGTTCGCGCAGCTCGAGGCGCGCGATTGCGGCAAGCCGCTGCGACAGGCCCGCGCCGACGCCGCCGCGGTGGCCCGCTATTTCGAGTTCTATGCCGGCGCCTGCGACAAGCTGCATGGCGACACCATTCCCTACCAGGCCGGCTACACGGTCATGACGCTGCGCGAGCCGCTGGGCGTGACCGGGCACATCATCCCGTGGAATTATCCGCTGCAGATATTCGGCCGCTCGGTGGGCGGCGCGCTGGCGGCGGGCAACACCTGCGTCGTCAAGCCTGCCGAGGATGCCTGCATGTCCATCCTGGCGCTGGCCGAGCTGGCCGCCGAAGTCGGTTTCCCGGCCGGCGTGATCAACATCGTCACCGGCTACGGCCACGAGGCCGGCGCCGCGCTGGTGTCGCACCCGGGCATCGACCATGTGTCCTTCACCGGCTCGGCCGCGATCGGCACGCTGGTCGCGCAGGCAGCCGCGGTCAACCACGTGCCGGTGACGCTGGAACTGGGCGGCAAGTCGCCGCAGATCGTCTTCGCCGATGCCGACCTCGACCTGCTGCTGCCGGCGGTGACCAGCGCCATCGTCCAGAACGCCGGCCAGACCTGTTCCGCCGGCAGCCGGCTGCTGATAGAGAAGCCGGTTTACGAAAAAGTGCTGGACCTGCTGGCCAGCGTGTTCGAGCGGCTGCAGGTCGGCCCGGCGCAGATGGACCTCGACTGCGGCCCGCTGATCCGGCGCACGCAGCAGCAGCGGGTCTGGGACTTCCTGTCGGACGCGCATACCGACGGCATCTCGGTGATGGCGCAGGGCACCGTCGTGCCGGAAGCGCCCGAGAGCGGCTTCTACCAGGCGCCGACCCTGCTGCGCGACGTGCCGCACACGCACCGGCTGGCGCAGGAGGAAGTGTTCGGGCCGGTGCTGGCGGCCATGCCCTTCGACGACGAGATGCAGGCGATCCGGCTGGCCAACAGCACCGCCTTCGGCCTGGTGGCCGGCGTCTGGACCGAGAACGGCGGCCGCCAGATGCGCATGGCGCGCGCGGTGCGCGCCGGCCAGGTCTTCATCAACAACTACGGCGCCGGCGGCGGCGTCGAACTGCCCTTCGGCGGCGTCAAGTCCAGCGGCCACGGCCGTGAAAAGGGCTTCGAGGCGCTGTATGGATTCACCACGCTCAAGACCATCGCCATCCGGCATGGCTGAGCGCTTCAAACGATAAGAACAGGAGACGAAATGCGTGTGAAAGACAAGGTCATCATCGTGACAGGCGCCGGTTCCGGCATCGGCGAAGGCATCGCCAAGCGGCTGGCCGAGGAGGGCGCGACCGTGGTGGTCAACGACCTGCAGCCGGCGACCGGGCAGCGGGTGGCCGAAGAGATACTGGCCGGCGGCGGGCGTGCGCGCTTCATCCAGGGCGACGTCACGTCCAGCGCCAGCATGGCCAGCCTGGTGGAGGAAACCGTGCGCCAGTTCGGCCGGCTCGACGTGATGGTCAACAACGCCGGCTGGACCCACATGAACCAGCCGATGCTGGACGTGTCCGAGGAAGACTTCGACCGCTGCTACGCGGTCAACGTGAAGAGCGTCTACCTGGCCGCCATCCACGCCACGCCCGTGTTCCGGCGCCAGGGCGGCGGCGTCTTCATCAACATCGCCTCCACCGCGGGCGTGCGGCCGCGGCCGGGCCTGACCTGGTACAACGGCAGCAAGTCGGCTGTCATCGGCACCAGCAAGTCGATGGCAGTGGAGCTGGGGCCGGACAATATCCGGGTCAATTGCATCAATCCGGTGTTCAACCCGGACACGGCGTTGTCGACTTCCTTCATCGGCGGCGAGATCACCGAGGAGCGGCGGGCGAAGTTCCTGTCGTCGATTCCGCTCGGGAGGTTCTCGACCGCCCTCGATGTGGCGAACGCGGCGCTCTACCTGGCCTCGGATGAGGCGTCGTTCATCAGCGGCGTCTGCATCGAGGTGGATGGGGCGCGCTGCGTGTAGCGGAGATGGGTTGATGGTTGTGGGCCGGCTCCGCGCAGCGACAGTTGCGGTTGCGGTTGCGGTTAGCCCCGCGCAGCGACTGTTGCGGTTGCAGTTAGCCCCGCGCAGCGACAGTTGTAGTTGCTTGTGAAGTGGCTGTTGCCGTTGCCGTTGCTTGTGAAGTGGCTGTTGCCGTTGCAGTGAATCCCCGTTAGATGGCGACGCGTCGCCAGTGCCTGAAACGGATAAAGAAGCGTCCGCTGTCTGAGCGAAGCGAGTTTCGGACGCTTCCCGTTTCAGGTGCTGGCGGCGCGTGCAGTCCGCGTAGCGGACCGCCATCGTAGGGGTCGCCTTTTTTGCCCCACTTTTTTGGCGAAGCAAAAAAGCGGGTCGGCTGCCGGGCCGAACACCCGGCTACTCCCCACGGCAGTGAAGCCTCAATGTTTCACCCGTCAGCAGACGCAGCATCGGCGCCTTGCGCTGTGGCGCGTTCTCGTAACTTGCAGCCGTCGCCAACTGCAGAAGCGGCTTCGCGACGGTGCGCCGGCTGGCGGGTGAAGCAATACCGTCTGTCCTGCCAGACGACCTGGCCGGGTTTCGGCCCGGCAGCCGACCTACTTCTCTTGCTTCGCCAAGAGAAGTAGGCAAGAGAAGGCGACCCCGGAGATGCCGCCCCGCTGCGCGGGGTGCCCACGCCGCTGGCGCCGAAATCGGGAAGCGTCCGAAACTCGCTTCGCTCAGACAGCGGACGCTTCTTTATCCGATTTCGGCACCAGCGACGTGGCGTCATCAACGGGGATTCACTGCAACGGCAACGGCAACTTCACAAGCAACGGCAACGGCAACTTCACAAGAAACTGCAACTGTCGCTGCGCGGGGCCAACTGCAACCGCAACGCTCGCTGCGCGAAGCAGCTAAAGCATCACTTGTGATAAACCACATCCCGCAGGTACAGCGACAACCCCGGCCAGTAGGTCACCACCATCAAGCACCCAATCACCACCAGCACAAACGGCAGCAACCGCGGAATGATCCGGTCCAGCGATATCTTCGCCACCGTGCACGCGGCAAACAGGTTCACGCCAAACGGCGGCGTAATCATCCCCAGCGCCAGGTTCACCACCATCACCATCCCGAAATGCACCGGATCGATCCCGAAGCGCATCGCCACCGGCGCCAGGATCGGCGCCAGCACGATGATCGCCGCCGAGGTCTCGATGAACATGCCGATCACGAACAGCGCCGCATTCACGCCGAGAAGGAAGTAGGCCGGGCTCTTGAGCACGTCGGCCAGCCACGCGCCTATCATGTCCGGCACGCCGGCGCGGGTGATCATGAAGGAGAACAGGCCCGCGTTGGCAATGATGAACATCACCACCGCCGACGAAATCACCGATTTCCTGAAGATGGAAACCAGGTCGGGGAACTTGATTTCACGGTAGATGAAGACGCCGACGACCAGCGCGTAGAACACCGCCACCACGGAAGCCTCGGTCGGCGTGAACACGCCGCCGTAGATGCCGCCGAGGATGATGACGGGCATCAGCAGGGCCAGCGCCGCCTGGCGCGTGGCCGGCAGCACGTCCATCTTGCCGACATGGTCATTTTTGCCATAGCCCTTGTAGCGGGCATACACCACGGCGAAGATCATCAGCGCCACGCCGATGAAGATGCCGGGGCCGATGCCGGCGATGAACAGCTCGCCGATCGACACTTCGGCCGATACGCCGTACAGGATCATCGGGATCGACGGCGGGATGATCACGCCCAGTTCGGCCGAGGTGGCCTGCAGCGCCGCCGCGTAGCCGACCGGGTAGCCGTGCTTGATCAGCGCGGGTATCAGGATCGCGCCGATGGCGAAGGTGGTGGCGACCGACGAGCCGGACACGGCGGCGAAGATCATGCAGGTCAGCACGCAGCTGGCGGCCAGGCCGCCCTGTATGCCGCCGACCAGCGACTTGGCGAATTCCACCAGGCGGCGCGAGATGCCGCCGGTTTCCATCAGGTTGCCGGCCAGGATGAAGAAGGGGATCGCCGCCAGCGGAAA
This sequence comes from Noviherbaspirillum suwonense, assembly GCF_900182955.1. Classification (GTDB taxonomy): domain Bacteria; phylum Pseudomonadota; class Gammaproteobacteria; order Burkholderiales; family Burkholderiaceae_D; genus Noviherbaspirillum_A; species Noviherbaspirillum_A suwonense. The sequence goes on along the minus strand of NZ_FXUL01000029.1, from coordinate 65,195 downwards.
CTTGTTGATCGAGTTGAAGATTTCCTTCGCCACCAGCAGCATGTTGGCATTGGCGATGGAGATGCCGGCGATGCTGGCCAGTCCGATCGATACCGCGATCGATATCGAAAAGGCAAAGCACACGAGCATCGTGATGAGCATGGTGGTGGACATGGGGCGGCTTTCTCAGTGTCGGTTCAGGTTGCGGTTTCGAGTTCCGTATGGCGCGGATCGAGGAAGTTGCCGATCGCGCCCACCATCGCGCATACCGCGCCGACCGGCAGCGCCAGGTAGGCCCAGAACATCGAGAACGATTCCATGCCGATGATGGTCTGCACCCGGCCGCGCAGCGCATAGTCCCAGCCGTACCAGGCGATGAAGGCCAGCAGCACCAGCGACGCGGTCATGATCAGGAAGTCGAGCACGCGCTGGAAGCGCGGGCCGGACTTGCGGTGCATCAGGTCGACCGACACCATGGAGCCCAGCCGGAACGCCGCCGGTATGCCCATGAAGACCATCCAGATCAGCGAGAAGCGCACCAGCACCTCGCTCCATTCGGAAGGCTGCTCCAGCACGAAGCGCATGACCACCTGGGTCATGCCCATCACGACCGCGGCCAGCAGCATGAGGCCGGCTATGGTCAGCGAAACGAGGTTCAGGCCGTGCTCGAACTTGAGAAAGGCATTCTTCATGGTGCGGTCCTTCCGGGAGGGATGGCCGCGTCCGTGCCCGCATCCGCCCCGTCAGGGTGCGGATGCGGGCACAGGGCGGCGGGAGTATTACTTGACGTTGCGGATGCGGTCGAGGTTGGCCTTGCCGAACTGCTTTTCAAAGTCGGCATAGACCGGCGCCAGCGTTGCCTGGTAGCGCGTCTTGTCGACAGTGTCGACAACCGTCATGCCCTTGGCGCGCAGGTCGGCCACGGCGATCTTCTCATCCGAATCGACGCGCAGGCGGTTGGCCTTGACGCCTTCCTTGGCCGCTTCGAGGAAGGCGGTCTTGTCGGCGGCCGACAGCTTGTCGAACGCTTCCTTGTTCATCAGGAAGACGCACGGGGAATAAACGTGGCCGGTCAGGGTCAGGAATTTCTGGACCTGGTCGAACTTGGCCGACGTGATGACCGACAGCGGGTTTTCCTGGCCGTCGACGGTGCCCTGCTGCAGCGCGGTGAACACCTCGCTGAAGGCCATCGGCGTCGGGATGATGCCGAAGCCCTTGTAGGCCTGCACGTGGACCGGGTTTTCCATGGTGCGCATCTTCAGGCCCTTGAGGTCGTCCGGCCCGTTGACCGCGCGCTTGCTGTTGGTCATGTGGCGGAAACCGTTTTCGCCCCAGGCCAGCGCCTTGATGCCGCGCGCATCGAATTTCTGCAGCAGGTCCTGGCCGATCGGGCCGTCCAGCACCGCGCGCGCATGGGCGTAGTCGCGGAACAGGAAAGGCACGTCGAGGATTTTCACGTCGGGCACGAAGTTGGGCACCGGGCCGGTGGAGGTAAACGTCAGTTCCTGGGTGCCCAGCTGCACCGCCTCGGTCGCCTCGCGCTCCGCGCCCAGCGAGCCGGAATAGAAAGGCTGTATCTTGTAGCGGCCGCCGGTGCGCTTGTCCACTTCCTTGGCAAACGTGTCGATCGCCACGCCCTGGTGCGAGTTCTGCGGGATCGAGACGCTGATGCGCATCGTGGTCTGTGCCGCGGCCATCGAGGAAAAGCCGGCGGCCAGCGCGAGTGCGAGCGCGGTGGCGCCAAGTCGGAATGAGGTCATGCAAGTCTCCTGTATCGTTCTGTATACGTTCATGGAACGTGGTTTGTAAGTTGTATTACAACTATATAGTACAGCCTCGGCAACGCGCAACACAAAGCGCACCGGCGCGGAAGGGTCCGCGCCTCCACTGCAAGGAAAGAAAGGACGTATCGTGAACGGCAATATTTTTACTTATGGGTCGCTGATGTTCGACGAGGTCTGGTGCCAGGTGGTGACCGGCCGCTACCCCTCGGAACCGGCGCTGCTGGACCATCACCAGCGGCACGCGCTGACCGGCCTCAGCTATCCGGGCGTAGTGGCGACGCCGGGCGCGCAGGTGGCAGGGCGGCTGTACCGGGATGTCAGCGCGGTGGACATCGCCCGGCTCGACGCATTCGAGGGCCCCGAGTACCGGCGCGATGCGCTGCAGGTGGTGCTGGTCAGCGGCGAGCACGTCAGCGCCTGGACCTACCTCTGGCTGGATCCGCAGCGACTGTCCGGCCAGCCGTGGGAGACCGACGCATTCCGCCTGCATGAATTCCTGGAAACTTATCCGCCGGCCGCCGTTAATCCGGACGCCACTCCCGGCAGTTAAGCCCGGCCCAGCCAGTATAATCAGCCGTTTAAGCACACTGCGGGCGGCCGCCCGCGTCGATCGAACGCCATGCTAGCCATACAAAAAAACCAGATCATTTCCCTGTTTCGCGCCGCGCTGACTCCCTTGCTTGCCGACTCCGGCCTGCAGCCCAACGTGGTGCTGGAGCGTCCGCGCGACCCGTCCCACGGCGACGTCGCCTGCAATATCGCGCTCCAGCTGGCCAAGCCGCTGAAAAAGAATCCGCGCCAGCTGGCCGAAGCGCTGGCGGCCGCGGTGATGGCCGATCCGGCGCGCGCCGGGCTGGTGGACGCGGTGGAAATTGCCGGGCCGGGCTTCATCAACCTGCGCCTGTCGGCGCAGTCGCGGCAGGCGGTGGTCGCCGAGATCATGAAGCAGGGGAATGCGTACGGCCGCGGCGAGCACGGCGCCGGCCAGCGGGTGCTCGTCGAGTTCGTGTCGGCCAACCCGACCGGCCCGCTGCACGTGGGCCACGGCCGCCAGGGCGCGCTGGGCGACGCGATGGCGGCGCTGCTGACCTCGCAGGGCTATGACGTGACCCGTGAGTTCTACTACAACGACGCCGGCGTGCAGATCGCCACGCTGGCCAATTCGGTGCAGGCGCGCGCCCAGGGCCACAAGCCCGGCGACGCATCCTGGCCGGAGAGCGCATACAACGGCGACTACATCGCCGACATCGCCCGCGACTTCCTCGCCGGCGACAGCATCGGCGATATCGCCGCCAGCGGCGACGCCGCCGACCTCGACTCGATACGCCGCTTTGCGGTGGCCTACCTGCGGCGCGAGCAGGACCTCGATTTGAACGCCTTCGGCGTCGCATTCGACAACTATTACCTGGAGTCCTCGCTGTACACCGACGGCCGGGTCGAGCGCACGGTCGCCGCGCTGGTGGCCGCCGGCAAGACCTACGAGCAGGACGGCGCGCTGTGGCTGCGCACCACCGACTACGGCGACGACAAGGACCGGGTGATGAAGAAGTCCGACGGCACCTACACCTATTTCGTGCCGGACGTCGCGTACCACATCACCAAGTGGGAGCGCGGCTTCCACAAGGTGATCAATGTCCAGGGCAGCGACCATCACGGCACCATCGCCCGCGTGCGCGCCGGCCTGCAGGCGGCCGGCGTCGGCATACCGCAGGGCTACCCGGACTATGTGCTGCACAAGATGGTGACGGTGATGCGCAACGGCGAGGAAGTGAAGATCTCCAAGCGCGCCGGCTCCTACGTCACGCTGCGCGACCTGATCGAGTGGTCGGCCGGCGAGGCCGTCGACAGCGCGCCGCGCGACCTGACCCGCGGCCGCGACGCGGTGCGCTTCTTCCTCATCTCGCGCAAGGCTGACACCGAGTTCGTGTTCGACGTCGACCTGGCGCTGGCGCAGTCCGACGAAAACCCGGTGTACTACGTGCAGTATGCGCATGCCCGGATCTGCTCGGTGCTGGCGCAGTGGAATGGCGACGAAGCGACCCTGGCCGATGTCGACCTGTCGCCGCTGACCGCGCCGCGCGAAGCCGCGCTGCTGGCAAGGCTGGCCGAATACCCGGATGCGCTGCAGAAGGCGATGGAAGAGCTGGGCCCGCACCAGGTGGCGTTCTACCTGCGCGACCTGGCCGGCGAACTGCACAGCTACTACAATGCCGAGCGGGTGCTGGTGGACGACCTGCCGACCCGCATGGCGCGGCTGGCGCTGCTGGTGGCGACCCGCCAGGTCCTGCGCAACGGCCTCGCGCTGATCGGCGTTTCCGCGCCGGCGCGCATGTAATGCGCGGCCCGTATCCGCAATGTAGTCCGACTGGAAATCGAGGAAGCATGATCTATCAAAGCAACAGGCAGGCTGGCGGCACCATACTGGGCCTGATCATCGGCCTCATCATCGGCCTGGCCATCGCGGTCGGCGTGGCGATCACCATCAAGAACACGCCGCTGCCCTTCGTCAACAAGCTGGGCAAGCAAGAAAAAACGCCCGACCGGTCGCCCGACCGGGTCGTCGCGCCCAACACCAGCAATGCGCCGCCGCCGGTCGCGCCGACCGGCCCGATCGATCCCAACAAGCCGCTGTACGGCAACCGCGAAGCGGCGCGCCAGGCAGCCAAGGACGTGCCGCGCAAGTCCGAAGAAGAGCAGGCGGTCGACGCCGAGGTCGAGGCGAAGAAGGCCGAGGCGCAGCGCGAGGAAACGCGGCGCGCAGAAGCCAGGGCCAGGGCCGCGGCGGCGCGCGAAGCGGCCAAGCCGGCGGTGGTCGAGCGCTCCACGGTCGAGGGCGCCGGCACGGTCGACGACAAATTCACCTATTATCTGCAGGCTGGCGCGTTCCTGGAGCGTGCCGATGCGGAAAATGCGAAGGCCAAGCTGGCGCTGATGGGCCTGTCGGCCAGCATCGCCGAGCGCAAGACCGACAACGGCACGCTGTACCGGGTGCGGCTGGGCCCGTTTGGCAATCTCGAAACCATGAACCGGGTGCGCAGCCGGCTCGGCGACAATGGCGTCGACGTGGCCGTGGTCCGTGTTCCCAAATAAATCCGAGGAGTGGCAATGAAATTCATCAAGCACATGCTGGCGGCGGCAAGCCTGGCGGCACTGGCAGCGACAGCGCAGGCAACGCCGCAGGCGCCTGTCAGCGGCACCGATTACAAGACGCTGGACAAGGCCCAGTCGACCGACGCGCCCGCCGGCAAGGTCGAGGTCACCGAGTTTTTCTGGTACTCGTGCCCGCACTGCGCGGCGCTCGATCCGGCGCTGGAGGCATGGGTGAAGAAGCAGGGCAATGCGATCGCCTTCAAGCGCGTGCCGGTGATGTTCCGGCCGTCCTTCGTGCCGCAGCAGAAGCTGTACTACACGCTGGAAGCCATGGGCCGCCTGCATGACCTGCATCCGAAGGTGTTCAATGCGATCCACGGCGAGCGCAAGGCGCTCGACTCCGACGCGGCGATCACCGACTACATCGTCGCGCAGGGCGTCGACAAGGCCAAGTTCCTGGAGGTCTACAACTCCTTCGGCGTGCAGACCAAGGCCAAGCGCGCGGCGCAGCTGCAGGAAGGCTACAAGATCGACGGCGTGCCGACGCTGGCCATCGACGGCCGCTACATGACCTCGCCGTCCATCGTCGGCGCCGGCATGGGCGGCAACCAGCCCGAGCCGGCCCTGCACGCGGCCGCGCTGCAGGTGGCGAGCTTCCTGGTGGACAAGGCCGCCAAGGAGCAGGCCGCGAAGAAGTAAGGCCGACCTGGCCGCATCAAGCCCGCCGCTCGCAAGAGGGCGGGCTTTTTTTTACGGATGACAGGAGATTCGATGAAGCGGGTTTTCATTACCGGCGCCTCCAGCGGCCTCGGCGCCGCGCTGGCGCGCGAGTATGCGGCGCGCGGCGCCATGCTGGGCCTGGTCGCGCGGCGCGAGACGGTGCTGCGCGAACTGGCCGCCACGCTGCCCGACAGCGGCCGGCACCGCATCTATGCGCTGGATGTGACCGACCATGCGGCGCTGGCCGCCGCCGCCACCGACTTCATGGCGGCTGCCGGCGGCATCGACGTCGTCATCGCCAATGCCGGCATCTCGGTGGGCACGCTGACCGAGATCGCGGAAGACCTGCCGCAGTTCGAGCGCGTCGTCGCCACCAACCTGAATGCCACGGTCGCGACCTTCATGCCCTTCATCGCCGCGATGCGGCGCCAGGCGCAGGCCGGCGAGCGCGGCTGCCGGCTGGTCGGCATCGCCAGCGTGGCCGGCATACGCGGCCTGCCGGGCGCGGCTGCCTACAGCGCGTCCAAGGCCGCCGTCATCAGCTACTGCGAGTCGCTGCGGGTCGAGATGCGGCGCGACCGCATTGCCGTGGTGACGATCGCGCCCGGCTATATCGACACGCCGATGACGCAGTCGAATGCCTATCCAATGCCTTTCCTGATGCCGGCCGGGCGCTTCGCGTCGCGCGCCGTCGACACGATAGAGGCCGGCGCCAGCTACCGCGTCATTCCATGGCAGATGGGCGTCGTCGCCAGGCTGCTGCGGCTGCTGCCCAACTGGCTGTACGACTTCGCCTTCGCGCGCGCGCCGCACAAGGCGCGCCAGGGCGCGGAGGTCCGATGAAACTGATCGACGCGCTGGGCGTGGAGCACCGGCGGCTTGCAGGCGACGAGACGCCGCGCATCGTGTCGCTGGTGCCGTCGCTGACGGAGCTGCTGTGCGACCTGGGCCTGGCCGATGCGCTGGTCGGGCGCACCGGCTTCTGCATCCATCCGGCCGAGACCGTGCGCGGCATTGCCAAGGTGGGCGGCACGAAAGACGTCAACATCGAGAAGATACGCAGGCTCGCGCCCACCCACCTGGTCGTCAACATCGATGAAAACGAAAAGCCGACGGTGGAGGCGCTGGCCGCCTTCGTGCCGGTCGTCATCGTCACCCATCCGCTGGACCCGCGCGACAATCCCGGCCTTTACCGCCTGCTCGGCGGCATCTTCGGCGCGGACGATGCCGCGGCCCGCCTCTGCGCCGCGTTCGAACAGGAATACGCGGCGCTCGCCGCCCTGCCGCCCGCGCCGGCGAGCCGCGTGCTGTACTGCATCTGGCAGGACCCGTGGATGACCGTGTCGCGCGACACCTACATCGCGCGCATGCTGGCGCTGGCCGGCATGCGGCAGTGGCAGGCGCCGGACGAGCAGCGGCGCTACCCGGTTTTCACCTGGTCGGATGCGCTGGCAGGCGAAATCGATGAAGTGCTGCTGTCTTCCGAGCCGTATCGGTTCACGGAAGCGCACGTGGACGCCATCGAGCGGCAGACCGGCAAGCCGGCGCGGCTGGTCGATGGCGAGATGATGTCCTGGTACGGCAGCCGCGCCATTGCGGGGCTGCGTTACCTGCGCGAACTGCGTCGGGAGTGAGAGATGAAAGGCCCGTGGCCTATTTCTGTCGGTTGATGCGGACGAGCATCCTGATCATCTCGCGGGCGATCACCTGGTAGTGTTCATCGAGGCGCTGCAGGTCGGCGATCAGCTTGACGTCGGCCGAATCGAAGCGGGAGGCCGGGTCGCCGCCGGCGATGGTCTGCGCATCGTCGCCGCCGAAGCGCAGCCACTCGGCCGGCACGCCCAGCCACTGCGCCAGCGTGCGCAGTTTCTCCTGTGTCGGAATGGCCTCGCCGACCAGCCACTTGCGTGCGGCATGCACGGTGATGGGCCTTCCGGTGAAACGGATATTGAATTCGCGCGCAAGCTGCGTCGGGCTGTCGGGTGAGTAATCCGCATTTCGCAGCGCCATTTGCAGGCGGCCGCTGAAATCTTCTCGTTCGATGGATGCTTTCATTGGGGCAAACTATTCCATGTTGAGGCGTGACAGTCAGTCTCTTCTTGACAAGAACTCCTTGTCATTGCGGTTGTGTGACCGTCACAAAAAAACCGGACGCTTCATAGAAGCGCGTCGTGTTTGCCTGATCATTGTATTTTTACTATAGGTATTTGCGGCGGACTGGCAGCGAGGTAACGCCGGGTTGTTTGCGCCAAGTCGTGTTGCCGCCCGCCCGCCGGGGATTGCCGGAAAAATTTGTTGTCATGCACGTACAAATCGCATGACGCCGTCGTCGTCCAGGCGACGCCGCAGCGAGCCGTCGAACCAGAGCAGGTGCAGGTGCGCCAGCGCTTCGCCCATCGCGAAGCTGATCTGGTGCGCATCGAGCGGTCGCGGAAACATGATGGGGACGATGTCGTTGGCCGATTGCGGCGCCTCGCAGGCCTGCATCACTTCGGCCAGCCGGGCCGCATGATGGTCGCGCAGCTGCTGGATGCGCACGTGGAGGCCGCGGAACGGCTTGCCATGCGAGGGCAGCACCAGCGTGTCCTCCGGCAGGTCGGCATAGGCCGACAGCGAGTCGAGATACTGCTGCACGGGGTTCGATTCCGGTTCCACCGCAAACACCGAGACATTGGTGGAGATGCGCGGCAGCACCATGTCGCCGGCAATAAGGATGTTGCGCGACGCGCTGTACAGCGCGATATGCTCTGGCGAATGGCCAAAGCCGGCAATGGCGCGCCAGTCGTCGTCGCCGATGCGGACCCGCTGCCCGTCATGCAGCCGGCGGTAGCTCTGCGGCACCGACGGCACCAGCTTCGCATAGTAGGCGCGGCGCGTGCCCAGCTGTTCCAGCATGTCGGGGTCGGTCAGGCCGTGGCGCGCGAAATGCGGCACCATCGCCGTGCCTTCGACGCCGGGCAGCGCAGCCGCCATCATCCGCGCAAAGCCGAACTCGCCGGTGCTCATCCACAAGGGCGCGTTCCAGCGCTGGCACAGCCAGTCGGCCAGGCCGACATGGTCCGGGTGGCAATGGGTGACCAGCACCCGGACGATCGGCAGGCCGTCCAGGTGATGCGCGAAGATCTGCTCCCAGGCCGCGCGGGTGGCGTCGCCCGAGATGCCGCAGTCGATGGCGGTCCAGCCGCGCACCCTGCCGGCCTCGGTTTCGATCTCGTCTTTCAGCAGCCACAGGTTGATATGGTTCAGCGCGAACGGCAGCCCCATGCGCAGCCACAGCAGGCCGGGCGCGATCTCCATGACGGAGCCGGTTTCGGGAAGGGCGTCGCCCAGCGGGTAGTCGAGTTGGGATTCCAGGGCGTTCATCGTAAATTGATAGCGAGTGGCAGGGGTGACGGCGGGCAGCGGCGCGATTCACATTTGCGGCGCGCCCGCCTACAATGCGATTGACGTTTACGTAAACGACCATTCGCGCACATTCTAGACCACCAGCCTGTTTTCTGCCGAGCACATCAAATGCCCAACTACACGATCACCGAACTGGCCCGCGAGTTCGACATCACGCCGCGGGCCATCCGCTTTTACGAGGACCAGGGCCTGCTGACGCCGAAACGGGAGGGCGCGGGCGGGCGGACCAGGGTGTACAGCGCACGCGAACGGACCCGGCTGAAGCTGACGCTGCGGGGCAAGCGGCTGGGCCTCACGCTCTCGGAAATCAAGAGCCTGGTTGACATGTACGAGTCGCCCAAGGACTCGGCGGCGCAGCTGAACCGCTTCCTGCTGGTGCTGGCCCGCCACCGCGAAATCCTGGAACAGCAGCGCGAGGACCTGGAAGTGACGCTGGCGGAAATCGAAGCCCACGAGGCGCAATGCCGGCGCATGCTGGAAGCCGGCGAGGCGGGCGCGGCCAGCGCGGCTGCCGGCAAGCCGGCGAAGAAAACGGCGGCGAAGCGGGCGGCCAAGCAGACCGAAAGCGCGTGAGCGCGGCCCGCGGCATGCCCGGTGACGCCTGGTGACGCCTGGTGACGCCTGGTGACGTTTACGTTAACGTCAACCCGGCGTATCATCCGTCATCACGGATTTCCGCGGCTTACTGGCTTGCATTGATGCAATATCATTCGTTGGAAGTTCGTTAAACGCACATGCAGCAAAGTTCGTTAAACTCCGGGATTGTTTCCCTTCCGCAGGCGCCGTCCATGAAGACCGCATTTCCCAAACTCCTGTCGTCGCAAATCGCCTTCGACATCGCGCGCACGGTGCTGGATGGCTTCGACAAGCATTACCGGCTGTTCCGCAGCGCCAGCATGGCCGGCAAGGCTTACTTCGAGCAGAGCGACTGGCGCGGCATGCAGCAGAGCGCCCGCGACCGCATTGCGTTCTACGACCAGCGGGTGCAGGAATGCGTGCAGATCCTGGAAGACGAATACGACCCGGAAGACCTGACCGACAGCGTCTGGCGCGAGGTCAAGCTGCATTACATCGGCCTGCTGACCAATCACAAGCAGCCCGAGCTGGCCGAGACCTTCTTCACCTCGGTGTGCTGCAACATCCTGCACCGCAGCTATTTCCACAACGACTTCATCTTCGTGCGGCCGGCGGTGTCCACCGAATACATCGAGCCGGACGAGGCGACGCCGATCTACCGGGTCTACTATCCGGCAACCGACGGGCTGCGCTACACGCTCAAGCGCATCATCACCAACTTCCAGCTGGCCTGTCCGTTTTCCGACCTCGACCGCGATATCGCGCTGGTCGAAGAGCGGATGCAGGCGCTGTTCGGCTCGGCGCCGCCCGAGGCCAACCAGCAGATACAGGTGCTGGCCAGCCCGTTCTACCGCAACAAGGCGGCCTATATCATCGGCAAGATCGTCAACGGCAACCGCGAGGAACCGTTCGTGATGCCGATACTGCACGGACCGGGCGGCGACCTCTACATCGACACGCTGCTGTGCGACCGTTCGCAGGTGACGGTGATGTTTTCCTTTACCCGCGCCTACTTCCTGGTCGACATGGAAGTGCCGTCGTCCTATGTGCGCTTCCTGCGCACCATCATGCCCTACAAGCCGCGCAGCGAGATCTATACCGTGCTCGGGCTGCAGAAGCAGGGCAAGGCGCTGTTCTACCGCGACTTCCTGCATCACCTGCGCTATTCGTCCGACCGCATCGACAGCGCGCCCGGCATCCGCGGCCTGGTGATGGTGGTGTTCGCGCTGCCGTCCTTCCCCTATGTGTTCAAGGTCATCAAGGACTTCATTCCCGCGCCCAAGGAAACCACGCGCGCGCTGGTCAAGGAAAAGTACCAGCTGGTGAAGAACCATGACCGCGTGGGCCGCATGGCCGACACGCTGGAATACTCGAATGTCGCGTTCCCGCGTTCGCGCATCACCGACGAGCTGCTGGCCGACCTGAAGGCGGTGGCGCCGTCCATCGTCGAGGAAGAGGATGGCCAGGTCATCATCCGCCACCTGTACATCGAGCGCCGCATGGTGCCGCTGAACATCTGGCTGACCAATGCCGAGAAGGCCGGCGACGAGCAGGCGATCGAGCATGCGATCATTGAATACGGCAACGCCATCAAGGAACTGGTCGCCGCCAACATCTTCCCCGGCGACATGCTGTACAAGAACTTTGGCGTCACCCGGCACGGCCGCGTGGTGTTCTACGACTACGACGAGATCGAGTACATTACCGACTGCAATTTCCGGGCGATACCGGCGCCGCGCAACGAGGAAGACGAGATGTCGGCCGAGCCCTGGTACCCGGTCGCCAAGAACGACGTGTTTCCCGAGCAGTTCGGCACCTTCCTGCTTGGAAATGCCAGGGTGCGCAAGTACTTCATGAAGCATCATGCCGACCTGCTCAGCCCCGCGTTCTGGCAGGGGCGCAAGGAACGCATCCTGGCCGGCTACATGGAAGATGTCTTTCCATATCCGCAATCGTGCCGTTTCCATCAGCAACTGAAACCGCAGCAATCATTGACAACCCCGGCGGCGGAAGCCGCCTGAACTGGAGAAGCAACATGAACGACCCTATTGTCATCGTCGGCGCAGCGCGCACCCCGATGGGCGCCTTCCAGGGCGACTTTTCTTCCTTATCCGCAAGCGACCTGGGCGCCGTGGCCATCCGCGCCGCGGTCGAGCGCGCCGGCGTGCCGGCCGACCAGGTGCAGGATGTCCTGTTCGGCAACTGCCTGATGGCGGGCCAGGGCCAGGCGCCCGCGCGCCAGGCCGCGATCAAGGCCGGCATCCCTGTTTCCGCCGGCGCCGTCACGATGTCCAAGATGTGCGGCTCGGCGATGCAGGCCGTGATCTACGCGCATGACTCCATCGTCGCCGGCACCAACGAGGTGGTGGTGGCAGGCGGCATGGAGTCGATGACCAATGCGCCCTACCTGATCCCGAAGGCGCGCGGCGGCTACCGCATCGGCCACGGCATGATCTATGACCACATGATGCTCGACGGCCTGGAAGACGCCTACGAGAAGGGCCGCTCGATGGGCACCTTCGCCGAGGAATGCGTGGCCAAGTACCAGTTCTCGCGCGCCGACCAGGATGCGTTCGCCATCGACTCGGTCAAGCGCGCGCAGGCCGCCACCGCCGACGGCTCGTTCAAGTGGGAAATCGCGCCCGTCACCGTGTCCGGCCGCAACGGCGACACCGTGATCGACAAGGACGAAGGCCCGCTGAAGGCCAAGCTCGACAAGATCGCCACGCTGAAGCCGGCGTTCAAGAAGGACGGCACCATCACCGCCGCCTCGTCCTCGTCGATCAACGACGGCGCTGCCGCGCTGGTCATCATGCGCGAGTCGACCGCGAAGAAGCTCGGCTGCACGCCGCTGGCCCGCATCGTCGGCCACACCCGGCATTCGCAGGAGCCGAACGAGTTCACGACCGCCCCGGTCGGCGCGATCGCCAAGCTGTACCAGAAGACCGGCTGGAACACGGCGGAGGTCGACCTGTTCGAAGTGAACGAAGCCTTCGCCGCGGTCGCCATGGCCGCGATGAACGAGCACAAGATCCCGCACGAGAAGATCAACATCCACGGCGGCGCCTGCGCGCTGGGCCACCCGATCGGCGCTTCCGGCGCGCGCATCATCGTCACGCTGCTGGGCGCGCTGAAGAAGACCGGCGGCAAGCGCGGCGTGGCGGCGCTGTGCATCGGCGGCGGCGAAGCGACCGCGATGGCCATCGAGATGATGTAAGCAATGCAGCCCGGGCACCGTCGCCGCGCCCGGGCTGCAGGCGATCCAAAAATTCGCAGGGTGGAATAAGGGCAGCGCATTCCGCCAGTCGGCAATCAATCGATCCAGGCTGCAGCCTGTCGACGCGCGGTGCAATGCGCCCTGCTTATTCCACCCTACGACACGTATTCACGCTCACACAGGAACAAGCATGGTCCTCTCCGAACAGCACCAGATGATTCGCGACGCCCTGCGCACCTTCTCGCGCGAGCGGCTCGCGCCAAATGCGGCGCGCTGGGACCGCGAGCATCATTTTCCGCAGCAGGAGCTGAAGGAACTGGCGGCGCTGGGCGCCTACGGCGTGGCCGTGCCCGAGGCGCTGGGCGGTGCCGGGCTCGATTACCTGGCGCTGGCGCTGGTGCTGGAGGAGATCGCGGCCGGCGACGGCGGCACCTCCACCGTCATCTCGGTCAACAACTGCCCGGTATGCAGCATCGCGATGATGTATGCCAACGACGCGCAGAAAGAACAATGGCTGCGCCCGCTGGCGCAGGGCGAGATGCTGGGCGCCTTCTGCCTGACCGAGCCGCATGCGGGCAGCGACGCGTCGTCGCTCAGGACCACCGCGGTGCGCGACGGCGACGACTACGTGCTCAACGGCGTCAAGCAGTTCATCACCAGCGGCAAGCATGCCGATGTCGCCATCGTGATGGCCGTGACCGACAGGCAGGCCGGCAAGAAAGGCATCAGCGCATTCTGGGTGCCGACCTCCGCGCCCGGCTACATCGTCGCGCGCCTCGAGGACAAGATGGGCCAGCATTCATCGGATACCGCGCAGATCCTGTTCGAGAACTGCCGCGTGCCTGCCGCGAACCTGATCGGCGAGGAGGGCATGGGCTACCGCATCGCGCTGTCGGGCCTCGAGGGCGGGCGCATCGGCATCGCGTCGCAGGCGGTCGGCATGGCGCGCGCGGCGTTCGAGGCGGCGCTGGCCTATGCGAAGGAGCGCACCAGCTTTGGCCAGACGCTGTTCGAGCACCAGGCGGTGCAGTTCCGGCTGGCCGACATGGCCACGCAGATCGAGGCGGCGCGCCAGATGATCTGGCATGCGGCCAGCATGAAGGACGCGGGCCTGCCCTGCCTGAAGGAAGCGGCGATGGCCAAGCTGTTCGCCACCGAGATGGCCGAGCGGGTCTGCTCCGACGCCATCCAGGTTCATGGCGGCTATGGCTACGTCAGCGACTTCCCGGTCGAGCGCATCTACCGCGACGTGAGGGTTTGCCAGATCTACGAAGGCACCAGCGACATACAGAAAATTCTGATCGCCCGCGCGCTGGGCTGAAACAAGGGCGAACGCAGACAGGAGACGACATGGCTGGCCCCATCGATTTCTATTTCGACTTTTCTTCCCCCTACGGTTATTTCGCCGCGACCCGCATCGAGGAGCTGGCCGTCAACAACGGCAGGCTGGTGAACTGGCACCCGGTGCTGCTCGGCGTGCTGTTCCGCACCGTGGGCACCGCGCCGCTGACGACCTACCCGGTCAAGGGCGAATACGCTTTCCACGACTTCGAACGCACTGCGCGTTTTCACGGCATACCGTACAATCGCCCGCCGCGCTTTCCGCTGGCCACGCAGGCCGCCGCGCGGGCCATGCTGTGGACCGCGCAGGCAGTCGGCGAAGCGCGCGCGATCGAGCTGGCCCAGGCCATCTTCCGCGCGATGTTTGTCGACGGCGTCGCCATCGACGAGGCCGACGAAGTGCTGCGCATCGGCGCGTCCATCGGCCTCGACCGGGATGCGCTGGCGGCCGGGCAGGAAAGCGAGCCGATACGCGAGCGGCTGCGCGAGGAGACCAGCCAGGCGCTGGCCCGCGGCGTGTTCGGCGCGCCATTCATGATCGTCGACGGCGAGCCGTTCTGGGGCTTCGACCGTTTCAACCAGCTCGACGCCTGGCTCAAGGGCGCGCTGTAATTCACAGGGAGGCAACGATGGCAATGACACTATCCTGCAAGACCATGGTGGCCGAAGCCGAGTCGCGCATCAAGGCGTACACGGTGCAGGAAGCCCAGCAGAAGCTGGCCGACCCGAAGGTGCAGCTGGTCGACCTGCGCGACGTGCGCGAACTCGAGCGCGAAGGCGTGGTCCCCGGCGCCTTCCATGCGCCGCGCGGCATGATCGAATTCTGGGTCGACCCGGAATCGCCTTACTTCAAGCCGGTCTTCGGGGAGGACCGCGAGTTCATCTTCTTTTGCGCGGCCGGCTGGCGCAGCGCGCTGACCACCGACACCGTGCAGCGCATGGGCCTGGCGCCGGTGGCGCACATGAGCGGCGGCTTCAGCGCGTGGAAGGCGGCCGGTGCGCCGGTCGCCGAAAAGCCCGCGAAGGCGGCGAAGGCATGAAGCGGCGCGCCGCGGCGGCCGCCTGTCCGTGCGGCGGCGGCGCTTACCCGCAATGCTGCGGCCGGTGGCACGGCGGCGAGGTCGCGGGCAGCGCGGCGCTGCTGATGCGTTCCCGCTACAGCGCCTATGCGCTCGGCCTGCATGACTACCTGCTCGCCACCTGGCATCCGCGCACCCGGCCCGCGCCGGCGGACCTGCAGGACGACGACGCGAAGTGGCTGGGCCTGGAGGTCCGCGCCGCCCAGGAACAGGGAGACGAAGCCACGGTCGAATTCGTCGCCCGCTACCGGCTGGCGGGGCGCGCCCACCGGCTGCATGAAACCAGCCGCTTCCTGCGCGAAGGCGGCCGCTGGTTCTATCTCGACGGGACATTCCCGGAAGGCAGGCCGTGACCGGCCTTCCGAAAGCGTCTCGTCAAAGCGGCGCCCATCAGCAACTCATCATGAAGGAAACACCGATGTCGGAAGAAGTCATTACATTCCATGCCGCACCCAAGGCCGTCCCCATTGCCGCCGAGGCCTGGCCGGTCGACGCCGTCATGGCGCTGTTCAACCTGCCGTTCGCCGACCTGATGCTGCGCGCGCAGCAGGCACACCGCCAGCACTTCGATCCGACCGAAGTCGAGCTGGCCACGCTGCTGTCGATCAAGACCGGCGGCTGCCCGGAAGACTGCGGCTACTGCCCGCAGGCGGCCCGCTACGACACCGGCGTCACCGCGCAGAAGATCCTGCCGCTGGCCGCGGTGCTCGAAGCCGCCCGCGCCGCGAAAGCCGAGGGCGCGACCCGCTTCTGCATGGGCGCGGCCTGGCGCGAGCCCAAGGACCGCGACCTCGACCCGGTCGAGGAAATGGTGCGCGAAGTCAAGGCGCTCGGCATGGAGACCTGCGTCACGCTGGGCATGCTGGCCGAGCACCAGGCGCAGCGGCTGAAGAACGCCGGCCTGGACTACTACAACCACAACCTCGACACCGCGCCCGAGTTCTATGAAAACATCATCAGCACCCGCGACTACCAGGACCGGCTGGACACGCTGGGCCGGGTGCGCGGCGCCGGCATCAAGGTCTGCAGCGGCGGCATCGTCGGCATGGGCGAGACGCGGCTGCAGCGCGCCGGCCTGATCGCGCAGCTGGCCAACATGTCGCCATACCCGGAGTCGGTGCCGATCAACCACCTGGTGCAGGTGCCCGGCACGCCGCTGTACGGGCAGGATGCGCTGGACCCGCTGGAATTCGTGCGCACCATCGCGGTCGCGCGCATCACGATGCCGGAGGCGCGGGTGCGCCTGTCCGCCGGCCGCCGACAGCTGGGCGACGCGGTGCAGGCCATGTGCTTCATGGCCGGCGCCAACTCCATCTTCTACGGCGACAAGCTGCTCACGACCGGCAACCCGGAAGTCGACGAGGACCGGGCGCTGCTGGCGCGCCTCGGCCTCCGGGCGCGCACCGCGCATGTGGATGCGCGATGCGACGTCACCCGGCAGGCCGCGCAATAAAGCACAATGCGAATAATCAACCAGCATCAAGAAGGGGCATCATGCGTATCCTGTTTCATGCAACCGGCGGCAAGCCCGACCCATGGCTGGCCGACCTGACCGAAGCCATACCCGGCGCTGAAGTGCGCGCCTGGCAGGAAGGCGACCACGCGCCGGCCGATTACGCGGTGGTATGGCAGCCGCCGCGCGCAATGCTGCAGGACCGCGGCGGCCTCAAGGCCATCTTCAACCTCGGCGCCGGCGTCGACGGCATCATGGCGCTCGGCGACGCGCTGCCGGCGGACGTGCCGGTGGTGCGGCTCGACGACGCCGGCATGGGCGTGCAGATGGCCGAATACGTCAGCCACGCGGTGCTGCATTATTTCCGCCGGTTCGACGATTATGCGATGCAGCAGAACGAGGGCCGCTGGCGCTTCCTGAAGCCGCATGACAAGCGCGAATTCACGGTGGGCATACTCGGCCTCGGCATCCTCGGCACCCGCATCGCCGACGCACTGGCCGGCCTGGGCTTCAGGCTGCATGGCTGGAGCCGCAGCGCCAAGGATGTCCAGGGCGTCACCTGCCATTCCGGCGCGGAAGGGCTGGACGCCTTCCTCGCCGCCAGCCGGGTGCTGGTCTGCATCCTGCCGCTGACATCCGAGACCCGCGGCATCCTGAACCGGGACACGCTGGGCAAGCTGCCCAAGGGCGCGTATGTTGTCAACGTCGCCCGCGGCGGCCATCTGGTCGAAGAGGACCTGCTGGCCATGGTGCAGTCCGGCCATATCGCCGGGGCCACGCTGGACGTGTTCCGGGAAGAGCCGCTGCCGCCGGCCCACCCGTTCTGGCGCGAGCCGCGCATCAGGATCACGCCGCATGCGGCCGCCGTCACGCTGCGCGGCGACAGCGTGCGCCAGATCGCGGGCAAGGTCGCCCAGCTCGAACGCGGCGAACCCATCGCCGGCGTCGTCGACCCCACGAAAGGATACTGACATGACAGCCCAGGACTTGCCACGCAAGGTCAAGATCGTCGAAGTCGGGCCGCGCGACGGCCTGCAGAACGAGAAGGAAACCATCCCGGCGGACATCAAGATCGCGCTGGTCGACAGGCTCACCGCGGCCGGCTTCGCCAACATCGAGGCCGCGTCCTTCGTGTCGCCGAAGTGGGTGCCGCAGATGGCGACCTCGACCGAGGTGATGGCCGGCATCGCCCGCAGGCCGGGCGTGCTGTATTCGGCGCTGGCCCCCAACATGAAGGGCTTCGAGGCCGCGCTCGCGGCCGGCGCGGACGAGATCGTGATCTTCGGCGCGGCGTCCGAGGCGTTCTCGCAAAAGAACATCAACTGCTCGATCGCGGAATCGATCGAGCGCTTCCGCGACGTCGCCGAGGCGACCAAGCGGCACGGCCTGCGCCTGCGCGCCGCGGTCAGCTGCGCATTCGGCTGCCCGTACCAGGGCGAGGTGCCGCTGGACGCGGTGGCCGACGTCGTCGCCCGGCTGCGCGACCTCGGCTGCGACGAGATCGACATCGCCGACACGATAGGCGTGGCCACGCCGCGCAAGGTGCATGAAGTGATGCCGCGCGTGATCCGCGAATTCCCGATCGAAGGCCTGTCGGGCCATTTCCACGACACCTACGGCCAGGCAATCGCCAACATCTACGCCAGCCTGGAAGAGGGCATCACGATCTACCATTCGTCGGTCGCCGGCCTTGGCGGCTGCCCGTATGCAAAGGGCGCGACCGGCAATGTCGCCACCGAGGACGTGCTTTACCTGATGCAAGGGCTGGGCATCGAAACCGGCGTCGACCTCGACGCGGTGGTGGACGCCGGCCAGTTCATCGCCGGCCACCTCGGGCGCAAGTCCAACAGCCGCGCGGGCAACGCGATCGCGGCGAAGCGCCAGCAATGATCGACTTCGACCCCGCCGCGCCCGGCCCGGCGCCATCGCCCTGCATCAGCCTGTGCGAGATGGACGCGAAGACCGGGCTGTGCATGGGCTGCCAGCGCACGATAGACGAGATCGTCGCCTGGGGCGGGGCGTCCGACGAGGAACGGCGCGCGGTCTGGCGCGAGATCGGACGGCGCCGCCATGCGCTGTTCGACGGCAACGCGGCATAGGCGGCGCACATGCACACAGGTTTCTACCAACCTCCCGGCACCGTCACCGGCCCGGCCTATGGCAAGGGCTTCAAGCTGATCGCCACCGTGGTCTGCGCGGTGCTGGCCGGCTACGGCATCACCGTCGGCCTGCGTTATCCGCTGCTGCAATACGGGCTGGCGGTGCAGCTGCTGCTGCTGGGCGCCGCGGTCATGCTGGGCGTCAGCTATTACTGGTTCCTGCGCTCGGTGGTCGTGATCGACGCGCGCGGCATACGCCAGACCTGGATGTTCAACCGCGAAGTCGAATGGCGCGACGTGCGCAGCGCCAAGATGATAGGCATCCCCTATTTCACCTGGCTGTTCCCGCCGCGGCTGGTGGTGCGCACCGGCACCGCCTTCGCCACCTTCAATGGCGGCAGCCGCGACGTGCTGGTCGAGTTCGCCAGGATTTCCCTTGCCTACCAGATGAAAAAATGAGCCTGCCCGAATCGATGCACCTGCTGCAGCGCGGCTGGCTGTCGTCCAACAATATCCTGTTCACCGGTGGCGGGCAGAGCGCGCTGGTCGACAGCGGCTATGCGACCCATGCGCCGCAGACGCTGGAACTGGTCGCGCACCTGCTGCGCGGACGCAGGCTGGACCTGCTGGTCAACACCCATGCGCATTCCGACCACTGCGGCGGCAATGCCGCGCTGCAGCAGGCTTACGGCTGCCGCACGCTGATCCCCGAGGCCGAAGCGCGCGCCGTGGGCGACTGGGACGAAGCGGCGCTCAGCTATGTCGCCACCGGCCAGCAATGCCCGCGTTTCGGCTTCGACGGCACCATCGCCGCCGGCGACAGCCTGATGCTGGGCGAATTCGAATGGCAGGTGATGGGCGCGCCCGGCCACGACCCGCATTCGGTGATCCTGTATTGCCCGGCCGAGCGCCTGCTGATCTCGGCCGACGCGCTGTGGGAAAACGGCTTCGGCGTGATCTTTCCCGAACTGGAAGGCGAGTCCGGCTTCGCCGAGGCCCGTGCGACGCTGGAGCAGATCGCCGGGCTCGACGTGCGCCTGGTCATTCCCGGCCACGGCGCGCCGTTCGACGACGTCGCCGGCGCGCTGGAACGGGCGTTCCGCCGCCTCGATTACCTGGAGGCCGACCCGGCGCGCAATGCGCAGAACGGCATCAAGGTGCTGGTCAAGTTCCGGCTGCTGGAGCGCCGGCGCATCACGCTGGCGGAACTGCGGCAATGGATGCGCGAGATCCCGCTGCTGGTCGAATCCAACCGCCGGCACCTGCAGGCGGACCCGGACGCGCTGGCGGACTGGACCGCGGCGCAGCTGGTGAAGGCGGGCGCCGCGGTGATCGAGGACGGGATGCTCGTCGACCGCTGAGGCGGCTCGCGCGGCCACGTGCTCATGGCCGGAAGACCGGGCCAGCGCCAGCATTAAAGGGCACGGCGTTCTGCAACTCCTCGAAATTAAGCCTGCTTGAGGTTCGATATTCGAACGAATAATCGGTTATAAAACAATCAGTTACGTCTGTGTTGTTATTTCTCAACCCGAATAAAAACTGTTCATTAACAAACAGTGTCCAGCTGCAATCATGTTCCCTGGCAAACCTAGAATCGCTGTTCCAGCATCTCGCTGGCAACTATTCCAGGGAAAATCATGAAGCCAACATCCACTCTTTCCGCAATTGCATTCGCCGTTCTCGCGTGCGCATCCACCGCCGCGCTGGCGGACAAGGGCAGCGGTTTTTACCTTGGCGGCGGCCTCGGTTACGCGGGCCAGGGCATCAATTGCCATGGCTCCGACAACTGCTCCAACTCCAGCACCGGCTTCAAGATGCTGGCCGGTTATCAAATCATTCCAAACCTGGCGATCGAATCCAGCTACGGCAGCACCGGCCGGACCAAGGCGTCGGCCAACAACGCGACCCTGTCGAGCAAGAGCGAGTCCTTCACCCTTGCCGTCCTCGGCATCTATCCGGTCAGCAAGGAAGTCGAACTGTTCGGCAAGCTCGGCGCGCACAGCACCAAGAACAAGATCAAGGCAGAAGCGCCTGGTCTATCCGGCTCCGGGACCATGAACGCCAGCGGGCTCCTGGCCGGCATCGGCGCGCAGTACCGGTTCACGCCCAACGTGATCGGCCGCGTCGAGTATGAACACCTGAGTCGCGCCGTCTACGACTTCGACGGGCGCAAGTCCATCAACCTCGTCACCGCAAGCGTGCTCTACCAGTTCTGACGCATCGCCCGCAGCACATGGCAGCCTTGCCCCGGCGCCCGCCGGCGGCATGTCGGCAAGGTTGCTGTTCCGCCGTTCCCCCGATCCATTGATCTGCATCGCAATTCGCTTCGAAACCCATCCCGCCCGGTTCCCCGCGCTTCCGTGCATGCTTATCCTGCCGCCTGCAGGCTGGATGTCGGCGAAAACGTGCTGTCTTCTCCTGCTGGACATTCGCGCCCGAATGTATGTTGCCTCCTGGAGAATGACATGCCCTATGTCGCGCCCCTGCATTATCACGATGTTCCCGAACTGCCCGCGCTGCTCGACTTCTTCTGCAAATGCCAGCCTTCCGGGCAACAGATGGCGGCTCGCTATGACGATGCGCGGAAGAGGGACCTTGCTGCGGCACTCTTTCGCAGGCTGGAGCTTCATCCGCTGCATGCCGCGCCGGCCGAGCCCTGGGGCGGCGCCAGCCTGGCCGAGCCGCCGCTGCTGTCGTTGCGCCTTTCCTGCCCCGACTGGAATGCACTGGCGTCCAGCGTCGTATCGATGCTGGCGGGCGAACTGCGCCTGCTGTTCCGGGCGGCGAACGAGGCTGCCAGGATCGTGCCGCTGCGCTGGGATGCACTGCCGCTGGCGGACCAGGCGTTCGCGGCGTGGGGCACGGCGGCCGGCATGGTCGCGCTGCCTTTGCAAACCGCATCGTCCTATCTCGAGAGCCGCTGCCCGGCGAAGGCGCCGGAGCGCCGGGAGCTGGTTACGGCAGGCGACGCCGACGCGGCGAAGATATGCAGGGACCGGCATGCGCTGGGTTTCCTGGTTGCGACGCAGGACGGCACGCGCTACCTGGCCTGCCACGACGACGACTGGCGCAAGGAAGTTGCCTCATCAACCTATCAGCTCGGGCACCATTTGTCGCTGCTGATGCGCACCGGCCTGCAGATGGCCCAGGCCGGCAATCCGATCGCGCTGCCGGACATGTTCTGGGCGCTGGCCTGCGCCAACTCGACGCCCGGGCTGGAGCACTTCCATTCCTCGCTCCTGCTTTTCCATCAATTCATCCAGATAATGTCGCCCGCGGACCATCATTTCGCGAGCAGGGCCCTGCGCCTTTGCATGGTGTCTTACAAGCTGTGGCAGGACGAGCGCAAGCAATCGATGGACCTTCGCATCCTGCGGCCGGATGCGCCATCGATCCCGCTGGAAAGCCTCGCCGCCTTCGATGCGCATCCTGCTGTCGGCGGCGCCAGCCTGAAACGGTTAGGCATCGGGCCGCATGGCCATCACGCGGCACGCGCAGACATGAACGAGGCGGGTGGAATGCGCATCGGCAGGGCGCATTACCAGTCCGCGATGGCAATCGACGCCATCACCAGCCAGCATGGCGCCCCGCCGGCCACAATTGATGAATCTGCCTTCCTGTCCTGCCAGCGGCCGGCCGGCGGCATGCCGGCGCTGCGGGGACAAGCGGCGGACCGGCCGGCGGGAGACCAGCCTTTTGCCGCCTTCAGGCGGCGCATGGCCGGACCGCCCTGCGAATGGGCTGCGCAGCGCCAGGCCTGGCTGGCGTCCTCCGGATTGGCCGGGAATGAAAACATGGCCGCCCGCGCCGCCGGCGCCATCGTCCGGGTTCCCACGGCCCTGTCGCAGGAAGTCGCGCCTGTTCCCGCGCCATCGGCATTGCCGCAATTCCAGCTTCCCGTGTACCCGCACCGGGCGCCATGGCTGTGACGCAGGCGCGCTCCCGACTGGTGAATCGAGACGTCGTGCGCAGCAATTGCCTCCCCTATAATCAAGCGTGCCATTCGGTAAACCAGCTGCATGTCAGCTCGTCCCATTCAATCTGAAGCCGCCCGCAGGCGGCCGTTCCTTAAGGAGAAAAACCATGCCGAAAGCCTATGTCGTCGCTGAAATACAGGTCACCAATCCCGAGGGCTACGCAGACTACCGTGCGCTGTCCACCGCATCGCTCGCCCAGTACGGCGGGACATGGCTGGCCCGCGGCGGCCAGCGCACCCAGTTCGAAGGCAGGGACGACCAGCACAATGAAAACTGGCGCACCGTGGTCGTGGAGTTCCCGTCGATGGAACAGGCGCGGACCTGGTACGAGTCGCCCGAATATACGCATGCCAGGGAGATCAGGCAGGCGCATTCGATCGGCCGGCTGTTCATCGTCGAGGGCTACGCCGGCTAGCCGCTGCCTGTTGATTCACGGCGAGCGGCGATGCGCGCCTCGCCAGGCTTTGAAACGGCGGCTGCCGCCCCGGCCGCCGATCCGGCGCCGGCCCGCGGCATCGCGCGACGGGCCGGCGCAGCGCGCCTTGCCGCCATTCCCTCCGCTGCGCATCCGCGCGACCTTGACGCAAATCTATTGCACGCAACTTAACGTCCAAACGGGCGTGTCCCTGCCGGAGCCGGCGGGTTCTGCTGTTACCTAGCAGGCCGTCAATGCCGACGGCCTGGCGCATGCGCGCCACAGCCAGTCCGCCCAGGAGCCACGCATGCCCAATAACACGACACAGCTTTACCACAAGAATCCCAATCTGCAGGTCGTGCTCGACTTCCTTGTCCGGTGCACGACGCACGACCAGCAGATGACGGCTCTTTATCAGCATGCGCACCAGCTGACCGCCGTGAAGGCTGCCTGCGCAGCGCTGAACATCCATCCCGCCGATAGCGTCGCCACCTGCAGCCGCGAGCACGAGAGCCTGCCGGCAGACGACCTGCAGCCCTGCCTCATCCTCGGCCGCGAGGACTGGCTGCTGCTGGCGGAAAGCGCAATGCCCCTGCTTGCGCAGGAGTTGCGCAAGCGCCTGCCGGCGATCAACGCCGCGTTGAAGCTCGTCCCCGTGCCGTGGGACGCGCTGTCGCTCCCGGACGGCGCATTGGCCGCATGGGGCACGGCCGCAGGCATGATTGCGCTGCCGGGACGCACGGTCTTCGATTATTTCGGCAGCCGCTATCCGGGCGACGCACGGCAGCGCGGCAGGTACAGCATCGTCAGGGACGTCAACCAGGCCGCTGCCTACCGGATGAGCAACGCATTCGGGTTTCTGCTTGCGAAGGAGGGCACGCAGAATTTCGCCTGCCGCAGCGACAGCTGGCGGGACGAATCGGCCTCGGCCAGGGCAATGCTCGACGGCCACCTGTCGCTGATGCTGAAAATCGGCCTGCAGATGCTGGAGGCCGGCGCTACCTGCCAGTTGCAAGACCTGCGCACTGTCCTTGCCCTTGCAGGCGAGTCGCCTTCGCTGGTGCGGATTCAGATCCTGTTCGAGACCTATGAGGAGCATGTCGCAAGTTACGGCGCGGGGCAGAACAGGTTCCGGAGCACGATGCTGAAAAACTGCATGGACCAATTCCAGCACTGGCAGGCCAGCTGCGGGCTGCCTGACAGCGGAGAAGCCGCCGCTGGACATCGGGACACCCCGGTCCGCAGCACGCGGGAATGGAAATGGGTGGAAACCGGTGTCGAAGACTGGGCGCCGGGCATTTCCTGTCCCGGCCCTGCAATGGCTGTGCCCGGCACCCCGCCTGCCGCATCGCCGACGACGGCCACGATGTCGCCCGCGATGTCGACTACAACGACGAAGACTACGCCGACTACGCCTGCGAAGGCGACGGGGATCGAACCCATGATCGCAGAGGGCGTCATCATCCCCAAAGGCGTGACGGTTGCAAGGGGCGCCCACGTCCGCGTCTGTACAATCAGCGCCAACACCAGCCTGAAGCCGGGCACTATCCTGCATGGCGACGTGTCCATCGCTTCCCACACGCGTTTCGACGGACCGCTGACAATCATGCATGACGTGCGGATCGGCTGGGGCCTGACGTTCAGCGCGGGATTGATCCTGACCGAAGGCGCCACCATTTCGACGTTCGCCGTCAAGCGCGCGCTTCCACGCGGCACCCGCATATCCGGCAGCCTGCGCGTCGGCGAAGGCGTGACGGTCGGCGGCAATGTGTCGTTCGGCGCGGAGAACTGGATAGGCAATCATGTCCGGATCGGCGCGAACGTGCGGTTCGGGCCGTACGTCCAGGTGGACGACGGGGTCTCGATAGGCGCGAACGCCTGGATCAAGGGTCATGCCAGGCTGATTGGCGCCGTCCCCATGAACGCCGAGGTGGATTGCCAGGCCGGAGGCAGGAACACGGTTGGGGAAAAACCCGCCGGCCCTCCGTACGCCATCCACATTTCCGCCTTCAGCATCACCAAAAACGAAACCATCCGCGAACGCATGGCGACGCCGCGCCCGCCGTTGGCCACAGGCTCCGATGCCGGGCCTGAGCACGCGGCCGACCTGCCGCCGGCGGCACAGCGAGCGGGATCGCCGCACTGCCTGGCGGATGAAACGTCGGCGAACCGGCGCCTGCCATCATGCCAGGATGGCGCAGCGATACGCGGCGGGAGCACGACAGTCAGCCCCCCTTCCGCCCACGCCGATTCCTCGCCCGGCATACCGCGCAAGCGCGGCGGCGACGTGCTGGCCGGGCGCAGCACAAAGCGGGTTTGCACCGGTCTGGAACTGCGGTACAAGGATGCGGAAACCGAATACCCGTCAGCTGTGGCGGAGCGCCGGCCAGACCACCATCCGCCAAAAAAATCCGCAGACCTGACGCGGCGGCTGAACAAGTCGGCCTTCCTGCCCGTGCAGGCGACGTCGACATCCGGCATGACCTCAACGTCAACGTCAACGTCAACCGCATGGCTGGACCAGCAAGGACCAACCTCTGTTGCGTTGCCTGAAGCGGCAAAACAACGTGCGCCGGAATTGCCGATGGACAGGGCGGCGCAGCGCAAGGCGTGGGAAAGCTTGGTCATCAGCAAGGAAAACCAGAGTGGGCTCGAACGCGCGATGCGCCAGTCCATCCGCGTGCCGATAGCGAACGCGTGCGCCAAACCGGACGAGCATATGCCGGAGCCGATGACAAGACATGCCGGACCAATGGCTGCGATCAAAGGCCCAAATATGTAACCATGCCCGGCGCAAGCCGTGCCGCGGCCGTCAGCGTCATTCGTAGCGGCGCGCATCCTCGATCACGCGCCCGTCATTGGGCAGCCTGCCAACTGCGACCAGCGACACGTCCCCGCGCAGCTTGGTGATGTCGCGGATGCTGGCGACGATGGCTTCCTGAAGCATGCCGTTGTCCGGCTCTTCGACCTCGCATTGCAGCGTCATCACGTCGTTTGCCATTTCCCCGCTGACCACCAGCCGCGCCCGCCGGATTTCAGGATGGCGGCGGGTGATCTCCGCCACCTGCGACGGATGGACAAACATCGCGCGGACCTTGGTGGTCTGGTCCGCCCGGCCCATCCAGCCGCGGATGCGGGTATTGGTGCGGCCGCATGGCGCGATGCCCTCCAGCACCGCCGACAGGTCGCCGGTGGCGAAGCGCACCAGCGGGTAGTCCGGGTTGAACGAGGTGATGACGACCTCGCCGACCTCGCCTGGCGCCACCGGGTCGCCGGTGCCGGGGCGCACGATTTCCAGCAGCAGTTCCTCGTCCAGCACCATGCCCGGGTTGACCTCGCCGCGGCTCATGGTCTCGTAGGCGATGTTGCCGATGTCGGCCGACCCGTATGTCTGCAGCACGCGCGCCACGCCATGCTGCTGCAGCCAGGACCGCAGCGACGGCGGCAGCGCTTCCGCGCCCACCACCGCGCACTGCAGGCTGCCGATGTCCGCGCCCATCTCCTCGGCCTTCTCGATGATGATCTTGAGGAAGGACGGCGTGCCGGCATACGCGTCGGGCCTGAGTGCGGCGATGGCCTGCACCTGCATCTCGGTCTGGCCGCTGCCGGCCGGCACCACGGTGCAGCCCAGCCTGAACGCACCGCCCTCGACCATGAAGGCGGCCGGCGTGAAGTGATAGGAAAAGCAGTTCTGTATCAGGTCGCCGCCGCGTATGCCTGCCGCGTGAAATGGCCGGGCATAGCGCCACCAGTCGGCGCCCCGGCCCTCCGGGTCGAAGATGGGGCCGGGCGACATGGCGATGCGGGCCAGCCTGCGCGGCGCGGTCGTGGTCAGCCCGCCGAACGGCGCGTCGGCCTGCTGCAGCGCCTTCAGGTCGGACTTGCGGGTGACCGGCAGCTGCGCCAGCGCAGTCCTGCTGCTGATGTCGCCTGCCGCCACACCGTGCAGGATGCCGGCCCAGCCCGGCGCGGTCTGCGCATGCGCGATCAGCCGCGGCAGCCGCGCCATCAGGTCGCGTTCACGCTCCTGCGGACTGCGGGTTTCAAGTTCGTCGAAGTAATTGGACATGATGATCCGCCAGGGTTGGGTTGTTCAGGCCAGCCAGCGTTTGCGGCGGCGGTAAAACTTCATGTCGCGGAAGCTCTTGCGTCCCGCGCCGGACACGCCGAGGTAGAACTCCTTGACGTCCTCGTTCGACGCCAGCGCCGCCGCCTCGCCTTCCATCACGACCCGGCCGTTTTCCAGGATGTAGCCGAAATCCGCATAGCGCAGCGCGACGGTCGTGTTCTGTTCGGCCAGCAGGAAGGACACGTTTTCCTTGCTGTTGAGGTCCCTGACGATCTCGAAGATCTCCTCGACGATCTGCGGCGCCAGGCCCATCGACGGTTCATCCAGCAGGATCATCGACGGCTGCGCCATCAGCGAGCGGCCGATCGCGCACATCTGCTGCTCGCCGCCGGACGTATAGCCGGCCTGCGAGCCGCGCCTTTCCCTCAGGCGCGGGAAGTAGTGGTAGACCTTGTCGAGCGCGTCCTGCAGGCCGCGGCGCGACAGGCGGCGGGTGTAGGCGCCGGTGAGCAGGTTTTCCTCTATCGTCAGGTGGGCGAAGCAGTGGCGGCCTTCCATTACCTGGGATAGTCCGCGCTGGACGAGCGCGTTCGGGGTGAGGTGGTCGATGCGCTGGCCGTCGAACATGACGCTGCCCTTGGTGACGTCGCCGCGTTCGCCGCGGAGGAGGGTGGAGATGGCTTTCAGGGTGGTGGATTTGCCGGCGCCGTTGCCGCCCATGAGGGCGACGATGCCGCCGCGGGGGACCTGGAGGGAGACGCCCTTGAGGACCAGGATCACATGGTCGTAGATGACTTCGATGTTGTTGACCGACAGGTACGGTGATTCTTTGGTTTGGTTTGTCATGATGGTCTGTCTCGTCATGGGGTGCACCGGAGGGTGCGGCTATCAGGTTCTGGTTGGCTCCGCGCAGCGACCGTTGCGGTTGTTTTTGCAGTTGCCCGCGCAGCGACCGTTGCTGTTGCTGCTGTTGCTGCTGTTGCCGTTGCAGTTGCCGCTGCTTGTGAAGTGGCCGTTGCCGTTGCAGTGAATCCCCGTTAGATGGCGACGCGTCGCCAGTGCCTGAAACGGATAAAGAAGCGTCCGCTGTCTGAGCGAAGCGAGTTTCGGACGCTTCCCGTTTCAGGTGCTGGCGGCGCGTGCAGTCCGCGTAGCGGACCGCCATCGTAGGGGTCGCCTTTTTTGCCCCACTTTTTTGGCGAAGCAAAAAAGCGGGTCGGCTGCCGGGCCGAACACCCGGCTACTCCCCACGGCAGTGAAGCCTCAATGTTCCACCCGTCAGCAGACGCGGCATCGGCGCCTTGCGCTGTGGCGCGTTCTCCTGACGTGCAGCCGTCGCAAACTGCAGAAGCGGCTTCGCGACGGTGCGCCGGCGGGCGGATGAAGCAATACCGTCTGGCCTGCCGGACGACCTAGCCGGGTTTCGGCCCGGCAGCCGACCTACTTCTCTTGCTTCGCCAAGAGAAGTAGGCAAGAGAAGGCGACCCCGGAGATGCCGCCCCGCTGCGCGGGGTGCCCACGCCGCTGGCACCGAAATCGGGAAGCGTCCGAAACTCGCTTCGCTCAGACAGCGGACGCTTCTTTATCCGATTTCGGCACCAGCGACGTGGCGTCATCAACGGGGATTCACTGCAACGGCAACGACAACGGCCACTTCACAAGCAACGGCAACAGCCACTTCAACGGCAACTGCAACGGTCGCTACGCGGGGCTAAATGCAACCGCAACGGTCGCTGCGCGGAGCTAACTGCAACTGTCGCTGCGCGTAACCCGCCGCGCCGCAACCGGCTCGCCCCCGCAACCTTCCCCGCGGCAGCGCCTTTCTCAACTTGCTGCGCCCAGGCATGCTGGCTTGATGTTCTTCTCCGCCGCATACTTGGCCGAGCTTTCCTCAAGCAGCTTGCGCGTCAAAGCCTTGTCCCCAACCACCCAGTCCTTGGACACCGCCACCCATTTCTTCCCGTCCCATTGCTGCACCTTGACCGCGCCGGACCCTTCGTGGTCCTCGCACGACGTCTTCACCGGCGGGAACATGTCGAACGCTCCCAGCGCTTTCTGCCGCGCAGCATCCACATTCAGGTTCTCCAGGCCCCAGCGGACCTGCTCGCCGGTCATGGTCTTGCCTTTGCCGTACTTGGCCTGCGCATTGCGGATCGCTTCCACCGACAGGATCGCGGCGGTCACGCCGCGCATGTGGTAGACCGAGCCGATGCGGGTCTTGTCTTCGAGGTTGCCCTTGCCGCCGGCATAGACCTTGTTGCGGATCTCGTCGAGGACCGGGTAATTGCCGGGCGTGTTGAAGGTCATCGTGGTGTAGCCCTTGGCAGCGTCGCCGGCGGGCGTGGTGTCTTCTTCGGAACCGGCCCACCAGACGCCAAGGATCTTCTCGCGCGGGAAGCCGTTGCGCTGGGCGGTCTTGATGGCGACGGCGTTCATCACGCCGAAGCCCCACAGGATCACGTGGTCGGGGTTGGCCTGGCGGATCTGCAGCCATTGCGACTGCTGGTCGTTGCCGGGCGGGGCGATGGGAATCTTGACCAGTTCGAAGCCGTACTGCTTTGCCTGCTCCTCCAGCACCGGCAGCGGCTCCTTGCCGTAGGCCGAGTCATGGTAGAGATGGACGATTTTCTTGCCCTTGAGCTTGTCCATGCCGCCCGACTTCTCGCCCAGGTACTTCACCATCGCGGCAGCCTGGTTCCAGTAGCTGGTGATGAGCGGGAACACGTAGGGGAAGACCTTGCCGTTGGCGGCGTCGGAGCGGCCGTAGCCCAGCGTGGTCATCGGGATCTTGTCGGCGCCGACGCGGTCGAGGATGCCGTACGCGATGCCGGTGGACAGCGGCTCGACCAGCGACGCGCCGCCGTTCCGGGTCTTCAGGCGCTCGTAGCATTCGACGCCGCGGGAGGCGTTGTATTCGGTCTCGCATTCTTCCCAGGTCAGCTTGACGCCGTTGATGCCGCCGTTCATGTTGACCAGGTTGAAGTAGTCGATCACGCCGCCGTAGAAGCCGGTGCCGCCGGCGGCATACGGTCCGACCCGGTAGGACAGCAGCGGCACATACTGTTCCTGCGCTGCGACCGTGCCGCAGGCGCCGGCCAGCGCGGCGGCGAGCATCAGTGACTTCATGGTTCTCATCGTCTCTTCTCCTTGGTTGTTATGGTCAAACGCTTTGCAAGACAGGCATGTTCAATGCGGGAACGGCCACAGCCTCAGCTTCTCCTTGGCGATCTGCCACAGCCGGGCAAGGCCGTGCGGCTCGACGATCAGGAAGAAGATGATCAGCGCGCCGAACACCATCAGCTCCAGGTTGGACGCCACCGAGGTCGGCAGCGACAGCGCATGCGCAATCACGTTCAGCAGGATCGGCAGCAGCACGATGAAGGCCGCGCCGAGGAAGGAGCCGAGGATGGAGCCGACGCCGCCGATAATGATCATGAACAGGATGCGGAACGACAGGTCGAGGTTGTAGGCTTCCGGCTCGACCGTGCCGAGGTAGGCATACGCATACAGCGCGCCGGCGACGCCGCAGTAGAAGGAGCTGACCGCGAAGGCCAGCAGCTTGGTGCGCATCAGCCGGATGCCGATCACCTCGGCGGCGACGTCCATGTCGCGCACCGCCATCCACGAGCGGCCGACATTGGAGCGCACCATGTTCTTGGCCAGCAGCGCCATCGCGCTGACGATGGCGAGCGTCAGCAGGTATTTGCTGGCCGGCGTGATGAACTGGTAGCCGAAGATCACGATCTGCTGCGCAGTGATGACGCCGGAGCTGCTGTAGTTGGTCAGCCACGGTATCTTGGTCATGCACCAGACCACGAAGAACTGCGTCGCCAGCGTGGCCGCGGCCAGGTAGAAGCCGCGGATGCGCAGCGACGGCAGGCCGAACGCGATGCCCACCAGCGCCGCGCACAGGCCGCCCAGCACGAAGGCCAGCAGCACCGGTATGCCGGGAATGCGCAGCACGAAGTTGTAGGACGCGAATGCGCCCACCGCCATGAAGGCGGCCGAGCCCAGAGACAGCTGGCCGGCATAGCCGGTGAGGATGTTCAGGCCCAGCGCCGCCAGCGAAAAGATCAGGAAGGGGATCAGGATCGCCGAGAAGGTGTAGGGCGACGCCCACAGCGGCACCAGCACGAAGGCGACCAGGCACAGCAGCAGCATGCCGGTGCGGTCCTGGCGGATGGTGAAGATGCGGCTGTCAGCGGCATAGGAGGTCTTGAACTGTCCTGCTTCGCGGTAGTACATGGTCAGATCCTCCGGATGATGCGTTCGCCGAACAGGCCCTCGGGCCGCACCAGCAGGAACAGCAGCGCCAGCACATAGGGGAACCAGCCCTCGATGCCGCCGCCGACCATCGGGCCGATATACACCTCGGCCAGTTTCTCGGAGGCGCCGATGATGAGGCCGCCGACGATCGCGCCCGGCACCGAGGTGAAGCCGCCGAGGATCAGCACCGGCAGCGCTTTCAGCGCAATGAAGGTCAGCGAGAACTGGACGCCATTGCGCGCGCCCCACAGCATGCCGGCCACCAGCGCGACGAAGCCGGCCACGGACCAGACGATGGCCCAGATATGCTGCAGCGGTATGCCCACCGCGAGCGCCGCCTGGTGGTCGTCGGCGACCGCGCGCAGCGCCCGGCCAATCTTGGTTTTCGAGAAGAAGAAGGCCAGGCCGGCCACCAGCACGCCGCAGATGCAGGCCGCCATCACGTCGAAGCGCGAGACGACGATGTTGAAGGTGTTGAGCAGCGACTCCATCGGCACGTCCTCGATGCCCAGGTCCAGCCGCTGCACCTGAGCGCCCCACAGCATCTGGGCCAGGCCCTCGATGAAGAAGGCCAGGCCGATGGTGGCCATGAACAGCGTGATTTCCGGCTGGTTCACCAGCGGGCGCAGCACCACCCGCTCGATGGCCAGGCCCAGCAGCACCATCACCGCCATCGTGATCGGCACGGCGAACCACAGCGACAGGCCGAAGCGGTTGACGATGGACACGCAGGTCAGCGCGGCGAAGAACACCATCGCCCCCTGCGCGAAGTTGAACACGCCGGATGCCTTGTAGATCAGCACGAAGCCCAGCGCCACCAACGCATACATCACGCCCGACAGCAGGCCGCCTATCAGCACTTCAAAAAAGAAATTCATACGCTGCGCTCCGGGTTCAGTGGGCCACGCCCAGGTAGGCATTGATCACGTCCTGGCTGGAACGGACCTCGTCGGGCGTGCCGTCGGCGATCTTGCGGCCGTAGTCCAGCACCACCACGCGGTCGGAGATGTCCATCACCACGCCCATGTCATGCTCGATCAGCACGATGGTGGTGCCGAACTGGTCGTTGACGTCGAGGATGAAGCGGCACATGTCCTGCTTCTCTTCCACGTTCATGCCGGCCATCGGCTCGTCCAGCAGCAGGATCTCGGGCTGCGCGGCCAGGGCGCGCCCCAGCTCGACCCGCTTCTGCAGGCCGTAGGGCAGGCGGCCCACCGGCGTCTTGCGGATATGCTGGATCTCCAGGAAGTCGATCACCTTCTCCACCTCGCGCCGGTGCGCCATTTCCTCGCGCTGCGCCGGCCCCCAGTAGAGCGCCTGCAGCAGGAAGTTGGACTTCATCTTCAGGTTGCGGCCGGTCATGATGTTGTCCAGCACCGTCATGCCCTTGAACAGCGCGATGTTCTGGAAGGTGCGGGCAATGCCGCTCCTGGCCGCGTCATAGGTGTTCATGCCGCGCCGCGGCACGCCGCGGTAGACGATCTCGCCCTGCTGCGGATGGTAGACGCCGTTGATGACGTTGAGCATCGAGCTCTTGCCGGCGCCGTTGGGGCCGATGATGGCGCGGATCTCATGCTCGCGCACATCGAATGAAATGTCCGTCAGCGCCTTGACGCCGCCGAAGGACAGCGAGATTTTTTTCAGGTCGAGGATCACCTCGCCGGTGCGGCGCGCCGTCGCCGGCGGCACGCCGGTTTCCTGCAGGACGGCGCTCATGCCGCCTCCTTCACCGCGGGCCGGGCAGCGGGCTTCGCGGCCATGGACGGCTTGACGTCGCGTATCTTCAGATCGGCGCTGACCGTGCCCCGGCGGCCATCCTCGAAGCGGACCTGGGTCTCGATGTACTGCGATTCCCGTCCCGCATACAGCGCCTCGATCAGCACCGCGTATTTCTCCGCGATGAAGCCGCGCCGCACCTTGCGGGTGCGGGTCAGCTCGTCGTCGTCCGGATCCAGTTCCTTGTGCAGGATCAGGAAGCGGTGCACCTGCGAGTTGGCCAGCAGCGCGTCGGCGGCGAGGTCGGCGTTGACCCTGGCGACGCAGTCGGCGATCAGGTCGTAGACCGCCGGCTGCGCGGCCAGGTCGGTATAGCCGCTGTAGGCCAGGCCGCGCCGCTCTGCCCAGTTGCCGACCGCATCCATGTCGATGTTGATGAAGGCCATGCAGCGGTCGCGCTCGTTGCCGAAGGCCACCGCCTCCTTGATGAAGGGGAAGAATTTCAGCTTGTTCTCGATGTACTTGGGCGCGAACAGCGTGCCGTCCGCCATCTTGCCGACATCCTTGGCCCGGTCGATGATTTTCAGGTGGCCGCCGGTATCGAAGAAGCCGGCGTCGCCAGTATGGAAATAGCCGGCCGCGTCGATCGCCTCGGCGGTCGCGTCGGGCCGCTTCCAGTAGCCCTGCATCAGGCCGGGCGAGCGCACCAGCACCTCGCCGTTGTCGGCGATGCGCACTTCCACGCCGGGCATGGGCTTGCCCACGGTGTCGAGCCGCACGTCGCCCGAGGCCTGCATGCAGACCGTGACGCAGGTCTCGGTCATGCCGTACAGCTGCTTCAGGTTGATGCCGATGGAGCGGTAGAAGTCGAACAGGTCGGGGCCGATCGCCTCGCCGCCGGTATAGGCGGTGCGGATGCGGGACATGCCCAGCACGTTCTTCAGCGGGCCGTAGACCAGCAGCTCGCCCAGCAGGTAGGCGGCGCGGTCGGCCAGCGACACATTGCCATGGCCGTCGAGGATGCGGATGCCCACCCGGCGCGCCAGCTTCATCGCCGCGTGGAACATCCGGCGCTTGATCCAGCTGGCGTCCTCGATCCGGATCATCACCTGGGTCAGGATGTTTTCGTACACCCGCGGCGGCCCGAAATAATAGGTTGGCCCGATCTCGCGCAGGTCGGTCATCACCGTGGCCGGCGACTCCGGGCAGTTCAGGCAGAAGCCGCCGACATGGGACATCGCGAACGAGTACAGGAAGTCGCCGACCCAGGCCAGCGGCAGGTAGCACAGCACGTCGTTGTGGTCGTCGAGATGGTCGAACTCGGTCAGCACCTGGGCGGTCGCGATCATCGCCGCGTGGGTATGGCAGACGCCCTTGGGCTTGCCGGTGGTGCCGGAGGTGTAGAGGATGACGGCGACGTCGGCGGCGCTGCCCTTGTCGATTTCCCCCTGGAAGAAGTCCGGGTGGGCGCGGTCGTACTCGCGGCCGATCCGCTGCAGCTTTTCATAGGCGCACAGCTCGGGCTGCGCATAGTGGCGCATGCCGCGTTCGTCGTCGTAGACGATGTGCGACAGGCGCGGCACGGTCTGCTTGATCTCCAGCAGCTTGTCAACCTGTTCCTGGTCCTCCACCACCGTGAAGTCGATCTCGGCATTGTCCAGCACGAAGGCCATGTCGGCCGCCGGCGCGTCCTGGTACAGCGGCACCGGCACGCCGCCCAGGCACTGGGCAGCCGACATCGCCCAGTACAGGCGCGGCCTGTTGTCGCCGACGATGGCCAGATTCATTCCGCGCCTGAAACCCAGGGCGGCCAGCCCGCAGGCCAGCGCCCGCACTTCATCAGCCACCTGCGACCAGCTCGTGGTCTGCCAGATGCCGAGATCCTTCTCGCGAAAGGCCGGTTGCTGCGGCCGCAAGCGCGCATGCTGCAGCAGCAGCCGCGGAAAGGTATCCGCCGCGGCGTCCTGTCTTGTCTCCAACATGGCCATCCTTTATCGATATGGTCCGTGTGTTCGGTCTATCCGGTCCGCTGCAGCCTTGCGGACAGGGCTAGGCAGCGGATGGATGACGCCAAATTTTTTTATGGGATGATAATAGGCTCGCCCGCAGCCATCCGGCTGTCATTTAAAAGACAATTGGCCACTTTTGCCCGACTTTTGATATTGCAACGCACCATGTCCCTATCCAGCCCGTCTTTCAGAGAAATCCTTGCCTGCACCATGTGGGCACGCTCGCTGGACGCCGCCCAGATGGCGCGGGTCGAGGCGGACATGGTCGAACGCTTCGTCCCCGCCGGCGGCTACGCCTGCCGCAAGGGCGACCCGGTCGAGCACTGGATGGGCGTGACCGACGGCCTGCTGAAAATGAGCAGCGTGTCGCCGGAAGGCAAGACCGTCACCTTCACCGGCATGCTCGCCGGCGGCTGGTTCGGCGAAGGCTCGCTGCTCAACAACGAGCACCGGAAATACGACGTGGTGGCATTGCGCGACAGCCGCATCGCGCTGATGCCGCGCGCCACCTTCCAATGGCTGCTGGACAACAGCATCCCGTTCAACCGTTTCCTGCTGATGCAGCTCAATGCGCGGCTCGGCCTGTTCATCTCGCTGGTCGAATACGACCGTTCGCTGGAAACCGACGCCCGGGTGGCGCGCTGCCTGGCCGCACTGTTCAATCCTTACCTGAACCCGGCAGCCGGCCACCAGCTGCAGATTTCCCAGGAAGAAATCGGCTACCTGTGCAGCACATCGCGCCAGCGCGCCAACCAGGCCCTGCAATTGCTGGAACGGGAGGGATTGCTGCGGCTCGAGTATGGCGGGGTGACGATACTGGATGTGGATGGCTTGCGGAATTTCAGGGCGGTGTAGCGGTTCGGGCTGCGGGAGCGATAGTAGTAACAGCAACAGTAGAAATAGTAATAGCAACAGCGGAGTAAGTACTCCACCAGCGTCATCGGTGACGTTGATGCGAGCGGCAAGCTTGCGTGCTGGACCTTATTGCACCTGACAGACGGCGCCCAGTAGCGAGCGTTGTCCTCGCTCATTTCACCAGCGCCCACCTCCCCATCCTCCCCGCCACAGCCAACAGCCGCAGCCTTGCCGAACGCCAGTCCGCCAGGCAGCGCAGGCGTTCCTGCTGGGCTTCGTCGACGCTGGCCTGCGTGCCGAGCAGGTCGCGGACATCGGCGGCGTCGCGGTCGTATCGGCGCTGGACCGAGTCGCGGGCCTGTTCGGCGGCGTCGAGCAGTGTTTTGGATGCCGCCAGGTTGGCCAGCGCGGCGCTGGCGTCGGCAAGGGCCTTGGCCACGTCCATCGCGACCTGCTGTTCCAGTTCGCGCAGGTCGGCCTCTTTCCGTTCCGCCTGGGCGACAGCGCCTCGCACCTTGTAGGTATGGGAAAAGCCGTCGAACAGGGGAATGGTGAGGGTGACGCCGGCCACGGTTTCCTGCGTGTTTCGCGTCGCGCCCTGGTTGGGGCGGCCGTTGCGGTAGTGCGCGGTGTTGAAGTCCAGCCTCGGCAAGCCTTCGGCGCGGGCAGTGTCGATATTTTCCTGCGCCGAGGCCAGTTGTGCGCGCGCGGCCTGTAGCGCCGGGTGCTGTGCCTGCGTCTCGGCCAGCCAGCTGTCGAGCTCGCCGCGAACCGCGTCGTCCGGGTCGGCCAGGTCGTCCGCCAAGGTAAGCCGAGTCGTGCCCGGCATGCCCATCACAGCCACCAGCGCCGCCAGCGACTTGCGGAAAGCACCGTCGGCGCGGCTGCGCTCCAGGCTTGCCCGCGCCAGCGCCGTGGCTGCCTGCAGGGTGTCGGTGCGCGCCGCCGCGCCGCGCTGCTCGCGCCGGGACACCGTCTCCAGCAACGCGCTTGCCGTGGCTTCCTGGCGCTGCCGCGATTGCGATGCGGACTGGGCGGTCTGTGCGTCGAAATAGGACTGGACCACGGCGGCCAGCACCGCCTGCAAGCTGGCGTCGTGACTCGCCAGCGCCGCGTCCAGCAGTGCCTGCGCCGAACGGGCGGCGGCGGCGCGGCCACCGAAGTCGAACAGGCGCCAGCCCAGCGTGACCGACATCAGGTTGCTGGAGAGGGTGCTGGCGTCGGAACCAGCGCCGGACAGGCTGGTGCGGCTGTGCTGGCGGCCGGCGCTGGCGGAGACGTTCGGCAGGTAGGCCGCCTGCGCCTGGCCCAGGCCGGCCGCCTGCACGCGGATGCCGGCCCAGGCACCGGCGATTTGCGGGTTGCGGCAAAGCGCCAGGTCCACCGCCGCCGCCAGCGTCAGCGCGCCGGGCGTTTCAGCGACGGCAGCGCAGGAATGGGCCGTCGTGTCGCCGGGCAGCATGGCGCCATCGACGATGACAGGCGGCAGCGTGGACAAGGGATCGGCCAGCGGCATGAATACCCGGTCCATCAGGTCGCCGGCGCAGGCACTGCCGCTCATGCACAGCGCAAGGAACACGGCCTGGAATCTAGCGCTCATGCAGGGCCTCGTGCTGATGCTGAACCAGTGGCGAGAGCACATAGGCGATGATGCGCCGCTCGCCTGTCCGTATTTCCACGCTGGCCGACATGCCGGCCGACAGCGCCGCCGGCCTGCCGCCGACTGCTATGCTGTTCTGGCGCAAGGCCACCCTGACCGAGTAGATCAGGCCCTTTTTTTCATCCTGTATCGCGTCGCGCGAGACATGGGTCACGGTCGCGGGCACCGTGCCGTAGCGGGTGTAGTCGAAGGCGTCGATCTTGACCGCGGCGTCCTGTCCCTCGTGGACGAAGCCGACGTCCTTGTTGTCGATGAATGCCTCGACCTCGACCTGGTCCTCGCGCGGCACGACCTGCATCAGCGGCTGCGCGGCCGGCACCACGCCGCCCACCGTGTGGATTGCCAGCTGCTGCACCGTGCCGTCCACCGGCGAGAGCAGCCGCAGCAGCCGGCCGTGGTCGCTGGCCCGGCGCGCGTCCTGCGCGCTGGCGGCCGCGAGCCGGCGGCCCTCAGCCCCTGCGTCGAGCGCTTCGCGGCGCGTCTCGGCCACCAGCGCGGCACGCTGGTGGCGCGCTTCGGCAAGCTGGCCGGCGAGGTCGATGCGGGCCTGCTCCTTCTCCAGCCACGCATGCGGCGCCACGTCGTGCTGCTGCGCCAGCACCCGGTAGTCTTCGGCATGCCGCGTCGCCAGCGGCAGCGCCGCGGCATGCCGCGCGATGTTGCCGTCGATCTGCGCGAGGCGTGCGCGGAACTGGCGGTACTGGCCTTCCACTTGCAGCCGCGCCGCCTGCCATTGGGCGCCGGACGCGGCGGCGACCTTGTCGAGCAAGGGCGGCTGCATCCGCTCGATGGCGTCGAGCAGCGCCTGCGACCTTGCCGCCTGCAGCAACGCCGCCGCACGGTCGCCGTCGGCCTTGTCGCGTTCGGCGTCCTGCGCGCTGGTGTCGAGTTCCACCAGCAGCTCGCCGGCCTTCACTACCTGGCCTTCCCTGGCATGCAGGGAACGCACGACAGCGGTGTCGACCGAGGCAATGGTCTTGATGCGCGCCGATGGAATGATCTTGCCGCCGGCATTGACGATGATGTCCAGTTTCCCCAGCACCGACCACAGCAGCAGCGCGCCCACCAGCGCCATCAGCACCCGGGCCGTCCAGCGCAGGCTGGCCGATGCCGGGCTCTCCTGCAGCGCCAGCCCGGCCGGCAGGAATGCCGCTTCCTGCTGATTGAAAAAGTCGGTCCGCATCGTGCCGCGCAACGCCCAGAAATGGCGGAACACCGCACCGTAGTGCCGCGTCAGGTCGTGCATTGCCTGCAAGCGATGGCGCAGGCTCATGTCGCCGCCCTTGCCGTGCCGGCCATCGGGCGCGGCGCGCTCTGCAAGTGAAACAGGTGGCGGTAAATGCCATCGGGCAGCCGCAGCAATTCTTCGTGGCTGCCGCTCTCGGCAATCTGCCCGCGATCCATGACGACGATGCGGCTGGCGTCGCGCACCGCGGAGAGCCGGTGCGCAATGACCAGCACCGTGCGGCCCGCGCAGATCTGACGCATATTGTCCTGGATGATTTTTTCCGATTCGTAGTCCAGCGCGCTGGTCGCCTCGTCGAAGATCAAAATGCGCGGATTGGAAATCAGGGCCCGGGCAATTGCCACACGCTGGCGCTGTCCGCCCGAGAGGCCCGTGCCATGTTCTCCCACCAGCGTGTCATAGCCTTCCGGCAGCTCGCAGATGAATTCATGGGCGCCCGCCAGTTTGGCCGCGTCGATGATGCGTTCGATCGGCAGCGCCGGGTCGGCGAGCGCAATGTTGTCCCTGACGGAGCGGGAGAAGAGCGTATTTTCCTGCAGCACCACGCCGATCTGCTGCCGCAGCGACGCGCTGTCGATGACGGCAATGTCCTGCCCGTCCACCAGCACCCGGCCGCGGTCGGGCACGTAGAGCCGCTGCGCCAGCTTGGTCAGCGTGCTCTTGCCTGAACCCGAGCGGCCGACGATGCCGATCAGCTCGCCGGGCGCGATCGTCAATTGCACGCTTCGGATCACGTCGGGCGCGTCGGCACGGTAGCGAAACGAGACCTGGTCGAACTCGATGGCGCCCGCAATGCGCGGCAGCCGCGTCTTCTGCCCGCTTGCTTCGGCATGCGCATTCAGGATGTCGCCGAGGCGGCTCATGGAAATGCCGACCTGCTGAAAGTCGTTCCATAGCTGCGCCAGCCGCAGGATAGGCGAGGACACCTGGCCGGCCAGCATGTTGAAGGCGACCAGTTCGCCCACCGTCAGCTGCTGGTCGATCACCTGCAGCGCGCCCAGCCACATGATGGCGGCCGTCACCAGCTTGCTCACCAGGCTGACGCCCCCGCTTGCCACCAGCGACAGATTGGTGCACGACATCCCGGCCGAGACATAGGCGGCAAGCTGCTTGTCCCACTTCTGCTGCCAGCGCGGTTCCACCGCCATGGCCTTGACCGTGTCCATGCCGCTCAGGGTCTCGACCAGGAAGGACTGGTTCTCCGCGCTCTTGTTGAACTTGGCGTCGAGCCTGGCGCGCAGCAGCGGCGTGAAGACGAAAGATAGGCCGAGATAAAGAGGAATGGAGGCCAGCACGACCAGGGTCAGCATCGGGCTGTACCAGAGCATGACGCCGATGAAGACGAAGGAAAATGCCAGGTCCAGCACCAGCGTCATTGCATTGCCGGTCAGGAAGGCGCGGATGTTTTCAAGCTCGCGGATGCGGGCGACCGAGTCGCCCACGCGCCGTGCCTGGAAATAACTGATCGGCAAGCTCAGCAAGTGCCCGAAGAGCCGCGTGCCCAGCTCCACATCGATCTTGCTGCTGGTATTGGCAAAGACCGCGGTGCGGATAGCCGTCAACACCGCTTCGAACACGGTGGCGGCAATCAGGCCGATGCCGATGACGTTCAGGGTCTTCATTGCATGGTTGACCAGCACCTTGTCCATCACGACCTGGAAGAACATCGGCGTAACCAGCCCAATGAGCTGCAGCACCAGCGAAATGAGCAGCACCTCGCCCAGCGTCTTGCGGTACTTGATGACGGCCGGGATGAACCAGGTGAAGTCGAAGCGCGCCATCACGCCGGCGAAGCTGGCCTTGCTGGTGAAGAAAATCAGTTCCCCCGACCAGTCGGACAGGAAGCTTTCGAGGCTGATCACCTCGGCCGGCTGCCCGGGCCGCTGTATGAGTACGCGGGCCGGCGCCTGCGCCATGTCGAGCTTGCCGAGAATGCAGTAGTTGCCGGCCCGGTCCCTGCTGATTGCCGGCAGCGGCGCGCGGTCGAGGCGGTCTGGCGCCTGCAGCACGTTCTTCGCGCTCAGCCCGAGGTGCCTGGCCGCAAGCAGGATGGTTTGCGTGGTGAAGGCTTCCTGTCCGAACCGATGGCGGAGCTGGGCTGCATCGGCTGCCATGCCGTGCAGCCTGCTCATCAAAATCAGGCATTGCAGGCCGGTGTCAGGCGCCGGGCCGGCAGCGGCCTGCGGCTCCGGCGAAGAGCATGTGTCGATTGCCGTAGTCAAGGGATGCGGCCAATGGATGCAGGCTAAGAAAGCCGGTGAAGGAGGTGGATACGCTGCTTCCCGTCATTGGCAGACAGGAAGGCGGCGCATCGCAAGCAGGGTCTTGCTAAGGCATTGCCGCCCTGACCAGGGTGGCAATGCCTACGGTTCAGTGGACCACCGCCATTTGCGGCGAAGCAGCGGCAAGCGGTGAGGTGGTCCAGACGGTTTGAGCCATCGCGGGCACGGCAAAACTGGCCATGGCCTGGATCAGCCTGTCCACGTCGGTGTTCGACAAACTGAGGCCGTCCGCGGTCGCGATGCGTTCGAGCTGGCGGTCGCCACCTTGTGCATCGGGGAGATACCAGTCCTTGACGGTAATCTGGTCGATCGAGTTGACGCTGCTGGTCTGCTGGCGCGCGCCGGAACGGCTGTACCATGCCGTCGCGGCAGGGGCGATAACGTCGATCTGCAGATTGTTGCCAACCTGGCTGAACCACAGCTGGTCCTGGTTCAAGTCGGTGAACCGCAGGGAGTCGACGTTGCCGGCAAAGCCATCGCTCTCCACGATGGTGTCCGTACCGTCGCCCCTTGCAAAGACATAGGTGTCGCTGCCTGCGCCGCCGATGAGCGTGTCCCGGCCCTTGCCGCCGGCAAGCACGTTGTCGCCGCGGTTGCCAGTGATAAGGTTGTCGAGCGCATTGCCGGTGCCGTCGATATTTTCTTCCCACAGCTTGATCGGCTCGACGGTGTAGATCGCGTAGGCATTGGGCACATTGGCGTCGGCGCGGAAGTCGGCAAGCGACAGGTAGCGTGTCATGTCGCTGACCATGCCCCGGCCCGAGTCGGCGATGTAGAAGCCGTTGATGGCGCCGGTCGTTGCGTCGCAGGCGACGCCGGTGACGGTGACGACATGGTTGACGCCGCCGTTGTCAACGTAGGCGCTGTCGCCCCACAGTTTGCCGGCATTGACGCCGATGATGACGCCGCGACCGCCCTTGAGCAAGTTGGCGATGGCCTGTTCGTCGTAGCCGGTTACCCGGCCATTGCGGATGCCGTAGCTGTCGAGCAGCGCCTGCTGCCCGAGGTAGTTGGAGCCGCCGCGCTGGTAGTCGCTTACTGCGGCATCGGTGACGGCCCACTTGTGGTCGATTGCGCGTTGCACGACATCCGCCTCCGACAGCGGCTGGCTGGCTTGCGTGCCCAGGTTGGCAATCGCGGTCAACGCGCAAGTGCCCCGGTAGCCGGCGACCGCATTGCCCTGCATGTAATCGAGTTCGAAGGCCTTGGGGTAGCCATAAACCAGGATGTCGATGCCGTCTGCGATGCCTTTCTCTGCCTTGGAGAAGTCCAGCAGCATCAGGTTGTCCAGATTGGCGCCGAGGGTATGGCTGATGCTGGCGTTGACGGTGTCCGTGCCTTCACCGGCGAACTCGACAGCCCGGTCGCCGGTGTTGTCGACATAATAGGTGTCGTTGCCGGCGCCGCCTGTCATCACATCGGCTCCTGTCACGCCATCCAGGATATTGTCCTGGCCATTGCCGATGATGGTGTTGTCCAGGCTGTTGCCGGTGCCGTTAATGGTGTAGCCCTCCAGCAGCCGGAGTTCCTCTATGTTGGCGTTAAGGACAGTGTTGCAGCTGCTCCTGACCTTGTCGACGCCTTCCCCGCGTTGCTCGAGGATTACGTCGTTGACGCTGTTGACGATATAAGTGTCGTCACCCATGCCGCCTTCCATGTCGTCGGCGCCGGCGCCGCCATCGAGGTAGTCGTTGCCCAGCCCGCCCAGCAGGGTGTCGTTGCCCGCGCCGCCATACAGGAAATCGTCATCGGTTTCGCCCGCAACGAGGGACTGTTTCATCTCGTTGGAGCCGTTGAAGCCGACCAGGAGGTCGTTGCCGTCGCCGCCGTAGAGGATATCGTTGCCGATACCGCCGAACAGGCGGTCCTCGCCGGTTTCGCCATACAGCGCGTCGTTGCCCTCGTTCCCCTGCAGCTCGTCGTCCCCGTTACTGCCCCACAACTGATCGCTGCCCAGGCCGCCCAGCACGAAGTCGTTGCCGGCGCCGCCAAACAACTGGTCATTGTCGCTTTCCCATGCCGACAGCGTTTGCCGGCTGTCGTTGGACGGCGTAAAGCCTATCAATATGTCGTCGCCATCGCCGCCCCAGAGCTGGTCGTCACCTATTCCGCCGAACAGTTTGTCCGCGCCAGCATCGCCCATCAGCACGTCACTTCCAGTGGCGCCATTGAGTTCATCGTCCCCGTCACCGCCGAACAGGACATCGTCGCCATCGTTGCCCATCACCAGATCGGCGCCCGCGCCGCCATCGAGGGAATCATTGCCCACACCGCCCCACATGTCGTCGTCGCCATTGCCGCTGAACAGTACGTCGTCATCGGTTTCACCGGGGGCGAGCGTCTGCTTGGCATCGTTGGTGGGGGTGAATCCCATCAATATGTCATTTCCTTCGCCGCCGATCAGCGTGTCATTGCCTACATGACCAAAGAGCTTGTCTGCGCCGTTGCCGCCGTAGACCACATCGTTGCCGGCATTGCCCTGGAGTTCGTCGTTGCCCTCGCCGCCGACCAGCGTGTCATCGCCATCGTTGCCGTACAGTAGGTCATTGCCGAAGCCTCCGTCCATCGTATCGTTCCCGGCGTTTCCTTCCAGGGTGTCGCTACCTTCTTCACCGTAAATCCGGTCGTCACCGGCGTAGCCCAGCAGCCGGTCATTGCCGGAGCCGCCCCAGATGCTGTCGCTACGTTCGCTTCCACCAACAAAGTCGTCGCCACCGCCAGCGTGGAAGTCCTGCACGCGGCTGAGGTCAAAATACTGGCCGTTATAGGCGGCGTAATAAGCGATGTCGAAGGTGTCCGCGCCATCCGTCCCCACCATGCTGCGCTGGTCGCTGGAAATCTTGATCATGTCGGCAGACCAGTCTATCCAGGAGTCGGCGTCGATAGTGAAGCGGTTATCGGTGTTGCGCAGTAGCGTGTAATTGCTGGCTGCTGCCATTGGTGCGGAAGGCTCGAACTGACTTTTTAATGCCCCTGAAAAGAGT
Source organism: Noviherbaspirillum suwonense (assembly GCF_900182955.1). Classification (GTDB taxonomy): domain Bacteria; phylum Pseudomonadota; class Gammaproteobacteria; order Burkholderiales; family Burkholderiaceae_D; genus Noviherbaspirillum_A; species Noviherbaspirillum_A suwonense. The sequence goes on along the minus strand of NZ_FXUL01000029.1, from coordinate 20,973 downwards.
TTTTGCAAGACAGGGCCGTAATTCGCATTGCCTTCCGTGTAGAAGGCATAGTCGTTTGCCCGGATCCTGTCCGTGCCCGCGCCGGCGAGCGCAAGGCTCAGGTAAGTTAGTTCGCCATTGACAGTGCCATCCAAATTGGCGATGCCATCCTCATTCAGGTCACGCCATGCCCGCAAGCCAAATAACTCCACGCCGCTTAGCTTGTCATCCCCATCGGCATCCAGCGCAGCAAGCTGGCTCGCGTTGATCGCACGCCCTGCGCTGTCGAGGATGCGCAATGTTTTCGCCGAGATCGATGCGGCGCTGTCGAAAGCCGCCGACTTGCTTTCGTAAAATGCACCGATGGGGCTCAAGTCGGGAATGACGTAATCGGGAATAAAGGAATGCAGGTTGTTGGTCACCAGTTGCGTGGTCGACCAGTCGGTGTAGTCCTGCCAGAAACCGGAACCCAGTTGCCCGCCCCTGAACAGCGATTGCAACTGGCGGTCGGCGTTGAACATGCTGTTCTGGGTGTTGCCGGTGTTGATGAATCTGTCGAGCGAGCCGTCGTAATTGTTGTCGATGCCGAAGTTGAAGTTGTCCCAGGTACCGTCTGCGTTATTGTCGGTCTTCTTCACAACAAAATCTTTGTGAAGTGAGATTTTCTGCGTACTTAATAAAACGCTGCTTTCAAAATCGTAATCTTCATAAGTTAAAACTGAGACTTGATCTAAACTTTTGTATTGATATAGAACTTTGACAGTATCATTGTTTTCTGAGTAAGAATACTCAGCATCTGCAGTTGTGGAATCGTCATCGTAGCCAGTTTGGCTAATCAAATCTACGATTTTTTTGTTTTGTTTAAGGTTGATTTCGAAGTTTTTACTGTCTACTTCCAGTTGATTTTTGTATTTTTCATATTCCTCTGGATTTGAATTCCAAGCTTTATAAATTTCATATGCATTGTCTGATTTAGCGCGAATTTTTTTATCAAGATAAATTTGTATGCCGAACTTAATATTCGAATCTATATCGAACCGGTCATACTCTCCGGAATCAATGCTGTTAACTCGAGGTTTTCCATTTAATCTTTTGGTAGCATCTTTTGCCGTTGAGTCTGTGATTTGAAAGATGCCCGAGGCTGATGTGTGGTTGCCTTTTGCAGCAGCATCAGGATTAAAGCCAGATTCAATTTTTGCAAAAGCGATCAGATTCGCTATATCCCCCGTTGATAAGCCGTATTGAGTTCCATAACTAATTATTTTTGTTATAACTAATGCTTTGATTTCATTTGTTGCATCGCCTGCTTTTCTCGAAAAGCCTCCAACATGAACTGCATCTTTAGACAATGGATCATTGTAATGACTAGGCATATAGTTCCTTTATTTTGCGATGGTAGTGACATCGATACGTCGAACCAACTGGCCTTTCTGAATCTCCCTCTTGTTTTTCATGGGTAAAAGTCTTCTAACAAAACTTGTATTGCCATACATGCCTTTTTCTGAACCTAAGTATTTGCCTTTTTCGTCAAAATAATCATTCCATTCGCAAGTATGGCAATTTCCTAGATTTGAGTTTTCTAACGCAACGTAAAATCCGATTTTGGTTTTGACGCATTTAGCGCCGACTATATGCTTTTGATTATCTGTTTCGTAGTTATAATTAAAAGATTTGGTTTCTCTTGAGGCTAATTTAATAAATGCTACATTTTGAATGAAACAATACGGATCGCTATTGAATTGATCATTGGACACACATGTAGAGCTGATCGCTATTTCGCTTTCGCCGCAATGAAAATTACTAACATTTGAATAAAAGCAGTTAGAAGAGCTTTCACACCTATTAGGCGAGCTCAGATTGGAGGCTGCAGAAGGAGAATTTGGTTTTGACGTCAGACGTTCGACAAGAACGTCTGGCTCATTTCCAAAGTCTTGGGCAACTGCGCTTCCAAAAAAAAGGCCGGGCATAAGTAGGAAATAAAAAATCATTTTCAACATTAATTTTTCAATATTTCGCTAATGAGTCTGCTGCTTCCTAAATCCTGCTGAAAATTCAATTAACCGTAGAGCGATATAAACGGATGCAGCTGTATCCGCGTGCATATCGAACTCTTGTTGATGCTGTTACACAAAAATCAGGGAAAGCGAACCGACGGGTGAACCGTGATGCTTGGGGAAATGCGCGAGGCAGGGCGATATTAGGTGGCTTGCAGTTGTTCAGGAAAAATTGTTTATGCAAATTAACAATTAAGCGGCGCAATTGGATTTAAATAAGCGAAAAACGCATTTCTGGTCGATGTTCGTATAAGTTAATCGCATCGATTCGCCATCAGCATCGAAACAGCCCATCGCTCGCCGCGCCCACGCGCCAATCCGTAAGTCCTGGCTGCAAGCACGACCGGCAAAACCATCCACAACGCCTACCCGCTGCAAATGGTTTGCGTAATTTCCACCATGCACAGCCCCATGCTGGCTACACTCCTTAACAGTCAAGCCTGACCGGCAACTACCCATCCTTAAGTGAACCGCCGAACAGACGCCCTTGCTGCGATGCCGCATCATTGGCAAGAATGCCCTTTCTGTTCTCGCCGGAACTGTTTATTTCCAGCGATGTCCGTCTAGTAGCCTTACAAAACAGAAGAGTCCATGTCACTGCAATCTTTCCGCCTCTCCATCCGCTTCATCCTGCCGCTCGCGCTCGCGCTGGGCCTGTTTGCCTATGCGGTGGTGCCGCTGGTGGACGACATGACGCTGCGATGGTTCGTGCGCGATCTCGATGCGCGGTCGCAGATGGTGTCGTCGGCCTTGCAGGAGCCGCTGCAGGAGTACGTGCCGCAGGGCGCGGACAGGCGGATCGCGCAGTTGCTCGACCGGTCGGTGCAGGAAGGTCGGCTCTCGGCGCTGGCGTTCTGCAACCCGCAGGGCGTGGTTGTCTACAAGACGGCGGGTTATCCGGAGGCACTGGGCTGTCCGCCCAGCAACTATGCGGAGTCGCTCAAGCAGTCGATGATGAACTTGCCGGGACGCGGGCGCATCCATGTCACCGAAAGCACGCTGCGCAATGGCGCGCAATACCTGGGCAAGCTGATCCTGGTGCATGACATCAGCTATATCGAGCGCCGCAGCGCCGATGCGAAGAAATATGTGATCGCGCTGTTCGCGCTGCTGGCGGTGGTGGTGTCGCTGATCACGGTCTTCGTCGCCCACCTGAGCTGGCGCGGCTGGATCAATTCGATGCGGCGGCTGCTGCGGCCCACGTCCACTACCTCGCAGCCGCAGCCGGGCAATGCGCCGCCGGAAGTGCAGCCGCTGGTGTCCGACCTGCGGGCGCTGCTGCACGAGTACAACGTCGAGCGGCGCGGGCAGGAGAACTCGGCGCAGCTGTGGAACGCCGACAAGCTGCGCTCGCTGCTGCATGACGAACTGGCCGGCGACGAGGTGCTGGTGGTATCCAACCGCGAGCCGTATATCCATACCAAGACCGCCAAGGGCATCGAGGTGCGGCGCCCTGCCAGCGGCCTGGTGACCGCGGTCGAGCCGGTGATGCGCGCCTGTTCCGGCACCTGGATCGCGCATGGCGCCGGCACGGCCGACCGCGAGACGGTGGACGAGAACGACCGCGTGCAGGTGCCGCCGAAGAACCCGGCCTATACCCTGCGCCGGGTCTGGCTGTCGAAGGAAGAGGAGCAGGGCTATTACTACGGCTTCGCCAACGAGGGCCTGTGGCCGCTGTGCCATATCGCCCACGTGCGGCCGGTGTTCCGCTCGTCGGACTGGGAAGAGTACGTGAAGGTCAACCAGCGCTTCGCCGACGCGGTGGTGGCCGAAGCCAATACCGAGGACCCGGTGGTGCTGGTGCAGGATTATCACTTCGCGCTGCTGCCGCGCATGGTCCGCGAGAAGCTGCCCAAGGCGACCATCATCATGTTCTGGCATATCCCCTGGCCCAATCCGGAGTCCTTCGGCATCTGCCCGTGGCGCGAGGAAATCCTCGAGGGCCTGCTGGGCAATACGCTGCTGGGCTTTCACACACCATTTCATTGCAAGAATTTCCTGGAAACCGTGGACCGCTATCTTGAAACCCGGATCGAGCATGAAGCCTCGACCATCTCGTATGGCGGCGACCTGACGCAGGTCGAGCCTTATCCCATCTCCATCGCCTGGCCGGAGGAGCCCTACCCGGAAACCATCGAGGAGTCGCGCGAATCGGTGCGCAAGGAGCTGGGCCTGCCGCGCGACCACCTGATGGCCATCGGCGTCGACCGGCTTGATTACACCAAGGGCATACTGGAACGGCTGCAGGCGGTAGAGCGGATGCTGGAGCTGCATCCGTCGATGGCAGGGCGCTTTACGATGGTGCAGATCGCCGCGCCCAGCCGCACGTCGCTGGAGGAATACCAGAACCTGGAGGCGCGCGTGCGCCAGCTGGCGCAGCGCATCAACAGCCGCTTCGGCGCCAGCGGCATCGACCCCATCATGCTGAAGATCGAGCATTACGAGTCGGACCAGGTGAACCGCTATTACCGCGCGGCCGACATCTGCGTGGTGACCAGCCTGCATGACGGCATGAACTTGGTGGCCAAGGAGTTCATCGCTTCCCGCGAGGACGAGCGCGGCGTGCTGATCCTGTCGCAGTTCACCGGCGCGGCCCGCGAACTGCACGAGGCGCTGATCATCAATCCCTACCATGTCGAGCAGGGCGCCGACGCGCTGTACCGCGCGCTGACCATGCCCGAGATGGAGCAGCGCGAACGCATGCGCAGCATGCGCGCGCTGGTGCGCGACTTCAACGTCTACCGCTGGGCCGGACGCATGCTGCTCGATGCGGCACGCCTGCGGCGGCGCGAGCGGGTCACCGCGAAAATCCATTCGCACAGCCGCCGTCCGTTGCGGCGGGTGAGGTGAGGATGCGCCGACTCTTCGATGAAGACGGCCTCAAGCGCCTCGACGACATCGTGCAACCCGGCATGCTGTGCGTGTTCGACTTCGATGGCACGCTCTCGCCCATCGTCCCGCAGCCCGACAGCGCCGCGCTGCCGCCGGAAGTGCGGGAGCGGCTGCTGACGCTGGCCACGTTGGCGCCGGTGGCCATCCTGACGGGCCGCTCGCTGGCCGACATCCGCAAGCGGCTGGGCTTCGAGCCGCATTACGTGATCGGCAACCACGGGCTGGAGGGCATGCCGGGCTGGGAAGGCCGCAGCAAGTCCTATGCACTTGCCTGCGCGGCCTGGCGCAGCGCGCTGGAACTGGCGCTGAACGACAAGCAGCGCTTCGACCCTGGCATACGTCTCGAGGACAAGGCTTATTCGCTGTCGGTGCATTACCGGATGGCGCGCAATCATGCGCAGACCGAGCAGCGGCTGCGCACGCTGTTCGCGACGCTGTCGCCGCCGCCGCGCGTGATCGAAGGCAAGTGCGTCTTCAGCCTGATGCCGGAAGACGCCGCGCACAAGGGCGGCGCGCTCGAGGAACTGATGCGCCAGGCCGGCGCATCCACCGCCATCTATGTCGGCGACGATGTCACCGACGAGGATGTATTCCGCTTGCGCCGCAGCGACGTGCTGACGGTGCGCATCGAACCGCACCCGGACACCGCCGCCGAATTTTATCTGCCGGCAATGCCGGACATCGTGCAACTGCTGGACGAACTGGTGCGCCGCCTGGCCCGCCAGTCGCAGGCAATTTCAAACAGGACCCCCGCATGAGCACATTAGACTTAGGACTGATCGGCAACTCCCGCACCAACGCGCTTATCGACAAGAACGCCTCCATCGTCTGGTGGTGTTATCCGTACTTCGACAGCGACCCGCTGTGCAATGCGCTGCTGGCCGGCGACAAGAAGGAAGACAGCCACGGAAGCATCGACGTGGTGTTCGCCGATTCGCGCATGGTCGAGCAGCGCTACGAGCGCAACTCGGCCATCCTCGTCACCCGCTTCGAGGACAATGCCGGCAACGCGATCGAGGTGACCGACTTCGCGCCGCGCTTCCGGCTGCACGGCCGCATGTTCTCGCCGTCGATGCTGGTGCGCATCGTGCGCCGCACCGCGGGCCGGCCACGCATCGCATTGCGGGTGCGGCCGTCGGTGGACTATGGCCGCGCGCGCGCCGAAACCCGTTGCGGCGCCCATCACATTTCCTATGTCGGTTCGGCGCAGTCGATGCGTCTGACCACGGACGCCTCGGTGTCGGCCATCACCGATGAAAAACCGTTCTTCCTGCAGGAGTCGGTGACCATGCTGCTGGGCCCGGACGAGACCGTCGCCGGTTCGCCGCGCGAGATCGGCCGCTCCTTCCACGAGCAGACGCTGGGCTACTGGCAGCGCTGGGTGCGCAACCTCGCCATCCCGTTCGAGTGGCAGGACGTGACGATACGCGCGGCCATCACGCTGAAGATGAATGCGTTCGACGACTCCGGCGCGGTGATCGCCGCCGTTACCACCTCGGTGCCGGAAGCGCCGCACAGCAAGCGCAACTGGGACTACCGCTTCTGCTGGCTGCGCGACGCCTATTTCGTGGTCAATGCCCTGAACAGCCTGGGCGCCACCGGCACCATGGAGCGCTATCTCGACTACATCCTCAACATCATCGCCGACAGCCGCGACGCGCCCCTGCAGCCGGTCTACGGCATCCGGCGCGAAGTGGTGCTGGAAGAGCGCGAGGAGCCGCACCTGGCGGGCTATCGCGGGATGGGGCCGGTACGGGTCGGCAATTCGGCGTACTTCCAGGTGCAGAACGACGTGTTCGGCGCGGCGGTCATGGCCAGCACCCATGCATTCTTCGACACCCGGATGGAGCGCCCCGCAGGCCACCAGATGTTCCAGGACCTGGAGCGGCTGGGCGAGCAGGCGGTCATCAATTACAACGTGCCCGACGCCGGCATCTGGGAGCTGCGCGGGCAGAAGCGGGTGCACACCTTTTCCAGCGTGATGTGCTGGGCCGCCTGCGACCGCCTCGCCACCATCGCGGGCCGGCTGGGCCTGAACGAGCGCGCCGCATACTGGAGCGGCCATGCGCAGGAAATCCACAGCGTGATCTGCGCATCCGCATGGAACGAGGAGCTGGGCAGCTTCGTCTCCACCTTCGGCGGCGACCGGCTCGACGCCAGCCTGCTGCTGATGGCCGAGTTCCAGTTCCTCGCGCCCGACGACCCGCGCTTCGCCAGCACGGTGCGCGCGACCGAGAAGCACCTCAAGCGCGGCGAGTTCCTGCTGCGCTATGACGAGGAAGACGATTTCGGCCTGCCGGAAACCGCCTTCCTGGTCTGCACGCTGTGGTGGATACTCGCGCTGGCCCAGATCGGCGAGAAGGAGCGGGCGCGCACGCTGTTCGAGCAGGTGCTGGACCGCCGCAACCATCTCGGCCTGCTGTCGGAAGACGTGGCGCCCGAGACCGGCGAGATGTGGGGCAACTTTCCGCAGACCTACAGCATGGTCGGCCTGATCCAGTGCGCGGCCCGGCTGAGCATTACCTGGGACGAGGCTTACTGATGGAGACCAATGCGATGAACCAGAGCCTGCTGGGCGCCCTCGATATCGGCGGCACCAAGATCGCGGCCAGCGTGGCCAACGCGGACGGCCCGCTGGCGCGCGTCACCGCGCCCACGCCCAAGAGCGGGCCGCCGGACACGGTGGCGCGCACCTGCATCGAACTGCTGCATGCGGCCTGCGACCAGGCCGGCGTGCCGCGCGAGGCGCTGCATGCGGTCGGCGTGTCGTCGGCCGGGCCATTCGCGCAGGTCGACGGCATGCTGGGGCTGGCCTCGCCGAATATCTGCGGCGGCCAGTCGCAATCACATGACCTGCCGAACGACTGGGTGGTGATCCCGCTCGAACGGCCGCTCAAGGCGCAGTTCAGCCGGGTCGCCATCGAGAACGACTGCGTGTCGGCGCTGGTGGCCGAGCGCACGTTCGGCGCGGTGCGCGACGAGCCGGACTGCGTCTATGTCACCTGGAGCACCGGCATCGGCTTCGGCTTCTGCGTCGACGGCCATGTCCTGCATGGCAAGCACGGGAACACCGGCCATGCCGGCCACATGCTGATGAGCGACACGTCCGACGCGGTATGCGGCTGCGGCAACCAGGGCGACCTGGAAGCGCTGATCTCCGGGCGCAACCTCGCCAACCGGCTGGGCCAGTCCACCGCCGACGTGTTCGACGCGGCACGCGACGGCGAGGGCAACGCGCGCGCCATTGCCGAAGACGCGGCGCGCTGGTTCGGGCGCGGGTTGTACAACGTCGCGGTGGCGCTCGACACCCGCATGTTCGTGGTCGGCGGCAGCGTCTGGCAACATCATGGCGACTGGCTGCTGCCGATGGTGGAGAAGGAACTGCACAGCCGCATGCATGCGCTGACCGACGGCGTGACTATCGTTCCGGCGGGACTGGGAAGCCTGGTCGCGGACATCGGCGCGTTCGCGCAGGTGATGCCGCCGGAATGGGTGAGGACGTGGCGGGAGACGGAGCCGTGGACGCCGCGTGATCAATGAACAGACCCAACGTGGAGGTCTAGTCGTTCAACAAGTATTCCGTGACAGCTTGCTCATTGTCGACATCGGCGACGAGCCCGTTCTGTAGTGGCGCGTCAGGCGCAGCCCGTAGTTGCGGCGCTGTGTGGGCGACTGCGGGAGTTGGCGTTGTAGGGGTAGTTGTCGTGGTAGTGCTCGTGCTGCCACTGGCCGGCTCGAACAGGTGTGCTGCCGGACAATCGGCATCGGGTAGCCACCAGAATTCTGGCGGCGGGCCAGGGTCGATCATGTCTTCGCCGAAAAAAGGCATGAACAGGAATTCTGGATTCACCGTCTCGAGCCTGTTTGTTTTATTGGGCGGCTTGGGAACGACTGCACCGGCTATATGGTCTGGAAGAGCTGTATGGGCGGCACGCGCTGGATAGTGTGCAAGCAGAAAGTCTGCCGCTGCCTGTTGCGTGGTTTTTTCGGGATATAAGCCGGCTTCCATTTGCCTGATGGCCAGGGTTAACTGAAGTAACATCCCTGCCCTTTTGAAAAGGGCAGGTAGCCGGTCTTCCCGCCATCCACTAGCCTTGGCGCGCTGGAGGATGTGTATGAAGCCGGATGGCATGCTATGGGCAAGTAAAGTCGCTTGTACCGTGTTGTGCCGGACGCGCATTTTCTTGCATGTCCCTTTAATGCTGCAAATACGCAGCAAGACCCGCTCGAGGCACTGCCAAAGCGGTTCCTTGTCCTGCTCGTCATCGTAATGCAGACAGAGAACCGCGCAAAGTTGGACCCACGTAGTGAAACCCGGTGGTGAATCAAAATCGGCTTCGTTGATGGTGCTGATCGCATGTGGTAGCTCCACCTGCCTTGCGTCACGCACCTGCCGCGCTATCCAATCAAATCGTTCATCATCGACGGGCTCCACATTTTCGTCATCAGCTACCTGGCTGGCCGATTGTGGCGTGTCAGGCGCGGGCCGCAGTTGCGGCGCCGAACTGAAGGCTGTGGGAGCTGGCGTTGTAGCGGTGGTCGTAGTGACGGTGCTCATGCTTTCGCTGGCTGGCTCGAACGCATGTGCCGCCAGATAATAGCCATCGGGTAGCCACCAGAATTCCGGCAGCGCACTTGAGTCGACCATATCTTCGCCGGGGTTAGGCATGAACGGGAATTCCGGATCCACCGTCTCGGAACTGATTACTTTTTTAAATGGGTTCGGGACAACCGCAGCATGTGCGGCAAGGTCTGCATGGGTTGCATGAGCGGCACGCGCTGTGCAGTGTGCAAGCAGAAAGTCTTCCGCCGCCTGTCGCGCGGTTTTTTCCGGATGCTGGCCGGCTTGCATTTGCTCGATGGCCAGCGTCAACGGAGATGACATTCCTGCTTTGTAGAAAAGGACTAATAACCGGCCTTCCCGCCATTTACTGGCCTTGGCGCGCTGGAGGATGCGTATGAATCCGGCTGTCATGCTTTGGGCAAGTAAAGTCGCTTGTAGCGTATCGTGCCGGACGCGCATTTCCTCGCATTTCCATTTAATGCTGCGAATACGCAAAAAAACCCGTTCGAGGCACTGCCAAAGCGGCTCCTTGTCCTGCTGGTCATCGTAATGCAGACAGAGCATCGCGCAGAATTGGAGCCACACAGTGACAGCGGCCGGCGAATCAACACCGCCTTCCTGGATAGGAATAATCGCAAGTTCTAGATCTACCTGCTCTGCGTCGCGCACTTGCCGCGCTATTGATTCAAATCGTTCATCAGTGACAGGCTCCACGTTTTCTTTATCAGTCACTTGGCCGGCGGACTGTGGCGCTCCAGGTTCGGCCCGGAATTGTGGTGCCGAATGGGTGATTGTGGAAGTTGGCGTTGCATTGGTAGTGCCCATGCTGCAATGCCGCCGAGGTTTCAGGAGGCGCACGAGGTCGCGAGGGGGCTCGTACTCATTGGAGAAGGGCAGGGGCAGGGATGGTCGTGCAACCGGCGGCAAAATTGTCGATTGGGCAGGCGGTGCAGGGTCGAGCACGCGGACTACCGGGGTTGTCGGATCAACCCGCGGCTCGCCAGCCTGGTTCTGCCCTGGCGACTCCAGATGCGGCCGCTTTGCCGGCCGGCTGTCAATATCAGCGGTATCGCCACTGGCCTGCGGCTCGGGCGCGCGGCGCTTGCCGTGGGACAGCATGGGTAACTGGTCTTTTGAAAAATTCAGCATGGGAAGAGCCTGTAAATTTTTATTCATCAGGTGTTGGGGACAGGGTCTGGCCAGTGAATGACGCGATGCATCATTTACGCTCAAAAAACCCGAGCTTGTTGGTGGCTGATCTCCATCCGCAGTTTCGGGTCGAATCATCATCATCTCTGCCGAAATATTTGCTTGCCAGCTGTGGAATGACTTTTGTGCGTACACCGACTATTTTTTGCTTCGTTCGAGGGCGATTGCGTTTCTGCGCTGGTAACCGAACGCATTTTCGGCACATGCGCCATCGCCGAAGACGCGACGCGCTGGTTCGGGCGCGGCCTCTACAACGTCGCGGTCCCGTTCGACACCCGCATGTTCGTGGTCGGCGGCAGCATCATGGCGACTGGCTGCTGCCGATGGTGCAGGACGAACTGGGCAGCCGCATGCATGCGCTGACCGAAGGCGTGACCAGCGTACCGGCGGGACTGGGCAACCTGGTCGCGCACATCGGCGCGTTTGCGCAGGCGATGCCGCCGGAGTGGGTGAGGACGTGGCGGGAGACGGAGCCTGGGCGGCAAGGATGGATGGTGCGATACAGGTCGGGCCTGGTGTAAGTTGGCCGCTGATGCACGGCGTCAAACCCCGACATCTTGCAGCCCTTACGCCCGGCAGCAAGCCTTGGGTGCACGGGCTGCCTCGCTTCTTGTCACGTCGAAAAGGTGGCGATGTTCGCGTCTATGGCGCCCAGTTCAGCTGCCACAATGGCGGCAGCGTGCCGCAACGCTTCCTTATGATCGATTAACTTCTTTAGTCCAGTCCAAATCGGTAACATGTTTGAACCTTGGAAATTTTCATTTTTCCACACGTCGTAAGCGCATTCGCAAAGCCTGGCGTCCCTTCCTGCATGGTGCAGCAACATTTGTGCGATCTCCTTTCGTGAGTCTTCAAGACTGAATCTCCTGCTGACCTGGAGCACGAGTGAGAGCAGGTAAAGCATCATGTCTCTGCCGATCTTGCGCTCGTCCTGTTCCTGGGTTTCAAGGATTCTCGCCAATATGGGGCAAATGTCGTCGATCAACTTCTGCACGTCCGGGATATCTTTCGCGATGCCTGCCGCTTCGAACGCTTTAAGACTATTCCATGCGTTTGTTGCATCGTTTTGCTTAAAACCATTTGCTTCGACTACTGGATGCTGCTGGCTTGGCGACTCTGCATCTTCTGGTCCCCGACCATCGTTTCGCGGCGCCGGCGCCGCTGCTTGTGACCACGCCAGCCCTGGCGCCGTTGCCCGTATTTGTTGCATGATCCGCGCGCGCTGGAAGTCAAATAATTGCCTTAGCACGGGATTATTCTCATAGCTCCATTCGTATAGGGCCTTGGTCTCCGCAGGCGCCAGATCGATCGTGATATTGAACGAACTCGCATCGATTTCTGCTGGCAGGCTAGCCTTTGTTTGTGAGTGCCAGGATGCGGTGATCGTAGACAGCGTTAATAACAGAGGCGCCGCCGCCGGCCGCGTCGCGAGCAGTATCATCCATTCATGCGTAACCCTCCGAAGGTCGTCGAACGTAATCAGGAGTGTGGGCATCGACATGTTATTCTGGCTCAGCACGTCCTCATAGGCTGAAAAAGCCATTTCGATATTTTCAAGGTGAGCACGGTCGCGAGCAGACATTGGCGGCCATGTCACCCCAAGCCTCTCGATTGACGATGCGCTGTTGACGATGCTCGCACCGTCTTCGTCAATGCGCTGCCGCTTGCGTTCGACTGGCTCGTCAATGTGCATCCGCTTGTGTCCAGGCGACTCGATAATGGTTTGAATCGGCGCCGCGATTGCCTGCCGAGGCGGCTTGATCGGTTCATGCATATACACTGGCATGGGTGGCTCCGAAGTGCGCTGGAATGGCATCGGGGCAGCAGCCGCCAAGGCTGCTCCGAAAGGCAAAACCGTCGACCCCAGGGCTGTGGGTTGCCAATAGGCACCCGGCACGTAGCCGTACGGTCTGGGCTGTGCCTCACTTTGGAGCAAGGATGTTCCAGGTATTGCCTTGGCCTGACGCATGATGGGGCGGGGAAAGACCAATGTGTCTTGATACTGGCTTGGGCCACCGTTATCGGGAAAGGACACTGCAAGGGGTTGCAAAGCCGCTGGCGCAGGCGAGCGCTCTGGGCGCGGCCCGCCTGAAGAGTCTGTCAGGTCGACCCGTTCGACCGACTCGGTGGTCATCGGCGTGAAAGCGGGATCCTGGTCGCGCGCGCGATGCACTTGATCGGACTTCATTGCGACGATGGGCAAGCTGAGGTCGGCGTCGTGCGCGCCATGACGGGCAGTCATTAATCCGGTTGCCGCTTGTAGCGCTGTTTTTTCCGGGTGCGTGCCTACTCTCGATTGCTCAAGTGCCCGCTTTATGGTTGTCGCAATTTTTGCCCGTAGAACCAAACTGTTTAATCGCCCGTTCTGCCATTTGCTGTCCCTGGCGCGCTGGATAATGCGTATGAAGCCGGCAGGAATACTTGTGGAACGCAAGGAAGCTTTTGCCATGTTGAAGTGGGCAGGATCGCTGGAACACCGTAAGGTGGAGATGCGAAGCAGGACTTGCTCGAGACACTGCGACAGCTCTTCCTTGTCGTCTTGTGCATCATAATGCAAACAGAGCGTTCCGCAGAATTGGAGCCATTCAAGGACGACCGGCAGTGAGTGAAGCTTGACGTCTCGGATGGCGTCCTTCACCTCTTCCAATGCAGGCTGTTGTGCGTCCAATACCTGCTTCGCGATGTTTTGCAATCGCATGTCAGTCTCGGAACGCATGTCCGTGCCACAGGCTGCCGGGCGGGCTTGACCCGGCTGTCTCCAAACGGGCAAGGATGAGGTTATGGGCAAGCTAAATGATGTACCTGGCAGAGTGACAGGCGGAGTAACCGGCAGAAGGGATTTTGGCGCTGGATCGAGCAGGGTGACCACGGGCTTTATTGGCGCGGTCAGGGGCGTGCCGGTTGGATGTTGTTCCGGCGATTCCAGACGCGCTCCTTGGATGAGCCGGTTATTAATGGTAGCGGTTTCGTCGTCGGCTGGCCGCTCGTTTTCGCGGCGCTCGATGTGCAACAGCGCGTGACACTGGTTTTTCGGAAAATTCAGCATGGGAACGGTGCGTGCAAGACGTTATTCGGCATGTCAAGGCGGGAGTGGCGTTTAAGTTGGCTGCGCATGGGCGCCGAGATGGCGGATCGCCTCTGCCATGAGCCCGGCGATGCCAAGCCGGAAGGCACGGACGATCATCGCAGCAGCAGGGCCAAGATCATATCGACCAATGGTGGAGAAGAAATCAAAGAGCCGCATGCATTTGCTGACCGAGGGCGTGGCCATCGTGCCGGCGGGGCTGGGGAATCTGGTTGCGGACACCGGCGCGCTGGCACAGCTGATGCCGCCGGAGTGGGTGAGGGAGTGGCGGGATAGCGAGCCGTGAAAGCGATGAGGGTTGGCGTAATGCGTTTTCGCCCATTAAGCCACGAACCCTGCTTCTGCTTCAGGCGCCGCTCTTGCCTTCTCGGCCGCCGATAGGCTTGTCAGGGTCGTATAAAACGCCCTCGATGATTAAAGGACGCTCAACGCGAGGCAACCCTCCTCCTGATACCTCTCCCAGCGCGTTCATGTCCAATATTTTCTCGGCATCAGCATCCAGCATTCCCTCGTGCTGCTGTCCTTTTGCTTCGGTGTTCCCGTCTTCCGGCTTTTCGCTCGATGCGCTCATGTCTCTTCCTCGTTAATTAACTTCAGGGATGCCGGCATGCCGATGTGGCACGCTGGTAGACATGGGTGAGAAAAGATCGATCGGAGTTCATTGCGTTCCGACAGCAACCTCCCCTGCAGCAGCCGACTTCGTTCCTGCCAGCGGCACATTCGACTTGCCCCGATACGCAAATACCACCGACGCCTTCATCTGCGTACTGTCATTGCGCCCCGCCGCATGGAACAGCTTGCTGTGGAACAGCACCACGTCGCCACGCTCCAGCACCGGCGTTACGCCCTGGGCAAACAAGGCCTGGTTCTCAGGCACCTCGGGCCGCAGGAAATCGAGCGCGTCCATCTGGCCCGGCGCCAGCGGTATGCGGTGCGAGCCTGGGATGAATTTCAGCGCGCCATTGCCGGCTTCCTCGTGTCCCAGGGCCAGCCAGACCGAGATCAGGTCGGGCCGGGTGAACGACCAGTAGCGTATGTCGCGATGCCAGCCGGTCGCGGTGCCGAAGTCCGGGTGCTTGGTCATCACGCAGTTGTGATGCGCCAGGCTCAGCACCACGTCCTCGCGCAGCAGCTGGCCGAGGCCGGCGACGAGGGTAGGGCTGGCCGCCCAGTCGTGGAAGCTGGCGTCGCGCTGCCAGGCATTGCGCAGGCGGCGCGCGGTGCGCCCGCCGGGCGCGTCCAGCGAGGCCGGCGCGCCCTCGTAGCCGACTTCGGCTTCGTATTCGATCGGCGGGACGGCGCGGCGCAGGTGGTCCTGCGTGACGGCCAGCATGCGCTCGCAGTCCGCGGCAGGCACCATGCCGCGCAGCAGCAGGTAGCCTTCGGCCTCGAAGCGCAGGATCTGGTCGGCCGACAGCGGGCCGGGCAGGGAATCAGTCATGGTCAGGATAGGATGGTTTTCAAAATCATGGGGAAGCGAATGCACAGGCCGCCGTCAGCGCGCCGCGGTCGACTCCAGGGGCGGCAGCGGCGCGCCGCAGTCCTTGCAGAACTTCGCGCTGTACTCATGTCCTTCGCTCAGGCATTCATGGCAGGTCCGGGTGGTGGCCCGCAGCCGGCCATGCTGCGCCGTCAGCTCGGAGCTGATAATGCCGGTCGGAACAGCGAGGATGCCCCAGCCCAGCAGCATCATCAATGAGGAAATCGCGCGCCCGATGTCGGTCTTGGGCACGATGTCGCCGAAGCCCACGGTCGTGATCGCGGTGATGGCCCAGTAGACGGAGGTCGGAATGCTGGTGTAGCCATTGCCCGGGCCTTCGACGACGTACATGACCGTGCCGAGCAGCAGCACCACCATCATCACGACCGACAGGAAGATCAGGATCTTGCGGCGGCTTGCTATCAGCGCGCGGTTCAGCATGCCGTATTCCTCCACATAGGAGGTCAGCTTCAATATGCGGAAGATGCGCAGCAGCCGCAGGATGCGCACGTCCAGCAGCACATGGGCGCCCGGCATCATCAGGGCCAGGTAGGTCGGCAGCACGGACAGGAAATCGATGACGCCGAAAAAGCTGGTTGCATAGCGCAGCGGCCGGCGCACGCAATACAGCCGGGCCAGGTACTCCAGCGTAAACAGCAGCGTGAAGAACCATTCCAGCATGCCCAGCACGTCGCCATAATTTGCCGATACCGCCTGCACGCTGTCGAGCACGACCACGGTAATGCTCAGCAGGATGGCGACGATCAGGCTCAGGTCGAACAGGCGGCCGGCACGCGTCTCGGCTTCGAAGATGATGGTGTAGAGGCGGGCGCGGAAGCCGGCGTCGGGCTTGCCGAACTTCATGCCGGGATCGGCGGGCGTGCTTTTTGCTGCGGGTCTGCCTGCGTGCATGCGCTTGCCGTAATAAGGGAACAGAGACCGCCAGTATATCGCCAGCCCCGGCGGACGCCTTGCCATTCAGGCATTGCGATAGAAAACCGCCAGCCAGATGGTGTCTTTGCCGGGCGCGGTCCATTCGACCCGGTGCCGCGCATGCGCCGGGATGTGCGCATGCATGCCGGGCGTGAGCCGCAGCAGCGCGTCGCCGGCCTCGAAGCGCAGCGTTGCTTCGCCCTCGAGCAGCATCACCCATTCATCCTCTTCCTGGTCGTACCAGTAGCCGGGCGGCGACGCCTGCCCGTGCGAGACGATGCGTTCGATGCGCAGGTCGCGGCCGGTCAGCATGACTTCGCTGATTTCGTCGGGGAGGCCCGTGGGCGCATCGTGCAGGAAATGTCCGTGGGTAATCATGGCGGTCTCATGTCGCAGTCTTGGGGCGCGGTCCCGTGTCGTATGCGTGAAATCAACAAGCGCTCAGGTAGCCCGAATATTACAGAACTACCAGTCTTGCAAAATTGACTAATTTTTTCGCGAACGGGCGGCCATTGCCTTCATGGCAGTGCGCCATGTCAACCGGCGGCCGGGAGCGTTGCTGGACAGGGCGACGCGGCGGCCAGCCACAAGGAGGATTGCATGAACGATACCAATACCGAGACTGATACCGACACCGGGCAGGCAGCCCGGCCCGATCCCGGCAGCGCGCTGCGCGCGCGGCCGCCGGGCAAGGAATTCCGCTACGAGGCGCCTGCCGGCGACGGGCTGTCACCGCTGCAGGTCGGAGCCGGCATGGTGATCCTCGGGCTGGGCATTGCGCAGCTGCTGGCGCCGCGGCAGGTGACGCGCTCGACCGGCGTGCATGCGCACCCGGGCGTGGTGCGCGCATCCGGCGCGCTGTCCATCGCCAGCGCGGCCAGCATCCTCACGCGCGGCGCGCCGCAGTCGCTCGGGCTCGCGCGCCTGGCCTCCATCGCGCTGGAGCTGACGCTGCTGGGAAGCTCGGTCTCCCATGCCGCCAGGCGTGGGCGGGGCAGCCGCCTGGCGCTGGCCGGGGCCGGCGTCGCCGCCGCGGCCATGCTCGACATGGGCGCCGCCGTCAAGCAGGGCGCACGCCAGACCATGGGCGAGCGCACGACCGAATCGGGCGCGCTGGTGGTTGAAAAATGCATCACCATCAACAAGTCGCCGGACGACTGCTATCGCTTCTGGCGCAACTTCGACCGCTTCCCTGAATTCATGCAGCACCTGGAAGCGGTGGAAAAGATCACCGACACCCGTTCGCACTGGAAGGCCAGGGCGCCGATCGGCGCCAACGTCGAATGGGACGCCGAGATCAGCGCCGACCAGCCGGGCGAACTGCTGTCCTGGCACTCGGTCGACGGCGCCGATGTCGACAATGGCGGCACCGTGCGCTTCGAGCCGGCGCCGGGCGGGCGCGGCACCATCGTCCGCGTCGAGATGCAGTACAAGCCGCCCGGCGGCAAGGCCGGCGCGCTGGTGGCCAAGCTGTTCGGCGAGAACCCGTCCCAGCAGATGGATGGCGACCTGCGCCGCTTCAAACAGCTCATCGAGACCGGCGAAATCACGACGACCGAAGGCCAGAGCGCGGGCGAACGTAGCGCGATGGTGAAACTAATTAAAAAAGGAGTACCAGGATGAGAGCACTATGCTGGCATGGCGCCAAGGACGTGCGGGTCGACAACGTGCCCGACCCGAAGCTGCTCAACCCGCGCGACGCGATCCTGAAGATCACGTCGACCGCGATCTGCGGGTCCGACCTGCACCTGTACGACGGCTACATCCCGACCATGGAAAAGGGCGACATCCTGGGCCACGAGTTCATGGGCGAAGTGGTCGAGCTGGGCAGCGCCGTGACCAATCTGAAGGTGGGCGACCGCGTCGTGGTGCCATTCCCTATCGCCTGCGGACAATGCTTCTTCTGCGAAGAGCAGCAGCATTCGCTGTGCGAGAACTCCAACCCCAACGCGCCGATGGCGGAAAAGATGTGGGGTCATTCGCCGGCCGGCATCTTCGGCTACTCCCACCTGACCGGCGGCTATGCGGGCGGCCAGGCCGAATATGTCCGCGTACCGTATGCCGACGTCGGCCCGATCAGGGTGCCCGACGGGCTGGACGACGAGAAGGTGCTGTTCCTGTCCGACATCCTGCCCACCGGCTACATGGCCGCGGAAAACTGCGACATCAAGCCCGGCCACGTGGTGGCGGTCTGGGGCTGCGGCCCGGTCGGCCAGTTCGCCATCCAGAGCGCCTACCTGCTGGGCGCGGAACGGGTGATCGCCATCGACCGCTTCCCCGAACGGCTGCGCATGGCGCGCGAACTGTCGCGGGCCGAGACCATCAACTACGAGGAAGTCGATGTGCTTGACGCGCTCAAGACCATCACCGGCGGCCGAGGCCCGGACGCCTGCATCGACGCGGTCGGCATGGAAGCGCATGGCGTCGGCCTGGTCGGCGCCTATGACCGGGTCAAGCAGGCGATGATGCTGGAGACCGAGCGTCCGAATGCGCTGCGGGAAGCGCTGATGGCCTGCCGCAACGGCGGCGTGGTGTCCATCCCCGGCGTGTACGGCGGCTTCCTCGACAAGATGCCGATCGGCTCCTTCATGAACCGTTCGCTGACCCTGAAGACCGGCCAGACGCATGTGCAGCGTTATCTGAAGCCGCTGCTGGACCGGGTGCAGAAGGGCGAGATCGATCCGAGCGTGATCATCACCCACCGGATGCCGCTGGAGCAGGCGCCCGAGGCCTACAAGATGTTCCGCGACAAGCAGGACCAGTGCGTGAAAGTGGTGCTCAAGCCGTAGAGCGCCCGCGCCGGAAAGCCGTCGGTCCGGCTTTCCGGCATTCCTCCCGACAAAGGTTGTGGTTGTGGTTGTGGTTGCCGCTGCTCGCGGCAATCCTTGCCGCCGGTTTCCGACGCGGCGCTGCGGCCAGCGCCATCCCCATCCGTTCATCACTGCAACACGGCCACGGCGCTGCCGCCGTACGACAATCGACGCATCTTCGGCATGGACTTGAGGCGTCGCAAGCTCTCCCCGAAATTGGGTAGGCGCATGCAGCAGCCTGAATCGACGCGCTACTCACGGCGTCATGAAGAACATCGAACGCTCCGGCGCGGCACAGCGCCCCGATCATCCCGTCACCAGCGGCCCGCGCCGCACGAGGCAGCCCGAGCCGGTGTCGGCCGTTCGCTATGTCATGCGCGGATTGCGCTCCACCGCCATCGCCTTCATGGCGCCGGTCGTGGTCGCGCCGCTGCTGCCCGCGCCGCTGCGGCCGCTGCGGCTGGTGGCGGGCGGCCTGCTGTATGCCGATCAGCAGCAGCCGTCGGCGATGCGCTTCACGCCGCCGCCCGGCCGGCAAGGGGAGTGCGCCGGCATGCTGCTGGGCTTGCTGCCCTTCATCCCGGCCTTCGCGCTGCAGGCCCACCTGACCGAGACCTGGTGCGCCAGGCCAGGCAGCGCCGGCGCCCGCATCGCCGCCACGAGCCAGCAGGCATGGACCGGCTTCTGGACACGTTTTCCCAAGTGCGTGGCCGAGGTTGCAGCCCGTTACCCGATCAACTTCGTCCTGGCCCGCTGCACCGCGCAGGTCGCCGCCGCCATTGTCGGCAGCAGCCTGTCGTTGAGCTACCACCGCATCCGCGGCCGCAAGCTGGTCGCCCGCCAGCTGCCGCCGGTCAAGCCGCGCCTGCCGCAGCGCGTGGCGGCAAGGCCCGAGGTCTACCTGGCAGGCGGACTCCTGTTCATGGTGCCGGCGCTGCTCGACACGCGCATCGGCCTGTCCCTGCTGCAAAGGGCCGGCGTCCCGCGCGCCTCGATCGGCACCGTCATCACCAGCTCCGTGGTCGGCGCCGCATTGACGACATCCATGGTGCCGTTCGAGCGAAGGGCATGACGCCGGAGCCGGCCTATGTCGCGATGCTGGACCGGCTATGCCGGCTGGCAGGCATTCCCGCAGCCGAACATGCGCAAGCCGTTGCGCAGCAGGCGATGACCATCGATGGCCTGCCCACCCATTTCCGTCTCGAAGCCTGGTCGGGCTTCATCAAGATCTATATCGAGATAGGCCGGCCGGCACCGGCCACGCTGCCTACGCTATGCCAGTCCATCGTCGAACACCAGCTCATGCTGCCCGCACCCTTTACGATGCTGACCGCTCTCGATCCCGATTCCAGCAACCTGGTTCTCTATGGTTGCGCGCCGCTGGCGGCGGACAGCGGCGAAGACGAGTCCTTCCTTGCGTTCCTGCAGGCTTGTGCTGATGCGGCTCACTTGTTGCGCAATGTGCTTGGGGAAGACGTTGATCGATAGATGGGATATTGGGGAATGGGGGCGTAACGGTGCGCCTGGCGGGCAGGTGTGAAGGTCGATCGGGTTAGCGATCCGCGGCGCAAGGGCTATCCCCAAGGTGTAAAAGGACATTTGCGGTTGCCGTGGCCCGCGCAGCGACAGTTGCTGTTGCTGTTGCTGTTGACGTTCCGCGCAGCGACTGTTGCGGTTGTTTGTGAACTGGCCGTTGCCGTTGCTGTGGCAGTGGCTGTTGCTTATGTAGTGGTCGTTGCCGTTGCAGTGAATCCCCGTTAGATGGCGACGCGTCGCCAGTGCCTGAAACGGATAAAGAAGCGTCCGCTGTCTGAGCGAAGCGAGTTTCGGACGCTTCCCGTTTCAGGTGCTGGCGGCGCGTGCAGTCCGCGCAGCGGACCGCCATCGTAGGGGTCGCCTTTTTTGCCCCACTTTTTTGGCGAAGCAAAAAAGCGGGTCGGCTGCCGGGCCGAACACCCGGCTACTCC
>NZ_FXUL01000028.1 GCF_900182955.1 Noviherbaspirillum suwonense | reverse complement strand
AAGTGGGGCAAAAAAGGCGACCCCTACGATGGCGGTCCGCTGCGCGGACTGCACGCGCCGCCAGCACCTGAAACGGGAAGCGTCCGAAACTCGCTACGCTCAGACAGCGGACGCTTCTTTATCCGTTTCAGGTGCTGGCGACGCGTCGCCATCTAACGGGGATTCACTGCAACGGCAACGGCCACTTCACAGGCAACTGCAACTGCAACTGCAACTGCAACCGCAACCGCAACGGTCGCTGCGCGGCGCTAACTGCAACCGCAACGGTCGCTGCGCAGACGTCATTGACGCCACATGCCATTGCCATACCAACATCAATAACCGGCCCCGCGTGCCGACACGCCCACCACCCCCCTCAAGTTTCACCGTTTCCGTCCGATAACGTCGGCATCCTGTCCCCATCCCACCTACCGCAATGCTCAAGAATCTCACCATCAAGACCCGCCTGATCTTCGTGATCGGTTTTCTGTCCCTGCAACTCGTCGCCGGCGGCGTCATCGGCATTGTCAGCCTGAAGTTCGCCAATGACGACATCGAGTCGCTGTACCAGGATCGCCTGGTCGCCACCAGCCAGATCGACGCCGTGGCGCGCCTGATCAGTCGTAACGAGATCCTGCTGGCGCGCGCGATGACGGCCGAGTCGACCAAAATCGGCGGCCTGATGACGGAACTCGAAGCGAACCGCAAGGAAGCGGATGCGCTGTGGAAGACGTATGCGGCTGGCAGGAAGACGGCTGACGAGCAAAAGCTTGCCGAGCAGTTCACCGCGGCGCGCAAGATGTACCTGGACGAAGGACTGGTGCCGGCGACGCAGGCGGTGCGCGGCGACGATACCGGCCATGCGATCGAACTGCTGCATGGCCCGGTCACCACGCTGTCCGTCCCGATGCAGAACGCGATCGATAAACTGATCAAGCTGCAGTCCGGGATCGCCCGCGCCGATTTCGAGCGCAGCCAGACGGTCTATCAGTGGGTGCGCAATACCTGTTCGGCGGCGGTGGCGCTGGGGCTGCTGCTGGCGCTCGTCATCGGCTACAGGCTGGTGCGCGCCATTACCGGGCCGCTCGATGAAGCGGTGCGCATTGCCAGCGCGGTGGCGGCGGGCGACCTGACCCAGCATATCGCGGTGAACGGGAACGATGAGACCGGCAAGCTGATGCAGGCGTTGAAGAAGATGAACGACAGCCTGAAGGACATCGTCTCGCGCGTGCGCGTCGGTACCGACACCATCGTCACCGCTTCGGGCCAGATCGCGTCGGGCAATATGGACCTGTCCTCGCGCACCGAGCAGCAGGCCAGTTCGCTGGAGGAAACCGCGTCGTCGATGGAGCAGCTCAATTCGAC
Organism: Noviherbaspirillum suwonense; assembly: GCF_900182955.1. Lineage (GTDB taxonomy): Bacteria > Pseudomonadota > Gammaproteobacteria > Burkholderiales > Burkholderiaceae_D > Noviherbaspirillum_A > Noviherbaspirillum_A suwonense. Next base: position 79,513 of record NZ_FXUL01000028.1, on the reverse strand, counting down.
GGTGCGGCAGAACGAGGACAATGCGCGCGCCGCCAACGAACTGGCGCTGGCGGCGTCCGGCGTGGCGGTCAGGGGCGGGCAGGTGGTGTCGGAAGTGGTGCAGACCATGGGCGCCATCAATGCCGCGTCGCACCGCATCGCAGACATCATCGGCGTCATCGACGGCATTGCATTCCAGACCAACATCCTGGCGCTGAATGCGGCGGTGGAAGCGGCGCGCGCGGGCGAGCACGGCCGCGGCTTCGCCGTGGTCGCGACCGAGGTGCGCAGCCTCGCGCAGAAGAGCGCTTCCGCGGCGCGTGAGATCAAATCCCTGATTACCGACTCGGTCAGCCAGGTCGATGGCGGCACCCGGCTGGCGCAGCAGGCCGGCGAGACCATGAAGGAAGTCGTCGCCAGCGTGCGCCATGTGACCGAGATGATGGGCCAGATCAGCTCGGCCAGCGCCGAACAGAGCGACGGCATCGGGCAGGTCAACCAGGCCATCGTGCAAATGGACCAGGCCACGCAGCAGAATGCGGCGCTGGTCGAGGAGGCGGCCGCCGCGGCCGGCGCGCTGCAGGCCCAAGCGCAGCAGCTGCTGGCCGCCGTGCAGGTATTCCGGCTCGAGGCAGGCGCGCCTGCCGCGCCTGCGCCAACCGCGACGGCTGCCATGCCTGCGATTGCAGCGAACGAAAGGTTGCCTGCACCGGTTTCCGGCGACGACTGGCAGACTTTCTGACAGGACCCCGGGCATCGGCTTCGGCAACCGCATGCCGCGGCCCGAAGCGGCCGGAGTCCAGCGCCCGGTCCTGACGCCCGGGACATTGGGCAGGCGACGCCACGCGAAGAACCGGCTCCCGGACGGCATGCTCCGGATCGCGGTACGTTCGATGCCGCGGATGCATCGGCGACCATTCGACGTAAATGCTGCAGGCCCCGTTCTGAACCGCACTTCAGCGCGAGGTACTGAGTTGCTCCTTCAAACCAGGGAGCAATCTCCATGTATCCGAGCCTCAACTTGCCGCTGCCGCCTTCCAGCGTCGTCACAGGCAGCCTCGCCACGTGCGCTCGGCCGCCCATCGGCGTTCCACAGGACGATGGCAGCCGCCATTTCGATGCCGACGCAATGGGCCGGATCGTCCGGCTCGTGGCGGTGTCCGGGGACCGGCGGGACGTCTGCTTCCTGGCGCAGGCGCATCCCTATTTCCATCGCGAGACCGACGATGCGCGGGTGCGGCTTTACTTCGAGACGCAGGTCGCGCGCCTTCAGGGCGAGTCGTCGCCGGTGGCATTCCATGCATTGTTTTCGGCGATGCTGCTAGCGATGCACAGCGCCGGAGACCGCTTGCCGGTCGACGATCGCCTTTACTTCCTGACGCGGCTTACGGATTGCGTGACTGACCGCCCGGACATATACAAGCTCGGCAAGGGCTGCCTGTCGGCGATCTCCAGCGCCGGCGACTCGCTCAGGCTGGACCCGCAATCGAAGCTGGCGCTGATCATCTACCTGATGGCAGGCCATCGCAAACACCCTGATTTCGCGAGTCTGCGGCGCCGCATCCTGGACGGGCCTCTGCGCGAGGCAGCGATGCTGGAGCCGGGCGACGGCTTGCCGCAAGCGTATAAGGACGCGCTGGCATTGCTGGCCGAGCTGATGAGCAGGGAATTCACCGGGGGCGGCCAGGACGCATCCGCATCGGTATTTGTCGCAGGCGTGCTGTCGCGCATTGCCGACTGGCCTCCGTTCTGGAAGGCCGGCATGCTGCGCTGTCTCGCATTCCGGCTCGGTGCCTACCCGTCGCCGGTACAGCTTCAGTTCGCCGACCAGCTGTTTCACCAGATGCTTGCTTTGCCCGAAGCGCATCGCGATGCCGTATCGAGGGAACTCGGCGGCTACATATACGAAGCGCTCACCCGGCCTTTCGAAGCCGGCTTCACATACGAATTGATGGAACGGGTGCTGGCATGGCTGCCTGAATGCGAAATAATGTCGACCCATGAGTTGGCCTGCCTCTTCGACGGCCTCGGCGCGCTGCTGGTCTCGGAGGCGTCACGCTCGCTCAGCCTGGCTGCGGCCCCCGAGCAGCAGGCCAGGTTCAGGACGTTCTACAAGGCGGTAATGGCTGTCGGCATGCGGATCCCGGCGGACCGGCGCGGCATGACGCAGGTCAGGCTCCTTGCGCTGGCCCCCCAGTGCCTGGACGACCCGACGAGCGCGGCCGCATTCAAGGCGCTGTGGGATGAGACCGTGGGCCGGGACGGCGCATTTGCCTGCCTGTACCGCATGCTGAAAACCCTGCTGACAGAATGCCGCAATGCGCCGGAGATCGTCAGGTTCCTGGTGCGGCAGGTCGAGCGTTTGCCGGAGGCCGAAAGATTCATCATCGCCTTGTCGATCTACCTGAAACATGCGCACGGCTCGCTGAAGCCCGAGGTCGCCGACGCAATCCTTGCGCATCTGCCTGCCGTTCACCCGGATATGCGCTCCCTGGTCCTGTTCGACCTGCTGATCGCGTTGAACCCGGACGCCGGGGAACTTCAGATGGTGAAGTCCGGCGGATGGTCTCTTCGCCTGAATACTGCGCACCTGGCTTATCTGCCGCGGGCCTATATCGACGCCACCCTGCAACAACTGTACCTGGCCGATAAGGCCGTTGACGGCGCCGACCGGATTCTCAAGCGCATCCTCCAATGCCTACAGGGGCTGGACGAGGGCGCGCTGGCGCATTTCCTCAACTATGCCAAAGTGAATTTCGATGAAGATTTGCTGCACCGGTCGCATGGCTGGCTGCTCGACATCGCGGATGGGTTCGCGCCGGTTTCGCGCAGGAGGATCGCCGTCGGCGTGCTGTCGCATGTGTCGGCGATGCCGATGGCGCATCCGCAGGTCGCGTCGTCGGTGTCCGCGTCGGTCGACCGCGCATTCGGCTTGGTCGGATCGCTCCCCGATCCGGTCAAGGCCGAGGCGCTATACCAGTTGTGCCAGGTCGGTCTATTGCCCGGGGAACGAAGATCGACATGGGGCAGAGGCAGGGTATTCCATTTCCTGCTTGCTGCCCTGGCGACGCTGCCGATGCAGGAGCGGGGCCGCGTGCTTTACGCGCTGGCCTGCAGCCAGGACCTGCGGCTTCCGCAAGGAGCAAACATACTTGAACTGTTCCGCGGGGAGGCTGCGCTGCTGGACGCCGATATCAGGGATGCATGGCTGGTCCTGATCGAACTGCGGTCCATCAACCCGGAGAGCAGGCATGCCGACGCCGGATACGCAGACTTCCTGCGGCTGAAGGCCCGGTGCGCAGGGATCGCCGACGCCGTTCAGCGATTTGCGGTCATGAAGGAGATCGGCAGGATGGAAGCCGCCTTTCGAAACAACTCCTTCCTGGAAGCCGATAGGGTGTAAGCGCCGGCTGCCGCCTGCAGGTCACCTGCGCCGTTACACGCAAGCACTGGACTTCCGGTGAACCGTGGCCGATGTGTATTGCGATAAAATGCGCTCCCATTTCCCGGATTTCTACATGGCGCTTTTTCCGTTCCAGAAGCATCGCCGCAGGCTGCGCTGCCTTTTCCTCTTCCTGTTCCTCACCGTGACTGCGGCGCATGGCGCAGGCAAGCAGCCGGTGCTGGTGGGCCTGGACGCGGAATTCGGGCTCGACAACAGCATCTCGGCGCAGGCGGTCGAACTGGGCATGCGCACGGCCATCGCCGAGATCAATGCCGGCGGTGGGGTGCTCGGCGGCCGCATGCTGGAACTGGTCACCAGGGACCACCGCTCGATTCCGGCGCGCGGCATCCGCAATATCAAGGAACTGGCGGCCATGCCCAACCTGGTCGCCGTGTTCGGCGGGCGATTCAGCCCGGTGCTGATCGAGCAGCTGCCCACGCTGGCGGCGGCGAAGCTGCCGTTCATCGCGGTCTGGTCGTCGGCCGACGCGATCGTCGACAATGGCAGCGAGCCGAACTACATGTTCCGCGTGTCGCTGCGCGACAGCCTGGCCATGCCGCACATGCTGAGGAGCGCGGAGCAGCGCGGCCTGCATCGCGTCGGCCTGCTGCTGACCAGCACCTCGTGGGGCCGCAGCAACCAGGCGGCAGCCGACCGCTATGCCGGCAGCGGCAAGGGCCGTGCAAGCATCGTCCAGACTGCCTGGTACAACTGGCGCGACAGCACGCTGATGCCGGGCTACCAGCGCCTGCTGGCAGCCGGCGCCCAGGCTGTCGTGCTGGTGGCCAATGACGACGAGGCCGCGATCCTGGTCAAGGAGATCGCCGCGCTGCCGCCGGCACAGAGGCTGCCCGTGATCAGCCATTGGGGCGTCACGGGCGGCAATTTCGTGGGCCAGGCCGGGCCGGCGCTGCAGCAGGTGGACTTTTCGGTGATCCAGACGTTCAGCTTCTTCAAGGCCGATCCGAAACCGCTGGCTGCCTTCATGAAGACCGTGGCGACGCTGTCGCCGGTGCGCCGCATCGAGGATATCCAGGCGCCGGTCGGCGTCGCCCACGCATATGACGGCGTGCACCTGCTGGCGCGGGCCATCGAGAAGGCCGGCAGCGCCGAGCGGCCGGCGGTGCGGGACGCACTGGAGAGGCTGGGAAGCTACCGCGGCCTGGTGCGTCGCTACAACCCGCCCTTCACGCGCAGCCGGCACGAGGCGCTCGGCCCGGAGCAGCTGCTGATGGCCCGTTTCCGCCCGGACGGCGTGCTCGTCCCGGCTGGCCGGTAGCATGCTGTTCGACCGCCTCGCCGCCGGCAGCCTTGCGCGCCGCTTCGCATTCTCGGCGGCGGCGCTGGCGGCCGCCGCGCTGCTGCTGACGCTGTTCGCATCCTGGGCGCTGGTGGCGCAGCAGCATGCATCCGGCTTGCGGGCGCTGCAGACGAAGGAAATGGACTTCCACGAAGCCAGCGTCCACGGTTCGCTCCAGGCGCTGGCGACGCGGCTGGGCGAGGTCGCCGACAGCGCGATCCTCGCCAATGCGCTGGTCGACAGCGCCGGCCGCGAGACCTATCTGCGGCCCTATCTGAACGGCGCGCGCCAGGTCAACGGCGTGCCGGTGCAGCTGATGCTGACCGACTTCGAGGGCAATGCGATCAGCGAAAGCAGCGGCGCGCAGTTTTCACCGGCGCAGCTGGCATGGCTGCGGCGGCAACTCGAGAAGGCTGTCGACACGGCGACGGTGATGGATGCGCCGGATGGGCCGGAGCTGCTGGCCGTCCGGCTGCTGCGCTACACCCGCACGCAGACGCCGGAAGGCGCGCTGATCTACAAGGTGCGGCTGGACGACATCGAAAAGGATCGTGCGATCCGGCTGGTCGCAGGCGGGCGCAAGGCCGGATCGTCCGAAAGCCAGCGCGCGGTCAGCGTGCCGCCGGTTTATAGCGACCTGGGGCTGACCCTGGTGCGCACTGGCGCCAGCCCGGTCGACTACAGCGCGCTGCTGCCGCATTACGCGCTGATCCTGGCGGTGGTGCTGGCCCTGGCCACCGCGGTGCTGCTGCTGGGCGCGCGCCTGGCGCTGGCGCTGACGCACGACCTCCGCCGGCTGGAGGGTTTCTCCAGCAGCGTCGTGCGCGACGGCTTCGGCGGACGCCGTGCGGAAGTGCGCGGCAGCCGCGAAGTGGCGAGCCTTGCCCATTCGATCAATCACATGGTGGACCGGCTGCATCGGCAGCATGCGCAGCTCCAGAACGAAAGCGAGCGCTTCCACCAGCTTGCCAACACGATTCCGCAGATGGCCTGGATCGCCAGCGCCGCCGGCGAGGTGGAATGGTACAACGACCGCTGGTACGCCTACACCGGCATTGCGCCGGGCCAGGCTGCGGGCGACGGCTGGCGGCAGTCGCTGGACGAAGCGGACACGCCCGGCGTCATCAGCCAGTGGCGCGCAGGCATCGCCAGCGGCGAAGCTTTTTCCCTGACCATCTCGATGCGCGGCGCCGACCGCCAGGCGCGCCGCTTCCTGACCCAGCTGGCGCCGCTGCGCGATGCCGGCGGCAGCGTGGTGCAGTGGTTCGGCACGAATACCGACCTGACGCCGCTGGAACAGGCGGAGCGTGCGGTGCGTGAAAGCGAGGAGCGGCTGCGCGAGGGCCTGCAGGCCGCAAACATGGCCGCATGGACCTGGGACCTGCATAGCGGCGAGACCCGTTTTTCGGACAATGCCACGGTCCTCTTCGGCGCAGCCTGGCGCAGCGACGGCGGCGACTGGTGTTTCCTGCCCGAGGCCGACCGCGCCAGGCTGCGCGAGATGGCGGAGGACGCGCTGGTCCGGCATGCATCCTATCGCTGCGAGGTCGAGCTGCCGCCGGCGGGCGGCGCCGAGGCGCGATGGATCGAAGTGCGCGGCAAGGCCGACAGCCGTGCCGACGCGCCGGGAAGCAGCAGCGGCATCGTGCTCGATGTCAGCGAACGCAAGCGCGCCGAAGTGGCGCTGCTGCTGGCGGACCAGCGCAAGGACGAATTCCTGGCAATGCTGGCGCATGAACTGCGCAATCCGCTGGCGCCGATCTCCAGCGCGGTGAAGATCATGGAGCTGGTGTCGCCGGATGCGCCGCCGCAGGTCAGGAAAGCGCGCGAAGTCATCGACCGCCAGACCCGCCACCTGTCGCGCCTGGTCGACGACCTGATGGACGTGTCCCGCATTTCCACCGGCAAGATCGCGCTGCGCGACGAGCAGGTCGACGCCGCCGCCATGGTGCTGCGCGCGATCGAAATGAACCGGCCGCTGCTGGAGGCGCGCGGCCACAGGCTGGAAACGCACGGGCTGTCGCAGCAGCAGATGCTGCGCGGCGATTCGACCCGCCTGACGCAGGTGATCGGCAACCTGGTCAACAATGCGGCCAAGTACACCGAGGCCGGCGGCATCATCCGCGTGAGCCTGGAGCGCGACGGCGCCTGGCTGGTGATACGCGTGGCCGACAACGGCGTCGGCATGTCGCCCCAGATCCTGCCGCATGTGTTCAACCTGTTCCTGCAGGCCGAGCGTTCGCTGGACCGGTCGCTGGGCGGGCTGGGCATCGGCCTGTCGGTGGTCAAGCAGCTGACCGAGCTGCATGGCGGCACGGTCGAGGCGCACAGCGCCGGCGAACGCATGGGCAGCGAATTCGTGGTGCGGCTGCCGGCGCCGGGTATCGCGCGGACGGCCGACGCCGGCGTGCCGGCGACCATTGCCGCGCCGCCGGCGCGCCGGATCCTGGTGGTGGACGACAACCGCGACGCGGTCGACGCGCTGGCGATGATGCTGAAGCTTGGCGGGAACGACGTCGAGATTGCCTACGAAGGCATGGCCGCGCTCGCCATCGCGCAATCCTTCGTGCCGGATGCGGTGGTGCTGGACATCGGCCTGCCTGGCATCGACGGCTACGAAGTCGCGCGGCGGCTGCGCGCGCGGCCGGAAACCGCCGGCGCGCTGATCGTGGCCGTCACCGGCTATGGCCAGAAGGAAGACCGCGAACGCTCCCGCGCGGCCGGCTTCGACCACCACCTGGTCAAGCCGATCGAGTCCGATGCGCTGCTGAAGCTGCTGGGCGGGCAGGGCGACGCCGACTGACGGGTGCGACGGGTGCGACGGGTGCGGCAGGCTCGGCACCTGGCCTGCGCCGTCAAGCCGGCACGGGCAGCCGCTCCTGACCTACTGCGCGCGCCTCCGGGCAGCGCTGCCCGTCATGGCGCTTGCCGCAGCGCCCGCGCGACGGCTGCCGCCTGCAGCCCAACCTTGCGCGCATCCGTCAGCAGCATCCTGGTGCGGCGTTTCAGCGGCGCCCAGCCCGACCAGGCGCCATGCGCTTCCACCGTTTCGGCGGGGACGGGCGCAGGCGCGACGCCGGAATCGAGCGCGGCGAATGCCTGCTGCAGCGTCAGGCTTGCCCGGTCGCAGGCTTCGTCCAGCCACGCATTGACCGTCTCGCGCGGCAGCGCGTCCGCGTGGTTGCGCAGCAGCAGCCGGATCGCGGCGACCTGCGACGCCACCAGGTAGTTCTGCAGGATGAACTGGTTGATCTCCTCGACCGCGCGCCGCTTGCTGGCCGGCTCGTCCTGCATCCGCATCAGCGCTGCCGACAGCGCGGCCAGGTGGTCGGTGAACTGCTTGCGCCGCAGGCGGTAGACGAAGTCGTTCTCGACCCGCGCCTGCAGCAGCTCGCGCGCCGCGGCGATGTAGTCGACGCCGGCCTGCAGCACGTTGCGCAGCAGGCCCGGCAGCGTGCGGTATTCCCAGCTAGGAAGCACGAAGCTGAACAGCGTGGCAATGGCCGCGCCGATCAGGGTGTCGAGCAGGCGCTCGCTGACGACATGGCTGCTGTCGGGCAGCAGCAGGCTCATCTGCAGCAGGATCTGCATGCTGGCGGCAACCGCGGTATAGCGGTACTTGATCTGGACGAACGCCGGTCCGGCGGCGGTGGCGATGAACAGCAGGCCCAGCAGCACCGCCGGTTCGCGGGTGACATGCAGGATGAGCGCGGTCAGCCCGCAGCCGACCAGCGTGCCGACGACGCGGTCGCGCCGGCGCTGGCGGGTCATGCTGAAGGTCGGCTTCAGGATCACGGCAATGGTCAGCACGATCCAGTAGCCATGCGACGCATAGGGAAGGTGTTCGGCCACCAGCAGTCCGAGGCCCACGGCCAGCAGCACACGCAGCGAGAATCGGAAGATCGGCGAATCCATCCGCATGTTCTGGCGCAGCACGCCGAACTCGTATTTCTGCTGCGTCAGGAAAGGCGTCATGTCGTTGGCCGGCGCCAGTTCCAGGCCTTCGGCATCCGGCTGCGTGGCGCGGTGCAGCTGGGCGATCATGCCGACCATGCCGCTGATGCGGCTGAACGAGGAACGAAGCATGGCCAGCGCCTCCTCGCCGACAGGCTGCCGCTCCATCGTCTCCATTTCCTCCAGCGCAGCCGACAGCGCCTTCAGCTCCGCCGCGTAGCTGACCCGCTGCACCGACGGGCGGTGGCTGGTGATCGCGAACGCGAGCGACTCGATGTCGGTGGCGGCCTTGGCGATCAGGTCGCGCATCCAGGTCAGCACGTCGGCATCGGCGAACTGGCGGCGCAGCAGCGCATAGTCGGTGTAGGTCGCCAGCACCAGCTCGTACAGGTCCAGCATCGCGTAATGCACCTGCACCAGCACCTTGTCGCGTTCGGTGCGCGGGCCGCGCAGTATCAGGTCGCGCGCCGCCTGCTGCCGTTCGGCCAGCACGACCTGGCGGCGGATCAGCGCATTCGACTGCGTGTTGAGGTCCACATGGACATCGTAGAATCCGGCCTTGGTGCTGACATACAGCGCCAGTTCATACAGCGCCTCGGCCAGCACCTGTTCCTTGATGCGCCGGCGCAGCATCCAGGCAATCGCGATGGCATAGGCCAGGTAGGCCAGCCCGCCAGCCATGAACAGGCCGGCATGCGCGAGCGCCTGCAGCGGCCGCAGCTCGGTCTGCATGGCCAGCGACATGACGAACAGCGCGGCGAACTGCAGCGGCAGGCCCTTGCGGCCGAATGCCACCATCATGCTGGCGAAGAAGCTCACCAGCGCCACCATGATGCCCAGCAGCCAGTGGACCGGCGCGCACAGGCTGATGACCAGCGTGACCGCGGAGCCCAGCAGCACGCTGGCCAGCATTTCGTTGAACTTGTGGCGCAGGGGACTGGGCAGGTCCATCAGGCTGGTGCACAGCGCGCCGATGCAGACCACCATCGCCAGGTCGAGCCGCGTGGCCCAGAGGGTCAGCAGGGTCAGGCCGAGGACGCCGGTGGCGATGCGCAGCCCGGTGGAAAAATAATGGCTGTACAGGAAGGTGCGGGGCGTCAGCGCGTAGTGCATGGAGTGATTGGCGGCCTTGGCTTGTCGGTGACGCGAATGATAGCGCGGCGGGCTGCCCGGCGGATTGCGATGGTCGTGATGGACGAAGGTATGCAACGACGCCACGTTGCCACGATGCGTTCGCATGCCGATTGCCGTTACCATGCAGGTCCGACCAGCGCCACGGAGTGTGCCATGCATCGCAACCAGTTCAAGTCCGCCCTACAAGCCCGCCAGCCGCAGATCGGCTTGTGGATGTCCCTCGCCAATCCCTACACCGCCGAGATCTGCGCGACCGCCGGCTTCGACTGGCTGCTGGTCGACGGCGAGCATGGGCCGAACGACGTGCGCAGCATGCTTGCGCAGCTGCAGGCGGTGGCCGCCTATCCGGGCCACGCGGTGGTGCGCGCGGTCAGCGACGACACGGCGCTGGTCAAGCAGCTGCTCGACATCGGCGCGCAGACGCTGCTTGTCCCGATGGTCGACGATGCCGCGCAGGCGCAGCGCCTGGTGGCGGCGACCCGCTATCCTCCGCAGGGCAGGCGCGGCGTGGGCAGCTTCGTCGCCAGGGTGTCGCGCTGGGGCGCAGAGGCCGATTACCTGGACCATGCGAATGACCAGGTGTGCCTGCTGGTGCAGGCCGAGACCCGTGCCGCGCTCGACAACCTCGACGCGATCTGCGCGGTCGACGGGGTCGACGGCGTCTTCATCGGTCCGGCCGATCTCGCCGCGTCGCTGGGCCATCGCGGCGACGCCGGCCATCCGGATGTGCTGGCCGCGATCGACGACGCGATACGCCGCATCGTCGCCAGCGGCAAGGCGGCCGGCATCCTGAACACCGACCAGGCGCTGGCGCGGCATTACCTGGCGCTGGGCTGCACCTTTGTCGCGGTCGGCCTGGATGTGAGCCTGCTGGCCGCCGGAGTGCGCCGGCTGCGCGGTGACTTTGCGGACATCGGCGCGGGCAGGGAGTCCTGATCCGGAAGAAAGCGCCCGCGCGGTAGGAATGCGCCGACACGGGATTGGGGGCTTTGCTGATTACCTTCGGGGCCGCGGGTCTGGCAGCATGCGGTGTGAAGTGCAGACTGGGCAGTGTTCCCACTTGGATAAAAGGACAAGCAGATGAAAACGCAACTCAAGAGTCTCGCAGAGCAGGTCATCGTGATCACCGGCGCCTCCAGCGGCATCGGCCTCACGACCGCGCGGATGGCCGCGGAGCGCGGCGCGCGGCTGGTGCTGGTGGCCCGCAACGGCGACGCGCTGGAAACCATTGCCGGCGACTTGCGCGCGCTGGGCGCCGAAGTGATCTGCGTCGTCGCCGACGTCGGCCGGGAGGAAGAGGTCAGGGCCGCCGCGCGCAAGGCGATCGAGCATTTCGGCGGTTTCGACACCTGGGTCAACAACGCCGGCATCTCGATCTTTGGACGCAACGAGGAAGTATCGCGGGAAGACCAGCGCCGGTTGTTCGACACCAATTTCTGGGGCGTGGTCCACGGTTCGCTGGCAGCCGTCGAGCACCTGAAGAAAAAGGGCGGCGCGCTGATCAACCTGGGCAGCGAGCTGTCGGATTCGGCGGTGCCGCTGCAGGGCATGTATGCGGCGTCCAAGCATGCGGTGAAGGGCTTCACCGATTCGCTGCGCATCGAGCTGATGGAAGAGGAAGCGCCGGTGTCGGTCACGCTGATCAAGCCGGCGGCGATCGACACGATGTTCGTGCCGCATGCGAAGAACTACATGGACGTCGAGCCCAAGCTGCCGCCGCCGATCTATGCGCCCGACCTGGTCGCCAACGCGATCCTGACCGCGGCCCAGCATCCGCACCGCGACGTCTATGTCGGCGCCGCCTCCAAGCTGACCTCGTCGACCGCGCATCATGCGCCGGCGGTGCTCGACTCGCTGATGAAGCGGCTGATGTTCAAGCAGCAGCGCACCGACCAGCCCGCAGGCGACCGGGACGACAACAGCCTTTATTCTCCGGCGCCGGGCGCCGGCGGACGCGAGCGCCAGGGCCACAAGGGCGTGGTATTCGAGTCCGCGCCATACACGGCGGCAACGCTGCATCCGCGCACGACCGCGGTCGCCATTGGCGCCGGCATTGCGCTGCTTGCGCTATGGCAGGGCCGCCAGCCCGCCCGGCGCAAGCTGGGCTTCACGCGCTGAGCGGCGCGCGTTGGAACGGGTTGCCGCGGCTTAGCCGCGGCAACTCAGCACGGCCTGCGTGTCTTCCCGCAGCGCCGTGCGCAGCATGCGGCCGTTGCCGCAGCGGTAGGTGATCTCCAGCGTCTTGGCGCGGCGCGGGGCAGGGTCGCCGCACAGGCGGTTGTCCGCCCGCACCAGCGGTTCGCGCTGCCGTTCCACCATGGCCTGCACCGCTGGGCGCGCATCGCAGACGCCGTCGCGGTCGCCGTAGACCGCGTCCTCGATGATGATGCGCCTGCGGCCGCCGCCTGGCTCCACCATGCCCGGGCCGCCCATGTTGCCGCCGCGGGCCGCGTCCATGCCGGCCCGGTAGCCGTCGTCGTAGCCGCGCCGGTATTCCATGCTCTGGGCCTGCGCTGCGCCCAGCGGCGCAAGCAGAAGGGCCAGCGCAAGCGCCTGGAACGGCCTGGCTGCCGGCATTGCCGATAATTTCATATGCATCGTGGTCTCCTGGACAATCAATGCGCGAAGGTTATCGCGTTCGCAAGGGCCAGTCTGTGCGCTAAACCGCAATTGCCTGTTGTCGCCGGTCATCTTCGGGCAAGGCAGGCTACAATCTGCGCCTTCCGGCCGCCGAGGCCGGCTCATTTTCCGTTCCCAGTCATGTCGATCTCGCCGCGCCGCACCGCCTTTTTACTCCTGCTCGCTTCCATGGGCGCAAGCCACGCCGCCGTTCCTGCCGTGCTGTCCGCCTGCGCCGGCCTCGCCGACGATGGCGAGCGGCTGGCCTGCTACGATCGCGCCAGCGGCAGGGCGGCGCAGTCTCCGGAGCCGGTGCCCGCAGTTTCCCCGGCAGCTTCTCCGGCGGCGGTGGCCGACGCGGCACAGCCGGCGGCGGGCAGCGCCGCGCCGGGCGCCAGCGCCGGCAGCTTCCTGTCGCGGCACTGGGAGCTGGACGACGCCGACAAGCGCGGCACCTTCCGCTTCCGTCCGCACAATGACAACTACCTGCTGCTCGCCAGCCTGAATTCCGCGCCCAACGGCGAGCCGTTCAGGCCGGGCAATCCGCTTTCCTCGCGCTCGTCGGTCGGCCCCGACCATGTCGAACTCGCTTTCCAGCTCGGTTTCAAGACCAAGCTGGTCGAGCGCGCGGCCGGCACCCGCGGCGACCTCTGGTTCGGCTACACCCAGCAGAGCTACTGGCAGGCCTACAACACGGCGGCATCGCGGCCGTTCCGCGAGACGAACTACCAACCTGAACTGATGGCGGTGCTGCCGATGGACGTGGCGCTGGGCGGGCTGCATGCCCGTTTCGTCAACCTCGGCGTGGTGCACCAGTCCAACGGGCAGTCCGGCACGCTGTCGCGCAGCTGGAACCGGGTCTATGCGCAGCTGGGAATGGAATACGGCGCGCTGGCGCTCAGCGCACGGGTGTGGCGGCGGCTGGACGGCGGGCCGGACGACGATAATCCCGATATCCTCGACTACATGGGCCGCGGCGATGTCAATGCTGTCTGGCGCTACGACGGGCATGAACTGTCGCTGACTGCGCGCCGCAATTTCAGCACACGGCATGGCGCGCTGCAGGCAAGCTGGGCTTTCCCGGTGGCGGCCGGGCTGAAGGGCTATGTGCAGGTGTTTTCAGGCTACGGGCAGACGCTGATCGACTACAACTATGCGCAGAGGGCGCTGGGGCTGGGCTTCCTGATCGACTTCTGACGCAAGTTTTACGCGCGTTCGCCGTCTGACGCCTGCCGGCTGCCGCCGCATCGGGCTGTTTGCCGAAGATGGCCGCCGGAAGTCAATTCCTGCGCTTACTGGCGGAACACGAAGCCGCCATTCTCGTCATGTTCGGCGACCCGGTCGCGTCCCGCGTGCTTGGCCGCATACAGCGCCTCGTCCGCGGCCTTGATGAAGGCTTCATGCGTGTCGAAGCGGCGCTCGCCATCCATGTGCGACGCCATCCCGAAGGAGGCGGTGACCGTCACCAGCTGGTCCTCGTGCCGCACCATCAGCCCGGACACCACGCGCTTGAGCCGCAGCAGCAGGTTGCCGGCCGCGGCAATCGACGTGCCGGGCAGCACCAGCGCGAACTCCTCGCCGCCGAAGCGGGCGAACAGATCTTCCTGACGCAATTCCTTCATGATGGTGCGCACCATGGAAATGAGCACCATGTCGCCGGCCTGGTGGCCGTAGGTGTCGTTGACCGACTTGAAATGGTCGATGTCGAGCAGGGCGACCGTCAGCGGCCAGCCGTGCCGGTTCGACAGCTCGAACTCGCGCCGGACGACTTCCTCGAAATGCCGCCGGTTGTGCGCGCCGGTCAGGGCGTCGCGCTGCGAGCGGGCTTCCATCTCGCGCATCTCGTGGAGCTGGTGCGTCACCAGCAGTTCCTGCGCCTGCGCCATGATCGCGGCCGCGTCGGACGGCCGGAACAGGGTGATGTCGAACAGTTCTTCCATCGCCGGCGCTTCATTGGCCAGCTGCTTCAGGGCGTCGGAGATGGCGGCGGCGTCCAGTCCCAGCCGCGCCGCGGCGATGGCTGCGCGGCTGGCGACGGCGGCGTTGCCGGGGTAGAGCACCAGGTCGGCCACCGGCCCGGATGCCGCGATGCACGCATGCATGCCCGGTTCCGGCTCGGCCTGCAGCGCGTGGCTGGCCAGGCAGGCCTGCGCCAGGTAGTCGGGCAGTTTCCAGCGCGCCAGCAGCCAGTGCCCGGCCTCGTCATGGCCGCAGTCGAACGCGGCCCGTTCTGCTTCCAGCAGCGCGTCGTTGTCGCGTGCGCTCGCATAGACCGGCGCGTATTCGTCCGGCATCATGCTCGCGAGCGCCAGCACGCCGACATCCTGCAGCAGCGCCGCAGTGAACAGGTCGTCGATATATTCCAGCCCGCGCCGCGCGCCCAGCGCCCTGGCCGCCAGCGCCGACAGCAGCGCGCGCCGCCAGAACAGCGTCATGTCCAGCCGCGCGCCGGACTGGCTGCGGAAGGCATTTGTCAGCGTGAACGACAGCGCAATCATCACCGAGGCCCGCATGCCCATCAGCCCGACCGCCTCGCGCACATTGGAAGGCTTGCGCCGGCTCTGGTAGAACGCCGAGTTCGACACCCTGAGCAGCTTGGCGGTCAGCGCCGGGTCGCGGGCGACCGTGTCGCACAGTTCCCGCATATGCACATCCGGCGAATTGGCCAGGTCGACCACCCGAAGCGCGACTGCCGGGAGGGTCGGCAAGGTCGTGCAAAGCTGCAGGCGCTGCGTGATGAGAGGATTCAAGTTGGACTGATTCGCGA
Source organism: Noviherbaspirillum suwonense (assembly GCF_900182955.1). Classification (GTDB taxonomy): domain Bacteria; phylum Pseudomonadota; class Gammaproteobacteria; order Burkholderiales; family Burkholderiaceae_D; genus Noviherbaspirillum_A; species Noviherbaspirillum_A suwonense. Next base: position 64,315 of record NZ_FXUL01000028.1, on the reverse strand, counting down.
TGTTATTGTTATGGATATTAACATATTGCGATCTGGAAATATTAGAGACTGACAATCAGTCTGAAAAATACAACTAACCGGCGGGCGCATTCATCGCTGCGGTGACCTTCAGCACTTCGTCGGCCGTGGTCAGTCCTTCCGCTACCTTATGGGCGCCGGCCACGCGCAGCGGCGTCATGCCGTCGGCCAGCCCCTGGCGCATCAACTGGTGGTTGTCGGTGCGCGCGCCGATCAGCCGCGAGAATGCCGGCGTGACGGTCAGCAGCTCATACAGGCCGGAGCGGCCGCGATAGCCGGTCTGGCGGCACTCCGGGCAGCCGACCGGGCGATAAACCCGTTCCGGCTTCGGCAGCGGCGTGCCCGGCGTCAGGCTGGCCCAGACCTCGTCCGACAATACGCCGTCGTCGCTCTTGCAGTGCGGGCAGAGCAGCCGCACCAGGCGCTGCGCGAGCACGCCGGCCAGCGTGGCCTCCAGCAGGTAATGCGGCACGCCCAGTTCCAGCAGGCGCATCACCGCCGATGGCGCATCATTGGTATGCAGCGTGGACAGCACCAAATGGCCGGTCAGCGCCGCCTGTATTGCCATTTCGGCGGTTGCCAGGTCGCGTATCTCGCCGACCATGATGATGTCCGGGTCCTGCCGCATCAGCGCCCGCACGCCGTCGGCGAAGGACAGGTCGATGCCGTTCTGCACCTGCATCTGGTTGAATGCCGGCTCCACCATCTCGATCGGGTCTTCCACCGTGCAGACATTCACCTCCGCGGTGGCGAGCGCCTTGAGCGTGGTGTACAGCGTGCTGGTCTTGCCTGAGCCGGTGGGGCCGGTGACCAGCAGGATGCCGTTGGGACGCGAGGTCAGCGCATCCCAGCGGGCCGCGTCGGCGGCCGGGAAACCGAGGTCGGCCAGCGTCTTGACCACCACTTCCGGGTCGAAGATGCGCATCACCAGCTTTTCGCCGAACGCGGTGGGCAGGGTCGACAGTCGCAGTTCGATTTCCTGCCCGTTGGCGGCGCGGGTCTTCACCCGGCCGTCCTGCGGCCGGCGCTTCTCGACCACGTCCATCCGGCCCAGCAGCTTGATACGGGAAGTCATCGCCAGCAGCACGGTCGGCGGCACCTGGTAGACCTGGTGCAGCAGGCCGTCGATGCGGAAGCGCACCAGCCCGGCCTCGCGCTTCGGTTCAAGGTGGATGTCGGAGGCGCGCTGCTCGAACGCGTACTGCCACAGCCAGTCGACGATGTTGATGATGTGCTGGTCATTGGCGTCGAGCTGGCGGTTGCCCTTGCCCAGTTCCACCAGCTGCTCGAAGTTGTTGCGCAGCGCCAGGTCCTGCCCGCCCTGGCGGCTGGCGCCCTTGATCGACTTCGCCAGCGCGAAGAACTGGGCGGTGTACTGCGCGATGTCGAGCGGACTGGCCATGACCAGCCTGACTTCGCGCCGGCTGACCTTGGCGATCTCGGGCATCCAGTCGACCCGAAACGGGTCGGCGGTGGCGATGGTCAGCTCGGTTGCCGACATCTCGACCGGCAGGATGTTGAAGCGCGACGCATATGCGGCCGACATCACGTCGGCCACGCGCGTGAAATCGATCTTCAGCGGGTCGATGCGGTAGAAAGCCAGGCCGCTGCGGCCCGCGACCCATTCGGTCAGCCAGTCCAGCGTCAGCGGCCGGTGCGGCGGCTTGGCCGACTGCAGCTTGGCCTGCGCCACCGCGACCAGCGGGTGCATCGCCATCGCGCTGGATTTCTGCAGGCCCAGCGCCTGGTTGTACAGCGCCCGCGCATCGGCCTGCGCGACGATGCGGTCGGCCACCAGCCAGGTGAAGACCTGGTGCAGGTCTAGCGGCTTCGGCGGCTGGGCGCTCATCGGATCAGGCCTTGCGCGCCGTCTGGATGCCGTTGACCCAGGTCCGCGCCGGCAGCCTGGTGGCGGCGCGGATCGCGTCGGCGCGCTCGTGCAGCAGCGCGAAGTCCAGCACCGGCTTGTCGCGGAAGGCCAGCGCCACCACGTTGCCGTCGTGTACCTCGGGCAGCGCGATCACATCGGCGAACGCATGCTTCATCGCCTTCAGGTTCTTCGCATAGCTCGGATGGTCGCCGAACAGGTTCACGGTCACCATGCCGCCCGGCGCCAGGCAGGCCGCGCAGTCCGCGTAGAATTCGGGCGTGTCCAGCACCGGGCCGCGGGCGGTGGCGTCGTACAGGTCGATCTGCAGCACGTCGATCGCACCGCGCCGGGCCGGGTCGGCGACGAATTCGCCTGCATCCATTTCAAACACGGTCAGCCGGTCGTCCTCGGGCGGCAGCTTGAACATCGACTCGCAGATGGCGACCACCGACGGGTTGAGTTCCACCGCGCTCACCCGGGCTCGGGGAAACTGGCGGTAGCTGAACTTGGTCAGCGCCCCGGTGCCCAGGCCGAGCTGCACGACATGGCCGGGTTCGGGCAGGAACAGCATCCACGCCATCATCTGCTGCGCGTATTCGAGTTCGATCCAGTCGGGCTTGCGCAGGCGCATCGCGCCCTGCACCCATTCGGTGCCGAAATGCAGGTAGCGCACCCCGGCTTCCTCCGACAGCGTCACCGGGGCGAACTTCGGCTTGCGTGCCAGGCGGGCGCTGGCTTCGGGACGGGAGCCGCGCAGCGACTCTTCCTTTTCAATGGACTTGCGTTTGATAAGCATGCCGGATTATCGGTTGATGCCGTGCCACAGCGCAAGCTTCGCCGCAAAAGACAGTTGCGCGTTCGCCGGCGAGCTCGACGGCAATACGAGCACCTCGTAGCCGGCGTCGGCATACAGCGTCGCATAACGGCCGGCGGCCTTGCCATTGAAGCAAACCCGGCGCAGCAGCGGGCACAGGTCTTTCAGCAGCAGGTGATCATTCGCCTGCGGCCGGCGGATCGCGGCATCCAGGCTGCCTTCCCGCTCGCAGCCTTCCAGCGCATCCCACAGGCCGATATGGCGGGACAGCAGCCGCTGCAGCCGGGCTTCATAGGGCAGTTCGGCCAGCGGCTCATCCAGCACCGCGCCCAGCAGCGGCCAGAACTGGTTGCGCGGATGGGCGTAATAGCGCTGCGCCTGCAGCGACGCCGCGCCGGGAAAGCTGCCGAGGATAAGGGTACGGATGGCGGGATCGAGGACGGGAGCGAGGCCGGACAGGGCGGCCGTCTGGGATGGGGGGGCAGGGGGCATAGGGGATTGTAGTCGCGCACCGCGATGCCCACGAAACGGACGATGGCCTTTTTGAGGAGGTTGGCGGCTCGACGGCTGTTCGGCAGTAATGGCAGACATTTCAGTTGACAGCCATGCAGCGCTGAATCCTTGCTGGCGACGGAGACCTCCCCAATTCAGGTGATTAATTTCCCTAAATAAACTTATTAATAGTCTAAAAATATTCCTCGGAAGCGTCTCCCCTGCAAATTAACTTTACGGACCGCCCGATCAGGCGGTCGCGGAATCCGCTTTCTTCATTCATGCCAGTCATATTTTTTAAGTCAGGACCTATGAAAAATTCAAGCGTGCTGTTGCTGCTGCCGTTCCTTGCGGCTTGTGCCGTCACCACTCCGCCGCAGCAGCCCATCGAAGCGCCGGTCAGCAGGGCGCAGCAGGCAGCCGCCCAACAGCAATCAATTCTGCCGTCGGTAAAGACCTTTAAACGAAAGATAGCGATCGGCCGGTTCTCGAATGAGACCCGCTACGGAAAGACGTTTCAGGTCGATGCCGACAGCGATCCGTTGGGCAAACAAGCATCGGACATGCTGATGAACCGATTGGTCAGCTCAAACAAATTTCTGGTATTCGAGCGGCAGGACCTGGCAAAGCTGCAGAAGGAGCAGGCGATGCTCAAGCAGGCTAACCTGATCGGCGTCGATGCGCTCGTGCTCGGGTCGGTCACCGAATTCGGGCGTAGCACGACCGGGAAATCAGGTTTTCTCAGCGCGACAAAGGTGCAGACCGCCCGTGCAAAAGTGGAGATACGCCTGGCCGATGCACGCACCGGCCATGTTTTCTTCACCGCCACCGGGACGGGAGAAGCCAGCACCGAATCCGGAGAAGTCGCCGGATTCGGCAGCAAGGCGAATTACGACGGCACTCTGAACGACCGGGCGATCGGCGCCGCTATCTCGGATGTGCAGAATGCGCTGATGTCCAAGCTGGAGGAGCGCCCATGGCGCACCGACATCCTCAGGGCGGAGGGCAAGCAGTTCTACATTTCGGGCGGCCTACGGCAGGGCCTGAAGCCTGGCGACCTGGTTTCCGTGATGAAGCAGGGAGACGTGATACGCAGCCAGCAGTCGGGATTCGACATCGCCTTGCCGTCCACGATGATCGGCAAGGCCCGGATCACCAGCCTGTTCGGCGACAACGAGAGCAATGAAGGCTCGGTCGCGGAACTCATTTCCGGCGCAGTCGCCGCCGGCGCAGGCAGCACGCTATATATCGCGGAATCGAAGGATTGAACATGAAAATACTTGTCGCATTGACGCTGCTGGCGAGCCTGTCGGCCTGCGCGCTGCCCGAAACGTCTGTCAGATCGGGCGCTGTCCGGCCAAAGCTGGCCTTTCCGAACGCCGAGCCGGACGTGACGCTGGTGGTCGATGGCATCACTATCGGACCAGCTGATCATTACAACGGCAATCCCGGCGTGCTCCTGGTCGAAGAAGGCGTGCACCTCGTCGAACTGAAGCGAAACGGGCAGACCATACATAGCGAAAAAACCCTGGTCGGCAACGGCGAGACCAGGGCGATCGTCACCAGTTCAGGAGCGAAATGATGCGTATTGCCTATTTGCTGTCCGCGATCCTGCCGATAACCCTGCTGAGCGCCTGCGTGGCGCCGGCTAAATATAACTGGGGCAATTATGACGGGTCGTTATATGGCTATTACCAGGATCCCACCCGGCTCGATGCGCATCTGACGGAAATGGAAAGCATCATCCGGTCATCCGAACAGACCAGCAGGAAGGTAGCCCCCGGCATCCATGCGGAATATGGCTACTTCCTGATGCAGAGCGGGAAGGCGGGGGAAGCAGTCGCCCAGTTTGAAAAGGAAAAAACGGATTGGCCTGAATCAGGGCAGTTAATGTCCATCATGATCCGGCAGGCTGAAGCCCGGTCCACCAAATCTTCAACGGCAAAGGATTAGCAGCCATGGTTCGTTTTATCAAGATATTCATGTCCATGGCCTGTGCTGTCGCACTGTCGGCCTGCGTGACGCCACCCGCCCACAAGGACTATTCCGCAATCCGTACGGAGCAGCCTCGGTCCATCCTGATCGTCCCGGCGATAAACAGGAGCGTGGAAGTCAATGCGCCGGACTACTTCCTGACCACCATCGGCAAGCCGCTTGCCGAACGCGGCTATTACGTGTTTCCCGTGCATCTAGTAAAGCGCGTGCTGGAAGATGATGGACTTGGCGATGCCGACATGGTCCACGCAAGCGAGCCGGAACGCCTGGGCAAGCTGTTCGGGTCGGATGCAGTGATGTACATCTCGATAGAACAGTGGAACGCCAAGTATGTCGTCTTCAGCACGTCCGTCACCGTGAGCCTGAAATACATACTGAAAAGCACGGCGACCGGAAACACGCTATGGGAGAACGCCCAGACCCTGGTCTATCAGCCGCAGAATAATTCGGGTGGCGGGCTGGCGGGGCTGATTGCCCAGGCGGTCGTTGCCGCAATGGCGAAGGCGGCGCCCAACTACATGCCACTTGCCCGCCAGGCAAATGCGCGCGCCATCTATACCAAAGGCCAGGGGCTTCCCGCCGGTCCCTACGATCCGGCCTACCAGAAAGACCAGGCCGATTTCTAAACACTGCAATGGCGTTTTGTGGATGCCAGGCTTAATGCTCGATAGCTTGGCATCCGCACCAGCAGTGAACGCAGCCAGGATGCAGGCCGTTCACCGTTTGCTCGTGCTGGCCAGGAAATGCACCAGCGCCATGACCGGCAGCGCGAACCCCACCCAGCAGGCCAGCGTCCATCCGCCATGCGCATAGGCCCATGCGCCCAGCGCCGAGCAGGCCGCGCCGCCCATGAAGAAACTCGCCATGAACAGGCCGTTCAGGCGGCTCCGGTATTCGGCGTCCAAGCCGAAGATGGCGCGCTGGCCGGTGATCAGGTTGGCGGTAACGCCGTAGTCCAGCACGATGGCGGCGAGGGTCAGCAGGCCCAGCGCCAGCAGCGATCCATCCTGTCCGGCAAGGCTCATCAGGAAACCGCCGGCGACCATCAGCATTGCCACGATGCTCACTTTTCGGCCGTGGCCGCGGTCGGCCAGGCGTCCGCTGATGGGTGCGGCGACCGCGCCGGCGACGCCGGCCAAGGCGAACAGCGCGATACCGCGCTGGCTGAGACCAAACGCCGGACTCGCGAGGAACAAGGGCACGGTGGTCCAGAACAGGCTGAATGCGCCGAACAGGCAGGCCTGCTGCAGTGCCCGGCGCTGCAGCACCGGCTGCGTGCGCGCCAGCCACCACAGCGACCCGAGCAGCTTCGCATACGGCAGCTTGGCTTCGGGCCGGCGTGACGGCAGGATGAGCAGCAAAAGCACCGCCAGCGCCAGCATCAGCGCTGCCGACAGCAGGTAGATCGCATGCCAGCCCCACAGCGAGGCGACAAAGCTCGCGACCGGCCGCGCCAGCATGATGCCCATCAGCAGGCCGCTCATGACGTTGCCCACCACGCGTCCGCGGTTGGCGTCGCTGGCCAGGTGCGCCGACCACGGCACCAGGATCTGTACCGTGACCGAGGTGAAGCCGATCGCCGCGGCCGCGGCCAGGAACACCGGCGCACTGCGCACCATTGCGGCGGACAGCAGCGCTAACGCGCAACAGGCAATCAGCGTCAGCACCAGCCGACGGTTTTCAAGGATGTCGCCCAGCGGAACGATGAAGAGCAGGCCCAGGCCGTAGCCGACCTGCGTCAGCGTGACCAGCAGGCCGGCGGCCGCCGGCGACATGCCGAGCTCGGCCGCGATCGGTCCGGCGAGGGGCTGCCCGTAGTACAGGTTGGCGACGATCAGACCGCAGGCGACGGCGAACAGCATGGGCAGCCAGGTGGGTGCGTCGGCTGCCGATATGCCGACCTGTGCCGGGCTGCCTGGAGACGAAGGTTTCATGGGAGACGGGCAAAGCGCGCCATGATACCGGCTTCGGGGTGAGCCCGCTGCAAGCGCAGGCATCCGTTTTCACTGGCGCGCCTGGAACGGAAGCATGGCGGCAGGCTTTGCAACCGTGAAGCGCCGGTTCCGGCGAGCTGCGCCTATCCCGGTTTCACACTTTCACAGTCAGGCGAACCGGACATTGCACCCGGACTTGTTTGCCGACACTCCATTGGCGATATGCCGGCGACCTTCGGGATCCTTCACATTCCCGACGATGATTTCAGTCATCGAGGTATTTTTTTTCAAAAGCTTGCCCAGGCTTTTAGCAGACCGTTCATCCATCGCACACCTGGAAAGATCCAGTCTGCTCAACGCGGTTTTCTTGTTTTTTCGGAGTCCGTCGAAAAGCGCCCGTGCGCCATCGCTGTCGATGCCGTTGAAACCGAGGTCAAGCGTTGTCAGGCTCTTGTTCCGCGCGAGCGCAGCGCCTATTGCCGCGGCGCCGCTGCCGGAGATACGGTTTGCAGGAGCAATGACGGTCCTGACGCCTCTGTTCTTCGAGAGTAGCCCCGCAATAGCTTGGCCAAGAAGTGATTCCGTTTGCTCCATCGGTACATCGCCGCTGTTCGAAATTTCGATCGCTGCAACCGTCAGGTTATCTTTCAGATGGTTTGCCAGCGCATTGAAGAACTCGGACGTAATGTACGGGCATTTTGAAAATGCCAGCTTCGTCAGCGCTGGATTTTTTTTCACCAGGTCGGCGAGCGCTTCGGCGCTATGTGAGTCGAGGTAGGGCCGGGCGTCGGTGCCGCCGCGCGAGTTTATCGGCCGGCTGAAATGAATCGAGGTGACCTTGGTTGCTGCCCCCAGCAAACCGATCAGCCGCAGGGCAGAGTCCGTTACAAGATCCGGCTGAACGACAACGTGTTGGGCGTCCGGATAGTTCTCCAGCAGATCCCGGATCTCTTCCTCGAAAATGAAAACCTTGTTCAGGGTCAGGATGCCCGCCCTGGCGTCCCATGCCCACTCCGACGGAGCGGCAATGGGAGTCGCAGGGCAGGTTGCCTGCTGCAGCACTGCAAGGGCAGCAACCGGTGCGCCATGCGCGGGCAAGGTAGGTGCGTTGACGTCTGGGACAAGCAGCGTGCGCTGGCCCGGAGGACCAGACCGCATGACGGGCGCTGGCGCCGCGCTGGCGGAGGGGGCGGTGTCCCTTGGGCTGGTGGAAGAGGAAACTGCATCGCTCACGTCGCTGTGCGAATGGGAGTCGCGTCGGGAAAGGATTCTCGGGTCAGCCATCAGGGTGCCTTTCAGGTAAAGGCTGGCTTGGTAGTAATTCGGTCAGGCCGGTTCCATGCGACCGGTTTCAGCCATCCTGCCCATGCACGCGCTCAACGGCTTTCGCTATACTCGCCGCTTTGCCAACCGAATCCGAACTGACAATGGGACGCATGGACCCGAGCGATGCGCCTGTTGCGGAAAAACCCTTGAGGAGCGAGACATGAGCGCTACCCGCATTGCTGTTCTTGGCGCCGGCTCCATCGGCGCCTACGTTGGCGGCGCGCTGATCGCCGCCGGGGCCGATGTCACGCTGATCGGCCGTGCGCGCATGTGCGAGCAGGTCGCATTGCATGGATTGACGATCAGCGACATGGACGGGCGCAACAGCTCGCTGTCCGCTGCGCAGGTCCATTGCGGCGAGGACCCGGCCGTGCTTGCCGGCGCCGCACTCGTGCTGGTCACCGTGAAAAGCGCCGATACCGAGGGCGTCGCGCATCTGCTGGCCCAATATGCGGCGCCGGATGCGCTGGTCGTCAGCCTGCAAAACGGCATCGGCAATGCGGATGTTCTGCGGCGCGCGCTGCCGGGACGCACGGTATTGGCCGGGATGGTGCCGTTCAACGTGGTCCAGCTTCCGGGCAGCCGTTTTCACCGCGGCACCGAAGGCAGCCTGATGGTCGAGGCGTCGCCGGCGCTGGCGCCATGGCTGCCGATGTTCGAGGTCGCCGGGCTGCCGCTGGTGCAGCGGACCGATTTTGTCGCGGTCCAGTGGGGCAAGCTGCTGATGAACCTGAACAACCCGGTCAATGCGCTGTCCGGCCTGCCGCTGAAGGCGCAGCTGTCCGACCGTGATTACCGGCGCTGCCTGGCGCTGCTGATCGACGAAGCGTTGCATGCGCTGGCGGCGGCCGGCATCGCGCCGGCGCAGATCGGCAAGGTGCCGCCAACGCGCCTGTCACGCCTGATGCGCCTGCCGAACTGGCTGTTCACCCGTGTCGCCGCGTCAGCGCTGCGCATCGACTCGGAAGCGCGGTCGTCGATGTGGGAAGACCTGCAGGCAGGGCGGCGCACCGAGATCGATTACCTCAATGGCGCGGTGGTGGCGCTGGCGGAAAAGTTTGGGCTGGATGCGCCGGCGAACCGGCGCATCGTCGCGCTGGTGCATCAGGCGCAGCAGGGCAAGGACGGGGGGATACGCAGCCGGGACCTGCTGGCGGCGTTGCATGCCTGAAGTAAAGACTGCTTGAGAAATAACGATGCGCAGCGTGCGAACGATGCGCAGGGTGCGGCAGCAAGGCGCTGTGCCCGGTCGACGCCTTGCTTCATTGGCGCTTGCCTGACCCGCACAATCCACATCTCGCGCGCGCCAGCCAAGGCCGCCGCGCGTGCAATGCAGGAGCGCTTGGCACTCCCTTTGAACTGCATGGATGCCGGGTCCGGCGTGTTATGCCAATCCCGGTTCACGCGGGGCCATGAAGCTCCGTAGGGTGTAATAAGCGAAAGCGCATTACACCATTCGTTGCGAACAGGCGATGGCGGTTGGTTGGCGAGTGGTGTAATGCGCTGCGCACATTACACCCTACGACCACGCTGGCGAATCGGAACTATCGGCCTCAACCGGTACGCCATGACTTGGGTTGGTATCACTGCAAACCGTACCCGCCATCCCACCATCTTCTATCGGGACTTAGCGCGACGCCATACCCAGCAGCATTTCATTGAGCCGCTTCACGAACCCGGCCGGGTCCGCCAGCGTGCCGCCTTCGGCCAGCGCAGCCTGGTCGAACAGGATGTTGGCCCAGTCGTCGAACTTGCCGTCCTCGTACTTCAGGCGCTGCACCAGCGGGTGGTCCGGGTTGATTTCCAGGATGGGCTTGGACTCCGGCGCGTTCTGCCCGGCCGCCTTCAGCATGCGCACCAGGTTGCCGGACAGCTCGTTCTCGTCCGCCACCAGGCAGGCCGGAGAGTCGGTCAGCCGGAAGGTCACGCGCACTTCCTTGGCCTTGTCGGCCAGCGCGGTCTTCATCTTCTCGACCAGGTCCTTGTACTGGACCTCCGTTTCCTCGTGCTGCTTCTTCTCGGCCTCGTCTTCCAGCTTGCCGAGGTCGAGGTCGCCCTTGGCCACCGACACCAGTTCCTTGCCGTCGAAATCCTGCAGGAAGGACAGCATCCACTCGTCGACGCGGTCGGTCAGCAGCAGCACTTCGACGCCCTTCTTGCGGAAGATTTCGAGGTGCGGGCTGTTCTTGGCGGCCGCATAGCTGTCGGCCGTGACGTAGTAGATCTTGTCCTGGCCTTCCTTCATGCGCGACACGTACTCTTCGAAGGACACGGTTTGCGCGTCGTTGTCATTCTGGGTCGACGCGAAGCGCAGCAGCTTGGCGATGCGTTCCTTGTTGTTGCTGTCCTCGCCGATGCCTTCCTTCAGCACCTGGCCAAACTCCTTCCAGAAGGTGGCGTACTTGTCCTTCTGGTCCTGCTCGTCGCCGTTGGCCAGTTCTTCCAGCATGCCCAGCACGCGCTTGGTCGAGCCTTCGCGGATGACCTTGACATCGCGCGACTCCTGCAGGATCTCGCGGGACACGTTGAGCGGCAGGTCGCTGGAATCGATCACGCCCTTGACGAAGCGCAGGTAGACCGGCATCAGCTGTTCGGCATCGTCCATGATGAAGACGCGCTTCACATACAGCTTGATGCCGCCGCGCTTGTTGCGGTCCCACAGGTCGAACGGCGCATGCGACGGGATGTAGAGCAGCTGCGTGTATTCGCTGCGGCCTTCGACCCGGTTATGGGTGAAGGTCAGCGGTTCCTGGAAGTCGTGCGACACATGCTTGTAGAACTCGGCGTACTGCTCGGGCGTGATGTCGGCGCGGTTGCGGGCCCACAGCGCGCTGGCCTGGTTGATCGTCTCCAGTTCGTCGCTGACGACCATCTCCTTCTTTTCCTCGCTCCATTCTTCCTTTTTCATCTGGATCGGCAGCGAGATATGGTCGGAGTACTTGCGGATCACCGACTTCAGCTTCCACGACGACAGGAACTCGTCCTCGCCTTCCCGCAGGTGCAGCGTGATGCGGGTGCCGCGGTCGGCCTTGTCGATCGCTTCCACGGTGAAGTCGCCTTCGCCGCCGGACTCCCAGCGCACGCCTTCGCTGGCCGGCAGGCCGGCGCGGCGGGATTCGACGGTGATGCGGTCGGCGATGATGAAGGCCGAGTAGAAGCCGACGCCGAACTGGCCAATCAGCGCAGCATCCTTCTGCTGGTCGCCGGAAAGCTTGGAAAAGAATTCGCGGGTGCCGGACTTGGCAATCGTGCCGAGGTGCTCGACCGCGTCGTCGCGGCTCATGCCGATGCCGTTGTCGGCGATGGTGATCGTGCGCGCGTCCTTGTCGAAGTCGACGCGGATCTTGAGGTCGGGGTCGTTCTCGAACAGCGCACCGTTGTTGATCGCTTCGAACCGCAGCTTGTCGGCGGCGTCGGACGCGTTCGAGATCAGCTCGCGCAGGAAGATTTCCTTGTTGGAGTACAGGGAATGAATCATCAGCTGCAGCAGCTGCTTGACTTCTGCCTGAAAGCCCAGGGTTTGCTTTTCGGTTACGGCCATTTTGTTCCTCGGAAGTGGGTTGGACAAGGCCAGCGCCAGGACGGCGCGCGACCACAAGTAAATAGTGCTTACTGCCGGGTACGGCAAGGTGTCGGAGATATGGGCACCGAATCGGCCATTTCAAGGCTGCAATTCAAGCATGTTGCCGTCCCGGGGACGCAGGCTTAGGAGTAAAATTGCACGTTTCCCCGGCGCATCCTGCCTCTCGCCAGCGCCGGGCGCCATTTTTCCGGAGCCACGCATGTCCATCGAAGAAAAATTGCTTGCCCTCGGTATTAACTTGCCATCCGCCGCCGCGCCGGCCGCGGCCTATGTGATGTATGCGCAGAGCGGCAACCTGGTATTCCTGTCCGGGCATATTGCAAAGCGGGACGGCAAGCCATGGGTCGGCCAACTGGGGCGCGACCTTGGCACCGAGCAGGGCATGACCGCGGCGCGCGCGGTCGCAATCGACCTGCTCGCGACCCTGAAGGCCGCCTGCGGCGGCGACCTCGGCCGCGTGAGGCGCATCGTGAAGGTCATGAGCCTTGTCAATTCGACGCCCGACTATACCGAGCAGCACCTCGTCACCAATGGCGCGTCCGAGCTGCTGGTCGAGGTCTTCGGCGACGCCGGGCGCCATGCCCGTTCCGCCTTCGGCGTTGCGCAGATCCCGCTGGGCGCCTGCGTCGAAATCGAACTGATCGCCGAGATCGCCTGACCCCGGCTTCCCGGTCCTCTACCGCATTCCAACGTCCATAGCATGAAAATAGAAAACCCCAACCCCATACAGTGGCAGTTCTCGCAACGCGCCGAGCAGCTGCAAAGCTCCGCCATCCGTGAAATCCTGAAGATCACGATGCGCCCGGAGATCATTTCCTTCGCAGGCGGCCTGCCGTCGCCGCAGACTTTCCCGGTCGAGCGCATGCGCGAGGCCTATGACGCGGTGCTCAGCCGCGCCGGCAAGGTGGCGCTGCAGTACGGACCGAGCGATGGCTATGCGCCACTGCGCGAATGGATCGCCGACTCGCTGTCGACGTCCGATTGCCCGATCGTCCCGGAACAGGTGCTGATGCTGTCCGGCTCGCAGCAGGGGCTGGACTTGCTTGGCAAGGTGCTGATCGACGAAGGCAGCAAGATCCTGGTGGAGACGCCCAGCTACCTGGGCGCGCTGCAGGCGTTCTCCGTCTACCGTCCGGAGTTCGTTTCCGTTGCGACCGACGACGACGGCCTGGTGCCGGAAGCGCTGGATGCGGTCGGGCAGGGCGCGCGCCTGCTGTATTCGCTGCCCAACTTCCAGAACCCGACCGGCCGCAGCATGACGCTGGCCCGCCGGATCGCGCTGGTCGAAGCCTGCGCCCGCCTGCGCGTGCCGCTGATCGAGGACGACCCGTATGGCGCGCTCAGCTACAACGGCGAGCCGCTGCCCAAGCTGCTGAACATGAATCCGTCCGGCGTGGTCTACATGGGTTCGTTCTCCAAGGTGCTGACACCGGGCATCCGGCTGGGCTACGCGGTCGCGCCGGTGCCGCTGGCGCGCAAGATGGAGCAGGCCAAGCAGGCGACCGACCTGCACACCGCGCAGCTGACGCAGATGGTGGTGCATGAAGTGGTCAAGGACGGCTTCCTGACCGAGCATATCCCGACCATACGCAAGCTGTACGCGGCCCAGTGCCAGTCCATGCTGGACGCGCTGCAGGAATTCTTCCCGGCTGGCGCGAGCTGGACCCGGCCGCAGGGCGGCATGTTCATCTGGGTCACGCTGCCCAAGCACATCAACAGCATGGAGCTGCTGGAGGCGGCGGTCGCGCAGAACGTGGCCTTCGTGCCGGGCGCGCCGTTCTATGCGAATACGCCGGAGCCGAATACGCTGCGCCTGAGCTTCGTCACCGTGCCGCCGGAGCAGATACGCATTGGCGTGGAAAAGCTGGGCAAGCTGATCGCAGCACGGATGTAATCAGGCAGCGCGCCTGCCGACGGCAGGCGCGCTGCGTCGGCACGGACTCGCCTTGTGCCGCTGAAATCTTGACCAAAGCAGCCGGAGACGCTGATTTCCTGCATCCGCTCCAGACAACGCGCCAAGTTGTCGGCGCATGTGAACGGTCTTTAATCCATGCACAAGAGGGACTTGCAGGGCATTTGCACCTGCACAGTCCCGCGTCACGCTACAAGGCCTATTGCGCCAGCAGCGCCGCCGCCTTCACCCGCGACTCCAGCGCCTTGCCCTTGCGCGCGCGCTTGCCGATGTGCGGCGCCAGGCCGCTGGCCGACAGCGCCACTTCCTGGGCCTTGCCACCGCGGCCGATGCCGGTCACGATGACGCCGCGCTGGCTGACCGGTTGCGCCGCCAGCAGCTTTTCCTTGGGTTCGAGTTCCATCAGGATCACGCCGCGGCCCGCGGACAGCACCTTGAGTTCGTCGAGGCCGAACACCAGCAAGCGCCCTTGTCCCGACAGGCAGGCCAGCGCGCTGGCCTTTTCGGCGATGACTTTCGGCGGCAGCGGCTCGTCGCCTTCCTCCAGCGTCATGAAGGCCTTGCCGTTGCGGTTGCGGCTGACCAGGTCGCCGGCCTTGGCGATGAAGCCGTAGCCCGCGGTCGACGCCACCAGCAGCGGCGTGTTGCCCGGTCCCGCGAAGTAATGCAGCAGGCGGCTGCCGCTGGCGACATCGACCAGCGTGGTGACCGGCACGCCGTCGCCGCGCGCGTTGGGCAGCGCGGCCACCGGGACCGAATAGGCGCGGCCGTTGGAGCCCATCGCCACCATGTTGTCCACCGTCCGGCATTCGAAGGTGGCATACAGCGCGTCGCCTGACTTGAACGTGAACTGCGCGGCGTCGTGTCCATGGCCGCCGCGGGCGCGCACCCAGCCGCGCTGCGAGATGATCACCGTGACCGGCTCGTCGATCACTTTCTGCTCGGCGCTTGCCCGTTCGGCTTCCTCGACCAGCGTGCGGCGCGGGTCGCCGAACTGCTTGCCGTCGGCTTCGATCTCGCGGATGACGAGCCGCTTCATCGACGACGGGTTTTCCAGCAGGTCCTGCAGCGAGGATTTTTCCTTGCGCAGTTCGGCCAGCTCCTGCTGGATCTTGATCGCTTCCAGCCGCGCCAGCTGGCGCAGCCGGATTTCAAGGATGTCGTCGGCCTGGCGCTCCGACAGGCTGAACGCGGTCATCAGCGCCGGCTTGGGCTCGTCGGACTGGCGGATGATGCGGATGACCTCGTCGATGTTCAGCAGCACCGCCTCGCGGCCTTCGAGGATGTGGATGCGGTCCTCGACCTTCTGCAGCCGGAAGCTGGAGCGGCGGGTAATGGTGGTGAAGCGGAACGCGATCCACTCGGAGAGGATCTGCAGCAGCGACTTCTGCCTTGGCCTTCCATCGCCGCCTATCATCACCAGGTTGATCGCCGCGCCCGACTCCAGCGACGTGTGCGCGAGCAGCGTCTGCATGAATTCGGCCTGGTCCTGGTTCTTGGACTTGGGCTCGAACACCAGCCGCACCGGCGCGTCGCGTCCTGACTCGTCGCGCACCGTGTCCAGCATCGCAAGCACGGTCTGCTTCATGGCCAGCTGCTCGGGCGACAGCGCCTTCTTGCCCAGCTTGACCTTGGGATTGGTCAGCTCCTCGATCTCTTCCAGCACCCGCTGCGTCGACGCGCCGGGCGGCAGCTCGGTGACCACCGCCTGCCACTGGCCGCGCGCCAGTTCCTCGATCTTCCAGCGCGCCCGCACTTTCAGGCTGCCGCGGCCGCTGGAATAGATGTCGGAGATGGCTGCCGGCGAGCTGATGATCTGGCCGCCGCCCGGATAATCGGGACCGGGCATCAGCGCCATCAGTTCCTCGTGGCTGAGCTTGGGATTGCGTATCAGCGCGACGGCCGCCTGCGCGACTTCGCGCAGGTTGTGCGACGGTATTTCGGTGGCCATGCCGACCGCGATGCCGGATGCGCCATTGAGCAGGAGGAAGGGCAGGCGGGCCGGCAGCAGCCGCGGCTCTTCGGTCGAGCCGTCGTAGTTGGGCTGGAAGTCCACGGTGCCCATGCCGATCTCGTCGAGCAGCAGCCGCGAGATCGGCGTCAGCCGGGCTTCGGTGTAGCGCATCGCCGCGGCGCCGTCGCCGTCGCGCGAACCGAAATTGCCCTGGCCGTCGATCAGCGGGTAGCGCAGCGAGAAATCCTGGGCCATGCGCACCAGCGCGTCGTAGACCGACTGGTCGCCGTGCGGATGCAGCTTGCCCAGCACGTCGCCGACCACGGCCGCCGACTTGCGCGGCTTGGCCGTCGCGGTCAGACCGAGTTCGCTCATTGCATACAGGATGCGGCGCTGCACCGGCTTCTGGCCATCGCAGACGTCGGGCAGCGCGCGGCCCTTGACCACCGAGACCGCATAGTCGAGGTAGGCGCGCTCGGCAAAGGTGGCCAGGGTCAGCGATTCGCCGTCGCCGGAAGGCACGGCATCAAACAGGGTGGCTTGTTCAGTCATGAAAAGATCAGGGTCATTGTTCGATTACGGACCGCGTCGGCATGTTGCCGCGGCCAGGTATGGTCAGGTAGACCCGGCCGCTGGCGGATGCCGCCTGCGCCGGGCTGGCCGGCTGCGCCGGCTTGTAGAGATGGTAGAACTGGGTCACCAGCTTCACGTAATTCTGGGTCTCGGGGTAGGGCGGCACCCGGTTGCGGTATTTCTGCACCGCGCCTTCGCCGGCGTTGTACGACGCCAGCACCAGCGCCATCTGGTCGGGGAACATGCGCATCAGGTCGCGCAGGTAGCGCGCGCCGAGACGGATGTTGGTCTTCGGGTCGGCCAGCTTTTCGCTGACGCTGTTGCGCTTGTCGGCCTGCAGCCCGTAGCGCTCGGCGGTGGCGGGCATCACCTGCATCAGGCCGACCGCGCCTTTCGGCGACACCGCGCCCGGGTTGAAGCCGGATTCCGCGGCCATCACCGCCTTCAGCAGGGGCAGCTCGACCGCATAGTCGTGCGCGGCCTGCGTCATCAGCGGCTCGTACTTTTTCAGGTTCGGATGCCGGGCCAGGTATTGCTGGATCGCGCCCTGCGGCGCCGCAGCTGCAGGTGCGGCCGGCGCCTTGAGTTCGGCCGAGTCGAATGCGCCGTCGCCGCGCAGGAACAGCTGGTAACGCTCGTCGAGCTTCTCGGCGGAGAAATGCGCATTGCCCTCGGCGTCGATGTAGCCGTAGATATCGGCCCGCGCGACGGTTGCCGCACAGGCCAGCGCCATTCCCGCAAGAAGCACGGCGAGTCGCATCAGATGTCGGCCTCCGCTTCATTGCCGTGCTCTTCCAGCCACAGCCGGCGGGCAGACGCCTCGCCCTTGCCCATCAGCATGTTGAAGCGCGCCTCGGACGCCGCCAGGTCGAAGTCGCCCAGCGTGACCGGCAGCAGGCGCCGGGTGTCCGGGTTCATCGTGGTTTCCCACAGCTGTTCGGCATTCATCTCGCCCAGGCCCTTGAAGCGGGAGATGGCCCAGCCGCCGTCCTTGATGCCGTCCTTGCGCAGCTTGTCCTCGATGGCGACGAGTTCGCCGTCGTCGAGCGCATACAGCTTCTGCACCGGCTTCTTGCCGCGCGCCGGCGCGTCCACGCGGTACAGCGGCGGGCGCGCGATGCAGATATGGCCGTTGTCCAGCAGCTTCGGAAAATGGCGGAAGAACAGCGTCAGCAGCAGCACCTGGATGTGCGAGCCGTCGACGTCGGCGTCCGACAGGATGCAGATGCGGCCATAGCGCAGGCCGGACAGGTCGGGGCTGTCGTTCTTGCCGTGCGGGTCGACGCCGATCGCGACCGCGATGTCGTGGATTTCATTGTTGGCGAAGAGCCGGTCGCGCTCGGTTTCCCACGCATTGAGCACCTTGCCGCGCAGCGGCAGGATGGCCTGGAATTCCTTGTCGCGGCCCATCTTGGCCGAGCCGCCGGCCGAGTCGCCCTCGACCAGGAAGATCTCGTTGCGGCTGACGTCGCTGGACTCGCAGTCGGTCAGCTTGCCGGGCAGCACCGCGACGCCCGAGGATTTCTTCTTTTCGACCTTCTGCGCCGAGCGCAGACGGGTCTGGGCCTGGCGTATCACCAGCTCGGCCAGCCGCTTGCCGTAGTCCACGTGCTGGTTCAGCCACAGTTCCAGCGGCGGCCGGCAGAAACCGCCGACCAGGCGCACCGCGTCCCGCGAGTTCAGCCTTTCCTTGATCTGGCCCTGGAACTGCGGGTCCAGCACCTTGGCCGACAGCACGAAGGAGGTGCGGGCGAACACGTCTTCCGGCAGCAGCTTGACGCCCTTGGGCAGGAGCGCATGCATCTCGACGAAGTTCTTCACCGCGCCGAACAGGCCCTCGCGCAGGCCGGACTCGTGGGTGCCGCCGGCCGGCGTCGGGATCAGGTTCACATACGACTCGCGGACCACGTTGCCGTCCTCGGTCCAGGCGACCACCCAGGCCGCGCCTTCGCCTTCGGCAAAGCCTTCGGCGTCGCGGCCGGCATATTGCTCGCCTTCGAACAGCGGGATCACCAGGTCGGCGTTCGAGCCCTGGGCGAGGGACTCGGTCAGGTAGCCGCGCAGGCCCTGCTCGTATTGCCAGGTCTGGGTTTCGCCGGTGCGCTCGTGCACCAGCGTGACCTTGACGCCGGGCAGCAGCACGGCCTTCGAACGCAGCAGCCGCTGCAGGTCGGCCTGCGGGATGGCCGACGAGTCGAAGTACTTGGGATTGGGCCAGGCGGTGACCCGGGTGCCGGACTTCTTGTCGTCGCGGGCGATCGGGCGCGAGCTGAGCGGCTCGATCAGGTCGCCGTCGGCGAAGGCCAGCTGGTGCACGCGGCCCTCGCGCCAGACCGTGATTTCCAGCCGCGATGCGAGCGCATTGGTGACCGACACGCCGACGCCATGCAGGCCGCCGGAGAACGCATATGCGCCGCCGCTGCCCTTGTCGAACTTGCCGCCGGCATGCAGCCGGGTAAACACGATTTCCACCGTCGGTATCTTTTCTTCCGGGTGCAGCCCGACCGGGATGCCGCGGCCGTCGTCGTCGACGCTGACGCCGCCATCGGTGCGCAGCGTGACGACGATGTTGCGGCAGTGGCCGCCGAGCGCCTCGTCGGACGCATTGTCGATGACTTCCTGGATGATGTGCAGCGGGTTCTCGGTGCGGGTGTACATGCCTGGCCGCTGTTTGACCGGCTCCAGGCCCTTGAGAACACGGATCGATGACTCGCTGTAGTCGGAGATTTG
The DNA here is from genome assembly GCF_900182955.1 of Noviherbaspirillum suwonense. Lineage (GTDB taxonomy): Bacteria > Pseudomonadota > Gammaproteobacteria > Burkholderiales > Burkholderiaceae_D > Noviherbaspirillum_A > Noviherbaspirillum_A suwonense. Next base: position 45,114 of record NZ_FXUL01000028.1, on the reverse strand, counting down.
ATTCTTTTTGGTTGCCATACGATGTAAAACAGGTGGAAGACCGTGGAATGCCTCGCCGGCGACGGGAGTTCGGCGGGCCAAAGTGCATGCATTCTAATGAAAATGCGGCGTCGGAGGCGAACTTCAAGTGTGCCGGTACTGGCAGGCAAGAAAGGATTGTACCAAAATACTGTATAAAAATACAGTTAAAATCCGCTGTCCGGGAGCGCGTCAGCTATGAGGCGACGCCGGCAGCGGGTGCCGGAACCGCCTGCTCGGTGGGCAGTCTGCCCGGTGTATCCAGCGCGGCCGGTACACCGTACCGTACCGGCCCGCGCGCCCCGGTGGTCGGGCACGCGGTCGGGTGCGCGAAGGGGAGAACCTACTTGCTCAGCAGCCGCATCCCGCGTTCCAGCCCCTCTATCGTCAGCGGGAACATCCGGTTGTTCATGATCTGGCGGATCACCGCGATCGACTGCCTGTATTGCCACAGGCCCTCCGGCTCCGGGTTGAGCCAGACGAACTTGGGGAACTGGCGGGTGAAGCGCTGCAGCCATTCGGCGCCGGCTTCCTCGTTGTTGTATTCGACCGAGCCGCCCGGCTGCAGGATCTCGTACGGGCTCATCGTGGCGTCGCCGACGAAGATCAGCTTGGTGTCCGGCGTGTACTTGCGCAGGATGTCCCAGGTCGGAAAGCGCTCGGCATGGCGGCGGCGGTTGTTCTTCCACAGGTAGTCGTAGACGCAGTTGTGGAAGTAGTAGAACTCCATGTTCTTGAACTCGGTCTTGGAGGCCGAAAACAATTCCTCGGTGCGCGTGATGTGGTCGTCCATCGTGCCGCCGACGTCCAGCAGCATCAGCACCTTGATGTTGTTCTTGCGCTCGGGCTGCATCCGGATGTCGAGGTAGCCGGCATTGTTGGCGGTGGCGCGGATGGTGTCATCGAGCGCGAGTTCGTCCTCGGCGCCTTCGCGCGCGAACTTGCGCAGCCGGCGCAAGGCCACCTTGATGTTGCGGGTGCCGAGCTCGCGCTCGCTGTCGTAGTCGCGGTAGGCGCGCGATTCCCAGACCTTGACCGCGCTGCGCTTGCCGCCTTCGCCGCCGATGCGTATGCCTTCCGGGTTCTCGCCGCCGTTGCCGAAGGGCGAGGTGCCGCCGGTGCCTATCCACTTGCTGCCGCCTTCGTGCTTTTCCTTCTGCTCGGCCAGCAGTTCCTTCAGGCGGTCCATCAGCTTGTCGTAGCCGAACTTCTCGATCGCGGCCCGCTGCTCGTCGGTCAGCTCGCGCTCGATGCGCTTCATCAACCATTCCAGCGGAATCTCGGGATGCTTCTCGAACAGCGTGTCGATGCCCTTGAAATACAGGCCGAACGCCTTGTCGAACTTGTCGTAATGGGCCTCGTCCTTCACCAGCGTCATCCGCGACAGGTAATAGAACTCGTCCAGCGAAGGCGCGATCACCTGCTTCTGCATGGCTTCCATCAGGATCAGGTACTCCTTGATGGAGACCGGGATCTTTGCGTCTTTGAGGGTAAAAAAGAAGTCGATCAGCATGCTGTCCTACCGTTCGAGTTTGAATTGCAGATGGCGCTTCACGGTCGGCCATTCCGAATCAATGATGGAAAACACCACGGTGTCGCGCAGCGTGCCGTCCGGCATGCGCAGGTGGTTGCGCAATACGCCGTCCTGCCTGGCGCCGAGCCGGGCGATGGCCTCGCGCGACTGGTGGTTCATCCAGTGCGTCCGGAATTCCACCGCGATGCACTGCAGCGCGTCGAACGCATGGCCCAGCAGCAGCAGCTTCGCCTCGGTGTTGATGCCGGTGCGCTGCGCGCGCCGGGCATACCAGGTATGGCCGATCTCAAGCCGGCGGCTGGCCGCGTCGACCCGGAAATAGCGGGTGCTGCCGACGATGCTGCCGTCGCGCATGTCGCGTATTGCAAACGCCAGGTCGTCATGGGCGCGCATCGACAGCGCCGTTTCGAGCCAGTTGCGCATCGTCTGCGGCGACGGCACCGACGTGTACCAGAGCTTCCACAGTTCGCCGTCGGATGCCGCGGCGACCAGCGCATCGTGATGCCCGGGCGCCAGCGGCTCGAGCTGCACGTGGCGGCCTGTCAGCGTCACCGGTTCAATGAATGCCATGCGATGCCCGGCGTGTCAGCGGTTGTTGCGGGACATGAAGACCAGGCGCTCGAACAGGTGCACGTCCTGCTCGTTCTTCAGCAGCGCGCCATGCAGCGGCGGCACCGCATTTTTCGGGTCCTTGGCGCGCAGCGCCTCCGGCGGGATGTCTTCGGCCAGCAGCAGCTTGAGCCAGTCCAGCAGCTCGGACGTCGAAGGCTTCTTCTTCAGGCCATTGACGTCGCGCACTTCGTAAAAGGTCTCCAGCGCCTTGGACAGCAGTTCCTTCTTCAGGTCGGGGAAGTGGACCTCGACGATCTGCGCCATCGTGTCCTTGTCCGGGAACTTGATGTAATGGAAGAAGCAGCGGCGCAGGAACGCGTCCGGCAATTCCTTTTCATTGTTGGACGTGATGATGACCAGCGGCCGGTGCTTGGCCTTGACCATCTCGCGCGTCTCGTAGACATAGAATTCCATCCGGTCGAGTTCGCGCAGCAGGTCGTTCGGGAATTCGATGTCGGCCTTGTCGATCTCGTCGATCAGCAGCACCACGCGTTCGTCGGCGGTGAAGGCCTGCCACAGCACGCCCTTGACGATGTAGTTGTGGATGTCCTTGACGCGCTCGTCGCCGAGCTGCGAGTCGCGCAGCCGCGACACCGCGTCATATTCGTACAGGCCCTGCTGGGCCTTGGTGGTGGACTTGATATGCCACTGCATCAGCGGCATGTTCAGCGCAGCCGCGACTTCCTCGGCAAGCATGGTCTTGCCGGTGCCCGGCTCGCCCTTGATCAGCAGCGGCCGCTGCAATGTCATTGCCGCATTGACGGCAAGTTTCAGGTCGTCGGTCGCAACGTATTGCTCGGAGCCGGTGAAGCGATGGTCTGGTCGCATGATGTCCCGTGGTCATGGAAGAAAGATAGCCACGAGTATAAGCGAGAAATTCCCGGCAAGTATTCGGCGGCGCCGGCCATGCCGGCCCGCGGTCAGGCGCCGTCGGCGACGCCGCCTTCCTTGTAGTCCTCGACCAGCATCGAGTTCTCCTGGTCGGCCGCGGCGCGCATTTCCGGCGGCAGCGCTTCATGCTGCTGCGCCCGGTCCATCAGCACCGCGACGTTGTCGAGCTTGCGGTCGACTTCGGCGGCAAGGGTGCGGGCCGTCAGCGGCGACGGCAGCGGGAACTCGCAGTCGAGCGCCATCGCCGCCAGAGGATCGTCCTCCGCCATCGGCATGTCCGGCGACTGGTCGCGGCCCGCCAGGCTTTGCTTCAGGGCCTGCAGCCTGTCATGCATCTCATCAAGTTGCGCGGTGCTGATTGCCATCGGCCTGTCCTTTCTGGTTGATTGCGGCGGCTGTCGCCGCAGGATATGCCCGTTGGATCGGCCAGCGCGGCGAAAGATCCCGGCCGCATGTTGATCGGGCACATGCGGTCAGCGGCGCGCGCGGCCCAGGCGCAGCGTGAGGCCGACGCCGGCCGCCAGCACCATGCAGCAGGCGGCGAACGCGGAGCGGAATCCTCCCGCATGCTCGATCAGCAGCCCGGCCGCGGCGGGGCCGGCGAACTGGCCGACCGCGTAGAACAGCGTGACGAAGCTGACCGCGAGCGGCGCTTCGTGCGGCCCAACCGTTTCGGTCGACGCCGCGAGGATCGCGCCGAACATGCCCGACAGCGTGCAGCCCACTATCAGGAAGTGTGCGGCGAAGCCGCCCAGCGTCGGCGTGACGACCGGGATCAGTATGCCCAGCAAGGTCATGCTGACGCAGATGCGCAGCACCAGCGCGCGGCCGTAGCGGTCTGACAGCCAGCCCCAGCACGGACTGGAAAAGATCGACAGGATGCCGGTCACCGCGGCCAGCCTGCCCGCTGTGAGCGCCGGCACGCCGGACTCCAGCGCGAAGCTGTACATGAAGATCGCCTGGACGATGTAGGTGATGCCGACAATGCCGTACAGCAGGCCGACGGTGATCACATGGCTGTTGCGGAAGACCTTGGCCTTGTCAACCTTGTGCGTGCCGGTCGGGCCGGCGCCGACCGGATTGCGCAGCAGGAAAAAGCCGGCGACCAGCGCCACCAGCGCGGTCAGCGCAAACAAGGCCCACGCAATGCGCCAGCCGCGTTCGGCATAGGACGCATGCAGCGCGGGCACCAGCGAACCCGAGAGCAGCAGGCCCAGGCCGACGCCGCTGTTGGCGATGCCGATGACGGCGCCGCGGCGTTCGGGAAACCAGGCGGCGAGCAGGGAGATCACCGGGGTATAGGAAAACGCGGTGCCGAAGCCGAGCAGCGCCATCAGCGCGACCAGCAGCCGGTAGTCCGAGGCCAGCGCAAGCCCGCCGAAGCCGGCCATGGTCATCGCCACGCCCGACAGCACCGCGAGCCGGCCGCCCCAGCGCGAGGCGACCATGCCGGCCACCATGATCAGCAGAAGGTAACCGAGCGCGCTGGCGGTGCCCAGCGTGCCGGCCTGCTGGTAGCTCAGGCCGAGCGCGCTGCGCATGAAGGGCAGGATGAAGCCGTAGGAAAGCCGGGCGAATACGACCACGACCATGATGACCAGCGCGCCGGCGGCGACCATTGCCCAGCCCCGGCTGTTGGGCATGCCCGAGGCTTTGGCGGAGGAGGGCAGCGCTGCGGAGGGCCTGGTCGTCATGCGGACGTCCGGCGGAACAGGCTGGCGCCGGGCATGGCAGCAACGGCGGTCAGGGTGATCCCGGTAGCGAGGGTAGTGCCGGGCGCGGGCATGGCGGCTGCCCGCCACGGCCGGCGCTGCATTGTCGCTGGCTGCATCGCATTGTCTCCATCATTGTTTTATGCGGTGCATTATAAAAGACCATGGCAAGCCCCGCCCGACCGGCGGCCGGCCGGTTTGGATGAACCGGTCCGGATGGCGATACAACGTGGACGCTTTGATACTCTTCGGGTAGAATCGAGCGGTTTTGGCAGGACAGGCAACATGAGGTCGCCATCTCGGTGCGTCGTAGCCAGGACTTGCTCCAGCGCCGGCCAGTTTCGCATTAACTACCCCAGCTACCATGAAAAACTTATTCGCATTTCTCGCGCTTGCGGGTATTGCCCAGTTCGCTGCAGCCGCGGACGCGACAGGCAATACGAAGTCGGCAGCAAACAAGGTTGAAAGCTGTATCGGCTGCCATGGCATTCCAGGCTACAAGGCTTCGTTCCCCGAGGTGTACCAGGTGCCCATGCTGGGCGGCCAGTCCGCCAAGTACATCGAAAACGCGTTGAATGCGTACAAGAAGGGTGAGCGCAAGCACCCGACGATGCGCGGCATTGCAGCAACCCTGTCCGACCAGGACATCGCCGACGTCGCTGCGTATTATTCGCAGCAGAAGTGACCGGAGCCACCATGAAATTACTGACCGCATCGGCCCTGCTGGCCCTGTCTTCCCTGTCCGTCTCCGCCCATGCCGCCGGCGACATCAACGCCGGCAAGGCCGCCGCAGAGAAATACAACTGCGCAGCCTGCCACGGCAAGGACTACAACACGCCGATCGACCCCAGCTATCCCAAGCTGGCTGGCCAGCATCGCGATTACCTGACCCATGCGCTGGTGGCCTACCAGCGCGGCGCCGACGGCGCCAACGGCCGCGGTAACGCGATCATGGCCGCGCAGGCGAAGCCGCTCTCGCACCAGGACATCGTCAACATCTCCGCGTACCTGAACAGCCTGCCAGGCACGCTGGTGCTGCGCCGCTGAACCCGCTGGACCGATCACTCAGGAAGCCACCGCAAGGTGGCTTTTTTATTGCGCGCCGCTACTGCCGTGCGCTGCAATGACTGGAATTACTGCCCGGCGCGGCGCCGCACGCAGTCCAGGTAGGCGGCCCCGTCCGGCGGCGTGCCATTGCGCTGCGAATGCCAGATCATCTCGCCCAGGCATTCCATCACCTGGTGATGCGCGTCGTGTTCGGAACCCAGCCTTTGCGCCAGCGCCTGCGTCGCGGCCCGGATGCCGGGCGGCTGGTCGATCGAGACCTGCTCGGCGATCGACAGGTGCATCGACAAGTGCAGGAAGGGATTGGCCTGCCCGCCCTCGACGCCGTAGTCGGCGGCGAGCGCCTGCTCGACATCGTCCAGCTGGCCGGCATACTCGGGATGCTGGACGATCCAGTCGCGCGCCACCGCTTCCAGCGGCGTCAGGATTTCCTGGGTGCGCTCCTTGCGAAATGCCTCGCAGAAGAAGCGCCGCACATCATGTTGTGAAGGATTGAACATGGTCTTGCGCTATGCCTGTGATATCGGGTTGGGGGAGTGCGCGGCCAGCGGCGTCAAACCGCCTTGTCGGGCCGCGGGGTTTTCATCCTGTACTCGCACAGGTCGGCGATCATGCAGTTCCAGCATTGCGGGCTGCGCGCGGTGCAGGTGTACCGGCCATGCAGGATCAGCCAGTGATGCGCGTCCATCCTGAATTCGGGCGACACGAACTTCATCAGCTTCTTTTCGACTTCGTCGACATTCTTGCCGGGCGCGATGCCGGTGCGGTTGGATACCCTGAATATATGGGTGTCCACCGCGATTGCAATCTCGCCGAAGGCCGTGTTGAGCACGACGTTCGCGGTCTTGCGGCCGACGCCGGGCAATGCCTCCAGCGCGGCGCGGTCGCGCGGCACCTCGCCGCCGTGCAGTTCCACCAGCATCCGGCAGGTCTCGACCACGTTCTTCGCCTTGTTGCGGTACAGGCCTATGGTCTGGATATACGGGATCAGCCCATCGACGCCGAGCGCATGGATCTGCGCCGGCGTATTTGCGACCGGGAACAGCTTGCGCATCGCCTTGTTGACCGAGACGTCGGTTGCCTGCGCCGACAGGATGACGGCGATCAGCAGTTCGAACGGCGTCGTGTATTCGAGTTCGGTCGTTGGATGCGGATTGGCCTGCTGGAAGCGCCGGAATATCTCGTCCCGCTTCACCCGGTTCATGCCTTGCTCCTTGCAGCCATTTCTTCCTTCTTGACGCGGGCCCTCTCGATTGCAGCGGCAATGATGGCCTTCTTGCGCTGCTGCTCGGCGAATTCGTCCGGCGTCGCCGCCGTCTGCGCTTCCACTTCCCTGAGCTTGGCGGCCGCCTTGGCCGCCAGCCGCGCGTCGTTCTCATCCCGCTCGCGCTGCAGCCGTATGCCGCGCGCCGCATGGCGGGCGCGGGCCGCGTCTGCCTGTTCCTGCGACCATGCGTCCCAGCCGGTGCGCCCGGGCGTCACCTCGACCATGGCGATGCAGTCGACCGGGCAGGGCGCCACGCACAGGTCGCAGCCGGTGCACAGCGACGGCACCACGGTATGCATCTGCTTGGCGGCGCCGACGATGGCGTCGACCGGGCAGGCCTGTATGCACAGCGTGCAGCCGATGCAGATCGCCTCGTCGATGACCGCGACCGGGCGCGGCCGCTCGACGCCATGCCCGGGGTCGAGCGGTAGGACGGGCACATCCAGCAGCCGCGCCAGCCGGCGTATGCCCTCGGCGCCGCCGGGCGGGCACTGGTTGATCGCGGCCTCGCCGGCGGCCATCGCCTCGGCATAGGCGCGGCAGTCCGGGTAGCCGCACTTGGTGCACTGGGTCTGCGGCAGCAGGTCTTCGAGGCGGTCGGCAAGCGCGGAGGCGGGAGTCTGGAAATTCTGGGAAAGATCGGATTCAGGCATGGCGCCATTATCCCGGACAACATCGGCCTCCACAAATGAAAAAGCCGCCGGTCTCGCGACGGGCGGCTTCTGGCAATGCTAGTCGGGATCAGGCATTGGCGCGGATGAATTCGGCGATTTTAGGCGCCACCATTTCACGCCAGCGGCGTCCGGAGAATATGCCGTAGTGGCCGCACTTTGGCGCGACGTAATGCTGCTTCTTCGCCTTCGGGATGCTGCTGCACAGGTCCTGCGCTGCCTCGGTCTGGCCGGAACCGGAAATATCGTCCAGTTCGCCCTCGATCGTGAAGAGCGCCACGTTCTTGATGTCCTGCGGCCGCACCAGCTTGCCTTCGACTTCCCAGATGCCTCTTGGCAGGCTGTGTTCCTGGAACACCGTCTTGATGGTTTCCAGGTAGTACTCGGCCGGCATGTCGAGCACCGCGTTGTACTCGTCGTAGAACTTGCGATGCTCTTCGGCCGACTCGTTGTCGCCGGTGCGCAGGTGCATGTAGAAGTCCCAGTGGCTTTGCGCATGCCGCTGCGGATTCATCGCGACGAAACCGGCATGCTGCAGGAAGCCTGGATACACCTTGCGGCCGAAAGCCGGGTAGGTTGGCGGCACCGAGTAGATCACATTGTTCTCGAACCAGGAAAACGGCTTCTCGGTAGCCAGGTCGTTCACCTGTGTCGGCGAACGGCGCGGGTCGATCGGGCCGCCCATCATGGTCATGCTCTTGGGCATCATCGGATCTTTATCGCTGGCCATCAGCGAGATCGCGGCCAGCACCGGCACGGTCGGCTGGCACACCGAGATCACATGCAGGTCGGGGCCCAGCGTGCGGATGAATTCCTGAACGTAGTAAATATAGTCATGCAGGTGGAACGGGCCTTCGGACATCGGCACCATGCGGGCGTCGGTCCAGTCGGTGATGTAGACATCATGCTGCTTGACCAGCTCGCGCACGGTCTCGCGCAGCAGCGTCGAATGGTGGCCCGACAGCGGGGCGACCAGCAGCACCGTTGGTTGCTCGACGGCCTGGCCGGCGGCAAAGTCTTTCTTGAAGTGCAGCAGTCGACAGAACGGTTTTTCGACCGCGACCTGCTCGATCAGCGGCACGGTCTTGCCTTCTACCGTCGTTGTGGTAATGCCGAAGGGCGGCTTTTCGTAATCCTTGCCCAGGCGGTACATCAACTCGTACCCGGCAGCGATGCGCTGAGCGAACGGCGTATGCGCGAAAGGCGATACGGGATTGCTGAACAGCTTGGAAGAAGCGTCAGCCCACTGAACCAATGGGCTGAACAACGTACGGTTCATTTCATGAAATTGATAAAGCATGGTGTTCCTTTCGGGTGCCGCAGGACAGCAATTTCCTGTCGTAAATTCCTCGGTGCATCATAACCAAAATGTCGCAGGCATGTAATATATTTCTCCTACCTGCAATATGGCGCTGGGCTAGCCGCTTTGCATTGGTAAATCTGTAACCAAAGCGCAATTTTTGTTATCGAATTTCACTACCCTGCGTTAATCCTAACCAACATATTAGGATTCCTTAGGTTCGTTGCCGCACGTCCGTTCGCAAATTTCCACACCATGCGTTGTTGCGATGAGCATTGGAACAACGCTATTACGATTATCGCGATGACAGTTGAGTAACTACAAACCTGTTAATTCGCTGTCGTAAAAACAAAACACCCTTTGCATTTCTGCAAAGGGTGTTCAATGATTCCAGGCCCGAAAACCGGCTTTTTAGTCGAAGACGGGTGTCTCCACGCCAAGGATCTTGTGCAGTTTCGGCGATGTCGTCGTGTACTGCATGTGGATCTTCTTGTCCGGGAAGATATAGGGCGCTGCCGCGAATGCGGCAAGTGCTGCCTCGTGGAAACCGGAAAGGATCAGCTTCTTCTTGCCCGGGTAGGTGTTGATGTCGCCGACCGCGAAAATGCCGGGGACGTTGGTTTCGAAGCGCTCGGTGCCAACCTTCAGCTGCTTGCGCTCGATGTCCAGGCCCCACTCGGCGATGGGCCCGAGCTTGGGCGAGAGGCCGAAGAACACCAGCAGGTGATCGAGCGGCAGGCGGCGGGTGACGCCGTCGGCGCCGGTCACCTTGATGCCCGAGAGCGTGTCGCCTTCGCTTTCGTAGCCGGTAACCTGGCCGATCAGCAATTGCATCTCATACTTGTCGCACATGTCTTTCATTTTCGCGACCGATGCCGGCGCAGCGCGGAACTCGTCGCGGCGATGCAGCAGCACCACCGATTCGGCCGTGCCGGCCAGGTTCAGCGCCCAGTCCAGCGCGGAGTCGCCGCCGCCGCAGATCACCAGGTTCTTGCCGGCAAACTTCGCCGGGTCCTTGACGCGGTAGTTCAGCTGCGAACCCTCGAACTGCTCGATGCCGTCGACCTTCAGCGTGCGCGGCTGGAACGAGCCGACGCCGGCCGCGATGAAGATGGTCTTGGTGATGAACCGGGTGCCGGCCGTGGTTTCCACGTTGAAGCGCTGGTCGTCGCGGCGTTCCACCACGGTGACTTCCTGGCCCAGGTGGAACGTCGGGTCGAACGGCTCGATCTGCTTGAGCAGGTTGTCGGTCAGTTCCTGGCCGGTGCAGACAGGCACGGCCGGGATGTCGTAAATCGGCTTGTCCGGGTAGAGCTCGACGCACTGGCCGCCGACTTCCGCCAGCGAATCGATGACGTGGGCCTTGATCTCGAGAAGGCCGAGCTCGAATACCTGGAACAGGCCGACCGGGCCGGCGCCGATGATGACGGCATCGGCAACGATAGGTTCGCGCGTTCCGCCTTGCGCGGCAGCGGCGCCGGGGACGGTTGGGGCAGCGGTGTTTTCCATACGAAATCAGGTTCCTGTTTCTTGTCTATATAGAGTAGGGGAGGCGGACGGGCGGGCTGCGGCCTGCAGCGGACGCAGCGGCAGCTTACTGCTCCAGGTACTTCAGCTTGTCAGCCACGTCCTTGAACTCCTCGGCTTCAGGCAGCGCGGCCTTGGTCTTGGTGATGGACGGCCACTTGCGCGACAGCTCGACATTGAGCTTGATGAATTGCTGCTGGTCCGCCGGGACATCTTCCTCGGCGTAGATCGCATTGACCGGGCATTCGGCGACGCAGACAGCGCAGTCGATGCATTCATCCGGGTCGATCGCGAGGAAATTCGGGCCTTCGCGGAAGCAGTCTACCGGGCATACATCGACGCAGTCCGTGTAACGGCAGCGGATGCAGGATTCGGTCACAACGTGGGTCATAACAGTCCTATCTGTAAAAAATCGGGGCGTGCTGGGCATGCGTGGAAGGTGGCAAGGACGGCGGTGCAACCTGGCATGACCGGTGAAAAAGCCTTGTATTTTAAGACAAATGCGCCTTTATCACAAACCAGGGTTAGACGAAATAGGCATAAGCAAATTCGTCCGGCGTTGCGCGGTACGCCGGCTGCGGGCCGCGGGAGAGTGCGGCGATCCGCTCTTTACACGATAGAATGGCGGCGCTTTTCTTAGACAGGGAGATGGCAGTGCAAATAAAAATACGGGCCGGCGCCGCGCTGTTGGCCATCCTCGCGCCTGGACTGGCCACGGCTGCGGAACTCGCGGGCGAAGGCCTGTCGGCCTGGTGGGGCATACCGTTCGCCGGGCTGCTGCTGTCGATTGCGCTGTGCCCGCTGCTCACGCCGCAGTTCTGGCACCATCACTACGGCAAGGCCGCGGCGGCCTGGAGCCTCGCTTTCCTGGTCCCGTGCGCGCTGTTTTTCGGCCTGCCGGTCGCCGCCTCCGGCGCGGTGCATGCGTTCCTGGCGGAGTTCATCCCCTTCATCATCCTGATCACTGCGCTGTTCGTGGTGGCGGGCGGCATCTGCGTGCGCGGCAACCTGCATGGCACGCCGGCGCTCAACACCGGCATCCTGGCGATCGGCACGGTGCTGGCGAGCTTCATGGGCACCACCGGCGCGGCCATGCTGATGATCAGGCCAATGATCCGCGCCAACGACAACCGCAAGCATGCTGCGCATATCGTGGTCTTCTTCATTTTCCTGGTCGCCAATGCGGGCGGCTCGCTGACGCCGCTGGGCGACCCGCCGCTGTTCCTCGGCTTCCTGAAGGGCGTCGACTTCTTCTGGACCGTGCGCCATATTTTCCCCGAGACCCTGTTCCTTTGCACCGCGCTGCTGCTGATTTTTTATGGGCTCGACAGCTATTACTATCACCGGCGCGAAGAGATCCTGCCGGTCGACCCGACGCCCGACAGCCGCATCTGGTTCGAGGGCAAGGCCAATTTCGCGCTGCTGGCGGCGGTCGTCGGCCTGGTGCTGATGAGCGGCTTCTGGAAGCCGGGCATTGCGTTCGACGTGATGGGCACGCCCGTGGAGCTGCAGAACCTGCTGCGCGACCTCCTGCTGCTGGTCGTGATCGGGCTGTCGCTGAAGATCACGCCGGCGTCGGCGCGCGCCGGCAATGATTTCTCATGGGGGCCGATACTCGAAGTGGGCAAGCTGTTCGCCGGCATCTTCATCACCATCATCCCGGTCATCGCGATGTTGCGGGCCGGCGAGGCCGGCGCATTCGGCGCGGTGGTGCGCGCGGTGACCAGCCCGTCCGGCCAGCCTGTCGACGCGATGTATTTCTGGGCGACCGGCCTGCTGTCGTCCTTCCTCGACAATGCGCCGACCTACCTGGTGTTCTTCAACACCGCCGGCGGCGACGCGCAGCAGCTGATGACCACGCTGGCGACCACGCTTGCCGCGATTTCCTGCGGTGCTGTGTTCATGGGCGCAAACAGTTATATTGGCAATGCGCCCAACATGATGGTCAAGGCAATCGCCGAGGAACGCGGCATCCGCATGCCGTCCTTCTTCGGTTACATGGCATGGTCGGGCGCTATCCTCGTACCCTTGTTCATCCTGATGACATTCATCTTCTTTCGCTGAAAATTATCCATCATGAAGCCCAGCATACTCGTGGCGCGCGCCATCTTTCCCGAAGTGATCGAACGCCTGCGCCAGCACTTCGACGTCGAGGACAATCCGAACGACGACGCCTTCAGCCCGGCCCAGCTGCGCGAGCGGCTGAAGGACAAGGACGGCCTGTTCGCCACCATGAGCGAGCGGGTGGACCCGCAGCTGCTCGCCGCCTGCCCGCGCCTGAAGGCGGTCGCCAACATGGCGGTGGGCTACAACAATATCGACGTCGATGCCGCCACCGGCGCCGGCGTGATGGTCACCAACACGCCCGACGTGCTCAATGAAACCACCGCCGACTTCGGCTGGGCGCTGCTGATGGCGGCGGCCCGCCGCATCACCGAGTCCGAGCACTGGCTGCGCGCCGGCCAGTGGCAGAAGTGGCGCTACGACAGCTTCGTCGGCGCCGACCTGCACGGCTCGACGCTGGGCGTCATCGGCATGGGCCGCATCGGCCAGGCGATTGCCAGGCGTTCGACCGGCTTCGGCATGCAGGTGATCTATCACAATCGCTCGCGCCTGGCCCCCGAACTGGAAGCCGGCGCCAACAATGCCCGCTACGTCGGCCGCGAGGAACTGCTGCGGCAGGCAGACCATGTCGTGCTGGTGATGCCGTACAGCCCGGCGCTGCATCACACGATAGGCGAGGCCGAGATCGCATTGATGAAGCCGACCGCGATCCTGGTCAATATCGCGCGCGGCGGCATCGTCGACGACGCCGCGCTGATCCGGGCGCTGCGGGAGCGGCGCATTGCCGGGGCCGGGCTGGATGTCTATGAAAACGAGCCGGCCTTCAACCCCGACTTCCTGTCGCTGTCCAACGTGGTGCTGACCCCGCATATCGCCAGCGCATCGATTGCGACCCGGCTGGCGATGGCCAATTGCGCCGCCGACAACCTGATCGCGGCGCTGACGCAGCAGGAGCCGCCCAACCTGCTGAACCCGGCAGTCCGGGCGGGGGCCTGAGCATGGCGGATATCGATATCACCCAGCCGCACAACATGACGCCGGACGCAGCCCGCGCCGCGGCGCAGCAGGTGGCCGACAAGATGGCCGCCGACTTCGGCATGGAATGCGCATGGGACGGCCCGGTGCTGCGCTTCGAGCGCAGCGGCGTGGACGGCACGCTGGTCGTCGGCGAGCGCGACGCCAGGCTGGAAATCAGGCTCGGCCTGATGATGAAGGCATTTGCGCCGATGGTGCAGGACAAGCTCGCGCGCAAGATGCAGAAGGTGTTCGGCGCCTGATTTTGGCCTCATTGCAGCCTGATCCCGGCATTCGAATGAAAAGCGCCGGCATCCTCGCGGATGCCGGCGCCATGGCCATGCGGTGAAACCGTGCTAGAACGCCGCGCCGGCCACCGTCCCGACCGCGCTGACCGCGGCGCTGCCGACGCCGATGCCGACATTGACCGCGGTGCCCGCCACCGACACCGCGGCGGCGCCGACCGATGCGGTGGTCGAGATCACGCTGCAGGACGAGAGCAGGGTGGCTGCGGCCGCCACGACGGCAAGAACGCGCAGCACGCTCAGACGCCCAGCAGCTCGACTTCGAAGATCAGCGTTGCATTCGGCGGGATCACGCCGCCCGCGCCGCGCGCGCCGTAGCCCAGCGCCGACGGGATGATCAGCTTGCGCACGCCGCCGACCTTCATGCCCTGCACGCCCTGGTCCCAGCCCTGGATCACATTGCCGGCGCCCAGCGGAAACTGGAACGGGTCGTTGCGGTCCTTGCTGGAGTCGAACTTCTTGCCGGCGCTGCCGTCGGGGTTTTGCAGCCAGCCGGTGTAATGCACCGTCACATGCTGGCCGGCCTTGGCTTCTTCGCCGGTGCCGACCTGTGTATCTTCATACTGCAGCCCGGAAGCTGTCATCACTGTGGACATGGTTGAACCTTCGCAATCTAGGGGTGAAAGGGGATGCGGGATTGTAGCAGGCTATGCGCACTAGGCTGGCCGGGGATTGAGGCCGAACAGTTCCGCGAACGCCCGACGGTAGGCGGAGGCGCCGATGCGCATGCTGTTGTTGTGGGTGCCGCCCTCGATCAGCAGCAGTTTCTTGCGCCCCGGCGCCGCCTCGAACAGGCGCTCGCTGAAACGCGACGGCACGTAGCGGTCGTCGGTGCCGTGCACGATCAGCACCGGCATGCCGACCTGGGCTATCTTGTCGACCGCGTCGAACTTCTGCGACAGGATCAGCTGCAGCGGCAGCCACGGCGTGCTGAGCGACTTGGCGATGTCGGCCAGCGTGGTGAACGACGACTCGACGATCAGGCCGCGCGCCTGCGCCGCGCCGCTGCGGTCGAGGTGCGACGCCAGGTCGATCGCGATCGCTCCGCCCAGCGAATGGCCGTAGATGAAACGCCGCTTCGGGTCGGGCTGGCGCTGGGCCAGCGCCTGCCATGCGACCCGGGCATCCTCATACACGGTCTCTTCGGACGGCAGGTCGCCGTCGCTCTTGCCGAAGCCGCGGTAGTCGATGGCCAGCACCGAGAAGCCGAAATCATGCAGCTGCTGGATCCGGAACAGCTGGCCGGTCAGGTTCCAGCGCGCGCCGTGCAGGTAGAGCACGGCCGGCGCCTTCGGGTCGTCCGCCGGCCACCACCAGGAATTGACATGCTGGGTCGCCTTGCCGGCCCGCACCGGCAGGCTGGCCTCGACCACGCCGTCCGGCATGCCGTCATACCAGCTGGCTTCGCCTGGCACGACGCGAAACAGCAGTTCGCGCTCCTTCTGCACCAGCTGGCTGCAGCCGGCGAAGAACAGCGGCAGCGACAGCAGCGCGACGAGGAACAGGCGCAGGCGCTGGCGCAGCCAGTGCGCAATGCGCCGAGTGGATACTTGCGAGAGGAGCATGCTGGTGTCGTCGGAAGGAAGGGCAGTTCGGTCATGCCTGCGGCGGGCAGGCATGAATTCAGACCCGGCGCGCCGGAAATCGTTCCGCGGGTCAGGCCGCGGGCAGCGGTTAGAATGATCGTCCCTTCCGTTCCCCGCTGCCTGCAGCCAGAACCATGCAACTCGTCATGACCTCCTTCGGCCGGGCGCTGCTGTCCCAGCTGCACTTCCGGATGCTGATGCTGACCGTACTGCCCTTCGTGCTGTCGCTGCTGCTGTGGGGCGTGGTGCTGTGGCTGGGACTGCAGCCCATGATCGACTGGCTGCATGGCTACTTCGTCGACAACAACCTGTTCCAGTCAGCGGCGTCGGTGCTGGGCTGGTTCGGCCTTGGCGCGATCAAGACCGTGCTGGTGCCGCTGGTGGCGATGTGGCTTTTGCTGCCGCTGATGGTGGTCACCGCGCTGGTGTTCGTCGGCCTGATCGCGATGCCGGCCATCGTCAATCATGTGTCGAGCCGCCATTTTCCGCAGCTTGCCCGCCTGCGCGGCGGTTCGCTGGCCGGGAGCCTGTCGACATCGCTGGGCGCGTTCGCCGTCTTCGCGGCGCTCTGGCTGGTGACGCTGCCGCTCAACGCCGTGCCGCTCCTGGCCTTCGTGGTCCAGCCGGCGCTATGGGGCTGGCTGACCTACCGGGTCATGGCCTACGACGCGCTGTCCGAGCATGCCAGCGCCACCGAACGGCGCGCGCTGCTGCGCGCGCATCGCTGGCCGCTGATGGCGATCGGCATCGCGGCCGGGGCCATGGGCGCGGCGCCGACCCTGCTGTGGCTGGGCGGCGCGCTGTCCGTGATCCTGTTCCCGCTGCTGGCCGGCGTGTCGATCTGGCTCTATGTGCTGGTCTTCACGTTCTCGGGCCTCTGGTTCCAGCATTACGCGCTGGAAGCGCTGGCCCGGCTGCGCCAGGAACAGGCCGCCGGCCGCGCGGAAGTCGTGGCTGGGCGATAATGCGGGCCTGGCTTTCCTGACCACTCAACAATCACATCACGGGCACAAAAATGGCTATCGGTCTGATCATCATCGGCGACGAAATTCTTTCCGGCAAACGCATCGACAAGCATTTTTCAAAGGCGGTCGAACTGCTGTCGGCGCGCGGCATGCAGCTAGGCTGGGCGGAATACCTGGGCGATGACCCGGCCCGCATCACCGCGGCGCTCAAGCGCACGATGGACAGCGACGACATCGTGTTTTCCTTCGGCGGCATCGGCGCCACGCCGGACGACCACACGCGGCAATGCGCGGCGGCGGCGATGGGCGTGCCGCTGGCGCTGCATCCCGAAGCCAGGATCCTGATCGAGCAGCGCATCGTCGAGATGGCGGCGGCGTCCGGCCAGGACCCGAGGCTGGACGCGCCGGAAAACCAGCACCGGCTGAAGATGGGCGAGTTCCCGCAAGGCGCGGACATTATCCCCAATCCTTACAACAAGATCCCCGGCTTCTCGGTCCGGCATGGCGCCGGCGGCCACCATTTCGTGCCAGGTTTCCCGGTGATGGCGCACCCGATGGTCGAATGGGTGCTCGACACGCTGTACCCGCACCTGTTCCACCAGGTGGCCTGGCAGGAAAAGTCGGTCTACGTGTACGAGTCGATGGAGTCGACGCTGACGCCGCTGATGGAAGCGGTGGAAGCCGCATTCCCGTCGGTGAAGGTGTTCAGCCTGCCCAGCGTCGGCGACGCGCAGACCCGCCGGCATATCGAGCTGGGCGTCAAGGGCGATCCGGCGCAGGTGGCGCCGGCCTTCGAGCAGCTGCTGCTCGGCCTGGACGGCTTCCGGGCCGAGTACAAGCCGGTCTGATCAGGCTGGCCGGGCCGCGTCCAGCAAGCCCTGCTTGCGGATGAAGGCCACGACCTGTTCGACGCCGTCGCCGCTGCGCAGGTTGGTGAACAGGAAAGGCCGCTCGCCGCGCATGCGCTTGGCGTCCTGCGCCATGATGTCCAGGTTGGCGCCCACATGCGGCGCCAGGTCGGTCTTGTTGATGATCAGCAGGTCCGAGCGGGTGATGCCCGGGCCGCCCTTGCGCGGAATCTTTTCGCCGCCGGCGACGTCGATCACGTAGATGGTCAGGTCCGACAGTTCGGGGCTGAACGTGGCCGCCAGATTGTCGCCGCCGGACTCGACCAGGATCAGGTCGAGGTCGGGGAAGTCGGCGCTCATGCGGGCGATGGCCTCGAGGTTGATCGACGCGTCCTCGCGGATCGCGGTATGCGGGCAGCCGCCGGTTTCCACGCCCATCAGGCGTTCGGCCGGCAGGGCTTCGGCCCGCATCAGGATCTCCATGTCCTCCTTGGTATAGATGTCGTTGGTGATGACCGCCATTTCATAGCGGTCGCGCATGCTCTTGCACAGCATTTCGCAGAGCGCGGTCTTGCCGGAGCCGACCGGGCCGCCTATGCCGACGCGCAATGGATTGGAAGGTGATGTCATGGTGTTTCCTTGTCTGGTTTCATGAGCGGTAGAGCCGGCTGTACTGTACTTCATGCCGCATCGACAGCAGCGACAGTCCAGGCGACCAGTTGGAGAGTTCATCGTCAGCCAGCGTCTGCGCGGTGTGCGCCGCTTCCTCGATCGCCGGCCGCAGCGACAGCAGCAGGCGCTGTCCTGCGACCTGTCCCAGCGGGACGGACTTCACGCAGACGAGCACCTGGTTTTCAGCCCACGAGAACAGCATGCCCAGCAGCGCCGCGTCATGCGGCACGTCGAGCGCTACCGCCGCGCAGGCGAGGGCGGTGGGCAGGGGCACCTCGGGCATGGTCTGCAGCAGCGCCAGCAGTTCGGGCCGCGGCAGCTTCAGCTCCGCCAGCAGCTTGCCCAGCGAGTAGCCCATCTGCACGGTCTCGGCGCGGAACTCGGCGGTGTCGCGCGCGGCCAGGAAGCGTTCGGTCCAGAGCTGCACCGCGTCCGTGTCGACGCGGTCGAATGCCTGCAGGAGCCGCCACAGCACCGGGCCTTCGAAGCGTGCGACGACCTGGTGCAGCGCCTCGACGATCCATCCGCGCGCGCTGGCCTCGTCCCGCACCAAGCCGGATTCGAGCGCTGCCTCGAGCCCCTGCGAGTAGCTGTAGGCGCCGATGGGCAGGGACGGGCTGGAGAACTGCAGCAGGTGCAGCAAGGCGCTGGCGTTCATCTTGTCAGGACGCCTTGTCGCCGGGGCGGTGGATGCGCTGGCGCAGCGGAATCGGGGCGAGCGGATGGTGGCCGCCATCGTCGCCGTGGTGGCCGTGGCCGCCGCCGTATGCGCCGGATTCCGGTTCGAACGGTGCGTCTTCCTCGGTCACTGTCGCGCCCAGTCCGCGCAGCATGTCCCTGAGCACGCTGTCGCGGCGGATGCGGAGGAAGCCGTCGCCGACCTGGGCTTGGGTGTGGCGGTTGCCGAGGTGGAAGGCGCAGCGCAGCAGGTCGCGGGGGCTGGCGCAATCGACGCGGTAGGTGGCTTCGGTGGCGGCGCGGATGCGGACGATGCGGCCGTCGTCGCCGCGGAGCAGGTCGCCGTGGCGCAGGACGGTGCCGCGGACGGTGAAGACGGCGACTTCCTCGCCGGAGGTGAGGGTGGCGCGCAGGCGGCTCTTCTCGCGGAGTTCGTAGGGGAGGATGAGTTCACCGTCGGTGTGATCGGCGGTGTCGATGCGGGTATGTAGGGTCAGCATGGTTGACAGTAAAGGTTGGTTCGATTTATCGATCAGTAATATTTTTTGTCCGCGCAGCGACAGTTGACGTTGACGTTCCGCGTAGCGACAGTTGCCGTTGCTGTTGCTGTTAGCCCGCGCAGCGACAGTTGCAGTTGCAGTTGCAGTTGCAGTTGCAGTTGCAGTTGCAGTTGCAGTTGCAGTTGCAGTTGCAGTTGCAGTTGCAGTTGCAGTTGCAGTTGCAGTTGCAGTTGCAGTTGCAGTTGCCTTTGAAGTGGCCGTTGCCGTTGCAGTGAATCCCCGTTAGATGGCGACGCGTCGCCAGCGCCTGAAACGGATAAAGAAGCGTCCGCTGTCTGAGCGAAGCGAGTTTCGGACGCTTCCCGTTTCAGGTGCTGGCGGCGCGTGCAGTCCGCGTAGCGGACCGCCATCGTAGGGGTCGCCTTTTTTGCCCCACTTTTTTGGCGAAGCAAAAAAGCGGGTCGGCTGCCGGGCCGAACACCCGGCTACTCCCCACGGCAGTGAATCCTCAATGTTTCACCCGCCAGCAGACGCAGCATTGTCGCCTTGCGTTGTGGCGCGTTCTCGTAACGTGCAGCCGTCGCAAACTGCAAAAGCGGCTTCGCGACGGTACGCCTGCTGGCGGGTGAAGCAATACCGGCTGGCCTGCCGGACGACCTAGCCGGGTTTCGGCCCGGCAGCCGACCTACTTCTCTTGCTTCGCCAAGAGAAGTAGGCAAGAGAAGGCGACCCCGGAGATGCCGCCCCGCTGCGCGGGGTGCCCACGCCGCTGGCACCGAAATCGGGAAGCGTCCGAAACTCGCTTCGCTCAGACAGCGGACGCTTCTTTATCCGATTTCGGCACCAGCGACGTGGCGTCATCAACGGGGACCCACTACAACGGCAACGGCCACTTCACAAACAACGGCAACAGCCACTTCACAAGCAACGGCAACAGCCACTTCAACGGCAACTGCCACTTCACAAGCAACTGCAACTGTCGCTTCGCGGAACGTCAACAACAACGGTCGCTGCGCGGGCTAACAGCAACAGCAACAGCAACTGTCGCTACGCGGAACGACAATAACAGCCACCGCTGCGGTATCCGAACCGCCACAGTTAACAATCCTCCATTCTAGAAAAGGAAATACCGTTGCGCCATCGGCAGCACCTTCGCCGGCTCGCACACCAGCAACTCCCCGTTTGCACGGACCTCATAGGTCTCCGGATCCACCTCCATCTTCGGCGTCGCCCCGTTGAGGATCATGTCCTGCTTCCGCAGCCCGCGCATCCCACGCACCGCGACCACGGTCTTCTGCAGCCCCAGCATCTGCCCGACGCCCGCATCGAAGGCCGCCTGCGACACAAAGGTTATCGACGTCTTCAGCGCCCGCCCGTAGGCCCCGAACATGTGACGGAAATGCACCGGCTGCGGCGTCGGTATCGACGCATTCGGATCGCCCATCTGCGCCGCCGCGATCATGCCGCTCTTCAGGATCATCGACGGCTTGACGCCGAAGAACGCCGGTTTCCACAAGACCAGGTCTGCGATCTTGCCCGGCTCGATCGAGCCGACCACGTGCGAGATGCCGTGCGTGATCGCCGGGTTGATCGTGTACTTGGCGATGTAGCGCCTGGCGCGGAAGTTGTCGTTGCGGGCGTTGTCTTCGGCCAGCGAACCGCGCTGCGACTTCATCTTGTCGGCGGTCTGCCAGGTGCGCATGATGACTTCGCCGACCCGGCCCATCGCCTGCGAGTCCGACGACATCATCGAGATCGCGCCGATGTCATGCAGGATGTCCTCGGCCGCAATGGTCTCGCGCCGGATGCGCGACTCGGCGAACGCAATGTCCTCGGCGATTGCCGGGTCCAGGTGATGGCAGACCATCAGCATGTCGAGATGCTCGTCCAGCGTGTTGACCGTGTACGGCCGGGTCGGGTTGGTGGAGGAGGGCAGCACGTTGGACTCGCCGACGGCGGCGATGATGTCCGGCGCATGGCCGCCGCCCGCGCCTTCGGTGTGGAAGGTGTGGATGGTGCGGTCCTTGAAGGCGGCCAGCGTGTGTTCGAGGAAGCCGCCTTCGTTCAGCGTGTCGGAGTGGATGGCGACCTGCACGTCCATGTTCTCCGCGACCGACAGGCAGTTGTCGATGGCGGCCGGCGTGGTGCCCCAGTCCTCGTGCAGCTTCAGGCCGATGGCGCCGGCGCGGACCTGCTCTTCGAGCGGGCCGGGCAGGCTGACGTTGCCCTTGCCGAACAGGCCGATGTTCATCGGGAACGCGTCGGTGGCCGACAGCATCGAGTGGATGTGCCATGGCCCCGGCGTGCAGGTGGTGGCGGCGGTGCCCACGGCGGGGCCGGTGCCGCCGCCCAGCATCGTGGTCACGCCCGACATCAGCGCTTCCTCGATCTGCTGCGGGCAGATGAAATGGATGTGGCTGTCGATGCCGCCGGCCGTGACGATCATGCCCTCGCCGGCGATGATCTCGGTCGCGCCGCCGATGGCCATCGTCACGCCGGGCTGTATGTCCGGATTGCCGGCCTTGCCGATGCCGGCGATGCGGCCGTCCTTCAGGCCGATGTCGGCCTTGACGACGCCCCAGTGGTCGAGGATCACCGCGTTCGTGATCACGGTGTCCATCACGTCGGCATGGCCGCGCTGCGACTGGCCCATGCCGTCGCGGATCACCTTGCCGCCGCCGAACTTCACTTCCTCGCCGTAGATCGCGTAATCCTTCTCGATCTCGATGAAAAGGCCGGTGTCGGCCAGGCGGATCCGGTCGCCCGTGGTCGGGCCGTACATTTCGGCATACGCCGTGCGGGTGATGGTCGTCATTTGAGCTTTCCCATCACGCGGCCGTTGAAGCCATACACGATGCGCTCGCCTGCAAGCGCCACCAGCTGCACCGTGCGTTCCTGTCCCGGCTCGAAGCGCACCGCGGTGCCTGCGGCGATGTCCAGCCGCATGCCGTAGGCCTGCTCGCGCTCGAACGTCAGCGCCGGGTTCACCTCGTAGAAGTGGAAATGGGAGCCGACCTGCACCGGCCGGTCGCCGCTGTTGGCCACCGTGACGGTGGCGCCTGCGCGGCCCACGTTGATTTCGATCTCGCCTTCTTCGATCAGCATTTCACCTGGAATCACGGCACTGCTCCTATGGGATGGGATGATGCACGGTCACCAGCTTGGTGCCGTCGGGGAAGGTGGCCTCGACCTGGATGTCGGGGATCATTTCTGGGATGCCGTCCATCACGTCGTCGCGGCTCAGGATCTTCGCGCCCTCGGACATCAGCTCGGCCACGGTGCGTCCGTCGCGCGCGCCTTCCATGATCGCCGCGCTGATCAGCGCCACCGCTTCCGGGTAGTTGAGCTTCAGGCCGCGCGCGCGGCGGCGCTCGGCCAGCAGCGCGGCGGTGAAGATCAGCAGCTTGTCTTTTTCCCTTGGGGTCAGTTCCATGTATGTTCCTTGCCTGTTCCTGGAGTGGATTGGTTCATGTGTTCCATATGCGCGGCGTCACGGCCTCGCGGTCCAGCAGGGCGGGCCGCAGCAGCCGCCAGGCGCGGTGCATCAGCCGCCGCGCCTCCTGGCTGGAGTCGCCGATATAGCGGGCGACCAGCACCGACTTCATCTGCGTCACGCCAAACTGCGGACCGGCTTCCTCGCGCAAAGCCTGCACGCAGGCGGCGCCGGCCGGGCGGCCTACCGCCAGCAGCGTGGCGCAGACCGTGTGGCCATGCAGGCCGAGCGGGCCGGTCATGCCGGCGCCGGCGCCGAGCAGCGCGCCTTGTTCGAACCACACCAGCCTGCCGCCGCGCCTGACCTGCATGCGCTGCGTGACGCGGCCGTGGTCGAAGGACTCGCCGGACGCGGTGCGGCCGAAGCACAGGATGTCGGCCGCGATGAAGCTGGCGTCGGCATCCATGCTGACCTCGGTGTCGAGCTGGACGTCGGCGCCATTGAAAAAGATGGTCTCCTGCGGCAGCCATTCGAGGGCGGCGCCGGCGCCGATGTCGAGCTTCAGCGCCTGCCGCGAGACATGGCCGTTGGCGCGGTACCACTTGGCCGCGCCCGGCGTGGTGATGAAGGCATGCGCGTTTGCGCCGACGTTCGCGCCGATGGCGAGCTGGTCGCCGCCGACCACGCCGCCGGGCGGATGG
This sequence comes from Noviherbaspirillum suwonense, assembly GCF_900182955.1. Taxonomy (GTDB): domain Bacteria; phylum Pseudomonadota; class Gammaproteobacteria; order Burkholderiales; family Burkholderiaceae_D; genus Noviherbaspirillum_A; species Noviherbaspirillum_A suwonense. The sequence continues at coordinate 21,751 of NZ_FXUL01000028.1, read as the reverse complement.
ACCACGATCGCATGGCAGACCGAAGGTTGCTCGGGATAGAGCGGCTTCTGCACCCGCAGCGGGCCGAAGTGGCTGCGCTCGACCAGCCGTGTCGTGCCGCGGTCGTCGGCGAAGCCCAGCGCCAGCGTCGCGCGCCAGTGGTCGCGGGCGGCCTTGACGGTGTCGTTGGCGGGAGCATGTTCCAGCAGTCTCATGCCCGGCACTATACCGCGAGGTGACGCTTGACGTCCTCGCCCTGCATGACTTCCTGCACGCCCGACGCGACCACTTCGCCGCGCGACAGCACGACGAACCGGTCGGCCAGCGCATGGGCGAAGTCGAAGTACTGCTCGCACAGCAGGATGCCCATGTCGCCACGTTCGCGCAGCAGCCGGATCACCCGTTCGATGTCCTTGATGATGGACGGCTGTATGCCCTCGGTCGGCTCATCGAAGATGATCAGCTTGGGGTCGGCCAGCAGCGCGCGGGCAATCGCAAGCTGCTGCTGCTGGCCGCCGGACAGGTCGCCGCCGCGCCGGCCCAGCATGTCCTTGAGCACCGGGAACAGCTCGTAGATTTCGGCGCGTATGCCGCCCGCCCGGCGCGCCGGCCTGGTCGCCATGCCCATCAGCAGGTTTTCTTCCACGGTCAGCCGGGCGAAGATCTCGCGGCCCTGCGGCACGTAGGCGATGCCCAGCCGCGCCCGCTCGTGCGGCTTGAGACGGGTGATCTCCCGGCCTTCCAGCATGACCTTGCCGCTGGCGACCGGCAGCACGCCCATCAGGCATTTGAGCAGCGTGGTCTTGCCGACGCCGTTGCGGCCCAGCAGCGCCACGCACTGGCCTTTCTCGACATTGAGCGAGACGCCGCGCAGCGTGTGCGCCGCGCCGTAATACTGGTTCAGTTTCTCGACCTGCAGCATGCTTGTTCCTTAGCGTCCCAGATACACTTCAATGACCCTGTCGTCGGACTGCACCTGCTGCATGGTGCCCTGGGCCAGTACCGATCCTTCATGCAGCACGGTGACCACGCCCTGCTGCGCGATCTCCTCGACGAAGGCCATGTCATGCTCGACCACGACGATGGAATGCAGGCCGCGCAGCTCGTTGAGCAGCTCGGCGGTGCGCGCGGTCTCGGCGTCGGACATGCCTGCCACCGGCTCGTCGAGCAGCAGCAGCTGCGGCTCCTGCATCAGCAGCATGCCGATTTCCAGCCACTGCTTCTGCCCGTGCGACAGCAGCCCGGCCGGGCGGTGTTCCTGCCCGTTCAGCCGGATCAGCTTCAGGATCTCGTCGATCTTGCCCTTCTGCTCCGAGCTGAGCCGGAAGAACAGCGTGGGCTTGACCCGCTTGTTCATCTTCATCGCCAGCTCGAGGTTCTCGAACACCGTGTGCTGCTCGAACACGGTGGGGCGCTGGAACTTGCGGCCGATGCCTGCATGCGCGATGTCGTACTCGGTCATCCGGGTCAGGTCGATGGTCTGGCCGAACCAGGCGCCGCCCGTGGTCGGCCGGGTCTTGCCGGTGATGACATCCATCATCGTGGTCTTGCCGGCGCCGTTGGGACCGATGATGCAGCGCAGCTCGCCGACCGAGATGTCGAGGTTCAGCTTGTTGAGCGCGCGAAAGCCGTCGAAGGACACGGTGATGTCTTCCAGGTAGAGGATGGCGCCGTGGCTCGTGTCCACGCCCTCGGGCTTGTGCCTGCCGTAGGCGGTGGCGGCGTCGCCGGGCTCGCTGGCGTAGCGCTGGCCGGGTTTCAGGACTTCGCTCATGCTGCCTCCTTCTGCCGGCGCAGCTTCGCAGCCAGGCCCAGTATGCCCTGCGGCATGAAGAGCGTGACCAGGATGAACATCAGGCCCAGCGCATACAGCCACAGGTCCGGGAAAGCGCCGGTAAACCAGCTTTTCAGGCCGTTGACCGAGAATGCGCCGATGATGGGCCCGAGCAGCGTGCCGCGCCCGCCGACCGCGGCCCAGATCACCATCTCGATCGAGTTGGCCGGCGACATTTCGGACGGGTTGATGATGCCGACCTGCGGCACGTACAGCGCGCCGGCGATCCCGCACAGCACCGCCGACAGGGTCCAGACGAAGAGCTTGAACCACAGCGGGTTGTAGCCGATGAACATCAGCCGCGACTCGGAGTCGCGCACCGCCTGCAGCACCCGGCCCAGCTTGGAGCGCACGATCCAGCGGCACAGCAGCAGCGCGCCCAGCAGCATGGCCAGCGTGATCAGGTAGAGCGCCGCCTTGGTCGACGGCGCGGTGATGGTATGGCCGACGATGCGCTTGAAGTCGGTGAAGCCGTTGTTGCCGCCGAAACCGGTGTTGTTGCGGAAGAACAGCAGCATGAACGCGAAGGTCATCGCCTGGGTGATGATGGAGAAGTAGACGCCCTTGATCCGCGAGCGGAAGGCGAAGTAGCCGAACACGAAGGCCAGCACGCCCGGCACCGCGACCACCAGCAGCATGCTGTACCAGAAGTTGTCCGTCATCGACCAGAACCACGGGTAGGTCTTCCAGTCGAGGAAGACCATGAAGTCGGGCAGGTCGCTCTGGTAGACGCCTTCGCGGCCGATGGCGCGCATCAGGTACATGCCGTGCGCATAGCCGCCGAGCGCGAAGAACACGCCGTGGCCCAGCGACAGAATGCCGGTGTAGCCCCAGACCAGGTCCAGCGCCAGCGCCGCCATCGCGTAGCACATGAACTTGCCGACCAGCGCCACCATGTAGCTCGACACGTGCAGCGGGTGGCTGGCGGGGAAGGAGAGGTTGAGGACGGGCAGCAGCGCCAGCAGCGCCGCGCAGACGATGATGCCGGCCCAGGCCGGGCGCGTGAACAGGGTGGTCTTCATTCGACGCTCCTGCCTTTCAGTGCGAACAGTCCCTGCGGACGTTTCTGTATGAAGATGATGATGAACACCAGGATCGCGATCTTGGCCAGCACCGCGCCCGAGAACGGCTCCAGGAACTTGTTGATCTCGCCCAGCCCGAAGGCGGCGATCACTGTGCCGGCCAGCTGGCCGACGCCGCCCAGCACCACCACCATGAAGGAGTCGACGATGTAGTTCTGGCCGAGGTCGGGGCCGACATTGCCGAGCTGCGACAGCGCGACGCCGCCGAGGCCGGCGATGCCGGAGCCGAGGCCGAAGGTCATCATGTCGACGCGTCCGGTGGAGACGCCGGCGCAGTCGGCCATGCGCCGGTTCTGCGTGACGGCGCGCACGAACAGGCCGAGCCGGGTCTTGTTCAGGATCAGCCAGACCGCGGCCACCACCACCAGCGAAAAGAAGATGATCACGATGCGGTTCCAGGACAGCACCAGCGAGCCCAGCACCGTGATGCCGCCCGACATCCAGCTCGGGTTGGCGACCTCGACGTTCTGCGCGCCGAAGATGCTGCGCACCGCCTGCATCAGGATCAGGCTGATGCCCCAGGTCGCGAGCAGGGTTTCCAGCGGCCGGCCGTACAGCCAGCGGATGACCGTGCGCTCGAGCACGATGCCCACCAGCGCCGACGCCAGGAAGGCGGCCGGCAGCGCGACAAGCAGGTAGGCGTCGAGCGCCTCGGGAAAATATTTGCGGAACATCAGCTGGCAGACGTAGGTGGCATAGGCGCCTATCATCAGCAGCTCGCCGTGGGCCATGTTGATGATGCCCATCAGGCCGAAGGTGATGGCCAGGCCCAGCGCCGCGAGCAGCAGCACGCTGCCGAGCGACACGCCGTAGAACAGGTTGCCGACGATCTCGGTCAGCGCCAGCCGGCGTTCCAGCTTCTGCAGCGTGGCGGTAGCGGCGGCGCGCACGGTTTCATCCGGCTCGCTGTAGCTGCCGTCGACGCCCTTGTCGACCATGCCGCGCAATACCGGCACCAGGCTGGCGTTGCTGCTGCTGGCCAGCGCCTGCACCGCGCCGCGGCGGATGGCCGGGTCGGGCGACTGCAGGTTGGCGGTCGCCGCGGCCTTTTCCAGCAGCGGGCGGATCTCGGGGTCTTGTTCGGCGGCCAGCGCCTTGACGATCAGCGGCGCCTGCGCGGCGTCCGCGCCTTTCTGCAGTTCGCGCGCGGCGCCCAGGCGTTCGTCCCGGTCCTGCGAAAACAGCTTGAGGCCGGCCATCGAGGCTTCGACCACGCCGCGCAGCCGGTTGTTGACGGTGATGTTGTCGATGCCTTCCGGCGCCGGCGCGGTCGCGCCGGTCGCCGGGTCCAGCGCATTGGCGCCGTCGACGATCAGCACCTTTCCGTCGGGCGTTGCATACAGGGTGTCGTTCTTCAGTGCGGACAGCACCTTGTATGCATCGTCATTGGCCAGTGCCGCAATCTTGCCGACCGCTTCGATGCGGGCGTCCGGGTCGTCGCCGGCCAGCGGGGCCAGCAGCGCCGGGTCGATCGCCGCATGGGCGAGCGCGGCATGCAAGCACAGGAGCGCCGTTGCTGTGAGCTTGATGAATTTGTTCATGATCCTGGATTCCTGCCTGCGCTGCACGGCGCGGCAGGCTGACATAAATGAGAGCCGGGGCATGACGGCGGCGTCATGCCCCGGCGCGGTTACTGATTACTGCTTACCGATTGCAGCCTGCGCTGCCGCGTCCTTACATCTTCTGCTTGGCTTCGTTGCCTTCGATGTACGGGCTCCACGGCTGGGCGCGGATCGGGCCCTTGGTTTTCCAGACCACGCTGAACTGGCCGTCACCCTTGATCTCGCCGATCATGACCGGCTTGTGCAGGTGATGGTTGGTCTTGTCCATCGTCAGTTCATAGCCGGACGGCGCCTTGAAGGTCTGGCCGCCCATCGCCGCGATCACCTTGTCGGTGTCGGTCGACTTGGCTTTCTCGACCGCCTGCTTCCACATGTGGATGCCGACGTAGGTCGCTTCCATCGGGTCGTTGGTGACGACGGTGTTCGCGTTCGGCAGCTTCTTGGCGACCGCATACTCTTTCCACTGCTTGATGAAGGCGGTGTTGACCGGGTTCTTCACCGACTGGAAGTAGTTCCATGCGGCCAGGTGGCCCACCAGCGGCTTGGTGTCGACGCCGCGCAGTTCTTCCTCGCCCACCGAGAAGGCCACCACCGGCACGTCGGTCGCCTTCAGGCCCGCATTGCCGAGCTCCTTGTAGAAGGGCACGTTGGAGTCGCCGTTGATGGTGGAGATGACGGCGGTCTTGCCGCCGGCGGAGAACTTCTTGATGTTGGCAACGATGGTCTGGTAGTCGGAATGGCCGAACGGCGTGTAGACCTCGTCGATGTCGCTGTCCTTCACGCCCTTGGACTTCAGGAAGGCGCGCAAGATCTTGTTGGTAGTGCGCGGGTAGACATAGTCGGTGCCCAGCAGCACGAAGCGCTTGGCGCCGCCGCCTTCCTTCGACATCAGGTACTCGGTTGCCGGGATGGCCTGCTGGTTAGGCGCGGCGCCGGTGTAGAACACGTTCTTTTCCAGCTCTTCGCCTTCGTACTGCACCGGGTAGAACAGCAGGCTGTTCAGTTCCTTGAAGACCGGCAGCACCGACTTGCGCGACACCGAGGTCCAGCAGCCGAAGACCACGGCGACCTTGTCCTGGCTCACCAGCTGGCGGGCCTTCTCGGCAAACAGCGGCCAGTTGGACGCCGGGTCGACGATGACCGGCTCGAGCATCTTGCCCATTACGCCGCCCTTGGCATTGATTTCCTCGATGGTCATCAGGGCCACGTCTTTCAGCGAGGTCTCGGAAATGGCCATGGTGCCGGACAGCGAGTGCAGGATGCCGACCTTGATGGTGTCGGCGGCGAGCGCATTCTGCATCCAGGACGACGCCATCAGCGCCAGCGCGCCGGCTGCGGTCGCCTTCAAGAGGTTGCGACGTGACATGGTTACTACTCCTAATTTGGGTGGATAAGTGAATAGGGTGAATCGACTGTTTTGCTTCGGTGTTCGGCTGCAATAGCTGTGTTAGCAGAATGCGTGCCATACGCCAGATGACGTATGGACGGACTGTTATCAGCCGCGTGCTGCCTTTTGGTGCGGGGATGGCTGTCTTTGGTGCTGCTTGATCGCGAACAAGAAAAACCGGCTCATGCCGGTGCAGAAGTGTGTCGCGGAGGCGCTTTTCTGCCTGATGATGGTGACTCCGGCCAGCATGGACCAGTGTTGTTATGATGGCGCTTTCCCGCTGATCGCCAAGCCACCCTATGTTTCGTTTCCTCAAGCGCGTCTTCAAGCGCGAACCCGTTTCCGAAGCACCCGTCGTCACCGAGTCCGTGAAGGCGGAACAAGCCGACCGCGCCGAACAGCAGCGCCAGGCCAGGCAGGCCGCGCTGGAGCAGGCCATCGCGCTGGCCCACGATGAAACCGCCGCCACCGCGTTCATATTGCAGAGCGACTATCCGGACGCGCGCCGGCAGGCGGCCCAGCACCTGCACAGCCGGGCCTGCCTCGAGCAGGTCCTGCAGGCGATGCGCAACACCGACCGCCGCGTCGCCAGGCTGATGCAGCAGCGGCTCGATGCGCTGGACCAGGAAGAGAAGCGCGCCGCGCAGGCCGACGACGCGATCGCGCAAGCCGAGCGCCTGGTGCAGCTGCCGCTGCTGATGGTCAACCAGGTCACCGAGCTGGACCATGCATGGCGCCGCATCGGCGATGCGCCGGCCCCGCAGCGCGAACGCTTCGACGCCAGCCGCGAGCAGCTGCGCCAGCGGCTGCAGGCGCAGACCGAACTGCAGCGCGCGCTGCTGGACGCCGGCACTGCGCTGACCCGCCTGATCGAGGCCGCGCCCGCGATGCCGGCCGCCGAGGCCAGCCAGCAGCTCGAGACGCTGGAGGCATCTATCGCAACGCACCTGGCGTCGCCGGAAGCCGGGTCGCTGCCGAAGGCGCGCGTGCAGGCCGTGCAGGAGCAGGCGGCGCAGTTGAAGGCGCAGCTCGGGAAGCAGCTGGCCGCGCAGGCGCAGCGCGAGGAAGCGCTGCAGGCACGTCTTGCCGCGCTGGACGCATGGGAAGCCCAGGCCGGGCAGGATGCGGCGCAGCTGGACGATGCGGCACTGCGCGTCACATGGCAATCGCTGCCCGGCGTATCGGACGCGCCGGAACTCGACCAGCGCTTCGATGCGCTGGCCGCCACGGTGCGGGCCGCGCGTCGCCCGGCCGAAGCCGAGCGGCCGGCGCCTGCCAGCATGAAGACGCCGGCGCCGGCGCCGGTGTCGGCGCAGGATCAGGCCGAAGCAAGGGCGGCGATGGATGCCGCGCTGGGCGCCATGGAGTCAGCGTTGGAAGAGGGCTCGCTGCAGGCGGCCGCCGAACAGGACCGCGCATTGCGCGCGATGGACTTCAAGACCATGCGGCCGGGCGAGGAAGCGCTGTCGCGCCTGTCACGCCTGCGCGCCGAACTGGCGAGGCTGCAGGGCTGGGCGCGCTGGGGCGGCAACGTGTCCCGCGAGGAATTGCTGAAGGCCGCGCAGGACCTTGCCACGCAGGAGATGGCGGTGGCCGAGCGGGCCACCAAGGTCGGCAGCCTGCGCGAGCGCTGGAAGTCGCTCGATGCGTCGGCCGGTCCCGCCAGCCGCGATGCGTGGCTGCGCTTCGACGCGGCCTGCACCGAGGCCTACGCGCCGGTGGCCGAGCACTTCCGGCAGCTGGCCGAAGAGCGCAGGCAGAACCTCGACCATGCGGCGGCACTGACCGCGGAAGTGAGCGCGCATGCCGAATCGCTGGGACTGGAAGGCGAGCCGTCGGCCGTGGACTGGAAGGGCGTGGCCGCGTATGTCAGCCGTGCGACCCAGTCCTGGCAGAAGCTGGGCCCGATCGAGCGGCGCGAGCGCAAGGCCGCCGAAGCGGCGTTCGGCGCCGCGCTCGACCTGCTGCGCAAGCCGCTGGCCGCGCAGCAGCAGCGCGAAGTGGCGCGGCGCGAGTCGCTGATCGCGGAAGTCGAGGCGCTCGACGCCGGCGCTCCGCGGGTAACCGATACGCTGAAGGCCATCCAGGAACGCTGGCAGGAGCAGGCGCGCGCGCTGCCGCTGTCGCGCGCCGACGAGCAGGCATTGTGGCAGCGCTTCCGCCATGCCTGCGACGCGCTGTTCGCCGAGCGCAAGGAGTCGGCCCGCACGCTCGACGCCGAGCGCCAGCAGCACCTGGAACGACGCCAGGCATTGTGTGCGACGCTGGAAGCGGCGGTCGACGCGCCGGTGGCGACGCTGGGCCAGCTGCTGCGCGACAGCGCCGCCGCGTGGCGGGAGATCGGGCCGGTGCCGCGCGCCGCCCAGCAGCAGATCGACGACCGCTACGACGCGGCCACCGCTGCGCTGCGCCAGCGCGTCGACCAGGCGCGCCAGGCCGCGGCGGATGCGCAGGCAGCGCTGCTGCAGCAGAAATTTGCGTTGTGCCGGCAGGCCGAGCAGGCGCTGGTCGACGGCGCGCTCGATGATGCGCGGCGCGAGGCGTTGCAGGAAGCATGGCGCGCGCTGCCGGCGCTGGGCGGCGGCAACGAGCGGATCATGGCCGCCCGCTTCGAGGCCGCGATCGCGGGCACCGATGCCGGCCGCGATGCATTGCACAGGAATCGTGACCTGGTGATGGAAGAGATCCTGCAGATGGAGATCCGGCTCGGCGTCGAAAGCCCGCCGGAGCTGTCCCAGGAGCGCCTGAAGCAGCAGATACAGGTGCTGCAGTCGTCGCTGCGTTCAGGCCAGCGGCCGGTCGAGCCGCAGCAGATGCTGATGCAGCTCTGCGCGCAGCCGGCGCTGCTCGACGATGCGGCGGCGGCGCGGGTGGAGCGGCTGATCAGGCAGGCGCAGTCGTGACAAGCCGGGGTTCATGCCATCGCGCATGAACCCCGGCCTCCCTTCATCCCTCGACCGGGAAGGTCACCACGTGGTCCGCGCCCAGCCGTATGCCGATCTTTTCCCCGATCGCATGATCATGATGGGACGGCACCAGCGCCAGCAGCGACTGGCCGCTGGGCAGCTTCAGCGTGTACAGGAACTCGGCCCCGCGGAAGGCCTTGCGCACCACTTCGGCCTGCAGCGGGCTGGCGTCGTCATGGATCACGTCGTCGGCGCGCAGCAGCACGTCGACCTGGCGCGCATCGCGCTCGCCGGTGGCGCAGACATTCACGCCCTGCCATAGCGGCAGGCTGCCCAGTTCGATCTGCACCCGCTGGTTGGGCAGGTCGACCGTGCCGGGCGTGAAGACGCCCTGGCCGATGAAGTCCGCGACGAAGCGGTCGGCGGGGCGGTGGTAGAGGTTGTACGCATTGTCCCATTGCACGATGACGCCCTTGTGCATCACGCCGATCTGGTCGGCGATCGCAAAGGCTTCATGCTGGTCATGGGTGACCAGCACCGCGGTCGTGCCGAGCGCCTTCAGGATGTCGCGCACCTCCAGCGCCAGCCGCTCGCGCAGTTCGACATCGAGATTGGAAAACGGCTCGTCCAGCAGCAGCAGGTCGGGCTGCGGCGCCAGCGCCCTGGCCAGCGCGATGCGCTGCTGCTGGCCGCCGGACAGCTCGTGCGGATACTTGTCCGCCTGCGCCGCCAGGCCGACCAGGTCCAGCAGTTCGGCCACCCGCGCCCGTTTCGCCGCCGCGCTCATCCGGCGCAGGCCGAAGCCGACATTGCCGGCCACCGACAGGTGGGGGAACAGCGCGTAATCCTGGAACACCACGCCGACCTGCCGGGTTTCCGGCGGCGCGGTATGGCTGCCGCCGCTCAGCTCGCGGCCGTCCAGCACGATGCGGCCGGCCGTCACCGACTCGAACCCGGCGATCGCGCGCAGCACGGTGGTCTTGCCGCAGCCGGACGGCCCGAGCAGGCAGCCGATCTCGCCGCGGTCCAGCGAAAAGGACAGGCCATGGACGATTTCGTGGAAGTCACCGCCGAGCGGATAGCCGACGCGGATCGCGTCGACGATCAGGTGGGTCTGGGCGGATTGCGCTGCGGGCATGGAAGTCATCGGTAGGCGGGAAAGATGCTGGAGAGTTGAGTTAATGATTATAATTCTCATCTAGACCACCGTACAGGCTGTTCCCGTCCATGTCCGTTCCCGCTTCGAACGTCAGCGCTCCGATCGTCCCCCCGGCGCCGCGGCGCTGGCCGCGCCTGCGCCTGCCGCATCCCCTGCTGCTCGTCTCGCTGCTCATCGCGGCCGCGGTCGGCGTGCCCGTGCTGGGCGTGCTGGCCAACCTTGCCGGCGCCGGCGGCGTGCCGGGCAACTTCGCCCACCTGTGGTCGACCGTGCTGCCCGAATACCTGGGCAACAGCCTGCTGATCGTGGTGATCGTCGGCGTGCTGTCCGCGGTCATCGGCATCGGCTGCGCATGGCTGGTGGCGGCCTGCGACTTTCCCGGCAAGCGCATCTTCGAATGGGCGCTGGTGCTGCCGCTGGCGATGCCATCCTATGTGGTCGCCTATGCGTACACCGATTTCCTGCAGTTCGCCGGCCCGGTTCAGACGGGCCTGCGGGCGCTGACCGGCTGGCAGGCCCGCGAGTACTGGTTTCCGGAAATCCGCTCGGCCGGCGGCGCCGGCCTGCTGTTTGCGCTGGTGCTCTATCCGTATGTCTACCTGCTGGTGCGCACCGCCTTCATCGAACGCAGCCCGCGGATGTGGGACGCGGCGCGCACGCTGGGCGCGGGGCCTTGGGCCAGCTTTTTCCAGGTCAGCCTGCCGCTGGCCCGGCCCGCGGCGGTCGCCGGCCTGGCGCTGGTGCTGATGGAAACGCTGGCCGACTATGGCGCGGTCGCGTACTTCGGCGTGCCGACGCTGACCACCGGCATCTACAAGTCGTGGTATGCGTTTTCCGACCGCACCGGCGCGGCGCAGATCGCCGCGGTGCTGCTGGTGTCGGTCACGGCGCTGATGATCGTCGAGCACCGCAGCCGCGGCCGCGCGCGCTACTACGCGGTCGGCGCGCGCGGTTCGCGCACCGCGCAGCGGCTGACGGGCGGCGCCGGCTGGATGGCGTCGGCATTCTGCGCGCTGCCCGTGCTGCTGGGCTTCGTGCTGCCGCTGGCGATCCTGGTGCGGCTGATGCGGCAGGAGGCGACGCTGAACATGGGCAGCCGTTATCTCGGCTGGCTGCAGAACAGCATCACCATCGGCGCGGTGACGGCGCTGCTCGCGGTCGCGATCTGCCTGCTGCTGGCCTATGCGGCCAGGGTGTCGCGCAGCCGGCTGCAGGATGCCGCCAACCGGGTCGTCAGCATGGGCTATGCGATTCCCGGCGCGGTCATCGCGGTCGGCATCCTGATCCCGCTGTCGCAGGTGGACAACTGGCTGGCGGGGCAGGGCCTGCGCTTCCTGCTGGCCGGCAGCCTGGTCGCGCTGGTCTATGCCTACCTGGTGCGCTTCCTGGCCGTCTCCTACCAGGGCGTGCAGGCAGGACTGGCGCGGATCACGCCCGCCATGGACGCCAGCGCCCGCAGCCTCGGCCACGGGCTGGCCTCGATGCTGCTGCGGGTGCATGCGCCGATGCTGTGGCGCAGCGTGCTCACGGCCGGGCTGCTGGTCTTCGTCGACGTGATCAAGGAACTGCCGGCGACGCTGACCATCCGGCCGTTCAATTTCGATACCCTGGCGGTGATCACCTACCAGCTGGCCGCCGACGAACGCCTGGGCGAAGCCGCGCTGCCGGCCTTCACCATCGTGATGATCGCCTTCGTTCCGGTGCTGGCGCTGGCGCGGGCGATCGCACGCCAGCATCGCTGAAGCCGGGCCAGCGGCCAGCGTTTCAAGCCCACTGCAGGGTAGGGTCCGACAGCGGGTCGGGGGAGGACGCGGCGCTGCCGCTGCCGTCGTTGCCGCTGTCCGCTTCGCTCTCATTCGCCACGACGACGGTCACCTCGCCGCCATGTCCCGCCAGCCGGGCGACGTCGGCTTCCGTCGCCGTTCCCTCGCCGGGGGCGGACGGCAGCAGCCACGCGGCCACGATGGGCGTGCGCGCCATCGTGGCGCCCTGCACCAGCACGGCCGCCACCCGGTAGCCGTTCCAGAACACGCCGGGCGCGGCCGCGGCCGCAAGCTGGCTCAGCAGGTTCACCAGCGCGCCGTCCAGCGTGCGTGCCGATGCGAACAGGGCCGCGCGGCGCAGGGTGCCGGCGTCCGGCAGGTTGCGCCGCAGCTGCGCCGGCGCTTCCCGGATGCCGGCGCCGTTGTCCCGGTAGCGCAGCGTAATGCCGCGCGCCCTTGCATAAACGGCCAGCGGCACGCAGCGGGCGACGCCCTCCAGCAGCTCGTTGGTCGACACCATCACCAGGTACCGGAGCGCGGTCCGGCGCGCCGCTTCGCCGGCGGACATTGCCAGCACCGACTGGCCGGCAGGCGCCATGCCGAGGCCGCACCAGGCGTCGAGCTGGTGCACCAGCAGGCCGGTCGTGGCGGCAAACATCAGGCAGGACGCGGCGGTGGCCGTCACGGTCGACGCCGCCCGGTCCGCTCCCTGCGCCTGGCTCAGCCCGTAGCTGGCGCCATGACCGTCGCGTTCCAGCCCGCCCCAGGCCCGGGTGGTGGCCTGCGTCAAGCCTTCCCGGACTGCCGCGCATGCCATGCCGGCGCCGAATGCGATGACGAACCGGCTTGCCGCCTCCGGCGAGACGGCGGCCTGCAGCGCGAGTGCCGGCGTCACCAGCACCGCACCGGTTGCCAGCAGCGGCAGGCCATAAACCATCAGCTGCCGCAGGCCGGACGCGGGGTCGACCGGCGCTGCCCGGCATGCCGCCGTCAGCAGCGCCACGGCCGGGCAGGCGACGGTCGCTGTCAGGAAAGCCAGGCCGTTGTATCCAGCCTGGGGAATGCCGTCCGCGTCGGGCGTGGCCAGCGCGGCGGCCAGGGCCGTCAGGCCGGCGGCGACCGGCGCGGCGCCGAGCAGGCCGCCGGCGAGGGTATGCAATTCATTGCAGAGCGCATGCTGCAGCGTCGCATGCGGCAGCAGGTAGCCGTAGCGCAGGCTCACTGCTTCCGCGGTCCACACGACGCCGCCCAAGGCGGCCGCGCCAGCCGCGCAGGCGATTGCCGCGCTGGCGCTCAGGCCCGCTGCGCCGGCCAGGGCCCCGGCCGCGGCTGCCCATTTCGCGGCGCCAAGCGCGGTTCCGGCATTGCGCCATGTCGAAACGGACGGCCGGGAAGACGGTTCCGCCGCGGCGATGTCGCCGGACGGCGTGGACCGGCGATACATCGCCGCCGGATCGTGGACAACTGGAGGAATCATGGTGTCGGCGCCTGGACAGGAAGCGCCCGAGCCTAGCGACGGAATGTGACCGAACCATGACGCGGGCACGGTGTTGCGCAGGTGTCTGGCGCAGGTCAAGCAGCCGCCGCCCGACGTAAAAAAAGCCCCGCCAGCGAACTGGCGGGGCTTTTTGCAGCATGCTGCGGAAGCGGCGGGCCGCTCCGGCTACCTGCTTCCTTGCTTACTTCTTCGCGGCGACGGTAGCGGTCGCAACGCGGGCGCCGGCCTTGCTGGCGGCTTGCGACATCTGGGCGGCGGCGGTGTTGATGTTGGCGCCCATTGCATCGACGGCCTGCTTGGTGCTCTTGCTCAGCTGCTCGTAGCCGGCATTGGCGTTGGCAATGGCGGTCTTCATGAAGGCGACGACGTTTTCCGAACCGGCAGGGGCCGATTTCGAGACTTCATCGACCAGCGTGGCCAGCTTGCGGCTGTGCTCGCCGATCTGGCTTTCGGCCGCCTTGGTCACTTCGGCTTGCAGGCCGGACATGATGGTCATCACTTCGCGGCCATAGGACGCGGCCTTCTCGGCATTCGGCTGTGCCTGGGTGGCGCTCAGCGCGATGAATTCCTGTGCATCCTTGGCTGCCAGCAGCTGGCGGGCATTGCTGGTGCTTTCCTCGAGCGCCGCCTTTGCGACGTTCATGTTGAGTTCCACGACTTTCTCGACGCTTTCGAAAGCCTTGCCGGTCAGCGCGGTCAGCAGTGCGAGTTGGGTTTCGAGATTGGCTTTGGTTGCCGCTGAAAATTGTTCCTGGAACGAAGACATGGATGTTTCTCCTAAGATTTGTCAGTGTTGGATGCAACGCCACGAATCACTGCGAGTCATTGTGCACTGCAACACGGCGTATTCTAGTTTGCACAGATTGCTTGTCAAGCGAATTCTCTCGCGCTGCACCATTTTCGTGACGCGCCTGATCTACGTCAAAAATCGCGAATTCCTGCTATTTCCTGTTTACTGCCTGGTCTATAAGGCGGTAATCCCACAATAAGGGATGCATGGCGGCATGGTAAACTGCGCTTTCCTTCGCAGTCGCTCTCCGCAGTGAACGCTTTTTGTCTCGCGCTTCGCTGTTGCCGCCCCCCGGACGGTCATCGCTGCCACGGTGCAACGTGCCCGTTGCCGCCGGCAGCGCGGATGCGGCAGATACCACGGAACGCCAGATGCCCCAAGTTGCAAGCCCTGCCAATGCGCCCGCGCCAGCCAGTGTGTGGGTCGCGTCCATGCCGTTCGTTTTCGTCATCATCTGGAGCACGGGCTTCATCGTCGCCAAGTTCGGGCTGCCGTATGCGCCGCCGCTGACCTTCCTGCTGCTGCGCTTCGCCGGCGTGCTGCTGCTGCTCGGCCCGCTCGTGCTGCTGATGCGCGCGCCGTGGCCCAGCGGGCGGGTCGGCCATATCGCGCTGGCTGGCGTGCTGGTGCAGGCTGGTTACCTCGGCGGCGTCTGGTGCGCGATCAAGCTGGGCATGCCGGCCGGGCTGTCGGCGCTGATCGTCGGCATGCAGCCCATCCTGACGGCGTTTGCAGCGCCGCTGATCGGCGAGCGGGTATATGGCAAGCAATGGCTGGGGCTGGCGTTCGGCATTGCCGGCGTCGGGCTGGTGGTCGCCAACAAGATTTCGCTGATCGGGCTGAGCTGGCAGAGCATCGCGCTCTGCCTGATGGCGCTGCTGTCGATCACCGTCGGCACGCTGTACCAGAAGCGGCATTGCCCGCAGTTCGACCTGCGCAGCGGCACACTGATCCAGTTTGCCGCGTCCTTCGTCGTTGTGCTGCCGTTTGCGATCGCGTTCGAGCAACTCACGCCCGCGCTGCAGACAGTACAATGGACGCCGCGTTTTATCGGCGCCCTGATGTGGTCGATCCTGGCGCTGTCGATCGGTGCGATTTTCCTGTTGTTTGCGCTGATACGAAAGAGCGCCGCGACCAGTGTCACCAGCCTGCTGTACCTGACCCCGCCAACGACTGCGCTGATGGCCTGGGCGATGTTCGGCGAGGCGTTCAGCCTGACGGGTGCGGCCGGCATGCTGCTGGCCGTGATCGGTGTTTATTTCGTCGTCAAAAAATAATGAAGCCAGAGACAAAGAACAGAAGCGATTACCGCCATTTCCATCCGATCACCACGCGCTGGGCAGACAACGATGCGTATGGGCATGTCAACAACGTCATGTATTACAGCTGGTTCGACACGGTCGTTAACCAGTTCCTGATCGTCAACGACGTACTGGACATCGAACGCAGCCCGGTAATCGGCCTGGTGGTCGAAACCCATTGCAATTACTTTTCCTCGGTCGCCTTTCCCGACCGGGTCACCGCCGGATTGCGGGTGACCAAGCTGGGCAATGCGAGCGTACGCTATGAGATCGGGATATTCCGCGACGACGACGAGCAGGCGGCGGCATGCGGCTACCTGGTCCATGTCTATGTCGGACGCGAAAGCCGCCGCCCGGCCGGCATACCCGACCCGATGCGCCGCCTGCTGCGGACCGTGCTGGTCGAAGCCGAGCCAACCGAAGCAGGAGAATGAGCATGATCCGCACCGAACAGCAGGCCCACGTCGACCAGGCCATCACCAGCAGGCGCTCGATCCGGGCCTATCTGCCCGACCCGGTCGCCCGCGAGGACATCGAAAGCATCCTGGAAGTGGCGGCGCGGGCGCCGTCCGGCACCAATACCCAGCCGTGGAAGGTCTATGTGCTGACCGGCAGCGCGCGCGACCGCCTGTCCGCCGCCATCGTGAACACCTACCTGGACCCGCAGGCGGCCAGCGGCCATGCGGAGGAATACAGCTACTACCCGACCAAGTGGGTGTCGCCGTACATCGACCGGCGGCGCAAGGTCGGCTGGGACCTGTATTCGCTGCTCGGCCTGACGCGCGAGGACAAGGCCGGCATGCAGGCCCAGCATGCGCGCAACTACGGGTTCTTCGACGCCCCGGTCGGGATGATCTTCACGATAGACCGCATCATGGAGCGGGGCTCCTGGCTGGACTACGGCATGTTTTTGCAGAACATCATGGTCGCGGCGCGCGGGCGCGGGCTGGACACCTGCCCGCAGGCGGCCTTCACCCAGTTTCACCGGATCATCAGCGACGAGCTGCAGCTGCCTGCCAACGAGCAGGTAGTGTGCGGCATGGCGCTGGGATATGCAGACCCGGGCAAGATCGAGAACAGCCTGGTAACCCAACGCGAACCGGTCTCCGGCTTCGCCAAATTTCTGGAATAAGTCATGAACAAGATTGCAGTCATCGCCGGCGACGGCATCGGCAAGGAAACCGTCCCGGAAGGCCTGCGGGTGCTGGACGCGGCCGCGCGCAAGTTTTCACTCGATCTGCAGTGGGACCATTTCGACTTCGCGTCCTGCGACTATTACGCCAAGCATGGGCAGATGATGCCGGACGACTGGAAAGACCAGATCGGCGGCCATGACGCGATCTTCTTCGGCGCGGTAGGCTGGCCCGACACGGTGCCCGACCACGTGTCGCTGTGGGGCTCGCTGCTGAAGTTCCGGCGCGAATTCGACCAGTACGTCAACCTGCGGCCCTGCCGGCTGATGCCCGGGATCCCGTCGCCGCTGGTCGGCCGCAAGCCCGGCGACATCGACTTCTACGTGGTGCGCGAAAATACCGAGGGCGAATATTCGTCGGTCGGCGGCCGGATGTATGAAGGCACCGACCGCGAGGTGGTGTTCCAGCAGAGCGTGTTTTCCCGCGCCGGCACCGACCGCATCCTGAAGTTCGCGTTCGACCTTGCGCAGAGCCGTCCGAAGAAGCACCTGACGTCGGCCACCAAGTCGAACGGCATCTCGATCACGATGCCCTACTGGGACGAGCGCGTGGTCGAAATGGCGAAGAACTATGGCGACGTCAAGGTCGACAAGTTTCATATCGACATCCTGACCGCGCAGTTCGTGCGCAATCCGCAGTGGTTCGACGTGGTGGTCGCCTCCAACCTGTTCGGCGACATCCTGTCCGATCTCGGCCCCGCCTGCACCGGCACCATCGCGATCGCGCCGTCCGCCAACATCAACCCGGAGCGGCTGTTCCCATCGCTGTTCGAACCGGTCCACGGCTCGGCGCCCGACATCGCCGGCCGCGGACTGGCCAACCCGATCGGCCAGATCTGGTGCGGCTCGATGATGCTGGAGCATCTCGGCCATCCGGAAGCCGGCGCCGCTGTGCTCACGGCCATTGAGAAAGTGCTGGAAGCAGGCCCGAAGAATGCGCCGTTTACGCCGGACATGGGCGGCACCGCCAGTACGTCGGACCTCGGTCGCGCAATTGCCGAAGCGGTTGCGGCTGCGTAGGCGGAACCCTTCGTCGACCAGTTCAACACGATCCGGTGATGCGCTGATCGCACCGCCGGATTGTGGTGACCAGGCAGCAAACCGCTGCCAAAAGCTAGAAAACTTCTTAAAGTAGTGCGCTAAGCTGTTCATTATCTTGCGATATTTGTTCAGTTTGCTACACTGCAAGGAATTTCACGTTTCAAAAGCCCGGGAGTTGCAATGGCCAGAACAGCGCTAGCCATGATGTTGTCCTTTGTGTTGATCATGTTTGCTACGCCCCAAGCGCTGGCCAAAACCAACTCCAAGCAAGTCGCCAAGAAAGCCGCCGTCGCCAAGGCGCCGGCAGCCAAGCGGCCGGCCGCATCCGCGAAACAGCCGGCAAAGCAGGCGGCGAAGCAGGCCGCCCGCCCGGCAGGGCGCGTGATCGGCAAGGCAAGGGGCCGTGTCGCGCCCCTGGTCGCCGAGGAACGGCTGGTGCCCAAGGTCGTGCGCGGCCGGCGCGGCCGCCAGCTTGTCTACCAGCGCGTGGCGCCCATGCCGGCGCTGCCGGTGGTGCCGCCGGTCATGACCGCCGGCGACCTGGCCGGCCTGAACCTGACGCGCGACCCGCTGGACCTGAAATCGAATGCCGCGCTGGTGCTGGACCAGTCCACCGCCGAAGTGCTGTTCGAAAAGAATTCGCAGGTCGCGCTGCCGATCGCATCGATCACCAAGCTGATGACCAGCCTGGTCGTGGTCGAGGCCAACCAGAACATGGATGAGCTGATCTCTGTGACCAACGAGGACATCGACCGCGAGAAATTCAGCCATTCCCGCCTGCGCGTCGGCTCGCAGCTGACCCGCACCAACATGCTGCACATCGCGCTGATGAGTTCGGAAAACCGGGCGGCGTCGGCGCTGGGCCGCAGCTATCCGGGCGGGCTGCCGGCATTCGTCGCGGCGATGAATGCGAAAGCGCGCGCGCTGGGCATGGTCAATACCCATTACGTGGATTCCACCGGCCTGTCGAGCAACAACGTGTCGACGGCGCGCGACCTCGCCAAGCTGGTGGTCGCCGCGCACCAGCATCCGCTGATCAGGCAATACTCGACCGACAGCAAGTACGCGGTGGAGCCGGGCGGACCGATGCTGCAGTACCGTAATTCCAACCACCTGGTCGATAAC
Source organism: Noviherbaspirillum suwonense (assembly GCF_900182955.1). Lineage (GTDB taxonomy): Bacteria > Pseudomonadota > Gammaproteobacteria > Burkholderiales > Burkholderiaceae_D > Noviherbaspirillum_A > Noviherbaspirillum_A suwonense. Next base: position 3,132 of record NZ_FXUL01000028.1, on the reverse strand, counting down.
CCGGACTGGCAGATCGGCCTGCAGAAGACCGGCTACATTTCCGAGGCGGGCCGCTGCCTGGTGATGCAGACGCAGATCGAGGGCCGCCCCATCGTGATGGTGTTCCTGGATTCCAAGGGCAAGACCTCGCGCCTGGCCGACGCCGGCCGGATACGCAAGTGGCTGGAAAACGTCCGTCCTACCGCTTTGAGCAGGGCAATCACCGCTCAAAGCTCCTGAGAGCTCCTGAGCTTAACGCGCGGCCGGGTCGCCTTCGACCGGCGGCACGTGGCCGAGCACCGTCGATATTTCCTGCACGGTATGCAGCAGGTCGCTGATCCATTCTTCCTGCAGGCGGTCGGCGGGCGCCGAAATCGACAGGCCCGCAATCAGCTTGCCGCTGTCGTCGCGGATGCCGGCCGCCATGCAGCGCACACCCAGTTCCAGTTCCTCGTTGTCGCGGGCATAGCCGCGGGCGCGCACCAGGCTCAGTTCGCGTTCGAGCTTGGCGAGGTCGGTGATCGAATTCTTGTTGTGGCCGGCCAGGCCGGTGCGGGTCGCATACGCGCGCACCAGCTTGGCGTCGTCGGCTGACAGGAACAGCTTGCCGGTCGACGTCAGGTGCAGCGGCGCCCGGCCGCCGATGGCGCGCACCACCTGCATGCCCGACCGCTCGGAGAACGAGCGGTCGATGTAGACGATTTCATCGCCCTGGCGCACGGACAGGTTGACCGTCTGCTGGGTCCGGCGGTGCAGCGCGCGCATGAAGTCCAGCGACGCTTCCCGCACGTTCAGCCGGCTCTTGACGATATTGCCCAGTTCCAGCAGCCGCATGCCGAGCCGGTAGGTGCCGGGCTCGGCACGGTCGACGAAGCGCTTGAGCACCATGTCGTTCAGGATGCGGTGGGCGGTGGAGGGATGCAGCCCCGTGACGGCCGAAAGCTGCTTCAGGCTCACCGGATCGGGATACTCCGCGAGCGCATCGAGCAGGCCTATCATGCGTTCGATGACCTGAATGGAGGTCTTTTCGGAATCCTGCGGCTGGTCGGTGTTTTTCATAGGAAACTGGTGCAATGCAATAAGGCTTTATATCACAATGTGAAAATTTATCAAACGTGGCGGCTGCTGTCATCTGCATCGATCGCCCGAATTATTTTCATGTGCCGGCCATGTCGGGAAAGCACCATTCACAGCCATAATGCAGCCTGCATCGCAACGGACAAGAGGATAAGAAGACTATGGGCGTCATTACCAACATCGAAGACCTGCGCATACTGGCCGAGCGGCGCGTGCCGCGCATGTTCTACGACTATGCGGATTCGGGTTCCTGGACCGAATCCACCTACCGTGCCAACAGCGACGACTTCGCGAAGATCAAGCTGCGGCAGCGGGTCGCGGTAAACATGGAAAACCGCAGCCTGGCCAGCACCATGGTCGGCCTGCCGGTGGCGATGCCGGTGGCGATCGCGCCGACCGGGCTGACCGGCATGCAGCATGCGGACGGCGAGATCCTGGCGGCCAAGGCGGCGGAGAAATTCGGCGTGCCGTTCACGCTGTCGACGATGAGCATCTGCTCGATCGAGGACATCGCGGCCAACACCACCGCGCCTTTCTGGTTCCAGGTGTACTTTATGAAGGACCGCGACTTCATGAGCCGGCTGGTCGAACGGGCGCGCGCCGCGAACTGCTCTGCGCTGGTGCTGACGCTGGACCTGCAGATCCTCGGCCAGCGGCACAAGGACCTGCGCAACGGCCTGACCGCGCCGCCCAAGCTGACCCTAAAGAACATCATGAACATGGCGACCAAGCCGGCCTGGTGCCTCGGCATGCTGGGCACCAAGCGGCGCGGCTTCGGCAACATCGTCGGCCATGCGAACAACGTGTCCGACATGTCCTCGCTGTCGTCGTGGACCGCCGAGCAGTTCGACCCCAGGCTGTCATGGGACGACGTCGAATGGCTGCGCCAGCGCTGGGGCGGCAAGCTGATCATCAAGGGCATCATGGACCCGGAGGATGCGCGTATGGCTGCGCGGAGCGGCGCCGATGCGCTGATCGTGTCCAACCACGGCGGCCGCCAGCTCGACGGCGCCGAGTCGTCGATCAGCGCGCTGCCGGCCATCATGGACGCAGTCGGCGGCCAGATGGAAGTGCACCTCGACGGCGGCATCCGCTCCGGCCAGGACGTGATCAAGGCGCTGGCGCTGGGCGCGCGCGGCGTCTACATCGGCCGCGCCTTCCTGTACGGGCTGGGCGCGATGGGCGAGGAGGGCGTGACCCGCGTGCTGGAAATCATCCGCAAGGAACTGGACATCACGATGGCGCTGTGCGGCCTGACCGACGTGCAGAACGTCGACAAGAATATCCTGCTGCCCGGCACCTACCGATGAATCCCGACGAGCCGGCGTTCAGCGCATTCAAGAGCCGCGGCGGCTTGCAGCGCATCGCCGGCGCGATGCGTTATTCGCTGGCCGGCCTGCGCAGCGCATGGAAGCATGAGCATGCGTTCCGGCAGGAAGTGATGGTGATCGTGCCGGCGGCGGTGGTGGCGGTGCTGCTGCCGGTGACGGGGATGGAGCGGCTGCTGCTGCTGGCGAGCATGGTGCTGGTGCTGGTGGTTGAGTTGCTGAACTCGGCGATCGAGGCGGTGGTGGATCGGGTTTCGCTGGAGCGGCATCCGCTGTCGAAGAATGCCAAGGATTTCGGCAGCGCGGCGGTGATGCTGGCGGTGCTGCTCTCGCTTGCGTGCTGGGGGGTGGTTTTGTGGGGGTGGTGGGTGGGGCGCGCCTAGGTCGCGGGGGGTGTTGGAAGTGGGCCTGCGGGGCCGCTTCGGTCCACCTGCCCGTGGTTAGTTGGACCTTGCTGCGCACGACTGCCGACCGTTACGTCGTTCTTGCGCGCGCAGCGACAGTTGCGGTTGCAGTTAGCTCCGCGCAGCGACCGTTGTGGTTGCCGTTGACGTTGCGCGTAGCGACAGTTGCCGTTGCTGTTGACGTTCCGCGTAGCGACAGTTGCCGTTGCCGTTGCCGTTGCCGTTGCCGTTGCCGTTACCGTTGCCGTTGCCGTTGCCGTTGCAGTGAATCCCCGTTAGATGGCGACGCGTCGCCAGTGCCTGAAACGGATAAAGAAGCGTCCGCTGTCTGAGCGAAGCGAGTT
>NZ_FXUL01000027.1 GCF_900182955.1 Noviherbaspirillum suwonense | reverse complement strand
CAGGACCGTGAAACGACTTAGCGCCGATGATAGTGCTGCAACCAGTGTGAAAGTAGGTCATCGTCAGGCTGTTACACCAGAAGACCCCCGTCGCCGTCAGGCGCCGGGGGTTTTCGCTTTGGGGCGGCGGTTTGTGGTGCTTGAGGGGTCCCGACTGCAAAGTTGAATGAAGTTTGGCTTAGCCTCGGGGCTGCAAAGCTCGAAGCCCAATGGCAAAAGCTCAAGCTCGAAGCTCAAGCTCAAGCTCGAAGCTCGAAGCTCGAAGCTCGAAGCCCGAAGCTCGAAGCCCGAAAGCCCGAAGCCCGAAGCTCGAAGTCCTAAGTCCCAAGTCCCAAGTCCCAAGTCCGAAGCTCGAACCTCGAAGCCCAAAGCCGAAAACTCAGAGCCCGAAGAACTGAAGCCCAGAAGCCCAAAATCACCAAAGTTCAAAGGCCCTGAAGCACCGAAGCACCGAAGCCCGAAGCCCGAAGCCCGAAGCCCGAAGCCCGAAGCCCGAAGCCCGAAGCCCGAAGCCCGAAGCCCGAAGCCCGAAACCCCAAAGCTCGAAACCCGAAAGCCCGAAGCCCTGAAGCTCGAAGCCCTGAAGTCCTGAAGTCCTGAAGTCCTGAAACACCGAAGTCCTGAAACACAGAAGTCCAAAAGTGCGGAAGTGCCAAAGTGTCGAAGTGCGACACCACCGCGGCCGCTTGGCGAAATCGATCGCTTACGTCTAACAAGCACTACGTCCCTGGCAGCGCCACGATGCCTGTGGACAATGATTTCTTACTGATGCGTAGGCCAAGGGTTACACATAACAAGGGTTACACATAATTAAGAGGTCTCTGCCCATGACCGCTGAGCTGATTATCAGGACGCCAACCTTGCCGTTCTTTTCAGAATGGATCGCACTGGCACAAGGTGAGCTTTCCTGCTGTCCCATAGGCACCAAAAGCTGGAGTCATGATGTCTTTGCTCTTGCAAATGAAAACCCTGACATTGGCATTTGCCGGAATGGCTCATGTCCAGATGATATAAGCGGATGCTTCCCCTATTCGACCGGTTGCTATTTGTTAATAGGGAGGAGAGGGTATGGCGATTGCCTTCCTTGCGCTTTCCGCTGACCAAAGATAAATCGCGGCCCAACCTTATCTGATGGATCTTGTCAATAGCTTATTTATGGGATAGTCTGCACCCCTCAATGCTTGGGCTATCTACATTTGTTATGGATGCCCACCAGACCAAGGGAATTATCTTATGCCGACGTATAAAGAGTTACAGGACCAGATTCAGAAATTACAGCAGGACGCTGAAGAAGCACGTCTCAACGAAGTGAAGGATGCGCTAGCGAACATCAGGAAGTTGATGGCTGATTACGAGTTGTCGATCGACGATATACAGGCGCCGTCTTCCGAGAAGAAATCGAAGTTCAGTCAATCGAATATCCAGTTCCGTGATGAATCCGGAAATACCTGGTCAGGCCGCGGCAGAATGCCGGCCTGGATCAAGGGAAAAGACAAGGAACAGTTCAGAGTCGGTTAACTGCGAACAGGCTGCTCCCTGCGATCACTGAAACCAGCGCTGGTTCAAGCGCAAGGAGTGCGATCTGTCCATGTTAATGGCATGAATTTCTAGAACCCTTTAGCGCACCGGTGGCATGTCGGGATTGCCGTACAGATAGCCGTACGGAACAACGAAGCGATCATCATTTGGATTCATGAAAAATGTTGCGGGAGCTGTAGACATTTGATGCATTTCACTGCATCATGCGGTCACAAAATCCATATCCAAATGGGGAAGCCGAGAAGACAGGAAGCCCGCGATCCAAAGTCGCGGGTTTTTTCTTTTGGCAAATCTAGATTCTCTTTACAGGTCCGCGCACGAATTCCGGCTAGTCCATTCATCGAGGAATGGATAATCGACGGCATAACCAGCGGCCTTGATCGAACGGTGCCAGGTCGCTCAAATCGATACAACACGAAATAACACGCAGGCGATTACGCGCCGACCATGCCCCGGACGATAAGACCCAGGATGGGACGTACCGACACTGCCCGATCGCTTTCCGCCAGCATCCATCACTGCGTTAATATGCTGCTTTTATGCTGCGACGATAAGCACCAGCGGCGGGACAGGACAATTTGACAAGCGAAACGACAATGAAGAGGCAGGCCGGCCTGACGATCATCAAGCTGATGGTGCTGCTGCTTATTGCAGGTATCGTCGGTTCATTCACGATCGATGCGCTGATAAGGCACTTGTGCCTGTCCGACCCGGCGGCGCAGATGTGTACGGACACGAAAAACGCCCATCACAGGGCGGCTGCGCACTCTTGGCTCATGCGGTAGTCAGGGTTATCAAGGTAATCTCGGACGGCGCGCCAAAACGCTTGGGCGGACCCCAGTAACCGGTGCCGCGACTCGTATATACCCATAGCTGGCGCAAGCGATGCAATCCGGCGACGAACGGCTGCTGCATTTTGACGAAAAAATTCCAGGGCATGAACTGGCCGCCATGCGTGTGCCCGGATAGCTGGAGATCGAAGCCAGCGTCCGCCGCCGCTGCGGCGCTGCGCGGCTGATGGGCGAGCAGGATTTTCACGCCGGCGTCGGCTGGCGCATCGGCAATTGCCGCAAGCGGGTTACTCCGGTGCGCCGGGTCAAAATGGCCCGCGTTGTAGTCTGTGACGCCGGCCACCACGGCCAGGGCGCCGTCATGGCTGAGAACCACATGGGCGTTGAGCAGCACTGTGATACCCAAACGACGCAGCTCAGCGATCCAGGCATGGGCGCCGGAATAATATTCATGATTACCGGTGACAAAGTAACTACCGTGGCGCGATTGCAGTTCGGCGAGCGGCGACACATGCGCAGCCAACTCATGCACGCTTCCGTCGACCAGATCACCCGTGATCGCAACCATGTCAGGGCGCAGCCTGTTCACCGTTTCCACGATGCGGCGCAGGTAGCCGCCGCGTATCGTCGGGCCTATATGAATGTCGCTTATCTGCACGAGCTGGAAACCCTGCAGCGCCACCGGCAGATTGCGGATCGGCACATTGACCCGGATGACGGCCGCGGTGCGCCGGGCGTTCGAAAACCCTAGCAGGGTAATCAGAAAGCCCAGCACCGTGACGCCGAGTGCGCTATTCCGATCGAAGGCGCTGCCCAGCATTCCGGGGCGAGCCGCATCGGCCGCGAACGCCAGCAGCAGCGCCACCTCGCGGGCAACGGTCAATACGAAGAGCGTCGAAAAAAGACCCATTCCGGCCCAGCCCAGCCAGATAACGGCGCGGGCAGTATTGTGCCCGGCGCCGGACAGCCGGGCAGCCAGGCCTATGCCCATCGGCATGAACAAGGCGGAACTGACCAGGGATGACGCCAGCAAGCCGAACAGCACTGGCCAGCCGATCAGTTCAGGAAGCAGCCGGACGCCGACATAGATGTGGAGCAACAGCGACAGGACAGGGAGCATGAGAGGGTTTGCCGGGTAAGCAGCTGCATAAAACATGCAGATGGGGCAATTGAACCGTGCTGCAAGTGAATGCCGATGCAACGCCCATGCGTGCGGCTATCCTACGCAGAGACGCTGGCTGCCTTCCCAGCGTTCGCCAGGCGCAAGGGTGACGGCAGCGGAAGCGCATGCCGCCTCGACGCATAGCATGTGCAGCCAGTCTTCGTCGGGCATATCCGCCAGCATCCGCGCCCTGTCGGGACCCGGATTCCAGACCACGGTGTCGCAAAATCCCTGCTGCGAGATGGTTAGCAGGCTACGGTCCTGTTCGACCATTCTCACGATCCCCGGCGGATTCAGGTAGACGCGATCCACTTCGGCGGGAATCGAAAGTGCTGTTTCCTGCTGCGTCTTCACCTTGCAGCCGTCGGTGGCATCCTGGTAGGCGACACCTTCCAGCCCCAGCAAGCGGATCTGGCGGATGTCATCCACCCGAAGGTAGGTGTGCAGCGCGGTCGTAAACGAGAATGCCACGCTGTCGGTATTGACCACGGTGAACAAGATTTCCAGCGCGCCGAATTCCATGCGGACAGACAGCTGCGCTTCGAACGCATGCGGCCAGTGCTGGCGGCTGGCGTCGCCATCGCGTTGCGTCATCGTCAGCGAAGCCTGTGCGCGTTGATCCAGGCGCCATGGAAGATTGCGGGCAAAGCCATGCTTCACCATGGAACCGCGGTCGGAAAACTGCGGGAAACAGATTGGCACGCCGCCGCGTATCGGCATGGCCTTGCGCCCATCCCGTGTCAGTCCGCCGGTCGATGGCGACAGGTACAGCCGCTCGATGCCGTCGGCTGCGTGCCAGGACACGACCTGCGCGCCTTGGGCGGCGACGAATGCCTGGCCAACGGCGCCCGCATCGAGACGGATGCCAGGCAGGTCCTGCAACGTGTCGGGAAAGTCGTCGGGATGGAAAGATGATTCGGAATGCAAGGGCTGCTCCTGTCAGGTTGCTGGGCTAAAAGCGAGCAGGATAGCAGTGCCCGGCGCATTCCTGTTCTGCGCCGGTGCAAGCACGCGGCATGGATGCGGTGCAATACTATGGCGATGGTAACGGCTACTTTCCGCTTCCACGCCGAACTCAACACCTTTCTCTCGTCAGACAGGCGCGGCCGGGACGTGCGCGTCGAATGCGCACGCGCTGCGACAACCAAGCACATGGTCGAGGCGCTGGGCGTGCCGCATACGGAAGTGGGCCTGCTGCTGGTGAATGGCGTCGCCGCGTCATTCACGCGCCTGCTGGCGGAGGGCGACTTGGTCGATATCTTTCCGGGCAGTCGCCTACCCGAGGGTCCGCCCAGGTTCGTGGCGGATGCGCACCTGGGCGGACTGGCCCGCCTGCTGCGCATGGCCGGCTTCGACACGCTCTACGACAACGGATACGACGACGCGGAAATCGCGGCGATATCGGCGTCCCAGGACCGCATCGTGCTGACGCGTGACCGCGACCTGCTGATACGCAAGGACATCATGGTCGGCTGCTATGTCCGGCCATTGAAGGCGGAAGAACAGGCGCAGCAGGTGTTCTCGCGATACCGGCTGGCGCCGCAGTCCCATCCATTCTCGCTTTGCCTCGCCTGCAACAGGCCGCTGCGCAGCGTCGACCGGTCCGGGGTGGAAGACAGCCTGCCGCCGCGGGTAGCCGAGCTGTACCGGGAATTCCGCCGCTGCGACCTGTGCGGCCGGGTTTACTGGAAAGGCAGCCATTGGCAGCGGATGGACGCGCTTCTCAAGCGGCTGCTGAACGCTGCCGACGCCGACGACGCCGGCGCCGCTCCCGCGACTGCGCCTGGAAACGCATCTTTTCCTCCCTGGCAGGATACGCGTCCATCTTGAATAGCCGGTGCTTCACGCATCGCCCGGATTCTCGATGCGTGAACAGGCGGTGACATTGCTTGAATCGCCGAAAGGTTTCACAAGTGCAAGGCGACCGACGGCATCCGGTACATCCTGGGCATGGATAGACCGGCATCCCGCAATGTCCGGCATGAAGCGGACGCGCACGGTGCAACCACGTCTTCGCGCCATGCAATGCGCGTGGATTTTACGGGCCCGATAACCAAAAAAGCCGCTATGCTGAAATCTCGAGCACAACATGAACAGCGCCATGAATGCCAAGCGACTTTTCCGTGACCGGGCCGATGCCGCGCAGGCCCTTGCGAACAGCCTTGCCGCTTATCGCGGCGCCCATTCCCTGGTTCTGGCAATCCCCCGCGGCGCCGTGCCGATGGCATGGGATATCGCCCAGGCGCTGCAGGGAGAACTCGACGTGGTGCTGGTGCATAAGCTGGGCGCGCCGTTCAGCGCGGAATTCGCCATCGGCGCGGTGGATGAAAGCGGCCGCGTCTATCGTTCGCCGCATGCCTTCCAGGCCGGCGCGAACGAGGCCTACATCGAGCAGGAGGCTGCACGCCAGCTGGAAGTGCTGCGCCGGCGTCGCGAGCGGTATACGCCGCTGCGGCCACCGATCGATCCGGCGGGACGGACCGTCATCGTGGTCGATGATGGCCTGGCCACCGGCGCGACGATGATCGCCGCGCTCCAGGCCTTGCGCGCGCAGCATCCGGCACGGTTGATTTGCGCGGTGCCTGTCGCCGCGGCCGACAGCCTGGCGAAAGTCGAGGCGCTGGCCGATGAAGTGATATGCCTGCATGCACCGCAGGATTTCGCCGCGGTCGGCCAGTTTTATGACCGCTTCGACCAGGTGGAAGACGATGAAGTGGCCGCTATATTAACCAGCGCGGGAAGCGCCTGAGCAAGCGGCGTTCCCCGCGGCTCCTACTTGCGCAGCCTGCGTTCATGCGCGGTCTGGCCCGACATGACCTCGGTCACCAGCGAAAGCTCCAGCGCCAGGGCCCTGACGATGTCATCGGCCGTCACGATGCCGTACAGGCTGCCCGATTCGGTGACGACCGGCATCCGGCGTATGCCATGGCTGCGCATCAGCCTGAGGGTTTCGACGAAGCCGGCGTTCTCCTTCACCGTCACCAGCGGCGTGTTCATGATGTCGCCGGCTGTAAACAGGCTCGCATCGAGTTGCAGGGCCATGGTTTCCATCACGATGTCGCGGTCTGTCACGATCCCGATGGGCATGCGTGCGTTGCCCCGGGATTCAATGACCACCACGTCGCCCACATGGTTCTTGCGCATCAGCGCAGCGGTATCAGGCAGGGAAAGCTCGGGATCGCAGCAAACGACATCGAGCTTGCAGCATTCATTAATGGGCATGGGAGTCTCCCGGTCAGTGGCTTTCACCAATCTCCATGCATGGGCTTAAGCCTATAATGCAGTCGGATGCTTACGGCGCCAGCGTTGGATGGCGCCAGGCCCACCGCCATCAGACTCATGTATTTAGCAACCGGACAGGAGACCTTATGACTGCAGAAAACACTGGCACGAGCACCGCATCGACCGCTCCGCAATGGAATCTTGAGCGCATTAATCGCCTGGTCTCTGATCTGGAACAAGAGCTGGCAAGGGCTCCGGACCGTGACGAAGTGCAGCGCCTGCGGCATGAAATCGAGATATTGCGAACGGCGCTGAATGCCTCGGCCGGGCGCGACGTCAATGACGAGGACCTGCATTCGGCGCGTTCTTCCTTCCAGCGCATGTCGGCGGCAGTCGAGAACGAAGTGCTCAAGGACAGTCCCTACATTGCAGAAATCGGCCGGATACTCGGCATGGTCTGAAGCCTGCGTTCGCGGGCACGGGTTGCGCCTGCTTAAGGCCGGCCCGTAAAGACCGAACTCCGCGAGTGCTCCAACGTCCATAGGAAAAGGCCGGCATGCCGGCCTGTCACCCAGACAAGGAGCACACATGACGAGATTCAATGACAAGGTAGTGATCGTGACCGGCGCCGGTTCGGGCATCGGCGCGGCGACCGCCAGGCGCTTCGCCGACGAGGGCGCCACGGTGGTGCTGGCCGGGCGCACGCAGGACAAGCTCGACCGCATCGCGGCTGGCCTGCCCGCTGGAAAGTACCTGGTCCGCGTGACGGATGTCTCGCAGCAGGCCGAGGTCGAAGGGCTCGTTGCCGACACGGTGCGGCAGTTCGGGCGGCTCGACGTGCTGGTCAATAATGCCGGCACGGCGGTGGAAGGAAAAATCACGGAAAGCAGCATCGACGACTGGAAAAAAGTCATGTCGACCGATCTCGATGGCGTGTATTTCGGCTGCCGGGCGGCGATACCGCAGCTCATCGTCACCGGCGGCTCCATCGTCAACGTCGCGTCGGTTTCCGGCCTCGGAGGCGACTGGTCGATGTCGATCTACAATGCGGCGAAAGGAGCCGTCTGCAACTTTACGCGGGCGCTGGCGATGGACCATGGCCGCGACGGCATACGCATCAATGCGGTCTGTCCGAGCCTGACCAGGACCAACCTGACCGAGGACATGTACCAGAAGCCGGAGCTGATGGCCAAGTTTGCCGAGCGCATCCCGCTCGGCCGCGGCGCCGAACCGGAAGAAGTGGCCGACGTCATCGCCTTCCTTGCCAGCCATGACGCCCGCTTCGTCAATGGCGTCAACCTGCCGGTGGATGGCGGCCTCACCGCGTCGAACGGGCAGCCGCCGATGAGCTGAGCGGCCCAGCGGCAGCTGCATACACTGGAGGGCATCGATGCCGGAGCCGGACACCATCCATATCGACCTGGCGCTGCAGGGCGGCGGCGCCCACGGGGCTTTTACCTGGGGCGTGCTGGACCGCCTGCTCGAAGACGAGCGCTTGCGGATCGATGGCATCAGCGGCACAAGCGCCGGCGCGATGAATGCGGTGGTGCTGGCGAACGGTTATCACGGCGGCGGCCGGGACGGCGCGCGGCGCGCATTGCGCGAGTTCTGGAAAGCAGTCAGCGATTCCGCGCGTTTCAGCCCCTTGCAGCGCACCCTCATCGACCGTGCAGCCGGGCGCTGGACGCTGGATGCATCGCCCGGCTACCAGCTGTTCGAACTCGCCACGAGCCTGGTGTCGCCCTACCAGTTCAATCCATTCGACATCAACCCGCTGCGCGACCTGGTCGGCGCGATGGTGGACTTCGAAAAAGTCCGGGCCTGCACGCAGCTCAAACTCTTCATCTCCGCCACCAGCGTTCGCACCGGGCGCTCGCGCACGTTTCGGCGGGAGGAAGTCAGCCTGGACGTGGTGATGGCATCGGCCTGCCTGCCGCAGGTATTTCGCGCGGTCGAGGTGGATGGCGAACCGTACTGGGACGGCGGGTACACGGGCAACCCCGCGCTGTTTCCCCTTGTCGAGGAAACGGCTGCGCATGACCTGCTGATCGTTCAGATCAACCCGATGGAGCGTAAGGAACTGCCGACGACGTCGGCCGAGATCATGAACCGGCTGAACGAAATCACCTTCAACGCCAGCCTGATTGGCGAAATCAATACGCTGCTGCTCCTGAAGGACCTGGTCACCCGCCAGAATGTGGAGCTGGAGCGTTACGCCAGCATGTGCCTGCACCATATCAGCGCCGAACGGCAGTTGAGTCCGCTGGACGTGTCGAGCAAGCTGAATGTGGAATGGGACTTCCTTGAATACCTGCATGGCATAGGCAGGGACACCGCGAGCGGCTGGCTGGACCGCAATTTTCATTCGCTGCAAAAGTGCAGCACGCTGGATGCGGGCGCACTTGCCTGCGCGCAGGGCGGTTTCGATATTGCGCCGGGACTGAGACGACACCTCGGACAAGCCGCCGGCGAGCCGAAAGCAGGCTGAAGCCAGCCGCGTTTTTTGTCTGGCGGTACACTTTGGCTTGCCTGTGCGCTTGTCAACATCGCAGGCAAGCTCCTTATCCACAACCGAAAGCCACCATGATTCATGAAATGCGTATCTATCACTGCGCGCCCGGCCGCCTGCCGGCGCTGAACGCCCGTTTTCAAAACATCACCCTGACGTTCTGGGAAAAATACGGCATCAAGCCCGTGGGTTTCTGGACCACGCTGGTCGGCTCGAGCAACCAGGCGCTGACTTATCTGCTCGAATGGGAAAGCCTGGCGGAACGCGAGCAGAAGTGGAATGCATTCCAGAGTGATCCCGACTGGATAGCCAAGCGGGCCGAGACCGAGGCGCAGGCGATTATCGTCGAGCGGATAGAAAACAGTTTCCTGGTGCCGACCGCATATTCACCGTTGCGCTGAGACCCGGACGAAAAACTCCGCCTGCAGGCGGAGTATATGGGTGTACAACGGCTTCAGCCGGGCTTGATCCCGGGATTCAATCCGGTTTGCGTGAAGATAGCCACCACAGGGTATTGGTGTCGGTGGATGGCGTGGAGATGTCTTTCAGCACATCGGCGACAACGCCATTCTCGTTCCGGGACGAGTCGGGGTAGACGCTGGACCGGGTGTTGAGCCGATAAGTGTCTTGCAACGGCTTCAGCTCGTCCATGTAGGCGACGTAGCGATCGTATGCTTCCCCAGGCTTTATCATGCCGCTGGCGGCCACCGGCAGGTGGCGCCAGCTATAAAGTACCCTGAGCCTGCCGGCGCAAACGGCGCCGGGATTGGGCAGCTCAGGCGTGCCGTCCGGGTTTTCATGTTTCGCCTTTGGATCCCAGCCGGCGAGGAAGCAATCCGCGGTCTGGTTGGGCGGCGTGTTGACGATGCTCCTGAACTGTTCCGTGTTGGTGTCTTCCAGCCTGCGCAAGGTATCGTAGTGCGTCCTTGCCCAGTCTTTTGAAATCACATATTCGGAAATCGGGGAGATGGGTAGCAGGTTGATGCCGATGCGGTTGGCCAGCAGCGGGCCGAAGAACGTATTGGTCTCCACGATGTTGGCGCGCAGGATATTCATCACAGGTTCGCTGCCCGGTGCGATCTTGCGCAGCTCGGTGCGATTTTTTGGCAGCCTGACCGTTACGTCCACTTCCGGGAAGTCCATTGCTTTCAGGTAGGCGGTATCGGGCGTGACCTGGTAGAACGCTTTCGACGTCCTGATCTCGGCGGCTGTCATGATGGCAGCCAGCGCCTGGAACTGGTCGTCCTTGATCACGGCGCCCCACGCCGCCAGCGCATAGTTCGAGTTCACCGATTCGCTGGACGACTCGGTATTGCCGCCGTTGGCGTCGGGGCCGGTGTCGGCGATGTTCTGCATCCTGAACCAGTCGAAGGTGCGCACGATGGGGAAATACGGGTCGTCCAGGCTGGGATTGGCAATGTCGCGGACCAGCAGGTTGACCTTTTCCTTGTTGGCTGCAAGCCAGCCCTTGTCGGTGTCACGCTCGGGGTCCAGCGCCGCGACCACGGAAGCAGCATAAATGTAATAGCCATAGTGGAACATGTGATCCACGTAGGCGCGGTTGCTGTAATCCTTGTTGTGATCCTGCAGGCCGAGCGAGGTGATGGTGCCGCCGTTTGTCGTATCGTAGACCAGTGCGTCATTCGCATGGTCGTTGGCCACATCGACCGTGCTGCCATCCGGCTTCACGCCATCCAGCCATAAGGCCAGCGACTTCTTCAGGTAATCCGTCAGCTGTTTTCTGACCGTAAATTCGCCCAGGCTGTCGGCAATGAGCGCAAGGCGGGCGACGTTGTGCAGGTACTTGCCGCAGATGTAGGAGTCGGCATTGCAGGTCTCAAGAAAATGGTCGATCTTCGGGTCGGTCTCGGTCAGCAGCGCAGCATCGGCAAGCAGCGACTGCCGGACGCGAGGCACGTCGGCCGCCTTGATCTTGCCCGAACCCATCCACAATGCTTCGCCCGTTGCGCCGTTTTGCATGATGCCGGGGATATCGAGCTGCTGTTTCCACTCGCTGCCGGCGATTGCGCTCATCGAGCCCATGTTGGAGCGGTAGGTCAGGCCGTCGACCTTGCTGGCGCCCTGGAGAGAGGCGATGTGCGTCGCGTCGAAGCCCATCATCAGCAGATCGCTGTCCTGCGGCGTCTGGCCGTCCATGCGGGCCTTGCCCCAGACGTACCTGACCAGTCCGGTCGTCCCGGAATAGTCCAGGAATATTTCGGAGGTGGTCGGGTAGGTTGCCGCGTATTTGTCGAGAATGATGCGGCGCGACTTGAACGACGCAATGCCGGAAACGTCGTTTATCCTCGATGCCCACGCAGCCAGGTCGACATCGTCGACAAAGGCGGTCCGGATGACGCCGTTGAATGCAGACCGGGCGACGTAGGAGCGGGACGGCGTATCCCAGTCGAGCGTGATGGGCGTCGATGTATAAATCACCAGTTCCTTGAGCGTATCGGGCGGCGCGATCTCCCCGCCGTCGTTTGTGCCGGGCTTCGCGCGCGCCCGGTCGGGAACCTGGTAAAGGATGCGGAACTTGGTGCCGGTCAGCTGCGGCATCACGCGTATGGTGTCGGTTTCAATAAACGTCTGCGCTTTTTCCTCGTCCACGGCCACGGCCCGGATGCCGCTGTCGCTTTGCTGCTGGGTGTAATCCGGTTGTGCGCCGGGGATGGGCAGGCCGACATTGTTTTTCGGGGTTCTTGCCTGGCTGCCCTGTCCAACCTGGATCACCGGGCGCAGTCCGCTGTAGCGTACGGTGACATACGGAGAACCTTCGGCGGCAAGGACTTGCATGCTCAGGTCGCCGGCCGGGGATTTCCAGCTGGTCGCCACCGTCAATTCATCGAAGCTGTCTATCCCGCGCGCCAGCCGGCCGATGGCGGGCTGCACATAGCTCAGGCGGATGTCCTGGCTGCTGTTGGGGGCGATATGGTAAAGCAGGGTGTCGGCCTTGAGCGGATTGGTCAGGTCGTAAACATCGGCTTTCGGGTCGGTACCGTACGCAATGTATCGGCGCGTGGGAAAACTGACGGAAAGCATGCCGATGCGGTCGTCGAGGCTCAGCTTGTTGGGAAAGGCAAAGATATTGAACCGCTCGGTATCGCCGCCCTGGTTGCGCGGGTCATTCGCATCGCCGGTGCCCTGGAAATACGCGTCGAGGTTGCGTGGACTTTGATAGAAAAATCCTTTCGACCATTTGCCCGTAGGCATACGGGTGCGGGTGCCTTCAGGCAGGGTTACCAGCTTGAGGTCGCCGATATTGCCGGGCTGAAAAGGATTGGGCAGGGCACGCGCGCTGCCGAGAATCTGGCGCGGGTCGATGGTGGAAATCGGGCCAAGGGTGCCGCCTGCGGCGGCTGTCTGCGCCAGCAGCGTGGCGGTGGGTGCGGCGTTACTGGTTTTAACGAGGGAAGCCGTGGCCCGGGTGGGGGCTGCCGGAACGCCGCCGCCTAGTTCGACGACGCCCGACAGGGAAGGCGTGGGGCGGGGCAGCACCGCGGCCTGCTGGCTGCCGCCAGTGTCATTCTGGCCGCCGCCACCCGAGCATGCGTTCAGCAGCGCCATGAGGATCAGGCAGGAACACGCCTGGAAAAATCGTTTAGTCATGCAGTCCTCCAGATAGGATACCCGGTAGAAATGCACTAATCGTTAAAATTAGTGCGCCGGGTTGGGACTGCTATGTACCTTGGGTAAGAGAGAAGATCCTGTGCAAACGGCTATTGCGGCAGGCGCATCGGAAATTATTCGCCGCTGGCCTGGTATTCCGCTGCGGCCTTTGCCGACCAGAGCGCCTTGACATGGCTGTCGAACGGATCCTCGTAGCTGTCTATCGCTCCGTCGTCAGCAATGAAATGCAGGTGCCAGCCATCTTCCTTCTGTTCGATCATGATGTCGCCCGGACGGGCATGGTCGACAACGGTGTCGCCTGCTTCCAGCGTGACGATACGCACGCCGCGATGCTTGATCAGGCCTGGCATAAGTTAGCGGTAATTGGGGTTGAAGGGCGATGGTGCCCGAGGAAGGCGAAAAGATGGCCGGCTGCGCGGTTTTTCCTGCCAGAGGATGCGACAGGGATGGGCCGCTCGCGCTGGGCGGGCGGCGGCATCGCGCAGGCCGGCCTGCAATCGGGCCGCATGCTGCAGCCGGGAGTCAGCCGTTTGCTTGCGGCTTGTCGGTGGCCGCTGGCTTGGGCTTGCCCTGTGCATCGCTGAGGCGGTACTTGGTCCGGCGGTCGCCCATCAGGTCGCGCAGTTCGCGTACGCTCATCGTGCTGACTTCGTGCATCCGTATCAGCATCGACGCACCGACCGGCAGGCGGCGGTGACGGATCTTGCTGATGACCGGTGGCGCCACCTCTAGTGCGCGCGACAAGGCTGCGTCATTTTTCAGGTTCAGACGTTCGATCAGGATGTCGAGCAGGTGATTCGGATTATAGGATTCTTGGGTTACAAGATTTTCGGACGCCATGGCTAAATCGCTTTCAAAATGTCAGGTTGGGAACAGTGCGCTGTACTGTCTGAAAGACATTGGAAGTGCAACAAAATTTCCTGCTTGCTAAGTTTTTTTTTGATCAAGAACAATAACCACACGCAATTTTTTGAGGGCCACGATCTGCCTGCACGCTGTGCCATACCGCTTCCTCACCTTTTGAATGCCAGCGTTCCTGATGCCTGAACGATTAAAAAAGTAAAAGCAACCGGCGCCCTTAAAATTGCATTTGAAACAATGTTAAATTACAACAAATTGCAATAAGACACAATCGGGGCATTCAGCGGATTTTGATTGTCCGCAATGTTTCAGCGATTCTTTGTGAGGAATCATTGCGTACCATGCGTTACGTGATAGTCGGCATCGTCCGCAGCAACATGCAACACAACGAACCGGCTTATTTTTCGATGACCGAACATGTTGTCCAGTGAAAGGAGGTCGCAATGTGTGGACGCATCACGCAGTACCGAAAGGCGCAGGAGTACATGGAAGCGTTGCACGTTCCCGCTGCGGTCAGCGAGGAGGCTGCGGCACGCGAGCCCTCGTATAACACGCCGCCAGGGAGTACGCCGTGGCTGATCCATTTTCTCGATCCTTCCGGGCCGATGATCGACACGGTGAAATGGGGATACCGGCCGAGGTGGGCGGCGGAAAAAGGCATACCGCTTGCCATCAACGCCCGCATAGAAAAGGCGGCAACCGGGCGCTATTTCCGGCACATGTGGCTGCATGGCAGGGTGCTAGTGCCCGCGGACGGCTGGTACGAATGGACAGGAAAGGCCGGGCACAAACAGCCCTGGTATATCCGGCGCAAGTCGGACGAACCGATGTTTCTTGCCGCCATTACCAATGTCCGTCTCGACCGTGAAAACCCCGAAGGCAGCGGTTTTGTCATCGTTACTGCCGCGGCAGACGCTGGCATGGTCGACATCCATGACCGCCGCCCGGTCGTGCTGTCCCCGGATGACGCGCGGATGTGGCTGGATCCGGACCTGCCTGCCGAGCAGGCGGAGCATCTGGCGCGGTCGATGGCGGTGCCGGCCGACGAATTCACCTGGCACGCGGTCAGCAAGGCGGTCAACCGGGTCGGCAACAGCACGCCGGAACTGATCGCCCCGGTGGATCCCGATGCGCTGGCGGATGCCGAGGACGAGGAAGCCTGACGCCCGGCTGCAGGGTCAGCGCTGGATCTCCGGGTTCATCACCGCGCCGACGGTTTCGCCGCGTACGCGTGGCAGGCAATCCGGATACTGCCGCTGTATGAAATCGAGCAGGCCTTCACGCATCTTGCAGCGCAAATCGAAGGTGCGGGGCGAATCGGGCGCGCTGACCAGTATGCGCACCTGCATTGCCCGTTCGTTGGTTTCCGTCACCTGCACCACGCAGACCCGGCCGTCCCATTCCTGAAAAGTGCGGCAAAGTCGCTGCGCTTCGGCGCGCAGCGGTTCGAGCGGCAAGCGGTAATCCACCCACAGCATGACCACTCCCAGCAGTTCGGCGCTGTTGCGCGTCCAGTTCTGGAATGGATGCTCGATGAACCATTGCAGCGGCACGATCAGGCGGCGCTGGTCCCAGATGCGCACCACCACGTATGTCCCGGTGATTTCCTCGATCTGTCCCCATTCGTTTTCGACGATCACCACGTCGTCCAGCCGTATCGGCTGGCTGATCGCGAGCTGCAGGCCGGCCAGAAGGTTGCCCAGCACCGGCTTGGCTGCAAAGCCGACGATCAGGCCGGCCACGCCCGCCGACGCCAGCAGGCTGGTGCCGATCTGGCGCAGCAGCGGCAGCGTCATCAGCGCCATGCCTGTGCCTACCAGGATGATCAGCACGTTCACCGACCGGGCCAGCACGCGGGTCTGGGTATGGACACGGCGCGCGGCAAGGTTGTCGGTCAGGTTGATCGGATTACGCTCGACGATGGTGTCCGCGATCGATTGCACCGCCCGCGACGACAGCCAGGTGAGGGAGGCGATGGTCAGCAGGGCCGTCAGGTGCAACAGCAGCGGTGAAAGATGCAGCCTCGGGTCGGTATCGCGAAAGACGATCTGCAGCAGCAGGAAGAACGCGGCAACGCGCAATGCGCGCCGGCATTGGACCAGCAGGCGGCGGGAAAAGGGCAGATGCCTGGCCAGGCGTTGCAGCACGGGCATGCCGAAGCGGTCGCCCGCCAGCACGATCAGCAGGATCAGCAAGACCTGAAGGGCAACATCGAGCCACGCATACTTCTGGCTCTCCGGCAGCCAGCCCAGCAACGTCATCAGCGGGCTTACTACCCAGTCCGGCAGGAGATCGGTCATATTTCTGGTCCAGTGTAGGCTTGAAGGCAAACCCGGCAGACTAACCAGGACGCGTTTCGGGTACAGTGCGGTGCCGTACAAACGGCCGCCTGCACGTTTCGCAATTTACGAAGTAATAATCAATTTAACTTCGCTTTTTCACTTGGTTAAAGTCGCTTATGCTCTGTCCGTTGCTTATCGGTCGGTGTGACCGGCTTCACACCAGTATTTAACAAGGAGCACGAGATGAAAAAGGTTGTTATGGGAGTCATGGTTGCCATTATGGCAGTCAGCATCGGACTGTCGAGCGCGGAAGCCAAGCGCATGGGCAGCGGCAGCTCGGTCGGCAAACAATCGCAGAGCGTGAACCAGTCTTCGCCCGCGCAGTCGGCGCAATCGCCGGCGGCAATGCAGTCGGCCGCACCGGCACGGCCAGGCGCCACGCCGGCGGCAGCCGCACCGAAGCCCGCAAGCCCATGGAAAGGCATGCTCGGCGGCGCACTGCTGGGCCTTGGACTGGGCGCACTGCTGTCCAGCATGGGCATAGGCGGCGCGCTGGCCAGCATGATCAGCACGATGCTGATGGTCGGACTGCTGGTGGTGGCTGGCCTGTTCATCTACCGCATGCTCAAGCGTAAGTCGGATGGCGGCAGTGTGCGCCCGGCATATGCGACTGCTGCGGCTGGTGCAGGTGCCGGCGCTGGCGCCGCACCGTCGTCGTTCACGCCGGAAATCGGTTCGCATGTCGAGCCTTTGCGGCCCGCGGCACTGCAGTCGGCACAGCCTGCCGCCAGCGGTAGCGCGACAAGCGATGCGCCCTGGGGCGTGCCGGCAGACTTCGACACCCCGGCATTCCTGCGGCATGCGAAGACGTACTTCATCCGCCTGCAGGCAGCGTGGGACAAGGCCGATGTGAACGACATCCGCGAATTCACCTCGCCGGAGATGTTTGCAGAACTGCGCATGCAGATCCAGGAGCGCGGCGCGTCGGCCAACCATACCGACGTCGTGTCGCTGGACGCGCAATTGCTGGGTATTGAAACCAGCGGTCCGGACCACCTGGCCAGCGTCAAGTTCAGCGGCATGATCCGGGAGGCGCTCGATGCGCCGGCCGAGCCGTTCGCCGAGGTCTGGAACCTGACCAAGCCGTCATCCGGCCAGGGTGGCTGGACACTGGCAGGCATACAGCAGATATCCTGACGCATGCAGGGCGCCCGGTGGGCGCTCCGCACCAGGAAAACCGGCAGCAGGATCGCCAGGCCGCCCGCGGGAAACCGCGGGCGGTTTTTTTGTTGGCGGCGCCAAACTAGGGTAAGGTACCGCCAGATTCCCGAACCTTATAAAACATGCCACTTGCACAGAGCCGCTATAACGGTCCCGTCATTGCTTCCTATATCCTGACCGCCATCATGCTGCTTGTGGTGCTGTACAAGGGCCTGCTGGCGGCATTGTTCTCCGGCCTGCTGGTGTTTGCGCTGGTCCACCTGCTGGCGCCCGTGCTGGGCCGCAAGATCAGCGGAGAGCGCCAGCGCATGATTGCCGTGGCGATCCTGAGCGCGATGATCGTGGCCGCGCTCAGCGGCGGCATCTGGTGGATCTTCGACTATTTCCAGTCCGACCCTGCGCGCACCACGCGGCTGCTGGAAAAAGTCGCCGATGTGATCCAGGCCTCCCGCGAGCAATTGCCTGAATGGCTGCGCGCCCACCTGCCCACCAGCGTCGAGTCGCTGCGCGAGATGCTGACGCGTTACATGCGGGATCATGCGGTCGAGGCGCGAGGCGTGGGAGAGCAGGCCGGGCGCACCATTGCCCATATCCTGATCGGCATGGTGGTCGGCGCCATGGCGGCGCTGTACGACACGACCGAGCCGAAGAATTACAAGCCGCTGGCTGCGGCGCTGCATGCGCGGGTCGTCGCGCTGGCGCTGTCGTTCGAGCAGATCGTCTTTGCCCAGGTCCGCATTGCCGCAATTAACGCGGCGTTCACCGCATTATTCCTTTATGTGGCCCTGCCGCTGGCCGGCGTGCGCCTGCCGCTGTCCAAGACCATGATCGCCGTCACCTTCGTTGCCGGCCTGCTGCCGGTGATCGGCAACCTGATTTCCAATACCGTGCTGGTTGTCGTGGGCCTCTCCCACTCGCTGCACACGGCAGTGGCGTCGCTGGTCTTCCTGGTCACGATACACAAGCTGGAATACTTCCTGAACGCCAAAATCATCGGCCATCATATCGATGCGCGCGCTTGGGAATTGCTGGCGGCGATGCTGGTGATGGAGGCGGTATTCGGCGTGCCGGGCGTGATTGCGGCGCCGGTCCTGTATGCGTATCTGAAACGGGAATTGTCAGACAACGACCTGGTGTGAATTGCGTGGTGAACTGCTGGGGTGACTGCGTAGTGAATTGCTGAGGTAACTGCGAGGTGAACTGCCGGATAAATTGCTGAACTGATTGCGGGGCGAACTGCATTGCGCGGAATTGGGAGCCGCTTGCGGGCCGTGCTGGCCGGCCCGCAATGTGCTGCTTAAGGCATGGGCGTCGGGTCGCCCAGGGTCTTGATGCTGGTGATGGCGTAGCCTTTCGCACTGATCTGCTGCATCGGCTCTTCGATAGAGAAGTCTTTCAGTGAAGACTCTCCGTCGGCCACTTCAACGCCACGGTCGGCTTCTTCCCAATCCACGCTGATCGCTTCCTCCGGGATCTTCTTGCCCTCAGGCACGGCAAGGTAGGAGAAATGACCGTTGCTCTCGGGACGCCTGTAAATATCCAGCCTCATGATCCTGTCCTTTCAAAAGTGGTAGTCCGGATTTGACTGTGGACATCTGGAAAGGTTGCGCACCGGGGAGCGCATCGCTTCCTTCATTGCGAACGGCGGCCATGATGTTTGCGCATCTTCATGTTCAGCAGTTCCACAAGCAGCGAAAAAGCCATTGCAGTGTATATGTATCCCTTTGGCATGTGGTAACCGAATCCGTCCGCGATCAGCACCACGCCGATGACGACCAGGAAGGCCAGCGCCAGCATCTTGATGGTAGGGTTGGCCGAGACAAAACGGCCGATCGGCCCGGCGAACAGCATCATCAGGGCGACAGACGCGATCACGGCGGCAATCATCACGCCGACTTCCCGGACCATGCCGACCGCGGTGATGATGGAATCCAGCGAAAAGACGATATCGATGACCATGATCTGCAGGATGATCGCGCCGAACGTCGCCTTGACCGCGCCGCCCGCCGTGGCGCCTTCTTCCTCGCCTTCGATGGTCTGGTGTATCTCGCCCACGCTCTTCCACAGCAGGAAGAGGCCGCCAAGTATCAGCACCAGGTCGCGTCCGGAAATATCCTGGCCGAGAACCGTGAATAGCGGCGCGGTCATGCCGACGATCCATGCCAGCGTCATCAGCAGGCCGATGCGCATGAACATGGCGCCAAACAGGCCTATCCGGCGGGCGACCTCGCGGCGTTCGATCGGCAGCTTGTCGACCAGAATGGAAATAAAAATGATGTTGTCGATGCCAAGCACGAGTTCAAGCGCGGTGAGGGTGGCAAAGGCAATCCATATCTGTGGGTCGGCAAGCATTTCCAGCATGTAGTTCTCCAGCGGTTCATTACGAAAAATAAAGGCGTCGTCCCAGGGAACGACGCCCGACAGGCCGGACGCAGGATTGCGTCCGGAGACAACGTTTATTCCTTGCTGCTAAAGCCCAGCAAGTGCAGCAGGCTCGTGAACAGGTTGAAGATGGACACGAACAGCGACAGCGTCGCCAGCACGTAGTTGGTCTCTCCGCCGCGAACGATGTTATTGGTCTCGTACAGGATCATGCCGGACATGAGCAGCACGAATACTGCGGAAACCGCAAGCGACAGCGCGGTAATGTTCAGGAAAATCGCCGCGATGCCTGCGAGGAAGGCGACCAGCACGCCGACCATCAGGAAACCGCCCATGAAGGACAGGTCGCGCTTGGTCGTCAGCGCATAAGCCGACAGCGCCAGGAAGATTGCGGCGGTTCCGCCCAGCGCGGTCATCACCACCTGGGTGCCGTTCGGCATTTTCAGGTAGGTGCTGATGATCGGGCCCAGGGTGTAACCCATGAAACCGGTCAGCGCGAACAGGAAGACGACGCCCCGCCCGCTGTCGCGGTTTTTCGTGACCAGGAACATCAGTCCGAAATAGCCGACCAGCGTGATCAGGATGCCCGGATGGGGCAGGCCCATCGCCGCGGCGGTGCCGGCGGTGACGGCGGCGAATCCGAGGCACAGCGATAGCAGCATATAGGTATTGCGCAGCACGCGATGCGCTGCGCCATCCATCACCGTCGTTGCGCCATCGTGGCGTAAGGTGGTGTAACGATCATTCATGACCCGACTCCTTGGTTGTAATGCATAAGAACGACTGAAACGAACTGCAGGGAAAACCTGACAGCCTTGGTCACCGAACATCCTAAACAGATTGCTTTACTGTTAAAAGCGAAGATAATGGGAACATTACTTCGTAAAATACGAAAATGAAAACGACCGGAATCAATTTTCGCCACCTGTATTACTTCTGGGTGGTGGCCAAGGAAGGCAGCATCACGCGCGCCGCGGAGCGCCTCGACGTCGCGGTCCAGACCATCAGCGCCCAGCTCAGCCTGCTCGAACAGTCGGTAGGCAAGGCGCTGCTGGCGCCGCAGGGCCGGCGGCTGACGCTGACCGAGGCCGGGCGCATCGCCCTGTCCTACGCGGACCAGATCTTCCTGCTGGGCGAGCAGATGCTCGACACGCTGGCCACCTCCGACATCGAGCATACGATGCGCCTGACCGTCGGCATTTCGGACTCGCTGCCCAAGCTGATCTCGTCGCACCTGCTCGAAGCCGCGCTGGCGCTGCCGCAGCGGGTCAGGCTGGTCTGTTTCGAGGACAAGTTCGACGCGCTGCTGGGCGACCTGTCGCTGCACAAGCTCGACGTGGTGCTGACCGACCGGCCCGTGCCCTCGGGCACGACCTTGCGCGTGTTCAGCCACCTGCTCGGGGAGAGCGAGATCACGCTGTTCGGCCTGCCGGCGCTGGCGGCACGGTATGCGCCGGGTTTCCCCGCCAGCCTGAATGGCGCGCCGCTGCTGCTGCCCACCCGCAACAATGCGATTCGCGGCCGTATCGACCAGTGGCTCGAAAGCCATGATGTGCGCGCCGACGTCGTCGGCGAGTTCGACGACAATGCGCTGCTCAATACATTCGGCCGCAGCGGCCTGGGCCTGTTCCCGGCGCCGTCGGCGCTGGAAAAGGACGTGCGTGACCAGTTCGACGCGGTGCCGGTAGGCGCGCTGTCGCCGGTGAAGGAGCAGTTCTACGCGATCTCGAATGAACGGAAGATCAAGCATCCGGCTATCGATGCAATCCTGGGCGCCATCCACGGCAGGGTGTTCCCAAGCGCATCCAGGGCGGCGTGACGGGGCAGGGCATTGGATCACACGCTGGCCGGACAGATTCCGCCGCGGCGGCTTGGGCGGCGTGGACTTGGTGCCGTACGGCGACTTTTTCCGCATTTCCCTAAAATACGCGTTCCAATCCCAATAATACGAAGGAACACCATGCGCCGTACGCTACTTTCCACCCTCCTGGCCCTGGCCATCACCGGCGCCAGCCACGGCGCCGTCGCCGCCGGCGTCAACGCACCATTGCTGGACGCAGCACGCAAGGCCGAACCGGCAGTCATCGAGACGCTGAAGAGCATGGTGCTGATCGAGTCCGGCAGTTCGGATGCGGCTGGACTGGCCCGGATGGCCGACTACACCGAGGGAAGGCTCAAGGCGCTGGGCATGTCGACCGAGCGGAAGCAGGGGACCACCGGCCCGGGCAGCATCGTCATCGGCAGCCTGGCCGGCACTGGCAGCAAGCGCCTGATGCTGATCGCCCACATGGACACCGTCTATCCGACCGGCACCCTGGCGACCCAGCCGTACAAGGTCGAGGGCAACCGCATCTACGGTCCCGGCATCGCCGACGACAAGGGCGGCATCGCAGTGATCCTGCATGCGCTGCAGCTGCTGAAGGATGCCGGCTGGCGCGACTACAGCAAGCTGACCGTGGCATTCAACGCGGACGAGGAAATCGGGTCGATCGGATCCGGCGACCTGATCGCCAGCCTGGGCGCCGAGCAAGACTATGTGCTGTCGTCGGAGCCGTCGCCCGCGCAGCCGGAAATCGTGCTGCTGGGCGCATCGGGCACCGGCACCGTCACGCTGAAGGTGCAGGGTCGGTCCGCGCATGCGGGCGCCGCGCCGGAACTCGGCCGCAATGCGTTGATCGAGCTTTCGCACCAGCTGGTGCAGACGCGGGACGTGGCCAAATCGGTGCCGGGCACGCAGCTGAACTGGACCGTGTCGCAGGCCGGCCAGGTGCGCAACCAGATACCGGAAGCCGCGGTCGCCACCGGCGACATGCGGCTGACGGTGCCGGACGGTTTTGAAAAGCTGGAAGCGGCGCTGAAGGAGAAAGTGCAGAACCGCCTGGTGCCCGACACCCAGACCACGGTGAGCATCGAGCGCGGCAGGCCGCCGTTCGTCGCCAGCCCGGCCGCCCGCGAGGTGGCGAAGAAGGCGCAGGAAATCTATGGCGAGATCGACCGCAAGCTGACGCTGGTCGACAACACCGGCGGCGCCACCGACGCCGGCTTCGCCGCCAAGTCGGGCAAGGCGATCGTGCTGGAGAGCTTCGGGCTGGGCGGCGCCGGCTACCATGCGCGCGACGAGTACATCGTCACCGACACCATCGTGCCGCGCCTGTACCTGATGTCGCGCATGCTGCAGGAAGTGGCGCAGGCCAAATAGACGCCGCAGCCGAAGCTGCAGGCTGCCTAGCCGCGCAGCCCGTGCATCAGCTTCGGCACTTCGGCCGCCAGGTCGCGTGTCAGGAATCCGAGCGGACCGGTGCGCTCGGCGAGCAGGTCGCCGGCCCGCGCATGCAGCGCCACGCCCCAGGCGCCGGCCTGCTCCAGCGGCGCGCCGCGGGCGGCAAGGCCGACGATGATGCCGGCCAGCGTGTCGCCCGAGCCCGATGCGGCCAGGCCGACATTGCCGCCCTCGTGCTTCCACACACGGCCGTCGGGCGTGGCGAGGTAGGTCACCGGGCCTTTCAGCGCGACCGTCGCATTCCAGCGCTGCGCCATGCGCCGCGCCATGCCTTCCGGGTCGTCCGCCACTTCCTCCTTGGACGCGCCGCTCAGGTGGGCCATCTCGCCGGCGTGCGGCGTGAGCAGCACCTGCGCGCCGTAGCGGCCAAGAAAGCCGCTTTCCCTGCCGCTTGCCCGCGCATCGCAGACCACGCCCATCGCGGCCGCGTCGAGGATCACGTTGACGCCGTCCAGCATCGGCAGCAGCGCGTGCACGAATTCGCAGATGGCGGGTTCGTCCTGCATGCCAGGTCCGATCAGCACCGCGTCGAGCCTGCCCTTCATGCTTTCCAGCGCCGACGCCGCGCCGGTCGCGATGCCGCCTTCGCCGGTTTCCTCAAGGCCGATCACCCGGGATTCGGGAATCGCAAGCGCCACCAGCTGCGCCACGCTGCCGCCGGTGGCAATGGCCAGCTTGCCGGCGCCGGCGCGCATGGCGGCAGTGGCGGCCAGGATCACCGCGCCCGGCATCTCGCGCGAGCCGCCGATCACCAGCAGGCGGCCGCGTTCCTCCTTGTCGCCCTCGTCGCTGGGCATGGGCAACGGCCATGCGCGCAACAGCGCGTCGTCGACAGCCTTCGGATTTTTTTCAGGCATAGGGCCTCATGATTTGGGTGCGGCCGGCACATCCGGCTCGCTGGTGACGGGCGCGCCGGCTTCCAGCAGCGGCACGATGAAATTCACCAGGCGGGGCGCCAGCTTGCCCTTGCGGCCCAGCGTGCGGTCGAATTCATAGGATGTGATCGAGCAGTTGGGAACGTCGCCCTGGCGGTCCATCTCGAGTATGGTCTGTTCATCCATCCGCTCGAGCAGGTAGCGAAAGCAGTTGACGATGACCTGGTGCCCGACCACCACGACGTTCTCATTGCGATGCTCGCGGATGATGGTGTCGAGCAGGCTGCGCAGCCGCAGGATCACGTCGCACCAGCTCTCGCCGCCGGGCGGACGGAAATAGAACTTGCCGACATGCGCGCGCTGCTCGCCCAGTTCCGGATACTTCTGCACGATGCCATGCCGCGTCAGGCGGTCCAGTATGCCGAACTCCTTTTCCCGCAGGCGCTCGTCGGCCACCAGCTGCACCTCGTCCGGGTCGATGCCGGCATGGTCGAGTATGTGCTGCGCCGTCGCCCTGGCGCGCGCATAGGGCGAGCTCAGGATGACGGTCGGACGCTGTGACTCGGGCAAGGCGGCGAACCAGTGGCCGAGCGCCACCGCCTGCTGCTCGCCGAGTTCGGACAGCGGCACATCGACGTCGCGGGTCGCGATATCGATCAGCGGCAGGCCCGCAGCCTCGGCCGCATCGCGCGCGACATTACCGGCGCTCTGGCCGTGACGGATGATCCACAGATTCTGTGGCCACTTCTGCTGTATCTCTTCTGGCATTGGCATGTTCTCCTGGATGTCTGGAGTGACCGTGCGGCAGTATCAAAGTTTCGGCAGGCCATTGGCCTTGCATCTTTCGTTACGCGCGCGCAAGGCCGTCGGTTGTTGTCGGACCAACCATTGTCGCTGTGGGCAGAAAAGATGTCATTTATTCACCTTTTCCTACAGTACATTGAGTGCCTGTCCTATATCGCCACCCTGGGGCCGCTGCTAATCTGTTTCCCAAGGCACAAGTCCTTAGTCAATTAACCAAAACCAGGAGGAAATCATGAATTTTATTATTTGGATCGTAGTCGGCGGCATCCTTGGATGGCTTGCAAGCATGGTCATGCGCACGGACGCGCAGCAAGGCATGTTCCTGAACGTTGTGGTAGGCATCATCGGCGCCCTGCTCGGCGGCTGGCTGCTTGCTCCTCTGTTCGGCACCGGCACGATCAACCAGAATGATTTCAGCCTGCCTTCGCTGTTCGTTTCCTTCCTCGGCGCTGTCGTGCTGCTGATGATTGTCAACCTGTTCCGTCGTGGCCGGGTGCGTTAAGCCGAAACACCAAATGCAAGTCGTTTTCATGATCTGACCAGCCTCCGGGCGGTCAGATCATGTTCGCAAGGCGCCCAACGCGGCGCATTGTTCATACTCACTGGAGATTGCCATGCCCGCCGCCAAGAAGACTGCAGCAAAGAAAACCGCTGCCAAGAAAACTGCAGCAAAAGTGTCGAGGACCGATGCCATCGCCATTCTCACCGCGGACCACAAGCGTGTGAAGAAGATGTTCAAGACCTTCGAGAAGATGAAGGAAGACGGTTCCGCCGCCGACAAGCAGGCGCTGGCCCAGCAGATCTGCGACGAGCTGACGCTGCATGCCGACGTCGAGGAAAAGATTTTTTACCCTGCCACCCGCAATTCGATCGACGATGCCGACCTGCTCGACGAAGCCGAGGTCGAACATGCAAGCGCCAAGGACCTGATTGCCCAGATCCAGGCCGGCGATTCGTCCGATCCGAAGTGGGCCGCCAAGGTCACCGTGCTGGGCGAGTATATCGACCACCACGTGCAGGAAGAGGAAGAGGAAATGTTCCCCAAGGCCCGCAAGGCCAAGATGGACCTGGAATCGCTGGGCCGGGAAATAGCGGCGATGAAGGAATCGCGCCAGGCCGAGCAGCCGGCTCCCGCCGCCATCGTGCCGGCTGCAGCCAAGACCAAGTCGCGCGCCGCCGGCAAGACCGCAGCCGCCTCGCGTCTGTAAGCTTACTGCTCCTTCGGGCAGTTGCAATAACCGGAGCGCATGGCGCTCCGGTTCGCATTGCGGCGACGCTGTCGTTCGCCCGTGCTTACCCTATCCCCGTTTTTCTCCCGTATCCCCCTTGCCGCCCTATGGCGCGCGCCAAGAATTTCCGAAAATTAGGTTACGATGTGCGCCTTATTGCGGTGCGGGATAAGATTTCGCGCCGCTCCCCCTTTCTTTAATTGCTGTTAGCGCGGGCGCGCTGGAAAGAAAATCCATGTCGGAACAGGCATTTACCGAAAACGATTGGCGTCGTTTGTTGATCAGTCTGGGCGAGGATCCCGATCGCACCGGGCTGGTCGATACCCCTTCGCGGGTTCAAAAGGCATGGAAGCACTGGACCTCGGGCTACGCGCAGGACCCGGCCGAGTTGTTGAAGGCATTCGAGGATGGCGCCGAGGAGTACAACGAGCTGATCGTCGTGCGCAACATCCCTGTCTACAGCCACTGCGAACATCACCTGGCGCCGTTTTTCGGCAAGGCCATCATCGGCTATGTTCCCAACGGGAAAATCGTGGGCCTGTCCAAGCTGACGCGGCTGGTGGACTGCTTCGCCAAGCGTCTGCAGGTGCAGGAGCGGCTGACCATACAGATTGCCAATGCGCTGATGACCCATCTCGAACCCAAGGCGGTCGGCGTGGTGGTGCGCTGCCGCCACATGTGCATGGAAAGCCGTGGCATCCGCACGCCGGGCGAGGAAACCGTCACCTCGTCGATGCTGGGCGAACTCCAGCCCAACCTCGGCATGCGCACCGAATTCCTGGCGCTCGCCCGGGAAGACTGATTCATCGGCAATCGCCCGTCGTAAATCGCCCATCGTAAATCGGCGCGCCGCGCGAACCAATATGCCGGCGCCGCATCAGAGTCTCCATTCCCGGATGGAGACTCCGCAATGCAGGCACTCACTCTCAATATCCACAGCGCATCGCCGTCCGCCCCGGTGCTGAACCTCGAACTGGACGCCATGCCGGAGCAGCGGCTGTGCGGGCGCTGCAGCATCACGGCGCTGGACCGTATCGAAGACGTGCAGGTGGAGGGCCGGTTCCAGCGCTATTCGACGCCGGACCATGCGGAGATCCTGGTCTTCCTGCTGGGATTCCACGAGGGGGAGTCGACCCGCAATCCGGCGCTCGACATCGCGTTGCGCCTGCAGCCCGACTGGGTTTGCGGCAGCGGCAACTTCGTCCTCGACGGTATTGCCGTGGCAAATGCCACCGTTCAAAATATGGCGCCCGGGGCGCGCGAATGGTGAAATGCACACAGCCAACAGCATGCCTCGGTTAAACTTTCATCCCATTCCGCTATCCGACACCGCCACGCCATGAATTCCCGCCGTTCCTTCATGAAGAAAAGCCTGTTCCTGACCGCTTCCGGCCTGTTTGCCGAAGCCGCCGTCACGGGTTCCGCCCTTGCAATGCAGCCTCCGCCGGATATTTTCGACGCCGAGGTGCTGGACCTGGAGTTCTGGGTCAAGCCGCGCGTGCTCGAGGTGACGCGTCCCGCCAGCGGCGAGCGCGCAAAACTGCTGTACTGGAAGGACGGCGAGGTGGTCGATTCCGCTTACCAGCAGCTGTGCCACTTGCTGCGCGATGTGAACGGCGGCGGCAAGACGGCGCCGATCGATCCCAACCTCCTCGAAACCCTGTGGGGCACCCAGGCCTTCGTCGCCCGTTACGGCATGACAGCGCCGCTGGAAATCCTTTCCGGCTACCGGACGCCGGAATCGAACCAGCGGCTGCGCGAGCAGGGCGTGCCGGCGGCCCGCAAATCGCTGCACATGGACGGCAAGGCAGCCGACATCCGCGTGCCGCATCTCGACGCCAGCGTGCTGGGCGGACTGGTGCGCAGTTTCCGCCAGGGGGGGGTCGGATTCTATTACCGCAGCGATGCGCGCGGCGGCTGGATACACGCCGATACCGGCTTGCAGCGTACCTGGAAAGGCTGATCAGGCACGCCGCGCGGCGCGATTTTCCAGCGTCAGGTCGGTCTGCGGACAGGCGACGCAGGGCAGGATATAGCCGTCGCGCTTCTCCTCGGCCGACAGCCCTGGCCATTCGATCAGGTAATGCACCTGCCCGCCGGTAATCCGGCTGATGCAGGTGCGGCAGGTGCCGTTGCGGCACGAACTCGGCAGCACGATGCCGGCCCGTGCGGCCGACAGCAGCAGCGTTTCGTTGCGCGCCGCATCGAATTGCCAGTCCTGCGGAACCAGTGTGATGGAAACGGGCGTGTCGCCGGCCATCAGCGCACGCTCCTTGCAGGCAGCCACCGCAGCACGCCTTCCGCCGCCCGCTTGCCGCTCGCCATGCAGGCGGTGAGCAGGTAGCCGCCGGTCGGCGCTTCCCAGTCAATCATCTCGCCGGCGCAGAACACGCCCGGCAGCGCGCGCAGCATCAAACCGTCGTCCAGCGTGTCGAAGCGCACGCCGCCGGCGCTGCTGATGGCCTCGTCGATGGGCCGTGGCGCCACCAGCCGCACCGGCAGCGATTTGAACGCCGCCGCCACGGTTCCCATGTCATCCATGCCGTCGCGTCCCAGCACTTCGCGCAGCAGGCCCGCCTTGATGCCGTCGATGCCCGCACGGCTCTGCAGGTGGCTGGCCAGCGAGCGCGAGCCGCGCGGGTGGACCAATTCCGCATGGATGCGCTCCAGGCTCTTGCCGGGCGCGAGGTCGAGGTAGAGCGTGGCAACCCCGTCAGCCGCAATCGCATCCCGCAGCGGCGCGGACAGCGCATAGATCAGGCTGCCCTCGACGCCGCTTTCCGTGACGACGAACTCGCCCTGGCGCCGCAGCACGCGCCCGTCCGGCGCCGTGCAGCAGGCGGTCACGGTCTTGACCGGCTGGCCGGCATGCCGCTCGCGGAAATGCGGGCTCCACGCCGCGTCGAAGCCGCAGTTGGCGGGCATGAGCGGCGTCACCCCGACGCCGGCGTCGCGCAGCAGCGGCACCCAGGCGCCGTCCGACCCGAGCCGCTTCCAGCTTGCGCCGCCCAGCGCCAGCAGCGTCGCGTCGACGTCCGTGCGGACCTCGCCCGTTTCCGATGCAAAGCGCAGTTGCCGGCTTTCCCCATCCCAGCCCAGCCAGCGGTGACGCATATGGAAATGGACGCCCGCTGCACGCAGACGGTGCAGCCAGGCGCGCAACAATGGTGCGGCTTTCATTTCCGTCGGGAAGACCCGGCCCGAACTGCCGACGAAAGTTTCCACGCCCAGCCCGTGCGACCAGTCGCGCAGGTCCTGCGCGCCGAAGCCGTCGAGCCAGCGTCCGACCTCTTCCTCCCGGCCCGGGAAACGGGAGCGGAACGGCGCGGACGGCTCCGAATGCGTCAGGTTCAGGCCGCCGCGTCCCGCCAGCAGGAACTTGCGGCCGACCGAGGGCATGGCGTCGTACAGGTCGACCGCGACGCCCGCGCCGGCCAGCGTTTCGGCGGCCATCAGCCCGGCCGGACCGCCGCCGATAACCGCCACGCGCGCGGCGCCGGCATGCGCTTCGATGCTTGCAGTCACCGTACCAGGCCGACTCAGGCCGACCTGCTTCGGCGCTTGGGCGCCAGCATGGTCTTGCGGCAGTTCGGCTCGCCGCACAGGCACTGGTAGGCGCGCTTGACCGCGGGCGTATGGCGGCCCTCGAGCACCAGGCCATAGTCGTAGTTGAGTTCCTCGCCGCGCGCGATGTCGCGCAGGGTGTAGATGAAGATCCGGTTGTCTTCCTCGCGCGCCTCGCAGTTGGGCGCGCAGCTGTGGTTGATCCAGCGCACGTCGTTGCCGCCGCTTGCGCCATCGATCATCTTGCCGTTCTCAAGCGCGAAAAAAAACGTATGGAAGGGATTGTCCGGATCGAGCCCGGTACGTTTCTCCGCTTCCTTTTCCGAGATGATTTCACCGATGTACTCGGAAACGAGCGACCCGGCAGGGATCTTGCGTCTGGCGAAGACACCATTGCCATGAATCGGGGAATGGCGCACGACGACGGAAGGAATAGGTTCCGGAACAGGCACGGCGGCAGGCTTGGAGCGGGTCATTGATCGTTGAGTGAAATTGCCGTTGGCGGCGGGTTGTAAGGAGGTGACATCGAGAGCGGAAAATTGTAAGACAAAGTTTCAGGCTTGATGCAACACACATCGGAATGCCATGATGAAGTTGCTGTTCCGCAGAATTTTGCGTGTTGCGATGATAACGCCGTTGGGCTGCACAAGACAGGTGTATGACCGGCGCATACGCATCGGGGTTGCGCATGCCGAAAGTAAGTTGTCGGCATGCCGCAAACCCGTCAACGCCTGGCGCAATGATTCGGCTAATATGCAAGTATGAATCCGGTTTTGAGTGCGGTCCCAAAGGCCCGCGCGCCATTTCGCAACGATCGCAACGCGTATGGGAAACGCATGTTGGAAGGGCATGTGGCCTGGCTTCGTAATAGATCAAAATTTCCGGATCTGCCGAATGCCGACCAAAGAAAGTGCGCGTATTATTGAATTGCGGTGCAGAAAGCCAGCTCATGGCTACAGCAGGGCTGACAATAGATTCACTTCAAAGGAAACATGCAAATGAAAATCTTTGAGAACTATGCAGCACGGTATGACAGGACCCGTGAGGAAGAGATGTCGGTCCAGGAGTACCTGGACCTTTGCAAGCGCGACCGCATGGTGTACGCCACTGCGGCAGAACGAATGCTCAAGGCAATCGGCGAGCCTGAACTGCTCGACACCCGGCACGACCCGCGGCTGTCACGTATCTTCGCCAACAAGGTTATCAAGATCTATCCCGCGTTCCGCGAGTTTTATGGCACCGAGGAAGTCATCGAGCAGGTGGTTTCCTACTTCCGGCATGCCGCGCAAGGCCTGGAAGAGCGCAAGCAAATCCTCTATCTGCTCGGCCCGGTCGGCGGCGGCAAGTCGTCCATCGCCGAAAAGCTGAAGTCCCTGATGGAGCAGGTCCCCTTCTATTGCATCAAGGGCTCGCCGGTCAACGAATCCCCGCTCGGCCTGTTCAACGAGCAGGAAGACGGCCTGATCCTCGAAGAGGACTACGGCATCCCGCGCCGCTATCTCCGCTCCATTCCCAGCCCGTGGGCCGTCAAGCGCCTGCACGAGTTCAACGGCGACATCAACCGCTTCCGCATCGTACGCCGCTATCCGTCGGTGCTGCGCCAGGTCGCGGTCGCCAAGACCGAGCCGGGCGATGAAAACAACCAGGATATCTCGTCGCTGGTGGGCAAGGTCGATATCCGCAAGCTGGAAAGTTATTCGCAGGACGACCCGGACGCCTACAGCTACTCCGGCGGCCTGTGCCTGGCCAACCAGGGCCTGCTCGAGTTCGTCGAGATGTTCAAGGCGCCGATCAAGGTGCTGCATCCGCTGCTGACCGCCACCCAGGAAGGCAACTACAAGGGCACCGAGGGTTTCGGCGCGATACCGTTCGACGGCGTCGTGCTGGCGCACTCGAACGAGTCGGAGTGGAAGGCTTTCAAGAACAACAAGAACAATGAGGCTTTCCTCGACCGGATCTATATCGTCAAGGTGCCGTACTGCCTGCGCGTGAGCGACGAGATCAAGATCTACGACAAGCTGGTGCGCAACTCGTCGCTGGCCACCGCGCCCTGCGCGCCCGGCACGCTGAAGATGATGGCCCAGTTCGCCGTACTGTCGCGGTTGAAGGAGCCGGAAAACTCCAGCATCTTCAGCAAGATGCAGGTGTACGACGGCGAGAACCTGAAGGACACCGATCCGAAGGCCAAGTCGCGCACCGAGTATGCCGATTACGCGGGCGTCGACGAAGGCATGACGGGCTTGTCCACCCGGTTCGCGTTCAAGATATTGTCGAAGGTGTTCAACTTCGACAGCACCGAGGTCGCCGCCAATCCGGTACATCTTCTGTATGTGCTGGAACAGGCAGTGAGCCGCGAACAGTTTCCGCCCGAGACCGAGCAGAAATACTATTCCTACATCAAGGAATACCTGGCGCAGCGTTACGTCGAGTTCATCGGCAAGGAGATACAGACCGCCTACCTGGAGAGTTATTCCGAGTACGGCCAGAATATCTTCGACCGCTACGTGACGTTCGCCGATTTCTGGATTCAGGACCAGGAGTTCCGCGATCCCGACACCGGCGAAAGCTTCAACCGCGACTCGCTCAACAGCGAGCTGGAGAAGATCGAGAAACCGGCCGGCATTTCCAATCCCAAGGACTTCCGGAACGAGATCGTCAACTTCGTGTTGCGTACGCGGGCGCATAACAATGGCAAGAACCCGGCCTGGACGGGCTACGAGAAGTTCCGCACGGTGATCGAGAAGAAGATGTTCTCCAATACCGAGGAACTCCTTCCCGTCATCTCGTTCAATGCCAAGGCCAGCGCCGACGACGCGCACAAGCACAAGGAGTTCGTCGAGCGCATGGTAGCCAAGGGCTATACGCCCAAGCAGGTGCGGCTGCTGTGCGAATGGTATCTGCGGGTAAGGAAGTCGTCGTAGCCTGGAACGCCGGCTGCTCCGCAGTGCTTGCATTACTGGCCCTGCTCTTGCTAGTTTATGAGGGTGGGGCCAGCAGGAATTTTCGGCGTGCCCGTCGCGTGCGCCGGACCCGGCAAGCCGGGAACAGTATCTGGTACACCGGAGGCGACGGTTCCGCGTTTACCCGGTAGTTCGAGCAGGAGAGCATATTGACTTACCTTATCGATCGGCGTTTGCAGAGCAAGAACAAGTCCGCGGTCAACCGTGAACGCTTTTTGCGTCGCTACAAAGGTCAGATCAAGCAGGCGGTCGAGCGTGCAATCAAGGGGCGCTCCATCACTGACATCGCCAGCGGCGAAAAGATTTCCATCCCCGCGAGGGATGTGACCGAGCCTACGTTCGGCCATTCCCATGGCGGCATCTGGGAGGTCGTCAACCCTGGCAACGAGGAATACCTGAAAGGCGACCGCGTCGCCCGGCCGCGTGGCGGCGGAGGCGGCGGAGGCGGCGGCAAGTCGGGCAACAGCGACGAGACCACGCAAGATGATTTCGTCTTCGAGCTGAGCCGCGAAGAGTTCATGAATTATTTCTTCGAGGACCTCGAGCTGCCCAATATGGTCAAGAAGCAGCTTGCTTCGACGACCGAATTCAAGAGCCACCGGGCCGGCTACACGACTTCCGGCACGCCGGCCAACATCCATGTGCTGCGTTCGCTGCGCGGCGCGCTGGGACGGCGCATCGCGATCGGCGGCAAGCATGGCAAGCGTCTCACGCGTGCCGAGGAAGAGCTGGAAAACCTGCTGCTGATGGCGGATGAAGAGCATCCGGAAGTGGTGAAGCTGCGGCACGAGATTGCGCACCTGAAGACGCGCATCAATGCGATTCCCTTCATCGATCCGTTCGATTTGCGGTACAGCAATCGCGTCAAGACGCCCAAGCCGTCGAGCCAGGCGGTGATGTTCTGCGTGATGGACGTGTCGGGCTCGATGGACGAGCAGCGCAAGGACACGGCCAAGCGCTTTTTCATCCTGCTTTACCTGTTCCTGACGCGCGCCTACGACAAGATCGAGGTGGTGTTCATCCGGCATCACACCGCGGCCACCGAAGTCGACGAGCACGAGTTTTTCAACTCGCGCGAGTCGGGCGGCACGGTGGTGTCGTCGGCGCTGCACCTGCTGCAGCGCATATTGCACGAGCGCTACCCGAGCGGCGACTGGAACGTCTATGTAGCGCAGGCATCGGACGGCGATAACTGGGACAAGGACTCGGTGAATTGCCGGCAGATACTGAACAGCGCGATCCTGCCGGCGGTGCAGTATTACGCCTACGTCGAGATCACCGACGGCGCGCCGCAGAACCTGTGGCATGAGTATGCGCAGGTGGCCACCCAGCATCCGCACTTTGCAATGCAGAAAATCGAGTCGCCATCGGATATCTATCCGGTGTTCCGCGAGTTGTTCAAGAAGCAGCCGAAATGAGAGCAGCCGAGATGAGCCACGTAATCGACAAACCCACCCACGCCCGCCGGCTGCCCGAGCAGTCGGAATGGACGATCGAACTGATCGAGCAGGCGCACGAGGAAGTCAAGCGCGTCGCCGCCGACTTCGGACTGGACACCTATCCGAACCAGCTTGAAATCATTACCGCCGAGCAGATGATGGATGCGTATGCATCGGTCGGCATGCCGGTGTCGTATAACCACTGGTCGTTCGGCAAGCATTTCCTCAGCACCGAGAAAGGCTATCGTCGCGGCCAGATGGGGCTGGCTTACGAGATCGTCATCAACTCCAATCCCTGCATCGCCTACCTGATGGAGGAAAACAGCCTGATGATGCAGACGCTGGTCATCGCGCATGCAGCCTACGGCCACAATTCCTTCTTCAAGGGCAATTACCTGTTCCGCACCTGGACCGATGCGGAAGCCATCATCGACTACATGCTGTTCGCCAAGAACTACATCGCCGAATGCGAGCGGCGGCATGGCGTCGAGGAGGTCGAGCTGCTGCTGGATTCCTGCCATGCGCTGCAGAAC
This sequence comes from Noviherbaspirillum suwonense, assembly GCF_900182955.1. GTDB lineage: Bacteria > Pseudomonadota > Gammaproteobacteria > Burkholderiales > Burkholderiaceae_D > Noviherbaspirillum_A > Noviherbaspirillum_A suwonense. Next base: position 54,205 of record NZ_FXUL01000027.1, on the reverse strand, counting down.
TATGGCGTGGACCGGTACAAGCGGCCGGCCCGGCTCTCGATGATCGAGGAAAACGCGCGCCAGACCGAGCGCGAGAAATATCTGCAGAGCCAGGTCAACGACCTGTGGCGCACGCTGCCGCGCAAGGAGGAAATGTTTTCGTCGGCGGCGCCGCAGGTGCGCTTCCCCAGCGAACCCCAGGAAAACCTGCTGTATTTCATCGAGAAGTCGGCGCCGCTGCTGGAGCCGTGGCAGCGCGAGATTGTCCGCATCACGCGCAAGATTTCCCAGTATTTCTATCCGCAGCGCCAGACCCAGGTGATGAACGAAGGCTGGGCCACTTTCTGGCATTACACGATCCTGAACCAGATGTACGACGAGGGCGTGGTGAGCGAGGGCTTCATGCTGGAGTTCCTGCAGAGCCATACCAACGTCGTGTTCCAGCCGACCATCACCAGCCCGTATTACAGCGGCATCAACCCGTACGCGCTGGGCTTCGCGATGATGCGGGACATCCGCCGGATCTGCGAAAACCCGGACGACGAGGACAGGCACTGGTTCCCGGACATTGCCGGCAGCGACTGGCGCAAGACGCTGGACTTTGCGATGCGCAACTTCAAGGATGAAAGCTTCATCGCGCAATACCTGTCCCCGCGCCTGATCCGCGAATTCCATTTCTTTTCGGTGCTGGATGACGACCACGACGACAAGCTGACCATCTCGGCCATTCACGACGACGCCGGCTACCGCTATGTGCGCCAGCAGCTGGCCGCCCAGTACAACCTCGGCAACCGCGAGCCGAACATCCAGGTCTGGTCGGTCAATACCCGCGACGACCGTTCGCTGACGCTGCGGCATACGCAATACCAGCGCCGGCCACTGAGCCAGCAGACCGACGAGGTGCTGAAGCATGTCGGCCGGCTCTGGGGATTCGACGTGCGGCTCGAAACGGTCGATCCCAAGGGCAAGGTTTTATCGACGCACGAATGCCGCACCGACCGTCGATATCGTTGATTGGCTGCTGGCAACAGCGTGTAAATCCTGCCAATTTGCCGGCATATTCTTCCGGGCGCAAACTGCGCCCGTTTTTTCGTCCCCTGGACAGGCCCTTTTGCGACTGGCACGTTGTTTGCAATTAGCTAACAACCTGCCCATGTCGGCGTGGCGTAATTTTGCCTGTGCCGGCTGGTTTTCAACTTAGCAAAGGAAATGACATGGACAACAAAGACGTAATCTCGACCCTGAACGACCTGATCGAAACCTGCAAGGATGGCGAGGAAGGCTTTCGCACCTGCGCCGAAGATATCAAGGACACGCAGATGAAGTCCTACTTCACTTCCCGCGCGCAATCCTGCGCTGAGGCGGCTGCGGAACTGCAACAGGAAGTGCGTACGCTGGGCGGCACCCCGGAAACCAGCAGCAGCATCAGCAGCGCGCTGCATCGCCGCTGGGTCGATATCAAGAGCGTCGTCACCGGCAAGGATGACGAGGCTATCCTGAACGAATGCGAGCGCGGCGAAGACGTCGCCAAGCGCAGCTACGCCAATGCGCTGGAAAAGCCGCTGCCGGCAAACATCAAGACCGTCGTCGAGCGCCAGTACCAGGGCGTGCTGAAGAACCATGACCAGGTCAAGGCCATGCGCAACCAGGTTCGCGCCGCCAAGCCCTGAGCAAGGTGAAGCGGCAGCCGCAGCCCGCATCAGGGGTCGTGGCTGCTGCGGTAAAATAGCAGCCTGCCGACCGGCTGCCTGTATTGCAGCCGGTGCACTTCCACCGGATTCTGCGCATGCTGCGACTCATCGATGTACAACTCCCGCTCGACCATCCCGAACCTGCACTGAAGCAAGCCGTCCTGGCCCGCCTGGGCATCGACGAGGATGCGCTGCTCGGCTATACCGTTTTCAGGCGCAGCTATGACGCCCGCCGCAAGAGCGCCGTCACGCTGATCTATACGGTGGACGTCGAACTCAGCGATGAGGCGACGGTACTGCGCCAGCATGCCGGCGACCGCACGCTGCTGCCGACGCCCGACACCAATTACCACTATGTCACGCAAGCGCCTGCCGGTTTTACGAACCGCCCGGTTGTCATCGGCATGGGTCCGTGCGGCCTGTTCGCCGGCCTGATCCTGGCGCAGATGGGCTTCCGGCCCATCATCCTCGAGCGCGGCAAGTCGGTGCGGGAGCGGACCAAGGACACGTTCGGGCTATGGCGCAAGCGCGTGCTGCACCCGGAGTCGAATGTGCAGTTCGGCGAAGGCGGCGCCGGCACATTCTCCGACGGCAAGCTGTGGACGCAGGTGAAGGACCCGAAGCATTACGGGCGGAAAGTGTTGACCGAGTTCGTCAAGGCCGATGCGCCTCCCGAGATCCTGTACGTCAGCAAGCCGCACATCGGCACTTTCCGGCTGGTGAAGATGGTGGAGCTGATGCGCTCGACCATCGAGGCGCTGGGCGGCGAGATCCGCTTCGAGACCCGGGTCACCGACATGGAAATCGACAATGGCCGGATGCAGGCGCTGCATCTTTCCACCGGCGAGCGGCTCGAGGCCGACCATGTCGTGCTGGCGGTCGGGCATAGCGCGCGCGACACCTTCCAGATGCTGTACGACCGCGGCGTCCATGTCGAGGCCAAGCCTTTTTCCATCGGCTTCCGGATCGAGCATCCGCAGGGCCTGATCGACCGCTGCCGCTTCGGTCCCAGCGCCGGCAACCCGATACTGGGCGCCGCCGATTACAAGCTGGTCCATCACTGCGGCAACGGCCGCTCGGTCTACAGTTTCTGCATGTGCCCGGGCGGAACCGTCGTCGCTGCAACCTCGGAGCCGGGCCGCGTCGTCACCAACGGCATGAGCCAGTATTCGCGCAACGAGCGCAATGCGAACGCCGGCATCGTGGTCGGCATCACCCCGGACGACTATCCCGGCCATCCGCTGGCCGGCATCGAATTCCAGCGGCAGTGGGAGTCGCGCGCCTTCGAGCTCGGCGGCGGCGACTACAGCGCGCCCGGCCAGCTGGTCGGCGACTTCCTGGCGCGGCGGCCGTCGAGCCAGCTCGGCACGGTGCAGCCGTCCTACAAGCCGGGCGTGAAGCTCGGCGACCTCGCGAGCGCCTTGCCCGATTACGCGATCACGGCGCTGCGGGAGGCTCTTCCGGTGTTCGACCGCCAGATCCGCGGCTTCGCGATGAACGATGCGGTGCTGACCGGCGTGGAAACCCGCACCTCGTCGCCGATCCGCATCCGCCGCGACGACGACAGCCTGCAGAGCATCAACACCCGCGGCCTGTATCCGGCCGGCGAGGGCGCCGGCTACGCGGGCGGCATCATGTCGGCGGGGATCGATGGCATACGGGTGGCCGAGGCGGTCGCCCTGAGCATGGTCGGGAAGTCACGCTAGATTCCGGCGGACTGCGCGGCGCATTGGCCGCTGCGCCTGCCGCGCCGTCAGTTGCCGTCGCCGGCTACAGCCAGCCCGACTTGCGGAAGCGCCGGTACAGGTACAGGCAGGTGCCCACCATCGTCGCCAGCGCCACCGGGTAGCCGTACTTCCAGTGCAGCTCGGGCATGTGCTCGAAGTTCATGCCCCAGATGCCGGCAAACGCGGTGGCCACCGCAAAGATGGCGGCCCAGGCGGCCAGCCGCTTGTTGACCTCGCTTTCATCGATGGCGACCATCGACAGGTTGACCTGGATGGCGGTGCTGATGGTGTCGCGGATCGCGTCGATGGAAATATTGATGCGGTACAGGTGATCGTAGACGTCGCGGAAATATTCATCGCAGTTCGACACCGCGCGCGGGACGCGACCGCCGTGCAGCTTGCCCGCCGTTTCGATCAGCGGGCTGACCGCGTGCTTGAAGCGCAGCACCTTGCGCTTGAGTTCATACAGCCGCTCGATGTTGGCCCGCTGCGCATCCTTCTCGAAAATCTTTTCCTCGATGATCTCGAGTTCGTTTTCCATCGCTTCGATGACCGGCAGGTAACGGTCGACCACCGCGTCCATCAGCGCGTACAGCACGAAGCCGGACCCGTTGCGCAGCAGTTCCGGCTCGCGTTCGCAGCGGGCGCGCACGTCCTGGAAGCCGTGGCTGCTCTCGCGGCGCACCGACAGCACATAGTTGGGGCCGACGAAAACCGCCAGTTCGCCAAGCTGCATCTCGCCGTCGACCAGCTCGACCGGCCGCATCACCGCAAACAGCGAGTCGCCGTATTCCTCGATCTTGGGCCGCTGGTGGCCGACCAGCGCATCCTCGACCGCGAGTTCATGCAGGTCGAATTCGACGCGCATCTGCTCCAGTTCCTCGGGCGTCGCATCGGCCAGGCCAACCCAGACGAAGCAGTCCGAGCGCGAGATGACCTCGCTGATTTCCGAGATAGGGATATCCCCGAGTTTCTGGCCATTCTGATAGGCCACGCAATTGATCAGCATGCCAAGGACTCCGTTGTTTCCATTGCACAAAGCTTACACGCGGGTGGCCGCGTCCGCCAAAAAAAAGGACCGCGGCGCGGTCCTTTCAGGGGTGAGGCGACGGGCCTCGCGGGCCCGGCAGGCTTACTTGGTGCGGCCGGTGGCTTTCTCTGCAGCCTGGGAAAACTGGTTGACCACGTTGGTCACGTTCGCGCCCATCGTGTCGCTTGCCTGGCGGGTCGTGTTCTTCAATTGCTCGTAGGCCGCATTGGCGTTGGCAATCGCCGTCTTCAGGATGGCGACCGCGTTTTCCGAGCCCGGAGGCGCGTTCTTCACGATGTCGTCGATCAGCGCGGTCACCTTGCGGGTGGTCTCGGCGATCTGGGCTTCGGCCGTGCGGCTGAACTCGGCCTGGGCTGCCGTGGCGATGGAAGCCAGGTTGCGGCTATACGCGATCGCGGTTTCGGCGCTGGGCGGATTCTGGGTGCTCAATGCGAAAAACTCTTGCGGGTCCTTCGCGGCCATCAGGCGCTGCGCGGTCGCGGTCGATTGCTCCAGCGACGCCTTGGCGGCATTCACGTTCAGTTCCACCAGTTGGGCGATGCTTGAGAACGCCTTGTTGGTCAGCTCGGTGATCGCGGCAATCTGTGCATCGAAATTTGCCTTGGCGGCATTGGAAAGCTGGTCATTGTTCGGAAACATTTGAATCTCCTTTATATGAAAAACGAAGCTGCGGGTTAAGCGCTGGGAATGCAGAAGCCGTGGAACAGACGCGAAAAATTTATTGTGCAGCGCAACATACGCATTGTAAATGTCTGGAATGTCCTGTCAAGCGATAATTTGTGCACTGCACCATTTTCCGTTCCTGCTCTCACGTATAGTCAATCCAACGCACAAGTTGTGCCTGCGCTGGCTTCCGGCCGCGGTTGCAGGCATCGTCTCAGCCGGTCAAGGCGCTGCAGGTACAACTGGCGCGCAGCCGGCGCGGGCAGCGCGGCCAGCTTTTCCGCGAAGCCGCGGCTGAACTGGAAGTGCTGGTAATCGATAGGCGCATCCCAGTAGCCTCCCCAGACAGTAAACCCATATTCGGCGAACAGCGCCTTGACCGATTCGGCCATGCCGGGCCGCGCCGGCTTGCCGGGCCTGGCGGCCAGCCGGTTCAGGTAGTTCGTCGCGGCCGGCGGGCTGACACGGACGACGCCCTGCCGGTCCGGCTGCACGAAGGGGTTTTGCAGCGGATTGATGTCGATGGCCAGCCCATACGCATGCAGTGAAGGCGGGCCGCCGCCGGTGATCTGGCGGTTGTTGAATGCGGACGTATTGTTGTCCTGCATGGAGGCGGCGTCGTCGCCATGGTAATGGTCGATAAGCCGGGCATGCGCCAGCGGGAAGCCGCGCTGGTGCAGCCGGCGAAACAACTGGCCGACTTCGGGCGCAACCGCGGCCAGCACCATGATCTCGCCATCGTCATGGTGGACGCCGCTGAAGTCGACATAAGGAAACCGGACCACGCTCAGCCGGTCGCATCCAACCGGCGCACCGGCGCCGATGACGCCGGATTTTTGCAGCCGTCCACAGGCGGCCGCGTCCAGCGCGGCCAGCGACGGCGCCGGGTGCAGCAGCATGGACAGGCCCAGGCAGGCAAGCAGTGCACGCATGGCGGGGCGGCCGGGCCGACGTTTCCGGGGGCGCGCCGTCATGGAAACCATGCAGGATGTACAGGGAGATCGATCATTAAAATTGCCAAATTGAAATTTTATGCACGAACGTGCGGTTTTAATAAGCCGGCCCTATAATGCCTGACAGCCCGTTCCCGACCAAGAGACCGAGAGACATGAACACCACCCATTACAAACACTGGCCGGCTGGCCTCCCCCATACGCTGACCGCACCCGAAACCAGTGTTTATGCCAACCTGGAGATTTCCGCGCGGCGTTATCCGAACAAGGCCGCGATCGTTTTCTACGATGCGATCCTGAGCTATGCCGAGTTTAATGCGCAGGTCGAGGCGATGGCCGGTTATCTGCAGCAGGATTGCGGCGTGCGGCGCGGCGACCGCGTGCTGCTGAACATGCAGAACAGCCCGCAGTTCATCATCAGCTTCTACGCCATCCTGCGCGCCGACGCGATGGTGGTGCCGGTCAACCCAATGCTGATGACCGACGAGCTGCGCCATTATGTCGAGGACAGCGGCGCGACGGTGGCGATCACGTCGCAGGAAATCTTCTCGCGGCTGGCGCCGCTGGTCGGCAGCACCGGGCTGAAGAAGGCGGTCGTCGCCGCCTACTCGGATTATCTGCCGGCACAGACCGAGCTGGCCGTGCCGGACTGGGTCAGGGCGCCGCGCGCCGCGCTGGAAGGCGAGGGCATCATTTCCTGGCATGACGCGCTGGCTGCGGCCAGGAAGCCCGGGCCGCACCTGGCCGGCCCGTCCGACCTCGCGGTCATGCCCTACACCTCGGGCACCACCGGCAAGCCCAAGGGCTGCATCCACCTGCATCGCTCGGTGATGGCGTCGGCCGTCTCCAGCATCGCCTGGTCGATCGCGTCGGTGCCGGACCAGGTCACGCTGGCGGTGCTGCCGTTCTTCCATGTGACCGGCATGCAGGTCAGCATGAATGCGCCTATCTTCAACGGCGGCAGCATCGTGGTGCTGCCGCGCTGGGACCGGGACGTGGCCGGCCAGCTGATCACCCGCTACGGCGTGACGGCCTGGACCAGCATCCCGACCATGATGATCGACTTCCTGTCCAACCCGCGCCTGTCCGAATACGACGTGTCCAGCCTGCGCCGGGTGTCCGGCGGCGGCGCGGCGATGCCGGCCGCGATCGCGCAAAAGCTGCTGGACCTGACCGGGCTGCAGTACATGGAAGGCTACGGCCTGTCGGAAACCATCGCCGCCACCCATACCAACCCGCCGCAGATGCTCAAGCAGCAATGCCTGGGCATACCGCTGTTCGGCGTCGATTCCCGCATCGTCGACCCGGCCACGATGGCGACGCTGCCGCCGGGCGAGGTCGGCGAGATCATCATGAACGGGCCGCAGGTGTTCGAGGGCTACTGGAACGATCCGGCCAAGACGGCCGAGGCCTTCACCGAGATCGACGGCAAGCGCTTCTTCCGCTCGGGCGACCTGGGCTACATGGACGAGGAAGGCTTCTTCTTCTTCACCGACCGCCTGAAGCGCATGATCAACGCCAGCGGCTTCAAGGTCTGGCCAGCGGAAGTGGAAGCGATGATGTACCAGCACCCGGCAGTGCAGGAATGCTGCATCATCGCCGCGCGCGACCCCTACCGCGGCGAAACCGTGAAGGCGGTCATCGTCAGGAAACCGGGCGTGGACGCCGCGCCGGAAGACATCATGCAATGGGCGCACGCGAAAATGGCCGCCTACAAGGTGCCGAAAATGGTCGAGTTCGTCGACGCGCTGCCGAAGTCGGCCACCGGCAAGGTGATGTGGCGCGCGCTGCAGGAAAAGGAAATGGGCAAGCAAGCGGGTGCGTAAGGGGGCAGGCCGCCCCCGGCAGTCCCGGAAAGCGGGCAGGCGGCCTCCGGCAGCCCGGCAGGCAGGCGCGTAGAATGGCGGTTTCGCCGCGCGCCCGCCTTCATGACCATCCTGCTTTCCACCCTCAACGCCCGCTATGCCCATGCCTCGCTGGGCCTGCGTTACCTGCTCGCCAACATGGGCGACCTGCAGCCGGTCACCAGCCTGCAGGAATTCGTCATCGGCGCCCGCACCACCGACCTGGTCGAAAAGCTGCTGGCGCACAAGCCGCGCATCATCGGCTTCGGCGTCTATATCTGGAATGTCGAGGAAACCACGAAGCTGGTGGCGCTGCTCAAGCGCGTCGCGCCCGAGGTCGTCATCATCCTGGGCGGGCCGGAAGTGTCGTACGAGCATGGCGAGCAGGACATCGTCAGGCAGGCCGACTACCTGGTGACGGGCTGGGGCGACATCACCTTCCCGCGCCTGTGCCGGGAAGTGCTGCGCGGTCCCAAGCCGCTGATGAAGGTGCATGCCGGCGAACAGCCGCCGCTGTCCGACATCGCGCTGCCCTATGCGCTCTATACCGACGAGGACATTGCCCACCGCACGCTGTACGTGGAAGCCTCGCGCGGCTGTCCGTTCAAATGCGAGTTCTGCCTGTCGTCGCTGGACAAGACCGCGTGGGCATTCGACCTGCAGCAATTTCTTGCCGAACTGGAAAAGCTGCATGCGCGCGGCGCCCGGCTGTTCAAGTTCGTCGACCGCACGTTCAACCTGAACGTGAAGACCAGCCTGGCCATCATGCAGTTTTTCCTGGACAAGCTCGACGCGCATCCGGAAGACCCGGTCTATGCGCATTTCGAAGTGGTTCCCGACCACCTGCCGGATGCGCTGAAGGAAGGCATCATGCGCTTCCCGCCGGGCACGCTGCAGTTCGAGATCGGCATACAGTCGTTCAATCCCGAGGTGCAGGCGCTGGTCAGCCGGCGCCAGAACAATGACAAGGCGGCCGACAACATCCGCTGGCTGTGCGCGCATTCACAGGCGCACCTGCACGTGGACCTGATTGCCGGCCTGCCGGGCGAGGACCTGGAAAGCTTCGCGCGCGGCTTCGACCGGCTGCTGGCGCTGAAGCCGCATGAAATCCAGTTCGGCATCCTGAAGCGGCTGCGCGGCACGCCCATCATCCGGCACACGCAGGACTTCGGCATGGTGTACGACCCGCATCCGCCATACACCATCCTGGCCAACGACCGCATCGACTTCGCCACCATGCAGCGGCTGGTGCGCTTCGCCCGCTACTGGGACCTGGTCGCCAACTCGGGCCGCTTCGCCCACACGCTGGAAATGGTGCTCGGCGCGTCGCCTTTCGCCAACTTCATGGCGCTCTCCGACTGGCTGTACGAGAACACCGACGCGACCCACCGGATCGCGCTGGACCGGCTCGCCGGACTGGTCACGAAATGGCTGGTGCTGCAGGGATGGCCGGAGCCGGAAGTGCGGACGGCGATGGGCGGGGATTACGCGGGCAAGGTTCAGGCCGCGCCGGCGGGCGAAGGGAAGAAGGCCGTGCCGCAACGGCAGGCGCGACATATGGATAGCCTGGCAGGCTGATCGCAGGGTGTAACAAGCGCGGGCGCATTACACCTTTCCCCGATCGCGGAAAGTAGCCGCTGGCACGACAGTGCCCTGGTGTAATGCGCTTCGCCTGTTACATCCTGCGAATGTCGTGCGGGCTTCTAGACGCGCTGCCCGCGCCACGCATCGATCAGGCCCAGCGCCCCGCCATCGACCCGCGTTCTTGGCACGCTGTGCAGACGCTCGTAAATCATCAACGCATATACTTCCGCGAGCTGGTTGACTTCCGGCGACAGCGCGCGCTCCTCGCCACGCGACGGCCGCAGGCCGCGCCAGTAATTGATGGCCCGCTCCAGGTCGCTCAGCGTGATGTCGTCGGTGTCAGTGTCCATGCGTTTTCCTGTTCAGGTGCACAGCATGATCCGGTTCGCGAGGTCGACCATGAACTGCGGCTGCAGGTAGGCGGCGAACGGCAGCGCCAGCGCCGCTGCCATCAGGGCATACCAAAGCAGGCGTTTGACGAGGGCGGGCATCATGGACTCCTTCAGGCAGTTGCCGGCTGGATGCGTACGATGGGTTTTTCATCAATAGGCAGATTGACGAGCGCTGCGCATATGCCTAGTCCAATAGTGATCATCCAGACCGTGTTGTAGTTCCCCTGCCGGGTGTAGAGGAAGCCGCCCAGCCAGACGCCCAGGAAGCTGCCGACCTGGTGTGAAAAAAACACGAAACCCGACAGCATGGACAGGTAGCGCACGCCGAAAATGCCGGCGATCACGCCATTCGTCAGCGGCACCGTGGACAGCCACAGCAGGCCCATGAAAGCCGAGAAAACATACACCGACGCCGGCGTCAGGGGCGCCACCAGGAACAGCGCGATCGCCGCCGCGCGCGCCAGGTAGATGGAGGACAGCAGGTAACGCTTGGGCAGCCAGCCGCCGAGGCGTCCGGCCAGGTAGGAGCCGACGATATTGAACAGCCCGATCAGCGCCAGCGCCATGACCGCCACGCCCGGGTCGGTCAGGCCGCGGTCCTTCAGATAAGCCGGCATGTGCACGCCGATGAACACCAGCTGGAAGCCACAGACAAAGTAGCCGGCCAGCAGCAGCAGGAAGGGCTTGTAGGCAAAGGCTTCGCGTATCGCCTCGGGCATGCTCTGCTGCGGACCGCTGCGCACCACGTCCGGCTCGCGCAGGAACAGCGCCATCGGCACCATCACCAGCACGACCAGCGCAGCAAGGGCAAAGAACGCATATTGCCAGCCGATGGCGCCGATGAGCTGCTGCTCGATGGGCATCAGCGCGAACTGGCCGAAGGAACTGGCCGCACCGGAAATGCCGAATGCCCACGACCGTTTCGTCTCCGGCGCGGTACGCCCGATAATGCCGCTCATCGCGCCGAATGCGGTGCAGGACAGCCCGCCGCCGATCAGCATGCCGGAGCCGATGACAAACAGTGCCGGATGCGTGACGGTCGCCATCCACAGCAGCCCCGCCGCGTACAGCAGCGCGCCGAAGATGGCGACGCGGGCGGTGCCGAAGCGGTCGGCCGCCATGCCGGCGAACGGGCCGAAGACGCCCCACATCAGGTTCTGCAGCGCCATCGCCAGCGAGTAGGTTTCACGGGTCCAGTTGTTGGCCTGGGAGATGGGCTGCAGCCAGAAACCGAAACCGTGGCGCACGCCCATGGCCAGGGTGAGGATGAGGCCGGTACAGAGGAGAATGGTTTTCAGGCTGGGTGCGCGGGTGTCTGGGTGCATGGCGATATCGTTATGTTTTTTGAGCTACGAGTGTAGCGCAGCATGAGTGGAGTGCGCTTGGGGGATTGTTTTATTGGGCATGAATATGGGAATGGGTTGGGGCGTGGAGGTATCAGTTCTGGTCGCGCAGCGGCAGTTGCTGTTGACGTTCCGCGTAGCGACAGTGGCCGTTGCAGTTGGCTCCGCGCAGCGACGGTTGCAGTTGCAGTTGCAGTTGCAGTTGCCGCTGCCGCTGCCGCTGCCGCTGCTTGTGAAGTGGCCGTTGCCGTTGCAGTGAATCCCCGTTAGATGGCGACGCGTCGCCAGCGCCTGAAACGGATAAAGAAGCGTCCGCTGTCTGAGCGAAGCGAGTTTCGGACGCTTCCCGTTTCAGGTGCTGGCGGCGCGTGCAGTCCGCGCAGCGGACCGCCATCGTAGGGGTCGCCTTTTTTGCCCCACTTTTTTGGCGAAGCAAAAAAGCGGGTCGGCCGCCGGGCCGAACACCCGGCTACTCCCCACGGCAGTGAAGCCTCAATGTTTCACCCGCCAGCAGACGCAGCATCGGCGCCTTGCGCTGTGGTGCGTTCTCGTAACGTGCAGCCGCCGCAAACTGCAGAAGCGGCTTCGCGACGGTGCGCCGGCGGGCGGATGAAGCAATACCGGCTGGCCTGCCGGGCGACCTGGCCGGGTTTCGGCCCGGCAGCCGACCTACTTCTCTTGCTTCGCCAAGAGAAGTAGACAAGAGAAGGCGACCCCGGAGATGCCGCCCCGCTGCGCGGGGTGCCCACGCCGCTGGCACCGAAATCGGGAAGCGTCCGAAACTCGCTTCGCTCAGACAGCGGACGCTTCTTTATCCGATTTCGGCACCAGCGACGTGGCGTCATCAACGGGGATTCACTGCAACGGCAACGGCCACTTCACAAGCAACTGCAACTGTCGCTGCGCGGCGCTAACAGCATCAGCCTGATCGTGCTAACGAACCTTCCTCAACTTCCCGACCACCCCGGTCGGAAAGAAATACACCGATAGCACGAATAGCACCCCCAGCCACAGCAGCCAGCGATCCGGCGACAGCAGCGCCGCCAGCCACGGCAAGTCCTGCGCCGCGCCGGCACCGGCCGCCATCAAATCCTGCAGATAGCTCTGCGCAAGGATGAACAGCACCGCCCCGCAAACGGCCCCATACATCGTCCCCATCCCGCCGATGACGACGATGAGCAGGATATCGACCATGATCTCGAACGACAGCGAGGTGTCCGCGCTGTTGTAGCGCAGCCAGAGCGCCAGCAAGGCGCCCGCCAGCGTGGCGAACACCGCCGCCAGCACGTTGGACAGCGTCCGGTAGACCACGGTGCGGTAGCCTATCGCCTCGGCGCGGAAATCGTTCTCGCGGATGGCCTGCAGCACGCGGCCGAACGGCGAGTTGACGATGCGCAGCAGGGCCAGGAACAGCAGCGCGGCGGTGAAGAAGACGATGTAGTAGGTGATGAACTTGCCGTCCAGCGACGCGCCCAGGAAGCGTTCCTCGGCGAAGCGGTAGGCGGGGGACAGCAGTTCGGGCAGCTTGAAGTTCAGGCCGTCCTCGCCGCCGGTCAGGTCGGACACCTGCGAGGCCAGCGTCTGGAAGGCCGACGCCACCGCCAGCGTGATCATCGCGTAGAAAATGGCGCGCACCCGCAGCGAGAACAGGCCGATCGCAAACGACAGCGCCAGCGACAGCAGCACCGCGACCGCGACGCCGGTGCCCAGCGCGGTCCAGGTCGGTCCCATGCGGCTGCTGGCGATCGCCACGCCGTAGGCGCCGATGCCGAAGAACATGGTGTGCGCGAAGGACACGATGCCGGTGTACCCCAGCAGCAGGTCGTAGCTGGCGACCAGAACGATGAACACCAGCACCTTGGCGGCGACGTTGAGCGCTTTCGCGCCGGGGAACAGGAAAGGCGCAAAAGCCAGGCCGAGCAGGATCAGCAGCAGGATGACCGTCAGCGCCCGGCTGCGCGGCAGGTCGTGGGAAAACAGGCGGGAGATCATCGGTTGGTCACCGGGTAGAGTCCCTGCGGCCGCCACAGCAGCACCGCGGCCATCAGCAGGATGTTGGAGAACAGCGCCAGCTTGGGCGCGAGGAAGCCGGTGTAGTTGGCCAGCAGGCCGACCAGCATCGCGCCGACGAAGCAGCCGGTGGTGGAGCCGAGGCCGCCGATGATGATGACGATGAAGATCAGCACATTGACCCGCGCGCCCATCTGCGGCACCACGCCCTGCTGGTACAGGCCCCACATCACGCCGCCCAGACCGGCCAGCGCCGAGCCGGCGACGAAGACGCCGACGAACAGGCGGCGGATCCGGTAGCCCAGGCTCTCGACCATTTCCTTGTCCTGCACGCCGGCGCGGATCAGGAGGCCCAGCTTGGTCCGGTTCAGCACCAGCAGCAGCGCGACGAACACGACCAGGCCGACCGCCACCGCCAGCAGCCGGTATTTTTCAATCGCGGCGTCGCCGAACAGCAGCGCGCCGCGCAGCGCCGTGGGCACTTCCAGCGCGATCATCTGCGGGCCCCAGATCATCTTGATCAGTTCCTCGCCGACCACCATGCCGCCCATGGTGATCAGGATCTGCATCAGGTGCAGGCCGTAGACGCGGCGCACCAGCAGCCGCTCGAACAGCCAGCCGGCCGCGCCGGCCGCGACCATCGCCGCGACCATCGCCAGGCCGATCGCGGCCAGGTTCAGGCCCAGGCTGTCGGCGGTGGTCCAGGCCGGCAGCGCGCCCAGCACCGACACCGCGACGAAGGCGCCCAGCGCGATGAACACGCCGTGGCCGAAGTTGAGCACGTCCATCAGCCCGAAGATCAGCGTCAGGCCGGACGCGATGATGAAGATGATCATGCCCATCGCCAGGCCGGCTGCGGTGAGCGTGATCCAGGTGCTGCCGGAGCCGACCAGCGGCAGCGCGGCCAGCGCCAGCAGGGGCGTGAGCAGCAGCGGCGCCCAGTCGATGGCGGCGGCGCGCGGCGGCGACGCCGGGGTTTTCAGGGGAATGGCGGACATGCGGGCCTCGTTTCCTATTGATGCGCAGCCAGCGACAGCCCGAGCAGCCGCGTCTGCAGGTCCTGGTTGTCGGCCAGTTCGGCCATCGCGCCGCGATGCACGATGCGGCCGTCGTCCATCACCGCCACCGTGTCGCCGAGCTGCCTGGCAAAGTTGAAGTTCTGCTCGACCAGCAGGATGGTGGTGTCGGTATTCTTCAGTTCGCGGAAGGCGGCGATCATGTTGGCGATCATGGCCGGCGCCAGCCCCTTGCTGGGTTCGTCGATCAGGATCAGCTTCCTCGGCTCGACGATGGCGCGCGACACCGCCAGCATCTGCTTCTGGCCGCCGGAGAGCTTGCCAGCCGGGTGCAGCCAGAAGGTCTTCATCGCGGGGAAGAGGTTGAAGATCCACTCCAGCCGCGCCGCGTCGATGTCGTCCGCGCCGCGGGCGCCGCGCGCGGCCAGCACCATGTTGTCGCGCACCGACAGGTCGGCGAAGATGCCCATGCTTTCCGGCACGTAGGCAATGCCCAGGCGCGCGATCTCGGGCGTGGCCATGCCGCCGATCTCGCGGCCGTCGAACTGCACGCTGCCGGCGCTGGGCTTCCACAGGCCCATGATGGTGCGCAGGGTCGTGGTCTTGCCCGCGCCGTTGCGGCCGAGCAGCATGGTCAGCTGGCCGCGCGGCACCTCGAAGTCGACGCCATGCAGGATGTGATACGCGCCGATCCGGGTTTCCACCGCGGACAGCTTCAGCAGCGGCGCGTTCATGCGGCTTCCTCCACCGCGGCCATGCCGAGGTAGGCCTGCTGCACCACCGGCGACGCGATCACCGCTTCCGGTTCGCCGTCGGCCATCAGCGTGCCGTTATGCAGCACGATGATGCGGTCGGCCAGCTCGCGCACCACGTCCATCTTGTGCTCGACCAGCAGGATGGTCTTGCTGCGGTCTTTCTTCAGCATGCGTATCAGGTCCAGTATCACCGGCACTTCGTCGACGCTCATGCCGGCGGTCGGCTCGTCGAACATGTAGACCACCGGGTCCAGCGCCATCAGCAGGCCGACTTCCAGCTTGCGCTGGTCGCCGTGCGGCAGCAGCGCCGCCACCGTGTCCCGCCGGCCGGCCAGCGCGACGCTTTCCAGCACGGCGTCGGCGCGCGCGACCAGGTCCTTGTGGTCGCTCCAGACATGCCAGAGGTCCAGCCCCAGCCGCTTCCTCGACTGCAGCGCCAGCCGCACGTTCTCCATCACGGTGAGGCCGGGGAAAAGGCTGGTCAGCTGGAACGCGCGGCCGAGGCCCGCATGGCAGCGCGCCGACGCGGGCAGGGCGCTGATGTCGCGGCCGTCGAGCAGCACGCTGCCGGCGCTGGGTTTCAGCTGGCCCGAGATCAGGTTGAAGTAAGTCGTCTTGCCCGCGCCGTTCGGCCCGACGATGGCCGTCAGCGTGCCGGCCTGGTAGGCGCATGACACCGCGTTGACGGCCACGTGGCCGCCAAAGCGTATCGTCAGGTCGCGGGTTTCCAGCGAAGGCGATGTCATGCCGTCTGCTCCTGCAGGATGTGTAAGGTCAGCGCTTGTTGCGGATAGGGATCTGCATCTCTTCCGGCTTGATCTCGCGCACCAGCTCCGGCACGCCCCAGGCGAACGCCGGGTCGACCTTGATCTTGAAGTGGTACATCGACTGCATCGCCTGGTGGTCTTCCTTGCGGAAGGTCATCTTGCCCTTGGGCGACTCGAAGCTCATGCCTTCCATCGCCGAGATCAGCTTCTCCGTGTCGGTCGCGCCGCCGGTCTTCTTCAGCGCCTCGACCAGCGCAATGCCGGCCGACATGCCGCCGGCGGTGAAGAAATCGGGCGGCTGCTTGTAGCGCTTGTAATGCTCGGACACCAGCCAGTTGTTGACCGGGTTTTTCGGGATGCCGAAGTAATAATAGGCCGCGCCTTCCATGCCGGGGAAGTTCTTGTACGCGGTCATCGCCGGCAGGATGTTGCCGCCGGTGGCGATCTCGATGCCGTAGCGTTTCGGATCGAGGTCGGCGATCTTGAACGGATTGCCGCCGGCCCAGATGATGAAGATGATCTTGCGGCCCGGCTTGTCCTTCAGCGAATCGAACAGCCGTTGCGCGCCGGCGGTGAAGTCGGTCGTGGTGCCGGGCAGGTATTCCTCGTGCGCCAGCTTGGCTTTCTTCAGCGCGTCCTTGAAGGCCTTCACGCCGTCGCGGCCGAAGGCATTGTCCTGCGCCATGGTGGCGATGGTGACGCCTTCCTTGTCCAGCGCGACCGCGTTGGAGATCGCATCCTGCGACGAATTGCGGCCGGTGCGGAAGATGTAGCGGTTCCATTTCTCGCCGGTGATGGCGTCGGCCACGGCCGGCTCCACCAGCAGGATCTTCTTGTATTCCTCGGCCACCGGCAGCATCGCCAGCGCGGCGCCGGAACTGGTCGGGCCGACCGCGATGTCGGCGCGGTCGTCGGCGTAGGCGGCGGCCAGCTGCGACTTGGCGACGTCCGGCTTGCCCTGGTTGTCCTTCTCGATCACGACCAGCTTGTTGCCGTTGACGGTCATGGTGCCGCCGGTCGCATAATCCAGCCCCATCATCAGGCCGGCCTGGGTCTGCTTCGCATAGGCTTCCAGCGGGCCGGTCTTGTCGTACACGTGGGCTATGCGGATGTCCTTGGCGCCGGCCGCGCCGCATGCCAGCAGGGCCGCGGCCGCGGCGATCAGGTGATATTTCATTGTCTCTTCCTCTTGTCGTTGATCTTGTCGTTTATCTTGTATTTTTGAAACGCTTTCGCGAGATTACTCCAAAGACACGGTGCGGGGTAAGGTAGTAGAAATACGTGTACCCGATGGGCGGGCAAGGCGAAACCGGATCGAAGCGGCAAGTGCGCCGCTACAAGCGTAAAACACCTTCGAAGATCCTGCGGCGAATGAGGCCGCGGACAGCCCGATCCGGCATGCGCCTGGCCGGCATCCGCTGCCGGTCAGGCCCGTCCGGCGAACGCCGGCAACCCGCCAACCTGCCGTCCGAAAACGGCTAGACGCGTCCCGGCGCCGCGCGTATAAACAGTCCCATGCAAGCCGCCACCGACAACCATCCCGACCCCGACAGCTGCTACCGCGCGCTGCTGGCGCGCGACGCCCGCTTCGACGGACTCTTCTTCACCGGGGTCAAGACCACCGGCATCTACTGCCGCCCGGTCTGCGCCGTGCGCGCGCCGCGCCGGTCGTCCTGCGTCTTCTTCAGTTCGGCCGCGGCGGCCGAGGCGGCCGGGTTCCGCCCCTGCCTGCGCTGCCGGCCCGAACTGGCGCCGTATGCGCTGCAGCAGAACCTGGCGTTCGCGGTCTGGCAGCGCATCGCCGCGGGCGCGCTGAATGAAGCGGATGGCGACGATGCCGGCGCGGGCGGTCCGCTGGAACGGCTCGCGAGCGAGATCGGCCTGTCGTCGCGGCAGGTGCGCCGGGTGCTGCTCGCCCACTTCGGCGTCACGCCGGTGGAGCTTGCGCAGACCCAGCGGCTGCTGTTCGCCAAGAAGCTGCTGCAGGAAACCGCGCTGCCGATGCCGGACGTGGCCTATGCCGCCGGCTTTCGCAGCGTGCGCCGCTTCAATGCGCTGTTCGCGAGCCGCTACCGGATGGCGCCGGGCGTGCTGCGGCGCACGGGCGGCGACGATGCCGCGGGCGGCGCGCTGACGATACGGCTGGCCTACCGTCCGCCGTATGCGTGGACGCAGATCATGCGCTACCTTGCGACACGCGCGATCCCCGGCGTGGAAGCGGTGGAGGAGCATGGCGGCGAACTGCGCTATGTGCGCAGCGTGCGGCTGGGCGGCGTCGAAGGCTGGCTGCGCGTGTCGCACCTGCCCGGGCGCAGCCAGGTCAGCCTGGAAGCGTCCGGCAGCCTGGCGCCGCTGCTGATGCCGCTGGCGGCCAGGGTGCGCAGCCAGTTCGACCTCGACGCCAATCCCGCCGCGATCGAAGCGCATCTCGGCCGGGACGAACTGCTTGCGGCGGCGATCGGCCGGGCGCCCGGCCTGCGCGTGCCCGGCGCATTCGAGCCATTCGAACTGGCGGTGCGCGCGGTGCTGGGCCAGCAGATCAGCGTGGCCGGCGCCACCACGCTCGCGGGCCGGCTGGCCGCGCGCTTCGGCAGGCCGGCCGAAACGCCCAGCGCCAGGGCGATGCTGCACTTCCCGGCGCCGGAGGACATGGCCGCACTGCCGGTCGAAACGCTGGCCCAGATCGGCCTGCCGCGCGCACGCGCGGCGGCGCTGGTCGCGCTGGCGCGCTTTGCGGCCGACGGCGGGCTGCGCTTCGCGCCGGGTGCGGGCCTGGAGGAAACGGTGGCGCGGCTCAAAACCGTGCCCGGCATCGGCGAGTGGACCGCGCAATACATCGCGCTGCGCGCGCTGCGCTTTCCCGACGCCTTCCCGGCCGGCGACCTAGGCCTGCAGAAAGCGGCGTCGGGCACGCCGGGCGGACGCCTGGATGAACGCGGCCTGCAGGCGCGGGCGGCGAACTGGGCGCCTTGGCGCGCCTATGCGGCCGTGCTGCTGTGGCACGGACCGGCAAACACCACGGAGGAACAGACATGATCCATTACCGCATGCTTGAAAGCCCGCTCGGCACTTTGCTACTGGCGGCGAGCGAGCAGGGCCTGTGCGGCCTGTATTTCGACCAGCACCGGCATTTCAAGGGGCCGCAGGGATGGCTGCTGTCGGACGACCAGCCGCACCTGCAGCGCGCCGCGGCGCATCTGAATGAGTATTTCGATGGACGGAGAAAGATATTCGACCTGCCGCTGGACCTGAAGGGAACGCCGTTCCAGCGCAAGGTATGGGAACAGCTGTCGCGGGTGCCGTATGGCGCGACCGCCAGCTACCTGGAGCATGCGCGGGCCGCCGGCGCAGGCCATGCGGTGCGCGCGGTCGGCACGGCGATAGGGCGCAACCCCGTTTCCATCATCGTTCCATGCCACCGTATCGTGGCTGGCGACGGCGCCCTGACGGGCTACGCCGGTGGACTCGAACGCAAGCGTTACCTGCTTGCGTTCGAATCGGCCATGCCGGAAGCGAAGGCAGCTTAACGGCTCATCGTGCCGGTGCCGGTACCGGTTCCCATGCCGGTGCCGCCCATGCCGCCGGTCGGCGTGGCCGAGTTGGGGTCGGCAGGCGTGCCGGCGGTGCCCTTGGAGCCGGGCATGGTGGACGTGCCAGGGGCCGTATAAGCGCCCGAGGTGGTCTGCGCGCGGTTGGCGCCCGCGGTGCCGCCGCTGCCGGTGGCGCCCATGCTGGAGGCGCCGGCGCCGGACGTGCCCATCCGTGACGATGAATCCATGCCGCTACAGGCGCTGAGCGCTGCCACGCAGAGGGCGGAAAGAATCAGTTTTTTCATCTTGTGCTCCTTTAATCGTTATCGTTAAGGACGGCCATCTTCGGCTCGCCGGTTCGTTTTCTGTTGCCACTACGGATAGACGACTGGCGGAAAAGCGAAGTTCCGGCGGCCGGCTCTGCAGCCGGCCGCTTGCTTGATGGGAATCAACCGGTCAAAATTTCATTGCACGAACGCCTACATCGCGTGGATCAATACCGCCGGTCCAAATGCCCGTTAAGGTGATGCTTTCACTGAAGACGACATCGTGGCTACCAAGGAAACATCGACCAGGCCGATCTATTACGCGCTGGGCGCCAATGGCGGCATTGCCGCCGCCAAGTTTGCCGCGGCATTCTTCACCGGTTCGGGCGCGATGCTGGCCGAAGCCATCCACTCGCTCGCCGACTGCACCAACCAGCTGTTCCTGCTGCGCGGACTGAAAGAGGCGAAGAAGCCGCCCGACGAGTCGCACCCGATGGGCTACGGCCGGGTGGTCTATTTCTGGGCAATGATGGTTGCGCTGCTGCTGTTCTTCCTCGGCGGCGCCTTCTCGGTGCTGCAGGGCGTCGAGCGCTTCAGCAAGCCAGAGCCGCTCGAGAACGTGATGATCGCGCTTGGCGTGCTCGGCATTTCCGTGGTGCTGGAAAGCTTCTCGCTGTATGGCGCGATGAAGGAGATCCGCAAGACGTCGGGCGGCAAGCCCTTCTTCAAGTGGTTCCGCGAAACCCGGCAGTCCGAACTGCTGGTGGTGGCGGGCGAGGATATTGCCGCGCTGTGCGGCCTGACGCTGGCCTTCATCGCGGTGCTGCTCGCCGTCGTGACGGGCAACCCGATATGGGACGCGATCGGCACCATCGCGGTCGGCGTGCTGCTGATGGTGGTCGCGGTCTTCGTCATGCACGAGGTCAAGGGCATGATCACCGGCGAGTCGGCCGCACCCGAGGTGCATGCGGCCATCAAGGCGCATATCCTGGCGCGGCCGGAGGTGGACCGGGTGATCCACCTGATCACCGTGCAATGGGGCGCGCAGCTGATGGTCGCGGTGCAGGCGCGCATGCATGCGCAGCCCAGCGACCATGCGCTGGTCGACGCCATCAATGCAGTCGAGGAAACCATACAGCAGCGCTGGCCGCAGGTGAAATGGTGCTTTTTCGAGCCGGACTTCGATCCGGGCACGGATTGATGCAGTGGGGATCGATGCAGTGGCCGGCGCATCACGCCGGACAGGACATGCGGCGTGATGTCCGCAGCATCAGGCGGCTCCGCGGCGCGGGATGCGCTGCCGGCTGCCCCATCCCGCGAAGGCGGCAGCCGCCTTCGCGGATCGCGCGCCGCGGTTAAACCCGCAGCCCGCCGCTCGGTTAGGCCGCCTTCTTCACCGCCGGCCGCTTCACCGCGGCCTTCTTCGCGACCGCTTTTTTCGCCGCCGCTTTCTTCGCTACCGGGCGGGCCGCGGTTTTCTTCGCCGCGACGGCGACTGCCGGCGCCTCGTCTGACGCATCGGCCTCCGGCTTGCCCTTGGCCGGCGCCTTGGCCTTGCGCTCCTCGAACTCGAAGCTGACCTTGCCGTCCTTGGCGCGCACCAGGTAAGCCTTGAACGGGCGGCGCGTGCGCTGCGACACGAAGCCCGGCATCAGGTCGGTCTTGCCCTCGTTGAGCAGCTTGGCCATCTGCTCGGGCAGGATCTCCTGTTGCAGGATGATGCGGCCGCTGCGGAAGTCGCAGGTCTTGGGCTTGGCCACGCTGTGTTCGCAGACATAAGCCAGGCCCATCTCGTAGACGCCGGCATTGCACTTCGGGCACGGGCCGAGCGCGGTCTGCCCGGTGAAGTCGACGCCTTCGCCGTCTTCGCCTTCGCCGTCGTTCTGGCCGAAGTCGAACTCGAGCTTGAAGTTCTTGATCTCCTCGTCGCGCACGATCCTGAGGATGGCCGCGAACGGCCGGCCCATCTTCGAGCGGAAGCCCTGCAGCGGGCCGATGGTGCGGCGCGCCAGCAGTTCCTCGACTTCGGGTATCTCGAACTGGCGGCTGCCCGGCGTCTTGCTCATCGAGAAGTCGCAGTTGGTGCAGGCAAAGCGGCGGTAGTTTTCCTTCACGACCGAGCCGCAGTTCGGGCAGGGCGTGTTCAGCGTCGCATACTCGCCGGGAATGGTGTCGTTGTTATATTCCTTCGCGCGCTTGACGATCACTTCCGTCATCGCCTCGATCTCGCGCATGAATTCCTCGCGGCTGATGCGGCCACGCTCCATCTGCGACAGCTTGTATTCCCATTCGCCGGTCAGTTCGGGCGCGGTGAGCTCGTTCACGCCAAGGCCGCGCAGCAGCGTCATCAGCTGGAAAGCCTTGGCCGTGGGGATGATCTCGCGGCCTTCGCGCAGCAGGTATTTCTCGTTCAGCAGGCCCTCGATGATGGCCGCGCGCGTGGCCGGCGTGCCGAGACCCTTGCCCGCCATCGCGTCGCGCAGCTCTTCCGAGTCGAGCAGCTTGCCCGCGCCTTCCATGGCCGACAGCAGCGTCGCCTCGGTATAGCGGGCCGGCGGCTTGGTCACCAGCGCGATGGTGTCGACCTTGTCGGTCCTGACCTGTTCGCCCTTGGCGACCGGCACCAGGATGCGGTCGTTGCCTTCCTTGGCTGACGGTTCGGCGCTTGCGACTTCGCGTCCGTACACCGCGAGCCAGCCGGGATTGGTCATCACCTTGCCGTCGCTGCGGAACTGGTGGCCTTCGACCTCGGTATAACGGGTCGTCACCTGGAACTCGGCGGCCGGGAAGAAGATCGCCATGAAGCGGCGGGTCACCAGGTCGTAGAGCTTCTGTTCGGGCTCCGACAGGTTCTTCGGCGCCTGCGTGGTCGGGATGATCGCGAAGTGGTCGCTGATCTTCGTGTTGTCGAAGATGCGCTTGTTCGGCTTGACCCAGTTGCTCTTCAGGATCTGCTTGGCGAACTGGTGATAGTTGTTGTTCTCGGCGATCGTTTCCAGCGTTTCCTTCACCGTGCCCAGATAGTCTTCGGGCAGGTGGCGCGAATCGGTACGCGGATAGGTCAGCACCTTGTGCTTTTCATACAGCGCCTGCGCCAGGCCCAGCGTGTTCTTCGCCGAAAAGCCGAAGCGGGCGTTGGCCTCGCGCTGCAGGCTGGTCAGGTCGAACAGCGCGGGCGCCATCGACGTGGTCGGCTTCGATTCCTCGGTGACGCGGCCCGGCTTGCCGCGGCAGGCGGCGACGATGGCGTCGGCGTCGGCGCGGTTCCACAGCCGCTCGGCCCGTTTCTCCGGGTCGTTCTCGTCGCGCTTGTGCTTGGTGTCGAGCCAGCGGCCTTCATAGGCGCCGGCGGCGCAGCCGAATTCGGCGCGCACTTCCCAGTAGTCGCGCGGCACGAACTTCTTGATCTTCTCTTCGCGCTCGACCACGATGGACAGCGTCGGCGTCTGCACCCGTCCGACCGTGGTCAGGTAGAAGCCGCCTTCCTTCGAGTTGAACGCGGTCATCGCACGGGTGCCGTTGATGCCGATCAGCCAGTCGGCTTCGCTGCGGCAGCGGGCCGCGTCGGCCAGCGGCAGCATTTCCTTGTCCTCGCGCAGGTGGCCGAAGGCTTCGCGGATCGCGCCCGGCGTCATCGACTGCAGCCACAGCCGCTTGATCGGCTGCTTGGCCTTCGCATACTGGGCAATGAGCCGGAAGATCAGCTCGCCTTCGCGCCCGGCGTCGCAGGCATTGATCAGCATGCCGACATCCTTGCGCTTGATCAGCCGGTTCAGCACCTTCAGGCGCGACTCGGTCTTGGCGATCGGATTCAGGTCGAAGTGCGGCGGGATCATCGGCAGGTGCGCGAACGACCACTTGCCGCGCTTGACGTCGTATTCTTCCGGCACGGTAATCTCGACCAGGTGGCCGACCGCGGAGGACAGCACGTACTGGTCGGATTCGAAGTACTCATCGTGCCTCGTAAAGCCGCCAAGCGTCTTCGCGATGTCGTTCGCGACAGATGGCTTCTCGGCGATGATGAGGGTCTTGGTCATGGAAATGGGTCTCGCAATGGGCGCGCCAGGCGCGCTGAAGCCTGCATAGTACAGGGATTATTTACGCCGCCGCCAGACGCTTGCCTGGATGCATTGTGTCGCGGGGAAGCAGCGTGACCCGCAGCGGCGGCGTGTTCGCGGCAAATGATAAGCGCGTTGGATCGCATATCGCAAGCCGGCCGCGCCAATGAAAAAGCCGCGCTGGCGCGGCTTGCTGCTGCCGGCCGCTGACGCTGGCCGGACCATTTTCCCGACGTGTTGCTTAATGCAGCTGTCGGGTCTGCACGTCGTCGTCGTCCAGGAACAGCTCGTCGAACATCAGTCCGTCCGGCTCCTTGCCCTGGCTCCACAGCACCATCAGCACGATGACCTTCAGCTTGTCCAGCGAGATCTGCGTATCGCTTGCCGCCAGCGCGCGCTCGACCACGATCTCGCGCTGCAGCGGGTTGATGACCCTGGCCGACTCGAGGAACTGGATGAAGCCGATTGCGGCCGTGCCCAGCACGTCGAATTCCCGGTCCACGTAAATACGGAAGCCCGACGAGAAGCTGGTCTGCTGCGGATGCAGCATCGAGAACTCGTTGGTGGTTTCGGCAAGGTCGGTCAGCCAGCCCAGCGCCTTCGAAATCTCGTCTTCCTCGAAGCCGACCGCGGACAGTTTCTTCACGAGCGCTTCCGAATCCGGGCAGGCGTCGGGCCGGTAATAGGTTTCGTAAAGATAAACAAGGACATCAAACATGGGTTTTACTGTAAGGGTAAGGTGTTCTGCGTTACAAGCAACTGAGCGATAAACGAACTTTCAGTTCGGACTTTCAGTTGCAAAATTGTGACACTTGCTTGATTCAGAGCCGATCGTAAAACCTGTTAGCTTATGGAAATCGGGAAATCGTCCAAAACACCGAAGACTTTGAACCGATTGTAAAGGGGGATGAGTTATGGCAATGCGAACGCCGTCAAGTTTCAACCCGATCGCCGCACCATGCCGCCCGTCAGCATTTCAATCTGTCCATCGAGTTCCAGCGTGAGCAACTGTGCGCTCATTGTAGCGGTATCGAGCCCGGCCCGAGCGGCAAGCACATTCAGGCTGACCGGATCATAGCCGATTATTTTTAAAAGGTCGTTGTCGGGATGGTCAGAGAACGGCAACGGCGCCGATTTTCCCGGCGCATAGGTGTGCGATTGCAGGCCAGGGAAATCATTGAGGATGTCATGGGCATTCTCGACCAGCCGCGCGCCCTGGCGGATCAGGTCATGGCAGCCGCGCGCCAGCGGCGACTGGATCGACCCCGGGATCGCATACACGTCGCGTCCCTGTTCCGCTGCAAGCCGTGCGGTGATCAGCGAGCCGGATTGCGCCGCCGCCTCGACGACCAGCGTGCCGCGCGACAGGCCGCTGATGATCCGGTTGCGGCGCGGGAAGTTGGCCGGCAGCGCGGGCGTGCCCAATGCATATTCGCTGACGATGCATCCCTGTTCGGCAACGCGGTGCGCAAGCGCATGGTTGCGCGCCGGATAAACGATGTCGGCGCCGGTGCCGATCACCGCGACGGTCGCGCCGCCGTCCAGCAATGCGCCTTCGTGCGCAGCGGTGTCGATGCCCAGCGCCAGCCCCGACACGATGGTCAGCCCGGCGGCCGACAGGGCCTGCGCGAACTGGCGCGCATGGGCGGCGCCCTGGGCGCTGGCATTGCGGCTGCCGACCACCGCCAGCGACGGCTGGTTCAGCAGCGCGATGCGGCCCTTGGCATACAGCAGCAGCGGCGGGTCGGGGATTTCGAGCAGCAGCTGCGGATAGGTTTCATCGGCCAGCAGCAGCAGGTGATTGCCGTCCAGCGCCGCCCAGGCCAGGGTGAGTTCGATCAGCGCAAGCATGGCGGCGGAGGGCGGTGCCAGCAGCTTGCCGGCCAGCTTGTCGCCGACCATGCCGCGCAGTTGCGTGGGGTCGGCATCGAACACGGCCTCGGGCGAGCCGAATGCGCTCAGCAGCCGGTGCGCCGTCATGAAGCCCAGGCCCGGCGTCTGCTCCAGTCTTAGCCATGCAGCCAGCTGGCTGGTGTCGGCCATGGCGCGCCGCCTATTCCGGTGATCGTGCTACGTCGCCAACCTTGACCGGATCGGTAACCTGCATTACCAGCCCATAAGACACATTATTAAAAGTCCGGAAAACGAACACGGCGCCATAGCGTTCATCCGGCAGCTTGACCGGCTCGTTGCCGGCCGCGCGGTCGGGCACGGTGCGGCCGAAGTGGTACAGCTCCAGCACGCTGCCGGTGTCCAGGCCCTGCTCGCGGCCCCGGTTGATCGTCACCACCTCGTTCTGCCCGGCATTGGCCACGCCGCCATAGACCGACATCACGCGCCCGCGGACCTCGACCGGCGGGAGGTGCGGCACATAGTTGACGATGGGCGTGGGCGGCAACGGCACCAGCTGCGCGCCCGGGCCGATTTCGCGAACCGACGTGGTGACGACGAAGCTGTGGGCTTCATTGTCCGCCTGGGCGGCGCGCGTCAGCTTCACGATGCCGAGATAGGCTGCCTCGTAGCCGAGGACCGCGCCGGTGTCGGGATCCCGCAGCGGCTGGCTGGGCTGGTACACCTGGAATTCGGTCGCGCCGTTGAGCGCACCGCGCACATAGACCTTGTCGCCCTTGCCGACGTTGACATGGCCTTCGCCGCCCTGGATCACGCGCGGCGCGCTCAGCAGCGCGCTTTCCTCTATCAGCAGCGGCTGCGTCAGGAAGGGTTCGATCGCACTGGCGGGGATGGCCGGGATCGCGTCCCTGCCCATGCCCTCGATGCGCGTCTGCGGCGACAGGCGCACCGTGGGCAGGCCGTCGCCGCTGCTTCCGACGCCGCGGCCGAGGCGCAGGCGGCCGCTGGCGCGGTCGAAATAGACGACCTGGCCCGGATAGATCCAGTGCGGATTGGCGATCTGGTCGCGGTTCAGGCCCCAGACCTGCGGCCAGCACCACGGATGTTGCAAAAATCGCCCGGAAATGCTCCACAGCGTGTCGCCGCGCACCACCTGGTGCTGATCGGGCGCATTTGCCAGGAACTGGCAATTTGCCGCGGCGCGGGTGTCGGCAGGCGCAGCGGCGGAGGCAGTGGTGCAGGCAAGCGCGAACAGCAGGCCGGCTGTGCTAAACTTTTTCATGGTTTTTCCGGTGGGTACGGCGTAGCGATGCAACTCGTTTTATCGGCCGTGTATCGTCAGACCGTAGGGCAACAATGTTAAATGTTGCCGTAGTGAATCAAATTCTGCCTTCAATCGCTTGAACTGGCAAGAAAAACCACCATCTATTCTTCCCTTATCGTTGCGCAAACGTCGTATGTCCCTACTACCTATTCTCCGTTATCCAGATCCACGCCTGCACAAGGTCGCAAAGCCAGTCACCGTATTCGATAACCGGCTTAAGAAGCTTGCTGCGGATATGGCCGAGACCATGTATGAGGCACCCGGCGTCGGTCTCGCTGCGAGCCAGGTCGATGTGCATGAACAGCTGATCGTGATCGACACCTCGGAAACGCATGACGACCTGCAGGTGTTCATCAACCCTGAAATCACCTGGGCCAGCCCTGAACGCCAGGTCTACGACGAGGGCTGCCTGTCGGTGCCGGGGATATACGATGGCGTCGAACGCCCGGCGCGTGTGAAGGTACGCGCACTCGACCTTGAAGGCAAGCGCTTTGAAGTCGAGGCCGAAGGCCTGTTGGCTGTCTGCATACAGCACGAGATGGACCACCTGAAAGGCAAGGTGTTCGTCGAGTACCTGTCACCGCTCAAGCGCAACCGGATCAAGACCCGGATGCTGAAGGAAGAGCGCGAACTGCGGCGCGAGCAGCTGAAGGTTGCCGGCGGCAGGTAGCCCCGGCCGCGCGCTACAATCGCGGCCATGAAAATCATCTACGCGGGCACGCCCGACTTCGCCGCCGCCGCCCTCCGGTCCCTGCATGAAGCCGGGCATGACATCGTCCTGGTGCTGACGCAGCCCGACCGGCCCGCCGGACGCGGCATGCAGCTGCAGGCATCCGCCGTCAAGCAGTACGCGCAACAGCACGGGATGCCCGTGGCGCAGCCGGTGTCGCTGCGGCTGGAAGGCAAGTACCCGGATGTCGCGCGCCAGGCGCACGAACTGCTCGATGCCACGCCGCATGACGTGATGGTGGTCGCGGCCTATGGCCTGATCCTGCCGCCGTCCGTGCTGGCGATCCCGCCGCTGGGTTGCCTGAACATCCATGCATCGCTGCTGCCGCGCTGGCGCGGCGCCGCGCCCATCCACCGGGCGATCGAGGCCGGCGACGACCAGACCGGCATCACCATCATGCAGATGGACGAGGGCCTCGACACCGGCCCGATGCTGCTGCGGCAGGAACTGGCGATCGCTGCCGACGACACCAGCGGCAGCCTGCATGACAGCCTGGCCAGCCTTGGCGCGTCGATGATCGTCGATGCGCTGCGCCGGCTGGAAGCGGGCGCGCTGCCGGCGCAGCCGCAGCCGGAACAGGGCGTGACCTACGCGGCGAAAATCACCAAGGAAGAAGCGGCGCTCGACTTCCGGGAGCCGGCCGCCGTGCTGGAACGAAAGATCCGCGCGTTCAATCCGTTCCCGGGCGCGACCGCCCGTTTCAACGGCGTGCCGCTGAAGATCTGGGCGGCGAAGGCAGAGCCCGATGACCGCCCGGCCGGCCAGCCGGGCGCCGTGCTGGCAGCCGATGCCGGCCATGACGTGCTGGTCGCCTGCGGCGCCGGCGCGCTGCGGATCGCGCAGCTGCAGAAGCCCGGCGGGAAACGCCTGGGTGCGGAAGCCTTCCTGCAGGGCTTTCCGATGCAGGGCGGCGCGTTCGAGCTGCCGTCAGGCTGACGGCGGCAGGGGCAGCGGGCTGGCCGGCTTGACTTCCTCTAGGCAGATCATCGACCGCAGCCGCGCAACGCCGGGAACCTGCATCAGCCGGTCGGTCAGGAAAGCGGAAAACGCGCGCAGGTCGGTCGCCACCACCTTGAGCAGGTAATCGAAGTCGCCGGAAATCGTGTAGCACTCCAGGATCTCCGGGAAATCGCGGATGACCTTTTCCAGCTCGCGCACATTCTTGAACTGCTCGCGGTCTATGGTCAGGCTGACGAAGGCCACCACGTCCAGGCCCAGGCTGGACGGCAGCAGCTGCGCGCTATAGCCGCGGATGATGCCGTCGATTTCGAGCCTGCGCACGCGGCGGTAGCACTGCGGCGCGGACAGGCTGGCCTGTTCGGATAGCTCCACGTTGGATGCGCGGCCGTTTTTCTGCAATGTCGTCAAGAGTATGCGGTCGTATCGGTCGAGCTTTTCCATTTGGTCTCTCCGGCTGGTTGATGCATAAACGATCCTTTCATGACTCGGCTGTTCCATGCCTGATAAAGCACAAAACTTTCGTGCATTCAGGACTACCATGAGGAACGGACTCGCTGCCCGATCCGCTGCCGGTCCGCTGCCCGGTCCGTTATCGGAGAAGCATCATGGAACAGCTGATCGCACTCGAAAAAAGGGTGTGCGCGAATAATTACGACCCATTGCCGGTGGTGCTGCGCAGCGGCGCCGGCGCATGGCTGACCGACATCCACGGCAAGCGCTATCTCGACCTGATGTCGGCCTATTCGGCAACCAGCTTCGGCCACGGCCATCCGCGCCTGCTGGCCGCGCTGACCGAACAGGCGCAAAGGCTGGCAATGACCTCCCGCGCCTACTACACCGACCGGCTGGGTCCTTTCCTGTCAAGGCTGTGCGAGATGACCCGCATGGACCGTGCATTGCCGATGAATACCGGCGCCGAGGCGGTCGAGACCGCGTTGAAGGCAGCCCGCAAGTGGGCGTACGAGGTCAAGGGCGTTGCGCCGGACCGGGCGCAGATCGTCGTCTGCGCCGGCAACTTCGCCGGCCGCACCACGACCATCGTCGGCTTTTCCTCGGAAGCGCAGTACCGCGCCGGCTTCGGCCCGTTCGCGCCGGGTTTTGTCACCGTGCCCTTCGGCGACGCCGCCGCGCTGGAGGCCGCGATCACGCCCGACACCGCCGCCTTCCTGGTCGAGCCGATACAGGGCGAGGGCGGCATCGTCGTGCCGCCCGACGGCTACCTGGCGCAATGCCGCGCCATCTGCACGCGCCACGATGTGCTGCTGATCTGCGACGAGGTCCAGACCGGCCTCGGGCGCACCGGCCGGCTGCTCGCCTGCGACCACGACGGCATCCGTCCGGACGGGCTGGTGCTGGGGAAAGCGCTGGGCGGCGGCCTGCTGCCGGTATCGGCATTCCTGGCGCGCGACGATGTGATGGCCGTGTTCCGGCCGGGCGACCATGGCAGCACCTTCGGCGGCAATCCGCTTGCCTGCGCGGTCGGCCTGGCGGCGCTGGACCTGCTGGAGGAAGAACGCCTGGCGCAGCGCGCACAGGCCCTGGGCGCGCTGCTGATGGCGGAACTGCGCGCGCTCCGGCATCCGGCCATCCGCGAGATACGGGGCAGGGGATTGCTGATCGGCATGGAGCTTGATCCGGCACAGGTGTCCGCCCGCGTGTTCTGCGAACGGCTGATGCATCGCGGCATCCTGAGCAAGGACACGCATGGCACCGTCGTGCGGCTGGCGCCGCCGCTGATCATCAGTGAACAGGAAATCGGTATTGCAGTGGTCGCCATCGCCGCCATCTTGCAGGACATCGGCATTGCGGCCTGAACACGGTCCAATGCGAAAACCGCCGGGAGGGCAGGTAATGAAAGAACGTTTCCTGATGTGCGCGCCCCGCCACTTCGAAGTGGCGTATGTGATCAACCCGTGGATGGAAGGCAATATCGCCCGCGGCAGCAAGCCGGCCGCGGCGGCGCAGTGGCAGGGGCTGTCGGCCCTGCTGCGCCGGTATGCCGAGGTCGACTGCATCGACGGCGAACCCGGCGTGCCCGACCTCGTGTTCACGGCCAATGCCGGCCTCGTGCTGGAGCGCCGGGTCCTGCTCGCGGCCTTCCGCCATGCCGAGCGGCGGCCCGAGGAAGCGTATTTTTCCCGCTGGTTCTCCAGCCACGGCTTCGAGGTGCTGACGCTGCCCAGGGGCGTGTATTTCGAGGGCGCGGGCGACGCGCTGTTCGACCGCCGGCTGCCCATCCTGTGGATGGGCCACGGGCACCGCACGGACGAGGCCGCCGCCGCCGTCATCGCCAGGCTGTTCGATGTCGACGTGGTGCCGCTGCGGCTGGTGAACCCGCGCTTCTATCATCTCGACACCTGCCTGTGCCCGCTGGAAGGCGGCGCGCTGCTGTATTACCCGGACGCGTTCGACCGGGCGTCGCAGGACCGCATCGCCGCGCTGGTGCCGCCGGCGCTGCGCATCGCGGTCGACGCCGCCGACGCCGCGGACTTCGCGTGCAATGCGGTCAACTGCGGCCGCCACGTGATCATGAACCGGGCGTCGGACGCGCTGGCCGCGACGCTTTCGGCCCATGGCTATGAACTGCACCAGACCGGCCTGTCCGAATTCATGAAAGCCGGCGGTTCTGCCAAGTGCCTGACGCTGAAGCTGTCGGAGCCGCGGCTGTCCGAAGTGCCGCTGCCGGTCGCGGCCGACGCCTTGCCGTAACGGGAAAAGCGAATTCACGTATAATTTTCAGCGCGCCGATTTGATTGCAAAGTCAAACCCAGCTTGCGGGCGCGGGACACCTTTCACCGGGTGCGCCAAATAAATACAGCTAAAGCGGAGCAGAAACACCCGGCCCGCTTTACCGGCCGGGTTTTCTTTTTTCAGCTTGGATAAATTACATGAAACGCGATCCCATTTCTTCGACCGAGGCGCTGCTGCGCGATCTGCTGTCCCAACGCATCCTGATCCTGGACGGCGCAATGGGCACGATGATCCAGCAATACCACCTGACGGAGGAGGATTACCGCGGCACGCGCTTCGCCGCCTTCCAGGCGACAGGCAAGGAAATCTTCGTCAAGGGCAACAATGAACTGCTGACCCTGACGCAGCCGCAGATCATCAGCGAGATCCATGAAAAATACCTGGCTGCCGGCGCCGACCTGGTCGAGACCAACACCTTCGGCGCCACCACGGTGGCGCAGGAGGATTACCAGATGGCCGACCTGGCCTACGAGATGAACGTCGCCGCGGCGCGCCTGGCGCGGGCCGCCTGCGACAAGTATTCGACGCCCGACAAGCCGCGCTTCGTCGCCGGCGCGCTCGGGCCGACGCCCAAGACCGCGTCGATCTCGCCGGACGTCAACGACCCGGCCGCGCGCAACATCAGCTTCGACCAGCTGGCGGCGGCCTATCTGGAGCAGACCCGTGCGCTGGTGGAAGGCGGGGCCGACGTGCTGCTGGTGGAAACCATCTTCGACACGCTAAACTGCAAGGCCGCGCTGTTCGCCATCGACCAGTTCTTCGAGGAGTCGGGCCAGCGCCTGCCCATCATGATTTCCGGCACCGTGACCGACGCGTCCGGGCGCATCCTGTCGGGCCAGACCGTGCCCGCGTTCTGGAACTCGGTGCGGCATGCCAAACCGCTCACCGTCGGCCTGAACTGCGCGCTGGGCGCGGCGCTGATGCGGCCGTATGCGGAGGAACTGTCGAAGATCGCGGACACCTATGTCTGCATCTACCCGAACGCCGGCCTGCCCAACCCGATGTCCGACACCGGCTTCGACGAAACGCCGGATGTCACCTCGTCGCTGCTGAAGGACTTCGCCGAGAGCGGCTTCGTCAACATCGCCGGCGGCTGCTGCGGCACCACGCCCGACCATATCCGCGCGATTGCCGAGACCGTGAAGTCCATCGCGCCGCGCACGCTGCCGGAAGTGCCGCAGGCGATGCGCCTGTCCGGCCTCGAGCCGTTCGTGATCGACGAGGCATCGCTGTTCGTCAACGTCGGCGAGCGCACCAACGTCACCGGCTCCAAGGCATTCGCGCGGCTGATCCTGAACGAGCAGTACGACGAGGCGCTGGCAGTCGCACGCCAGCAGGTCGAGAACGGCGCGCAGATCATCGACATCAACATGGACGAGGCGATGCTGGACTCGGTGGCGGCGATGACCCGCTTCCTGAACCTGATCGCGTCCGAGCCCGACATCGCGCGCGTGCCCATCATGATCGACTCGTCGAAGTGGTCCGTGATCGAGGCCGGCCTCAAGTGCGTGCAGGGCAAGTCCGTCGTCAACTCGATCTCGATGAAGGAAGGCGAGGCGGAATTCCTGCGCCAGGCCACGCTGTGCCGGCGCTACGGCGCCGCGGTGATCGTAATGGCCTTCGACGAAGTCGGCCAGGCCGACACGTACGAGCGCAAGATCGAGATCTGCAAGCGCGCCTACGACCTGCTGACCGAAAAGGTCGGCTTCCCGCCGGAAGACATCATCTTCGACCCGAACATCTTCGCGATCGCCACCGGCATCGAGGAGCACAACAACTACGCGGTCGACTTCATCAACGCCACCCGCTGGATCCGGGCTAACCTGCCGCATGCGAAGATCAGCGGCGGCGTCTCCAACGTCAGCTTCAGCTTCCGCGGCAACGACCCGGCGCGCGAGGCGATCCACACGGTGTTCCTGTACCACGCGATCCAGGCCGGCATGACCATGGGCATCGTCAACGCCGGCATGGTGGGCGTCTACAGCGAGCTTGCGCCGGAACTGCGCGAGCGGGTCGAGGACGTGGTGCTGAACCGCCGCCCGGATGCGACCGAGCGCATGATCGACATCGCCGGCACGCTGAAGGCCGGCGGCAAGAAGGAAGAGCAGAACCTGGAATGGCGCGCCGGCACCGTGCAGCAGCGCCTCGCGCATGCGCTGGTGCATGGCATCACGCAATGGATCGTCGAGGACACCGAGGAAGCGCGGCAGGAGCTGCTGGGCAACGGCGGCCGGCCTATCCACGTGATCGAAGGCCCGCTGATGGATGGCATGAACATCGTAGGCGACCTGTTCGGCCAGGGCAAGATGTTCCTGCCGCAGGTGGTGAAGTCGGCGCGCGTGATGAAGCAGGCGGTCGCCCACCTGATCCCCTACATCGAGCAGGAAAAGCTGCTGGAAGAACAGCGCACCGGCATCGCCGCCAAGGCCAAGGGCAAGATCGTCATTGCCACCGTCAAGGGCGACGTGCACGACATCGGCAAGAACATCGTGTCGGTGGTCCTGCAGTGCAATAACTTCGAAGTCGTGAACATGGGCGTGATGGTGCCGTGCTCCGAGATCCTGGCGCGGGCAAAGGCCGAGAATGCGGACATCATCGGCCTGTCCGGGCTGATCACGCCGTCGCTCGAGGAAATGGCGCACGTTGCGAAGGAAATGCAGCGCGACCCGCATTTCCGCATGCTGAAGATTCCGCTGCTGATCGGCGGCGCCACGACCAGCCGCGCCCATACCGCGGTGAAGATCGCGCACAACTACGACGGCCCGGTGGTCTATGTGCCGGACGCGTCCCGCTCGGTGTCGGTCGCGCAGTCGCTGCTGACGCCGGAGCAGCGCGACCAGTACGTGCAGGACATCGCGACCGACTACGAGCGCATCCGCGAGCAGCATGCGAACCGCAAGGCGGTGCCGCTGCTGTCGCTGGCCGACGCCCGCAGGAACCGCGCGCAGCTGCCGTTCGCGCCGGTCAAGCCCAAGTTCATCGGCCGCCGCGTGTTCAAGAATATCGACCTGTCCGTGCTGGCCCGTTACATCGACTGGGGCCCGTTCTTCCAGACCTGGGACCTGGCCGGTCCTTACCCGGCCATCCTGACCGATGAGGTCGTCGGCGCATCGGCGTCCAAGGTGTTCGAGGAGGGCCAGGCGCTGCTGAAGAAAGTCATCGACGGCCGCTGGCTGACGGCCAACGGCGTGATCGCGCTGCTGCCGGCCAACACGGTCAATGACGACGACATCGAGATCTATACCGACGACACGCGCAGCGAGGTGGCGTTCACCTGGTACGGCGCGCGCCAGCAGACGGTCAAGCCCGTGATCGATGGCGTCGCGCGGCCCAACCAGTGCCTGTCCGACTTCATCGCGCCGAAGTCGTCCGGCATTGCGGACTACATCGGCATGTTCGCGGTGACCGCGGGCATCGGCATCGAGAAATACGAGAAGCGTTTCGAGGATGCGCATGATGACTATTCGTCCATCATGCTGAAGTCCCTGGCCGACCGCCTGGCCGAAGCCCTCGCCGAGCAGATGCACGAGCGGGTGCGGCGCGACCTCTGGGGTTATGCAGCCGACGAGACGCTGGACAATGCGGCGCTGATCCGCGAGGAATACAAGGGCATACGGCCGGCGCCCGGCTACCCGGCATGCCCCGAGCACACGGTGAAGGCGGACATGTTCCGCGTGCTGCAGGCCGAGGAGATCGGCATGCAGCTCACCGAGTCGTATGCGATGTATCCGGGCGCCGCGGTGTCGGGCTTCTACATGGGGCACCCGGACGCGAAGTACTTCAGCGTCGGCAAGATCGGCATGGACCAGGTCGAGGACATGGCGGCGCGGCGCGGCGTCGCGAAGGAAGTGATCGAGCGCTGGCTGGCGCCCAATCTCTGACCTTGCCTGGTTTCTCGAAGCCGGCGGCGCTGCGGCCTGGCCCGCAGCGCCGGGCCTTGGCTGGCCGTTGGGCGTTTCCGCTGATCACTGCCCGGTCGATCTGGCGCAAACTGTTGTGTTGGCAATACTGCTACGCTGGCGTCTCCATTTTTGACGCGAAAATAAAATGATCTGGAGACCCCAAACCACGCGCAGCAAGGTGATGGTGGCGCTCGCCAGCATCGTGGCGACGCTGATCGTCACCCTTTTGGTCATCAATTTCTCCACCGGTGAAAAGCAGATCACCCAGGAGATCCCGCGGCTCTACTCGGCCGCCGACCCCCAGTTCCAGCGTTCGATGGGCATCATGCTCGGGCCCCAGATCGTCGAGGGCAACAAGGTCGAGGCGCTGCTCAACGGCGACCAGATCTTCCCGGCCATGCTGAAGGCCATCCGCGGCGCGAAGGAGACCATCAACTTCGAGACCTATATCTACTGGTCCGAGGAGATCGGCCTCGAATTCGCCGAGGCGCTCAGCGAGCGCGCGCGCGCCGGCGTCAAGGTGCACCTGCTGATCGACTGGGTCGGCAGCGCCAAGATGGACGACAAGGACCTCGACCAGATGCGGAAGGCCGGCGTCGAAGTCCGGTACTACCATCCGCTGCGCTGGTACAACCTGGCCCGCATCAACAACCGCACCCACCGCAAGCTGCTGGTGGTGGACGGGCGCGTCGGCTTCACCGGCGGCGTCGGCATCGCCGGGCAGTGGACCGGCAATGCGCAGGATCCCGACCACTGGCGCGATTCGCATTTCCGCGCCGAGGGCCCCGTGGTGGCGCAGATGCAGGCGGTACTGATCGACAACTGGACCAAGACCACCGGCAAGGTGCTGCACGGCGCCACCTATTTCCCGCCGCTGTCGAAAGTGGGCAATTCGCGGGCGCAGGTGTTCAGCAGTTCGCCGTCGGGCGGCAGCGAAAGCATGCACCTGATGTACCTGATGGCCATTACCGCGGCCGAGCATGACATCCAGATCTCGGCCTCCTATTTCGTGCCGGACGAGATGACGCGCAATGCGCTCATCGATGCGATGAAGCGCGGCGTGCGGCTGCAGATCATCCTGCCGGGGAAGAACATGGATGCCGAGGCGGTGCGCAGCTCCTCGCGCGGCATGTGGGGCGACCTGCTGAAGGCCGGCGCCGAGATCAGCGAGTACCAGCCGACCATGTATCACTGCAAGGTCATGATCGTCGACAAGCTGCTGGTGTCGGTCGGGTCCACCAACTTCGACGACCGCTCGTTCCAGCTGAACGACGAGTCCAACCTGAATATCTACGACGCCGATTTCGCGCAGGCGCAGGTAACCACCTTCGAACGCGACCTCAAGTCGGCCAAGCGCATCACTTACGAGCAATGGCTGAACCGGCCGCTGAAGGAAAAAGCCTGGGAGAAGGTCGCCTCCTGGCTGGGGCCGCTGCTCTAGGGCGCGTTCTCATGCCAGTCCCCGCTCATAAGGCGGCATGAAACGCCGTAGGGTGTAATAAGCGCAAGCGCATTACACCCTTGGTCGGGAACGGAAAACGGTGGCTGATTGGCCGGTGGTGTAATGCGCTGCGCTTTGTACACCTTACGACCCTACGAGCCACGCAGACGAACCGGGATTATCGATCTCAACCGTTACGCCATGATTTGGAAGGGGTATCAGGCGTAGAGGGTGACCGGCTCGCCTTCGACGAACACCTTCAGTTCGCCGCTGGCGAACGGCAGCCAGGTCTCGTTCGCGGTCAGCGGCGCGGTGACGATGATGGCCACCCTGTCCTGCGGCGTGGTGACTTGCGAAAAATCGACGATCATGTCCTCGTCCGCCAGGTGCGCCTCGGCGAACGGATGCTGCCGCACCAGGTAATGCAGCTGGGTCGAGCAATGGGCAAACAATGCCGAACCGTCCGACAGCATCATGTTGAACACGCCATGTGCGGCAATCTCGGTGGTCAGCGCGCGCAGCGCGGCCGACAGTTCGGGCAGCGCCGGCATCGCGTCGCCGAAGCGGCGGCGCAGTTCCTGCAGCAGGTAGCAGAAGGCCAGCTCGCTGTCGGTGTTGCCGACCGGGCGGAACTGGCCGTCGAGCGCCGGCGCGAATTGCTTCAAATCGCCGTTGTGCGCAAAGACCCAGTAACGGCCCCACATCTCGCGCACGAAGGGATGGCAATTTTCCAGCGCGACCTGCCCCTGCGTCGCCTTTCGGATATGCGCGATCACGTTCTTCGACTTGATCGGGCACTGCTTGATGAGACGGGCGATCGGCGACGCGTCCGCCGCCTGGTAGTCGACGAAATGGCGCACCCCGGCGCCTTCAAAGAAGGCGATGCCCCAGCCGTCGTTGTGATTGTCGGTGCGGCCGCCGCGGGTGGCGAAGCCGGTGAAGCTGAAGACGATGTCCGTGGGGACGTTGCAGTTCATTCCAAGGAGCTGGCACATGGTTGGATCAGCGCGGAGAGGGCGTGTGGCATTTGAACATCACGTCACACTACCATGGATGCGGCGGGACGGCCGGCGGTGGCGCATCAGGCCTTCCCGCCCCACGGGTCGGTTTCCGGGTGCGGATGGTGCCCGGCCATGAAGTCGATGAAGCTGCGGACCTTGGCCGACAGCTGGCGCCGGCTCGGGTAGACCATCATCACCGCCATCTGCCCCAGGTAATGGTCGGCCAGCAGGCGCACCAGCCGCTTGCTCTTGATATCGTCGACCATCGCATACGACGGTCCCACCACGAGTCCCATGTCGGCGGCCGCGCAGTGGCGCAGCAGCTCGCTGTTATTGGACAGCATGCGGCTGTGGATCGGCACGTTGACGGTCTCGGTATTGCTGGAAATCGGCCAGTGATTGCGCAGCAGGTCGATGTTGGAGAAGTTCAGGCACGCATGGGTGGCGACCTCTTCCGGCACCCGCGGCTCGCCATGCTTGCTGATATAGCCGGGAGAGGCGCACAGCAGCACTTCGGCCACGCCCAGCTGCCGGGAAATCATGCTGGCGTCCACCTTCTGCAGGCCGGTGAAGATGCCGATGTCATAACCTTCCTCGACCAGGTCGACCGTGCGGTCCGACAGCGTCACGTCCAGCACCACCTCCGGATTGGCATTCGCATAGGGCGGCAGCAGCTCCGCCAGCCGCTGCTTGCCGAAACCGAGCTGCGAATAGATGCGCAGTATGCCGGCCGGCTTCTTCGAATGGGCGGTGGCGATGGCGTCGGCGTCGTCGACGTCGGACAGGATGCGATTGACCCGTTCCAGGTAAGCCTGGCCGGTCTCGGTCAATGACAGCTTGCGGGTGGTGCGGTTCAGGAGCCGGGTGCCCAGGTGGGTTTCAAGGTCGGCCACGTGGCGGGTGACGACCGCGTTGGACAATTCCATGACCTTGGCGGCGCGGGCAAAGCTGCCCTGTTCGACCACCTTGGAAAATACGCGCATTGATTGCAGACGGTCCATGCTGCGGGCCTTTTACTGTTGCGGGTTGAGAGTGGGAAGCGCTACCCGGCAGCGCCAGAGCGGGTGCGATGAAGCGCGGTATTTTTCTTCGAAGGGCGTGATCGGGTGCTGCGCATCCAGGCTTTCCACCGGCACGGCAAGGCCGGTCAGCTGGGTCAGCGCGGCCGCGCATTCCTCGACGTAGATGCGCCAGTTGCTGCGGCATTCGAGCGCCCCGCCCAGCGCCACCACGGTCGGAAACACCGGGTGTCCATGCCAGCGCCGGCCCAGGTGCTGTTTTTTAGGCCACGGATTCGGATAGAGCAGGTAGTGGCGCGCAAGACCGATGCCGGCATCCTGCAGCAGCCGCCAGTAGTCGACCAGGTCGGCGCGCACCCGCAGCGCATTGCCCGGCACCTCGCCCGGCCATTGCACGTTGCGCGCGAGCCGGTCGGCGGACTGGTCCACGCCGATGACGAAATGATCGGGGAACTGCTGTGCGAGGTGCAGGGTCGACAGTCCCACCCCGCAGCCGGCGTCGAGGATCAGGGGCTTGCTGCCGCTGTCGTGCCAGGCAGCCATGCTGGTCTCGAAGGCCAGGCGGTTGTAGTCGGTGACGGGCTTGCGGAAAACGGACGTGGCGTGACGTGTGACCTGCTGCGCCAGGTGCTCATGCATGCCTGGCTGGGTGCTCTGTATCGGACTGGAATTTGCATGCATCGCGGGAGTATACCCGGATGACGCCTCTGGCTTGGCCGGATGACGCCTTTGGCTTCGCCGCGTCGAACGTTCGGTCTTGCCGGAAGAAGGACAGGCGCTGCGACCGTGAAGGGCGCAGCGCCTGCCAATTAGTGCAGATGCACCGGCTGGCGCATCAATTCATCGAAGCTGCCGAGGAAATCGTCGATTTCCTCGGTGCTGGGCTCGGTGGCGATCAGGTCCTGGACATGCTGGCGGAATGATGCCGCCAGTTCGCCGTTGATGAAGATTTCACGGCGTCCCGGCTTGTCCACGATTTCATAGCCGCCGAAGCGCAGCGCCTCGCGGCCCTGGTCGGCGCCGAATTCCACCACGCTGTACTGGTCGCTGTTATAGATCAGGTTCATGTGTGCTCCTGGTGTGATGCCAAGCGCCGGAAGGGAATTCCGGCTTCTAAGGGGAACATGGCGCCCTGCGGCCGCATTTCAAGGCCGGACGTGCAAGTCGTCAGTCAGCGTCAACAGGGACTGGTAGGAAGGAGCGTTCAGGAATTCCCGGATCTGTTCCAGGTGGCTGGCGTCGGCCAGGCTGATGAACAGGCGCTGCGGCGGATGGCGCAGCACCCGGTTGAGCGTGACGCGCATGGTCAGGTTGCCGCTGCAGCACAGGCAGCCCGGCGCGACGCGCCGGATGTCGGCAGGAGCGAGCACGGCTTCGAGCGGGGAGCCCGACCTGCCGTCGGGCAGGCCCTCGAGGATGGCCGCGCCCTGCTGGCCTGCCTGCAGCGACGCGGCGATGGCGGCCTCGCGCGCCGCATAGGTGGCGCCGACGACCAGCGTGGTCAGCGTCACCCGTTCCTGCGCCCCAGCTTGCCCGGCTCCACGCCGAGCTGCTTGAGCTTGCGGTACAGGTGGGTGCGCTCCAGCCCGGTGCGCTCGGCGACCCGGGTCATGCTGCCGCCCTCGCGCTGCAGGTGATGCTCGAAGTAGGCGCGCTCGAACGCGTCGCGCGCTTCGCGCAGCGGCAGTTCGAAGGAAACGCTGAAGCCTTTTTCTTCCGGCGGCCTGGGCGCTTCCGCCGGCGGCTGGGCGATGCCCGCGACCGCATGCGCCACTGCGGCGCTTGCGGCCAGCGGCGGCGCATCGGCGACGACCGGGATGGGCGCCGGGCGCGCCATCGTCGACAGCGTGCCCGCGCGCACCGTCTCCTGGCCGCGGGAGAGGCCCTGCTGCACGGCCTTCAGCAGCTTTTGCAGCGAAATCGGTTTTTCCAGGAAGTTCAGCGCGCCGATACGGGTGGCTTCGACCGCGGTATCGATGGTGGCATGCCCGGACATCATGATGACCGGCATGGTCAGCATCCTGTCGCGCTGCCATTCCTTGAGCAGCGTCACGCCGTCGGTGTCGGGCATCCATATGTCCAGCAGGACCAGGTCGGGCGTGGAGGTGGCGCGAATCTGGCGCGCCTGCTGCGCATTTTCGGCCATGGTCACCACATGGCCCTCGTCGCCCAGTATTTCAGAGAGCAGTTCGCGAATGCCCATCTCGTCATCAACTACCAGAATATTTGCCATTTCCTTGCCTTGGTTAATTCAGATTTGGATCATTTCCGGACAGCCCATTTTACTTGCCTGCATAGTCGCATTTATTCTTGTTAGCGTTTGGTTAGATCTCAATTAGCAGGCGCCAGCTTCAGCAACAGTATGACTATTTTAGCGCCGGTGGTATTGCGCCGATTCTGGATATCGACGCGTCCGCCATGCTCTTCGACGATTTTCTTGACCATTGCCAGCCCGAGGCCGGTGCCGCGGGTCTTCGACGTGACATAGGGCTCGAACGCGCGCGCCAGGATTTTGGGCGCGAAGCCGGGGCCGTTATCGGTGATCGTGAGCCTCACCGCGGTCTGGTCGACGCCGTCCGAGCCCGGGTAATGGATGGTCTCGGTGACCAGCTCGATGCGCGCCGGCTCGCTCTCGCCGGTGCGCTCCGCCACCGCATCCTGCGCATTCTGCAGCAGGTTGTGGATCAGCTGGCGCAGCTGCGTCGCGTCGCCCATCACGCGCGGCAGCCCCGGCGAGAGCTGCGGATGGATGATGTCGCGCTCGTCGCCGGCTATATAGAGCGCAAGGATCTCCTCGATCAGCGCATTCAGGTTCAGCGGCGACAGCACGGCCGGCGGCGTCTTCGCATAGTCGCGGAAGTCGTCGACCATGCGCTTCATCGCCGTCACCTGGTTGACGATGGTGCTGGTGGCGCGGGTCAGCATCGCCAGGTCGGTGGGCTGCAGCTTTTCCTCCAGCTTCATCTGCAGCCGCTCGGCCGACAGCTGGATGGGCGTCAGCGGGTTCTTGATCTCGTGCGCCAGCCGGCGCGCGACCTCGCCCCAGGCGATCGAGCGCTGGCCCGAGATCACGTCGGAGATATCGTCGAACACCACCACGTAGCCGGTCGCGTTGTCGACCGGCAGGCGCGAGCCGCGCGCCAGCAGCGTGATGTCGCTGTCGCCCTCGGTGTCGCCGATGCGGCGCGGGATCTCGATCTGCTTTTGCCAGTGGAAGCCGCTGCCGTTGTCGCCGGCCGACTTGGCACTCTGCTCGGTGAAGGCGCGCGTGATCACTTCGGCGAAGGTCTCCAGGCCGGCGATCTCGGACAGCGGATGCCCGAGGTAGGGTTCGAAATCATGCTGCAGGATGCGGTCCACCGACTCGTTGCAGCTCATCAGCCGGAACTGCCCGTCCAGCACCATGACCCCGGCCGACATGTTGGCCAGCACCGACTCCAGGTAGGCCTTGGCGTTCTCCAGTTCGGCGCGGTTCTGCTCGACCGCGGCGCGGGCGTCGTACAGCTGGCGCGTCATCGTGTTGAACGACTGGGTCAGCGTGCCCAGTTCGTCGCTGGTGGCGACGATGGGCCGCGGCGACAGGTTGCCTTCTGCGACCGCCTTGGTGCCCTCGGCCAGCAGCAGCAGCGGCTGCGCCAGGTCGTTGGCGATCAGGAAGGCGCTGGTGACCGCGCCGAAGATGGCCAGCAGCAGCGTCAGCGTCAGCGTGACGATATAGATCTTGCGCAGGCCGGTGCGGCCCACCGAGCGCGCCTGGTATTCGCTGTAGGCCGCGCGCAGCGCCTCGGCGTCGGTCGCAAGCTGCTGCGGCACCGGCTGCAGCAATTGCAGGAAGCGCGCTTCGTTCTGCAGCGACAGCGTGCTGCTCTTGCCGGGGATGGCGACCACCACGCGCAGCCGCAGGCCGGGCGGGGAGGGCGCGGCCGAGCCCGTGGCGCCGGGCTGGGTGCTGGCGTCGCTGCTGCCTTCGATGGCCGCGTAGCCGCGCGTCATCCTGGCCTGGCTCAGCATCGCGGCGGTCGGCAGCTCGGGCACCAGCGAGCCGAGGTTGCCGCCGGCGCTGGCCACCACGCGGTTGCTGGAGGTGACGATCAGCGCTTCCTGCAGCTGGCTCTGGTCGCGCAGCCGCGACAGCTGGGTGATCTGGCTGGCGTCGGAATAGTCGGAAAGCTCCAGCGCCATCGTGCGGGCCTTCGCGTTCAGGTCCGCCATCGACGAGTCGAGCGCTGTGCGGCCGAGGTTGAGGCCGGCTTCCAGCGCGGACTCGACCCGCACGTCGAACCATGACTCGATGGAGCGCGAGACGAACTGCACCGACACCACGTAGATCAGCATGCCCGGCAGGATGCCGATCAGCGCGAACAGCAGCACCAGCCGCGTCATCAGCCGCGAGCCGAAGCGGCCCTGCTTGTAGCGCCGGTAGAGTCGCAGCAGCAGCGTCGCCACCAGGCCCAGCAGCAGCACGGCGATCAGCGCGTTCAGGCCCAGCAGCCAGGAATAGTTCTGGTCGAAGAACTGCGAGTTCTCGGACGCCGAGGCCAGCAGGAACAGCAGGATGCCGGTGGTCGCGCCGCCGAACACCAGCATGTAGCGCAGCGTACGCGTCACTTGCCGTCCGCCCTGTAGGTGAAATAGCGCCAGTCCGAGGACAGGCGCCAGTCGCTGCTGTTGATCGAATGGACCTGGAAGGGCTTGGGCAGCTGGGCGACGTCGAGCTCCATGCGCAGCGCCACCGTGTAGGTTTCGCCGGGCTTCAATGCGTCGGGCGGCGCAACCACCCAGCGGCCGGGGCGCCGCACCAGCGATATCGCGTCTTCCAGCGAGTCGAAGCCCTGCTGCAGGTTGCTGCCGTTGATCGCGGCCCGGTACTGGCGGGTCAGCACGTTGTAGGAGATCCGTATGGTCTGGGTGGCGCTGGCCGCGCGCTCGTCGAGCCAGTACCAGCGCGGCCGCCGGATCGCGACTTCGGTCGTGAAGTAGAGCGGGATGCCGCGCGCGATCGCGCTTTCCAAACTGCGGTTCAGTTCGAAGTTGAAGGCCGCGGCCAGCCGATAGCCTTCATCGGTGTATTCGAGGCGGGCTTCGGCGATCTCGACTTCGGCTGCGTGCGATGCGAGCGGCGCAAGCCCAAGGAAAAATGCCAGTGCCGCTATCAGCCAGAACGAAAGGAGAGTTCGTCGAATCACGCGGTATGGCGGAGGCGAGTCCGGGGAATTGTTTGGGCCATGGTATCAAAGCCCCGGCTTTTGGAACAGCGCATAGAACAGGCCGTCATGGTCGCTTTGTTCATCCGCAACAGGCAGCAGCTGGCCCGGCGCCGGCAGGCGCTGCGCCTGCTGGCGCACCGCGAACGCGGCCGCCTGCCCCTCGGACTCCTGTGGCCACACCGAGCAGGTCACGAACAGCAGCTTGCCGCCGGGCGCGAGCATGCGCCAGAGGTTGTCGAGGATCTGGGCCGACAAGGCGGCAAGCTGCGCCGCGTCGCCCTTGCGCCGCAGCCAGCGTATGTCCGGGTGGCGCCGCACGATGCCGGACGCGGTGCAGGGCACATCGGCCAGGATGCGGTCGAACGGCTTGCCGTCCCACCAGCCTGCGCTGGCGGCGTCGCCCTGCAGCAGGCTGGCCTGCAATTGCAGCCGCTGCAGGTTGTCGGCGACGCGCTGCAGGCGCGGGCCGTCCTGGTCCAGCGCCTGCAGGTCGACATCGGCGCATTCGAGCAGGTGGCCGGTCTTGCCGCCCGGCGCGGCGCACGCATCCAGCACCCGCATGCCGTCCTGCAGGTCGAGCAGCGGCGCGGCCATCTGCGCGGCGGCGTCCTGGACCGAGGCCATGCCGGCGTCGAAGCCGGGGATGCGCTGCACCGGCACCGGCTGCAGCAGCCGCACCGCGGCCGGGCCCACCTGGCGCGCGGCCATGCCATGCGCTTCCAGCAGCGCGAGATAGGACGGCATGTCGGTCTTGCGGCGATTGATGCGCAGGGTCAGCGGCGGCATCGCGTTGCCGGCCGCGAGCAGCGCCTGCCATTGATCGGGATAGGCGCTGCGCGCGGCGTCTATCCACCAGGCCGGGTAATTCCATTGCGCTTCCTGGTTGCCGGCAAGCTGCCGGCCCAGCGCGTCGCGCTCGCGCAGGAAACGGCGCAGCACCGCGTTGACCATGCCGCGGGCATGGGCAATCTCGCCATCCGCGGTGGCCGCGCTGACGGCCTGGTCGACGACGGTGTGGGCGTCGTAGGGAGCGTCGCCGTCGCCGGCGTCGTGGTCGAGCAGCGTCAGCGCGCATTCGAGCAGCGCCAGCAGCAGGGCCGGCT
This sequence comes from Noviherbaspirillum suwonense, assembly GCF_900182955.1. GTDB lineage: Bacteria > Pseudomonadota > Gammaproteobacteria > Burkholderiales > Burkholderiaceae_D > Noviherbaspirillum_A > Noviherbaspirillum_A suwonense. The sequence continues at coordinate 9,287 of NZ_FXUL01000027.1, read as the reverse complement.
GCGGCGGCTTGCTGGTCATCGCCTGCACCAGCGCATCGGCGCGGCCGCGCCGGCGCATGGCGCGATAGGCGATGTCCTGGATGGCGCCGCGCGATTGCGGGCTGGCCTGCAGGTCAGCGCCGACGCGGGAGAGGGCCTGGGGCAGGGCGGCGCCCTTGCGCACCAGGCTCAGCGCGCGTGCGGCGCCGAGCAGGCTGAAAGCCAGGGAATCGTTCTTGAGCGAGGTAGCGGTCACGGGTCGACAGGGAAGCGGAGGAAGGGCACATCACCGGGACGGTGCGCAGTGCAAGGTCGGGGATTGTAACGGACGCGGTCCGCCACGCGCCGCGTCCTGGCCGCATCGGCCCGCTAGACCCCCCAGACCACGGGCTGCTGTTCCTGCTGCGCAGCGCGCAGCATCTCGAGCAGCGGGTAGGCGCGGGTGGCGAAACTGATGATCTGCGCCGGCTCGTGCTCGTTGTCGTCGTGGTCGTTGCCGTGGTGCGCCAGCACGTCGCGCTGCAGTTCCTCGGCGGCGAAATGGGCGCGGCTTTCGCCGATCTCCCGTTCCAGCACGGCGATCGCATGCGGCATTTCGGGCGCGGTGATCACGCCCTGGTCCGGATCCTTGCCGAGCAGGTCAAGGATGCGTCGGGCATGCTCCTTGTACATCAGTATTTCGGCGGCGGCCTTTGATTTGAATGTGATCAGCATAAAGACCCTTTCGTGTCGGACAAGATGCCAAAACGATAGCACGACTTCCCGCGGCCGTGCTGGCGCAGGCGCAAGCCGGAGCCTCAGCCGCCGGGCCTGAACGAGGACAGGAAGGTGTCGATCGCTTCCGCCGGGACCTCCTGCGGCGCGCCGATGACGACTGCCTGGTACACGCGCTGGTTGCGGGCGGCGAAGCGGGCCGTCAGCTGCACCGGGCGGCCGTTGCGGGTGCCGTTGGCGACGACTTCGCTGGACGGCACCGGGCCGGGCACATTGCGCTGGCTGGCGATCGTGCCGCCGATGTTGCGCACCATCGCCGTCTTCATGGCCTCGAGCGCCGGCTGCACCAGGGCCGGGCTGGACAATTGCGTGCTGCCGACCGCGAAGAGCGCGCCGTGCACTTCGGCCGCGGTCATCGACATATTGGTGCGGATGCCATCCAGGTTGATTTCCCTCGCGTGGCTCGACGGCTTGGCGGGAAACAGGGCGGCGAAGGCGGCGTCGGCGTTGTCCACCTGGCGCCAGTTGTAGTCGGGGGAACATCCGGCCAGCGCAGCAAGCAGCAGCAGGTGCGCACCGAGGCGATTGATCTTGGGCATGGACGGCATGGTAACAGCAGCGCACTGGCCCGGAATGCAAAAGAAAAAGCCCGTGCTACAGGCACGGGCTAAAAACTTCCAGGGAGTGGTGCTTCAGCGAAGAACCGGTTTTATGGTATTTCCAAATGCTTATTTGCGCTTTGCGCGCGCACAACCCGCCGCTCGGTTCCGCGACGCCTAGACCACCTTGAGGCGGATGTTGGGCAGGCCGTCGATATGGCCTTCCATCATGTCGCCGCGTACGACCGGGCCGACGTTCTCCGGCGTGCCCGAATAGATGATGTCGCCCGGCATCAGCTCGAATGCCTCGGACAGCTTGCTGATCTGTTCGGCGACTGACCAGATCATCTGTTCGAGGTCGGCCTGCTGCTTGACCGCGTCATTCACCTTGAGCCAGATCGCGCCCTTCTTGAAATGGCCGATGCTGGCGACCGGGTGGATGGGGCCGATCGGCGCTGAATGGTCGAAGCTCTTGCCGATTTCCCACGGTTTCTTCTGGTCGCCCATGCCGCGCTGCAGGTCCCGGCGGGTCATGTCCAGGCCGATCGCATAGCCGTAGACGAGGTCGAGCGCGCGGTCGATCGGTATATTGCGGCCGCCCTTGTTCAATGCGGCGACCAGTTCGATTTCGTAGTGATAATTCTTGGTCAGCGTCGGATACGGATGGTTGACGGTCTGCCCCGGCGGCACCAGCTGTATCGCGTCTGACGGCTTCTGGAAAAAGAAAGGCGGTTCGCGGTTCGGGTCCGAACCCATCTCGCGCGCATGGGCGGCATAGTTGCGGCCGATGCAGTAGATGCGGCGCACCGGGAACATCTCGCTGCTGTCGACGATGGGGATCATCGTCTGCGCAACCGTGAATGGGGTCTTTACATCCTGGCTGGCCCGGGTTGGCAGTGCGCAGCCAGTCAGCGCACCTACGCCGGCCGTCGCCGCCGTTTTCAGTATCGTGCGTTTGGAACGATCCAAGTGAGTCTCCTTTGATTGACCGGCCCTTGTCTGCACGAATGTGCCGGGCCGTTGATGCATTATGCAGCAGCCTGACCGGTAAATCACTTCTGCAGTGCAACACTTCAAGCGTGGCGAATCGCGCGTCGGTATTGGATGGCTTCGGCCACCTGCGCGCAGCCTGCCGTGTCCAGCCCGTCGAGGTCGGCGATCGTGCGCGCGACCCTCAGCACACGGTGATACGAGCGCGCCGACCAGGCCAGCCGCGCCATCGCGCTGCGCAGCAGTTTGTCGGCGGCGGCGTCCGGCTGGCACAGTCGGTCGAGTTCCGCGCCGGCCAGCGCCTCGTTCAGGCTGCCCTGGCGCGCCATCTGGCGCGCTGCGGCCTGGCGCACCCGCAGCGCCACCGCCGCCGACGGCTCGCCGCTGCTCGCGCCCAGCAGCTCTTCCTGGTCCAGCGCGCCGACTTCCACCTGCAGGTCGATGCGGTCCAGCAGCGGCCCGGATATCCGGCCCTGGTAACGGGCGATCATGTCCGGCGAGCAGCGGCAGCGGCCGCTGGCCTGGCCCGCGTAGCCGCACGGGCAGGGATTCATCGCGGCGATCAGCTGGAAGCGGGCGGGAAACCGGGCCTGCCGGGCAGCGCGCGAAATCGTGATGCAGCCGGACTCCAGCGGCTCGCGCAGCACTTCCAGCACCCGGCGCTCGAACTCGGGCAGCTCGTCGAGGAACAGCACGCCCCGGTGCGCCAGCGATATCTCGCCCGGGCGCACGCTGCTGCTGCCGCCGACCATCGCCACTGCCGACGCGGTATGGTGCGGCGCCCGGTACGGCCGGATTTTCCAGCGCGCCGGGTCGAAGCTGCCGATCAGCGACTGCAGCGCGGCCGATTCCAGCGCTTCGTCCTCGGTCATCGGCGGCAGGATGCCGGGCAGACGCGCCGCCAGCATCGACTTGCCCGTGCCTGGGGGACCGATCAGCAGCATGCTGTGCCCGCCGGCGGCGGCAATTTCCAGCGCGCGCCGCGCATGCGCCTGGCCTTTCACGTCCAGCAGGTCCGGGTACATGGAAGGGGAGGAAGGGGAGGAACGGGAAGACAGGGCGGCGGGCTGGGGCTCGGCCTGGGCGACATGGCGCTCCAGCCGCTGTTCGCCATTGCCGGCGGCGAAGTGGGCGCAGACCTGGAGCAGCGAGTCGGCCGGCAGCACGACCGCGCCGGCGACCAGCGCCGCCTCCGCGGCATTGGCCCGCGGCAGGATGAACGCGCGGCGCGTGCTGCCTTCGCGCTGCATGGCGAAGGTCATCGCCAGCGCGCCCCGGATCGGCCGCAATTCGCCGGACAGCGATAATTCGCCCGCATATTCATAGTCGCCGAGCGCGGCGGCCGGCATTTGCCCGGAAGCGGCGAGGATGCCCAGCGCGATCGGCAGGTCGAAGCGACCGGATTCCTTGGGCAGGTCGGCCGGCGCCAGGTTGACGGTAGACGTCAATGTAGTATGGTTCATATGAGCAAGGTTAGGAAGATAATTGATATTTCTGATCTTTATCCACCAACTACTAGTAGTTTCTACCTTGTATGAGCAGTATGAAAAATCGAGAATTTAAGTTTGCAGCGACCAGTACTGTCCGAGGACGGAAATATCTCTCGGAACTAAAATTTTCTCTTAAGGATGTCAATATTCCCGCCAGCAGTTGGATCGAAGAGCAGCTGCATATACTGCAAAAAAGATCACAAGAGGAAGCGTTCGCGCGAGCGGACATAGACCCATACTTGAGAGTGATTAGGCTCCTATCGGGAGTGGACGAAGCACATCAAATTCTGAGTTTGCCCGCGGAGAAAGTGGGGCGGAAGGCGTTGTATCAACTTTTCACCTTTGCAGAACAGGCGCTGACTTTATCTGGGAGTACGGCAGAAACTCGCACGAGGTCCGCTGCCATGTTCCGAAAGTTCATACTTAAATCGGCCGAAGAGCAAACCTTGCTTGATGAAGATATTTCGCGCAGGTCAATTGGCTTTAGAACAAGATTCAGTCGCAATCTTCCCCCTCGTCCACTTATTAGCGATATTACGGACAAATCGCTAGATCCAGAGTTGGCTGCACCAATTAGTTCCCTAGCACATGCTAGCGCCAAAGACCTAATGGCCAAAACTGAGTTACGTCTTGAGCGTGATCTGATAAAAATTCAAGAAGCGTGCATCCGAGAATTAGAAATTTGCCAAGCACTGAGGGAAAGATTGACAACGATTGGAAGAGGTAACTGCACAAACAGAGAGTCCAGACTAGTCCGAGAAATGCTTGCCGCCGACAAATCCCCTCCAAAGGCGACCCGAACTACGGTAGATACGCTGCCTACTGAGACACTTTTCAGTGTCTATCAAAAAATTATTGTGCGCGATGGGCTCACACATGTGAATCGGCCCTATAACCCAGTTTTTTGGCAAAACGAAGCTCGCCTTAAAAAGTTTCTAACGGAGGACGAGAAACATCTAATCAGCAGTGGATTTCGCATCCATTACCTGCCCCATCGAATGATTTCACAGGAACTTGTTGCGAGCTTTGTCTTGTTACTGACTTATACCGGGTGGAATGGCCATACGCTACAAGCTATGGGGGTAAATGACGTAGTGGTTAAGGGGGAATGGGTGACTCTTAAAGGGTATAAGGGGAAGACTGATGCCTTCGTAAGTGATGCCCATTTAGAGAACAAGCAACCGGGGTTAATGATGGCGCTTAATGTCATTCGCTGGAATCGAATGCAGCTAATTAAGCTTGGATTTTTACCCAAAACATGTTCATATTTATGGTGTACTTGGACTACATCCTATGGTCCAATTAAATTTCAATACGTAGGATTTCAAGATGGGCTAAAGAAGTTCCAAACGACGTACTCGCTTCCTAACTTCAGCTTGGATCAAGTGCGACCTCAGTTTCTCGCTCACGCATCCCTAAAGATGAAGAACCCAGAGTATGTCCGACAACTCGCTTCGCATAAATTATTGACTACTACCGGGCATTACTTAGATCAAATTATTTTGCGGAATATGAATTCTGCAATCAATTTGGAGTTTCAAAGGCGCCTCGAAAATACCGTGTTGTTTCGGCTGGCCGAGGAAGACGAAATGTTTAAGTCTCGGGTACGAATGAAGCATGTAGATTTACGGCTGTTAACTCCGTTGGGGGATGGTGCCAGCTGCAAAAATTTGGAAGCGCCACCAGATGAAAGCTTTTTGGTTGGAAATTTATGTGATGGGAAGCGGTGCCACATCGGCGATGGCTGCGAGAACCGAAAGGTAATAATCGATATAGAAAATCTGACAGCGCTCATTCGTAAAAGACGCTACTACCGAATGAACTGGAGGCGCCTCGAACAAAGCAACATCACTGCATTCGAGAAATTCCACGTGCCAGCTATTTTGTTTAATCTTGGGCTCTACGACTATATCAAAACCGGTTCATTTAGACATTTTTTAGAGCGTATTGAGCGAGCAATTGAAAATGAAACGGAGTAAAGAACATAGCGTCAGCAAAGTCGATTGCTCGGAAAAACAAAAAGATTTCCATCTAGCATGCGCGGATCTCTTCGTTCATCCAGATATAGAACTACTTCCAGATTATACTTTGAATGTGCGTAAGATCGATGCGCGCGCAGACGAGGATCCATTTAAGCATATAGATCTAAAGCACTTTTGGCTGCCACCTAACAATGTGTACGATAAACCCCAACGCTTGCTTATGCGGCAGGATTTTCTTGGTGCAATTGCACTAGCCGCGGAGAAGTACGTTCGTGGATCGACCGACTCTAAGACTCGGAATGCCCGAGTGGTCTTTTCTGTTGCAACTCTCGCAAAGTTTTTTGAATATATTTGGTTAAAAAATCGGTTCAACTTGGCGGCGGTTATTCCACAAGACTTCGATGAGCTGGCGCGAGTCCTTGCCGGCGGAGGATGGCATGCGGCACTAAACGTAAAAAAACGCTTAAAGATTGCCTTGTCTGCTGAAGGTCATCAACTAGCATGTTGCCTGCTTTCCCTCGGGCAGAACCATCTGCATGGTATTCGTCGAGCTTCCTTGGGGCAACATATCGGGACAAATGTCGCCGCTAAAGAAGCTGCGATTTACTTAAAGCAGGTTCTTCAACATTACCGCGATCCGCTCAACGAATACGCCCAAAAGATACTGGCGACCGATGATAAATTTGCTGAAGGAATGAACTACAGCATGCTGCGACAGACGCTAGAAGCGATTAATCTTTTGATAGATTTGCCTGCACCATATGGAATTAAATTCTTGCCCTTCCATAATTCGGTTGCATTGGCTAAAAAGTTGACAAAACCACAAATGGCAACTCGCAATCTAGGTGCGGTTGAGGCTGGCGCTTTGATTGCCGAAGGATATAAGTGGCTTTATAGCTACGGTGAAGATATAGCTGCTTTGATTCAAGGAATGTGTTTACAAGTAAAGTCGGCCCACGAGCAGCGCCGGGAGGTGTTGGGTCATTCACTAGAGAATTGGCTTGAGCTTTCTGATATTCGAATAAGGTTAGAAAAGAAGATTGGAATAAAAATTGATGGACTGGATATTAAGAAGCCTGGATGCTATTCAGTGAGAGAGCTCATGTTGACTTTGATGACATCATGTTTTGTATTGGTTGCAACGATGAATGGTCGCCGTCGTGATGAGGTTTCTCATCGGAAGTATGGTCTGCATGCGGAGTTCTCTGAAGTGGTCGATGAGGAATTAGAAATTTATCGTGGATTGTTCTATATCGAAAAAACGACTAAAGACCATGACATCTTTTATATTAATAAAACTACCAGGGAGGTAGCGCTTTTGCTCGAAAATATCCAGAAATCGTTTGACGATTTGAATGGGTATTTAGGAAGACCGACGTTCTCTAATATGCCAAAAACGGAGCGATCGCTGTTTGGATACCATCGATTTAGCAGAGTTGAAGGCGTGAACGAAACCCGGAATTGGTTCATTTTTGAGTCAAATCGTGATGGCGCAGCAACAACATTTCTTCGCCTTGCTTTAGGTGAAGATTATTTGCTGGTGCCTAAGACACACATGTTTCGGCGCTTGTATGCGGTTGTACTTATGTACCAACATGAAATTCCTAGTTTGCAGGCGGTAAGCCAGCAATTAAGGCATGACTCGCTTGGGACGACGCAGATCTACGTTAATGACCCAATCATGCGCTTGGAGACCGAACAGATTCGCAATAAGCTGGATGTAAGCGGAAAAGATCGTTCAAAACGCTTTGCATCTCATGTACTCGGACTTAGAAAAGAGATCGCTCTGGTGAGTGATGAAATGATGATTGAGAAGATGTTATTAATCATCAGTGGAGCGCCGACTTCTGGTGGATACCCCAATCTTATTAAGCGATTCTATAAGTCTATCTCTTCTAATGTTGATTTCAGCCGTCTGACTGCTCAGGCGAAGGCAGAGCGACTGGTGCACATTGTAAAGCAAAAAGGGCACGTCCCTGATACCAAAAGAGAAGGGATATGCATGGTAGGGAATCAGTCTCGCGTGCCGGGAGCGCGCTGCAGATCTAAAGAAGGTACTCCTCAAAAAGAGCTGGCTTCGGCCTCGAAATGTTCAAAATGTGCATACCATTTTCACAACGTCGATTACCTGCGAAACCTAAATGAAGATCTGGATGAAATGTCTATGCAATTAACTAACCCGCATTTGGCTGATTTGGAGCGCAAGAGATTGAAGACCTCCATAGCCGACTTGGGGGCGGCTATTCGATTTCATAGCGGCCGGCTTGCAGCATGTGGAGAGCAATCATGAGTGAACGAAAGTCGCGGACGCCATCGATAGCTATTACTAACGAGAGTAATGCTAGGAACAACATTGTCCTTAAAAAAAATATATTGGACGCTTGGGCGAAAAATGGAATACCGCATGTTCCAGTTGAAGATGTAGCGGCCAGTGTAGCCGAATTACAGCTAGAGTACTTTCCACGTACCATCCGGCAATTTAATTTTTGGGATGGCTCTAACAACTCAGAACAGATCCGAAATGTACTTCCAGCGATCACACGCAACGCGAACGACACCCTAAGGCGTCATCCAAACCTGAGAAACGATGTAGATGAGGCCATTGACGCGGTAAAACAAAGGGAAATTCTTCAACTCAGTCAAGTCAAATTCACGAAGATCTCGAACCTTCGGGGTCAAATTGCGATGGAAAAGAAGCTCAGGAGCATTTTAGAGAGTGCGTTGGTAGATGTCAGAAAACAACAAAAGGATGACCGCCGATCATACAATGATGATATCGCCGGCCTGAGTAGTCAGATTGCTGAGCTGAAAGGGTTGTTGGACAATCTGAAAATTGATAATAAGGAAGCGCACTACCTAATTGCTAGCTTGAAGACCAAATTAGTTAAGGTGGCTCCTTTAAAAAAGATATAGCGCATGACGTCGCGTAGAGAACCAGCGTTGCCGCAAATCAAGTTGACTTGGGTCGGGGAGCGCCGCGACGTGGCGATGGCCTACAATCTTGAAGAGGAGCGTTTGCTGCTAGAGATCACAGACTATTCTATCTATCTCATTGCTGAAGAGCTTGATGAGAAGACCGTGCGTAATGAAATTTTTCATTTGAAGGGTTTTGTTGAGTTCTTGGCTCGTCACCGACTGAGTTATCAGGAGGTGACGGATTCACTCTTGGTCCGTTTCCGTACAGAAGAATATCAAAGAGTGATAGCCGCCAAAAACAGCGCTGCTACGATACTAACAACGAACAGAACCGTGAATGCAAAGCTGGTGCGTGCTTATAAATTTCTCTATTGGCTTGAATATGAGCAAAAGTTAGTAGTGAGATTGATGGGCCCCCGCGACCGCCCCGTAAAGAGCACTTATAGTCCGTCAAGTGGGGAGTTTCGTAGCAAAAGGTACGGGAGTTACCGAAGCAGTACCCGGCTGACTGACTATCCAAAGTGACCTTGCCCCGGTTCCACGTACAGCAGAAATCGATTAATTTCTATGTACATGGAGGTCGAGATGAGCGAAGAAACCGTTCCAAAGAGGCAATA
>NZ_FXUL01000026.1 GCF_900182955.1 Noviherbaspirillum suwonense | reverse complement strand
CTGTCGCGGGGCGACTTCAGCGTGTTCTTCACGCGGCCGATCTCGCTGGGCCTGCTGATCGCGGCGGCGCTGCTGGTGCTGATCGTGGCGCTGCCATCGATCAAGAGCAAGCGCGAGGAAGCGTTCCAGGAAGAATAGGCGACACGCAGGCGTGGCACCGACAGGAAGGGCCGGCGATATGCCGGCCTTTTTGCTTGTGTTGCCGATGACGGGGAAGACGGCGAATAGGGCGTCTCCTTGCGCATCCTGACAGCCCGCTTCGAACGCTGCGCAAGGAGCCGGCCACGGCGCAAGCCCGATTTCTTACGCGGACCGTGGTCTCCGCTTTTTCCGGCAGGTCCCGACACCGCCGATGGGGAATAATGGCGTTCCGGTCACTTCCCCCAATATCGATGCAGCGTCCTTCATTCGCTGTCCAGGTGGTGCTGCTCTGGTGCGTGGTTGCCGCGATGTGCGCGGGGCTGCTCGCCGTCATCTGGTTCATGGCGAGTTCGTCCGAGAGCAGGCAGATTGCCGCGGCGACGCAGTCGAGCGAGCAATCCTGTGTTGCAGTCGCTTCGCGTTACGAGATGTCGGTCGCGCAACCCGCGGCGCCGCTGCAGACCGATCTGATGCACGCGGTGCTGGACCTGGTGCTGGTGCAGCTTCCTGGCGTGGAAGGCGGTTTCTGGCATGACACGCAGCCCGCGTCCGGTGGCGGCGCCGGGTCGGAAGCGGCCGCATCCGGACGCTTCCTGGCCTATTCGTTTCCGACCTATCAGGGCAGCGGCATCAAGCGCGACATTCCGCAGGCCGAGACACCGCTGATCCTGCGCACGCTGCAGGCCGCGGTGCGCAGCCATGCGACCGAGACGGCCGTGTCCCAGGCCAACCAGGGCGGCGTGGTGGTGGCCGCCTGTCCGGTCAGGAGCCAGCCGTCTGTCCATGTCTGGACGATGACGCGCATCCGCCCGGCCATCGACCGCGGCGGCGTCGGGCTGCTTGCCGGCGCTGCCGCCGTCCTGGCGGTGATCCTGGCTGTCGCGGTGGCGATTGCGCTGGGCCTGCGCCGCTGGCGCGACAAGCTGTCCAGGCTGGAAGCGGCCTGCGCGCCGCAGGACGCAGATATGCTGCTCACGCCGATTGCGCACGTGGGCGAGCCCGATCTCGATCGTATCGTCGACGCGCTCAACCGCCAGGCTGCGCATGCACGGCAGCTGCGCGACCGCAGCCTGCAGATGGGACAACAGCTGGCGCAGGCCGAACGCTTCAGCGCGCTCGGCAAGCTCGCGGCGCAGGTCGCGCATGAAATACGCAACCCCGTTGGCGCGATGCGGCTGCGCGCCGAGAATGCGCTGGCGGGCAACGCGGAGCGGCAGCAGCTTGCGCTGCACGCGATCCTCGGCCAGCTCGGGCGCATCGAAAGCCAGGTCGCGAGCCTGCTGGCGCTGACCCAGCCGGTAAGCGTCCGCCGGCAGGATGTCGATGTCCACGCGTGGCTTGCCGCAATCGTCGCGGCGCATGCGGAAGAAGCGCAACGGCGCAACGTGTCGCTGACGATGGCGCAGCACGATGCCGGCCATTTTGACCTGGACCCGGAGCAGATGCGCCGCGCCGTCGACAACCTGGTCCTCAACGCAATGCGCCATGCCGGCGCCGGCGGCCACGTGACGGTCACGGCGCGCATCTTGCATGGGCAGCAGCTGGTCATCGAAGTCGCCGATGACGGTCCCGGCGTGCCCCCCGGCCAGCGCGAGAGAATCTTCGAGCCCTTCGTCAGCGACGCGTCAGCCGGTTCGGGCCTGGGGCTGGCGGTGGTGCGCGAAGTGGCCGCGGCGCACGGCGGCCACGCATACGTCGCCGACGATTCATCGGGCGCCCATTTCAGGATAGAGATTCCATGCCAACCCTGCTCATAGTCGATGATGACGACGCATTCCGCGAAGGCCTGGCCGAGACGCTGGCCGACCTGGGCCACCAGGTGGTCCAGGCTGCCTCGGGCAGGGAAGCGCTGGAACAATTAAGCGGCGCCGCGCCCGGCGCCATCTTTCTCGACTTCCGCCTTCCTGACATGGATGGCCTGGCGGTCCTGGAGGCGATGCGGCGCCAGCGCCCCGGCGACCTGCCGCCCGTGGTCATGCTGACGGCCTATGCCACCAGTGAAAACACCATCGGCGCCATGGGCCTGGGCGCATTCGAGCACCTGACCAAGCCGGTCGGCCGCGCCGCCATCGCCGCACTGCTCGACACCCTATTCCCGGCGATGGAAGCGGCCATTGCTGCACCTGCCGGCGACGGCGCGTTCGGCGATGAAGCGGCATCCGGCCAGGCGCGGCTGCTCGGCGCCAGCGACGCGATGCGCGCCGTGCAGAAAACGCTGGGGCGGGCTGCGGCTTCGGACGCCACCGTGCTGATTACCGGGGAGACCGGCACCGGCAAGGAGGTTGCCGCGCGCGTGCTGCACGCGGCATCGCAGCGCAGGAACGGCCCGTTCGTCGCGGTCAACTGCGCGGCGATTCCGCACGAGTTGCTGGAAAGCGAGTTGTTCGGCCATGCGCGCGGCGCCTATACCGGCGCGGTCCAGGAGCGCGCGGGGCTGATAGCGCAGGCCGACGGCGGCACGGTGTTCCTCGACGAAATTGGCGACATGCCTGCCCTGATGCAGGCCAAGCTGCTGCGCGTGCTGCAGGAACGCGAGGTGATGCCGCTAGGCGCTTCACGGCCCTTGCCGGTCGATGTCCGCGTGGTGGCGGCAACCCACCGCGACCTGGCCGCGATGGTCGCCGACAGCGCCTTCCGGAACGACCTGATGTACCGGCTCAATGTCATCCCGCTGCGCCTGCCGGCGCTGCGCGAACGCAGCGCCGACATCGTGCCGCTGGCCGGGCATTTCCTGGCGCAGGCCTGCGCGCTGGGGGGCCGCAGCATGCGGCTGTCCGCGGCCGCGCAGCATCTGCTGGCCCAGCATGCCTGGCCGGGCAATGTCCGGGAATTGAAGAACGCAATCGACCGTGTCTGCGCGCTGGCGCCGTCCGCCCTCATTGACGCCGCCGACTTCGGCTTCCTGCTGCAGCCGTCGGATCGCGCAGCGTCGCCGGTATCCGCGGAACTGCTGGATCTGCCGCTGGCGCAGGCGGTGGAACAGGTCGAGCGCGCACTGATCGTCCATGCGCTGGCGCTGGCTGCAGGCAACCGCAGCGACGCGGCGCGACGCCTGGGCATCAGCCGCCAATCGCTGTACACGAAACTGGCGAGCCTGGGCATCGGATGACGCCGGCCTGGCGCCACCTGTCAGGAAACTGGACAGGGGGTGTCAGGCAGACCGGCCAACATCGCTTCTCCTATGGCCGTATCCAGGGGGCAGGGCGCCGCAAATCGACAGGCATGGAATTTGCGAATCGAAGCCTGTCTTCTGAAAGGAGCCCATCATGTCATCCACGATCAATTACCATCCCGTAGTCCGCGCCTGCATCGCCATCGCCGCATGCGCCGTTGTCAGCGCCTGCGTTGCGCAGACGCCCGCCCCGCTTCGACCGGAGGCAAGCGCCGCCGCCGGGCGTCCACCCGCGCCGGACAGCGCGGCGCCCGGCCGGGAGGCGGGAGCCGGCCCTGCGCGTCCTCCGCTGCCGGATGGCCCGGCCGCCCGTCGCGAGGCAGGCACGCAGCCCCGGCAAACGCGGCTTGAGGGCAGCATTGCCAGGTTCGTCATCAATCCCGAAGGCAGCGTCGACGGCTTCGTCCTGAAGGACGGAACGCTCGTGCACTTCCCGCCGCACATGGGCAAGCAGGTCGTTGACAGCTTCCGGGTCGGTGCGCCGGTTAGCCTTATCGGGATGCGCAGCGCCAGCGGCGACCTGCGCGCCGAACAGATCGTCCATCCCGACAGCGGCGTTCGCCTGGCCGACCAGCCGCCGGCGCCCGACGCCGTTCGCCTGCCGCCACCGGCGCCGCGCGGCGCCGGCCTGGTCAGGCTGGACGTCAGCGGCATAGTCGACCGCATGACGACCGCGCCGCGCGGGGAGCCCGACGGCGTGATGCTGCGCGACGGCACCGTGATCAAGTTGACGCCGCCGAGCGCACAGCAATTTTCCGGTCTGCTGCAACCGGGGACAAGCGTGGAGGCGCAGGGCTACGGCAGCCAGAACCAGTACGGCCGCGCGCTCCAGGCCACGGCATTCGGCGCGTCCGGCAAGCTGCGCCCGCTCTATAACCAGCAACCCAATTGAACAAGGAAACCGCCATGCACTGGATCGACCCCGACCAGCTTCCCGAAACACGCGGCACTGTCCGCCGCTTCCTGCTCAACCCGCACGGCGAGCCGGATGGATTCATCCTGGACCGGGACAGGCAAGTCCACTTCCCGCCCCATCTTGCCGCCCAGGTGACGCGCCATGTCGCCATCGGCGACAAGGTAAGGGTACGCGGCCTCAAGCCGCGCACGGCCGACATCGTCGCCGCCATCGCCATCACCGGCCCTGACGGCAGGACCATCGTCGACGACGGTCCTCCGCACGACAAGCCGCCTCATGACGACGCGCATGCCGAGAGGCAGCCGATGGAGGCCAGCGGCGCGGTGCTGCTGTCGCTCTACGGGCCGAAAGGCGAACTGCGCGGTGCGCTGCTCGACGACGGCACGGCGCTGCGCATGCCGCCGCATGCCGCCGCGGAACTGCACGCGTACCTGCAGGCCGGCGCGCACGTGCAGGCATGGGGGAAGGGCGTGCGCAACAGGCATGGCTGCACGCTCGACGTGCAGGACATCGCGATGCTGGTGGACGCGTAAGCGGCAGGGAGCGGACGGCGCGCGACGAGGCGGCAAGGGTCGCCTGCGCCCGGCAGCCCAGGCAAGCTGCAAGGGCTCAACGTGTGCTGCCGCGTCGTCGGTCCATCACGCAGGCCGCGCCAGAAAGTCATGCCGGGAACCGTGCCCGGCCAGCGTGTCGATGAACACCCTGAGCCGGGCAGGCATCAGCCGGTTTCCGGGCCAGATGACATGGATCGGCAGCGGCGGAGGTCGGAACGGCTGCAGCACTTCCTGCAGCGCGCCCGTTGCCAGGTAGTCTGCGGCGATGTAGTCGGGCACCTGGATGAGGCCGACGCCGTCCAGTGCGGCCTGCGCCATGGCTTCGCCGTCGTCGAGGAGCAGGCGCCGCGTCGGATGCAGGTCGCCGGGCGCGCCGTCGACCTGGACCTGTATCGGTCTTTCCCTGCCGGAAGTGGGATTGCGAAATACGATGAAACTGTGCGCACCGAGTTGCGAGGGATGGCTGATCCCCGGATGGCGGGCCAGGTAGTCCGGACTGGCGCAGAGCACCAGGTGCTGCTGCCCGACCTGCCTGCATGCCAGCGAGGAATCGGCAAGGTGCATGATGCGCACCGCCGCATCCATGCCTTCCCTGACGAGGTCGCACTGCATGTCGCTCAGGCGCACATCGGCAGTCAGGCCGGGATAGCGACGCAGCAAGGTGGACAGCGCCGGCAGCACGACGCGCTTCCCATAGGTAATTGGAATATTGATGCGCAGTTCACCGGCCGGTTCGCCTGCGGCGCCGGCGGCCTGCAGCGCGAATTCATCGAGCTCCGCCAGGATCCTTTCGCATCGCCTGAACAGGGCCGCGCCGTCCGACGTGAGCGTCACCTGGCGGGTCGTCCGGTGAAACAGCTTGATCCCCAGTTCCTGTTCGAGGTGGACAATGCGCTTGGCGACGGTCGACGGCGTCACGCCGAGTTCCCGGGCCGCGCCCGCGAAGCCCCGGTGGCGCGCCGCACAGGCGAACGCCAGCAAATGAATGAATCCCTGCATGACGATTGATGAAGAATTTTCCTTAATCTTATGACATCCAGGCGTATTCATCCATGGCATTTGCCGGCCCATACTGGTGTCGTCCGCCGTCGTATGGCGCCCATCAGCCCAGGAGAAACGCAATGTACATCTTCAATGAACAGCAACCGGCGGCCAGCGGCATCGCCGGCATCGATCACGCCACGCTGGCCGGAAGCCGCCACGGCTTGAAAGGATTGTCGGTATGGAAACAATCGGTGTCGCCCGGATCGGCGACGCCGCCGCACCGGCATGATTGCGAAGAGGTCGTGTTATGCAGCGGCGGCGATGGGGAGTTGCATATCGACGGCAAAACGGTACGATTCGGGGCAGGTCAGACCGTCGTGATTCCGCCCAATGTCGATCACCAGATCATCAACGCGGGTAAGGAGGCGCTTGATATTGTCGCCGTCTTTTCGGTCAGTCCCGTCGTCGTCCATTTGCCAGACGGCGACGAGATCGTCCTGCCCTGGGAAACCTGAGAACACCGGGCATCGGAGGACGCTTTCCCTCTACGCCTGCGCTTAACCGTTTCACTTGCCGACTGGGTGCTAGCCTTATGAACCTCAACGCCGACTTCAGCCTCAGGGCCGTGGCCCATGCCGACGCGATGGACTGGATCGATTCCCCGATGCCGGGCGTGTCGCGCAAGATGCTGGACCGGATCGGCGACGAGGTCGCCCGGGCCACCAGCATCGTCCGCTATGCGCCGCACAGCCATTTTTCGCCGCACACGCACGGCGGAGGGGAAGAGTTCCTGGTGCTGGAGGGCGTCTTCCAGGACGAGCATGGCGACTATCCGCCCGGCGCCTACGTGCGGAATCCGCCGCAGACCCGGCATACGCCGCGCAGCGATGCCGGCTGCACGATCCTGGTCAAGCTCTGGCAGTTCATGCCGTCGGACAGGCAGCAGGTCCGCTTGCCTGCCGCGCAGGTTCCGCCGGCGCCGGACCCGCTGCGGCCGCACGTGATGCGGCAGCCGCTGTATCGCGACGAACGCGAGTCGGTGCGCATCGAAACCTGGGCGGCCAACCGGGAAATCGCGTTCGATCCGGAAGGCGGCCTGGAAGTCTTCGTGCTCGACGGCGAGTTCGTGGAAGGCGGCGACCGGTTTCGCGCCTGGTCCTGGCTGCGCCTGCCGCCGGGCCAGCGGCTGCACGCAGCGACCGGCGCCGCCGGCGCACGCGTGTGGGTCAAGGAAGGGCACCTGAAGGCCCCGGTGATGCCGGCCTGAGCGCGAAGGCGGGCAGCGCAGCGGCGACCCGATGGCCCGCATGGATGGGGGCAGGGCGGCTAAAATGCGGGCATGCCTGCAAAGACTCCCATTTTTCCCGGCCCGCGCACCGCGCGCGGCGCCGTGCTCGCCGTCCTGCTTTCCAGCGCGGACCAGACCGGCGCCGAGCCGCTGCGCGGACGCGTGACCCTTGCCGCTATCGTTCGGACCCTGAAGCGCAAGTATCACTGGCCAATCGAAACCGCGAGTTTCCCATCGAATGCCGCCGATGGACGTGCGACCTGGGCGACCGTGTACAGCCTGCCGCCGCAGGCGATTGCCGCCGCGATGGATGCGGGCGCCGGCGACTGGCTCAGGAGCCGAATGACGAGCGACGGCCAGCGCTAGCTGCGCGGCGCCGCGGTTCCTTATCCCGTCCCGGGTCGCTTCAGTCCTTTCGGGGCAGCCGGTAGACCTCCCCGGATGCCGCGCCGGTGTCATGCTTGCCTGCCCGCAGGTCGCGGTAGACCGCGGCGCGCATGATCATCATCGCCACGACCGGCGCGGTCATCAGCAGGAATGCCGCGATGATCAATTCATGGGCGATGACGCGGGAACGCAGCACGGAAAAGAAGAGCATGGACGCCAGCAGGATGAAGCCGGTGCCCAGCGTGACCGTGATGGCCGGGCCGTGGATGCGCTGGTAGAAATTGGGCAGGCGCAGCAGGCCTAGCGCCCCGACTACGATGATGCTGCCGCCGGCGATCAGCAGCACGGCGACGGGAATGGCCGCCCATGCGGGAATGGCATCGAGCGCGATCATTCGATCACCTCGCCGCGCATCAGGAACTTGGCCATCGCAATGGTCGACACGAAGCCCAGCAGCGCGATCAGCATCGCGGCCTCGAAATACAGGTCGCTCGCATAGCGGATGCCCAGCACCAGCGCCAGTTGCATCGCGCACATCCACAACGTGTCCAGCGCCAGCACGCGGTCATGCGCCGACGGCCCGGCGATCAGGCGCAACGTGCAGAACAGCATCGCCAGCAGCACGCAGATGAAAACATAATGGATGGAGAACTGCAGCAGCGCGGCCATCATCGTGGGCTCCTATTCAAAGATGTCGATCAGGGGTTGTTCGTAGCGGGACTTGATCGTGTCGATCCACCACTGTTCGTCATGCAGGTCGAACACATGCAGCGCCAGCGCATGCCGGTCCGGCAGGATTTCCACCCACACGGTTCCCGGCGTCGAATTGATCAGGCAGGACAGCAACGCCAGTCCGTGCGGATTGCGCAGGTCCAGCGGGATCGTGATGAACTGGGAATTCAGGCCGTCGGCCTTGGAAAACAGGATGATGCGGCCGACGTTCAGGCCCGATCGCACGATCTCCACCAGCGACATGCCCAGCAGCCGCAGGAAAAGGAATGGCCTGGCCAGCTTCGGGTAGCCGAGCGGCTGCAGGTTGCGCGTCAGCAGCGGCACGGCGATCCCCAGGCCCGCGGCCAGCAGCAAATGCGCGGGGTCCAGGCTCTGGTTCAGCAGCAGCCACAGGCCCAGCAGCACCGCCGACATCCAAGGAAAGGGAAGCCATCGCCTCATCGGATGCCTCCATCGCCCACCGGGCCTGGCAGGACCGGCGCGGACAGGACGCGCTGGATGTAGTGTTCTGGCCGGTGCAGGCCGTCGGAGGTGCGGCCAAGGTAGTCGAGCAGCGGGCCGGCTTCCACGGTCATCGCCACGCACAGCATCAGCAGCAGGCTGACCGGCGCCGCCTCGGTCAGCTGCAGCCGCGGCGGCGTCACCCGGCCCGCTGCCCAGAAGGTGCGCACGCCAAAGCGCATCAGCGCAATGATGGCGGCCAGGCCCGACAGGAAGATCAGCGTCATCAGCGTCCATCCGGCCGGCACGATCGCGCCGCCGGGCGCCGGCGGGTTGAGCAGCGCGTGGAACAGGCTGAACTTGGCGACGAAACCGGACAGCGGCGGCAGCCCGGCAATGATCAGCGCGCAGGCGGCGAAGGACAGGCCCAGGAAGGCCAGCGCCGCCGGGATGCCGACGCCCACCGGCGGGTCGGGCGCATCCTCGATCGCATAGGCTTCCATGGTCACGGCCAGCAAGGCCGCGCCCGGCGAGCGTATGCGCTCGATCAGCTCGATCAGGAGCACGAACGCCGCCATCGCGAGCGTCGAGCCGAGCAGGTAATACAGCCCGGCCGTGACCAGAGACGGCTGGCCGTACCCGGTCACGGCAAGCAGCGTGCCGGACGATACGATGGCGCCGTACCCGGCCAGCCGGCCGGCCGTCTCGCTGGCGAGCATGCCAGCCGCGCCGAAGACGATGGTCGCCATGCCGCCCCATAGCAGCAGGTCCATGCCATAGCCTGCCGCCGCGCCGGCGTCGCCCGAAAACACCAGCAGCCAGATGCGCAGGATGATGTAGCCGCCGACCTTGGTCATCAGCACCAGCATCGCCGCCACCGGCGGGGATGCCGCGGCATAGGTGGTCGGCAGCCAGAAGCCGAGCGGCCACATCGCGCTCTTGATCAGGAAGGCGATGACCAGCACGCCCACCCCGACCTTCAGAAGCGCCATATCGGCGGCGCTGGTACCGGCGATGCGGGCGGCAAGGTCGGACATGTTGAGCGTGCCGGTGCTGGCGTAGATCAGCGCGACGCCGATCAGGAACAGCAGCGAGGCGATCAGGTTGACCGCGATGTACTGCATGCCGGCCTGCAGTCTGGCCGCGTTATAGCCGTGGAGCAGCAGGCCGTAGGACGCCGCCAGCATCACCTCGAAGCAGACGAACAGGTTGAACAGGTCGTGGGTCAGGAAGGCGCCGTTGATGCCCATCAGCAGGAACTGGAAGAAGGAGTTGTAATGCACCCCGATCCGGCTCCAGCGCAGCATCGAATAGAGCAGCGTGCATGCCGCCAGCAGCGCGGTGAGCAGCAGCATCAGCGCCGAAAGGCGGTCGGCCAGCAGCGCGATGCCGAACGGCGCGGCCCAGTTCGCGGCAAGGTAGACGCCGATGCCGTCCTGCCAGTGGCCGCCATCGGTCAGCTTCATCAGCGCGATGGCATTGGCCAGCAAGGCGAGGACGGAGACCGCGCTGATCAGGAGCTTCAGGCGATGGCGGCTGTGATTGATCGGCACCTGCAGCGCCCCGCAAACCAGCGGGATCAGCATGGGCGTGACGATCAGGTGCTGGATCCATCCTGAACTCATTGATCCGGCTCCTTGCCGTCGACATGGTCGGTGCCTGTCAGGCCGCGCGAGCCGATCATGACCACCAGGTAAAGCGCGGTGGTGGCGAAGCCGATCACGATGGCGGTCAGCACCAGCGCCTGCGGCAGCGGGTCGGCCAGCGCCGCGGGATCGGGCGCGCCGTCGCCCAGGGTCAGCGGCGGCCGGTCCAGCCACAGCCGCCCGATAATGAAGATGAACAGGTTGACCGCATAGGACATCAGCAGCAGGCCGGTCAGCACCTGGAAGCTGCGCGGACGCAGGATGAGCCAGATGCCGGAGCCGAACAGCACGCCGATGGCTATCGAGATGACGGCTTCCATCAGGAGATCTCCTCGGTTGGGATGGCCAGGATGGCGGCGGGCTCGCCGCCGGGGACGCGATGGCTGCGCACCGACTGATGCGCCAGCGCCACCAGGATCAGCATGGTCGAGCCGACCACCGTGGCGAACACGCCAAGGTCGAACAGGAACGCGCTGGGCACATGGATGTCGCCGAGCACCGGGAGATGCAGGTGCGCGGTATGGCTGGTCAGGAAAGGGAAGCCGAGCACCCATGCGCCCAGCCCGGTGACGCAGGCGATCAGCAGGCCGTAGGCGATCCAGCGGTGCGGCCGCAGCCGGATGTGGGACTCGACCCAGGCGGTGCCGGCGATCATGTATTGCACGATGATCGCCGTGGCGAAAATCAGCCCGGCCACGAAGCCGCCGCCGGGCAGGTTATGACCGCGCATGAAGAAATAGGCGACGACGATGCCCATGAACGGCAGCAGGAAGCGCAGGTAGACCGACGGGATCATCAGGTAGCCGCTGCGCGCCTGCTGCGTCGGCGACTGGCTTGCGGCCGGGTCGACGTCGCTTGCCTGCTGCGATGGAATGGCCACGCTTTCAGGCGCGGGCCGGAAGCGCCGCAGCAGCGCATACACGGTCAGCGCCACGATGGCCAGCACCGTGATCTCGCCCATCGTGTCGAAGCCGCGGAAATCGACCAGCAGCACGTTGACGACATTGGTCCCGCCGCCCTCGGGAAGCGCCCGCGTGACGAAGTAGTCGCCGATCTTCGACGGCGCCGGATGCGTCAGCACCGCGTAGCTGATGGCGGCAAGGCCCAGCCCGCCGGCCAGCGCGACGACGAAGTCGCGCGCGCGCCGCACCTGCACCGCCCGCGGCGCATGCTCGGCGAAGGCCTGCGGCATGCGGCGCGGCGGCAGCCAGCGCAGGCCGAGCAGGATCAGCACCGTCGTGACGGTCTCCACCATCAGCTGCGTCAGCGCCAGGTCGGGCGCGGACAGCCACAGGAAGGTCATGCTGGTGGCGATGCCGGTGCCGCCCACCAGCAGCAGCGCGGCAAGCCGGTGGTACTTGGCCTTCCAGGCGGCGGCGATCGCGCAGGCGCCGCCTATCATCCACATCAGCGCGAACAGCGGGTCGGCGTCAGTCAGCTGCGGGGCCGCGAACTGCGGCAGGGGCCGGACCAGCATCAGCGGAATCGCAACCAGCGCGACCACGATCACCAGCAGCTGCGGCTGCAGGCGGCGGGTGCCGAGCCGGTCGACCAGCCAGGAGGCGGACAGGAACAGCGTCAGCATCGTGGTCTCATAGGCCTGGGAGCCCTTGAGCCTGTGCAGGAGGGGCACCCGGTTTCTCGACGCCAGCGCGTAGTATTTGCGCAGCAGGACATAGAACAGGATGCCGCCCGACAGGGCGACGAGGCTCATCATCAGCGCCAGGTTGAAGCCATGCCATATGCCGAGGTCATACGACGGGATGTCCTGGCCCAGCACGGACACCGATGCAAATGCCAGGAAATGGCCGACCGTAAGCTCGGGCACCATGCCCACGACCACGCACAGCAGCACCAGGAACTCCACCGGGAAGCGCATCCAGCGCGGCGGCTCGTGCGGCTTCTTCGGCAGATCGTCGGGCAGCGGGCCGAAGAAGACGCTGATGAAGCGCAGCGAATAGGCGACGCTGAAGATGCCCATTGCCACGGCCGCGTACGACATCCACCAGTTTTCGGTGCCGCCGACATGCACGGTCTCCGCGAAGAACATTTCCTTGGACAGGAAGCCGTTGAGCAGCGGCACGCCGGCCATGGCGGCGCTGGCGACGATGGCCAGCATCGCGGTGAAGGGGATCGCCTTGTACAGGCCGCGCAGCACGCGCATGTCGCGGGTGCCGGTCTCGTGATCGATGATGCCGGCGGCCATGAACAGCGAGGCCTTGAAGATCGCGTGGTTCATCGTGTGGAAGATGGCTGCCACCACCGACAGCGGCGTGCCTATGCCCAGCAGCACCGTGATGAGGCCCAGGTGGCTGATGGTCGAATAGGCCAGGAGGCCCTTCAGGTCGTGCTGGAAGATGGCCACGAAGGAGCCCAGCAGCAGCGTGCACACGCCCGCACCGCCTATCAGCCAGGTCCATTCGGGCGTGCCCGACAGCACCGGCCAGAGCCGCATCAGCAGGAACACGCCGGCCTTGACCATGGTGGCCGAGTGCAGGTAGGCCGACACCGGCGTGGGCGCTGCCATCGCATGGGGCAGCCAGAAATGGAAGGGGAATTGCGCGCTCTTGGTCAGCGCGCCGAGGGCAACGAGCACCAGCGCGGGCACGTACCATGCATGCGCGCGGACCACGTCGCCCGCGGCCAGCACGACGTCGAGGTCGTAGCTGCCGACGATGCGGCCCAGCAGCAGCACGCCGGCCAGCAGGCACAGCCCGCCGATGGTGGTGACGGTGAAGGCCATGCGGGCGCCGCGCCGCACGTCGATGCGGTGATGCCAGTACCCGATCAGCAGGAAGGACGTCAGGCTGGTCAGCTCCCAGAAGATCACCAGCTGGATCAGGTTGCCGGACAGGACCACGCCCAGCATCGCGCCCATGAAGGCAAGGAGGAAAGCAAAGAACCGGGGCACCGGGTCTTCGGGCGACATGTAGTAGCGCGCGTAGAGTATGACCAGCACGCCGATGCCCAGCACCAGGATGGAGAACAGCCATGCCAGGCCATCCATGCGCAGCATGAAGTTCAGTCCGTAGGCCGGCAGCCAGCGCGCTTCAAAGCGCAGCACCTCGCCGACGCCGACCCAAAGATAGAGATAGGCGGCCAGCAGCAGCCCCAGGAACGCGGTGCAGCCCGCCAGGCCGGCCGCGCGGTTGCGGGCGTGGGCGGGCAGGAAGGCGACCAGCAGGCTGCCGACGAAAGGCAGTAGGACAAGGCACAGGAGTAGCATCGGCACCGGGCAATGTAGTCAGAAGATGAGCGGGATGAAACACGGCAGGGATGACGAGGTTGGTATTTTGACAGACCAAGGCAGCTCTACAGTCAGGAATCGCGAATCGATGCCACTTTCGACAAACCCTTGATTCGGATGGACAATATCCGGGACTGGTTTCGACCCGTTGCGTGCCTGCGCATCGCCGCATCGGGATGAACCTGCCGCCGGCTGAACTTTTCTCGCGATGAACCCTCGAATTTGCGTAAGCCGCTCCGGCGATCAATCCCTGACCACGTGCCGCACCGTTCGCCCTTCTTCACGATGAAAAAACTCATTCTCGTTCTTGCCATCCTGATCCTGCCCGTCCACTTCCTGGTCGACGGGTTCGGCAGCCTGATGGCCAAGGACGGGGTGGTGGGCATGACCGCGGCGGCGACCACGAATTGCACGCCCGGACTCGATGCCGATCCGGCGTGCGCCGACGATGACCCGCTGGAGGTGTCGGGCACGCCCGATTCCTCGGATTACCTCGCCTTGATCCCGGCGTTCGGCGATGCCCGCACGTCCGGCGCTGCGGCCTCGCAGCGCCAGGTGCCATTCCCTCCCTCGTTCTACCCGTTGACTGCGTCACCCCCACCGCGCGCCTAGCCTCGTCCGGCTGGCCTGGCGCCGGCAATCGATATCGTTTGGCGCACGCGGCTGCCCGTGAAGGCGGGTAGCCCCCATCTGCCTGCTTGCGCAGCGCAGGTCCATCTGCATTCGTATTCCAGTGGGAGTCACCATGTTCAACAATATCCTGGTACCGATCGACGGCTCGCCGCTGTCTTACCGGCCCGTTACAGCGGCAATCGAAATGGCAAAGGCGCGCCAGGGGAGCCTGGTGCTGCTGTCGGTCGCCGAGCCGCGCCTGTTCAATGCGTCGGACAGGGACGCGCTCATGGACGGCGCGATCGTCGAGCAGCAGCATGCGCGCATGGCGCGGGCGTACCTCGCGCAGGCAGTCGAGGCTGCCGAACGCGCCGGCGTCTCCTGCGAGCCGGTGGTCGTCCAGTCCCGCCTGCCGTGCGACGAGATCGTGGCGGTGGCGCGGCATAGGCACTGCGACGCGATCTTCATGGCGACCCGGGGGCGGATGGGTTTGCTGGATCAGCTCTTCGACGAAAGCACGACCCAGCAGGTGCTGCAGAAGTCGACCGTGCCGGTGCTGGTCTTCCCCTGATGCGAGACGCCGTCGGCATCGGTTTTTGGCGGTGACCTGACGGCAATCGGGATTGCCGTCCCTGATCCTGTCCGTGGCCGCTTGGTGACTGCGGACAGGAGTCTTCAGGCGGGCGCGGTGGCGGGATCGGGTACGGCATCGCTGCCGTAGGGGCCGGCGGCAGGACGGGTGCAGGCATGCGGGCGTCCCGGAAACGGGAAATTGCCAGCAGTTTGTAAGCATTTGTTAATGTGTCATCCAAATCCGTCCTGCGGCGTTAAACCGGTATCACCACTACGCTGAATAAGCCCTGTCATGATCACCCAATTAAAACGCCGTACCGACCTCATCGTGCAATCCTTCGCCTACGTTGCGGGAAAGCTTGCACAGTCGCCTGACATGCACTCGCTGACAGCGCTGCACCAGCAGATTCTCGGCGAGGCTGAAAAACACTGCAGCGCCATTCGCATGCTGCAGCGCGATGTGTTCCAAAGCGCGGATGCCGGCCTGCGCAGCGGTGAATTGAATGAACTGCGGTTTCGACGGTTGCGCGACCGCAGCACCGGCACCGCTGCGATGGCCCAGGCCGCGATCGCCCGCATTGCCTCGCAATACGCGCCGCAAAAAATAGCAGCTTGATCGTCTCTGCGATCGCTGGTGCCAAGGGGGCGGCATACTTGCCCATGCGTCCCGTACCGTCTGGAAGAACCGCAAGCACGGGATAAATAAACGGCATTGTGATTGCTGGTCACTTCGCTGTAGCGCGTCATTGGCGTCTCCGGGACCCAGGGCCGTGGCCGACGCGCCTGCCGATGGGCATAGCACACTCTCCAGGCCGGTAGAAAACCGCTCGTAAAAACCGGAAGTCAGTAGGGAGATCGCGGGTCCCCTGACCGTTCGTATGGCTGCGCCCCTGTCTGCATCGACCATCCCCTTCCGATGGTTAAGGGCAAGGCGCCGTGCTGAATTCACAATGTGCGGCGGGATAATTCGGTATCCTTGGCTGATCCAGCCCAGGCAGGTCAGTCTTCCGCCCGGGCCACTGTGCAGATCCCAGTGTGAAAGCCGCCCAATGACAACCACCGCCGACAATTCCGCAGACGCCCATCCTGTGCGGACCGGTATGTCCGTTCCCGCCCCAGGCGCCGGCCGCAAGGCCAGGCCGGCATTCGGCATACTCGGCGCCATCAGCAGTGCGCACATGGTCAACGACATGATGCAGTCGCTGATCCTGGCGATGTATCCGATCCTCAAGGGTGATTTCGCGCTGAGCTTCGCCCAGATCGGACTCATCACGCTGACCTACCAACTCACCGCCTCGCTGCTGCAGCCGCTGGTGGGCCTGGTCACCGACCGCCGGCCGAAACCGTACTCGCTGCCGCTGGGTATGCTTTCCACGCTGACCGGGCTGCTGCTGCTGGCCTTCGCGCCCACCTATGCCATGCTGCTCGCGGCCGCCGCGCTGATCGGCATCGGCTCGTCGATCTTTCACCCGGAGTCATCGCGGATCGCGCGCCTCGCTTCCGGCGGACAGCATGGCTTCGCGCAATCCGTGTTCCAGGTGGGCGGCAATATGGGCACCGCGATCGGGCCGCTGCTGGCGGCCGCGGTGATCGTGCCGTTCGGACAGCGCAGCGTCGCCTGGTTTGGGGTGATCGTGTTGCTGGGCATCGGCATGCTGCTGGCGGTGAGCCGCTGGTATGCGGCGCACAACCTGGCCGCCAGCGCCGCAAGGAAGGCGCCGGTCGCGTCGCCTTATTCACGCAAGGTGGTGTTCGGATCCATCGCCGTGCTGCTGGTATTGATTTTCTCGAAGTATTTCTACATGGCCGGCCTGAGCAGCTTTTATACCTTCTATCTGATGGAGAACTTCGGGCTGACGGTGCGGAGCGCGCAGCTGCACCTGTTCTATTTCCTGTTTGCGTCCGCCGTGGGGACCGTGCTCGGCGGCCCGATCGGCGACCGCATCGGCCGCAAGCCGGTGATCTGGGTATCGATCCTGGGCGTGGCGCCATTTGCGCTGATGCTGCCCCATGCGAACCTGTTCTGGACAACCGTGCTCACCATCGTCATCGGGCTGGTGCTGTCGTCCGCCTTCTCGGCAATCCTGGTCTATGCCCAGGAGCTGATGCCGGGCAGGGTGGGCATGGTGTCGGGCCTGTTCTTCGGATTTGCTTTCGGGATGGGCGGCCTCGGGGCGGCGGTGCTGGGCATGTTCGCGGACAAAACCAGCATCGCCGACGTGTACCAGGCCATTGCCTATCTGCCGCTGGTGGGCGTCGTTGCCGCGCTGCTGCCCAGAGGCGCACGCCGTGTTCCCTCGAGCGCCTGAAGCCGGATCGGCCGCACCCTGCAAACCTGGCAGCGCGCCGCGCCGCGCAGCCTGCCGTCAGGTTTTCCCTTGCTGGCGATAGAGCCTGAGCAGCAGCACGGCCAGGCCGCCGAGCACACCAACGGACAGCACGATGGCCGCGAAGGGCGAGAGTGCGGTGAACACCTCGCCGAAGCCGGGCCAGTCGGCCTTCAGCACCGCCTCGCCGCGCTCGCCCATCCAGTGCCACGCGGTATGGCCGACGAACAGGCAGATCGCGATCGTGAGCGGGCGGCGCGATCCTGCATGGCTGCGGTACAGCAAAGTGAGCAATGACATCGCCAGCACCAGCACCAGCAGCTGGCCGATTTCGATGCCGACATTGAACGCCAGCAGGGAAACGAGCAGATGCGACCCTGCGAACTGCAGCTGGGACTGCAAGATGAACGAAAAGCCGAAGCCATGCACGAGGCCGAACAGGCCGCTGTACAGCCAGCGGCGCGTCAGGTTGGGCGTGAGTACATTTTCAACCGCCATATAAAGGATGGAAGCCGCGATCAGGAATTCCACCAGCGGCGCAAACCAGCTTCCCGCGGGAACGAAATGATAGGCCGCGGCAATGAGCGTGATCGAATGCCCAACCGTGAACGCGGTAATGACGCCCGCGAGATTCCAGTCTATCCGTCGGAACGGCAGGATCAGGCACAGCAGAAACAGCAAGTGGTCCGGCCCGTCGAGGATGTGCCTGAAACCGGATCCGATAAAGGTCGATGCGGCCTGGTACCAGCGTGGATCGAGCGCAAGCAGGCCGGTTTCGCCGGACAGGTCATAGGCATGCACGGCGCCATCGGGCTCAATGTAGCGCAGGTCATATTTCAGTCGGTCCTTCAAGCCCGGGGCAACATTGAAGCGCAGCGAGAATCGCGACTTGTCGGACCGGATCGGATACTCGACGAGCGTGTCGAAATAACCCTGGTTCCAGAAGACGTAAGCATCGTCGGGCAGCTTCGGACCCTGAACCAGGTCCCGCGCGCTGTCGAAGCGGTCGAAGGCGCGGTCCGACGGCGGTGAAATCCGCGCTTGCCTGCCTGCGGACGACAGGCGCTGGTCATCCTCGTAGATTTCCAGCACCTTGTCGATCGCCGCCGCGGCGCGCTCAACGCCTGCATCCGCCTGTGCGAGGTCAATATAGCCCGGGCCCTTCTTCGGCAGATCGATATTGAGCAGCAATGACAGCGGAACCCGGACGAGCACCTGCAGGCGGGCGGCTTCCGGCTTGACAAGCGCATGCGCCCGGAATTCTCCGGGAACGTCATGTGCCTGGGCGGGGCCTGCCGGCGACAGCAAGATAAGCACCGCGCAGGCCAGCAGCAGCTTCAGCGATCCGGCGAGCGCTTGGGCCAGCCGGATCGCATGGGAAGGCGCGAATCGCGCCTCCCTGGTTACGTGGCACAGCGTCGCGTCAGTCACGACGGCCACGATCGTCACGATGCACCGGCGTGAACTTCTGGGCGCGCTTGCCAGTGTCGACCTCGGCCGTATAGATATTGCCGCGGGAATCGACAGCCAGGTTATGAACCCAGTGGAACTGGCCGGCGTAGCGACCGTTGCGACCGAAGGTGCCCGCGATCGCGCCCGTCTGGCGATTGAGAATCCAGACCTTGTTGTTTTCCCCGTCCGGGTTGTAGATCCAGGTCTGACGACTGTCGGGAGACGTGTCGACATCCCATGTGGAGCCGTTGCCCAGCGTATCGGTCTCGACAAAGAATTCTTTGACGTAGCGGCCGTCCTTATGGAAGACCTGGATACGATTATTCAGGCGATCGCATACATACACCAGACCGTCGTTCGCGATCCGTACGCAGTGGACCGGGCTGCGGAATTGCGCAGCAGGGGACAAGCCGGGGACATACGGTCCTGGGTCGTCATCGGACGGCGTGTTGCCATAGGCGCCCCAATGGCGAATGTATTTGCCCGTATTGCCATTGACCACAAGAACACGCTTGTTCTGATAGCCGTCCGCGATATACGCCTCGTTATTGAGCGGATCGACTTCGATGTCGGCGGGCTGCCCCAGCAGGGGCGTGCCGTTCGGTCCGCCGTCTTTCGCATTGCTGCCGCCCGTCGTGCCGGATTTTCCGATCTGGAGCAGGAAGGTGCCATCGCGGCTGAACTTGAGCACCTGGTGGTTCGGCTGTCCATTGCCGCCTATCCAGACATTATCGTTGTGATCCACAAAGATGCCATGCTCATTCGTGGGCCATTCACACCCTTTTTCAGGCGTGCAGCGCGTGGACAGGAAGCCGGGATCGGCCGGCCCGCCCCATGCCTGCAGCAGGTTGCCCTGGCGGTCGAAGGTCATCACCGACGGAGCCGGCTTGCAGCAGTCGGAGCGTGGCGGCGTTTGCGCCGCGCCGGCTTCGTCGGCGGTGAGTGTCAGCGGGCGCTGGATGATCCAGATATTGTCATGCCGGTCGACTGCGACGCCGGCCACCTGGCCCAGCAGCCATTGGTTGGGTAGGGGTTTGGGCCAATCCGCATCCACCTTGAATCGGGGCGTGTCCGACCGCCAGTCCTGGTCATCGTCCCGGCCATCCCTGGCCGAAGCGGTTTGCCCTCCCAGAATGACGGAAAGGATCAGTAGCAACCATGCGAAAAACCGTCTCATTGAAGTCTCCTAGTTTCCTTGGGATCGATGCCTGTCGCGCTGCCCGACATAGCCATTGACGATAACGACTGGCATTGCCGCCATCGCCTGAAGCTATTTCGATCAGCCTGCGTACACGGTTTTCTCCAGTCTTCTTAGCGGTATGACAAGTAAAGAAAACGCGTGTGATACTGCTGTTGCTCCCTTAAAACCCTGGAAAGACTGTGCGGCGAAAATAACGGCAAGCCGGCTGCAAGAGGGAAGTGCCGTTTGTAAAAACGGGAATTGCAAATTGTTTCATTAATATAGTTTTTATAACGGGCCAAACCTTGAGATGCATCAGTCCATTTCGCCAATGCGCCGGCTGGCCATCCAGCCGCGATGCGGCGTCTTATCGCCTCAAGCTTTTCCACTAAGCATGCGAAGGTGTTGTCGCGGATACGGCATTGTTTATATGGAGCGTGCAGGGAAATATCTCAGATCGCGCATCAATACGGTCCCGAACAGCCTATTGCGCTGAAACCGCATGGGCTCCCATGGTGTTCAACGTGCGTGCTGTCCCTTGATTGGCTGATGCCCTTTGGCAGCCATTTTCATCGCGCTAATTCCGGTTCCGTGGAACGTCCATTGTTCCAATGCTGGCGGCGGATTAGGCAATTGCGCCGTCATATTCATTCTGGTGATGGTTGGTAACACAAGCCGCAATTGGTAAGAAATTGCATGGAGGCATATAGTAGACCCATCAAAATTAATTGTTTCACAGGATAAATATGACCAGTTCGATGATGACTTATTCCGGCGCCGCTATTCCTTCCTTCTTCAGGAAAACGGCCGCGTCCCCGCAGCGCAGCCTTTCTTTCGGCGAGTGGCTCGACGTTTTTAAAACTGCTATGGCAATGACCAATGCCGTATCGACGACCGGCCGCGTCAGCGCCAAGCAGGTGGCGCGTGTCCGGGCAATGGCTGAAGCCATTTAAGGCAAATCTCCCTAATCGGGTCTGGATGACCGCACTGTCAGAAACGGAATTATTGTGCTGGCAGTCTTAACCGCTGGGCGGAAGTTTGCGTAATACAGATACGACTTTCCTGATCCACACCCAATTGTAATGACTGCGCCGTGATGACGCAGTTTTCATTTCCGCGTATCGCATTTATTGTCATCCGAAAGATCGGTCCTATCCATTCTTCATTAATGGGATTTGATCCTGCAATTTCCTTAAAGGTCATGCGCAGATCGCCCTGAAAGTTGCGGCTGAATGAGGCGACTGGATGTAATCCGCGTGGCGCACGTGGGCGTCTTGCAGCCATCTAGGGCGCATTGAATTCTCCCGACACAAGGCACGCGGTTTCCCCGAGGCGCTACCGTTAACCTTCTGCTCCACCCTTCCACACAGACTTAAATGTCCTATTGACAGGACAATAGGTCAAAGATAGCATCCCCGCTTTCAGTCTTTCGTACATTGCCCGCCATGGAAGCCATCACCGGTTCGGTCGTGCCCCTGTACCACCAGATTTACCTGGTCCTGCGCGACCGCTGCGTCGCCGACTGCGACGCGACGCTGCCATTGCCGGGCGAACTTGACCTTGCCAGGCAATACAAGGTGTCCCGCATCACGATGCGCAAGGCGCTGGACCAGCTGGTGCAGGAGGGCCTGGTGACCCGCCGGCGCGGCGCCGGCACCTTTGTCAATCCGAACGTGGCGCGGCAGACGCTGGAGCAGCGGCGTTCCACCGGTCTCCTGGACAACATCATCAGTTCGGCCCTGGACACCTCGGTGCGCGTGATCAGCCATGCGCGGGTCGCGCCGCCGCCGGACATTGCCGCCGACCTGGCATTGCCGGCTGGTGAAATCGCGGTCCGGACGGTGCGGGTGCGCAGTCTCGCCAGCGGCCCGGTGTCGCACATCACGACCTTCGTGCCAACAGTGATCGGCGATCGGCTGCAAGCCGACGCGCTGGGCGCCAGGCCGATGCTGACGCTGCTGGAAGAGCAGGGGGTCAAGGTCGGCCATGCCCGCCAGACGATGTCGGCGCGGCTGGCCGATACCGGCGTCGCATCGCTGCTGGACGTGCCGGTGGGCGCGCCGCTGCTTGCCGTCAGGCGCCTGGTGCTGGATGCCGACGGCCTGCCGGTGCAGTGGCTGCAGGGCCTGTACCGGCCCGACCGCTATGAATACCGGATGGACCTGTGGCGCGGCGGCGACGAGGAGGCGCGCGTTTGGTACCAGAAAGACGAGGTCGCGCAGCCCTGAGCTAGCGGCCGCGCCCACGGCCTGACGTCGGGCCATGCAACGCAAGGGAGAAGGCAAGCCGGCGCAGACCGGTGCCGAAACCTTCACGAATCGAATATCAAGGAGAGAGACATGCAGACCAAGCGACCCACGCTGCGACGCGCAGCAGTAACCCTGTCCATCGCCGCAGCGGGCATCGCCGCGGCTTCGATGCCGGCCCTGGCCCAGGACAATGCGCGGCCGATCAGGATCGTCGTCGGCGCGCCGGCCGGCGGCACCACCGACACGCTGGCGCGCGCTGTCGGAAGGGGCATGGAGGTCAGCCTCAAACGCCCGGTGATCGTTGAAAACCGCGGCGGCGCGGGCGGCAACATCGCCGCCGAGATGGTGGCCAGGAGCGCGCCCAACGGCGAGACCATCCTGATGAGTTTCACCAGCCACACCATCAACGCCTCGCTGTATCCGAAGCTGCCGTTCGACCCGATCAAGGATTTCACGCCGATCACCATGGTCGCCACCGTGCCCAGCGTGCTGATCGCCAATCACAACGTTCCGGCCAATACCCTGGCGGAGCTGCTCGACCATGCGAAGAAGCATCCGGGCGCGCTCAATTTCGCCATCGGCGGCAGCGGCTCATCGCTGCACCTCGCTGGCGAGCAGCTGAAGATGATGACGGGCGCGAACATCGTCAATGTCGCCTACAAGGGCACCAATCCGGCCGTCACCGACGTACTGGCCGGCCACGTGGAACTGATGTTCGCCAGCGCGCTGAATGTGCTGCCGCATCTGCAGGGCGGGAAGATCAAGCTGCTCGGCGTGACCAGCGCCACGCCGATGCCGCAGTTTCCGAACGTCCCGCCGATCGGCAAGACGGTCAAGGGCTTCGAGTCGAATGCCTGGTTCGGCCTGTTCGGCCCGGCCAAAATGCCGGCCGAGGTCACGCAGCGCCTGTACGAAGCGGCGAAAAAGGCGATCGAAGACCCGGCCTTCGTGAAGAAGCTGGAGACCGATGGCGGCACCCCGAGCGCGATGCCGCCGCAGCAGTTCGGCGAATTCGTCGTGCGCGACGTGCAGCACTGGGCCAAGGTCGTGAAATTCTCCGGCGCGGTGGCGGAGTAATTGCCGATGAAAACGCTAGCGCAGAAAATCATCGCGCGCGCCGCCGGCAAGGACGCGGTGGAGCCGGGCGAGATCGTCACCTGCAAGGTCGACCTGGCGATGTCGCATGACTCGTCCGGCCCGCGGCGCGTCGCGCCGATGCTCGAGGCGCTCGGCGCCCGCGTGTGGGACCCCGACCGCTACGTGATCGTCACCGACCATTACGTGCCGGCCGCCGACCCGGATTCGCAGCAGATCCTGCGCTTCACCCGCGACTGGGTGCAGGCAGCCGGCATCCGCAACTTTCACGACGAACAGGGCATCTGCCACGTGGTGCTGCCGGAGCAGGGCCACCTGCGGCCCGGCATGCTTGCCGTCGGCGGCGACAGCCATTCCAGCACCGGCGGCGCGTTCGGCGCCTACATGTTCGGCATCGGCGCCACCGAAATGCTGGGCGTGCTCGTGACCGGCGAAATCTGGCTCAAGGTGCCCGGCACCATCCTGCTGGAATGGACCGGGTGTCTTTGCGACGGGGTTTCGGCCAAGGACATGATGCTGTTTCTGTGCGCGAAGCTGGGCATGGACGGCGGACAGTACCAGACGGTGGAATACGCCGGCGACGCGGTCGCGGCGCTGGACATGCAGGAGCGGATGACGCTGGCCAACATGGCCGCGGAGCTGGGCGCGCAGGCCGGCCTGGTGGCGCCGGACGCGATCACGCGGGCCTATCTGCAGGCGGTCGGCGCATTGAACGGCGATGGCGGCGACTTCGCGCAGGAACGTGCCCTTGCCGACTGGCGCACGGACGCCGGCGCGCCTTTGCTGGCGCACCATGTGTTCGACGCGGCCGCGCTCTCGCCGCACGTGGCCGCGCCGCACAGTCCTGCCAACGCCGCGCCGGTCGACCGCTTCGAAGGACAGGAGATCGACACTGCCTATATCGGCGCGTGCACCGGCGCCAAGCTGTCGGACTTGCGCATGGCGGCCCGCATCCTGCGCGGCCGGCGGGTCGCAACCGGCAAGCGGCTGCTGGTCGCCCCGGCTTCGCTGCGCGACCAGCAGGTCGCGCAGTCGGAAGGCGCGCTGCAGGCGCTGGCCGATGCCGGCGCGCAGATCCTGCCGATAGGCTGCGGCGCCTGCGCCGGCTACGGCCAGTTCCGTTTCGGCGAAGGCGAGCGCGTGATCTCGTCGACCGCGCGCAACTTCCGCGGCCGCATGGGCGCCGCCAGCAGCAGGGTCTGGCTGGCCTCGCCGTACACGGTGGCGGCGTCGGCGGTGGCGGGTCGCATCGTGGACCCGCGCATCCTGCTGGAGGCGCATCGATGAGCGCGCGCGTCTGGAAGTTCGGCGACGGCGTCGATACCGACGTGATGGCGCCCGGCCTGTACATGAAGCTGCCGATCGCGCAACTAGCCGCGCATTGCCTGGAAGCGGTGCGGCCCGAATTCGCTGGCGGCGTGCGCGAGGGCGACATCCTGGTCGCCGGACGCAATTTCGGCATCGGCTCCTCGCGCGAACAGGCGCCGCAGGCGCTGAAGGCGCTCGGCATCCGCGCCGTGGTGGCGCAGTCCTTCGGCGGCATCTTCTATCGCAATGCGCTGAACCTCGGGCTGATGGCGCTGGTCTGCGCCGACACCGCCGGCATCCCCGACGGCGCGCCGATCGAAGTCGATCCGGTCGCGGGCCGCATCGTGCTGCCGCAGCAGGGCCTGACGCTGGCCTGCGAACCCATCCCGGGCTTCCTGATGGCGATGGTGGACGACGGCGGGCTGCTGCCGCATCTGAAGAAACGCCTGGCGCGCAATGCGCCGCAACCGAATGAAGATGACAAGGACGCACGATGACCCTGAAACAACGGCTGCTGCAGCAGCAGATCCTGATCGCGCCCGGCGTCTATGACGCATTCTCGGCGCTAATGGCCGAGCGCGCTGGCTTCGAAGCGCTGTACCTGTCGGGCGCCAGCATCGCCTACACCCGCCTGGGTGCGCCCGACATCGGCCTGGTCAGTTTCGCCGAGGTCTGCGAAACCATGGCTACCATCCGCGAGCGCACCGCGCTGCCGGTCATCATCGATGCAGACACCGGTTACGGCAATGCGTTGAACGTGCAGCGCACCGTCAGGCGCTTCGAGCGCGCCGGCGCGTCGGCGATCCAGCTCGAGGACCAGACCAGTCCGAAGCGCTGCGGCCACCTCGACGGCAAGCAGCTGATCGGCGCCGCCGAAATGGTCGGCAAGATCCGGGCGGCGCTGGATGCCCGCGCTTCGGACCAGACCCTGATCGTTGCGCGCACCGATGCGGTGGCGGTCGACGGCTTCGAGGCGGCGCTGGATCGCGGCGAAGCCTACCTGGAAGCCGGCGCCGATGTGCTGTTCATTGAGGCCGTCCGCGATGCGGCGCAGATGCGCATCGTCACCGAGCGTTTCGCCAGCCGGGTACCGCTGCTGGCCAACATGGTGGAAGGCGGCAAGACGCCGCTGAAGAATGCGCAGGAACTGCAGGAGATCGGCTACCGCCTAGCGATCTTCCCGGGCGGCACGGTGCGCGCGGTGGCCCATGCGCTGGAAGCCTACTTCGGCGAGTTGCGCCAGAGCGGCAGCAACAAGGGCAATGCCGGCCGCATGCTGGACTTCGATGCGCTCAACGGCGTGCTGGGAACGCAGGCCATTCTCGAGGGCAGCCGGCGTTACGAGGGTTGAGGACGGAGGCGGGGGGAGCGCTGATTATTTCGAAATCGGCAATGGTGAATTGACAGCAACGCTGTTTTTCGCAGCCGAGGGTATCGGTACACTGTGTCCATCGATGAACGCACCAGCCGGTGCGGCTCAGCGAGGCAGGACCCGACAGGCAGACTAGACTCATGATTGCCTTGACTGCGGTGCCCGCCTCCTCAACCTTTATTTTGGAGTACACCATGAACGTCAAGAATATCTTCGCCGCTGTCGCCATCCTCGCTGCCACCGGTTCGGCCTTTGCCCAGCAGACCGAATTCGTCGCGCCGGACGCCGCTTTCCAGTCCCGCCTGACCCGCGCCGAAGTGCGCCAGGACCTGGCCCAGGCCACCGCCGAAGGCACGACCGCGCAGCGCCAGCATGACGGCCAGGACACCGTGTATGCCGCCGGCGGCCGCAGCCGCCAGGACGTGCGCGCCGAAGCCATCCGCGCCGCCTCCATCCGCCACTATGGCGATGTAAACGACACCTACTTCGGCGGCTAAGCCGAAAACGACCGCGCCAGGCAGGGCGGTTCGACCGAAACAGACAGGAGCCGGCGCCAGCCGGCTTTTGTTTTTTCCGGAAAGTATCCAGGCGGCCGGCGGCTCGCGGCCGGCCGCCGGCCAGAACGGTTAGTCCGGCAGGTCGGGACACTCAAGACAAGAGACTGCCTTACATCGTTTCCGTCATCCGATCCCAGCTTGAATGACAGGCATATTTCAATTGATTTCCTTGCCGAAGTGGGCACGGTATCGCCTGACAAAGCAATGCATTTCGCCGGTTTCCTTAGCACCGATAAGGAAAGGCAACGTTTCGTGCAAGAGGCAATCGACGCTGTCTGCAGGGCGTGCAAATGAATTGATTACGCGACCGGCAGATCCGGCCGCGCCCGCCGGCACAGGCAGAGCCCACGAAAAAAAAGCCACAACCTCGCAGTCATGGCTTCACCCCCGTGTAAAAATTTCCGACAGCGGACCTTATCTGATTACTTTGCCTAACGGTCAGCCCTTCCTGCGACGACGGCTCAGGCCGATCAGGCCAAGTCCCAGCAAGGCGATGCTGGTTGGTTCGGGGACAGGGACACCGTTGAAGACGACGTCGAGAGAGCCGTTCAGGACCTGGCGACCGGTCGGATCGAAGTTATTCAACTGGCCGGACTGGAATGACAGCTGATAGAACGGGGTAGGCGCAATGAAAAAGCTAGTGCCGTCAGGATCGATCAACTGGAACGTCGTCGTTGAGCCGAACGCGCCGCAGAAGATGCCCCCGCCACACTGCGGATTGGCTGAATCGAGGAAGCCGTTGCCTGAAAGGGGATCGCCATTGGCGATCCGGATATCGTCCCCCGTATTCGAGCCAACGAAATCATTGCCGGGCCCAGGGACATATTCGGTATTGTTGCCCGGGTCGAGCCAGAACGACAGCGATCCGGTGCCGGACGTAAAGTTGAAGTCCGTCCGGGTGCCAGACCTGGAGAAGGTGGCGTCCGCAGTATACAGCGCGTAAATCCCGTAGTTCGTCCCTAGGCCGGTTGCGCTGGCTGTCAGCTGGGTTGTACCGTCATTGGCGACGAAGGCGCCGCCTTTCCAGTACAGGTTGGCCGAAAAGCTGCCGTCCGTGCTGAAGTTGGCAATTTCAACAAAATTACCGGTGATTTTGTCTGCAACAAAGTTGGCTCCCGTTCCAGTAGGCTGAACCGTGAAGTCGGCAAAGACCGTTGTCTGGGCTGATGCACTTTGTGCGCCTAAGGCACAAGCTGCGACCAGCAGATTTGCAGAAAGCCAGCCAAGCGATGGTAGGAACCGCAAATGCCAGCGGGCAGCGTAGGGAAACTGGTTGCACCAAGTCCGCTGGCGTGACGAAAGCGGAGCCGAGGCTAATGGCACCATGCACATCAGCCAGCACGCGTAGGCTGCCGACCCGCCGAGCGGCGGTCGGTAAGCGCTATTCAGGATGCGGGATGAACGGGTACTGGCGAACGTTCCTCGGCGCGCCTCCTACCAAAGTCGCTGTCCGAATGTGCATTAAATTTTGTTAAAGCCCCAATGGTTGATTGCAATCAAGTAAAGTTGCTTTATTTCAATAGATTGTGACATTAAGGCGTTTTAAGAGTTGATTAAAAGTAACCTGGCGTCCACTATGCGCCGGGTTGTATCGCGCTGCGATTGCGGGACTGTGCGCAGTTTTAACTTTAATTCTTAGGGCTTTAAATGAAATATTCGATTCTGATTGCTGCACTGATTGCCACCATCGGCCTGACCGCCTGCGAGAAAAAAACCACCGTGATTGAAGCGCCTGCGCCAGCGGCCGCCGCGCCAACCCCGGCTCCCGTCATCGTCGCCGTCCCCGGGCCGGCAGGCGCGAATGGCACCAACGGTTCTGACGGCGCAAAAGGTACTGCCGGCGCAACTGGTTCGACAGGTTCGACAGGTTCGACGGGCGCGACAGGAAACACTGGCGACACCGGCGCGACCGGTGCGTCCGGCGCAACCGGCGCAGCCGGCGAAGCGGGCAAGGAAGGCGGCACCGTAATCGTCGTGCCTGTCGAGAAGCGTTAAGGCGTCAACGTAGTTGCCTTAGCCCCTGTTCTCGGCTTGCCGGGAACAGGGCCTTCGTGCAGGACTGCAGTGGCCGGCCGATGATGTGCCGGTCAATGGCAGCATGCCATTTTGTGCAGGAGCACCTGACAAAATGCGCTTTCCAAGCGTGCCAGCAAATAAGGGCGTAGCCGACGTGGAGAACTACTTCATAAAGTGAAGGCAATCGTCCATAGCGTACGCGCGAGCGCCAGAATCGGGGCGACCATGCAAGCGTGCGTTCAACCGTCCACCAAATTTTGCCTAAGTTGCCGCCATGCGCACCCTGGTGCGCCAACGGCAGGCGATGTGCCCAATTGTTATAAGCATAATCGGCTTGAACCGACTCAGGTAACTTCAGTGGTCGTCGGCGCATGGCTCGAATCCGGCACATGCCTTCAATCGACGGCGAGGCCTGTGTAATGCCATGACGTTAGGCCTTGGTCGGAATGACATGAACCGTGGGGCAGGCGCATCGACAAGGAGGTGGTGATGAATGCTGCTCGTCTTATGGAGATCGCTTCGGCTCGGTGCAGATTTCCGCCACGCACAGCACGCGGCGACAAGCTGTCGACAAAACTGACCTTGGTGATCGGCGACCCGGTGGCCATGGTGCTGGCCAGGCATCGCGCGCTGGACTAGTGCCAAACGCGGGTCGCGAGTAAGGTCGAATCAGGCCGCCACGCCGGTATTGAAGTAGGCGCTGGCTTGTGGCCGGGCGGCTAGCGATTGGGTGCCCGACATGCTCGTTTGCTGTTCAAGCCCTACCCAGGCCGATTTCAGGTCAGCCAGCAGGGAGCGTACTTCTTCCAGGATGACTGGATCGTCCTTGAGATTGGCCAACAGCAGCCGCTTCGACATGAACTGGTATAGCGCATCTAGGGACTGGGCTATCTCGCCCCCGGCTTTCTTGTCGAGCGAGGCACGCAGGCCGCTGTCGATGATGCGGATGGCATGCGAAATCTTCTTGGTCTTTTCCTCGATTTTCTGATCGCGCATGAAGAGTGCAGCCATGTTGATGGCGCCGATGGCGCCGTCGTATAACATGATGGTCAATTTATTCGGCGAAGCGCCATTCAGACTGGATTCCATGCCGACATTGGCATAGGCACTGGCACCGCGGGAAGTAGACGAACCGAACATGATCAGATCCTTTGCAAAATAATTACGCATACTGGCGCGTTATATTTCTGTAACGGATTGATCCGAAAATTCTTTAGTCAAAAGAGGACCAGAAAATTCAGGACCACTATCGGCATCGTTGAGCAGCGTCCGCCGATTTTTCGACGGAACGATGTGAACACATGGATGGTCTTCCCGCCTCGGCATCGAGGCTGTGGCGCCGCCAAGCCAAGCGGAGGAGGGAAACGCTTTTTTATATAAGTCCCTTGCGCAGTGTCACGACTAAAAGTTCAGCCAGGTTCGTGTGGTTCGTGTTGTTCTGGACAGGAAGCACAACGCGATCCAAATACGCTAAGCGCAGATGGCCCGCACAAAATGATTGTTTGTGACATGAACATATAAAGGGTAAGGCCGGGCGACCACCCATTTCTGGTCAACAGAGTTCATATCCCCATCGCTGTATTCATTTTCAAATGCAATTTTCTGAATTTCAGTGGAATGTTACCGGCTGCAAAAACAATGCAAAAGTTGCCAATTTGGAATCTACCGTTTAGCCTCTGGTGCCGATTTTCCATGCTACAGACGTAACTGTTCACAACACCGCCCATGCCCATCCGGCCCAACCTAAGAAAGGTGGAACTGGGCAGAAAATCCCTCTTAGTTCGGCCTGCGACAGTTTTTTGTTTAAAGTATTATAAAAAATTGCCGTAAGAAAAGTAATGCTATGAGGGAACCACTATGCGTATCAGCACCAGCTCCATGTATGCCAACAGCGTGAACCGGATGAATGACAACCAATCGCAGTTGTCCCGGATTCAGCAGCAGCTGGCAACCGGCCTGCGGATCCTCACGCCGTCCGATGACCCGCTGGGCGCAGCCAAGTCGCTCGACCTGACCCATGGCCAGGCGATGAATGCACAAAACGCGGATTCCCGGATTAGTGCAAAAAATGCATTGAGCGTGCAGGAAGGTGTTTTGCAGAGTGCAACCGAATTAATACAGGACGTGCGCGCCAAGGTGGTTGCCGCCGGCAATGGCACCCTGAGCGACGCCGATCGCAAAACCTTCGCCATCGAGATGCGGAGTCGTATGGAAGAATTGACCGGACTGGCAAACAGCGTGGACGGCGCTGGCAATTATCTATTCGCCGGCTTCAAGGATGATGCAGCGCCGTTCAGTGGCAATGGCGGTACGGTAAGCTACAACGGCGACAGCGGCCAGAAACTGCTTCAGGTCGGTACCGCTCGCCAGCTCGCGTCGAATGACGCGGGCGACGCGGTTTTCATGAACGTGCCGGCGAAGTCGGTTTTCCAGAGCAGCACTAGCGGCACGGGCGGCGCGACGCTCTCTAGCGTGACCGTGACCGACAAGAGCCATGCGAAGGCCGGCCACCAGTACGAAGTTGCCTTCTCAAACGGCGGCACGACTTACACGATGTTCGACGTCACCAGTGATCCGAACAAGGCATCACCGGTGGCGTCCGGCCCCTATGTAAGCGGCCAGCCCATCCAGGCGGCCGGCATGGAAATGACGATCGCGGGCACGGCGGTCGACAACGACACAGTCACTATTTCGCCCGTTCGCAATCAGAGCATGTTCAAGACGCTCGACGACGTGATCAACCTGTTGGAAACGCCGGTATCCGGCACGACAGATGGCGCGGCCAAGCTGAGGTACGGCATGCAAGTCGCCGGCGACAACATGGATAGCGCACTTGATCACATTCTGGCGGTCCGGGCAAGCAGCGGCGCACGACTGCAAGAAATCGAATCGCTCGACGACGAAGGGTCGGCGCGCGATCTGAATTACGCCAGCCAGCTTTCCGGCATCCGGGACCTGGACTATGTAAAGGCGATATCCGACCTCACCCAGAAGCAGACCATCCTCCAGGCATCGCAGCAGAGCTTCGCCAAGGTCTCGGGCCTTTCCCTATTCAATTACATCTGATTCGCGAACGGCTGAACAGGCTCGCCAATTCAGCTTCCTGCGCCAGGGTAAGCATGGGCGGCATCGGGATTCGATCGACGGCAATGATGAAGGCGATGATGTTGACTGCAGGAGAATTATTTACCGCAACGCTTTGCGTCGAAAAGTTATCAGGAAAAGGAGAGGGCGCGCCGTTGAGCGTCACGACGACACGGTTGGATGGCGCCGTTTGGAATGGCGGGAAATCCATGGTGATCGCCAAGGGATTAAATGGCGACGCCAGCGCCTTCAATGATCGAGCAGGCGACTCCGTCCGTGCCACAGTCGGCCAGCGGATCGACCCGCAGACCCACGTGCCGACCGTGCCCGCGGCGGAGTTTGCAACCCTGATAGCCGAATTAGCGGCCGGCCGCTCCCAACGCGATATTGGCCTTGCCAAAGCGCCCGGCGCGCTCTCGGACGTCCTGGACGTTTCCCGTCCGCCTGGACCGAGGCAGCCATTCATCATGAAACAAGCCATCTCCGCCACCCTGCTGTTTACTGTCGTTGGTTGTGGGACCGTACCGCCGGAACCTTCCGCATATACGCCGGTGCCAAGCATGAAGTCGGAAATCGTTGGACATGAGGGCAACGCTTCGCGTCTTGGCCAGGAAGTGGTCATGTTTTCCCTGATGCTTCTTAAAACCCACTACACCTTTGGCGGCAAGAATCCGACCGCTGGGCTGGATTGTTCGGGCCTCGTGACTTTTGTCTATACGCATGCGGTCGACATGCCGTTGAAGGGCAATGCGGCAACGCTGGCGCGCCAGGGAAGGCAGGTATCAGTACAGAATCTGCGTTCCGGCGACCTGGTGTTTTTCAACACCCTGGGCAGCCCCTTTTCGCATATCGGAATCTACCTTGGCGACGGGCAGTTCATTCACGCGCCTAGCAGTCGCGGCAAGGTCAGGGTCGACAAGATGAGCAACCGGTACTGGTCGCAGCGGTTTGAAATGGGCAGGACGCTGTTGGGCTGACGGTTCACTTTGCAGCTCCAATTTAAAAGGATCTCGGCTTCTGACCTTTTCTCGCGGAAAGATTGTCGCAGCGCTGGCAACTGTTATTGCCAACCCAATTAAGGAAAATAACGATGTCGTTATTCTAATGCCGCATTCGTCGCCATTCCATCTTCCACCCGCATCGATGCCTTCAGCCGCAAAGATAGGCTCGATTGGCGCTGCTTTTCTCCGTATGGGAATCGCGATGTGGCTGGAATAATGGGTTTGGCAAAGCGATACCTTATTCCTCATTACATTGGCTCTACCACTATGAATGTTCTCCATCTCACTCGTAAGCTCCCTGCGCTGGTGCCGCAGTATGTCAGCCGCTTCAATTGTGTCGGATCGGCCTGCCCGGACACTTGCTGCGCAGGGTGGCGGGTAACGGTCGACAAGAAAACCTTCAACGCCTATCGGCAGACCAGGAATCCGGCAGTATCGACGCTGCTGGCGAAGAACGTGACGCGCATACGCAGCCAGGGAAGCGACGGCAACTATGCGCGCTTCGAACTTGAACCGGGCACGCATAATTGCCCAATGCTGCAGGACAGCCTGTGTTCCGTGCAAAAGAATATGAACGAGAGCTACCTGTCCAATACCTGTTTTACCTTTCCGAGAAGCTCCCGTACTTTCGCAGGCAATCATGAGCAGGCGCTGACGCTGTCCTGCCCCGAAGCGGCCCGCCAGGCACTCCTGCATGCAGATGCCTTTGATTTTGTCGAAGCGGAGATTACAGTTCGGCCCGATATGGTCAGTGACATGAAGTCGAAAAACGGGTTGTCGGTCGATGCAATGAACGAGATCCGTATCTTCTGCCTGCAGCTGATGCGCACCGCCGGCATGGAACTCTGGCAAAAACTGGCTATTCTCGGCACCTTCTGCGAGAGTTTGACGACGACGCTGGCCGCGGAAGGGCAGGGCGGCGTAGCGGCGCTGCTGAATGGTTTTGTCGAGATGATCGAAAACGGCATGGCAATCGATGCACTGGCGGGGATGCAGCCCAACCATGAACTTCAAGGTCGCGTGTTTGCGTCGCTATGGCAATTGAAGAAAGCCGGCGGGACGTCGGATTCCCAGCGCCAGGTTTTCAGCGCGATCGCGGCCGGATTTGGCGCGGACAGGGTGGATGAGGCCATTGCCATCGAGCAGATGGTCGAGCGCTACAGCAGCGGTATAGCGCTTCTACCGGAG
This sequence comes from Noviherbaspirillum suwonense, assembly GCF_900182955.1. Classification (GTDB taxonomy): domain Bacteria; phylum Pseudomonadota; class Gammaproteobacteria; order Burkholderiales; family Burkholderiaceae_D; genus Noviherbaspirillum_A; species Noviherbaspirillum_A suwonense. The sequence continues at coordinate 55,332 of NZ_FXUL01000026.1, read as the reverse complement.
GCGTTGCAGGCGGCCCCCCACCTGCTCGAGAACTACATTCTGAACGAGATGTTCCGCGACCTTTTCCCATTTTTTGGCACGACACCGTACGACGCTTATCTGCAGCTGGTATCGCGGTTTGGCCTGCTGCGAATGGTCCTTGCGGCCCAGTGCAATACCGACGGAGCGCTGCCGGATGCGGATGCGATGGTGCGCACGGTCCAGGTATATTGCCGATGCTTCCAGCATGATGCGAATTTTGCAGCCAACGTGAACAAGGCGCTCAGGAACAGCGGCTGGGCCAGGCTGGAAAAGGTGTATGGATTCTTGCGAACCTGATTGGTGAATGAGATGTGCCGCAGGTTTATCATCCAGGAAGGCAGACGACATACGATTGCCATCGGGAGAACTGGATGGCAAGTCCCTGAGCTTGCACGAGTGCGCCGAGGTCGTCCAGAGCGTATGCGTGACGGACTATCCTGGAGCGAGCCGTAGGTAAAGTAACTAAGTGACAGAGTACGGGCAGGCACGCCACCGCACGGATGCCGTCGAGACGTCGTAGTGCGCCGCTGGCAGGCTCATTGGAGCAGACTGCGTTCGCTCCAATGAGCCCGGAAGGATCAAGTTGCGGAGCCGGCGGTATCGGGCACGGCAGTAAATGCGCACGATTACATGGAATCACGCCAGCTTGTTATCCGCGGCTCAACGAGATTGCGACTGGGCCTTCAACATGCCTTCGAATGCGGAAAATAGTTTCTGCATATGCGCATGCTTGTACGGATAGAGCTCGGGCGAATCAAGGTCATGCACCACCATGTTGCTGTCCACTTCGAAGATCAGCAGCTTGCCTTCCCGCGTCTCGGCGCAGTCGACGCCGACATAGGCAAGCTGCGTGCGTTCCGCAACGGCGGCCAATGCAGCCCCGTGGCGCAGAGAAAAGCCGGTACCGAAGGATTCCATCGTCCTGGCTTCCTCGGTGCGCTTTTCGGCGTTCTCCGCCATGCCGGCATTGAGGTAGTGGACCATCCAGTGAGACGAGATTCCCACGTGCGCCAGGAAGGGCCTGCCCTCCACCAGAATGACCCGGTATTTCCGGAATTGGCCGTCGGCGCTGCTGTAGTCGATGAAAGGCGCGATGTAGAAATCGTCTGCTTGGACAACCGCAAGGTAGGCCGCCAGCTCGGGCGCGGCGTCAATCCTTTCGAGGTCCTTTCCGGCATGCGAGTTTGCCGGGCGGATGATCACCGGGAAGTCCACGCCCGGCGATACCATCTCCAGGCGCTGTTCGCCTGCGGCGATCACAGTCAGGGCATGACGTTGGGCCAGTACGGTCGGCGGCATTATAAGCCCCGGTATGTCGCGCAGCAGCTTGCTGGCACTGTCGCGCGCAAGCATGGCGATACGCTCCGGGTGATTCACGATGTCGTACGCTTGCGGGTAATGGCCTAGAGTCTGGGCCAACCTGGATAGCACTGCGGCGTTCTCAGGCGCATGGCCGACGGCGGTAAACATCAGGTCGCAAGGCGGCAGGTCCTTCACGACCGGAATGTTCTCGCCGATATAGACGAGCGTCAGAGCGATGTCGCTATTTTCGACCAGCAGCTCGATCGGTGTATTCGCCATCAGGTCGCCAGCCGCCATGAACACCGTCACCCGGAGCTGGCCGGGCCTGGCTGGAATGGGCGTAAACACCTGCTGCAGCGACAAGGCCTGATTCAGCATGGCCATACCCACATCGTGGTGCCCGGTCATCTGCAAAATCAGCGACAGGTCCATCATCGCATTGGCATCTTCCTGCCAGGTGTTGAGATGGGCAATGATCTTGTCCGACAGCGGCAGCATGCTCTCGCCACTGAAGGCATGGCGCATGATCGCGGCCATGCCAAGCGGCTGGTAGGTATTCTCGACGAATTCGGTCATGATGGGTTCGCTGGCCAGCGATCGGCGCCAGCATGAAATAGATAATGGGGGATTATCTATCAGCTGAGGCGGATCGATCCAAATAACGGCAACAGCGGCGACCGTTTCCGATGGCATCTGTTGGGAAGTGCTTACAAATCCTGCTGCAATGACGGCGGCAGGCACGGGCAATAGCCTTTCGAGCGGACAATTTTCCGGTCAGCCTGGCCTTGAACTTGTTGGCTTCGCCAGCTTTGGGGTACGTCCTTTGCGGGCTGCTCGGCTGCGCGGGGAAAACGGCGCCACGACTGTCAAGGCTGACGCAGATTTACTTGTGCAACCGTGTGTGGATGATGCTGACAATTTTTCAACTCGTACCTGATTACAATGTGCTCGGATACGCCGGTCGATTCAGCAAGGCGTTAAAAGCCAATTGCACCCGTTTACCTATGGCTGCCGGCATGCCGAAATCAACGTAATGAATACCCTCTTGTTTTCGAGAATGGGCATGCGGGCGACGAGCTATGCTCGCCCTTATGAAAATCGATCGACTGCCCATGATTTCCTCACCGGCCAATCGCCGCAACAGCCTGAACTTTTCCGGCGGCCCCGGTGCGCTGCCTGAAAGCGTCTTGCAGCAGGTGCAGGAATCGATTATTGCGGTGCCGGAAGTGGGCTTGTCCATTCTGGGCATCAGCCACCGCTCGGACTGGTTCGCCGGCGTGGTGGCCGAGCTGGAATCGAATATCCGCAGCCTGATGGGACTTTCGTCAAATTATCACGTCCTGTTCCTCCAGGGCGGCGCCACACAGCAGTTTTCGATGGTGCCGATGACGCTTTTGCGAGGAAAGGAATATGCTGCCGAATACCTGCATACGGGTTACTGGACCGGCAAGGCCATCCCGGAAGCGCAGCGCGAAGGGCCAGTGCGGATGCTCTGGAGCGGCGAGGACATGGGCTTTACCCGGCTGCCGAAGGACGATGAACTCGATTTCAGTGTCGACGCGCCTTACCTGCACTATGCGTCGAACGAAACTGTGGAAGGCCTGCAGTTCCACCGTGTCATTGGGCGCGACGACGTGCCGCGGATATGCGACATGTCTTCGGACTTCCTGGCCGGCCCGGGCGAGTTCGATCGGTTTTCGCTGATCTACGCGCACGCGCAGAAGAACATCGGCCCGGCCGGTGTCACCGTGGTCGTTGTCAAGGATGAGCTGCTGGATGGCGCGCCGACCGACTTGCCCGGTTTTCTCGACTACCGCGCCCAGATCAAGGCGCACTCGATTTTCAATACGCCGCCGGTGTTCGCCATTTACGTCATCCTGCTGGTCACCCGCTGGCTGCGCGACGAGATCGGCGGGCTTGACGCAATGGACCGCATCAATACTGCCAAGGCGGACATGCTCTACCAGGCGCTTGACCGCAGTTGCGATTTCTATCAGGCGCGCGCGCATCGAAGCGACCGCTCCAAGATGAATGTGGCGTTCACCCTGTCTTCTCCGGAGTTAGAGTCGCAATTCCTGGCCGCCGCGGCACACGCCGGCATGTCGGGACTCGCCGGCCACCGCAGCGTCGGCGGCATCCGGGCGTCCCTCTACAATGGGTTGACGATTTCTGCGGTGGAGACCCTGGTGTCGTTCATGGAAGAGTTCCGGGCGCGCCGCCGTTGAGCATCATGTTGCGCGAGTGACCTTGAAGGTGTGCGCCATATGCTTGGCAAAGAGTGCGCATCCTCGTCCCAGGACATCCGCTCGCGGTTTTCCCCAGTTTTTTTTGAAAGCTGATGGTAGGGCGGCAGGTTTTAGACCACATTCCCCCGGTCGTTGCCGACCTGGAAACGCCGGAGATGAACGCGCAGACGCGCTGATGCGTCCGATCCGGCAGTTTTTCATCAGGGGTGCGGGCGGCGAATGACGGCCGATTGTTGTCAATCTTTATACTCAGAACGCCATTTTTCCTAAAAACCATCTTTTTTAATGTTTCTCATGAAAAACATCATTTTTCGCTAAAGGAATTTTCAAAGCACCCGTAAAAGGTTCAACTGCCTAGCATAACGCTGGCACCGGACAAAACCCTCGGGTTTATTCAATCATTTTAAGGAGCAAGACCATGGCCGTTATCAACACCAACATTTCGTCCCTCAACGCCCAACGTAACCTGGCTGCTTCTGCTGGTGCCCAAGCAACGTCGATGCAGCGCCTGTCGTCCGGCCTGCGCGTCAACAGTGCAAAAGACGACGCTGCAGGCCTGGCTATCGCCACCCGCATGGACTCGCAAATCCGCGGCAGCACGGTCGCACTGCGTAACGCCAATGATGCCATCTCGTTCGCTCAGACCGGTGAAGGCGCCCTGTCGAAGATGACCGACGCAATGCAGCGTATGCGTGACCTCGCTGTTCAGTCTGCCAATGATACGAACACCTCTGGCGACCGTGACAATCTGCAAACAGAATTCGCGCAACTGCAAGCTGAAGTGACCCGTCTGCAAGGTACCAAGTTCAACGGCGGTGACGTTCTCGGCACCGGCGGCGGCGTGGCTGGTGTGCATACCTTCCAGGTCGGCGCAGGCACTAATGCAGCTACCGACCAGATCGACGTGAAGACCAATGCCCTGACCGACACCACGGCAGCAGTTGCAGGTGCGATCAAGATCGACGGCGCGAATAACACCAACTCGAAAACGGCGATCGACGCGATCGACAAGGGCTTGACCGAGATCAACAAGGAACGTGCAAACTTCGGTGCAGTTCAGAACCGTTTCGAGTCGGTGATCGGCAACCTGCAGATCTCGGTTGAGAACCAGTCGGCAGCCAAGTCCCGGATTATGGACACCGACTTCGCTGCGGAAACCGCTAACATGACCCGCGGCAACATCCTGCAGCAGGCTGGTACGGCTATGCTGGCCCAGGCAAACAGCGCACCGAACAGCGTGCTCTCCCTGCTGCGTTAATCGACGTGGCTCCGGGCCCGGAAATCAGTCGGGCCAAAGTGACAGGCATGGAGACATGCCTGTCGTCGTTTCAGCGGCCCGATACGGTGAATAAGGCCCGTAAACGTTACTTATTCGCAATTGCTTCCGATTTGCAATGCGACATAAAATGGCTCGAATGGCGTGGTTCGCCCAAAAGACAGTTGTTGTTCGGATCCTGGAGGAGTGGTTATGGCAGGCTTGACGGTAAGTTCTACCCTTGATGTCAGCGGCATCGTGTCGCAATTGATGGCTGTCGAAAAAGCACCGCTAAACGCTTTAAAAGAAAAGGAAACCAAGTACAACGCCCAGTTGTCCGCTTATGGGCAGATCAAGAGCGCCATGGACACGTTCAAGACGGCGTTGAGCAAACTCACGGTGGATGCCCTGAATGCGCAAACGGCGGTATCGAGCGCCCCGACCACCCTTGGCGTGTCCGCTGGCGGCACCGCGGTATCCGGCAGTTATTCCATCACCGTGCAGCAGCTGGCGCGCGCCGACCGGCAGCAGTTTGACGGCTTGGCCAGTGCCTCCACCCAGATTGGCAGCGGCACGATGTCAATCCAGGTGGGCAGCGGGACTCCGGTCAATATCTCGACTGCTGACACCTCGATGCAGGGCATCGCCCAGGCGATCAACAAGGCGAATGCAGGCGTTTCCGCCACCATCGTCAATGACGGCAAAATCAATCATCTGGTCGTGACCGGGCAAAAGACTGGCGAAGCCAATGCCGTCACGATCACCGCCGGCGGCGCGCTGGACATCTTCGACAGCAGCAAGGCGGCGGCACATCAGGCAGCGCAAGATGCGAATTTTATCGTTGACGGCATTGCCGTTACCAAGCCGTCCAATACGGTCAGCGATGCCATCTCGGGTGTGACGCTCACGCTCAGCGCGGTCAGTGCCGATCCGATCAAGGTGAACGTCACCCGCGACGACTCGACCGTCAAATCGAACATTACTGCCTTCGCCACAGCGGTCAGTGCCCTCAATTCCACAATCAAGAAGCTGACGGCTTATGATGCGGCCACCAAAACCGCCTCCGCACTGACCGGCGACTCCGGTGCGCGCACCATACTGAACAATGTGCGGTCACAGATGACAGGCGCCGTTCCCGGCGTGACTGGTTTCAATACCCTGGCGTCGCTGGGCATCATGTTCAAGAGCGATGGTTCGATGTCGGTCGACGACAGCAAGCTGTCCAAGGCTATGACCGCTGATCCGACTGCGATTACACAGGTGTTTACAGGAACAGGCGGGATTGGTACGAGGCTCACGAACATAGCAACCCAGATTCTTGGCGATAACGGTGTCCTTACAAGCCGTACTGACGGCCTCAGTGCAAGTCTGAAGACAGTCACCGCGCGGGAAGCGGATATGCAAACCCGGCTCAATGCCAAGGAAAAGAATCTGTACACCCAGTATTCCGCACTCGACGCCAAACTGTCGGGAATGCAGGCGCAGTCGAACGCGGTTTCTCAGCAGCTCGCGGCTCTTTATAAAAACTCATGATGCGCGGCGAAGCCGGCGATCTCCAGTCCTATCGTCAACTGGCGCGTGTCGCGCACCAGCTTGATGGTTTGCCTGGCGGTCCGTTTCGCGCATGATAGGGTTGCAGCCGAACCTTGCCGCGCCGAAGTGGACGTTCACACTGTCTTTTTCACCCGCAGCCCACGGCTCCCTCGCCGGTCATCAAAGGCTCAGCTAGGCAATCTTCATACGGTAGATCCTTGCCGCCAAAAAAATAGTCGACGCCGCTGATACAGGCGAGAATGGCGATCCTGGCCACGCCGGCCAATGCCATCGGCCTTGGCGATCGAATCGAGAACATCTATGGCAGCAAGTCCGCTCAACTCGCAGTTCCCACATAGCCCGACTGGCAGCAGCGCTGCGCAAATCACACTGGCTTTGGTGGTCATCGCCCGCAACGAAGCCCACTGCATAGCCCGCTGCCTGCAAAGCGCAGCGGGAATGGTCGACAAGATCATCTTGCTCGATACCGGCTCCACCGACGACACCATGGCTATCGCGCGCGACCTGGGCGCGCAGGTCCATTCTTTCGTGTGGATCGACGACTTTGCAGCGGCCCGCAATGTCGCGCTTGCATATTCGGATGCGCACTGGAACCTGGTACTGGACGCGGATGAGTGGATCGTGGCTGTGCCACACGGCTTGCGGGAAGCGCTTCCTGCCGCTGGCGGCTTTGTCGGAACGCTTCCGGTCGCCAGTAGCTTCGATCTGGCCGGCACTGTGGAAACCAGCACCAACTGGATATCGCGCCTTCTACCGGCCGGCGTAGGTTACGCCGGGCGCATTCACGAACAGGTGGACTCGACCTTGCCGCGTAAGCGTCTCGAAATTCGGGTAGGGCATGACGGCTACCGGAAACAGCAACTGGACAGCAAGGCGGGCCGCAATGACGCGCTGCTTGCCATGGCGCTGGAGGAGTCGCCCGACGACGGCTATCTTTTGTATCAGGCGGGGAAGGAGCTGGAGATCAAGCGTGACTTCGAGTCTGCCTTGCATTATTACAGTTTATCCATGCAAAACACTCCTGGTTACCAGTCCTATCGGCACGATCTGGTAATCAGAACGATCTACACGTTAAAGAAGTTGCAATTGCATGAGCTGGCCATTAGCGTCATCGAGAGTGAATACGATAACTGGCAGCATTCACCAGACTTCTTTTTCGTTACGGGAGACGTGCATCTGGATTACGCGGCAACGCGGCCCGACCTGGCGTTGGAGCGGTTATTGCCCATCGCCGAAACGAGCTGGTTACAGTGCCTGCGCTTGGGCGACTGCCCCGACCTCGACGGCACCGTCATGGGAAGGGGCAGCTTTTTGGCAGCGCATAATCTTTCTGTTCTGTACAGCGAAATCGGCGACACGAAGCGTTCGGAAGAGTATCGGGCGCTCTCCCGGAGTCGATAGCAACGGCGCTGGCGGTGCCTTAGCCGCTGCAGGCGTGCCTCATCCAGGATGCAAGGGAAAGGGCGGCGCATACTTTTATGCAAGATCTTCGCGCGGGATGTTCGCGCAGCGAGGCAGACCGGCCGAACGGCGGGTTAAAGGTTTATTCTGGAAACTGCTCCACTCGCGTGGAACGCCTATCAGCACAGCTATTGGGCAATCATTAATTTCTCGTGTGTTGTCGAATAACAATTAAGTTTTTGCTATCGATGCCGTTAATGATGATGACAATCCATGTAGGTGAAGATCATGAGTATTCCGAACATCGGTTCGAGTGCATTGAATTCCACGTCGGTCGGACTAGCCGCGACCGGGCATAGCATTGCAAATGCGTCGGCGACGGGCTACAGCCGGCAGGTGACGGAGACCGCCTCCGTTGGCACAGAGGATACCGGTGCCGGATTCGTTGGCAAGGGCAGCGAGGTTGCCAACCTCAGGCGGGTGTACAGCGAGTTCCTGACCGACCAGGTACGGGCGGCGGAAACCACCAACAGCCAGCTCTCCACCTACAAGGACAATATAGACCAGATCAACAATATCTTGGCCAATCCACAGGCCGCCATCTCTCCTGTCATGCAGGATTTCTTTGCCGGGGTACAGGCGGTGGCAAGCGATGCGAACGACACGTCTGCGCGTCAGCAGATGATTTCAAGCGGCCACGCCATGGTGTCGCGCTTCGACGCCATCTCCAGCCGGCTGCACGACCTGCGCCTTGACGTCAATTCGCGGATTCGGGCCAGCGTTGACGACATCAATATCCAGTCGGAACGGGTGGCAACGCTCAACAAGGCCATCACGTCCGCAGAAAGCAAGGCCGGCAAGGCGTCCACTGACTTGCTGGATGCGCGCGATAAGGCCATCTTGGCACTCAGCAAGCAGGTCAAGGTGTCGGTCGTCAAACAGGATAGCAACTATGACGTCTATATCAGCTCGGGGCAGTCCCTGGTCATCGGTAGCAATGCCGCGTCGCTCTTTACCGCGCCGTCCCCGGCAGACTCTTCCAGCACGGAAGTCGGCTACAAATCCTCCACCGGCGCCACCTCGCTGCTTGATGAAAAGCTGCTGGCCGGCGGCTCGCTGGGTGGATTGATGGAATTTCGGGCCGGAACGCTCGACACCGCCCAGAACTCGCTGGGGCGTACCGCCATCGCAGTTGGCGTGACTTTCAACGAGCAGCATGCCAAGGGTGCGACCGCAACGGGCGATCCGGGCAGCGACTTTTTCGACGTGGCCAGGCCGGTTGTCAAGATCGATGCGCGTAACGGCGGCGACGCCGTTGCCGGTGCGGCAATTACCGATGTGACTGCGCTGACAAGCTCCAACTACCGGCTGCAGTACGAGGATACGCTGCAGGCGGCCTATACGCTCACGCGCTTGTCCGACGGTAACGTCACCACATTCAATCCAGTCGCAGCAGGCGGCATGGTAGCCGACGGCATCGAGTTCAGCGTCCAGGGGACACCGAGAAACGGCGACTCCTTCCTGGTCCAGCCCACCGTCAATGGCGCTCGGGACATGCGCGTGGCGATCAACAGTGCGAACGACATCGCTGCCGGCGGCGCTGCATTGGCTTCGGCTGGCAGCCGAAACGCAGGCACTGGCGCAATCACGGCGCCAACGACCCAATCGGGCACGCTGCTCGGCAAGCCGGTCGAGCTGATGTACTCGAGCGGCGAAGGCACGTTGTCAGGTTTCCCTTCCGATATGCCGGTCAGCGTGACAAATGGTGCTGGCACCACGATTTACCCGGCTGGCCAGTCCGTACCATATCGGTCCGGGGAAATAATGAGCTTTGGCGGCGTCTCGGCGATCATCGACGACACCGCTGCGCCGCCTGCGCCAAAGTTTGCCATACAGGCGCCGGTGCCAGCCACGATCGCCTATTCGGCAGCCACGAAATCGTTTTCCGGCTTTCCCATCCCGTTGACGGTGACAGTCACCACCGAGAAGGAAGCAATCGTCTATGGGCCCGGTGTGCCGGTGCCATATACGCCGGGCGCGGTCATTTCCTTCGGCGGCATCTCCTTCTCGGCCTCGGGGGCGCCAGCCGATGGCGACACGTTCAGTTTCGAGAAAGGCGCTGGCGGCAGCGACAATCGCAATGCGCTGGCATTGCGTGCACTGCAAAGCGCTTCCGTCCTGGACGGCAAGACAAGCAGCCTGCAGGAATCGCACTCCAGCATGGTGAGCGCGATCGGCGGCAAGGCGGTTGAGATCAGGGTGGCTACCGCAGTGGCAGTCAATGCGCTGTCGGCGGCTATAGCCAAGCAGCAGTCGGTGTCGGGTTTGAGTCCGGATGAGGAAGTCGCAAATCTGGTGCGCGGCCAGCAGGCTTATCAGGCCGCCAGCAAGGCTATGCAATCCGCGCATTCCATGTTCCAGACCCTGTTATCCCATGGCGGAAAACAGGTCGGGCCAGGCAGTATCCAGAAATAGCGCAACCTGCTCGGCTCGAAATGTTTGTACACCACGTTATTGAACGCACCATCGCATGGTTACATCATTTCCGGCGACTACGCGTATGCTGCGGACGATCGTCTTCGATTCATGAGGCATGCTTCCGCTTGTACCAATCCCGGTTCACAAGGCCGCTATGAAACTCCGTAGGCTGTAATAATCGAAAGTGTATTACACCATTCGTTGCGAACAGGCGAAGATTGCTGATTGGCCGATGGTGTAATGCGCTACGCTTATTACACCCTGCGAGCCTGCGAACCACGTAGACGAAGGGGAACCGTCGATCTCATCCGGGCCGCCATGACTTGGGGTTTAGATCAGGCTGCGGCCTTATTTGCAGGCCCCACTTGAAAAACGCATCTTGTCGGGTGTTCCGGGCAGATCGACTTTGATGGATAGCTTCATCCGCTTACCCGCAGGGCGGACGCCTTGAACCGACAGCACTGCAAACCACACGCGGCTTCCGGTCCCCGGACATTCGCCAGTCCCGGCGCCAGCGTCAACACGTTGCCGCACCGTCATTCCAGAACGAAGCAATCTCCGGCGCGATGCGCAGCGCCTGCGCGATGCCGGCCTCGGCGCTCGGCGCGCAACGCGCGGGATCGAGCACATTGTCCGTCATGGCGTCGATGGAGCGCGCATCAGGAACGATGACGGCGACCCTTGCGCCACCTTCTTCCAACGCGCGCACTTCCGCCCGCAGATGGCCGCTGACAGGATTGCCTTCCGCGTAGCCCAGCGGCGCAATCACCAGCACGCAGTGCGCCGGCGCGGCGAGATCGGCATTGCTCAGCGAGCGGATGCCGCCGTCCATCCACGCCCGGCCATTAATCGGCACGGCCGGCCATGTGCCGGGCACCGCGCAGCTGGCGGCAATCGCATCGATGAAGTCGACGCCGCTGCCGCGGTCGAACACCGCGTGGTCGCCCGTGGCGGTCTCGACCGCCACCACGCGCAGCGCGCGCGCGGGCCAGTCGGACTGGGGCAGCCGCGCGGCGACGATCGCGCGGCGCTCGGCGAGCGGCGGCGTCTGGCTGCGCAGCGCATGGGCGCCGATGCGCTTGCGCGCCGCCCTCAGGTAGCCGCCGACCTTGTCCATCAACTGGCGGTTGCGCGCGTCCGCCTCCCGCTGCGAGTACGGCCGCAGCTGTTCGCGCGAGCCGGCCGGCGGCGCCAGCTGCTGCGCCAGCATGGTCTCGATATCGACGTCGCAGGCAAGCTGCGCGCCGACGACCGAGCCGGCCGACGTGCCGACGATGACGGCGGCCTGGCCGATGTCGGCGCCGGAGCGGGCCAGGCCCGCCGCGATCCCGGTGGCCCAGGCGATGCCGGCGACGCCGCCGCCGCCAAGCACGAGGGCGCGGGTCATATCACTTCCGCTTCGGTCAGCGCCGCCAGTTCCGCGTCGGACAAGCCGAGCAGGCCGCAATAGATCTCGTGATTGTGCTGGCCCAGGTCCGGCGCCGGCTCGATGGCCTTTTCCTCCCGGTCCGGGAATTTCGGCACCACGCCGGCCATTTTGACGGGACCGATTTCCGCATCCGGCACCGAAACGATGGTTCCGCGCGCCCGGTAGTGCGGATCGTTCATGATGTCCTCGATGCTGTAGATGAACGAGTATGCGAGCCTGGCGTCGTCCAGCCGCGCGCAGAGTTCATCGACCGGCTGGTTTTCGATCCACGCGGCCAGGGCCGAGTTAAGTTCGTCGACATGCTGCCAGCGCTGCTCATGCGTCGCGAAGCGCGGATCGGTCAGCCAGTCGTGGCGGCCCATCACGCCGGCGAGCCGCTTGAATCCGGCGTCCGCCGAGACGGTCAGGATGACGTAGCGTCCGTCCGACGTGCGGAAATGCTCGCCGGGCGCCGCGGCGAAATGCGTGTTGCCGCGGCGTTCGCGCACGGTGCCGAGACGGTCATAGGCCGGCACCAGGACTTCGGTGAAGCGGATGATCGACTCGTACATCGCGAGGTCGATCTGCTGGCCTTCGCCGCCATGGAGGTCGCGATGGTAGATAGCCATCATCAGCGAGAACGCGCCCAGGATGGCTGACTGGTAATCCGCGATGGACGTGCCGATGCGCACCGGCGGCCGGTCCGGGAATCCCGTGATGCCCATCAGGCCGCCGAACGCCAGCGCAATGCGGTCGTAGCCGGCCCGCTCGCGGTACGGGCCGGTCTGCCCGAAGCCGGAGATGCGCAGCAGGATCAGGCCGGGATTGCGCGCCTTCATGTCCTCCCAGCCCAGTCCCCACTTCTCGAGCGTGCCGGGCCGGAAGTTCTCCACGACGGCGTCGGCTTCCTCGACCAGCCGCAGCAGCAGTTCGCGGCCCTCGGGCTTGCGCAGGTCCAGCGTGATCGATTTCTTGTTGCGGTTCTCCACGCTCCAGTACAGGCACTTGCCGCCCACGAACGGGCCGAGGTCGCGCACCGTGTCGCCGCGGCGCGGGACTTCCACCTTGATCACCTCGGCGCCGAAGTCGCCGAAGAGCGTGGCCGCGACCGGACCGGCGACCATCGTGCCGAGGTCGAGGATGCGCAGGCCGCTGAGCATGTGCGGGCCGGGCTCGCGCTTCTGCGCGTGGCGGCTGGCGCCGTCATTCAACACATGCGGCGCAGTCATGACGCCTCTCCCGCGACCCGCTCCCGGCCGCCGCCCGGAGGTTTCGCTGCGCCGCCGCTAATCACATAGTCGGCGAGGCCGGAGTTGCGCGTCATGTGCCAGTAGTCGTCATTGCGGAACGGCGTCGGCGCCACGACGCGCCCTTTGCTGTTGCGATACCAGTTCGACATGCCCTTGTGGGTCCAGATCATTTTTGCATGCGCGTCCTGCACGCGGCCGTTGTAGGCATCGTGGATGTCCCTGCGCACCTCGATCTCGAAATGCTGCCCGTAATCCTGGAGCGCCGCCTTGAGCAGCGACATCACGTACTGCACCTGGGTCTCGAGCAGCGCCACCACGCTGCCGCCGTGTCCGAGCGCGGTATTCGGTCCGGCCAGCATGAAGAAATTGGGGAAGTCGGGCGTGGCCACGCCCAGATAGGCCTGCGCGCCCTCGGCATCCCAGTGTTCGCGGACATTGCGGCCGCCGCGCCCGAGCAGCGTGAACGAGGACAGCAGGTTCACCGCGTCGAAGCCGGTGCACACGACCAGGATGTCCGCCTCGATACGCTGCCCGTCCTTCGTGACCACGGCGTTGGGCTCTATTTTGTCGATGCCCTCGTTGACGATGCGCACATTGTCCCGCGTCGCCGTGCGGAACCAGCCATTGTCCATCAGCATGCGCTTGCCGAATGGCGGATAGTTGGGCAGCACGTCCCCCAGCAGTTCCTGCTTGTCGCCGAGTTCGGCCTTCACGTAATCGATGAAGAATTCGCGGTGCTTGTCATTGCGCCGGTTGATGGCCCGCTCGGGATGTGGCCATTCGGGGTCGATCTGCAGCGACGCGTGGATCCGGTCGTTGAAGATCCACGCGAGACGCTGCCGATACCATTGCTGGTAGAACGGCAGCTCCTTCAGCAGGAAGCGCGCCGCGGCCGGAACCGGTTTCTGGAAGCGCTCGAACGGCGCTGCCCATTGCTTCGAGCGCTGGAACACCGTGAGCTGCGCCACATCGGGCGCAATGGCCGGCACGATCTGCATTGCGCTCGCACCGTTGCCGATGATGGCCACGCGCTTGCCGCGCACATCGAGTCCTTCCGGCCACCGGGCGCTGTGGAAACAGGGCCCCGCGAAGGTGTCCAGGCCCTCGAGGTCGGGCATCTTGGGCACGCTGAGCAGGCCCACCGCGCTGATGACGACATTGGCCCGCAATGCCTCCGTCCTGCCATCCGCGCCGGTCACGCGCACCGTCCACGCCATCGATTCCTCGTCGTAGACGGCGGAGTCCACCTTGGTGTTGAAGCGGATATGCGGGCGCACGCCAAACCGGTGGGACACCTCGACGAAGTAGGCCTGGATCTCTTCGCGCAGCGCAAAGTAGCGCGTCCAGTCTGCCTTCGCAAACGAATACGAGTAGATGTGGTTGGGCGTGTCCACCCCGGCGCCGGGATAGCGGTTCTCATACCAGGTGCCGCCGACCTCCGCATTTTTCTCGATCACCGTGTGCGCTATGCCGGCGCCGTGCAGCCGGATGGACGCGCAAAGCCCCGCCACGCCGGCGCCGATCACGACCACGTGGAATGCTTTCAGCGCCCGGTACTGTTCCTTCTGGTCGATCTGGAATTCGGGGTCCAGGCCCAGCCATGCGCCCACCATCGGCCCGTACGAGGCCGGCACCGCCTCGCCGACGCTCCGCTGCAGCATGTCGAGCAGCTGCGCCAGTTCGGGAGCGGGCAGGGCGGCCGGCCGGCCCGCTTTCCAGGCCAGCACGGCGTCGCGGGCGGCGTCGCGGACTTCCTGCTGGACATCGGTGGCCAGGCCGCCGCTGTCGTGGTCGTCGATGCCGCGGATATGCGTGCACTGATAGCGCTCCGACAGCCAGCGCCTGTTGCCGGTCAGGTGCACCAGCATCATCAGCAGGGTGGGGATGTTTGCGGCCGGAAGCGCCGCGTCGAGCTGGGCGGTCCAGTGCTGGCTGGGAATAGAAGAAGTCGTCATCGATAATCTCTTTTTAGGAATGCGGGAAGGCTGGCGGCCGGCGTGGGCGGCCGCCGGACGGGCTTGTTGATCGGCGCAGGATCTTGGCGGCTGGCGGCCGGGGCTACCGGTTGGCCATGCCGGATGTGCGGACCACTTCGCCCCAGCTTGCGTATTCGGCCGCGACGGTCTTTTGCATGAACTGCGGCGTGCCAGGCCAGGGCTCGAAGCCCAGCGTCTCGAGCTTCTTGCTGATTTCCGGCGATTTCAGGATCTGCTGCAGCTGGCCGTTCAATTTCTCCACGACCGGGGCGGGCATGCCCTTCGGACCGACGAGCGCCGCCCAGCCGAGCGCTTCATAACCCTTCACGCCCGCTTCGGCCATCGTCGGTATCTCGGGCATGATGCGCGAGCGCGTGCTGTCCAGCACCGCAAGGGGCTTCAGCTTGCCGGCCTTGATATTCGCCTGCTGCGCGCCGATGGTGTCGACCATCAGCTGCGCCCGTCCGGCCATGACATCGATGGACGCCGGCGCGCCGCCCTGGTAGGACACCGCGGTGATATCCACATGGGCCTTGGACTTGAACAGCTGCAGCGCCAGCTCGAAGGCCTGGGCGCCGGACGCGAACATCAGCTCGCCGGGTCGCTTCTGCGCATCGCGCACGACCGCATCCACCGTCTCGTATCCGCTGGTCGGACCGGCCAGCAGCACCATTGGCGTCTTCGCGAGCATGCCGATCGTCTGGAAATCGGTCAGCGGATCGTAGAGCTTCGGGCTTTGCAGGTGCGGCCCGGTGGTCAGGCTGCCGCTGACGGCCAGTCCGAGCGTGTAGCCGTCGGCGGGCGCGCGGGCGACCTGGCTCATGGCGAGCATGCCGCCGACGCCTGGCTTGTTCTCGATGATGAATGACTGGTTGTTCATCCGCGCCAGTTCCTGGCCGATCAACCGGCTGATGGTGTCGGAGGCGCCGCCCGGCGGGTAGCCGACCAGCAGCCTGACGGGCTTGTTGGGCCAGAGGTCGCCCGATTGCGCCGCGGCCAGGCCGGGGGCAGCCAGCGCAACGCAGGCTGCGACGATCAACGATGTGCGTTTCATGTTTGTCTCCAGATTGATATCGGGCATTTTTTTCAACGTCGGTAAGAGTATCGGTATTCCTGCCCGGGGTCGTAAACTGCTGAGTGCCAATTCGTTCATAATGTGAACGGATGACGATGCCGGCTCCGCGTAGAGCCTGGCTTGCATGTATAGTCGACGAAGATAACCCGCATGAAAGTTCATAATATGAACATTGAACAGGGCAGTGAACGCATGCCGGGCGCGCAGTCCGTGTTTCGCGCGATCCATCTGCTGAAGCTCGTCGGCCTCAACCACGAGCGCGGCATTTCGCTGGCGTCGCTGGTGGCGGCGACCGGCCTGGACCGCGCCACTGCATACCGGCTGCTCGGCTCGCTGGTGCAGAGCGGCATGCTTGCGCGCGGCGAGGACAAGCTCTATCGCCTGGGCCTGGAATCGATGCAGCTCGGGCTGGCGACGATGAGCCGTGCGCCGATCATGGAGCGCTGCCGGCCAATGATGATCCGGCTTGCCCGCCGCACCGAGGACACGGTCTACCTGGTGGTGCGCAACGGCGATTACGCGCACTGCGTGCATTACGAGGAAGGCGCTTTCCCGATCAAGGCCCTGGTGCTCAAGGTCGGGGGCCTGCGCCTGCTAGGCGTGGGCTCGGCGGGCACGGCCCTGATGGCGACGCTGTCCGATGGCGAACTGGCGGAATTCCAGACCCGGCATGCCGGCGAACTGCCGCCGGAGCGCAGGTCGCTGGCGCAGCTGGTCCAGCTCGCGGCGCAGATCCGCCAGCAGGGCTATGCGAGCACCGACAATCTGGTCGCCACCGGCGTCAGCGGCGTGGGCCTGTCGTTCCAGGTAACGCCGGGCACCTATGCGGCCATCAGCGTCGGCGCAATCCGCAGCCGGATGGACCTCGAACGGCGCGGATGGATCGTGGAAACGATGAAGGAAGAACTGCGCAATGCGGGCTGGTCGCTGATGGCGGTTCCGGGGAAAACGCGCGCCGCACCGCAGCGTACGCCCGGCGCAGACTTGCCGGCCGATCGCTGACGGGTTACAGGTCCGGCTTGCCCGGCAAGGCACTGGCCCGTGGCCAGATGCCGATTCCCCGATTTTCGGGCCGAGACCGCCATGCCGGCGCCAGCGCACGCAACGCGCCTGATTGCGGGATGGGCTGCATGCAATAATGCGCGGTGCCGTTCAAAGCCGGCAATGTCATTGTCAATTTTCGCCGATCAGGAACACGTAGTGCCGCAAATACAGCCAGGATTTTTTCTCGCCATATCGGCGGCGATCATGTGGGGCATCTCCGGTGTCTGCGCCCAGTTCCTGTTTCAGCGCAAGCAGATCGACATTGAATGGATGGTGAGCGTCCGCCTGCTCGTTGCCGGCGCCGCCCTGCTGCTGTACTCGGCCTGCCGCGCGAGGGCGAAGATCTGGCATATCTGGCGCTCATGGCGCTCGGCGTTCGATCTGTTGATATTCGCCGTGCTCGGCATGCTGGCGGTCCAGTACACGTACTTTGCCGCCATCCAGCATTCGAATGCGGCGACCGGCACGGTGCTCCAGTACCTCGGGCCGGTGTTCATCGCACTGTACTTTTCCATCGTTCGACGGCGCATGCCATCGTCGCTGGAGAGCATGGCAATCTTGTTCGCCTGCCTGGGAACGCTGCTGCTCGTCACGCATGGCGACCTGACCAGCATGAAGATTTCAGGCCTGGCGCTGTTCTGGGGCATCAGTTCGGCCATCGCGCTGGCGTTCTATACGATACAGCCGGTGCGGCTGTTGAAGGAAAACGATGCCGCCCATGTCGTCGGCTGGAGCATGGTGGTCGGCGGCCTCGTGCTGAGCCTGGCCAGCAGGCCCTGGGACGTCCCGGGCATATGGGACATGCAGACGGTATCGGCCGCAGGCTTCGTCATTGTCTTTGGCACGCTGTTGTCTTTCTATGCCTACCTCGCCGCGGTGAAACGGATAGGTCCGCAGAAGACGAGCCTGCTGGCCTGCGCGGAACCGCTTGCCGCAACCCTTGTCGGCGTCATGTGGCTGCACATTCCGTTTGCGCTGGTCGACTGGATCGGCTCGCTGTGCATCCTCGCCACGCTTTTCATCCTGTCCAAGAAGTGAAGGCTTTTCCTGGACAGTTCGCCTCTGCGCCATCCGGCCCGCGCATCTGCCGCCCGACTACAGCCGTTTGCAGCGGTAGCTGCGGCTGCCGGGAGCAACGCTACGGCTGCGCCACCGCGTCCGTGAACACCACCCGGTTCCTGCCCTGCATCTTCGCCGCATACAGCCGTTGGTCCACCAGGTGGAAGAAAGTGTCAGGCGCATCGCTGCTTCCCGGCGTAATCGTCCCCGCGCCCAGGCTGATCGACAGCACCTTGCTGCCCACAGCGTCCTCATGCGCAATGCGTTCGCTCAGCACCAGTATCCTGCATCGCTCAGCCATCTGCCGGGCGGCGGCGGCATCCGTTTGCGGCAGCACCATGACGAATTCCTCCCCGCCGTAACGCGCAAAGAAATCGTGCGGGCGCTTGCCCGCGCCGTCCAGCGCCTGCGCCACCCTCTTGAGGCAATCGTCGCCCCTGATATGCCCATACCTGTCGTTGTACTGCTTGAAGAAGTCGATATCGAGCAGCACCAGCGACAGCGGTTCGCCGCTATGCTGCGCCGCCGTCCATTCCTTGCTGAACACGGCGTCGAACATGCGCCGGTTGGCGACGCCGGTCAGGCCGTCCCGGAACGACAGGGTTTCCAGTTCCTTCTGCAGGGCCAGCAGCTGCTCTTCATTCTGCTTGCGCTCAGTGATGTCGAACATGAAGCCGACAAGCGATTCCACCTCGCCGCTTCCGTTCCGCTTGACATGGACGACGTCGCGTATCCAGACATAGGAACCGTTGCTGGTCAGGGCTCGATAGTCGGCTTCGTGGTCCACGCCATTCTGCGACTGCGCCACGCAAAAATTGACGACCCGGTCGCGGTCGTCCGGATGCATCCTGTTGGCCCAGTCTTCCACGCCGATCCAGCTGTCAGCGGACCAGCCGAGCAGGTCCTGGATTTGCGGCCCGATATAGCTGAAGCGCATCGACTTCCAGTCGATTTTCCAGGGAATCGCCTTGGTGGATTCCAATAAGGTTTGATAAACGTTGCTGTCGACTTCCATAGCCTGTCCGATTGGTTGCTACCGGAGTGCTTCCCGCAATGACGACCTTGCTGCATTGCTTCAGTGCAACTCCAATGCCGGGAAATATAGCAGAAACGGGCGGCGAATTCACGGAGGCTGGAACGTCTCCTACCGACACCGCACCTTGTTCCAGCGCAATAGGTTGCAGTATTGAAACTTATCAAAACCATAATCTTGATAAAATAACATCTTCGTCTGCTGATCAAATTGACACGGTCCCGGTATGCTCAAACTTTCTGTTGTACAGCAGAGCGATGGCTCGTTAAAACGCTGGAGCATAAGCCGTTCCCTGCTTGACCGATTGAAGCGACGGATCTCCAGCCTGGACAGGGTGCCTGTCTCCCCCAGCCAGCCTATCCAATGCATCCCTGCAAAAACGCCCGCACTGCCTCCAGGTTTTCAGCTGTATGCGTCCGGGCTGCGCATTGACGGATTGCACAGCCGAAGGGCGGCAGCACAGGATTTCGCGCGTTGTAGCGTCATCGCAGTCGAGCTTGAAGTCGACGCGAAAAATCCTGAACCTGGCGCCCTGATCAAAGTAATCGGCGTGAGCAAGCTCAAGCGGTATTTCGTCGGGTATGTCCCTCATGCCACAAGTGCTCGCCTCGCGGAAAGCGGATTGATCAGCGATGTGCGCGCGCAGCTGGAATACATTTCCCAGGACTCCGAAGGCGTTACCGCAATCGTGGTTCAGCTCATGCTTCCGGAGGCCATTGATAAAGATAACTGCGCCAGCGGAAGCGACCCGGCAAGGCTCGTGAACGCCTACCCGTGCCAGGCGCCAGCGGAAAACAATGCCTTTGGCGCCTGAAATGCAGATAGCCGGGGATGGGAGCGCTCTGCCTAAGGCAGGCAACGATTGTGTTATCGAACGCGGCTGGCGAACGTAAGTATCCCGGTGGATCGATGCCGCATGCAATGCACCGCAGCCGGCAGCCTGGCGTCGGTTCGGGGCGTTGTCGGTTTATCCGGGCGGCGGCGCCTGGAAATCTGCTGCATATTCCAGCGCATCCCGGTCCCAGGCGGCCAGCCCGGCGGCGGCTGCATAGGTCGATTGCAGGAAGGCCAGCAGCGTGGCGTCGGGATCCGCGGCCAGCCGGACGGCATCGTAGGGCAGGATGAACTCGCCCAGTTCGTGGCTGTAGTAAGCCTCGCCCGGTTCCACCTGCGCCTCCGGGTAGCCAGCCGGCATCGGATAGGCATAAGCGTAGAAGGCGGCATAGGGTATCGGGCCACCGCCAGGCCAGAAGCCGCAACTGCTGACTTCATGTGAATACGCATCGCGGGTCACCGAATCCGGCAGATTCGGTATGCCGCCCGGATGACGCGGCGCCCTGCGCCCGGAAAAACGGGTCACGGCGAGGTCCGGTGCACCCCAGAAATAATGGACCGGGCTGCATTTTCCCGCAAAGCGGGCGCGAAATTGCTTGAATACCCGGTCGGCCTGCAGCAACACCCGCCAGAAACGGTTTGCATAGTCGGGGTCGTAGTCGCAATGCACGTCATCCTGCGCAAACGGAATCGGGTCGGCCACTTCATTCGGCGTCTGCGCAATGCGCACCGGAATGCCCAGCCGGGACATTTCCTCCATCAGGCTTTGGTAAAAGCGAGCCACCGACATCGCCTCGAGCGCAAAGCCGCCGCGGCTGCCGTCGCTGATGCGTATCTCCAGCCGGTGCCGCACAAAGTCGAACTCGATTTCAAACACGCGGTCGCCATGCGGGACCGGCGACGTGGACAGCCCGGCGGCCGTCACATACAGCGTCACATGCCAGCAGTGGTTGAGCCATGGGGTCCGGGCCAGCCGGACCTTGCCGGCCACTTGCGTCCACCTGTGCAGCGTTGCGCAGGTTCCGCTCCAGGCGTCGAGGTCCAGTGCCGGCCATGCGGACGATTTTTCGTGCTTATCCATGATGACGATCCTCCAGGCTGGGCTTTCCACGCCGGCACAGGCCGGACGGCGAAATGTTAGATTACGGCAGAACCGGATCGTTTGTCATGCCTGGCTGCGCAAACGGCAGCAGGACGAAGGCATGCGCGCAAACGGGCGGCAGCCGGAATATCCGGCATGACGCCACTGGTCTTGCCCGTGCGTCCGTTACTCCCTATCACGCGCGGAGTCGCAGCATGAATCGTCGCTTCATATCCACGTCGCATCCATCCGTCAATCACGCCAGCCCGGCTGACGCGCCTTGCAGTCCACGGGCACGACCGCTGGTACTGGCGGCAACGATACTGGCCTCGAGCATGGTGTTCATCGACGGCACGGTGGTCAACGTTGCCTTGCCCGCGCTGCAACAGGAATTCTCTGCGACCGCTGTCGAAGTGCAATGGGTCGTGGAATCGTATGCGTTGTTTCTTGCATCCCTGCTCCTGGTCGGTGGCAGCGCAGGGGACCGCTACGGCCGGCGGCGCGTCTTCCTGGTCGGCATCGCGCTATTCGCCGCAGCGTCCGTCTGGTGCGGCATGGCCGGCTCGGTGTCCCATCTGATCTGGGCCAGGGCCGTGCAAGGCATCGGCGGCGCGCTGCTGGTGCCGGGTAGCCTGGCACTGATCAGCGCCTCGTTCGCACCGGAAATCCGCGGCAAGGCAATCGGCATCTGGTCCGGCTATACGGCGATCACCGCGGCGCTCGGCCCCGTCCTTGGCGGCTTTCTGATAGAACACTGGTCATGGCGCGCCGCCTTCCTGCTCAATCTTCCGCTGACGCTGATCGTGCTATACCTGACCTGGCGCCATGTGCCCGAGAGCCGGGGCCGGCAGCAGGGCAGGCTGGACTGGGCCGGCGCTGCCCTGGCCATCATTGGACTGGGCAGCCTGGTGTCCGGGCTCATCCTGTCAAGCGAGGCCGGCTGGCGCGATGCACGGGTCGCGTACCTGCTGTCCCTGGCCGCGCTGGCGCTGGCTGTCTTCATCTGGCAGGAACGCCGGCATCCGGCGCCGCTGCTGCCGCTGCACCTGTTCCGCTCGCGCGATTTCAGCGGCGCCAATCTGCTGACGCTGCTGCTTTATGCCGCCCTGGGCGGCAGCCTTTATTTTCTGCCGCTCAACCTGATCCAGGTGCAGGGCTATACCGCGTTCGAAGCGGGCGCTGCGCTGCTGCCATTTGTGCTCACGATGTCCGTGCTGTCGGGCTGGGCCGGCACGCTGGTGGACCGGCATGGCTCGCGCCGGCCGCTGGTCATCGGCCCCGCCATCGCCGCGCTCGGCTTTGCTCTGTTCGCATTACCGGCCACCGGCGGAAGTTACTGGACCACGTTCTTCCCCGCCTTGCTGGTGCTGGGCCTGGGCATGGCAATCAGCGTGGCGCCGCTAACCACGACGGTGATGAACGCGCTGGAACCCGGCCTGGCGGGCGCCGCCTCCGGCGTCAACAATGCCGTGTCGCGGCTCGCCTCGCTGCTGGCGATTGCCATGTTCGGCATCGTGATGAGCATTGCATTCAACGCCAAGCTTTCCAGCATGACGCATGGGCTGAGGCCGGCGCTCATGCAGGAAGTCACCAGACAGCAGGGCAGGCTGGCGGCGATGGAGACGCCGGCGGCGGCCACGCAGGCCGAGGCGCATCAGGTCCGCGTCGCGATCAACCAGGCGTTTGTTCATGGGTTTCGCTGGGTCATGCTGCTGTCGGCAGGGCTGGCGCTAGGCAGTTCCTTCTGTGCATGGCAGCTGATCAGCAAGCGGACCACTCGGCACGCGGTGGCTGAGTAGCAGCGCCTTCGCTGACTGGGTGACGAAGGCGGCTTCGCACCGTCTCGCGCCAGGACTTACTTGTCGATGGCAACAGGATCGCTGCGGGGAGTCGTGCCGGGTGTCAAAACGGGCCGGTTCGATTCCAGATTGGCGGCAATCAAGCGCCCTAAAGTCGCAATTGCCGCCTCGGTTCGGTCGTCCCATGGATGTCCGTAATTAAGCCTGAGACAATTCCTGAATTCGCGGCGTGCAGAAAACATGGGGCCGGGCGCGACACTAATGCCGAGGGACAGGGCTTGCCGCTGGAGTTCCAGCGAATTGACATCGTGAGGGAGTTCAACCCACAGAAAATAACCGCCATCCGGCCTGGTCGCTTTTGTCCCGCGCGGAAAATGCCGCACGACGGCCTGGATCATCGCACTCTGCTGCACGGAGAGGACGTGGCGCAACTGGCGCA
Organism: Noviherbaspirillum suwonense; assembly: GCF_900182955.1. GTDB lineage: Bacteria > Pseudomonadota > Gammaproteobacteria > Burkholderiales > Burkholderiaceae_D > Noviherbaspirillum_A > Noviherbaspirillum_A suwonense. Next base: position 32,077 of record NZ_FXUL01000026.1, on the reverse strand, counting down.
GGTGCTTATCATAGCCGCCTTTGGCGAGATAGTCGGCAAGCGCCGCCTGTGCCGGCGCAGATGCCGATAAGGTGCTTGTCAGCTTCAGCCGCGTGACATCCCTTGTGAACCGTCCCGGCACGGCCCATCCAACCCGATACCCCGGCGCAAGGCACTTGGAGAACGATGAACAATGCATGACGAGGTCTTTCTTGTCGAATGCTTTCGCGGGAAGCGGGCGTTTGCTGCCGAAGTAGAGTTCGCCATAGACGTCATCTTCGATCAGCGGAACGTTATGCAACGCCAGAAGCTCGACCACCGCCTTCTTTTTCTCATCCGACATCAAGCTCCCGAGCGGATTCTGGAAATTAGTCATCAGCCAGCACGCCTTTGGCTGATGTCTCTCCAGGGCCAGGGTCAATGCGTCCAGATCGATGCCTTCGCGCGGGTGGGTAGGCACCTGCACCGCCTTCAGATCAAGGCGTTCGAGCGCCTGCAGCGCGGCATAGAACGTCGGCGACTCGATGAGCACCGTATCCCCTGGCCGGGTCACGGCTTGCAAACACAAATTCAATGCCTCCAGCGCCCCGTTTGTGATCACGATTTCATCGGTATGTATATGCACGCCATCCGCAAGATAACGCAGCGCTATTTGCCGGCGCAGGGCGGCATTGCCCGGCGTGATGTCATCGACGGTACTCCATGGGTCCATGCTTTGAACGCTGGACGCCATCGATTTTGCGAGCCGCGGCAGCGGAAACAGCATCGGGCTGGGAAATGCGGAGCCGAAGGGCACGACATCCCGGGTCCTGGCAGACTCGAGAATTTCGAACACCAGCTGGCTGACATCCACTTGCATCGATTCTTCATCCGGGCGCGATACAAGGTCAGGTTCCGGGAGTATCTTTTTTGCGCCGGCAATGACGTAATAACCAGACCGCTCACGCGCGCGGATCAGGCCGCGCGCCTCCAGCAAGTAATACGCCTCGAACACGGTCGAAGGGCTGACGCCGCGGCTGCTACTGGCCTGTCGCACGGACGGCAGCCTGTCGCCAAGCTTCATCACGCCGGTTCGAATTGACTGCGCGATCTCTTCTGCCAGAGCTTCATATCGTTTCATGGATTTTTCTGGTCGCGATAAACCGTTTAGGAGGATACTCAACAAGTGCTATGCAAAGCGCAACGAAATGGAAGCTGCTCGGCTCGAAGGTCGAGCGCTCCTGGCGTGCTTGATTCGAAAGCAACTGTACAGGAATTTCCAGGCCAAGGCAGTTCGGATGTCTTCATCTGATATGGTCTTTTTGGTGGTAACTGATTCTGTTGCTTCGCGGGGTGCCGCACTACCATGCCAGGTGCTGATTGCGCCATGACGGCGTAGATGCACACGAGGAAATATCATCATGTTGGGCTTTACCGCATTGGAACTCGCGCGCATCCAGTTCGGGTTCACGATTTCATTCCACATCATTTTTCCAGCCATCACCATCGGCCTGGCCAGCTACCTGACCGTGCTCGAAGCATTCTGGCTTCGCACGCGCGATGAAACGTACAGGGACCTGTATCACTTCTGGTCCAAGATATTCGCCGTCAATTTTGGCATGGGTGTCGTATCGGGCCTCGTGATGGCCTATCAGTTCGGTACGAACTGGAGCTTTTTTTCCGATTTCGCGGGAAGCATTACCGGGCCGCTGCTCGCCTATGAAGTCCTCACGGCCTTCTTTCTGGAAGCGGGCTTCCTGGGCGTCATGCTCTTCGGCTGGAGCCGCGTGGGGCCGGGCCTGCATTTTCTTTCGACTGCCATGGTTGCCCTTGGCACCCTGATCTCGGCCACATGGATTATCGCGTCGAACAGCTGGATGCAGACGCCCCAAGGTTACGAAATCATCGATGGTCGCGTCGTTCCCATGGACTGGCTGGCAGTGATCTTCAATCCTTCGTTTCCTTACCGTCTCGCGCATATGAGCGTGGCTGCCTTTCTGGCCAAGGCGCTGTTCGTCGGCGCTTCAGCTGCGTGGCACCTGCTGCGCGCGCGGGATAACGCAGCAATCCGGAAAATGTTTTCCATGAGCTTGTGGATGGTCTTGTTTGTCGCTCCCCTGCAGGCCGTCATCGGAGATTTCCATGGACTGAATACCCTTGAAAATCAGCCAGCCAAGCTGGCCGCCATCGAGGGACATTGGGAAGCGAGTGCGGGGGAAGGCACGCCGCTGGTTGTCTTCGGGTGGCCTGACATGCAGGCGGAGAAGAATCACTATGCCGTTGAAATTCCGCGTCTGGGTAGCCTGATCCTCACGCACAGCTGGGATGGCGAGATCCCGGCGCTGAAATCGTTTGCGCCGGAAGACAGGCCGAACGCGACGGTAGTGTTCTGGACATTCCGCGTCATGGTCGGCCTCGGTTCCCTGATGATTGTGCTGGGCTTATGGAGCGCCTGGCTCAGATGGCGAGGGACACTCTGGCACAGTCGTGCATTCTTGCGCTTCGCCTTGTGGATGGGGCCAACCGGCATCATTGCCATTTTGGCGGGATGGTTCACGACCGAGATTGGCCGCCAGCCATGGACGGTGTACGGTCTGCTGCGCACCAGTGACGCCGTATCTGCGCACGGCGCAGGACAGCTGAGCATTACGCTGGCAATTTTCATCGTGGTGTATTTTGCGGTGTTCGGCACGGGCGTCGGTTACCTGATGCGACTGGTCCGGCAGGGGCCGACCTACCATGAAGGCCGACTTCAGCCGGATGGCGGGCCCGGGCAGGAACGCACCCCGATGCGGCCGCTCTCCGCCGCAACCGAGCCCGATGAAGAACGACCAACGGTCGATGGCAGGAGCTGAGGATATGGGTATCAATTTACCGCTGATCTGGGCGATCATTATTCTTTTCGGAATCATGATGTACGTGATCATGGATGGGTTCGATCTCGGCATTGGCATCCTGTATCCATTCTTTCCCGACAAGGATGAGCGCGACGTGATGATGAACACCGTGGCGCCGGTATGGGATGGCAACGAAACCTGGCTGGTGCTCGGCGGCGCCGGTTTGCTGGCCGCATTTCCGCTTGCTTATTCCGTTGTGCTGAGCGCCTTGTACCTGCCATTGATCCTCATGCTGGTCGGCCTGATCTTCCGTGGCGTGGCATTCGAATTCCGCTTCAAGGCGCGCGACCATGAGCGCCACCTGTGGGACAAGGCTTTCATTGGCGGGTCCATACTGGCGACCTTTTTCCAGGGCGTTGCACTTGGCGCCTACATTAACGGTTTCCCGGTTGCTAACCGGGCCTATGCAGGGGGCGCATTTGACTGGCTCTCCGCCTTCTCGGTTTTTACCGGCGTCGGCCTCGTGGTCGCCTATGCACTGCTCGGCAGTACCTGGCTGATCATGAAAACGGAAGGAGCGCTTCAGCAGCGGGCGTTTCAGCTTACTCGCCGGCTGGCGTGGACACTGCTTGCGGTAATTGCGATCATCAGCGTCTGGACACCCCTGTCCGACCAAGCCATTGCCCGGCGCTGGTTCAGCATGCCTAACTTGTTCTGGTTCGCTCCGGTACCTGTTCTGGTGTTAACCGCGACGTATTTGCTCATGCAGGCGGTCAATCGAAAGGCGCATGTGGCGCCATTCCTCTGCACGCTCGCACTGATCTTTCTTGGCTATAGCGGATTGGGCATCAGCGTGTGGCCCAATATTATTCCGCCCTCAATCACCATCTGGGAGGCGTCCTCACCGCCGCAAAGCCAGGGCTTTGCTCTGGTCGGGGCGCTGCTGATCATTCCGGTCATACTGATGTACACCGTGTGGTCATACTATGTTTTCCGCGGCAAGGTCAGGCACGGGGAGGGCTATCACTGATGAACAAACCGCGTGACCCGGCAAAACGGTGGCACGTGAAGCTGGGCTGGCTGTTGCTGATCTGGAGCTGCAGTGTCGGCGCACTCGGCCTCCTGGCCTTTGGCATGAAAGTGCTGATGCGCGCCGCCGGTCTTGGTACGTAGGCTTCGTCCCATCGCGGTGCGCGCTTCGCAGCTGCCAGCGTCACAACGTTGATGCCCAATTTCCGAGGCGGCCTGACATGACCGGTGTCCAGCCGCTCGCCTCAAAACGCGCTAACGCCACGGTCGGCCTGCGTACGCCACCGCGATCAGCGCGCATCCGCATCCTCTTTTCCAACGTGCTACGTGAAGTCGCGGAACATGAAGAGCGAACCGGCATTGAACACTTTGATGAAGTTTGTGTTGTTTCGGGCAGTCGGGGAAGCGATGGCTGCGCAGTTCATCGCCGGTGCATGGACCTGCTGATTCACTGCCGGGTTCGCCGTGCGCTGGCTGAATGAAGGACGGCCTGCGAATCGGCGCCGTTCACGCAGCGTGCTGTAGCGTCATCGCCGCCAGAGCAACGGCGACGCGCTGTATATTGCCGGTATTCAGCCCGGCGATACACAGTCGCCCGGAATCAACGAGATAGATCCCGGAGTTCGTGCGAAGCGCTCGCACCTGGTCCGCCGACAGGCCTGTGTAGGCAAACATTCCGCGCTGCTTGAGAAGATAGCGAAAATTTCCGCCGGGCTGTACGACGCGCATCGCATCATGAAGCTGCCGGCGCATTTCGGCGATGCGCTCGCGCATGGCGTCTACTTCGCGAATCCAGAGTGCTTTCAGCTCTGCATCCAGCAGCACGGTCGCCACGAGTTGCCCGCCATGGGTCGGCGGGCTGGAATAATTGCGCCGTACGGCGAGTTCGCTCTGGCTCAATGCGCGGGCCGCTTCGTCCGCGCTTGCACAGACGATGCTAAGGGCCCCGCAGCGCTCTCCATACAGGGAAAAGGTCTTGGAGAACGAGCTGCTGACCAGGAATGAAACATCGGCATCAGCCATTGCACGGATGGCATAGCAATCTTCTTCCACGCCGCTTCCAAAACCCTGGTAGGCAATATCGAGAAACGGTAGGAGCCCTCGTGAGGTGACTATCGAAATAATCCGATCCCACTGCGCATTGGTCAGGTCCGCCCCGGTGGGGTTATGGCAGCATGGATGAAAAAGGACGATCGAACCACGCCTCAAGGTGCGAAGACAGGCGGACATCGCCTCGAAGTCCACGCCCTGTGTCTGGGAGTCAAAGTAGGTGTACCGCTTGACTGGAAAACCTGAGCCCTCAAAAATGGCCGCATGGTTGTCCCAGGTAGGATTGCTGATCCAGACTTCGGCATCCGGAAAGTGCCGCCTGAGCAGATCGCTCCCGACTTTCAGCGCCCCGGAGCCGCCCACCGTCTGTATCGTCGCTACATGACCTGCAGTGACCTTGGTATGGCCAGCTCCGAACAAGAGTGTCTGCACCGCTTGGCGATAGTTTGCGGCGCCGGCCATCGGCTGATAAACACATGGAGCGTCAATGCTTCGCAAGCGCGCCTGTGCGCGCTTGACGGACTTGAGCTGGGGAACGCGGCCAGCCTCGTCGTGGTAAATGCCTATGCTGAGATTGACCTTGTCGCTGCGCGGATCTTCCGCATAGGTTTGCTGCAATGACAGGATGGGATCGCCAGGAGATGCGGCAAAGTTTGCGAACAAGTACGACTCCCTGTGGCAGCCAGTTGGCGGTTGCTTAAGCGACAGCCTGCTTGACAAAAAACATGAGCACGCCGATAAAGATGCCTGTCCCGATCAAGCCGGCGAGGATGACATAGACCGGATTCATGCCGCCTTCCCGATCCACATCAAAGTCTTTCTTGCTGCGCAGCCCGACAAACGACCACGCAATAGCCACCATGGTGGCCATGAAGGAGCGTTGTCGTGGTTTTCCCGCATCGTTGCTTGTCATCGCGTAACTCCAATAGTGGATTAAAAGGGGGGAATAATGTTGGACCGGCCTTCCTGTGCGGTTGCCTACCGGCAGGCTGCTAGCGGCGTCGAAATAGTGGAAGCGGGTCGTCTGCCGCGCCCTGGTATCTGACGGAGTAATGACCGAAGCTCTTCATTGCGTCCTGGATGTCCTTGTCTGGCCGAATCGCAAATGCATCGAACCCGCAGCGTCGCATGAAGTTCAGCTGATCACGCAGCACATCGCCGATGGCACGGAGCTGTCCTGCCCAGCCATACCGCGTGCGCAGCAGTGTCGCAATGCTGTAGCCCCTGCCGTCCCGAAAGCTGGGGAAGTCGACCGCAATAATTTCCAGCGAAAGCAGGTGCGCTATGAGCGGTTCGAAATCGTTTTCTGGTGAAATCCATACGGCACGGATATCCGACGCGACGCCCTGATCCAACGCTGAGGAAAACTGGGCCAGCGGTACGATCTGGTACGCGTACGCACTTGCGACCGCCGACTCCGGCCTCAGGACTTCCCATTCGTCGGCGACGATACGGGGAATGCCGTCGATTATTCTGATTATCGTGGACATGGAATGCTTTCGTTTGGTTCGGCCGCTTGCCGGTACACGTTTGCCTTGAAGGGCTCCGGGCTGACGCGAAGAAGCGTGTCGGAGAACGGTTCATCCTCAAGTCGCAATTGGCAGTAGGTTTCAACAAGGCGTGCTATGACATCCGGCATCTCTTCTGCCCGGAAAGCACGGCCGATTACCCGTCCCAGCGCCGATTCGTTGCCTTGAGAGCCGCCGATCGTTACCTGGTACCACTCCTCGCCATCCTTATCCACACCCAGCACGCCAATGTTGCCCATATGATGGTGCCCGCATGCATTGATGCAGCCGGAAATATTCAGCGACAAGTCGCCCAGGTCACAGAGAAAGTCGAGATCATCAAAGCGCTGCGCGATCGCCGCTGCAACCGGAAGCGATCTTGCATTGGCAAGCGAGCAGTAATCGCCGCCAGGGCAGGCGATGATATCGGTCAGAAGTCCTACGTTGGCCGTGGCAAGGCGCTGGTCAACAGCGCGTAACCACAGGCTGTAAAGGTCGCGCAGGCGGACATCCGGCAGGATGACGTTCTGCTCGTGCGCGATCCGTACTTCACCAAAGCCAAACTCTTCCGCCCAGGTCGCAATGTGCTCCAACTGGTCCGCTGTCACATCGCCTGGGGGCATGGCGGCGCCGGGCTTCGTCGATAGGGTCACCGTAGCGTATCCGGAAACTTTGTGAGGACGCACATTACGTTTCACCCATTGTGAAAACCGCTTGTTCTCTGCGAGATGCTTCTCGAGCATCGAATCATGCGCGCCAAGAACTTCGTAGCGGTCCTGAGCGAAATAGCGCGCAACCCGCGCATACTCCTGCTCGGTCAGCGTGGCTGGGCCATCCTGCAGATGGCGCCACTCCTTATCCACTTCGGCGGCGAAGGCTTCCACGCCAAGCGCCTTGACCAGGATCTTGATGCGCGCCTTGTACTTGTTATCCCTGCGGCCATACCGGTTATAGACGCGGAGGATAGCCTCGATATAAGTCAGCAGATGTTCCCAAGGCAGATCTTCGCAAACCTGCGAATTAAGGATAGGCGTGCGGCCCAAACCACCGCCGGCAAAGACCCGCAGCACCCGCTCGCCTTTATCGTTGCGGTACAGATAAACGCCGATATCATGCATCCGTACTGCAGCACGATCCTCCGCGGATGAGGAAATCGCAATCTTGAATTTTCTCGGAAGAAATGCAAACTCCGGATTAAATGTCGACCATTGGCGAAGAATCTCTGCAAGTGGCCGCGGATCGAGGATTTCATCGGCGGCGACGCCGGCAAACTGCTCGGTTGTGATATTGCGCACGCAGTTGCCTGAAGTCTGGATCGCATGCATCTGGACGGTGGCAAGTTCCTCGAGAATGTCAGGCGCTTCCTCCAGCTTGATCCAGTTGTACTGAATATTCTGGCGGGTGGTGAAATGGCCGTACCCGCGGTCATATTTACGGGCGATATGGGCCAGCATCCTGACCTGGCTGGCCGAAAGGACGCCATACGGAATGGCGACGCGCAGCATATAGGCATGCTTCTGCATGTACAGCCCGTTCTGAAGACGCAGAGGCAGGAACTCTTCTTCGGACAGCGCGCCCGACAGCCGTCGACTGACCTGATCGCGAAACTCCGCAACGCGCTCTTTGACCACCATCTCGTCATACTCATCGTATTGATACATTTTTTCCGCCTGATACCTTGCAACCTATGATGACGAACCCCGCCGGACGTCGAATGCCACGTGCCGGGGCGACGTCATTGCCCTGTTCATTTAACTGCATTGTCGGTCAGGGTTGAAGTGAAAAACAGATGCAGAAGGCGAAATTAAAACCGTATCAGATAAGCGGATTTCCCACTCCGGCAGCGACGATCGTATTGCTGTTTTAGTAGCGCGGCGGGTTGGTGCCTGTCCGGATTCCAGTACAGCGCCCGAACGGCAGCGCCTGAACGGGAGCACATTCAATCTGGTATGCAAAAATATTTGGCAACTGATTCTGTTTTCGATGGCGACGACCCAGCACAATCATGCCAGGCACTTGAATGGCCGCTGTTTTAACGCGCTTGAAGCGGCAGGCCAATACCTTTCGCATGTTAGTTAAATTAATGAAAAGCATCCTGCACGAAAAATCCAAAGCGAGGCCGTTTCTCCCGTGCGCACTGGGACGCGCATGGAGCATATGCGTTGCCTATATCGTCGCTGTGACGGCAATGCTCGCGGGCGTGAATGCAAGCGCACAACAGGTCCACGTTCCTGATACGGTCGCACAGCGGGTCCTCGCCTGTGCGGCCTGCCATGGCAAGGAAGGACGTGCCACCAGTGCCGGGTACTTCCCGCGGATTGCCGGTAAGCCAGCGGGCTACCTGTATAACCAGCTGGTCAATTTCCGCGAAGGACGCAGGCAATATCCGTTGATGACCTATATGGTTGCCCATATGTCCGACGCCTATCTGAAGGAGATTTCCCAGTATTTTTCTGACCTGCATCCGCCGTATGCGGCTGCGCAGGCTGCGAATGCCGCGCCGGCAGTGCTGGAGCGTGGTCGGGTATTGGTCATGTCGGGCGACAAGGCGAAGAACATTCCCGCCTGTATTGCCTGCCACGGCGAAAGGCTGACCGGCGCGCTTCCCGCAATTCCCAGCCTGGTGGGATTGCCCCGCGATTATTTGAACTCCCAATTCGGCGCCTGGAAAAACGGCGCGCGAAAAGCACATGCGCCGGACTGCATGGCACAGATCAGCAGGCAGCTTGAGCCGGAGGACATCGCCGCAGTATCGACCTGGCTGGCGTCGCAGGCCGTGCCGGATGACATGTCGCCCGCGCTCGCCACATCGATCACACTGCCGACACCTTGTGGCAGCGCACCGCAATAAATGGCTGCCCTATGAAGCGCATTCTGTTAATTCTTATCGCCCTGGTCATTGCTGTGCCCGCGCTGGTCATCGGGATACAGCTGGTGCATGCTCCGGAAAATGATCATCCAAGTCGCTCAGTCAGCAATAAAGACGAACAATTGGTCGGCGGCGAGTACCTGGCTCGTGCCGGCAATTGCATGGGCTGTCATACGGCGCGGGGCGGCCAACAATATGCCGGCGGCCGACCCATTTCCACGCCGTTCGGCACGATCTATTCGTCAAACCTGACTCCCGACGACACGGGTCTTGGAAAGTGGACGCAGGATGACTTCTGGCGTGCGATTCATAACGGCAAATCCAGAGATGGCAGCTTCCTGTACCCGGCATTTCCTTACCCGAACTATACGAAGATCACACGAGCGGATTCGGATGCGCTGTTTGCCTATTTCCAGGCGCAAGCTCCGGTCAAGCAGGAAAATCAGGAGCACGATCTGCGCTTTCCGTATAACCAGCGCATCATGCTCGCGTTCTGGCGAACGCTTTACTTCCGTCCGGGAGAGTTCCAGCCCCAGGCAAGCAAAAGCGCAGAATGGAATCGCGGCGCTTATTTAGTACAGGGACTGGGTCATTGCAGCGCCTGCCACACCAGCCGCAATGCGCTTGGCGGCAGCATCGCCGAAGAGCGCCTTGGCGGCGGCATGATCCCGATGCAGAACTGGTATGCATCGGCGCTGACAGCGGATAAGGATGCCGGCCTGGGTGCATGGGAAGAGAAGGATATCGTCGATCTTCTGAAAACCGGCGTATCGCAGCGCGGCAGCGTCTTCGGTCCGATGGCCGACGTGGTCAGCACAAGCTTGCAGCATCTCTCGACACCAGATATTCAATCGATGGCCGTTTATTTGAAGTCGGTTCCAGCATCGGTTGATAATTCAGTGAAGAGGCAACCCGATTCGGCACGGGCGGATAACGATATTCTCAAGCAGGGATTCAAACTCTACGAACAGCAATGCGCCGCATGCCATGGTGCGGACGGAAAAGGGGCTCCTCCGGCTTATCCACCGCTTGCGGGGAACCGGTCGCTTGCAGTTGAAGTGCCCATGAACCCGGTGCGCATGGTCCTCAACGGCGGATATCCCCCCGGTACTGCAGGCAATCCAAGACCCTACGGCATGCCGCCATTCGGTACAACGCTTTCCGATAGCGAAGTGGCGGCTGTTGTTTCCTATATCCGTGCAAGCTGGGGAAATCAAGGAGGACCTGTTTCTCCGGATTACGTTACCCGCCTGAAGGGTACGCCCGTCGAATAGGGGCGGACCATGCTCAGCCATCACCGGCCCGGCGGGGCAGCAAGCGGCATGATGCCGTGCGATAAGGGTCGCCCGATGAGATCAGGTGTCGAGTGTACTTGCAGGTTGTGCCAGACCAGGAGCAGACGCAATGCCGGCGGAAGCGGCGCTCGCGTGAGGCATACCTGCGCTTCCAGCCGCCAGGGTGCCCCCTGTCCATGGTTCAGCCCGTTATCACGTCACCGGCAAAGGTTGACGCAAACATTGCAGAATCGCGGCCAGGTCCTGCTGCAGGCAGGGATGCAAGACCGCATTGGCCGCATGGGGACGCTCAGGGCCCGCACTCCGGTTTTCTCCCACGTCATGAAAATTTCCGCGATTGCGCCATGCTGTAACCCACGATCGGGCTCTGCTTGCTATGCGTGAAAAACGTCGACATGGTCGATGCGGCACACCGCATTCCCGATGCCGTAATTCTGTGGTATTCCGCAAGTCCATGACCGGCCAAGCGATTAGCATGAACAGACAAGCGGACACGGGGTGAGGAAATCATGGCCGAAAAAGTTCGGCAGTTTGTGAATGCGCGCATTCGCTCCGACCCGCATGTCGCCGCCAGGTTGCGGAAGTGGTCCGGTATATGCGGCAAGCTGGTCTTCGCCGCGGGATGGATCGGGCTTGCGGGATCCGGGATGGACGGTGTGCTGCTGAAACATGCCGCATCATGGGGCATGCATATGACGGGGGGCGTTGCCTTGGTCGCCATATTCGGTAGCGGCGCGCTGCTGTTGATCAACCACGCCAAGGGATGGCGTTTCCTTTGGGTCATTGGAGAGATTCTCGCGCTCGCCGTTATCGTTGTCGGCATTGTTTCATTAGCGCAGCATTCAGCAGGAGTCGATGTAGGCATCGAAGGGATCCTTTTGCCGCAAGGAGTCGGCATGGCCGGCCGCAGCCCTATACACATGACGGTATCGGCGGCGCTGGACACATGCATGCTAGGTGCGGCATTGCTGTTGCTTAACGCGCAGTCGCGCGGCGTATCGATTTCCCAACTGCTGGTCATGCCTGCGGCCTTCCTTGCCCTGGCATCCATCAGCATGAGCTTGTACGTTGTCGGAGTGCATGGCGATCAGGCCCAGCCGCCTTTGATGCCGCTCGATACTGCCATCGTCTTCCTCGCTCTCTGCATTGGCATCCTGTTCGCTCATCCAGACCGCGGACCGTTGGCGCGCTTGGCCTGCCGGAACGCGCAGGGTTTCGTGTTGCGGCGGCTTATTCCCGCGCAATTGGTGCTGGTGATGGCAGTTAGCTGGCTGATTGCAACGGGCCACCGGGTGAGCCTTTTCAGCAGCGAACTGGGGACGTGTCTTGGGGTGATCGGGATCGCCGCGCCGATGGCATTTGTGATCTGGTGGAGCACAAAGTGGCTGGACGGAGCGGATGCCTATCGACGCGACGCCGAAGAAGCGCTTCGCGACCTCAATGCGCAGCTCGAATCGCGTGTTGCCAAACGCACTAAACAGCTCGAAATGGCCATCGGCGAACTTAAAAAAGAAATCCAGAAGCAGGCAGCGGCGAAAGACGCGCTGAAAAGAAGCGAGGCGAACTACCGCTTTCTCTTCGAGTGCAATCCGCTGCCGCTTTACGTGGTCGACCAGATCACCCTGCGTTTTATAGGAGTCAATGAGGCCGCGCTGGAGCAATACGGCTATACCAGCGATGAATTCCTTGGGATGACTGCCGATCGGATTCGTCCCGAAGACGAAGCCGAGTTATTGGCAGAACATTACAAAGCCCCGCGCCTGGGCCGTCACCATGCGGGCGTTTGGCGTCATAAGAAAAAGGACGGCACGGTGTTCGACGTCGATATTTTCTACCATGGTGCAACGATAGAGGGCAGGCCGCAAAGCCTGACCCTTGCGCTGGATGTAACGGAGCGACGACGGGCAGAACAGGCGCAGCGGGATTACGCAGCGCGGCTCAGGGTGCTGTCGTATCAGCTATTGAATGTGCAGGAAGCGGAGCGGGCCCGGATTGCGGCCGAACTGCATGATGAAGTGGGCCAGATGATGACGGCGCTGAAGCTCGGCTTGCAAAGCATGCGTGGCGCCGCCAGGAGTGTGGGCTGGGAAGCAAAGCTTGCCGATTGCATACAGCTTGCCGCCGGCTTGCTCGATCGCATTCGCAACCTGTCGCTCGACTTGCGGCCGCCCCTGCTGGGAGAAATTGGCTTGGCCGGCGCCTTGGACGCGCATGTCAAGAATCTCGCGGAGATGTCGGGGCAAAACATCGAATTCGACGCTGGTCGGCTGCAGCGATTGTCGCCGCAGATCGAAATCGCCTGCTTTCGCGTGGCGCAGGAAGCGCTGACCAATGCGGTACGCCACGCCAAGGCTACCCGCATATCGGTCCGGCTTTTCCTGGAACAGGGGAGGCTGCAGCTGCGGGTGGCCGATAATGGCGTCGGCTTCGATCGGGAGGAAGCCTATCGACGCGCGTTGGCGGGCAAGAGCATGGGATTGCTGAACATGGCCGAGCGCGTGAAACTGATCGGAGGAAGCTGCGCTATTCGCTCTGCTCCCGGACAAGGCACCTCGGTCGAGGCTTCTTTCCCGCCGGATAATGCGGCGGGAGTACCGTTCATTCCAGCCGGACCGAACCGTCCGGCCCCCAGTTGACCTTGGTGATGCCCGGCTCTTCTGCTTCGAGCCGCCGCGCTTCCAGTTCCTGCGGCGTGAGCTGGCCGCGCTGCACGCGCAGCTCGTCGGCCAGCCGCTGATTCGCCATTAGCTGGTCGCGCCGCTCCAGGACCAGCGCCAGCGTCGCCTTGAAATCCTCGATTAGCCATGGCTTGGGGATATACCGGAATACTTCCGCGCGGTTGATGGCGCTCATGACCGTCTCGAACTCGGTCGACGCGCTCAGGATCAGGCGCACAGCATCCGGCTGCAAGCCCTTGACCATTGCCAGGAATTCGACGCCATTCATCTGCGGCATGTGATAGTCGGAAATCACGACATCGAATGCGACCTCGCCGCTGCGCAGCAAGGCTTGTTCGGGCTCCGTGAAGATTTCCACGCTCATGTCTTTTTCAGAAAGACAGGCTCGCAAGGCGCGCTTCAGCGCATACAGGACGTTGATTTCATCGTCCAGAAGCAAAAATCGTCTCATGGTTTTTTCCCTTCCCTGCGCACATGGATGGTAAGCGGACTGCCAGTCGATTTCTCAAAGCGGGCAATCTGCTCGATCAAGCGGTCGGTCAGTTTGTTGCCAGCCGACAGGAGCAGCGAACCATCGCGATTGAGCAGGTCGCGCGCGACGATCATTCCGGCACGCAGTTCAGCCGGGCTTGCCGCCTCGTCCAGCAAGGTCTCGGCGATGACGGTGCTTGCGCCGCTGACGATTTCCTGGAAGGCTTCGACCACGACCGGATCGTAGCGCTTGCCTTTGCTTTGTAGGATGAGCGGCGCCGCCTCTTCCGGCCGCAGCTCGCGCTGCACCAGCCCGCCTATTTGCAGATTATCGTAGTCGCTTGCAAGCGCGAGTATGCGTGCGCCGACGGGTATGTTGAAGCCGGACAGGCCATCGGGGAAACCTTCGCCGTCGAAGCGCTCGTGTTGCGAACGTATGATCCTGGCCGCATCGCGTAAATCCTCCAATGGCATCAACATTTCTTCGCCGCGCGCCGGGTGCTTCCGGTAGAGCGCGAGACAGTCTCCCTTCATCCGCCACTCCGGCATGGCAAGCATTTCGTCGGAAAAGCCGATCTTCCCAATGTTGTGCAATAGGCCGGCGACAAAGACATCTTGCGTCTCTTGTGTCCCGAGTCCCATCCGCAATGCAATCTTGCGCGCCAGGTCGGCGACGCGGCGCGAATGGCCGGCAAGATTGCCGCCGCGGGTTTCGATCAGGTTGGAAAATACCTTGATCGACGTGAGAAAGCTGGTCTTGAGCTTTTCATTCGCCTGCGTCAGGTCGGCCGTGCGCTGCTTCACGCGGGATTCGAGTTCGGCGTTGACTGCCTTGAGTTCTTCGTTCTGACTGCGCGTCAGGCCTTCCAGGCGCCGTCTTTCCTCTTCCAGCGCCTGACGCTCCAGTGCGTGCCGCACGACCAGGAGGATATCGGTATCGTCCCACGGCTTGGTGATATAGCGGTAGATTTCGCCGCGATTAATTGCGTTCAGGATCGACTGCACGTCGGCATAGCCGGTCAGGAGCAGGCGCAGGGCGCCAGGGCACAGGCAGCGGGCACGCTCCAGAAAATGCGCGCCGTCCATTTCCGGCATGCGCATGTCGGAGATGATCAGATCCACGTCTTCCCTTTCCAGCAATGCCAGCCCGGAAGCGCCGCTGTCGGCAGTCAGCACCTCGTATCCCTGGCTGCGAAACAGGCGGCGCAGCGAGGACAGGATGTTCGGCTCATCGTCCACGCATAGAATGCGCGCAGCCTGACGCGTCGCTAGGGTCATGGCCGGGGCTGCATTCATCGGCTACCCTCCGGTGCGCTGTGCCGGATCGGAAGCGTGATGCAAAACGTCGTCCCCATGCCGACCGTGCTTTCGACCTTGATACTCCCACGATGCTTTTGAACGATGCCGTATGAAAGCGAGAGACCCAGGCCGGTGCCGGTACCGATCGGCTTGGTGGTGAAGAATGGGTCGAAGATGCGTAACAGGTTTTCCTTCGGAATGCCGCAGCCGTTGTCCGCGATTTTGATCCAGACGTTTTCACCGTCGGCGCCGGTGCTGAGCGTGATGGCGCCGCGCTTGTCCTTGATCGCATGTGCAGCATTGACCACCATATTCATCACCACCTGATTGATCTGCGACGGCAAGCATTCGATATCCGGGATATCGCCGTATTGCTTGACCAGGTCCGCCTTGTATTTCACTTCGTTGTTGACGATATTCAACGTCGAATCGATGCCCTGATGCAGATTGGCCCACTGCCATTCCTGGTTGGCGTCGGTGCGGGAAAAGTCTTTCAGATCCTGCACGATCTTGCGCACACGCACGATGCCTTCTTTCGATTCCTTCATCAGCACCGGGATGTCCTCCTTCAGGAAATCCAGTTCGATTTGCTCGCGCAGATGGGTGAGCGCGGAGACCACCAGGGGCTGCTGGATGTTTTGCTCCGCCTCTTCGTACGCTGTCAGCATCTTCATCAGATCGGCAATATAATTTTCGAGGGAGCTGAAATTGGAAAATATGTATCCGATCGGATTGTTGATTTCGTGGGCGACCCCGGCGGCGAGCTGACCGATCGAGGCCAGCTTTTCCGACTGCACCAACTGTTCCTGTGCCATTGAGAGCTTGGCGTTCAATTCGGTTAATTCCCTGTTGCGGCGCGTGAGTTCGGCCTCCACCGTTTCCCTTCTCCTGATGTCTTCTTCCAGGAGGCTATTGGCCTGCTCCAGCTGATAAGTCCGCCTCGCGACGAGTTCCTCCAGTTCGTCCACGCGGGCGGAATCCCCGGCGCCGCCATGCTGGTTTTTATTGGATAGGATCGTTTTCATCGTCATCTCCGGCCTGATCAAGCGAGAAGCAGCTGGCACACTTCTTCAAATTCCAGCTCGGTCTGCCGGAACACTGCGTGCAGCGTCGCAGAAGGGATGCGAAGGCTGTTCCAGGCGTTTTCGACGATCGTCGGCACCATTGCGTCTTCCTTACGCGGCAGATCGAGGGCATGCACAATGGCATCGGCTGCGTGAATCACGCTTGCGATATCGCCCAAGTCCTGCGATCTTGGCGCATGATGGTTGGCGATGACCATTTGCATCAGCACGGGAAACTTCCAGTGCGTCGCGAGTGCCTGTCCGGCGACCGTGTGGTCAAGGCCGAGCGTCACCCGTTCCGCCTCGTCCTGGTGGCAGTCATGCGATATGCGGTAGGCTACCGCTGCCGCATATTGCTCGGGGAAGCGCGTCACCAGCACCAGCGTGCCGACGTCGTGCAACAGGCCGGTGATGAAGGCGTAGTTCTGGTTGAGATTCATTGAGCGTGCCAGCAGTTTGGAACAGACTGCCGTGCTGGCGGCATGCTGCCAGAACGATTTGAAGTCGAAGGCGGGATGAACGCTCGAAGAAAAAACATCGGTCGCCGCGGCCGCGGTAATCAACGCGCGGACACTGTCGAAGCCCAGCACGGTGATTGCCTGCTGGATCGTGGCAACCTTGCGCGACAGGCCGTAGAACGAGGAATTGGCCAGGCGCAGCGTTTTTGCTGCCAGCGCCTGGTCGCGCGATACCTTCTCCGCGAGAGCGTTCAGGTTGATATCCTCCTGCTCGAAGCTGTTGAGCAGATCAATGACGATTACCGGCAGTGAAGGCAGACTGCGGATATTTTTTCCCAGATCGTCGTGCGAGATCGCAGTCATTTCGTGCTTCCTAATCGATAGTCGTTAACGTGCTGCCACAAGGCGCTGCCGGCGCCGCTTTTTCTAAACAGATTGGCCAGACGCCGCTGCACGCGTTCCCGTTCCGCTTGCAGGTCCGCGTTCGACAGGTCGTCGTTGACGACGCAGATCGTATCGATGCCCCGGCGGCGCAAGGACGCGAGAAGCGCGTCGGTTAGGACGGTGCCCGCCGGTAGCAGCGTCCCGCCCTGGCGGTCGACTATTGCCTGGGATAGCACCATGCCTGCGATGGCAGCATCCAGGTCCAGTTCCTTGTAGATCTTCATCATGGCCGCTTCCTCTATTGTCGAATTCGCTTAGTTTCATTCCGGTCCGAGCACCCGGAACACTTCATCGAGCGTGGTCAATCCCAGGCTGACCTTGTTGAAGGCGTCGTCGCGCAAGGTGATGAATCCATGTTCGCGCGCATATTCGGTGATTTCCGTGACGGCGGCCTGCGAGGCGATCAGATGTCGTAGGTGCCGGTCCGGCAGAAGTACTTCGTAGAGGCCGACGCGCCCCTTGTAGCCGGAGTGGTAGCAGGTCGGGCAGC
Organism: Noviherbaspirillum suwonense; assembly: GCF_900182955.1. GTDB lineage: Bacteria > Pseudomonadota > Gammaproteobacteria > Burkholderiales > Burkholderiaceae_D > Noviherbaspirillum_A > Noviherbaspirillum_A suwonense. The sequence goes on along the minus strand of NZ_FXUL01000026.1, from coordinate 14,627 downwards.
CGCTACCGGCAAAGACCTGTTCCATGCTTTCTGCAAACTTGCCGCCCAGTCGCTGCAGCAGTTCGGTGTCGGCATTTGCCGGCGCGCGGCATTCGTCGCAAATGCGCCGCACCAGGCGCTGGGCAACGATCGCTTCGAGGGCGCTCGCCACGACGAAGGGCTTCAGGCCGAGGTCAAACAGGCGCGAAATGGTCGCGACTGCGGAATTGGTATGCAAGGTCGAAAACACTTGGTGCCCGGTCAATGCGGCGTGGAAGGCGACTTCGGCGGTTTCGACATCGCGGATCTCGCCGATCAGGAGCACGTCGGGGTCCTGGCGCAGGATGGCGCGCAGAATCAATGGAAAGGTCAGGCCGATCTTCTCGCGGACCAGCACTTGGCCGGCGGCATCGAGATAGTATTCGACCGGATCTTCGATTGTGATGTAGTTCTTGTGCGAGGTCGCGTTACTCTGGAGCAGGCTGTAGAGCGTCGTGGTTTTCCCGCTGCCGGTCGGTCCCGTGGTCAGCACGATCCCCTGCGGCTTGTCGTTGGCGTGGCGGATATTCGCCAGATTCTCCGCGCTGAAGCCAAGCGCGTCGAGACTCTGGACCGCGGAATTGCGGTCGAGAATGCGCATTACTACCTTTTCCCCGTTGATGGTCGGCAAGGTGGAAATCCGCAGGTCGACCACGCGGGTCGGCGTCTTCACCGCCAGGCGCCCGTCCTGCGGGCGGCGCCGCTCGGAAATGTCGAGCTCAGCCATGACCTTGATGCGCGACACGAGGGATTGGTGCATGCCATGCGGAATATGGATCTTGTCGACCAGCACGCCGTCAATGCGCAGTCGTACGACCACGTTCTTCGCGCGCGGCTGAATGTGAATGTCGGATGCGCCGAGCCGGATGGCTTCCAGAAGGATCGAATTAACCAGACGGATGGCGGGCGGTTCGTCCGTCGCCTGCAACAATTCCTCGATCGACTGGGCATCGCCGTCGTCTTCGATGACGATCTCCAATCCTTCGTAGGGATCGGGCGAACCGAAGTTGCTTGCCAGCTCAGTGATATCGTTTGCGCTCAGCATGTAGACTTCGGCGATTTTGGCGCGGATGCTTGCCATTGTTGCCAGCACGGGCGCGATTTCCAGGCCCGTGACGAAGCGCAGGTCGGCCACGAGACCTGCATCCAGCGGATCGGCCATGGCCAGCGTCAGCCGCTTTCCCTCGATCTGCAGCGGCATGACAAACTGCTGCTGGCAAAGCAGGGCAGGAATCAGCGCCGCTACTGCGACGTCGACGGTGAACTCATCAAGCGCAGCCTGCTGCAGCATCAGGTCCTTGCTGAGCAGGTCGTATATCTCTTTTTCGCTTGCCCAACCGCGGTCGACGATCAGTTTCACGACCGGCTCCGTGCGCTGCTGCTGACGCGTGCGCATCAGTTCCTGCACCTGTTGCGTATTAAGCAGGCCGCGCTTGTTGAGCATGACGGCGAGCTGGCTGCGGTTGGACACGCCGTACCTGGCGAGCTGCTCGATTTCCTTGGTCTTTGCCTGGTTCTCGGTCGCGAGAGCCCGGTTTTTCTGCTGCAGCGCGTGCTGCTCGAGCGCCAGCGCAACCGTGACACGCAAATCGTCGTCGTTCCACGGCTTGAGTATGAATTTATAAACCGCGCCCGCCTTCATCGCACCGACCACCGCGTTGACGTCGGCGTGGCCGGTCAGCATGATGCGGATCATGTCGGGCTGGATCGCACGCACCTGTTTGAGAAGGTCACCGCCGTTAAGGCCCGGCATCATGTAATCGCTGATCACGACCTGAAAGTTTTCTTGTTTGAGCCGTTCCAGGGCCTGCGCAGGATCCTCGCAGCAAACCACCTCATAGTTCTCGTAATGGAACACGCGGCGCAAAGCGGAAAGCACATTGGGTTCGTCGTCGACCAGTAAAAGGCGATTCCGCCGGGCCTGCGGTACGCTGCCGCCTGCCGGCGCTTGCATGCCGGTGAAAAGCTGGGCATAGCTCACGCTGCACCATCCGCGATCGGCAGGCGGATTGTGAACGAACTGCCGGCGCCGACTTTGCTTACGACATCGATGTGCCCGCCGTGGGCCGCCACGATATCGCGGCTGACCGTCAACCCCAGCCCCATACCCTTGCCGACTTCGCGTGTCGTAAAGAAAGGGTCGAATATGCGCGGCAGGATATCGGGCGCAATGCCGCTCCCGTTGTCTCGTACATCAAGGCGGATTTCGCCAGCTGCTGCGCGGCTGGCAATCCGGATGGCGCCACCCTGTTTGCCCAGGGCAAGGTAGGCGTTCTGAATCAGCGAAAACAGCACCTGGTTCATGCGGCTCTGATCGCAGTCGATCGGCGGCAGGGGCGCCAGGTCCAATTCAAGCGCAACCTTGCCTGGCCATTGATCGGCCAGCACTGCAGCCGCCGCGCGTACCGCAGCGTTGAGATCGGTTTTTGCGGAGGCTTGGCAATCGACACTGGCATAAGCCTTGAGATTGGCCACAATGCGCGCAATGCGGTCGGCGCCGGTGATCGACTCGGCCAGCAGGACGGGAAAATCCTCGAGGGTGAAATCGAGATCGCAGCGTTTCCACACCGGGTCGACCCGGCCATCATGGCTGCACCTGAGCTCCTCTAGCGCTTGGCGCATCTGGTCGAAATAGGCGGAGGCGCTGGTGAGATTACTGCGTATGAAGCCGATCGGGTTATTGATCTCGTGCGCCATGCCGGCAGCCAGGCTGCCGACGGACGCCATTTTCTCGGATTGGTAGACCTGGCGCTGCGCGCGTTCGATCTGCGCTACCTGCGCTTTCACGCGCTGTTCGAGCTGCGCGGAAAGATCGCGGTAGCGTGCTTCCGAAGCCTGCAGTTCGGCATGTTTGTGCTGCAATTCTTCATAGTCTGCGTGAACCGCATGGAGGTGCACGTGGGAGGCCATCCGATAGCGATATGCGCCGGCCAGCACCATCTGCAGCCAGGCCGCGCAGGATTCGACTTGATTGTGAGCCGATTCGGACGCCACAAGCCGGCCGCTGGTTTCGATGTCGATTCGCAGGGGCGCATCAATGGCGACCATACCGGGCTTCAGGCCCGGGCCCATGACCGGCGTGCCGTCAGCTTCCTCGATGACCCAGTGTTCGCCGAGCGAGCCGTTGAGCGAGGCTTCCAGTCTGGCAAGAGGCAGCGCGCGCAGCAGCTCGGCAAGCGTGAAGTCGCGGTCAAGGTGATCCAGGCAGACGTTCATGACGTTCTCGTCGCGGCAGCGATGAATTGCTCGCGCAATAGGCCATGTTGCAAAGCAAGCGAGAACATGCCGTCGAGACGGTCGTACATGCGGCTCAGCAAGGCGACGAATGTCTCAATGACGCCCGACCCTTCCATCGCCGATGCCAATACCAGGGGCCATGTCGCGGCCGACCAGCGCGCATGGATCTCCTGCTCGCTCAGGATGTCCTGCATATCGCGTTTGTTGAATTGAACAACCAGCGGCAGGGCGGCAGTGTCCAGACCAACCGTGGCGGCGTTTGACATCAGGTTCTCGAACGCTGCGCCGTTATTGACTGCCTGGTTGCGCTGCGAGTCGGCGACGAAGACAACGCCGTCGGCGCGCGACAGCACCGCTTTTCGGGTGCCATCATGCGCGACCTGTCCGGGCACCGTGAATACCTTGAACTTCACCAGCAAGCCGGAGGGCGCAGTGAATCCGAGTGGCAGAAGATCAAAGAACAGGGTACGGTCGCCGTCAGTGTCCAACATCATCATGTCGCCCTTTAATTCCGGCGCCAGCAGGTCGTGCAGACGGGACAGGTTGGTCGTCTTGCCCGATAAGGCCGGCCCGTAATAGACCAGTTTCACGGTGAGCTTATTCTTCTTGCCGTCCAGTTCAGCCATGAACCGTCTCCTCGCAAGGTGTCAAGGTGAGCAGCTTCCCGCGCGATTCGGTGCCGTGCCCCATGCTGCGCGAGACGACATTGAAGCGCATGCCATTCAATACCACCCTGCATTTATCGCCCTCGGTCGTGCCGCGTATTGCTTCCAGCACCTGCGGTATCAGAAGCGCGGCGTCGGCGCCGAGCACCGGGCCGGCCTCGCTGAACAGATTTTGCGCGGCGATGTTGACAAAGGCCACGAGCTCGTCGTCGTCCAGGCCGATGACCGGCTGGCCGACATGCAGCAGCGCTTCGCGCACGATATCGAGGCTGACTTCACCGCGTTTGATCTGCTGCTGTTTTTGCGCGAGCAAATCTTCCAGCTGGCGGTTGGCCTTCGCCAGCTCCTGGTTCGCGGTGCGCACCGCGAGGTTGAGACGGTGATTTTCGCCTGCCATTTCCTTGTGCTGAAACGCTTCCGCGATATGTTCGCGCAACTGCTGGTCGTCCCAGGGCTTGGTCAGAAACTTGTAGATTGCGCCTTCGTTGACGGCATCGGTGACGGACTGGAGTTCCGTAAATCCCGACAGCACGATGCGCACCGTGTCCGGATACATCGTCTTGACCGTGCGCAGGAATTCCACGCCGGTCATGCCTGGCATGCGCTGGTCCGAGACGATCACATCGATCTCATGCTGTGCCAGTAACTCCAGGCCTTCCTTGCCGCCGGATGCGGAGAACACCTGGTAGCCGTCGCGCCGCACCAGCCGCCTCAATGCAGCGAGGATATTGGGCTCATCGTCCACCAGAAGCAGCGTTCGCGGCGGCTTATGCAGACGTAGCAGGTGGTCCGGCAGGCGCTGCCCCTCGCGCAGGAGCTCTTCGATTTCCTTCGCGGGCAGCGGTTTGGAAAACAGGAAGCCCTGGATTTCATCGCACATGTTGCGCGACAGGAATTCGCATTGCGCTTCTGTTTCCACCCCTTCGGCGATGACCTTGATGCCAAGGCGGTGCGCCATTGAAATGATCGCGTCCGAAATTGCCGCGTCGTTGGACTTCGGCGCGATTTCCTGAACGAAGGACCGGTCGATCTTGAGCACATTGATCGGAAAGCGCTTGAGATAGGAAAGGCTGGAATATCCGGTGCCGAAATCGTCGATCGACAATTGCACACCGAGGCTGCGCAAGTCGTTCAGCACCGCGATCGCATGGTCGACATCGGTCATCACCAGGCTTTCGGTCAGTTCAAGATCAAGACGGTGCGGCGGCAAACCGGTGTCCTGCAATACCGTAGCGACCATGTCGACCAGGTTCTTTTGCGAGAACTGGCGCGCCGACAGGTTCACACCGATGCGCAGTTCGTCCAGGCCCGCGGCTTGCCATGCCATGTTCTGCATGCATGCCGTGCGCAGGATCCAGGCACCGATTGGCACAATCAACCCGGTTTCCTCCGCCAGGCCGATGAATTCATTTGGCGGGATCAGACCTCGTTCGGGATGCCGCCAGCGCAGCAGCGCTTCCATGCCGACGATACGGCCGGTGCGCAAATCGACTTGCGGCTGGTAATGCAGCACGAATTCGTCATGCTCGAGCGCGTGGCGCAAGTGCCGCTCCATGCGCAGCCGCTCCAGCGCCGACTCGTTCATCGAAGGCGTATAGAACTGGCAGTTGTTTCGTCCCAGTTCCTTGGCGCGATGCATGGCCGTATTGGCATGTTCAAGCAGTTTTTCCGGTACCGTGCCATCGGTTGGATACACTGCGATCCCGGCGCTGCAGCTGAGAAAGAATTCGTTGCCGTCCACGCTGAGGGACTGGGTCACTGCCGCCACGATGCGCTGCAGGCTGACGGACACGACGCTCTGGTCTGCTTCTGAGGCCAGGACCATGACAAATTCGTTGCCGCCGAATCGGGCGACGGTATCGGTTTCGCGCAAGGACGCGCGCAGCCTGCGCGCGAGAAGCTCCAGCACCGTATCGCCGCCTTTCAGGCCTATCGTGTCGTTGACCCGCTTGAAGCGGTCGATGTCGACGGAGATTACCCATACGCTGTGCTTGTAGCGGTCGGCGTGCGCAATCGTTTGATGCAAGCGGTCCCGTAGCAACTCGCGGTTCGGCAGACCCGTCAGGTTGTCGTAGTGGGCAAGGTAGGCCAGATGCTGTTCGGTCCGCTTAGCCTTGGTGACGTTGTGATGCGCGATGACCAGGCGGGTCGGCCCGTCTTCCGGAAAGCGCGTGACCCTAGCGATGAACCAGCGCTTCTCCGTCGGCGAGTCGCAGGTGTACTCGATGCTGAATTCCTTCCGTTCGCCGCGGCTCACCGCGCGGATGCCATCCGCGAAGGCACGGGCTTCGTTGGCGCCGATGCCGATGGCCTGATCGCATACAGCCAGGTAGTTGACGTTCTCCCATGCCATGTTCGGTGGCGCGCCGTTCGCCAGCGCGAATTCGCGCCAGGACTTGTTGACAGCGAGGATCCTGCCTTGTTCGTCGATCACGCAGATATGCTTGGTCAGGGCGTCGAGAGTGGACCGGATGAAGCGTTCCGATTCCCGCAAAGCCTGCTCCATCTGCTTGCGCTCCGTAATATCTTCCACCGCGGCGATCAGATACTTCGGCTTTTCGTCAGCGCAGCGCAGCATGCAGATCGCGACGGCGCTCCAGAAGATCGAACCGTCCTTGCGGCGATAGCGTTTGTCGTAGTAATGCGTTGCGGACGGACCCGCTTCAGACAGGAACTTGATGATCGATGGGATGGCGTATTCCTCGTCCGGCGCCAACAGATGCTGCGCCATCAGTGACGACATCTCGCTTTCGGTATAGCCCGTCATCTGGCACCAGCGCTGATTTGCCAGCAGTATCTTGCCATCGAGGCCGACGTGCACGATGCCTACCGGCGCGATGTCGAAAGTGGCATGGAATCGCCGCGTGTTTTCCCGAAAGACCTCTTCCGAATGCCGGCGCAGGCGCAAAAACGCCTCCAGCCTTGTCAGAAGCTCTTCTTTGTCCAAGGGCAAGCGCAGCACGTCGTCCCAGCCCGCATGCAGCGCAGGGATGGCGCGCGCACTGCCCGTCAATGTCATCAGCACCGGCAGATAGTGGGGGCGCGCACGCTTCTTCATGTCCTGGAGAAGCTCGCCGTTGCGGCGCGCGCTCGACTCGTCGATAACAATCAGCGAGATGGCTGCACTTAACTGTGCCATATCCGCCGCTGTCAATATTTGCACGCCATATCCCATTTTCGTGAGAAGTTGGGCGAGCAGAATTCGATCCGCTTCGCGCGCGATCCAAATGCCGATTGACGCTTCTTGGGGGGAGGGACGAATCATGGGAGATCAATCACAGGCAAAGACCGGCATGCGAGTCAACGTTTGTTGCAGGCGACGGAGTTGTTCACTGATGTTTATGCCGGATGGGCCGACCTTCAATGCGCGGAGTGCTGATTCGAAGTTGCCGATGACTTTTTTCAGGCAGCCGACGATCCTGGTAGCCCGGCCCGCTATTTCAGCATGACGCAGCAGCATGCTGGTGTCAGCAAGAGGGGTCACGCCAAGGTCCGTCGCCTTCAGGCTCTTGCTGGTGATATGTTCGATGCGATGCGTGAAAACGCTGATGCCGTTCGCCTTGATGCGCATGCGATGGCGGCCCGACTTAAAACTCGGCCCGCGCAGCTTGTCGATTTGTAAGCTGCGTATGCCCAAGCCCAAATCCGCCGCGATCCTGCAGTCCAGCCGAGTCTCGCCGTCCGGAGCGTCTGCCAGGGGATACCCGCAGTTCGGCACCAAGCCGCCGCCCGGGATTCCTTCGCAATAGGGGATGCCAGTAGAGCGACGTAGTTGCGGGGTGCTGATAATCATTGCACGACTCATTTACTAATGGATTATGTGACTACGGCATGCAGGATGGACGTCATTGCTTGCACTTTTTGAAGCGGATTTGATTGATTTCAATACGCTGCCTGCTGATTGCGGGGATGATTTGGACGCAGTGATGCTACCTGTTTCACCGCCGGGCGCAATCAGGCTTTTCCCTAGCATTATCAGGAAGGCCCCGATCAACTGCCGGGCGTTAACGCTAGGGAAAAGGAGCGATTGGAATTTTTATTTTTCGAGAGTGACCAGACCCACGCGTATTGCATAGCGCACAAGGCCCGGGATATCGCGTATGCCGAGCCGTTCCATCAATTGCGTCCGATGCGCTTCGACGGTTTTGGGGCTGATGCCGAGCCGCTGCGCAATCTCCTTGGTGGACCAGCCTTCCGCAATGTGCTTCAGCACTTCACGCTGGCGGGCCGTCAGTTCGATCGAAGCTTTCGCCGGCATCTTGGAGAGGCCATTGGGCACATCGGGCGAACGCCTCAGGTAGCTCTCCACCAATTGCTTGCGTACGCGCGGGCCGAGATAGAGTTCTCCGCTCGCCACGGTCGCAAGTGCAAGTTCTATTTCCTCGGTTTCGGAATCCTTCAACAGATACCCCGAGGCGCCAGCACGTAACGCCTGTTCCACATACGCTTCGTTCAGATACATGGACAGGATAACGATCTTTGTCTGCGGGAAGCCGCGCTGTATTTCCGCCGTGGCTTCCAGTCCGTTCATGATGTCCATGGCGATGTCCATGAGAATCACGTCAGGGCGGTGCTCCGCAACCAGTTGGAGCGCCTCGGCGCCGTTGCTCGCCTGCGCCACCACTTCGACGCCATCGATCGTCTGCAACAGTGAGTTGATGCCGGCACGAACCAGCACATGATCGTCGACCAGCAATACGCGAATCACTTCTTGCCTTTTATGGCGTCCGCATTGACATCTCGTTCGCCGAGAGGAAAATCTGCACGCAGAGTCGTGCCCATGTCAGGGCAGGCGCAAATATTGAATTGTCCGCCCACCAACGTCACGCGCTCGGCCATGCTCAGCAGACCCATGCTCTTGCCTGCCAAGGCTTGGCGCCGCGTCGCTTCGGGATCGAAACCGATGCCGTCGTCTTTTATTTCCAGGCTGAGCACGCGGTCGGATTGATGCAGCCGGACCAGAACGTTGCGTGCTTTCGCATGGCGCATGACATTTGTCAGCGCTTCCTGTGTCACCCGAAAGCAGGCGATTTCGGTTTCCTTTTCAAAACGTCTGGCTACATCGCTGGCCGCAAATTCGGCATGTACGCCGGTGCGGTATGCAAAGGATCTGACATGCGCATCCAGGGCCGCGGTCAGTCCCAGTTCATCCAGAACCGGCGGACGCAAATCGAGCGAGAGCGTCCTGACCTGTTCCAGAGCCTGTCCCGAGAGCTGAATGCAGTCTTCAAGGCGCCGTTGCAGCACCGCCTGGTCGACAGATTTGCGCAGGCTCTGCAGCTGGAATCTGACAGCCGTCAGAGTTTGTCCGATCTGATCGTGAAGCTCCCGTGCGATTCTGGTTCTCTCCGCTTCCTGAACGTTGAGCAACTGCTGGGATAGGAGGCGCAACCGCGTCGCGTGTTCCTGGAGGGCCATCTCCGTTCTGCGTCGCTCGGTGACGTCCAGGACGAGCAGCAAGCTGCTCGGCCTGCCTTCATGCAGCACGATGTGATGATAGACTTCGGTTTCGATCACGGTGCCGTTCTTTTTCATCGAGCGCCAGATGCCGGCATTGTTTTGTCCCTCCGTTGTTTCTTTTAGATAGGCGGGCAGGCGTGCGACTTCCTGAGGCAGCAGCAGATCGTGCGCAGTCGCCTGGAAAAACTCTTCGCGCGTATAGCCGTACATCTCCAGCGCGGCCTGATTGACTGCGGTATAACCGTAGGTTGCAGAGTCGAAGACGAACAATGGCAGCGGGTTGGATTCGAATAAGAACTGGTAGCCTTGCTCGCTGGCTTGAAGTGCGTCAATCGCAAGCTTGCGCCCCGCGATTTCTTCTCTGAGCGCCTGATTGGCCGAGGCGAGCTGCGAGGTGCGTTCGTCGACGCGCCTCTCCAGTTCGGCATTCATTCCCCGGATTTTGTTCACCGCATACAAGCGTTCCACTTCCACGCGATTGATCAGGCGAGCGCGCAGCCATAAGAGAGGCATCGTTATTGCTGCGATCAGGATGGCGAAGAGAGCGGTTCCAGTTTCCGTGTCGAACAAGCCCGCTCTTTCGCCGTTGATCCTGATCCATCCTCCGATGACCAGGAGGACCGCGCCCGTGGGCAATGCCCTGCGCAACATGGTCCCGCCCGGGCTTTGGCTGGCAACGCTCAGCACTGGCTCCGATTCGGGTCGCAGAAACAGCACGCCAGTCGATACCAGAAATAGAACCCATCCGGATTGAATCGCGGTGGCATATATCTCTGGCGATTGTCCCGTACTCGGATCATAGACATACTGAAGGAGCGTGAATAAGGAAAGGGCAGCTACCGGCAAGGAAAGCGCCTGGCCAAGTGCGATACCTTTCCATTCGATGTCGATGAGGAGCATCGCGCTGCCCAGGAGGAAAAAGCTGACGGAATCGGGTACGCCGATTTGAAACGGCGAAGTAACTATCTCGTTCATCACAGCGACAACATATTTGCTTAAGCCCGCTGCCGCTAAAAAATCGGTGCAAAGCAGGAACGCGCTGGCGATCGCAACGACAGCTGCGCAAAACCTTCCGATGGTGCGGCGAGCCACGAATGTGGAAGGCGTGGCCAGCAGAAGCAGCGCGGTGCCGCTCAGGATGTTGACGGCTGCCGTATAAAAAACGAAAGCCGGTTGGCGGGAAACGGGGCAGCATAATGTAAGCAGCCTGGCGCCGCAGGCCAACAGGGAGGCGGATCCGGCCGCGATCACCACCCAGCCGCATATTCTGGACCAGACTTCAAATACGTCACCAACGCGCGTATTCAACTCAAGCTTTTGGTTCAAGACTGACACAGTCGCGGTTTCCGATCCATGGAGAAAAAATCAAAGTCCTCGCATAGGTAGCAGTGCAACACTCCTTATTTTTTCACCGAAGACGCGTCTCAGAAAAGAGCTCAGGTGCCGATCCGGCATGATTTAAATAAAAGGAAAACAGTTAACGGATCGCCCATTCGTACATCGAAGGCCCTGATGCTTGCCGTTAACCTCCTTGCACTGCCGCCGCTTCGAGAAAACGATAACGTGGATGCATACGGCCCGGGAATGAAGGAGGTATGTGCCTGTAAATATCCTGCGAACTACCTATCCTGCGAACTACGTCGCGCCATGGTATCAGCTTCCAAGTGGGAAGCAATCGGAGCTTTCCCTAAACGCGCAACTTTGTCTAGGGAGAATCCTTATTGATAATTTGACCTTGGCGTCGCGGCGTGAAGAAATAGTTTGATGCGATGGCCTGGTATTCGCTCGCGCCGCGCGCCGAAAGCCACGTTCCGGAATATCGTCGCTCGTCTCCCAAAACGCTTCGGCAAGCTACGGTTTGCCGTTCAACCTGTTCGTGTTGATCCTTCCTCGGCAAGCACGTTTCTTGCGGCCGGTTTGAAACAGACGAAACGGGAGTCTGCATCCAGGGCCATCACTCCCTCGATAGTGCGACTCACGACCATCGCGAACAGAATTACAGTTCGCGCTGCGCCGCCTCTATGAGCAGGCGCTCGATCAGGCTGACCGCCTGGCGCGCATACAGGTCAAGCATGCGCAATTCACGGTCCAGCGGATAGTGCGGCTCGCGGAAATGGGTGGAAAGCACTCCCAGCAAGCGGCCGTCACGGCCGAACAGGGGCGTAGATTGCCAGGCGCGGACGCCCGCTAAGGCAAGTACAGGCCTGTGTGGCACAAAAGCGGGATCAAGGTATGCATTCTGAAGTATGACGCGCTTGCCATGTTTAGCAGCCCTGCCGCTGGCGGTGGTGTCGTCGCATTTCCTGGAATGGAAGTGCGTTAGAAATTCCTCGCAAAACCCTTGTTGGGCGACGATTTCCAGCGTTTGGGTCTGCGGTCTGTAAAGCTGGATTGTTCCCATTTCCGCACCGAGCATTGAAGTCGCTGCGCCCAGCACTTCCTGAAGCGCGGATTCAAGGTCCGAAATGTCCAGCAGGCGGGTTCCGAGAAGCTGCAACCGGTTCATCGCCTGTAATTCGCCATTCAGCCGCGCTTCGGCGCCCTGCAAGACTTCCTGCGCCCGCTTGCGGTCGGTTATGTCGTTGGCACACAGCAGAATCCCGCCATCTTCCATCGGAGATGCATGCATCTCGGTCCATGCCTGGTCATGCTCGTCGTAATACTCAAAGCGCACTGTCATGCGGCCTGACATGGCACGGCGGTATTCCAGTTCCACCAGCGTTCTCCGCAGCGCAGGAAAGGCTTCCCAATAGTTTCTGTTGATCAGGCAGGCTCGTGGCAGGCGAACAAGCTTTTCGGCCGAGGAGTTGACGTAGGTGATCCGCCATTCGGCGTCGACCCCCATGAGACCTTCACTCAAGCCGTCGAGAATAGTCAGGGGAACCGCATGCAATTGCGCATTGCTGCGTTGCGTTTCGCGGCGGGATCTCGTCAGGGCGAGCATCCCTCGTGCCTTGCTCAACAGCTCGCGTCCGCTGAAAGGCTTGGTGAGCCAGTCGTCGGCACCGGCGCGCATCTCTTCCTGAACGGCATCGTCGTTCGACCGAGAGAATAGCAGGATGAACGCGATCGTTGAGGTAAAGGGTTGGGCGCGCAGAGCCTCAAGCAGATCGAAACCATCCAGTTCTGGCCTGATCAGCCCGCTAAGCACGAGCCCTGGCCGATGTTCCAGCGCTGCCTGCAATGCCAGCGGGCCGTTGGGTGCTGAAATAACCTGGTATTCATTGCCGAACAGCTGTTCCAGGTAGGAGCGCATGCCAGCACTGGAATCTGCCACAAGCACCTTGATCTTCGGCTTGTCTTGAACCGCGGAATGCAATGCTTCCGCCGACAGCGGCCCGGGTCCTGGCTCCGGAAACTCATAAGCTTGCGCCGGCAATGGGGCCAGGGCGGGCTGGTCCCACTCGGCAAACGCGCTGGCGCGACTGCCAGGCAACTGGCGAAACGGATGATAGTTCAACCGCGCAAGGCAAAGCTGGAGCGTCGCTTCGACTTGCGCAAGCGTAGCAAACTGCCGGTGATACAGCTTTCGCATGATCCAGCGTTCGACGAGTTTGACCGGCAGAAAAGGCCGCGTCGTCTGCCTCGCTTCCCTGGGGATAGGCGGTAAGACCGAGGTGCCGTAGTGGCGGGCGAAGCTGAGCACCATCTCATGATCGCGCGCTGCATCGTTGGCCATCGTCCCAATCGAGCCGTCGGGTATGATGAGCCTTGGCACGCCGCCATAGAAATGCAAGGCCCGGATTGCGCAGCTGACCCATTCCTGGGCCGTGTCTTTGGAGGCAGCGCAGGCGAAAGATAACCTGGACGCACCCATCGTCACCAGGAAAATATGCGCGTACCCGCCATCGCACAATGGAATGGCCAATTCGGCGAAATGGCCGAACATCTTTTCGCCGCTCCTGAATACTTGCCGCAACGAGCAGCCGAGCCGCAGGACGAAGGAATGATAATGCTCGCAGAACTGGGTGTAACGATAAATTTTTTGTTCGGCATGATCGTCCTTGTACCGCCGCCATTCGCTCAAGAGGGTGGCGCCGCTGCGGCATAGACAAAGATGGATATGCCCGTAGTCGGGCTGCACATAGGGAAACGGCTGTTGGCGGCGAACATGCAAGCGCTGCTTGAGTTCGGCTTCACTCATGCGTCGCGCCACGGCCCAATCAAGTCCCGCGCTCCTCGCCAATCCGACGTATTTTCCGACCGCCCCTTTCGAAAGACCCAGGGACTGCGCGATATGCTCGTGCGAATTTCGTACGTCCGTTTTCAGGCGCAGGATATCCTTAATCTTGTCAATGGATATCGCGGGTCCGCGCACGGTTGGTTCCGGGGAAAAAGGAATCAGGGTTAGGAAGATACTGGGTATCTTGCAGTGCGATTATAACGTTGCGAATTATGGCGAGGCTGTTCTCTTCCGCTCTCTTCGATCCTCGTCAAGGGAAAGCGTCAGATTCCCGAATGGACAGTCGTAGCTCGAAGCAACGTAATGGGATGAACCCGGCATCTTTCCGAGGGCGCGGCAATCCCACACTAGTGCTTCCACACTCTTGCGTCAAGAAAAGGAATTTATCGTGAAGCATATCTGCAGTGAATCCGCTTGGCGAAGCCAGGCCTGCAGGTTCCGGCGTCGACAGGCCAGGGAACCTGATGCGGCGACAAAGGCTGCTCCGGAGCGACTGAACCGAAACGCTATGCGACAGATCGAGGCCGGCGGTGGAGTTGGCATGGAAGCATGCAGCGGCGCGCATCAATCGGCCAGACTGCTGCAATCGCGGTTATATCGTTCAAGCTTGTTGGATCATAATTTTTAAAGCCTTGCGTTGACTGTCATGAGAGCGATAAGCAACAGAGTAAGAGCAATCCTGGGAGGCATGCGTTGGCCACGCATGTGCTTTGTCTAGAAAAGGCTGTTGAGCGTCAGGCTGCCCACGTCGTAGGTCCTGTCCGCGCGTGAGCGGGCGATCAGCATAAGCCGATGGCGGACCAGACACGCTCATGGTTGCCGCAAGGACGCCGATGACAAGGCCTGGCACCGGCCAAGCCGACCGCATGGCTGGCCGCGCTTCCGGCCTCGTCAAGCTACGTGACTGCCGATATCAGTCGACGTCAATGCCCCTTCTCGAACACCAGTTCACCATTGCGGACATCGACCGCAATCACGTCCTTCGGCCCGAACTTGCCCTGCAGGATGGCCTTGGACAGCGGGTTCTCGATTTCCTGCTGGATCGCCCGCTTCAGCGGCCGCGC
>NZ_FXUL01000025.1 GCF_900182955.1 Noviherbaspirillum suwonense | reverse complement strand
CAACGCCCAACGCCCAACGCCCAACGCCCAACGCCCAACGCCCAACGCCCAACGCCCAACGCCCAACGCCCAACGCCCAACGCCCGTGATTACTCTACAGTTCTCACGCAGGGGAGGGGTCATATCTTGAACGTTACAACTTATGAAAGTCGTATGTTCGGCCTTCCTTCCGCCAATTTACCGTCGCTCTTATCATGCCGATTAACGTGTTCACAAAATCAAATATCGGCTGGCAGTCATGTGGCGTCAAAACTCAATAGCAAGATGATGGGAATTGAAGATAAAAAATAATTTAGATAAATTTTACGCAATCTGTTTTCCGTTGACCACCTGCGCTAGAGTTGGGCAAACACCCCGGAGAATTCCATTGATAAGGAATACGGCCGCAACTTTCCCCCAATACGGGAAGCCAGCGGCATATCCGTCAAGTCATGTCCAACCCCGATCCCGTCGCCCGGCGATATCTATCCAACGCACACATGGCCATCGGCGCTCTCCGTTCGTCGCTTACACCGGGATCGGCCAGTTATGCAGGTAGTTTGGACTTCGCTGACTCCCGCTACAGGCTTTGCCATCCGGCACCGACTTGGTCCGGCAGGCTACGACGATTCCTGCGGCGACCCAAGCTGATTCAGGATGGCGGTGAGCTCTACCGTATCGGTTGGCTTCACAAGGTGATAGTCGAAGCCAGCCGCTTTCGAAAGCACGCGGTCATGCGCCTGGCCGTATCCGCTCAGCGCAATCATGACGGCATTGCCGGTCTCCGGCTTCGCGCGAAGACGCCTGGCCAGGCTGTAGCCATCCATGTCCGGCAAGCCGATGTCCAATATGAATGCATGCATCTGCCCGAGGCTGGCGTGCGCCAGCGCGCGATCCGCATTCCCGACGACCACGACCTGGTGCCCCTTTGCTTCGAGCAGGGAGGCGAGGGACTCGGCGGCGTCGGTATTGTCGTCCACGATCATCAGGCGCACCGGACCCGATGGCTGAACTGGTCTGGTGACCGCAGCGTCGCCGCCGGCCGGGGATTCGCCTGCCGCCTGCAGCGGGAGCCCGATGATGAACGTGCTGCCCTTGCCCAAGCCTTCGCTGCTTGCCGTGACCCATCCGCCGTGCAGCGCGGTGAGGCTCTTGACGAGTGACAGCCCCAGGCCCAGGCCGCCTTGCGCGCGGTCCGGGGTGCGTTCCCCCTGCGTGAACAGATCGAATATATGCGGGAGCAGCGATGGCGCGATGCCGCTGCCGTTGTCGCTGATGCGTATGGTCGCCGTTGGCGGCTTGGCTTCAAGCACCAGCGAAATCTGACCGCCCTGCGGCGTGTACTTCGCCGCGTTATTCAGGATGTTGGCGATGATCTGGACCAGTCGTGTCTTGTCGCCCGACACGAAAGCGGGTGTAGGCCCGATCCGCAGGCGAAGCTCATGGTTCCTCGCTTCAAGCAAGGGTCCGGCCTGTTCGATGGCGCTGTAGACGACAGCCTGCAGGTTGAGGGTCTCCTTCTGCAAGTCCGTCAGGCCCCGGGTCACCCGGGATACGTCCAGCAGATCGTCGACCAGATCGGTCATATAGCTGACCTGCCGCGAAATGATCTCGCTTGCCTGGTGCAGGCGCCGTTCATCGTTGGCAACCAGCTTGATCAGCTCGGCCGCGGTGTTGATCGGCGCCAGGGGATTGCGGAGTTCATGGGCCAGCATCGCAAGGAACTCGTCCTTGCGCCGGCTGGCTTCCCTCAGTTCATCCTCGGCTTCCTTCTGCGCATGGATGTCGGTGCAGGTACCCATCCACCGGCTTATCTTTCCGGAAGCGTCCCGCACCGGCAGTGCCCTGGCCAGTGCCCAGCGGTATTCGCTGGAGTGGTGCAGGAGCCGGTACTGGACCTCGTACGTTTCGCCGGTGGCAAGACTGTGCTGCCACTGTGCCTGAACACGGTCGCGGTCGTCCGGGTGCAGGATCCCGTCCCACATCTTCGCCGCGGTCGAGCATTCCCGCACGCCGGTAAATTCATACCACCGGCGGTTGTAGTAATCCGGTTCGCCATCCGGAAGCGTCGACCAGACCATCTGCGGCATCGCCTCGGCGATCGTCCGGAATTTTGCCTCGCTCTCCCGCAGTGCTTCCTTGGCTTTCACCTGGTGGCTGATGTCCATCTGCGCGACAACGGCGCCGACGATATTCTGGTTGCTGTCCCGGACCGGCTTCGCATTCAGGACGATCGCGCGACGCTCGCCGGCGTCGTGAAACGGCTGGATGTCCACCCTGTCGTTGAGCGCATCCTGGCCCGATAAGGCGCGGACCAGCGCCCATTCATGGGACTGGAGCGGCTGGCCGTCCTTGTCCGAGCCATCGGCCCACCAGCCTTGCCATGCGCCGTACTCGTTCGTGCTTTCCGGCGTCGGCGGTTCTCCCCATATGCGCTTGTATTCCGGGTTGCATAAGATGACTTTCCCGCCAGCCTCGGCGACGCTGATGCCGACCGGCGCCGCCTCTAGGACCGCATTGAGACGCTGCCGTTCGTTCTCCGCGGCTTCTTTCGTGATCATCGCAAACCGCGCCACCGACTCGGCAAGCGCCTGGTCGATGCCCTCGTTGAAACGGGTGACGTCGGACATGTCGGTTGGAAGCCCGAGCGTGACTTCTCCCCACAGGTGCAGCACGCTGCTGCGCAGCGCACGGTATTCGGAGACGAGCTGCTCGATCGAGTAGCCCGACGCCAGCCGCGCCATCGCATGGGTTTCCGCGGCGGTGTCGCCGGGGCCGCGTGGCGCCAGTCCCCTGGACTTGAGAGATTGCTCGAGTTCGGTCTGGGGCCGGCCTATGTCCGCCGCAATCGCCCCGAGCATGAAGGAAGCGTGATTCCTGAGCGCCTTGCTGTCCATCGTGAAAGCAGGCGGGGTAATCGTCTTGGCAAATTCTTCCCATGCGCCGAGGATCACTTCCATTCGCGAAGTGATGAAATCTGATAGGCGCATGGCTACTTTCTGGGTCATGGTGGGAATGACCGCAATGGCCAGGCGAAGAATTTTCCAGCGAATGCCGGGAGGGGAGCTATCTCCCGCGCATTTGCGATGGAGCGTGGATTAAATGGACGGGCCGGCGCCATGTGTCTCGTCCTTGCACGCGTATCGGTTGATCCAGTCGACAATCCGGCTTGCCGCATCGGCCCGGCACGACGGTTTGCCCTCTCCCAGGAATGCGTGGCCTTCGCCGGGATAAAGGACCAGCTCGGTCGGCGTATCGCCAGCCCGCATGAGGCTGACGAACATCTCCTCGGACTGGCATTTCGGACAGCGTTCGTCTTCCTTCCCCTGGACGAAGAGGGTGGGCGTTCTCGACCGTTCCACGGACTGCAGCGGCGACAGCTTGCGCGCGAACTCGCGATCGAAGCGCGGCGCCGTGCCAAGGTAGAACGGATCGGCATAATAGCCGCCGTCGGATGTGCCGTAGTGGGTCTCGATATTGCCGACCGGCGCCATCACGACCGCAGCGCCGAATTGGTCGGTATGGCCGATTGCCCATGCGCTGAGGAAGCCGCCATACGACTTTCCGGAAATGGCGACCCGGTTGTCGCAAACGCCTTCGTCCCGCAAGGACGCTACCGCCGCGAGATGCTGGGGCAGGTCGTACTCACCCCAATGCCCGGCAAGCCGGTCGCAAAACTCCCGGCCATAGCTCGAGGAGCCCACGGCGTTGAGCGCGAGCACGCTCCAGCCGCGCGAGCAGAGAGCCTGCCAGAACACATTGGTGTCGAAGTCCAGCAGCACATAGCTGGCTGGTCCGCCGTGCGCATCGTTGAGCAGGGGGCCGACGCCGTTCGCATCGGCCGGGCGGAGCAGCCAGCCTTCGATCGTTTCGGAGCTGCCTTTGCCATCCGGCACCTTGAACGTTTTGACTTCCAGCTTCAGTGCTGTCCGCTCCCGCCACCACGGGTTCATGTCGGTCAGCTGTCGTTCGGCCCGGTCACCGGGACCGAGGGTCCAAAGCTCGCTCGGAAGCACCGGGCTTTCGACGCTGTAGACCAGCCGGTCCCCGCAGCATGCATAAGCCCCGAACTGGCGGTCGCCCGCGACCAGCGTCTTCAGGGACCGGTCCTCCAGGCTCGCGCTCACCAGGCGGTGCCGCCCGCGATGCGCCTGGCTGAAAACGATGTTCCGGCCGCCATTCGTCCAATGCAGCACGGCCCCTGCGGCCACTTCGATGTTGTCCGTGCTGAAGAGCGTGGTCTCGCCGGTCGCGACTTCATGGAGCCAGAGCGTGGTCTGTCCTTCGCCTTCCTTCTCAGCGCCGGTGAACGCAATCCATCGGCCGTCGGGCGACCAGGCCGGCGTCGCGACGGTGGACAGATGCTGGACCAGCGGGCGGTGCTCCTTGCCCCGGGCGTCGCAGACCCAGAGTTCGGTGCAATGCGCGAAGCGGCCCTCACGAGTCCGGGAATAGGCGACACGCTGGCCGTCGGGCGATATGTCCACGCCGAGCACGTCGAATGCGCCGTCTGTCAGAGGGACGTGATTTCCAGTACCGATGTCGAGCCAGAACAGCCGTATTTCCCGGCCCAGCAGGAACCCGACGCCATCCGATTTATACGGTAATTTCCAGGCGACCTCGACCGCACAGGTATTGTGCGGGGGCGCAGCAGTAGAGCGGGCGCCGCGCAGATCGGCGTCGACCGAGACCCCGGATGTCACCAGCATCGATTTTCCGTCCGGCGCCCAGGCAAAGCTGGAGACGCCGCCGGCAAAGTTGCCGACCTGTGAGGCTTCGCCGCCATTGCGCGGCAGCGTATGGAGCTGGTAGCTTCCGGTGCGATTCGAGATGAATGCCAGCGACGTCCCATCCGGCGACCAGTGCGGATCCTTGTCCGTGCCGCCGGTTCCCTTGGTCAATTGGGTTGGAGGCCGGCCATCCAGAGGGACGCTCCAGATCGCATACCGGTAATCGTCATTGATCCGATCCACCGACCTGAAGGTGCAGGCGACTTCATTGCCATCGGGTGCAAAATCGATTTCGCTTGCCTTGATATGCATGTAGAGGTCATCGACCTTGAAAGGTGTGCGCATTGGCATGAGTTCCCATAGATGCTATCCATTGATGTAAAACGGCGACGACCCGATTCGTCCTTTCTCGGCTAATTCAAAGTGGTAAGACGTTCCCGCATGCTGTTGCACTCCGCGCAGAGCCCGGCACGATCGGCCAGGACCTCATAAGGAAATTGTATCGAGCGCCTCCACCTGATAACTGCGCAGGAAAGCCGGGTGCCAGAACCAATTAGGGCTGCAGAACCACCGGTTCAGAATCGAGGCCGGCAACATACGAAGCAGCCGCAACGCGAACGCGCGTTTATTGGCCGCAGAAATATTGCCACCTCTCCTACCCCATCGCAGTCATCTAATCCGTTAATTTATTGCATTATTGTCTATGGAATCCGTAGGCGGCATCAGACAAGCACGTTAAATCGTGTCAGCGGTTTCTTACCAGTTACGCAACAGACAATCGGCGGCATCCGGTGTCGGGAGGCCGACATCGGCACTGGCTATGGACTTGAATCAGGCTGGGGGAGGGTGCTGTTTGAAGGGGCAAGCGAAAAGCGCTAGAAGTTGCAGCGCTTTCAGCCTGGCCATTGCGTGGGCGCGATTCCTGCGCTGGAGATGACCCGGAAGGGACTG
Source organism: Noviherbaspirillum suwonense (assembly GCF_900182955.1). Taxonomy (GTDB): domain Bacteria; phylum Pseudomonadota; class Gammaproteobacteria; order Burkholderiales; family Burkholderiaceae_D; genus Noviherbaspirillum_A; species Noviherbaspirillum_A suwonense. Next base: position 85,583 of record NZ_FXUL01000025.1, on the reverse strand, counting down.
GCTGATGCAGTCGAAGACGGAACGTGCATTCGGCCTTCGACTGTTGAAACATCATTGCTGGCGACCGGTCGAGACCGCGGGCGCGAATTGAAAAGACTTATCTCAACTTCTTGCGCTGCCGCATGCCATAGAGGAGACCCAGGATGCCGCCGACGACCAGGACCTTCCCGGCAAAGCCGACCGGGTTGTGCCTGATCTCGGCCTTGATTCCCATCTCGCCCAGGATGTTGGGCACATGGCCTTCGCTCAGGTCTTGTCCTATGCCTTCGACAACGTTCACGCGATCCGCGAACATCAGCAGCAGCCAGTGCCGGATGTCGTTTTCGCTCAGCGTAAAGGCGTAGTCGCGTATTTTTCCAGACCAGCCGCTGGGCGGCGAACTCGTGCCGAATACCGGCGTGATGCGAGGACGTTCAATCGAATGATGCACCTTGATATTGACCGGCTGCTGCTCGGGTATGTCCCAATGCACGTTGTCCAGGCGCGGCGGCGTACGCTCCTTCGGATAGGCCGGGCGATTCTTTATGTCGAGGTCGGCGCCCCAACCCTGGATATGCGACATGTCGCGCTTGGGCCGGTGATGCGCATGTTCGCCGATTTCCGGTGTGGTCGTGATTCTGCTGTCCATGACAGTAAGCTCCTGTATCGGTAATTGCGGGCTGTTAGGCTGATGATGCGGCTGCTTCAGGCGCCTGGCGGAATCAGCACGGTCTTGATGCAATTGTCGAGCTTGCTCGAGAACATATGGTAGGCGTCCGCCACTTCTTCCAGCGGAATCCGGTGGGTGATGATCTCGCGCGGGCTGATGCGGCCAGCCTGGATATGTTCGATCAGCCGCGGCAGATGCCGCTTCACGCTGGCCTGGTTCATCCGCAGCGTGAGTCCCTTGTTGACGGCGTTACCGATCGGTATTGCATTGAATGTCGGGCCGTAGACGCCGACGATGGAAACCGTGCCTGCCTTGCGCACCGAGTTGATCGCCCAATGCAATACGGTCGCGGCGCCGCCCTGCAGCTTCATGTAGCGCCCGGTCAGCGTCTGCATTGCATTGCCGACCGCTTCGCAGCCCACGCAATCGATGCAGACGTCGGCGCCGAGGCCATCGGTCATCTTCTTGATATGGACCGCCATGTCGTCGACTTCCTTGAAGTTGACGACCTCGCACTGCGCGTAGTTCCTGACGAATTCCAGCCGGTACTCGACATGGTCCACGACGATGACCCGGCCGGCGCCCAGCAGCCAGGCGGACTTGGCCGCGAAGATGCCTACCGGTCCGGCGCCGAACACGACCACGGTGTCGCCTTCCTTGATGTCGCCCATCTCGGCCGCCTGGTAGCCGGTAGGGAAGGCATCCGTCAGCAGCACCGCATCTTCCACGTGCAGGTCCTTCGGGATGACGGTGGGGCCGACGTCTGCCATCGGCACCCGGACGAATTCCGCCTGGCCGCCGTCATATCCGCCGGCGGTATGGGAATAGCCATAGATGGCGCCCACCGCGGTGGCCTGCGAATTCACGTTGTGGCAGTTACTGTAGAGTTCCTTCTGGCAGAAGTAGCACGAACCGCAAAAAATATTGAAGGGGACCAGCACGTGGTCGCCGACTTTCAGGTTTTGCACTGACTGTCCGACCTGCTCGACGACGCCGGTGAACTCGTGGCCGAATGTCGTGCCCACATGCGTATCCGGCACCAGGCCGTGGTAGAGATGCAGGTCCGAGCCGCAGATGCAGGAACGGGTGACGCGGATGATGGCATCGTTCGGATGCTCGATCTGCGGGTCGGACTTGTGTTTGGCGCGGACCCGGTAAGGTCCCCTGAATTCCATTGCCAGCATTATTTACTCCTGTTGATTGTTTTTCCGGCTCGGGGAAGCACGCAGTTTTGCGGTTAACCCGAGACGTTCGTTTTCAGCGGGGACAATGAATGCCCGTCCTGTCAGACATGTCGAAATGGAATGGTTCTCGCTTTAGATGACGTCTTGTTGATGGTTGTCCGGTTCAATGCGAAAGAGCAGCCCGATTGGCCGCGGAACAGGCAGACAAGTGCCTGCGCCGGCATCGTGCAGGAAACCGTGCTCGGCAAGGAAACCGGTTTTCCCCCCGCCGGGGAGCCGAGAGGCTGAACGCTTGCCGGCAGCGTCAGCGCATCGCGAAGGGCGTGACCATCGTGCCGTCCAGTTCGCGCAGCCTGTCGAGCAGCCACTGCTCCGGCGCGCCGAAGCTCAGCTTGCGGAGGGCGACCGGGGCCGACTTGAACTGCGGCTGTTGGCTCACCGGGTCGCGGGCATACCAGGTGTGCTGGTTCGCCGCTTCCAGGCCCTGGCCGTAATGGAACGGGATAAACAATTCGCCCTGGCGCATGGTATCGACGACCATGGCCAGGCCTTGCCACGTCCCCCTGGGCGACGTGATTTCCACCGTGTCGCCCAGGGCAATGCCATACCGGGCGGCGTCTTCGGGATGGATCTCGACATAGGCATGGGGCGCGCGCCGGTTCAGGAAGTCCGAGCGGCCGGTCTTGGTGCGCGTATGGAAGTGATAGACCAGGCGGCCGGTATTGAGCAGGAAGGGAAAGGCTTCAGTCACCGGGTTCGGCTGACGGCGGTAGCGGACGGGTTTCAGAAACGCCTTGCCAGCGGGATCGATATGCCTGTAGTTGTCCCGGGTGTGCTTGTTACCCGTCAGGAAATCCGCGCCGTAGCTTTCGCAGTCATCGATGCCGGTCCAGAAATGCAGGTCCTCGTAAAGCCGCTCCGCGCCGCGCGAGTATCTTGCATTGCAGGGCCAGCGAACGGCGCCCATCTCGAGGATGAGTTCATAGCTCATTCCGGAGTAGTCGCACGGACGGCCCGCGGAGACGCGCCGCCATTCGTCGAAGGCGTCCCGCGGCTCGCGGAAGCGAATCAGCGGCTGGCCGTCCCTGTCCGCGAATCCCAGTCGCTGCGCGACGTCGATGAAGATATCCAGGTCGGTGCGCGCCTCGCCCGGCGGCTCGACCGCCTTCAGCAGCAGGTTGACGCTGCGCTCGGCATTGGTCACGCAGCCGGTCTTTTCTCCCCACATCGCGGTGGGAAAGTAGATGTCGGCGAGCGCGACCGATTCCGTGTCGATGAACGGGTCCTGCACGACCAGGAACAGCTTCTCCAGGATCGTCCTGCTGCGGTTCTGGTCCGGCAGGCTGACCAGCGGATTGGTGCCGATCACCCACATGAACTCGATCTCGCCGCGTTCGGCGCTTTCCATCATGGTGAGGATGTCCTTGGGCACTTCCGGGTGGAAGTCTTCGAAGGCGATGTTCCACAGTGCGCACAGGTCCTTCATGTGCTGTTCGTTGTGCGGATTGCGGTAAGCCGGGTAGGAGCCGTCAGCCCCGGCCTCGCGGTTGGACATGGCGGACGGCTGGCCGGCCATCAGCAGCGGGCCGGCGCCCGGCTTGCCGATGGCGCCGGTCAGCAGATGGACCGTGTTGACCAGCGATGACGCGCCGGTGGCCTCGACGCTCTGGTAGAAGCCCTGCAGCACGGTCGACACCATCTTCCCCGTGCCGCCAATCCAGTCGGCCGCCGTTTCGAGCACGATCTGCTCGATGCCGCAGATCTCCGCCACGCGTTCCGGCGGATAGTCGTCGGTGACCGCCTGCAGCTGCGCGAAGCCGACAGTATGGGCATTTACGAAGTCCATCCGGACTGCGCCGCGGCGGATGAGCAAATGGATCAGGCCATTCATCAGCGCCACATTGGTGCCGGCGCGCAGCTGGATATGCAGGTCCGCGCCCTGGCGTACGGTCGGGCTCCTGCGGGGATCGACGACGATAATCCGCCCGCCATTGCGCTTCTTCGCCGCGAGCATGCGTTCCCACAGGACGGTCTGGGATTCCGCCACGTTGTGGCCGTACAGGCAAAGCAGGTCCGCCTGGTCGATGTCGGCATAGGACGCCACCGGCCCGTCGGCGCCGAAGTTGGCCATCAGGCCGGTGGCGGACGTGGCTGTGCAAAGCCGGGTGTTGCCGTCGATGTTGGAAGATTGCAGCCCGCCGCGCCACAGCTTGGCCAGGGTGTAAAACTCTTCCAGCGTCAGTTGGCCGGAGTTGTAGCAGGCGAGGTTTTCATGGCCCTGGTTCCACGCTGCGCGGAAACGATCGATGAAGAAATCCATCGCCTCGGCCCAGCCGACCTGTTCCATCGGCTGTCCCTTGCGGCGCCGTATCATCGGCAGCACGCCGCGCTGACGGTGGTTGTTCGCCACCCACCCGTGCTCGCCCTTGGGCCCCAGGTGGCCGAAATTGACCGGATGGCCGGCATTGCCGCGCACCCCGGCAATCCGCCCGTCCTTGACGGCGATGTCCATGCCGCAGCCATTGGAGCACAGCAGGCAGGCGGAATGCACCCATTTGTCCGGCTCGCCTTCGATTCCCAGGCTGCTGTCTACGCGTATGTCCATGTCTTGATCCAGGTTGGGCGGCGCAGGCGCCGGCGTCAGGAAGCCGGGCGCTCGCGCCGGCCCAGCAGCCGTTCGCGAACATGCTCTTCAACGAAGCTCAGGCCGGTCGGCTTGACCAGGTCGCTGCGGCTGATCAAGCCCGCCAGCCGCCGTTCGTCTCGGCTGTAAACGACCGGCAGCCGTTCCAGGTGCAGCGACGCCATGCGCCGCGCCACGACCTGGCAAGTCTCGGTCGGCAATGCGCAGGCCGGCGGCTTGTCGAAGAGCGTCGCCAGCGTCCCGCCGGCGCCGCTCGCCAGCGCCTGCTGCAACAGCGTGCGGTCCAGCATGCCGAGCACGACGCCGTCGGCGTCGACCACCGGGAAGGCCCGGTGCAGCTGGCCGTCGCCGAAGTACTGCGCATCGGCCGCGGCCAGCGCCATGCCGGCAGCGATGGACACCGCATCGACTGTCATGACTTCTTCGACGAACACGCGTTCCTGCGGGTCGACGCTGTATTCCCGGTAGATGTGCAGGCCGCGCCGCGCGATCTTTTCCGTCATGATGGAGCGGCGCATTACCATCACCGTGAAGCCGTACGACACGCCGGTTGCCAGCAGCAGCGGCAGCAGCGCATTGAAGTCGCCGGTCAGCCCGAGCGCGAACACGGCAGCTGTCAACGGGGCGCCGAGCACGCCGGCCAGCACGGCCGCCATGCAGACCAGCGGCCATAGCGACGGGTCGCTTCCCGGGAAGATGATCGAGACCGCCGTGCCCAGCCCCGCGCCCAGCATCAGCAGCGGCGCCAGCACGCCGCCGGACGTGCCGGAACCCAGCGCAATCACCCAGATGATGGCCTTGATCGCCAGTAGCGAGCAGGCGGCGGATGCGACGATCCGGTGGTTCAGCAGGTCGGCGATGACATCGTAGCCGACGCCCAGCGCGCGCGGCTCCAGCCAACCGCCGACGCCGACCGCGACGGCGCCGAGCGCGGGCCACCACATCCAGTGCACAGGCAGATGCGCGAACAGGTCCTCGACCCGATACAGCGCCTTCGACATCACGGCCGACAGCATGCCGCTCAGCAGTCCCGCGACCAGGCAGACGCCCAGTGCGGCGAGCGACGCCGGCGCGGTCTGCAGGGGGAACAGCGGCCCGGCTTCCATCAGCAGCGGCCGGCCGAAGCCGGCGACCGCGCAGGCCAGTATTACCGGCAGCAGGCTGCGAGGGCGCCATTCAAACAGCAGCAGCTCGACCGCCAGCAGCACCGCGGCCACGGGGGTGCCGAAGACCGCGGTCATGCCGGCGGTTGCGCCGGCCACCAGCAGCGTCTTGCGCTCGGCGGCGCTCACCGAAAAATGCTGCGCGACCAGGGAGCCGATCGCGCCGCCGGTCATGATGATCGGCCCCTCGGCGCCGAAAGGACCGCCGCTGCCGATGACGATGCCGGACGCCAGCGGCTTGAGCACCGCGACCCGCGCCGACATGCGGCTCTTGCCGAACAGGATGGCTTCGATCGCTTCGGGGATGCCGTGGCCGCGGATCTTTTCGGAGCCGTAGCGGGCCATCAGGCCGACGATCAGGCTGCCCAGTACCGGGACGACGATCACCCAGGCGCCGAGCTGGTGCGTTGCCGGCGAGCGGTCCGCAAACGACACCGTCTGGAAAAAGAACAGGTTGGTGAAGAAGCGGATCAGGTTGAGCAGCGCCCAGGCCGCGCCCGTGCTCAGGCCGCCGATCACGGCAGCGATCAGGCAGAGCAGCAGGAGCCGGCCGTCGACGCTGTAGTCACGACGATGAAGTTGCACTGTCCGCTCCCTCGTCGTTGAAGGCCGAAATATGGGCGACCTGGAAAACATTGTTCAGCGACTGCAATTCCGCCCGATGCCGGTCCGCCAGGCGCCGGAGCCGCCCCTCGCCGTCGGCGGTGAGGCTCACCAGCACCTGCCGGCGGTCGTTCGCGCCTTCCTCCCGGACGACGAGTCCGGCCGCCTCGCAGCGGTTGACCAGGGCCAGCGCGCCATGCGGCAGCACCTGCAGCCGTTCCGCCAGTTCGCCGACGGTCGCAGTCTCCCTGCCGGGCATGCCCTTGATATGCAAGAGCAGCAGGTATTGCTGGGGCGTCAGTCCCTCGCTTTCGGCGGCCTGCTCGCTGAAGCGCAGGAAGCGGCGCAATTGGTATCGGAATTCGGACAGGGCTTCGAAGTCGGGCTTCGCCAGTTTTTTGGAAGAGGGCACGGTGGACAGGGGAATGGTTGAGCTGGCCCGCGACCGGGAGCGGCGCGCGGGACAAGCTGGAAACGGGGACGCAAATAATATATCATGGCGTGATATAAATGCGCCATGGCCAAGCGCCTCCGCGCGTTGTCCCCGGCGGCGGGCAGGCGATTTCGCCGGGCCGGCATTATTCTGGCGATTGCGCTGTCAAAGGAAAGGCTGCAGCGCACAGGACCGCACTCTGGTGAGACAGAGGAGACATCCGCAGTGGATGACGCCGGTCGCATCGCGCATCCGCTTCCTAAACCAACCCGCGACGCGCCATGCGCAACGCGTGACCACAAGGGACCACACCCCAATGTCAATGCTCGCTCCCACCACCATTGCAATCGTCAAGTCCACCGCGCCGATCCTGGAAGCCCACGGCGAGACGCTGACCCGCCATTTCTACAGCCGCATGTTTGCCCATAACCCGGAAGTCATGCCCCTGTTCAACCGGGCGAACCAGACCGCCGGCGCGCAGCAGCGCGCGCTCGCGGCGGCCATCACCGCCTATGCGGCCAATATCGATAACCTGGAAGTGCTGGGCGGCGCCGTCGAGCTGATCGCGCAGAAACACGCTTCGCTGATGATCAAGCCCGAGCACTATCCGATCGTCGGGGAAAACCTGCTGGCCTCCATCCGGGAAGTGCTGGGCGCCGGCGCAACCGACGAAGTCATCGATGCCTGGGCGCAGGCGTACGGATTCCTGGCCGATATCCTGACCGGGCGGGAAAAGCAGATCTACCGGGAAAACGCGCAGCGGCCGGGCGGATGGGAGGGCTTCAAGGCATTCCGCGTCGACCGCAAGGTCAGGGAAAGCGCGAATATCACGTCCTTCTACCTGGTGCCGGCCGCGGGCGACGGGACGCTCCCGCTATTCAGGCCCGGGCAATACACCACGGTGCGCGTGCCCACCGCGGACGGGTCGACCACGATGCGCAATTACAGCCTGTCCGACAAGCCCGGGCAGCCATGGCTGCGGATCAGCGTCAAGCGCGAGGAAGGGCCGGAAGCGGATCTGCCCTCCGGCTACGTCTCCAACTTCCTGCATGATCGGGTCGATGTGGGCGGGGAAATCGCGCTGGCGCCGCCGTGCGGGGAATTCTTTCTCGACGTGACCGAAAAGCACCCGCGGCAGCTGGTGCTGCTCGCGGCCGGCATCGGCATCACGCCCATCCTGAGCATGCTGCTCACGGCGCTGGAAGCGATGCCCGAGCGGGACATCGTGCTGATCCACGGCAGCCTCCACGAGGACGTGCAGGCGTTCAAGCCGACCCTGGATGAACTGGCGCGCAGCCATCCGCGGCTGAGCGTGCATTACCGGTACAGCGACCCGCAGAGGACGGACCCGGCGCGCAGCGGCAATGCCAGCACCGGGCTGATCGATGCGGCGCTGATCGAATCGTTCGTGCCGGAGCGCGATGCCGACTATTACTTCTGCGGACCGCAGCCCTTCATGATCAACATCTATCATGAATTGCTCACGTGGGGCATTCCGCCCGGACAGGTGCATTTCGAATTCTTCGGTCCGCGCCAGAGCCTGCAAAGCCGTCCGGCGCCGGCTGACGCCCCGAAAGCCGGCTGAACGCTGCGCATCCGGCCGGCCGGGACGCCGGGTCCTGACGGTCAGATGCGCGTGAGGCCGCCATCGACGATGCGGACCTTCTCGCCCTGGCGCAGGCCGGGGTCGGTTGCCGTCGACACGGTCTGGGTGCCGCCGTTGTCCAGTCGCACCAGGACTTCATAGTGCGTACTGTTGCCGACGCGTTTTTCCACTTCGCGTCCGGCCAGCGCGCCGCCGACAGCGCCAGCCACCTGCGCCACCGTGCGGCCGTTGCCGCCGCCAATCTGGCTGCCCAGCAGGACGCCGGCCAGTCCGCCGCCTATCGTGCCCAGGTAGCCGGCATCGCCTTTCACCTCGACGAGATTAACCGCCTCGACCGAGCCGCAGTTGCCGCAATACCGGTCGGCACGCTCGACCGGCCGCGAGGCGGCCACCAGCGGCTGTCGCAACGTATAGCTCGACACGCGCTGGTCCACGCGCAGGTTGGCGATGACGGTGCTCGACGGCATGATGTGATCGTTCCGGCGGATGGTATAGATGCCGGTGTACTCGCCGCTGCGGACTTCGTTCAGGAAGAAGCTGCCCTGGGCGCCATCAATCCGGATATCGACCTTGCCGCCCGGCGTGCCTTGCAGGGTAAAGGCAAGTTCGCTGCCGCGGCTGACGTCGCCTGCCGGCTGCACGTCGAACCGGCTGATCTGCGGCGCCTTCGGCGCGGCCTGGTTGCTGCGCGCCGATTTCGGCGGCACGCCGCGCTGCAGCGATTCGCTCAGCACCGCGGTCGCGACCTGGTTCCCGACCCGGAGATTGCCGGTCACCGCGCTGTTGGCGGTGATGCGGTCACGGCTGCCGATGGTGTAGATGCCGGTGTATTCGCCAGGGCTTTCCTCGACCAGGTTCAGGTTGCGCTGCGCGCCGACGATGCGCAGGCTGGCCATGCCGCCCGGACTGCCGTACAGGTCGAACTTCATTTCCGTGCCCGGCGCGAGCTTGCGTACTTCATCGACATTGAAGCCGTCGATATGCGGTGTCGCGGCATTGCGGCCGTATTGCTGGCGGCTTTGGTCCTGCGCGGCGGCAGTTCCAGGCAGGGACGCCAGCGGCAGCAGGGTGAGCATGGCGAGAAAGGCAGCCGAATACTTGGTCGGGACGTAAATAGGTTTCTCCAGGGAGGATGGTGTCGATGGTCGGGAAGAGGTGACGACAAATGTTTCCTCTAAGAACCATTGTAACCGACAACCTCGGCCATGGATGAAACAAACTTTCGCTGATTAATTACAGCCTGGTGGTAACTGGGAAATCGCGCCCGATGGCTGCGATTCCGCCGCGCAGAGAGGGTCCGGCCGTCCAGCGCCAGCTGCGATTGCCGCGGAGTCCGGGTGGGCTAATCCTGCACGGCGGCCCGTTTTACCTGGATGCCGGCTTCAGAAGACCGATAGTCCGCTGTCGGCGGGCGCGCGCCAGACGCGGGACGGCACCGCCAGGCCGACCGGGCGTGGCATGGTGTCGCAGGCATCTGCCGGGACCGGCGCGGTCTGGCCGGCCTTTTTCGCCTGCAGCAGGGCCAGCACGTCGACCGCCATCTCGAACGATTCGTCCGGCGACACGCAGAACAGGCTCAGCAGCAGGAAGGCGAGATCGGCCGGATGCTGTTTGCCGGTGGCATCGAAGCGCGCAGCGACCGCGTCCTTTTCGATTTCCATCTCCTGGCGCGCCTGGATCTCGTCGAGAAAGTCCCGGGTCAGTCCTGCACGCGCACTGGCCGACAACGCACGCCACAGCTTGCCGGATGTGCCGGGTTCGTCCCGCAGGTCGACGCCGGCATTTTTCAGGGCGGCCAGCAGGTTTTCGGCGCTCTTGCCGATGTCTTTGGGTTCTATTTTCAGGTTCATGACTGTGTGAATGATGAAGGCAGCGCAATTCGGAAGGTCGCAGAGTATACGCTGAACGGCAAACTGGCCCCATTTACCGCCAGGTCGGACGGGCGCGCAGCAGGCAAGGCAAGCGTTGCGGGGCCGGCGTCAGCGTGGAATAAAGCCGGCGTACGAACGGGCGGGCATTGCTGGGCCAACTCCGCCGCAGCGCTGCCGGCCTGGAACATCGCAGCCGGCAGCGCAGGCCTTATCGGGTCGGATATCCGTATGCCGCAAAGGTCTCGTGCGCCTTGCGCGTTTCCGGCAGAACGTAGACCACGCCTTCCGTCTTCAGGAAGGCCGGGCGGACGACTTTCTGGAAAAAGGCGGCCGGCACATTGATGCAGCCGTAGGAAATCCGCTTGTCCGCCGACGCCGGGCTTGCCAGGCGCGCCGCGCGCCGTTCCTTCGGCGTGCCGGGGACGACCGCATGCAGGGAAATCGCGGCATCGTAGTCGACCCAGAGGATGTCCTGGCCGCGGAGGTTGGTATCGAGCGAAGCGACGAAGCGCCCGGCGGGCGTGGTCCGCTCTTCCGGCCGTATCGTCGAAAGCTTGCGCTCGCCGATGCCGGGGACCGAGTCGTCGCCATGCGCGAGGCCCAGCAGCACGGATGTGGCGCCGAGGAGGTTGCCGTCCATGTCGAACGCAAACGTCCTGGCCTCCACCTTGTCGACCACGATGAACGGCAGCTTGTCATTGTTGCCGGAACCGACCACCCAGTCTGCCATTTCCCGGGCCGCAGCCGACATCGGCTCGCGCCCGGCGTTGGCCTTTCTTGGCGCGGCTGGCAGCGCCTCAGCCGGCACGGATGGCGTCGGCGACTGTGCCGACTGCACGAACCCGTCTCCGACGCCGGACGGCGGCCCGTCGGCGGCAAGCGCGGGCGACATGCCGCCAACCGCGACCGCCAGGCTGCCGACGAATCCCGCGAGACGGAGCAGGCGCGATGCCGGCTGCTTCATTCGCAGCGGAAGCGCGGCAAAACGCCTGCCGCCGTTTCGTCCCGTGCGGTGTCCTGGTCGTTTCCCCATGGCTCTCCCCCGGTCAGTTCCGGTCCTGCTTCCTCGGCCGTTTGCGTAGGGCCGGCCTTTCAACCGGGACCGGCACGGGCTGGACGAAGACCGGCGGCGCGGCGACCGGGGCCGGGACGATCTCCACCGGGGGCAGCGGCGCCGGGCCGGCGACGATGGTCAGCGGCGGACCGGCATCGAACGGCGGGAGCACCATGGTCGACGGCGGCGTGACCGAACGGTACGCAATTCCCGACACCACGCTGAACACCGCTTCCGTCGCGTCGGGGCCGGCCGCGATGGTCCACAGCGGGGTCGAGCCCGGCAGTAGCGGTAATGTGCCGGTCGATGGCGTCGACCCGGGCCGGCCCGCCGCACCAGTCGACGGCGTTGCGCCAGGACGGGCTGCACCGCCGCTGGTGGGCGATCCGATGGCCGGCGACGAACCGGCCGCGGCTGCGGTGATGGTGCCGGTCGTGCGCGCCGCGATCGGTCCGCAGCATGAGGTGGGAAGCGCATAGGCGCCGGCGTTTGGGCCGCCCAGCGTATAGCCGGTGAAGGTGATCGTCTTGCCGGCGCCTGCATCCGCGCTATCGAAACTGGCGGTGCTGCCCGGGCCTGCAAGCAGCGTGACGCCGGCAGGGTTGCCCTTCAGCGAATCGAGCGTGGTCGCGGTCGTGCCGTCGTAGCCCTTGTCGCCGCCAGATGCGAATACCAGCATGTGCTGGGTCAGCGCGGCGTCGGTCAACGTGAAATGCGGAAGGAAGTCGGTCGGCGTCGTGTACGAGGTCGGGTTGTAGTTGATCGTCACCGGCGCATTCGGGCCGGTCACCACGACCGGCGGCGCCAGCGGATCGAACACGACGGTGCCGCCGGACATGCCCGGACCGCCGCCGCCAAAGCCGGCGTTCAGCAGCAGGCCCAGGGGCAAGCCGAGGCTTTGCGCCGGAATGCTGCTGCCCCGGGTCAGCGTGATCTGCGCGCCGATGCGGATATCGTTTGCCGCGCAGATTGCGACGTTTCCATCGGTCGTCGTCAGCGCCGCGTCCAGGTTGACATCGCGCGCCGCGCTGAGCAGGACGCTGCCGTTGACCGTGGTAATGGGGGCATCGACGTTGATATCGCGCCCGCAGCACGCGACCACGTTGCCCTTCGTGGCGCTGATGGCATTGTTCAGAATGACGTCGCCGGTCGCATTCAAGGTCAGCGTCGTCGGCGTCTTGCTGGCCGTCCAGCTCACCGCGTCATTGACCGTGATGTCGCCGGTGCCCGGCGGGGCGCCAGCGGGGATGGCGGAGGTGCCGATCGTCACGCTGGTCGTCACCAGCACGTTGGACAGCGTGGCGCCGGCGATGCTGTCGCCGGCGCCGGTGCCGACGGTAAAGGTCTGCTGAGCGATCGTCCAGGTGCCGGACGTTCCCAGCGGGGCCGCGGCGGTGACCGCTGCGCTGTTCTGCACCTTCACGCGGGCTGCCGAGGTTTCGATCGTGCCGCCGTTGCCGCCACCGGGCGCGCTGGCGTCGAGCGTGCCGCCGACGTCGACTGCGCCATTGCCCGCGCCGCCAAGCAGCCTGATCGTGCCGTTGCTGCTGGAGATGGTCTGCGCCAACACCGTGCCGGTATTGTTCACCGCGCCCGAGAGCAGGCTGCCCGCTGCCTGCGTCGTCATCAGCACGAGGCCGCCGTCGGCCTGGATCATGCCGCCGTTTTGGACCAGCGCATTGACCGCGCCCTGATCGATCTGGACGTTCAGCAGCTTGTCGCCGGCAAGGTCGAGCGTCATTGCCTCGCCGCTGGCCAGCGCCACGCTGCCCAGTCTCGCCGAGATCACGCCATCGTTGGCGACCTGCTTGCCGAGCAGGGCGACGTAGCCGTTGTCGGCATTGATGTTCCCCTGGTTGGTCACGGCGCCGTTGCCCGCGCCGCTGAACTTGTAGCGGCCCGCCATGAAGTCCGCATCGCTGATGTTCAGGCTCGACGCGACCAGCCCGGCGACATTGACCGATGCGCTGGTGCCGAAGAGGATGCCGTTCGGATTGACCAGGAACACCTTGCCGTTGGCGCTCAGGTTGCCAAGGATGCTGGTCGGGTCCGGCCCGATGACCCGGTTCAGCGCCACCGCGCTGCTGCCGGGCTGGACGAAGTTCACCGACTCGCCGGCTGCGATGCTGAAACTCTGCCAGTTGATTGCCGCATTCTGGCTGGACTGCGTGACGACCATGTTGCCAGGGGTGCCGCCTACGCTGGCGCTGCCGGCGGAAACGACGCCGCCGGCCGGCAGCGCATACGCGCTGGCGCTGACGGCCAGCATCACGGAGGCGGCCAGCACCTTCAGCGTCATCGCGATGCGGTCGCCGCCATTGCGCAGGCGCAGCCGTGCCTTCTTGCCTGCGCCCGGGGCGAGTTCGGAGACGGCGGCATAGGCGCCGGCGCTTTCATTCCAGATGGATCGGTAGATACGGTTCATTGCATGCTTTCGTAATTGTCTTCCACCAGCGATTCCGCTTTCAACAGCGGCCTGCCTGCAGCGATCAGAAATATTTGACGCCCTGGATCCAGAACCGGCCCGAGCGGTCGGGCGCCGACAGCGCTTCCTCGCCGCCGAGCTTGCGCGCGTAATAGGCTTTTACCGAATAGCTGCTGTCGCCGATCAGGTTGACGCCGACGCCCGCGCCGCTCAGGGTGCGGCGGTTCGTGCCGGCCGTCCACGGGCTCTTGTTGGCGCTGACGGTGCCGGTATCGACAAAGGCAATCAGCTGCAGCTGTCCGGGGTAGGAAGGCCAGTACCGTGCGGGAACCCGGTAACGCGCTTCCAGGTTGAGCAGGTAGCCCTGGTCGGCGAATGCCTCGCCTTCCGGATAGGCGCGGACCCCGCCGATGCCGCCCAGCGCCATCTTCTCGGAAATGTCGAGGTTCTTGGACGCGACCTGGCCGCTGACGCCGGCATAGAGCGAAACATTTTCGGTCAGCGCCTGCAGCCGGCTCGCGCTGGCGCTCAGCTTGCTGTAACGGCCCGCGGTGCGCGCGTTTGCGGCGTCGAAGCTCGCTACATCCGGCGACTGGATGTCGAGCCGTCCAGTGGACAGCGTCATGGACGCGCTGCTGATGCCGCCGCCGCCGACCTGATCGCGGTGCTCGCCGTACAGGCTCGCCATCAGCACGTCTGCCCGTTTGTCGCTGCGCGCGCCGGTCGAATCGATCCTGTCCCTGAATGTCTTGTGGTCGACGCCGAGCTGCGCATACAGGTTCGTGCTGCGCGACCGGATCAGCGGATAGTTACCGTAGACCGAAGCGACGGTCGCGGTGCCGTTCGCATCGAGCGGGTCGAACTCCCGGCCGAGCGCATAGTCGAGCCGGCTGTAGGCGACGCCCACCTTCGCTTTTCCAAGCTGGACCTGGTACGACGCCCGCGCATAATTCAGGCCCGCGCCGGAAGTCAGCACGCGCAGGCTGGCAAGGTCGCCTTGCCCGAGCGGGTCGTTCAGATTGACGGTCGCGCCGATGCGGTATTCGCCGGTGTAGCGATTGCCCGCATTGTCGGCGTCGATGCTGCCCGACACGCGCGGGCCGGGGACGATATCGACGATCAGGTCGGATGTGCCCGCCGATGCGCCCGGCGCCAGCGTCGAGCGGATGCCGACGCCCGGAATGTCGGAGAGCAGCAGCAGGCGGCTTTCGAGCGGCGCGATCGCCACCACGTCGCCGGCGTTCACGCCATCGAGCACGGAATCGACCAGCGCATTGGAGAGATTGGTCTGGTTGCGGACCTGAATCTTGCCATAGCGGCCTTCGGCCACCGCGATGGTGACGACGCCGTTCCGGATTTCCTGCGCGGGCAGATAGGCCTGCGCAAGCACGTAGCCGTCGCGATGATAAGCCTCGGTAATCTTCCCGGCCATTGCCCTGAGTTCGCCGAGGGTCAGCTCCGAGCCGGGCTGGAATTCGGCGATGGCCGTCAGCGCCGCGTCCGGATACAGCTGCGCACCGGTGAAGAGCAGGCTGCGGACTGGAATCCGCGTGCTGTCGGCAAGCGCCGGCGCGGGCGCGGCGGCCGGCGCAATGCGCACATCGGGCAGTTCTTTCGGCAGGGTCGGGGTCGGCGGTATCTGCTGCAACTGGCTGCCGGCGCCGGGTGGCTGTGCGGCAAGCAGACCGGTGGTCACAGTCAGCAGGGCGAGGGGAATCAATCTTATAGATAAGGTCATTGGCGCGGGTCGACGAGATAGGTTGCAAAAATGTGAAAACTTCAAACGGCGGGGTGCTTCGGATCGATACCGTTTTCACTAACGACAGCTCGGCCAGGGCCGAGGGCATGGGCAACCAATGATCGATAACGATCAACAATCAGCGACAGTCAACGACAGTCAACGAACGGGCAGGAAATTTCTGCACGGAAACATAGTACTACTAATTGTCCAAAGTAAATAGTGGCAAGGCGCCGCGCTGACAATTAACATTGTGCGAAACGGCATCCGGCCCGAATAAGCCGGACATGGCGCGCTTCCCGCAGCACGCTTTCGTGAGGCGGGTATGATGGCCCGCCGGGCCTGGCGCCGATGCGGCAGCGGCTGCGTGAAAGCCGTGCCGAGGGAGCGGGTCGGCTTGCCGCCGACACGGCCATGCCGCGCGGCGGTGGCTCTGCAGCGCGTCAGGCGGAAGGCGTCAGCATTCCAGCAGGCGCTGGAATGCGGCGGCCGGCAGCGGCCGGCTGAACAGGTAGCCCTGGCACTGGTCGCAGCGGTGCTGCTGCAAGAACGCATGCTGGCGCTCGGTCTCGACGCCCTCGGCGACGATCGTCAGGCCCAGGCTGTGGCCGAGCGCGATGATGCCGCCGATCAGCGTGCCCTTGCCGGGGTCGGCCGGCGCATGGTCGGCGTCGATTTCCGCCAGGAAGGACTTGTCGATCTTCAGTTCGTCCAGCGGAAAACGGCGCAGGTAGCTGAGCGACGAATAGCCGGTGCCGAAGTCGTCCATCGACAGGTGCAGGCCCATGGCCTTGAAGCGGTTGAGCAGGGCGGTGCTCTCCGCGGCATTTTCCATCAGCACGCTCTCGGTGACCTCGAAGGTGATGTGCGACGGCTCGACGCCGCTGTCGGCAATGATCCGGTGGACCGCCTCGTAGAAGCCCGGCGCGCCGAACTGGCGGCTGGAGACATTGACCGAGATGCGCGGTATCGCCAGGCCGCTCGCCTGCCAGGCCCGGATGTTGCGGCAGGCTTCTTCCAGCACCCAGGCGCCGATCGGCTCGATCAGGCCGGTTTCCTCGGCCATCGGGATGAATTCGTCCGGCCCGACGAAGCCGCGCTCCGCATGCTCCCAGCGGATCAGCGCTTCGGCGCCGACGATGCGCCGGGTCCGGGTATCGATCTTGGGCTGGTAGAACAGCCGGAATTCCCTGCGCTCCAGCGCCTTGTGCAGGTCGCTCTGCAGGCCCAGGAACTGCAGCGAGCGCTCGTTCAGGTCGCTGGAATAGAAGCGGTAGGCATTGCCGCCCTGCTGCTTGGCCGCGTGCATGGCCACGCCGGCGTTCTGCAGCAGCAGGTCGAGGTCCATGCCGTCGCCGGGGAAGACCGTGATGCCGATGCTGCAGGACAGGAACAGCTCGCGCCCGGCCATCTGGAACGGCGCCTTCATCAGCTCCAGCAGGCGCGACGCGACATGGATCGCGTCCTCGGCCTGCTCGATCTCGGTCAGCAGCACCGCGAACTCGTCGCCGCCGACGCGGGACAGGTAGAGCGGTTCGCCGTCGGCATGGCCCACGATGTCGCTGGTGCGCACGCTCTGCTCCAGCCGCTTTCCGATCGCCTGCAGGAAGGCGTCGGCGACCGCCGGACCCAGGGCCTCGTTGACCTTCTTGAAGCGGTCGACGTTGATGTACAGCAGCGCGCCGATGCGGTCGTAGCGCTGCGCCTGGCGCAGCGTCCATTCGAGGTGGTCGCAGAACATGCGGCGGTTGGGCAGGCCGGTCAGGCTGTCGATGTAGGCGAGCCGGTCCAGGTAGACCTTGGCGACCAGCGTATTGCGGATGCGCAGCGCCAGTTCGCTGGGGTCCACCGGCTTGGCGAGGAAATCGGTGGCGCCAAGTTCCAGCGCCTTGAGCTTGGCGCCGGCGTTGGTGCTCGACGTGAGCACGATGACCGGGATATGCAGGAAGCGGTCGTCGGCGCGCAGCGCGGCCAGGATGTCGAAGCCGTTCACGACCGGCATCATCAGGTCGAGCAGGATCACGTCGGGCAGCCGCTCGGCCACCAGTCCCATCGCGTCTTCCGGCTCGCTGGTCTCGATGAAGTTCACATAGCCGGCTTCCTCCAGGAATTCGCGCATGACTTCGAGCGTGATCGGCTCGTCGTCGATCATCATGATGCGGGCGCGGCGCAATGACGCCAGGTCGTCGCCGTCGTTGCCGGGCGCGGGCGGCGCCGGCCGGATTGTGTCTGATTGCAGCGCTGTCACGTGCTCGCCTTGATGTCGTTAAGTTGGTCGGCCGGCGATTCCGGCTCGACGATGCGGGCCTGCAGCCCGCGCAGTGCCTGCAGCGACGCGGTGATCGCGGCGCTGTCGGCTTCGGCGATGTGTTCCTCCAGCTCTGCGGACGGCTCGGTGAACGCGTCGTAGCCGACCGTGCCGGCCGCGCCCTTGAGCCAGTGCGCCAGTGCGGCCAGTTCCGCGAGGTCGCCGGCCTGCCAGGCCGTGTCCATCGCATCGAGCTGGCTGGCCAGCCGGGACGTGAACTTGCGGATCGACGAATGCAGCCGCGGCCGGTTGGCCAGGCGGGAGACCAGCGGTGGAAGCGCCGCGTGCGGCGCTGGTCCCGGTGCTGGGACCAGCGCGGGCGCGGGCGCCAGCGCCAGCGCCGGCGTCGGGATCGGCGTGGGAGCCGCAACCGGCGCGGCCTGCGGTGTCGCCGCGGCGCGCTCCGCGTTGCTGGCAAGCCGGCCGCCGAGCGCATCGGCGACCGCGGCCAGCAGCCGGTCGATATCCACCGGCTTGGTCAGGTAGCCGCTGCAGCCGGCTTCCGCCACCTGCTGCTCGAAACCCTTCATCGCATGCGCCGTCAGCGCCAGGATCGGCCTGGCGTAGCCCTGGCTGCGCAGCAGACGGGTCGCCATATAGCCGTCCATCACGGGCATCTGCATGTCCATCAGCACGATGCCATGATCCCCGGCCAGCGCCATGTCCATGCCGACCTTGCCGTTTTCGGCCTGGTCCACCGCGACGCCGCATTCTTCCAGCACCAGGCGGATCAGTTCGCGGTTTTCCGGGCCGTCGTCCACCACCAGCACCCGCTGCCCGGCCGGGAACTGCCAGTGCGCCTGCTCGGTCGCGGCCAGGCGCGCGGTCTCGGCCTCCAGCACCTGCCCCGGGTTCAGCATCGCCACGCCGTCCAGCGGCCCGCAGGCCACGCCGATGGCGAAGGTGCTGCCCTGACCCGGCACGCTGCTGACCACGATGTCGCCGCCCAGCGCGCGGGCAAAGCGGCGGCTGATCGACAGGCCCAGGCCGGTGCCGCCGAAGCGCCGGGTCACGCTGGTGTCGGCCTGGACGAAGGCCTCGAAGATGCTGCCGAGCTTGTCGGCGGCGATGCCGATGCCGCTGTCGATGACATCGATGCGGTACAGCGG
This sequence comes from Noviherbaspirillum suwonense, assembly GCF_900182955.1. GTDB lineage: Bacteria > Pseudomonadota > Gammaproteobacteria > Burkholderiales > Burkholderiaceae_D > Noviherbaspirillum_A > Noviherbaspirillum_A suwonense. The sequence continues at coordinate 66,796 of NZ_FXUL01000025.1, read as the reverse complement.
CGCGCCGCCGCCATGTTCCAGGTGCAGCATGATCCGCACGCTGCCGCGGTCGGTGAACTTGATCGCATTGCCGAGCAGGTTGGTGACGACCTGGCGCAGCCGCGCCGGATCCGAGCGGATGGTGCGCGGCACCGCGCTGCGGGCCTCGACAGTGACGGCCAGCCCCTTTTCGGCGGCGCGCGCCGACAGCACCTCGACCACTTCCTGGACGATCAGGTGCGGCTGGCAGTCGAGCAGTTCCATTTCCATCTGCCCGGCCTCGACCTTGGACAGGTCGAGGATGTCGTTGATCAGGTCCAGCAGGTGTCGTCCGCTCGAATGGATGGTGTTGAGGAATCTGGCCGAGTCCTGCTGGTCGCGGCTGTAGCCGCGCTTGAGCAGTTCGGTAAAGCCCAAAATCGCATTCATCGGCGTGCGTATCTCGTGGCTCATGTTGGCCAGGAATTCGCTCTTGGCCCGGCTCGCGGCCTCGGCGTCGTCCTTGGCCTGGTGCAGCAGCACCTTGTTGCGCTCGATCTCGGTGACGTCGTTCAGGCTGATGAAGACGCCGTTGGGCTTGCCCCGCGCGCCGTGCACCGGCGCGCAGTTGATGACGAACATGCGCTGCGCGCCGTGGCTGTCGCGCAGCATGATCATCCCGTTCGCGCCTTCCGCGCCGCGCTGCAGCTGGGCCAGCCAGGGCAGGTCGCGCTGGCCCAGCGGCTGCCCGTCCTGCGCGGTCCAGGGCAGCGCGCCTGCGCTGCGGCCCAGCAGCGAGTCGGGCTCGCAGCCCAGCAGTGCGGCGAAGGACTGGTTGGCGAGCACGATGTTCTGCTTGCGGTCGATGACCAGCAGGCCCTCGGCCAGCGTGTCGAGCGCGGCGCGCACACGCCCCGGGATCGCCTCGGACGGGTCGAGGTGGCGCAGCACCTTGCCGAGGTACAGGTAGAACATGATGCTGCATCCGAGCGACACGGCGAGCACCAGCAGGAGCAGCGGCGCCTGCAGGAAGCCGAGCGGGCCGTCACCATGCAGCGGCGCATAGCGCAGTTCGAGCCGGCCCCAGTCGGTGCTGCCGGCCATGATGGGCACATGCATCTCGGTGTCGGTCGATGCCTGCCGGCCCGGATCGGTCCACAGGAGCGCGTGGTCGCCGACCTCCAGGGCCAGCGTGCCGTCCGCGCGCCGCAGGCCGGCCGACTGCAGCTGCGCGTTGCGCTTGACGACGGTGCGCAGCGTGGACTCCGCCATCCGCGCGTCGCCGCGCGCCAGCATCGCGGTGGTGCTGATCGCCAGCGATTCGGTCAGCGCCGCGCGGCCCTCGCGCATCGCGCCGGCGCGGTCGGGAACCAGCCCGAGGAAGGAGGCGCCAAGCAGCGAGCTGGCAACCAGGAAAGCCAGGCCCATCGCGATATGGGTGCGGGCATTAAGCATCGTCATCTGTCGGTTCCTGTTGTTGGCCGCTGCCCGGCGTGCCGGCGGTCGTCGCCGGCGACCAGGCTTTCGAGCGAGTCGTCGGTGTCATCGTCATCGTCGGCGTCGGTGCGCATGCGCGCCAGCACCGGCAGCGGGTCGACGAAGCGCCAGGCCGGCAGCGACGACAGCAGGCTGGTCGCCAGCACGCCGCCGCGCAGCAGCCAGATCACGTAGCCGACCGAAAAGCCAGCGCCGACCGCCACCGACGAGCCGACGATGCGATGCTCCGCTTCCTCGGCGGCCTTGACGTCCTCGCGCATCTCGTCGAGGCTGCGGGCCAGGGTTTCGCTGCGCGTCGCGGCGCTGGCGCGTTCGATGCGGCCCTCGGCCAGCGCACTCGCCGCGCCCAGGTCGGAGCTGAACAGCGCCTCGCTGCCGGCATCGGGTGCGTCGGCTGCGGCGAGCAGTGCCGCGGCCGCCGGGGATATCCGGTCCGCGCTGCCGCGCGGGCTTGTCGCCACCGGCGTCGGCGGCGGGTTGGACTGCGGGTTCGACTGCGAAGGCAGCACCGTCTCCGGCAGCGGCGACCCGGGTTCGGGCTGCCGCGCCGGCGCGGCCACGCTGACGCTGGCAAGCTGCGTAGACGCCGGCGCAGCGGCGGCGGCCGGTTCCTCGGACCGTTCCACCACGGGCGCCGCCGCCCTGGCCGGTGTGTCGACAGCCGGCGCGGCAGTCGTCTGGGCCGCAGTGCGCAGCGCCGGCGTTATCGTGATGCTGACCGCGGCGCTGGCGCCAGCCAGCCCCTGTTTGTCGACAGGGGCGTAGGAGAAACCCGTGTCGCCGTTCCAGCCCGCTTCCGGTATGAAGTAGATCCGCGTGGCGCCGCCGTTCAGCGGCAGGCGTGCGCCCGGGAGCAGCGGCGACAGTCCGGCCGCATCGCGGTAAAGCGCGCCATGGGCCGGCGCCGCGCCGATGACTAGTGCCAGCGCATCGCCGTCGGCGTCGCTGGCCGCCAGCACCAGCGCAAGGGCCGCGCCGTCCTGCATGCCGCGGGCGCTGACGGCCAGCGCGACCGGCGCGTCATTGACGGACAGCGACGCGACGGACATGGCGCCGCCGGCGTCGAGCATGCCGTCGCTGACGCTGATCGAGAAGGTGGCCGTTTCGGATTGTCCTGGCGCGACGCGGTTTTCCTCCGGCGTGAACAGCATCGCCCTCGCCGCCGCATTGAGCTGGGCTGCGGTGCCGGTCAGGACATAGACGCCGGCAGACGCGTCATAGCTGCCGGCGGCCGCGGACAGCCGGCCCCTGGCAGGATCGTCCAGCGTGATGCGCAAGGTCAGCTGCTGCGACGGGCTGTCCGGGTCCGCCACGGTGATGCCGGCGAACGGCGCCAGGCTGTCCTTGTCGTTGATCGTCTGCACGCCGGCAGGCAGGTCGAGTACCGGCGCGTCATTGACCGACAGCACCGTGATGCGGGTGGCCGCCCGGGCGACGGCCCGGCCGTCGTCGACCGAGAGCGTCAGCAGCGCGGTCTCGCTGGCGCCGGGGGCGACCCGGTTGGCTGCCGGATTGAATACCAGCGCGCGCAGCGCTTGGCCGGCCTCTGCCGCGGTGCCGGTGAACAGGTAGACGCCGCTCGCCGGGTCGTAGCGGCCGCCCGCGCCGGACAGCGTGCCCCGTGCCGGATCGTCCAGCGTCACCCGCACGGTCAGCGGCTGCGCCGGGCTGTCAACATCGGAGACAACCGCGCCGGCGAACGGGTTCAGGCTGCCCTTGTCGTCGATGCGCTGGCCAGCCGCCACGCCGCTAATGGACGGCGCATCATTGACCGAGGTTGCGACCACGCTGATTGCCGCCGCGCTGGTCGTCGTGACGCCGTCGCTGGCGGTCAGTGTCAGCAGCGTGGTCTCGGCCAGTCCCGGCGCAACCCGGTTCGCGGTTGGCGTAAACACCAGCGCGCGCAGCGCCCCGGTGACCTGCGTCGCGGTGCCGCTCAGGGTATAGACGCCGGCCGTGGCATCGTAACTCCCGTTCGCGCCGGACAAGCTGCCACGGGCCGGATCGTCCAGCGCAACGCGCACGGTCAGCTGCTGGGCCGGGCTGTCGTCATCGGCGATGGTCACGTCGGCAAACGGGTTGATGCTGCCGGTGTCGTCGATCGCCTGGCCGGTCGCTGTGCCGGCAATTGCGGGCGCATCATTGACCGAGGTCGCCGCCACCGTCACGCTGCCGTCGCTGGTGACGGTCAGGCCGTCGTCGGCGGTGATGGTGAAGCGCGTCGTCTCGGTCGATCCCGGCGCCAGCCGGTTCGAAGCGGGCACGAAGACCAGTGCGCTCACCGCGGCGGTCGCGTCGGCCGCGCTGCCGCTGAAGGTGTAGATGCCGGTGGCCGCGTCGTAGCTGCCGCCCTGGCTGGCGACCAGCCGGCCCTTTGCGGGATCGTCCAGCGCAATGCGCACGACCAGCTGCTGCGCCGGGCTGTCGACGTCGGCGATCGTGATGCCGGCAAAGGGCTGCAGGCTGCCCTGGTCGGACACGGCCTGCGCGGCGCTCGTCCTGATACCGATCGCAGGCGCGTCGTTGACCCCGGCGATGTCGATCGATATCGATGCGGTGGCCGTGCCGCCGTTGCCGTCGGCGACCGTGTAGCTGAAGCTGTCGCCGCTGACCGCGCCCTGGCCCAGCCGCATGCTGGCCGCGCCGTTGGCCACGTAGCGGAATCCGCCATCGCTGTCGACAGAGAGCCTGCCGTACTCGGTGACCAGGATGGCGGTCGCGCCGGGCGCAAGCGGGATGACCTGGTCGCCGTACTGGATGCTGGTGACGCTGAGCAGGTCCGCCGCGTCGCGGTCGCTGTCGTTCGCAAGCATGCCCTGTGCGGCCGTGAACGCGACATTGCCGCTGGCGGTTACCGTGGCATGGTCGTCAGCGGCCAATGGGGCATGGTTGACATGCATGATCGTCAGCGTGACGGTCGCATCGGTCGAGTCGAGCGAGCCGTCGCTGGCGCGGTAGCGGAAGCTGTCGGTGCCGTAATAATTCGCGTCCGGCGTGTAGACGAAGGAGCCATCGGCGTTGAAGCCGAGCACGCCATGCAGCGGTCCGCTGACCAGATGCGCGGTCAGTGCGGTGCCGTCGGGATCGGTGTCATTTTTCAGCACGCCGGTCGCCGCGCCGACGGCAAGGCTGCCGCCCTGCTGCAGCGTGTAGTTCGCGCCGCTGTCGTCGTTGGCGACCGGCGCGAAGTTCTTGCCCAATATCGTGATGCGGATCGTGGCGCTGCTGGTGCTCGTGCCATCGGAGACTTCGTAGCTGAATGTCTCGACGACCGGGCCGAGCGCCAGCAGGCTTTGCAGCGCGGTATTCAGCGCATTCGGCACGTAGCTCAGCGTGCCGTCGGCGTCCAGCCGCAAGGTTCCATAAGTTGTCGGCAGGCTGGCGCCGACCGATGCCGTCGCGCCGTTGACGGACACGACGGTCAGCCGGTCGGCCGGATTGCGGTCGACGTCAGTATCGTTGGCCAGCACGCCGGCGGCCGGCACGTCCAGCCTGCCGGTCCGTTCCACGGCGTAATTGTCGTTGCCGGCGGCCGGCGCATCGTTCACGCCGGTGACGGTGACCGTGAGCGTGGACGACGCGTTCGCATTGTCGTTGTCGCGGATGATGTAGGTGAAGACATCGATGCCGGGCTTTTCCGCCGCCAGCGCCCTGGCCGCGTCCGTGTCGGCGGTGTAAACATAGCTGCCGTCGCTCCGGATGAGCAGCGTGCCGTAGATGCCGGCGACGCTGACGCCGCCGGCGGTGACGGCAAGCACGCTGCCGTCAACCGGCGACAGCACCGCGTCCACGACCAGCATCCCCGTGCTGTCCGGGTCGAGGTCGTTGGCCAGGACGCCCGCCGCCGCCGATGTGTCCGCTTGGCCGCCCTGCGGCAGGCTGAGCGCGTCGGGACTGGCGCCGGGGGGCGCGTTGGACGCGTTGTACAGCGCGGCGAAGACGCCGTCGCCGTCGCCCAGGCCGGCGCCTTCCCAGCCGACGACCAGGGTGCCGCCGCCATTCATCGCCGCCGCAGGAGCGGCCTGGTTTCCTGCGGTGGTGCTATTGACAAGGAAAACGCCGCCGAGCGCCGCGCCGTCGGCGCTGTAGCGCTGCGCATAGACGCCGGTGCCGGCGCCGTTGTCCTCACCCGCGCTGGTCCATGCGATGACGAAATTGCCGCCCGCGTCCATCGCGGCGGTGGCGCCCTTCTGGTCCTTGGCGGTCGTGGTATTGACGCGGAACTCGCCGCCGGCGCGAACGCCGTCCGTGCCGTAGCGCTGGGCATAGACGCCGTTGCCATCCCCGTCCTGCTTGGCGCTGGTCCAGGCGATGAGGAAGGCGCCGGCGCCGCTCATGGCGACGCTGGGCTGGGTCTGGTCGTCGGCGTCATAGGTGTTGACCCGGAAGCCTGTGCCGCGCAGCGTGTCGTCGGCATTGAAGCGCTGCGCATAGATCGACTTCGCGGTGCCGCCGCTGTCGGACTGCCAGGCGACGACGTAGCTGCCGTCGGCGGCAATTGCCACCGATGGCACCGTCTGGCTGCCGGCGCCATTGACGCCGCTGGCAAGCACTTCGCCGCGCAGCGGATTGCCCGACTTGTCGTAATGCCGGACAAAGATGTCGTTGGCGGTCGAGTTGGTCCAGGCGATCACGAACTGGCCGTCGGCCGCCACGGAGATCGACGGCTGCCACTGGTCCTTGGCCGTGGTCTGGTTGACCAGGAATTCCTCGCCTGCCTTCTGGCCCTGGTCGGTGAAGCGCTGCGCCCTGACCGACCAGCCGTCGGTGTCGCCGTCCTTCTGGCTGCGGCTGGCCCAGGCCACGACGAAGCTGCCGTCGGCGGCAATGCCGACGGTGGGCGTTTCCTGACGGTCGTTGAAAGCGGTGTTGACCTGGATCTCGCCGCCGAGCGGCGTACCCGTGGCGTCGAAGCGCCGTGCGAATACGCCGGTATTGTTGCCATCCTGGTCCTTGTCGGCCGTCCAGGTGACGACAAAGCTGCCCGTTGGCGCCACCGCGACGGCCGCCTGGTGCTGCTTGTCCCTGGTCACTGAGTTGACCGGGATTTCCAGCGCGCCGTGCCATTGCGCCTGGGCCTCTGCGGTGAACGCGGCGGCGCTGTCGATGCGCCCGGTGCTGAACTCCAGGGTCCAGTCGCCATGCAGCGCACGGTCGCCGGTCAGGTTGTCGCTGGCGGCGACGTCCGCGCCCATCAGCGCCGACAGCTGGCGCACGAAGGCCGCGCCGGCGTCGCCGGCCGCCACGTCGCAGCCATACAGCAGGATGTCGCCGCCCGCCTGCAGCGCGTCGCCCCAGCGCCCGATCTCGGCGCCCCGCGCGGCGAGGGTGGCGGCGTCCAGCGTGTCGCCGCCCGCGCCCAGCTGCAGCGCGCCGCTGGCGCCGTGCGACAGGACGTGGATGGCCGTCAGGTCATGGCGGCCGGCCAGCGCGGCGCTGATCTGGTCCAGGCTGTCTTGCGCCGGGTCCAGTTCGAGCACGTCGATTGCGCGGCCGTCGCGGGCCAGGCCGTCGAGCAGCGTCCGGCTGTCGGCGATGCCGGCCGCGACGATCAGCAGTTCGCGGCCTTGGTGCGCGACGGTCGCGGGCTCGATGAATGCGCCGCTGACATCGACCAGCCGCTGCTCGACGACCGCGCCGGCCAGCGCCAGGCCGACGCCCGCCGGGTCGGCCGAGTAGAGCAGCCGGGCCTCCAGTTCCTCGACCAGCGGCGCCGGCCGTGCGTGCCCTGGCCGCGCGCGCCATGCGGACCAGGCGCGCGCAATGCGGGCGACGGGCGCAAGCAGGCCGGCTGCTGCGGCATGGCCGTGGCGGGAGGTTTTCATCGGGGCGGTCGGCCTTACATCCGCCGGCTGCCGGGCGGCGCGGGATTCAGCATCGTCATGCCGCGGAAGTCCATCCTGAGGGCGGGCTTGGCGCTTGCGGGCGCCGAGGCGGGCAGCGCGGCCGGCTTGGTCGCCGTCAGCGCCGGCGCATTGAACTCGACCTTGCATCGCAGGCCGGCGGGGATGCGGCCGTCGGGATTCGGCAGCAGCATGCGCACGCGGAACGTGCCGCTGGCCGCATCCAGCACCTTGTCCACCAGCGACACGGTGGCCGGCACCGGCGCCATCCCCGGCAGGTCGGTCGTCACGCGGCCGCTGCTGCCGGCCCCGACGCTGCCGTACATCGAACTCGGCAGGATCACCTCGACCCGCAGCGGGTCGACCCGCGCGACCCGCACCATCGGCTTTTCCTCGACGCGTTCGCCCGACGTGAAATAGCGCTCGACGATCACGCCGTCGATCGGGCTGCGGATGGTGCGCTCGCCCAGGCGCACCCGGGCCAGCGCCGATTCCTTTTCCAGCGAGCGTTTCTGCTCCCGCGCCTGCAGCAGCTTCTCCTCGGCGACGCGGGTCTCGGCCAGGCTTTGCTCGAGCGCCTGCGCCGAGATGAAGCCGCGGCCGTGCAGGTCGTGCGAGCGGTCGCGCTTCTGCTGCGCCAGGTCGAGGCCGGCAAGCGCGGCCCGCACTTCGGCGTCGGCCTGCGCCCGGGTCTGGGCGACATCCACCGAGGCCCGTTCGATGTCGTCCTGCAGCACCGCGATCACCTGCCCGCGCCGCACGCGGTCGCCGCGCTCGACCATCATCGAGCGGATCACGCCGGCGGTCGGGGTGCCGAGGTCGGCCACCCGTTCCGGCTCGATCAGGCAGCCGACCGCGCCCGCGGCATGCGCCTGGCCGAAGGTCGCCAGCAGCGCTGCGCAGGCGGCGGCGTTCATTTGAAAGTAAGCAGTCTTGATCATCATGTCCTGTCCTTATTCGGCCGGGCCGCTGAAACTCAGCCAGCCAGCCAGTTCGGTGTCTCGTTGCAATAGCAGCCGGCGTTCGCGGCGGTCACGGCGCTGCGCAGCCGACTGGGCGGCCTGCAGCGCCAGCCGCGCCGCCCAGCGCGCATGCCAGCCGCTGGCTCCCGCCAGCCGGCGCAGCGCCGCCGCCAGCGGCTGCTTCGCCAGCAGCCTGCCGTCGAGCGCAATCGCGCGCTCTGCGCTGCCCGGTTCGCCCTGGCGGGCACAGCGGCCGATCAGCTGGCGGTCCATGCGCGGCGAGCTGTTCTGCTGGCAGCAGATCACGTGCAGGCCGCCGCGCGCCGACACGTCCGGCGGCAGCGCGATGTCGGTGCCGCGGCCGGCCATGCTGGTCGCAACCGTGATGGCGCCGGCCGCGCCGGCGGCGGCCACCACCGCGGCCTCATGCCGGTCGCAGCGGGCGTTGAGCACCGCATGCGGCAGGCCGGCCGCCGACAGCGCCTGCGACAGCGCTTCCGAATCCGCCACCGTGTCGGTGCCGATCAGCACCGGTCTCCCGGCGCTGCGCAGCGCCGCCGCTTTCGCCGCCACCGCACGCCACTGCGCATCGGCGCTCGCGAACACGCCGGGTTGCAGCAGCGTACGGCGGGCAGGGCGGTGCAGCGGCACCCGCTGCACCACCAGCCCATAGCTGGCGCACAGCTCGCCGCGGGACTCGGCCAGCGTGCCGCTCATGCCGCACAGCCACAGGTAGCGCGGGAAGAAGCGCTGGTAGGTGATCTGCATGCAGCTGGCCGCCGGCGGGGTCAGCTCGCATCCCTCTTTGAACTCCACCATCTGCTGCAGGCCGCCAGACCAGCTGCGTCCTTCCGCATTGCGCCCGGTGGTCTCGTCGATCAGGCAGACCCTGCGGTCGCGGACGTGGTAATGCACGCCCTTGAGCAGCAGGTGGCGCGCGGTCAGCGCCAGCCGCACCAGGTCTTCGCCGCGCCGCGCCGCCAGCCAGGGTGGCGCGCTGCCGGCGAGCGTTCGCAGCCGCGTACGCCCGGCGCTGCCGAGCACGATGCCGCGCGCGCCGTCCTGCCGGAAATCCCGGCCGCCTTCCAGCTCCGCAGACAGCCGCCATGCGAGCGCCAGCGCCTGCAGTTCGCGCGGGTCGGCCGGCTGCTGCTGCGACAGCACCAGCGGAATGCGCGCCTCGTCGATCAGGATCGCGTCGGCTTCGTCGACGATGGCCATGCACAGGCCGCGCAGCAGCCGGCCCGAGCCCGCGCCGCGCCGCTGCAGCAGGCCGTCGCGCAGGTAGTCGAACACCAGTTCGCGCGCGGTGCAGTAGGCAATGTCGCAGCGGTAGGCCGCCTGCCGCGCGGCCTGGTCCATCGGCTGGGTCACCGCGCCGACCGACAGGCCCAGCATGGCCGCCAGCGGGCGGAGCATCGCCGCATCGCGTCCGACCAGGTAGTCGTTGGCAGTCAGCACGTGGACCGGCACGCCGGCCAGGGCGGCAGCCAGCGCGGCGATGCCGGCGGCCAGGGTCTTGCCTTCGCCGGTCGCCATCTCGGCGAGCTGGCGGTTGAGCAGAATGTGGGCCGCCGCCAGCTGGGTGTCGTGCGGCGTCAGCCCCAGCGTGCGGGCGCAGGCCAGCGAGACCAGGGCCAGCACCGGCGCGAGCAGCGCATCGCCCAGCCCGTCGCGCGCCGTCTGTGCGCGCAGCGACTGCAGCTGCGCCGCGCGTGCGGCCTCCGCCATTGCCCCGAAGCGGGCTTCGTGACGGCGCACCGAGGCGACGAAGCTGTTCATCCGCGCCGGTCCGCCGCGCAGGCGCGCCAGTCGCGACATCAGCCACGCGCCGCCCGGCCTGGCAGCAGGCTGCGCCAGGCGCTGCGGATAGTCGCCGAAGCACAGGCCTGGCATGGGCGGCAAATGGATGGGTTTCACGTCAGCTGTCCCTTCCGAACTGGCGGACGGCCAGCTGGCGCAGCGCATGCGCCCACTGGAAGGCCAGCGGCTCGCGGCCGAAGTCGAAGTGGACTTGCGCGCGGGCGCCTGCGCGGCCGCCTGCAGTGTCGGGCAAGGCGACGTCGAACAGGAAGTAGGGCTCCAGCGCGCGCAGGTTGTCCTTGTCGGCCGGATCGGTTGCCAGCGGCCCGCCGTTGCGATCCGACAGCGCATCGGACGGCAGCGTCTGCGTCGCCGCCGGCACGTCGCGCAGCAGGCGGGCCGGGACCGCGCCGCCGCCGTCGGCCAGCCAGACCGAGACCGCATGGCTGCGCTCGCGCACCAGCGCGGCGTCGGCATGCGGCACCAGCGCGCGCACCGTGGCGTCGCCGTCGGGCAGCACATGGCCCAGCAGCGCGCCCTTCTTGAGATAGGCGCCGGGCAGGTCGTCCTGGCGCCGCAGCGCGAGGCGGCCGGCCACGCCGCTGCGGATGACGAGGCCGGCTATCTTTTCATCCAGCCGCGCCAGTTCGGCCTGCGCATGCGCAATCGCCTGCTCCAGGCCGAGCGCCTGCGCCCGCGCGCTGCGCAGCAGGCTGTACTGCTCGGCCAGCAGCGCGTCCAGGCGGCTGGCCGCTTCCACGCGGCTGTCGCCGAGGTCCGGGTCTTCCAGCACCGCCAGCACCTGGCCGGCAGTCACCGTCATGCCGTCGCGCGCCAGCACCTCGCGGATCACGCCCGCGGTGCCGGCGCGCACCTGCGCCTGCTCGGGCAGCCAGACGACGGCGCTGACCGACGTGCCGAAGGGCAGGGGCAACGCCGCCAGCGCCAGCAGCAGGCCGGCGCCGGCCACCAGCATGGCGATGCGGGCGCGCGGCCGTGCGCCGTCGCCCAGCACCTGCAGCACGATGCGGCCGGCGGTGCGCAGCGGGCCGGCCAGCAGCGCCGCCGCCAATGCGGCCGCAAGCAGCCCGGCCAGCAGCGCGGACTTGCCCGCGCCCCACAGCATGGTCTGGATGCCGAGCGCGGTCCGGTATGCCAGCGCCAGCGGCGCATACAGCACCAGCCACTTGCGCTCGCCCGGCGCCAGCGCCATCGGCGCGGCATCGGTGCCGGCCACGCGCCGGTGCAGGAAACCGGACCACCAGGCGCGGCTGCGCTGGTCCAGGTTGGGCAGGCCGGCAAGGTCGCACAGCAGGAAATAGCCGTCGAAGCGCAGCAGCGGATTGGCATTCACCGCCAGCGTGGACAGGCCCGCGGTCAGCAGCGTGACAAAGGCGATGTCCCGCACCAGTCCGGGCTGGATCGCGGTCCATAAATACAGCGCCAGCGCCGCCAGCAGCAGTTCGACCATGATGCCGACCGCGCTGACCACGACCCGGTGCGAGCGCTGCGTGAATCCCGACGCGGCCGATGCGTCGACATACGGCACCGGCACCAGCAGGAACATGGTCAGCCCGACCTGGCGCACCGCGCCGCCCCAGCGCCGCACCGCCAGCGCATGGCCGGCTTCATGCAGGCCCTTGATGAGCGGGTAGGCCAGCCAGGCAATGGCAAGGAAGCGCGGCGTGCCCGCGTGGCCCAGTGCGAACGCCTTCAGTTCGGGCCAGTGGTACGGCAGCATCAGCAACGCCGGCAGCAGCGCCGCCAGCCAGGCCAGCAGCGCGAGCCGGCTGAACAGCCGCGGCAGCGCCGGCGCGCAGCGGTCGAGCCAGCGGGTCGGGTCGAACAGAGGCAGCCGTATCGCCAGCGGATTCATCGCGAGCCAGCGCTGGCGGGTCTCCTGCTTCTGCTTCTGCCGGAACTGCGCATGGATGTCGGGCGGAAGATCGCATTGCAGCAGCTCGGCGCTGCTCAGCTGTTCCAGCACGCGGATCGCCTGGTCCTGCGTCAACGTTCGGTCGCCGTGGCGCGCCAGCACGGCGTCCCACGCCTCGGCGACCGTGACCTCGCCATCGAGGCAGCCGACGAAGCGCCACGCATCCTGGTTGATCCGGTGCCGTCGTCCGCTGGCGGCGTCGGCCAGCTGGTGCCATACCTGGCCGCGCTCGGCATGGCGCTGTACCCGCACCTGCGGACGCAGCCGCGGCTGCAGGTGCGCCACCCGGTACCAGTGCGCGCTCAGCAGCGGCTCGCTCACCACCACCCCAGCGACCAGAGCGACATGCGCAGCCAGGTTCGCAGCCGCTGTCCCAGCGCGCTGGCCAGCGGCCGTGCCGGCGCGGCGATCCGGGCAACGCCTTCGAGGCCGGGACGGAGGACGCCGGACCCGGCATCGAGCTTGCCTTCCACCTCGAAGAAATGGCGGCCCTCGCGCGTCACCGCGACCGGCGCAACGCGCTCGGTGCGGAAGCGGAACGCCTGCTCCGGCAGCGCCGTCAGCGTGATGCGGCCCGCCGCGCCGTTCGCCACATCGGCGATGTCGCGCTCGTCGACCTCGACGATCAGCCGGTAGCGGTCGAGCGGCGCCACCACCATCAGCGGGCTGCCGCGCTGCACCGGCGTGCCGAGCGACTGGGTCAGGTCGCCGCTGAGGACGACGCCGTCGAACGGCGCGCTGACGCGGGCGCGCGCGATCTGGCGCGCAATCAGGTCGAGCCGCGAGCGGGCCTGCTCGGCGCGGGCCTGGTAGGCGACCAGCATCGAACGGTCGGCCTGCGCCAGCGCCGCGCCGTAGCCGCTTTCATGCTGCGCCAGCTCGCTCTCGGTCTTGCTGCGTTCGAGCTGCAAATCCTGCTGCCCCAGTTCGGCCAGCACCTGTCCCGCCTTGACCGCATCACCGGGCCGCACATTGACCTGCTGCAGGTAGCCGTCGTCCGGCGCGGTCAGCGCGCGCTGCACCGCGCCTTCGAGGCGCACCGGCGCGGTCACGTCGTAGGACAGCGGCACGAAGAAGAAAACAGCCAGCGCGCCCGCCAGCACCGTGGCGGCAGCGGCGCGGCTGGGTCCGGTCTGGCGGATGCCGCGCACGGTGCTTTTGAGGGTGGCCAGCGCATGCGACCGCAGGCTGCGTTCGCCGTCGCGCCGGAGCAGCAGCACTGGCGCCAGCGATTGCGCCAGCGCCTCGCAGTCGGCCAGCGACAACGCGTCGGACCGGGTTTCGCCGTGGCGTTCGAAGGTGATGGCGCCCACCATGCGCTGTTCGACCGCGAGCGGAACCGTGAACACGGAGCCGCCGTGGCGGCCGGCAAGTTCGCGCTGGGCGGCGACGATGCGCGGCTGTCCTTCCGGTTGCGGCCAGGCGATGCTGGCGGCCTGGTCGATTGCCTCGTCCATGGCAGCGGCGAGCAGCGTAGGCAACTCCTGCCCGGCATCGACGGTCACGCCGTGCGACAGCGCGATCACGCGTACCTGCATGCCTTCGACCAGGCCGATCGCCACGCGGTCGGCATGCGCAATCCCGGCCAGGCGGGTCGCCAGGTCGGCAGCCGCGGCGTCCAGCCGCGGGTGGGAAAGCAGCACTGCATGCAGCGCAAGGGCGGGACCAGGATGGCTGGTAATGAATGACATCGCTTGAGAGTGGCCGGCCGGGAAATTTATTCGAGGTTGCGGACCCCGGCAAGTTGCCCACGTCCGTTTGACGCTTATTTTGCCATAAGTAAATTTCTACATGGCAATAATATTGCGGTTGATGTGGTTCCGGGACACGATTTGCGCGCTTGGGCATGCATCGGAATAACCAAATCGAGCGCGGCGCTGCACATTGCATAACAATCAAACAAGTGGCGGAGGGATGGCCGGGCAACGTTTCCACGAAAGTCCCGCCTGACACGACGGGGCAACGAGCATCACGCAGCGGGATTGCTGCAACGACTGCAATGTCGAGTTCAGGGTGCCCTGGCCTGCCAGAGGTCCGCCGCTAGCCAGCCGGATGTCGCCAGTGGTGCCGGTGCTGGTGGAGTGGCGGGCCGTTCAGACGCAGTAAAGACGGTGTCGCGGTTGGGACCTTTATAGATCGACAGGGAGCCGGTGCCAGGTACGAGGGTGAACGTGGTTGCCGAGCCGCTTTTCGATACCGTTCCGCTCGCGGTGTACAGTGCGTAGATGCCGTAGTCAACTCCCTGGCGGGTCTGGCGTGCGTCGAGTTGCGAGGTGCCGTCATTTGCAACGCAGGCTGCTGCCTTCCAGTACGTGAAGACGCTGAATGTGTTGTCTGGATTGAAGGTGGCAATATCGACATAGTTACCGGTTACCTTTTCGGCGACAAATTGATTCGCCGTGCTGGAAGTGCCAGGGATTTGGGTCGTCAAGTCAGGGGAAATAGACTGTCTGCGCAGTTTTGGTCAACGCCTCCCGCCGGCGACAAGCAGAAAGTCATAGGGAAGACGCAGGAAGCAAGTCTATCCCGGCTCCTTGGTTCATCCATAATGCCGGCTTCATTTTGAGCGGCGTAGTTACGCGTCACACATCGCCATCAAGGGTAGCGCCCTGGCGCAGTGCCCGCGTTACCCAAAGGAGCCGCGCACGCGCCTGCACCATGGAGCGGCGCAGGGCGACATGAAGTTCCAGGATTAAAAGAAGTCACTATAGAGATTAACTGTAGCGGCTCAAGTTAGTGCCGAGTATGTCCTCTCTCGCCCGGCAACCGTTCTCATGATGCGCTCCGCAAGCAGGTCGATGCAACAATGGGTTCGACCTGGGCCAAGGCCCCTGCTGGCTTCGCAATACGGGCAATGCTGAAGCGAGACACACCCTATTGCCGGTACAGTGCCCTAACGGTAATACTGGCCTGGTGCTCGGCCAGTATCTGCCTGCGCTGTGTCACGCTGGTCTTGGTCGGACGGCACAGCTTCTTGCCTTTCTTTTTCGCCCTATGTGCGCACTACGCGTAGAACAAACACGCTCCATTTCGCCGAAATGCCGCGAGCATAGCCAGCATCGCCTTGGCAGGCGAAAGGTCAGACCCAGTTTCCTGGACTACAGCGCAATCATTTGAATGTTGCGGACGCCTGGCAGCTTGCTCGTGCCGCCGACATCAAGTGCATCGCGTCCAAGACGGTCGGCTTCGAGCCTATGGGCGTCCCGCCATCAAGGATCTGGTCGAGCACTCTGGCGGACCGCAGGCGTGGACTTCCCTGATACTCCCTCATCGGCATACCAGTGATCCATCTTTTAGCGAGCGCGCCCGAGCTTGAGCCACGGCTTCCTTGTTGCCTGGTCTTCAGTGCTTACACTCGTACGCGGATAGGGATACGGGCATTTGCCTTTCCCGCATGTGCTGGTAGGCGCAAGGCTTCCAATTCAGATAGGTATGAAAGCGATATATTTTAACAAAGCCGAAAGTAACGTTTTGCATATGGTCTTAAAGGTTTCCTTTATAAATATTCTGCGGTTCAAGAGTCATGCAATGTCGAATTTATTTACAGTAATATTTTTTGCAGCAATTGATAATTGACAAATATTTGATTTACAACGACTTATTCTGTTTTGGAAACTTCGGCATGGTTATTGCTAGGTAGAAAAACTAAAGATTTCTCGCACTTGGAAACCCAAAGTGAAAAACTAAACTTGCTAGTAGCTAAGAGCGTTATTAAGTCTGGTCTTGTGGCAAGCGTGCTGCTGGTGAATGCAGCCTTTGCGGTAAATGTTGAATGGACCGGCGCTGCCGATTTCGATACATCATCATTGACGGTTGATGCTATTCAAGCAAGCCATCTTAAAGTAATTGCTTCTGATTTGTACGTTGCGTGTGGTGGTTTATGCACTGCTGAGTACCATAGCCATGATGGCAGTGCTTCCGTGGGGATGCTGGACCTTGAGTTGGATGGTATTTGGACTAAAGTCTACATCGGTACGACATTTAGCGAATTCCACGTACATGGTTTGGAAGTTGATTTTGGGACTGCATTAGTAACAGGGTTGGAATGGACTACTACACCGTAGAACAACTCATTTCATTATTTTTCAAACAGTATTTTCTATACCGGCAGTCCGGTCAAATATAAATTTACTAATTCAAATCCAGTATCAGAACCAACCTCGTTTGCCTTGCTAGGTCTCGGCCTACTCAGCGTCGCAGCAAAGCGTCGCAGGTAGAAAGAACCGGAATGCATCACTAGGCGAGTTACATCTCAAAGTTCGCTGAGCGTGTACCTTTTTATATCGATACAGTCGATATCGGAGACATGAAAGTGCCTGCAAGCAATATCTGCGGTAATAAATTTTGTCCGCCCGAGTTTATTCTAATCCGTTGAATTGGTTGAGTTTTATTATTTCAAAAGAAGTTTATATAAAAACATTTTTTGCATTCACTTATTAAAATTCTATGCTTAGAAAAATCATGACAGCGGCGTCCATTCTTGCACTTATAAGCTCGACAGCAGTGGCGCAAAGTTACTCGAGTCTCCTCGTGACTGAGGCACTCGTTTATGGCGCGCCACCCACAAGGATATCCGTTGACAAAATTACGGGTCATTCCGTTCAGAGATTTTCTAGCATTGGTGAACTAGTTGGAACCGGCGGCACTTTCAGTTCATCCTTGGTTTGGCAGGCAGAAGGGGATTACTACGGTCTTTATGGCCTCTATGAAGCTAATGGTACGTACAGTCAAACAGGCGCTTCAACGTTGTTCCATCTTATAGATGGACACAGCTTCGTTATCTATCTGGACACAAATCTCGACACCATTTTTGACCACCCAATAAACGGTTCTACCGAGTGGAACACTTTTAAATCAAGCGATGATCGTTTGATTGCGTCTGGCCAAGCGCTATATTGTAGTACCAATTGCGGAGACTTCATTGTATCGACGTCGGGTACGTCTACTTCTTTTACATTAGCTTCGCCATCAGGCGACCTTTTAACCTTTGTATCATCCGGGTCTCAGGTCATCAGCAGTTCATTCGACGTATCGTTCGTGAATGCTCTGCCTGAACCAAGTAGCTTTTTTTTAGTTGGTCTCGGCTTAGTTTATCTCGCTACTTCCCGTTGCAAATCATTAAAAGCAACAACGCCTAACTAGTCAACCTGTAGTTGGAAGCTCGCCTAGCGTGGGATTTTTTTCCTTTGTATAAATTGCATGTTTATATGGAATGCCATAAACGGTCAAATTCGGACGGGAAAGAATCGTTACGCCGTAACGGTTCTCTGCCCGCTAGGGATAGTGTCGTAACCGGAGCTAACTTGGCCTTAGGCCGAATGGCACGAGAACTTGTTAAAGCCGCTTAGCTGATTTACCGTCTGCTGATTTTCGGCGCCGACCTGATACAGCATCCAGCGCCGAGCCAGAAAAATCCCGTGCAAAGATGCAATTTTGATATTATTTATAGTATGAGACTTGTCAGATTCATTTTGGCCATTCTTCTGGTTTTGTTTTCAGTGGGATTTCTCATCCTGATTTTTTTCCCGTTCGCCCGACCAGTCTACAAGTATCTGGAATCACTTTTCAGCGCGTAACCTAGTGCACGCTCTTGGCGCCGGCTCAATACGCAACGGAGCTAAGTTGGATGTTGGGAAGCCCAATCTGTCTGTTTGCGCTAGCATCTATTTCCTATCCATCACTTTAACCCCAATAATTGCGTGTCGACAATTCTGACAGTCGAGGACGTGGGAATAGTTGTTAAAAAGTTAAGTAATTGATTTAAAAGAATTATTTCTCTATGGTATGTAAGTTGCTATTCTGAACTTATTGAATTTAAACCGAGGAGACCAAGATGAGACTTACTATCAAACTGAAAATTGTTGCCACTACATTCCTGCTTTCTGGAGCAGTGCATGCTGCTGTACTTGAGGGGCAAACTCTGGGATATGACTACAACTATCCAACGGTTGGGGTTCACTATCCTGCTACCGGCACTACGCCCTATCCTTCTAGTGTTTTGGTGCGCACCGGTGTGGAAATACCGAATATTGTGGATAACATCGCAAGCCTCGATATTTCGGATACAAATCTGCTGCTTAATTTCGGTAGCAATGGGAATTTTGGCGGCAATGTACCGTTTAATGGATTTGTCCTCACGGACGTCAATGGGACAATCCCTGACTTTAATTCGGTGACGATCAACGATTCAAGTACGCTAGCAGGTTTTGATAGCTCCAGAATATTTTTTGATGCAAATACGATTCGGATTAATTTTGTAGGGCTACCTTTCGGAACCGGCAACATTTTGTCGCTAGACGTTGCAGCCGTTCCAGAACCAGCTACCGTTGCCCTGCTTTGCCTTGGCCTGTTTGGCTTCGCCGCATCGCGCCGCAGGTTAGCAAGAAGCAAGAACGGATAAGCAGTTGAACTGCGCCATCGAAGCCCGCCGCATGCGGGCTTTTTTGCGTCCGCATTATTCGGTATCTGAAGCAGTGCCTAAAAATAAGGCAGAAGTTACACACAGAATTGGTGCGTAAGCCTGTGGATATGTATGGGGAAGTTCGATCAAGTACTTGATTTAAAGCATAAATATCATCTTGCATAAAAACCGGTCGGGCCGCATATGCACATTCCTTTCCAACGCACTGTCCACAGGAAACCCGTCCGCGCCATGCACAGGTCATTCACAGCTTTTGCCGTGGACCGCGCCATTGCAGGCTAATGAACCGTGCATTGACTTCGTTATCAAGTAAAGCGTTTACCGCCGGACTGGCTAAGAGCACGCACCGTTTCCTGGACAGGCTGCTTGGTGTACCCAGAACGCAAGTTTTGCAGATTCACCTATTTCCCAAGCGGCGCCCCAAGACCCATGAGTGGCTGTATGTGGCCTTGTTCCCCATGACGACGCCCGGCGCAGGAACAGATTCACACACTTGGCAGTGCCGGCATCCGAAATCCAGGCATTGACGATATAGAGCAACCCTATGAACTTCCTAGCATCAATCAATTAGAACTATTTAATGAGAATAATTATCATCTGTCCCAATAGTCCAGAACAATCAACGGGAGGATCAGATGGTCATTGCAGCAAGAACAGTCAGCCAGGTCGTCACGCACATGGGCATCGCCTTCGGCATCATGTATTTCCTGACCGGTTCGGTGGCCTTTGGCGGACTTGCCGCGTTGCTCGAACCGATGATCAACGTGGTGCTGCTGCCGCTCCACGCGCGCGCCTGGGCGAAGGTCCGCGCCGGACAGCCTTCCGCAAGACGGGTCACCTTCCTTGCCACCGAAAAGCTCAGCCAGGCCGGCATGCACATGGGGGTGGCTTTTGCCGTGATGTATTGGGCTACCGGCTCGGCTGCGTTCGGCGGCCTCGCCGTTGTGCTCGAGCCAGCCTGCAATATGCTTCTGCTTCCGTATCACGACCGGGCCTGGGAGCGTTTCGCCCAGCGCCTTGAAACCAGACGCGGCATGCAGCCGACGCCAGCCTGAGTCGATCCACGATCACCCGTATCTTTTGGTTACCCCAGGGGCGCCTCAGCATTAATGGCGCCCCATTTGTCTCCACGACGGCAATGGGCGCATCACGCCTGGGCAATGCCGCCAGCGCCCGCCTTGGCAGCTTAGCGCGACTCTTTGGCAGGTTCAGGGCCTAGCCGATCAGACTGTCGTCTGAGGACATCATTAAAAAGTCTTGTCAGAATAATTTACACTTCACTGGAAATTCGCGGGATTAAATTCGTAACTGTTTGATGTTTATAAGTAATTTTCCTGGGCTCAATAATTGCTAGAGGGAAGGAATTAGTAAGAAGCAGGGCTATATGTGATTAAGCGTGTAGTTAAATCGAGCTCGACGACAAGCCGGCAATAAGCCGAGCGCCAGATAAGAGATTACATGCACACCTTTGGAATGACATCAGCGGCCGCGCTCCTTGCCGCACTTGCCTTCAGCTCTGCTCCCGCGCTTGCAGACTCAATCCTCGGATCCGCCGAAAGCTTTGCGGTATCAGGCGCTTCGACCATCAGTAATACTGGTCTCACTATGATCAATGGTGATCTCGGTCTGTCACCCGGCGCCTCGATCACCGGATTGGGCAGCATTGACATCACAGGCACGGTGCACAACACCGACTCGGTCGCACAGCAAGCACAGTTCGATGCGCTTGCTGCATACAACTTCCTGGCAGCGCAGTCATCCGCCCAGTCCGTTAATTTAAGCGGACAGGACCTGGGGAGCGTGGGCGTCCTTCTGCCGGGTGTGTATCGGTTTGATTCAGACGCTTACCTGACGGGCAATCTCGTTCTTGACGCGATGAACGATCCCGGTGCGCTGTTCGTATTCCAGATCGGAACCGCATTGACGACTGCCAGCAGCGCCGTCCTTGACCTCATCAACGGCGGGACGAATGCCAGCGTCTTCTTTCAGGTTGGAAGCTCAGCCACGCTTGGGACCGGCAGCCTGTTCGAAGGCAGCATTCTTGCGAACCAGAGCATTACGCTGAACAACAGCGCTTCGATACGCTGCGGTAGGGCGCTGGCCTTAAACGGCGCCGTGACGATGGATACGAACACGATATCGACCAGTTGCGCCACCGCCCCTGATTCGGGAAATGGACAGGCCATTCCCGAGCCGGCGCCTCTGGCCCTTCTGGGGATTGGTCTCATTGGCGTTGCCGCATCGCGCCGCCAGTCAGCAAAGCGCAGGAACGCGTAAGCAGTCCAGCTACACCCTCGGAAAGCCCGCTGCGTGCGGGCTTTTTGCATTGGCAACCCCGGATGCGACTGGCGGCCTGGCCAGCTACGGGTGTCTCGCACGCCTCGCCGCCGTCAGCATGCGGTCGATGGTGGAAAACTCCACCGGCTTGGTCAGGTGCTGGTCGAACCCGGCCTCCAGCGCCCTGGCCCGGTCCGCCTCGCTTCCCCAGCCGGTCAATGCCACCAGCACCGCGTGCTCCACGCCGGCAGTCTTCCGCATGACCTTGGCGACCTCGTAACCGTTCATGCCCGGCATGCCGATATCGAGGATCACCAGGTCTGGCCGGAATGCCTGGGCTTCCTGCAGCGCGCGATGGCCGTTGTCGACCACGAGCGTCGCATGCCCGCTCAGATCGAGCAGCTCGGCAAGGCTCTGGGCGGCGTCCGTATTGTCGTCCACCACCAGCACCCGCAAGCCGGTGGCGGCGCTATCGGCGCCGGCCGCGCCCGGAACGGAGGAGAGCGGCGCCGGACCCGCATCGGCGGCAAGCGGCAGGCGCACGGTAAAGACGCTGCCGCGTCCGCTGCCGGCGCTGACCGCGGATATCGCTCCGCCATGCAGCTCGATGAGCCGGTGCGCCAGCGACAGGCCGATCCCGAGCCCGCCTTGCGAGCGCTCCATGTTGCGTCCGACCTGGGTGAACATTTCAAACACTTCCGGCAGGGATTCCGCCGGTATCCCGACCCCGGTATCGGTGACCGAGACAACTGCTTCGGACCCGACGCGATAGGCGGTTATGTCGATGCGACCGCCGTTCGGGGTGTACTTGGCGGCATTGTTCAACAGGTTGCTGAGGACCTGCGACAGCCTGACCGGGTCGCCATCGAGCGCCAGCACTTCCTCGGTCATGTCGATCGTCAGGTGGTGGCCGGCGGCTTCCATCAGCGGCAGGCTGGTCTCGACGGCATTGGCGACGATCCGGTGCAGTTCCACCCGTTCCTTGCGCAGGGCGACTTTCCCGCTGCTGATGCGCGCCACGTCGAGCAGGTCATCGACGAGGTGCACCATGTGGAAGACCTGGCGCTCCATCATGTCCCGGACCTTGTTCCATGCGGTCGTATTGCCCGCTGTCAGCCGCATCACTTCGAGCCCGTTGCGTATCGGCGCCAGCGGGTTGCGCAGCTCATGGGCGAGCGTGGCCAGGAACTCGCTCTTGCGGCGGTTGGTCTCGAACAGTTCGTCGGCGAGGAGCTGCAGCTTCTGTTCGGCGCCCTTGCGCTCGTGGACATCGATCACGCTGCCGATGTAGCCAAGGAAGCTGCCGTCCGCGTCGAAGCGCGGCGCGCCGGAATCGATCACCCAGCGGAATTCGCCGTCATGCCTCCTTGACCGGTAATCCAGCACGAACGGCGCATGTTCCGAATTTGCCGCCATGAACACGCGTGCGACCCGCTGCTGCTCCTCCGGATGAACGCTCTGCAGCCAGTTCAGGAACGGACCATCAGCTGGCTTGCGACCGGTGTACTCGAACCAGCGCTTGCTCAGGTAGGTGCACCGGCCACTGGCGTCGGTGATCCAGAGCATGGCCGGCGACGAATCGACCAGCGAGCGGAAGTAGGCTTCGCTTTCCTCCAGCGCTTTGCGGGCGCTGCGGCGCTCGCGGCTCTGGTCGATCTGTTTCTTTACCCTGGCCAATAGCTCATTGGCCGCGAACGGCTTGACCAGGTAATCGTCGGCGCCGGCCTGCAATCCCTCTATCCGCGCTTCCTCGCCGGCCCTGGCGGAAAGCAGGATCACCGGAACATGGCTGATCGCCTCGGTCGCGCGTATCTTTTTCAGCAGCCCGAAACCGTCCAGCCGGGGCATCATCACGTCGCTCAGCAGCAGGTCGGGCGGCTTGCGCAGCACCGCGGCCAGCGCGTCCTCGCCATCGGCGCAGGTCTCGACGACCATGTCGCGTTCAAGCAGCCCCTTCACGTAATTGCGCATGTCGCTGTTATCGTCGACCACCAGCACGCGCGCCCGCTGGCGACCAGCGGCAGCCGGCGCTTCGGCGACGCCAGGGTCGGCAGGCCGCGTCGCCGCGTCTTCGGGAAGCCAGCGCAACGCCTCCTCGACGAAGGCCGCGCCGATGGCGCCGCCCGCTCGCTCGTCGGCTGGCGTCGCCGCAATGTGCGCGGCGGGCAAATGGGATGTTCCGAATGGAATATCGACGTAGAAAACCGAGCCCACACCGACCCGGCTTTCGACATGGATGTGGCCGCCGTGCAGCTTCACCAGTTCCTGGAGCAGGGCCAGGCCGATGCCGGTGCCTTCGAAGCTTCGACCCTGCGCGCCCTCGACGCGGTGGAAGCGCTCGAAGACCCGCGGCAATTCCGCGTCGGGAATGCCGCTGCCGGTGTCGCGCACCGACAGGCGCGCCGCATTGCCGTGGCGTTCGAGCCTGACCTGCACGGCGCCCTGCATCGTGAATTTGAAGGCGTTCGACAACAGGTTGAAGACGATCTTTTCCCACATGTCACGGTCGACGTGGACCGGCTCCGGCAGGTCTGACACGGCCACGTCGAAATCCAGCCCGGCTTTCTCCATCGCCGAGCGAAAGACGCTCGTGAGATCCAGTGTCAACCGGGACAGGTCCAGCGGCGCATAGACTGCCTGCGCCCGTCCCGCCTCGATCTTGGAGAAATCCAGCAGGGAATTGACCAGTTTCAGCAGGCGCAGCGCGTTGCGGTGGGTCACCTCCAGCCGGGCGCGCTGGCGCGGGCCGAGCGGTTCCTCTGGATCGGTGAGCGAGTCGTCGAGAGGACCGAATATCAGCGACAGCGGCGTGCGGAATTCATGGGAGACATTCGAGAAAAACGCGGTCTTCGCGCGGTCGATCTCGGCCAGCGCTTCGGCCCGCTTCTGTTCCTGCTCGTAGGCCGTGATATTGCCGACCGCGGTGTTGACGGTATTCATCAGCAGTTCGTAGAAGCTGCGGTACTCGGCATCGAGCGCGCGGCGCGCGCTCACGCCGGCCACCACGTAGCCGTATGGCTGCTCCATGCCCGCGACGCTGATCGGCAGGATCAATGCCGAGGTCGGCGCTTCCGGATACGGCCCGCAGTCGACGCGCCCGAAGCGGCGTTCCAGGTCAGGGACTTCCTCGATGGCGCGCGAGCGGGCGGCTGCCGCGAACGGCCACCCGCCATCGGCCGACGAGTCGACCGTCGGTGGCGCAAGCGGCGCGTCGGCGGGCAGGCCGGCATTGGCACAGAGGTGCAGGACGCCATCCGGCGCGGCCTTGTAGAACAGGATGAATGGCAGGTCCGGCAGCAGGTTCGGATGTTCGCTGGAGAGCAGGCCGCCGAGTTCGCCGATGGTTTTCGCCCGGTTCAGCTGCACCGACAGGTCGCGCAGGCTCTGCGTGCGGCGGGCGCCGAGCACCTGGTCGGTGTTCTCGGTAATCGGGTGAAAGATGCCGCCCACGTTGCCGGACTCGTCCCGGATCGGCGAGAACGAGAACGTCATGAAGGCTTCTTCCAGGTAGCCGTTCCGATCCAGGAACATACGCTGGTCACGGATATAGGTGCCTTCGCCCCGGTGCGCACGGTCGAATGCGTCGCCGACGACCGGCAGGGCGGTGGCCCAGCAAATTTTGAAATTCTGTCCCATCGACTCCGGATGCTTGGCGCCGCAAATCGGACGGTAGCTGTCGTTGTAGATCTGGATATCCTCCGGACCCCAGGCGACCAGGATGGGAAAGGTCGAGGACAGGCACAGGCTGACCGACGTGCGCAGGCTTTGCGGCCAGGTTTCCACCGGGCCGAGCGGGGTGCTGGACCAATCCATCGAGCGGATCAGCGCGCCCATCTCGCCGCCGCCGGAGAGCCAGTTAAGGTCGTCGGAAGGCGACATCTGGACGCTGGCGGCCTTCGTATTTTCTTGCACCCCTAATTCTCCGGCCTGATTTCAAAAACTGTTAATTATACCAACTTTTAATGTTAATGATATGCAATTAATTGACAGAATGCATGAAATTAGGGCCGTCGTTAGCCTGTAATGGATCGCACCGGCCGGAGAGGAAGACCAGCCAGGCTCGCGCATTTTAAAGGATGACGCTCTTTGCCGTGGGCGATGTTGACCAATAGTTCATTGCGATCGCGCGACGGCTTGCCCGCCTTGCCCGATAGCGGCGTCGAACGCGGCGACTGACGCAATTGCGCAATTGCGCGTCAGCGGAACTCGAAAAGCCGGATTGCATCCAAGTTTTTCCGCTTATGTCGCCGTGAATGAACGAAAGCGGCATCTGATCCCTGTGGAGCGGACAACCTTTACCAGGAGCCTCCGATGAAGCCGCTATTCCACCCGCTGATTGCCTCGATTGTCGTGTCCGCCGCTGCGCTCGGCGCCGGGCTGAATGCCCATGCGCAGGGCGCGACCTCCGGCGATTCAGGTTCATCCTCATCCAGCAAGCCGTCGTCCCGCGCGAAGTCCAGCGATGCCGAAAAGCCGGCGGGCTCCGTTTCGCCGGGCACCGCCACCTCCGGCTCGCCCGGCGTCGGGAACATGCCGGGCGGGACCACGTCCGGCAGCGTTTCGGGAAGCTCGACCACGGCGCCCAAGACCGGCTCATCAGGCGGGCCTGGCACGACTGGCTCACCGGAAACCGGCGTGCCGGGCACCGGCGCCCAGGGCGGCGACATGAAGGCCAAATAGCAGCCTGCTGGCCTGCGCATCCGCAGGTTCAGGCAAGGCCGGGAATGAAACGGAAGCGCACTTGTTGCATGTAGCCACGGTAATCCGCGTGGCGCGACAGGTGCCGCTCTTCTGCCAGCGCCCGCAGCAGGTAGATGCAGGCCCAGCCGGCCATGCAGAAGCCGGTCCAGAAAAATTCCTTCGGCGACGTTTGCGCCAGCACGTAAAGGAGGGGGATCGCGCCGGTCCACCACGCGAGATTTTTAAACAGGTAGGCAGGGTGCCGGATCAAGCGATACAACCCGCGGCGCACGATGCCCCGGTGCATCAGGTTCGAGCACTTGAAGCCCAGCGACACGCTGGCATACGCGTACAAGGCAAAAAAGGTCAGGAGCATGCCATTGATGACGAGATGCGCGGTCATTGAAAACGCCGGGTAGGCGGGCGCAAGCTCGACCACCTGCATCGGCAGGATGGCGGCCATCGCGGCATTGAACGGCGGATAGCAGACCAGGCAGGCCATCCAGCCGCCAACGCTGGCGTCGACGCTGACGACCTCATTGCCGAGCATGCGCGACTGGACCAGGTAGCCGACGACGAAGGGAAAGAAATCGACGATGAAGATCAGGTTCAGGACCAGGTAATGCAGGCGGCTGTTATAGAACGAGAACCAGTCCGGCATCGTCCCGCCGGCCACCAGCCTGCCCAGCTGACTGAGCTGGTCGTCCGCATAGGCCAGGTAGGCGACCAGCCCGTGTATGCAGAATGGGATGAAGATGAACTTGAGTAGCAGGCACAGCATCGCCTGCCGGTCTTCCTCGCCATCCTCCGCTGCTTGCGGCGGCTGCAGCCGGGCAAGGCGCCGGCATGCATGGCGCAGCATGATGTACGCATGGCTGAACCTGCCGGGTCGCAATGCGTAGTAGGGCAGCAGGGCCAGCGCATAGACGCATGCAAAACCCTGCAGCGCCACCGGGAAGGTGACGGTCCATCCCGTGCCATGGGCAAGCCAGGAAGGCGTCCAGTGGACCCGGTAAAGGGCGATGTAATACGGACTGAGCGCGGTGTAAAAATACAGTCCGGCCACAATGACCGCCATGGACGCCAGGTAGCTGAGCATGCAGCGCCTGAACGCGGACGGCGCTTTCGCGATTCGGGGTGAAGGCAATGGGCTTGCTGCGGCCGCCAGGCCACCTGCATTCCGCCGCGATGCGGCTCCGGCTGTGTCGGTCGGTTCGGCGGACATGCAATCCCCTTCCCATCCAGTTACAGGCAATAACATCGGGCATGCCAGGCGTCCTGCGGGCCGCATGCCGCCTGGTTGCGTCTTCCTGCATAGACTGCGGCGAGGCAATCAAATTCCTGCGCGCCATCGTTATCATCGCCGCGCGGGGCGGCTTGATCCGTGCATTCCGACCCCGAAGCAAACCATCCGGTTCCGTCCGTCCACAAGACCCGCACAGCGAAATTTGGTTTTACCAGTTGACCGCAAACCGAGCAATGCAGTATGGTTATTTCAAGTGGGAGCCGCGTGAGACGGAATGACACCACCTGGTATCGACAAAGAAAAAACCAAAGGAGTGAGACATATGACCGAGTCTGTACGGGCCGGGATTTTCCGCCCTGATTCTTTACGACAGCAGCATTCTTCCACCCACCCCACGGCCCGCACGATAGGAAAGTTGCTGGCAACGGCCGCACTCATCATGGGCGCCGCAGCCGCTTCCGCCCAGAACAAGCCTATCAAGATCGGTGTGCCCACCGCAATGCAGCTGCAGGTAGGGCGCGACACCCAGGACGCCATCAAGATCGCCATGGACGAAATCAATGCCAAGGGCGGCGTGCTCGGGCGCAAGCTTGAAATGGTCGTGGCGGACGAAACCGAAAACCCGGAAACCGGCATCAGCGCCATCAAGAAGCTGACGGCCGACGAGAAGGCCGATGTGCTGATCGGCGGCTACACCAGCGGCGTGACGCTGGCCCAGCTGCCGCATATCACGACCGCCAAGACCATCTACCTCGGCGTCGGCGCCGCCTCCCCGGCCATCACCGCCAAGGTCAAGCAGGACTACGACAAGAACAAGTACATCTTCCGCGTCGGGCCGCTCAATGCCGCGCACCAGGCGCGGCAGCTGGTCGACTTCGTCTCCGGCATGCTGATCGGCGAGCTGGGCTACAAGAAGATCGCCATCATCGGCGAAAACGCGAAATGGGTGCAGGACCTCGTGCCCATACTGAAAAAGGGCGCGGGGGAAGTCGGCGCCGACGTCCGGCTCACCGAGTTCTTCGACTCCAGCACATCGGACTTTTCGCCGCTGCTCTCGAAGGTGCGCGCCAGCGAGGCGCAGTTCCTGCTGGTGATCCTGTCCCATGCGTCGAGCGACACGTTCGCCAAGCAGTGGTATGACGCCAGGGTGCCCATCCCTTACGGCGGCATCGACGTCAAGAGCATGGACGGCGACTTCTTCGAGCGCGTGGGCGGCAAGTCCATCAGCGAGGTGGCCGCCAACTTCGCCGTCCGCGCGCCGCTGACCGCCAAGACCGTTCCCTTCTTCGACGAGTTCAAGAAGCGCACCGGCAGGGTGCCGGTCTACACCGCCTTCGGCGCCTACGACGCCGTCTATGCGTATGCGCAGGCAGTCGAAACCACGAAGAGCATGGATAGCGACGGCATCATCAAGGCGCTGGAAAAGACCTCGATGACCGGGGTTCCGGGCACGCTGGAATTCGACGACAACCATGACGTCAAGGCAGGCGGCAAGAACATGAACCTGCTCTTCGTCCAATGGCAGGATGCGGGCAACCGTGTCGTCCTGTGGCCCAAGGAACTGCGCACCGGCAAGTTCATCATGCCGCCCTGGATGAACAAGTAAGCAAGTAAGCCGGCGCAAGCACCGGCCAGCCCCGGCGTGCCGCACAGGCATGCCGGGCTTGCAAGCACCATGGATTAATGAACGCCGAGGTCCGCCGCACGGCTGCGCCGCGCCGCGTCACTTGTCGCGCACTTGCGCGCGCTGCCTGCCAGCCGCCGTGCGCGGCGCCATTCCGGCTCGTTCCAGGAGATGACTTTGCTAGAGATACTGATATTCGGCGCCGTGACCGGGGCGATCTACGCGATGCTCGCGGTCGGCTTCACACTGATCTTCGGCGTCGCCAGGGTGCTCAACCTGGCGCACGGATCGTTCTACGCGCTGGGCGCCTACGGCGCCTATGCGCTTACCTCCATCGCGCACCTGCCCCTGTGGCTCGCGGCCATCCTGACCGTCGCTGGCGTGGCGCTGTTCGGCGTGATCGTCGAGCGCGTCTTCATACGGCCCATGCGGGCGTCGCAGCTGGCCGTGCTGATGATATCGCTGGCCGTGGCGCTGGTCGTGGAGCAGGCCCTGTTCCTGACGTTCGGCTCGGAATACCGGAACGTGCCGTCCTTCATCGACGCCAAGGTCAGCATCGGCGGCGTCGATATCGCCGGGCAGCGGCTGCTTGCGCTGGTCGTGAGCGGCCTGGCCATCGGCGCCCTGTACCTGTTCATCCAGACCACGCGCCTGGGAAGCGCCATTCTCGCCATTTCCCAGGACCCGGAAGCGGCCCAGTACATGGGCATCCCCAGCGACCGCGTCTTTTCCGTCGTGATGGCCCTGTCGGCCGCGCTTGCGGCGCTGGCGGGCATCATGGCCGGGCCTTTCCTGTCGGTCAATCCGTCCATGCACCTGCTGCCCATCGTGAAGGCGTTCGCCATCGTCGTGGTCGGCGGCCTGGGCTCGATACCGGGCAGCATACTGGCCGCCTTCATGCTCGGTTATGCCGAGACGCTGGTGGCTTACCTGGGCTCGAGTTCATGGACCGAAATCGTGTCGGTCCTGGCGACGCTGCTGATGCTCGTGCTGCGCCCGGCGGGATTCTTCGGCCGCCGCGCCGCCTTTTGACTTCGGGATGGCAATCATGAACAGTCTGCGATACAAGAATATCGACCGTGGCGGCGCGATCATCGCCGTCGCCATCCTGGCCGTGCTGCCGCTGGTGTTCGGCGGCCGCTACCTGGTCGGCGTGCTGACCGTGGCCGCGATCTACGGGATCTGGGCGGTGAGCTGGGATTTCATGTCCGGGCTCACCGGCCGTGAAAACTTCGGCCACTCGCTCTTCATCGGCGTGGGCGCCTATGCGGCCGGCTTCATGAACACCGTCTTCGGCTTCGGGCCGTGGTGGAGCCTGCCGGCCTCGATGGTGGTGGCGGTGATCTTCGCGCTGATCATGGGCCTGCCGACGCTGCGGCTCAAGGGACCCTACTTTGCGCTGGCGATGCTGTCCGGCGCGGTCATCATGCAGCGGCTCATGCTGATCTTCTGGGAGCACACCGGCGGCGAAGAGGGCATACAGGGCATCGAGCCGCTGCTGTCGTCGCCGCTGCATTACTACTGGTTCGTGCTTGCGATCCTGGTCGCGATAACCGTGCTGCTGGTCGCGCTGGCGCGCTCGAACTGGGGCCTGATCCTGAAGGCCATACGCGGCGACGAGGCAACCTGTCTGGCGGCCGGCCTCAACATCACGTTCTACAAGATCGCGTCGCTGATCATCAGCGCGGCCTTCGCCGGACTGGGCGGCGCGCTGTACGCGCATTACCAGCAGCAGGTGAGTCCGCAGCTGTTCGCGGTCGTGACGTCCATCACCATCATCACGATGGTCTACGTCGGCGGCATGTCGTCGATCTACGGCGCCATCGGCGGCGCGCTGCTGCTCACGCTGATGACCGAGCTGCTGCGCGACTTCGGCGAGTGGCGCCTGATGGTCTACAGCCTGGTGCTCATTGCGATCCTGTTCTTCCTGCCCACCGGCCTGGTCGCGCCGACCTGGCAGAAGTTGCGGCAGCGTATCGCCGGCAGCGCCGGCGACAGGGCGCCGCGGCCGGCGGCCCGGCCCGCGAAAGACGGATTGCATGCGGGCGACGGCAAGATCGCCGGCAATGGAGAAACGATATGACGCTGCTGTCAGTGAAGGATCTCGACAAGCATTTCGGCGGCCTGCATGCGGTCAAGCAGGTGAGCATGGAGGTCGAGCGCGGCGAGATCGTCGGCATACTGGGACCCAACGGCGCCGGCAAGACCACGCTGTACAACCTGCTGACCGGCTTCATCCCGGCCGACAGCGGCACGGTCACGCTGGGCGGGCGTTCGCTGCGCGGCGTGCCGCCCCATCGCATCGTCGGCCTCGGCGTGGCCCGCACGTTCCAGCTGTGCCGTCCATTCGTCGGCATGACGGTGCTCGAGAACGTGATCGTCGGCAGCCTCGGTCCCCGGGTGCCGCCATGCGACCTGGAGACGCGGGCGCGCGGCCTGCTTGCCGATGTGGGCCTGGCCGGCAAGGAAGAGACGCCCGCGGAACGGCTGTCGTATGGCGACCAGCGGCGCCTGGAGATTGCCCGGGCACTGGCCACCGAACCCGAGCTGCTGCTGCTCGACGAGCCGTTTGCCGGGCTGGGTTCCAGTGAAATCGAGGAGCTTTCCGTGCTGATACGCCGCCTGCACCAGGAGAAGGGGCTCACCATCCTCCTGATCGAACACAAGCTGCGCGAGTTCATGAAGCTGGTCTCGCGCGTCATCGCCATCGATTTCGGCGAAGTGATCGCCACCGGCTCGCCGGCGGAAATCGTCGCCGACCCCCGTGTCATCGAGGCCTATATCGGCCGCCAGGAGGTTGAGCATGCTGCTTGAGATCGAGCATTTGCGGGCCTCCTACGGCAAGGCGGCCGCGCTGGAAGACATCACGATGCACGTGGACAGCGGCGAACTGGTCGCCGTGCTCGGCCCGAACGGCGCCGGCAAGACCACGCTGCTCAAGGCCATCTCGCGCTCGGTTGCGGGACAGGGCAGGCTGGACTTCGACGGCGCTTCCCTGCACGGCCTGCCGGCCCATGCGGTGGTGGGCCGCGGCATCTGCCATTGTCCGGAAGGCCGCCGCCTGTTCACCGAGCTGACCGTCAAGAAAAACCTGATGCTGGGCGCCTACCTGCGCAACGACCGGGTCGCCATCGAGCGCGACTACCAGCGCGTCTGCGAGCTGTTCCCCATCCTGCGCGAGCGCGCGTCGCAGATCGTCAGCACGCTGTCCGGCGGCCAGCAGCAGATGGTGGCGATCGGCCGGGCGCTGATGGGCGCGCCCAAGCTGCTGCTGCTCGACGAGCCGTCGGTGGGCATCGCGCACCGGCTGAAGGTGGAGATCTTCAATGCGATCCGGACGATACGCGAAGGCGGCGTCGCCATCCTGATGGCCGAGCAGGACGCGCAGTCGGCGCTGCGCATTGCCGACCGTGTCTATGTGCTCGAGCATGGCCACGTGGCGCAGAGCGGCACGGCCGCGGAACTGGCCAGTGACAACCGGATCCAGCAGATCTATCTGGGCGTCGCCTGACGCCGGCGCGGCGTCGCCGGCTGCCTCCCGAAACGATAACCACGGCATTTCCGCCATCGCGACCATCATGAAAAAAGTAGTCCTCGACGACAAGTACACGCTGGAAAGCGGGCGGGTGTTCCTGACCGGCGTGCAGGCGCTGGTGCGCCTGCCCATCACCCAGAAGCTGCGCGACCGGCGCGCCGGGCTGAACACGGCAGGCTATATCTCCGGCTACCGGGGCTCGCCCCTGGGCACCTACGACGGCGAACTCGGCAAGGCCGCCAGGCACCTGGACGCCGCCGACATCCGCTTCGTGCCCGGGGTGAACGAAGACCTCGCCGCCACCGCCGCCTGGGGCACGCAGCAGGCGGAAATCGGCGGCGAAGGCAAGTTCGACGGCGTCTTTGCGATCTGGTACGGCAAGGGGCCGGGCGTGGACCGGTCCGGCGACGTGTTCCGGCATGCCAACCTGGCCGGCACCTCCCGGCATGGCGGCGTGCTGGTGCTGATGGGAGACGACCATACCTGCGAATCGTCGACCACCTGCCACCAGTCGGAATTTGCGCTGGTCGATGCAAGCATGCCGATCTTCAGCCCCTCGGGCGTGAAGGAGCTGCTCGAATACGGGCTCTACGGCTGGGCGCTGTCGCGTTACGCCGGCTGCTGGGTGGGCATGAAGTGCGTCAAGGAAAACGCGGACGCGTCCGGATCCGTCGAACTCAACCCGGCGCTGGATATCGTGCTGCCGGACGACATGGCGTTGCCGCCCGACGGCCTCAATATCCGGCTGCCCGATACGCCGCATGCGCAGGAATACCGGCTGCACAACTACAAGATGGATGCGGTGCGCGCCTTCGTCCGCGCCAACCGGCTCGACCGCGTGAGCATGGACAGCCCGGGCGCCAGGATCGGCATCATCACCCACGGCAAGAGTTACCTGGACGTGCTGCAGGCGTTCGACGACCTTGGGCTCGGCGAGGCCGAACTGGCGCAGGCCGGCGTGCGGCTTTACAAGGTGGCCTGCACCTGGCCGCTGGAACCGGAGGGCGCGAGGGCCTTTGCGGCAGGGCTGGACCTGGTGATCGTGGTCGAGGAAAAGCGCAGCCTGCTGGAAGCGCAGCTCAAGGAGATCCTGTACGGCAGCGCGGCTGCGCCGCGCATCATCGGCAAGAAGGATGAAGACGGCCGCATCCTGTTCCAGCCCGAACTCGCGCTGGACTCGGTGCAGGTCGCCATCGCCATCGGCGAGCGGATCGCGGCGCGGCAGGCGCTGCCGGACCTGCAGCAGCGGGTCGGGCTGCTGCGCCAGTTGAGGCAAGGCCACGCGCATGTCGAGCCGCTGGCGCGCACGCCGTATTTCTGCAGCGGATGCCCGCACAACTCGTCGACCGTGCTGCCAGAGGGCAGCAAGGGCTATGCCGGCATCGGCTGCAGCTGGATGGCGCAGATGATGGACCGCCAGACGCTGGGCTATACCCACATGGGCGGCGAAGGCATGGCATGGGTCGGCGAGGCGCCGTTCTCGACCCGCACGCACATGTTCCAGAACATCGGCGACGGCACGTATTTCCACTCCGGCCTGCTCGCCATCCGGGCGGCTGTCGCGGCCGGCACCAACATCACCTACAAGGTGCTGTTCAACGATGCCGTCGCGATGACCGGCGGGCAGAAGCATGACGGCACGCTGAGCCCGGCCATCATCACGCGCCAGGTGCATGCGGAAGGCGTGGGCAGGATCGTCGTCGTCACCGACGAGCCGCACAAGTACCCGCCGTCGGAACCGTGGGCGCCAGGGGTGACGGTGCACCATCGGGACGAACTCGACGCCGTGCAGCGCGAACTGCGCGAGGTGGCCGGCGTCAGCGTGCTGGTCTACGACCAGACCTGCGCCGCCGAGAAGCGGCGGCGCAGGAAGAAGAACGTGCTTGCCGATCCGCCCAAGCGCCTGGTCATCAACGAGCTGGTCTGCGAAGGCTGCGGCGACTGCGGCGTCAAGTCCAACTGCGTGTCCCTGGTGCCGCTGGAAACCGAGTTCGGCCGCAAGCGCGCGATCGACCAGTCCGCCTGCAACAAGGATTATTCCTGCAACAAGGGCTTCTGCCCGAGCTTCGTGACGGTCCACGGCGGTCAGCTGAAAAAGAAAGCCGGGCTGGGCCAGGACGTGGCGGTCTTTCCGGCGCTGCCCGAACCGGCGCTGCCGTCGCTGGAAGGCCGCGTGTACTCGATGCTGATCACCGGCGTGGGCGGCACCGGGGTCGTCACCATCGGCGCGGTGCTGGGCATGGCGGCGCACATGGAAGGCAGGGGCTGCGGCATTCTCGACATGGCGGGCATGGCGCAGAAGGGCGGCTCGGTCTGGTCGCACCTGCGTTTTGGCGCAGATCCGGACGACATCAAGGCGATCCGGGTGGCCAGCGGCGGCGCCGACCTGGTGCTGGGCTGCGACATGGTCGTCACCGGCGGCAACAAGACGCTGGCCGTGGTGCGCCACGGGCACACCCGGATGATCGTCAACGCGCACCAGATGATGACCGGCGACTTCACCCGCGACGCCGACCTGCGGTTCCCGGCGCAGTCGCTTCGGGACAACATCGAGGCCGCCGCCGGCGCGCCGCAGGCGGAGTTCATCGACGCCACCCGGCTGGCCACGGCCATCCACGGCGACACGATCGCCGCGAACATGTTCATGCTCGGCTATGCCTACCAGCGCGGGCTGATCCCCATCCCGGCGGCGGCGATCAATGACGCGATCGCGCTCAACGGCGCCGCGGTGAAGATGAACCAGGACGCTTTCCTGTGGGGCCGCCGTGCAGCGCATGACATGCAGGCGGTCGATGCGCTGATCGCGCGCAGCCAGGGAGCGGGCGCCGCCGGCCGGCTTTCCGGCACGCTGGACGAAATGGTCGCAAGGCGGCAGCAGTTCCTGAGCGCCTACCAGGATGCCGCCTATGGCGAGCGCTACGCGGCCCTGGTCGGCAGGGTACGGGCGTGGGAGTCGGAGCGCTTCAACGGCAGGACGGAAATCGCGACCGCGGTGGCCCGCTATTACTTCAAGCTGATGGCATACAAGGACGAATACGAGGTCGCGCGGCTGCAGTCTTCGCCCGAATTCCTGGACAGCATCCGGCAGCAGTTCGAAGGCGATTTCAAAGTGTCCTATAACTTCGCGCCGCCCGGCATCGGCGCAAGGAAGCCGCAATCGGGCGAGCCGAAGAAAAAGGAATTCGGCCCGTGGATGCTGCCCGCGCTGCGGGTCCTGGCCCGGCTGAAGTCCCTGCGCGGCACCGCCTTCGACATCTTCGGCTATTCAGCCGAGCGCCGCGTCGAACGCGGCCTGATCGCGCGTTATGAGCAGTCGGTGGCCCGCATCCTCGAGAAGACCACGCCCGCGCATTACGAGACGGCAGTGCGGCTGGCATCGGTGCCCGAGCTGATCCGCGGCTACGGCCATGTGAAGCAAGCCCACCTGGAACGGGCCGAGGTCGAGTGGGCCGCCGCATCGGACCAGCTTGAAAGGCCGCCTTTCATCGAACTGCATCGGGCCGCCTGATTTTTGTACGGCCTGGCTGCAGGCCGGCGATGGAGTAGAGCGCAGCTGCCAACGTTGAACTCTCCGGTCGGAAATCAATCGAACAGGTCGTCGCTGGAAGAAGCAAACCCACGTGCCGCGCCGCGATGGCTGGACCATCCGGCGCGCCGCAAAGCGGAAAGGAACCGAGATGCCGGTATCTGACGATGCAGAAGGGGCGGGACCCATAACGGGGCCGCTGGCGCAGGCGAACCGGCGGCGTTTCCTCACCCGCAGCGCCGCGGCGGCAGGCGTGCTGGCGCTGGACGGCCTGCACGGAGCGGCCGCTGCCGACAGGGCCGCCAGTGCTGGCGCCGCGGCATGGACCCATGAGCAGGGCAAACCCATCCTCTCGCCGCCGTACGGCCTGCCGTCGCCGCATGAAGCCGACGTGGTGCGCCGGCCGACCGACTTGACGCCGACGCCGCTGTCGTCCTGGAGCTTTACGCCGCTGCAGGACCTGGACGGCATCATCACGCCGAACGGGCTGTTCTTCGAGCGGCATCATGCGGGCGTGCCGGCGATCAGCCCGGATGCGCACCGGCTGGTGATCCACGGCATGGTGGACCGGCCGCTGATGCTGAGCATGGATGACATCCTGCGGCTGCCCTCGGTCTCGCGCATCCACTTCCTCGAATGCTCGGGCAACACGCTGACCGAGTGGAAGGGGCCGAAGGAGAAGACGGTGCAGGGCACGCATGGCCTGCTCAGCTGCGCCGAATGGACCGGCGTGCCGCTGTCGGTGCTGGCCGAGCAGGTCGGCCTCCGGCCGGGCGTGAAATGGATGTTGGCCGAGGGCGCCGACGCGGCGGTGATGGACCGCTCGATCCCGATTGCCAAGGTGCTGGACGATGCATTGCTGGTGTATTCGCAGAACGGCGAACGGCTGCGTCCCGAGCAGGGCTATCCGCTGCGGCTGCTGTTGCCCGGCTATGAGGGCAACATGAACATCAAGTGGCTGCGGCGCCTGAAATTCAGCGACCAGCCGTTCTATACCCGCGAGGAGACATCGAAGTATTCCGACCTGATGCCCGATGGGAAAGCCCGCCTGTTTACCTTCGACATGGAGGCGAAGTCCGTCATCACCTCGCCGTCGGGCGGCATGCGCATCGGCGCGCCCGGCTTTCGCGAGATACGCGGCCTCGCCTGGTCTGGCCGCGGGCGCATCAGCCGGGTCGATGTCTCCGTCGATGGCGGCCGGAACTGGCAGCAGGCGCGGCTGCAATCGCCGGTCCTGCCGAAATGCCTGACCCGCTTCCGGATGATGTGGAACTGGCAGGGCGGCCCGGCAATATTGCAGAGCCGGTGCATCGACGAGACCGGCTACGTGCAGCCGACGCTGGCCGAACTGGTCGCCGTGCGCGGCCTCAACTCGGTCTATCACCTGAACGCGATACAAAGCTGGGGCGTGGCGCAGAACGGCGAGGTGACCAATGTTCACGCGTGACTGCAGGACCGGCCTGGCCGCGCTGGGAATGCTGGCCCTGTCCGCTTGCGGCAACCTGGCCGGGCAAGGCGGCGCCCAGCCGTCCTCCTCCGGTGCATCGCAGGCGGTGTATGCCGGCGACCGGCCGGCGGCGGGAATCCAGTACGGCATCGGCGCGGCCGCCAGTCCGGCGCAGGTCGCTGCCTGGAATATCGACGTGCAGCCGGACGGAAGCAACCTGCCCGCCGGGTCCGGGTCGGTGGCGCAGGGACGCGCG
Source organism: Noviherbaspirillum suwonense (assembly GCF_900182955.1). Taxonomy (GTDB): domain Bacteria; phylum Pseudomonadota; class Gammaproteobacteria; order Burkholderiales; family Burkholderiaceae_D; genus Noviherbaspirillum_A; species Noviherbaspirillum_A suwonense. The sequence goes on along the minus strand of NZ_FXUL01000025.1, from coordinate 29,785 downwards.
CTCTATGCGCAGGCCTGCGCCAGCTGCCACGGCCAGCAGGGCGAAGGCAAGCCGATGGACAGGCTGGTGGGCGGTAAGGGCACGCTGAACTCGGCAGCGCCGGTGAAGACCGTGGGCAGCTACTGGCCTTATGCGACCAGCGTTTATGACTACATCCACAGGGCGATGCCCTTCAATGCGCCCGGAACGCTCAGTCCCAGCGACGTCTACGCGGCAACCGCCTACCTGCTTTACATGAACGGCATTGTCCCGGAGAACGCGGTGCTGGATGCGCGCACCTTGCCGCAGGTACGGATGCCCAACCAGGACGGGTTCATCGGCCCGGACCCGAGGCCGGATGCGCGCAATGCCGCGTGCATGAAGGACTGCGGCCGCTAGAGTGTTTGCTCGGCGCATTGCCACGAGTTGACTGCGGGACAGGCCGTTCCGCGGCATCGCCCCTCAGGGCGAAACGGAGGCGCATGGGCACGCGATGAGGCCGCGCGCCCACGGCGCACGGAACAATGCCGACTTGCGGCCGGAACGCCTGACTACCCGCGGCGTCCAGCACGGCTAGCCGCCGTACGTGTCTCCGGCAAACCGGATCAGGCAGAAGCCATTGCCGAACGGGTCCGAAAACGTCGCGCATCGCGATCCCAGCCAGTCGACAGGTTCCGATTCCTGCCTGGCGCCGGCTGCCAGCGCCCGCGCCATCGCTTCCTCGAGGTTGTCGACGACGAAATCCACATGCACTGGCGTCCAGTGCCGCGCATAGTCGCGCGTGGCGGCGCCGGTCGAACTTGCCGTCGATCCGGCTGCCTTCTCCAGCAAATAGATCACGCAGCCGGCGCCCGTCAGCTCCGCCACATCGGAATCGAGGTTCCGGCTGTGGGTCAGGCCCAGCGCCGCCTGGTAAAACGCCAGGGCTTTCTCGAGATCGGGAACATCGATGTTGACCAGCACCTTCATCGTGGACTCCTTTCAGGCAGGGCAGCGGTACGCGTACCGGACTCCCGGCGCGCCGTCAGCCGGCGATGGGACGATCCTTCACCGCGATATCGAAATGCAGCACGTCTTCGCGCAGGCCGAGCTTGGTGTAGAGCGCAATTGCGGCTTCGTCGCCGCGATCCGCCTGGACGAATATGACCCAGGCACGCCGGGATGCCGCGATGTTCCCGAGCGCGCCGATCAGCGCCGTCGCAATGCCCCGGCGCCGGTGCGTTTCGCTGACGGCGAGGTCGTAGATGTAAATCTCGCTGCGCTGCTGCTCGAATTTTTTCAGCTCGTAGGCGACGAGGCCGCCCACGCAATCGTCGCCGGCCAGTGCGACGAGCGTTATGAAGTAATCGGTGTCGAGGAGCTGGCGCAGGTAGCCGGGGCCGGGCCGGTTGCCGCCGTATGTCGCGGCATCGTCGAAAGCCTTGCCGAACAGGTCCAGCAGCGCATCCATCTGCGTGACGTTCGCGGCGGTGACGCGTTCGATGTGGAAGGACATGACCGGCTCCCGGATCGATCGTGCGTTTCGTGCCGGAGCGCATGGCGCCCCGCGCCCTGCGTCAGGCTGCCATCCATCCCAGGTCACGGCGTGCCGGATGGGATCGATGGTCTGGGCTACCCCGACGTAGGGTGTAATATGCGTAGCGCATTACACCCCACGTTGCCAACAGGCGGTGGACGTTGACTGGCCAGCGGTGTAATGCGCATTCGCTATTTACACTCTACGGAATTTCACGCCGCCCGGTGAACGGGGATCGGCATTACTCGGCCTTGATCTGTGCGTCTGCGATGACCTTGCCCCATTGCGCGATCTCGGTTTTCAGCCAGGCGCCGAACTCGTCGGGCGTGTTGGTGCGCGGCTCGGCGCCTTGCGCGGCCATCTTCTCGCGCACGTCCGGCATCTTGACGATCCTGACCAGCTCCGCATTGAGCTTGTTGATGATGGGCTTGGGCACGCCCGCCGGCGTCATCACGCCCTGCCAGCTGCCGGACACGAAGCCGGGCACGGTCTCGCTCAGCGTCGGCACGTCCGGCAGCTGCGGCAGGCGCTTGCTGCTCGACACCGCCAGCAGCTTGAGCTTTCCATCCTTAACATGCGGGTAGGTCGCGACCATGCCGTTCATGGTCAGGTCCACCTGGCCGCCGACCAGGTCGGTGATTGCCTGCGCGCCGCCCTTGTACGGGATATAGCCCCAGTCGATGCCGGTTTCCTTCGCGAACAGCACGCCGGCCAGGTGGGTCGCGCTGCCGGTGCCGGCGGCCGCGGCGAAATTGAGCTTGCCCTTCTGCGTCTTGGCGTAAGCGATCAGCTCCTTGACCGATTGCACCGGCAGTCCGGGATAGGTCACCAGCAGGTGCGGCGAATAGGCCAGCATGGTCACAGGCGCCAGGTTCGCGGTCGGGCTGAACGGCAGCTTGGGATAGAGCGACGGGCTGATCGCCAGGTTGCCGACGTCCATCAGCAACAGCGTATAGCCGTCCGCTTCCGCCTTGGCGACCAGGTCCGCGCCGATGTTGCCATTTGCGCCGCTGCGGTTTTCGACGATCACCGGCTGGCCCCAGGCTTCATTGAGCTTCTGGCCTACCATGCGGGCCAGCACGTCGGAGGTGCCGCCTGCGGGAAACGGCACGACGATCCGGATGGGTTTTTTCGGGTAGCCGGCGGCCGCGTCCTGCGCGCTTGCCAGCCCCGAGCCCAGTACGCCCAGGCAGGCGGTGGTCAGCAACGCTACGATTTTCTTCATCGATGTCTCCAGTTTTTTATGCGACGCGGCATGCGTGATTGACCCTTTGTGCGCCTTGGCCGGGCCGCAGCGGGCGGGCGCAGGCGGGAGTCGGCAACCGCCAACCCCCAGCCGCTGTCTTTGCAGCGTTTGTGTGGGGGATTATAGGCACTGGATCGATAATCGTCTAAGCTAGAAAATGGATCTATCAATACAAGGATTGAATCGATGATCGAGCTGTTCCAGATGAAGTGTTTCGCGGCCGTGGCCGAGGAACTGCATTTCGGCCGGGCCGCCGCGCGTCTCTTCATGACCCAGCCGCCGCTGAGCCGCCAGATCCAGCTGCTGGAGCAGGCGCTGGGCGTGCAGTTGCTGGAGCGCTCCAGCCGCAGCGTGCGGCTGACGGCGGCGGGCAAGGTGTTTTATGAAGACAGCAGCGCCGTGCTCGCGCTGGCCGCGCGTGCGGTGGAAACCGCGCGCCGCACCGCCAGCGGCGAGGCCGGCCGTATCGTGCTGGGCTATACGGCCGTCACCGGCTATGCGCTCATTCCCGACCTGATCACCGCCTTGCAGGCGCGTTTCCCCGGCATCGACATCGTGCTGCGCGAAATGGTGTCGTCCGAACAGCATGCTGCGCTCGCCGCGCACAACATCGACCTGGCGTTCCTGCGGCCGGTGATGAGCGAGCAGGCATTCGGCTATGTGCTGGCGTCCCGGGAACCCATGCTGCTGGCGATCCCGGACAGCCATCCGCTGGCCAGCAAGCCGCGCATCGCGATGCGGGACATGGCGAACCAGCCGTTCATCATGTATGCGCCAGTCGAGGGAAGCTATTTCCACCAGAAGATATCGGCGCTGTTTGCCGCCAGCGGCGTGTCGCCGCGCTGCGTGCAGCAGATCGCGCAGACCCATACGATCCTGGCGCTGGTGAAGGCCGGGGTGGGCATGGCCATCGTGCCGGCGTCGGCGCAGTCGCTGCGGATGGAAAACATCGTCTACCGGCCACTGTGGCGCAAGGATGTGTTTGCCGAGCTCTACCTTGCCTGGCCGCTGGCGCACCGGAACCCGGCGCTGGACACGGTCCGGGACTTCATGGTCGCGCACCTGGCGGCATCCGGCCTGATCGACCAGGGTTGACCGGACCGCGCGCCGCCAGGCCGACGATGCCTCCCATCGCTGCACTTTAGTTTCCCAAGAGAAATTAAATCGGATACACTGGTGGCAGGCGATATCCATTCCAGACCACTCATCGGAGCGCAGTCAATGAAGCTAGGCCGGACAATTCAACGGATCGTGTTGTGGTGCGCGGTGCTCGCTCCTGGCGCCGCACTGGCGGACTTCACGATCCTGGTGGGCAACGATCCCGCGGACGAGTCGGGCGGCAGCCTTGGCTTCCTGGCGTTGCCGGCGTCCTTGCAGGACGCGCTGGGCAAAAAGGTCATCTACAAGCAGACCTCGAACCTGACCGATGTGATGCGCGCTTCCCGCACGCAGGAAAACGACATCCTTGTCGGGCCGCCCCATGTGACCGCCTCGGCCATCAGCCACGGCTACCGGCTGCTGGCGCGCGACACCAGCAATACCCATTACGTGCTTGTCGCGCGCAAGGATGTGGCCAGCCTCGCCCAGATGGCCGGCAAGCGGCTTTACCTGACGCAGGAAGACTCCGCGCGCGCCTATCTTGCGAAAGGCTTGCTCACTGACGCCAATATCAACCTCAAGCAGTTCAAGCAGGTCGCTTACGGCAGGACCAGCGGCGCGGGCCTGCTGGCTGTGAAGATGAACCTGGCCGACGTCACGGTCGCCGAGCAGGCGGAAGCGGAACGCTGGATGAAGGCCAATCCCGACGTGGCCGTCATCCTGAAGTCCACGCGCCCGGTGCCGGGCGGCGCGGCGATGATGGTGCGCAAGGGCCTGCCGGAAGCCGACCGCAAGACCGTGCTGAAATGGCTGGCGTCGAATGACGCGAAGCTGAGCGGCTACGGCAAGCTGCAGCCGGCGACCGAGGCCGACGAGGACCAGTACCGCTATATCGCGTCCCTGGGCATCCTGACGCCGCAGGCGGTGCAGGGCGCCACCGTCGTCGCCGCAACCGAGGTCGCCAGGCTGATCGCGTCCGGCGTCGCGGTGGTCGACACCCGCAGCCAGAAGGAATTCGACCATGAACATATCGCCGGCGCGATCCATGCGCCGTATGTCGAGCGCAGCCTGAAGGAGCGCGACTTCGACCAGGCGCTCGATGATTATTCCGCCATCGCAAAGCTGCCGAAGGACAAGCCGCTGATTTTCCTGTGCAATGGCCCCGAGTGCTGGAAATCCTACAAGGCGTCGAAGATCGCCGCGGAAAGCGGGTTCAAGACCGTGTACTGGTATCGCAACGGCATGCCGGAATGGCGCGAGAAATCCATGCCGACCGTCGGCGGGACCCTGGCGGCGGCCAGGTAAAGGGCGCCGTATTGCGTGGCTCCGATTGGGCGGATGCGATACGGGCTCACGAGGCGCGATGAAGCGCCGTAGGGTGTAGTGAGCGCAAGCGCATTACACCGTTGGCCGCGAACAGGCGATGGTGGTTGATTGGCCAGCGTTGTAATGCGCTGCGCTTATTACACCCTACGACTCCGAACCGTCGATCCCATCCGGTGCCACATGACCTGGCATGCGTATCAGTTCGTCGCGCCGGTTACCTGCGCCACATAGTTCGCCAGCTGCCTGATCTGCGCGTCGGTGAGCGTGGTGTAGGCGGGCATCTGGCCGATGCCGTTGCGGATCGCCTTTTCGACCCGTGCGGCATTGGGCTTGAGCTCGTCGAGCACCGGCCCGATCTCGCCGGTGGCCCCGGCGTGGGCCAGAGTATGGCAGACCGCGCATGCCGGCACGGCGCCCTTGGTAAACAGCAGCTTGCCGTCCTCGACGCTGCCCTGCGCGGCGGCGCCGCCCATGGCGCCGCCGAGAACGGCTGCCAGCAGCAGCCGCCGTCCGTTCATGAAGGCCCTCATCTACGCCACCGTGACCTGCAGCGCATGGTCGCGCCAGCTGGTGTTGTTGTAGCCGCCGACGTTGTCGACCCGACCTTCTGGCTGGACATTGCCCTGCGCATCGGTGGCGCGGCTCATCAGGGTGTGTGTGCCGGCGGCGAGCCTGACCGGGAGGACGAACTGGCGCCAGGCATAACGGCCCATGTCCGGGCCGACGAAGCGGGCGGCCTGCCAGGTCTTCCCGCCGTCCACCGACACCTCGACGGACTTGACCGCATGGATGCCGCCAAAGGCCACGCCCTTGACCTGCATCGGGCCGGCCGCAAGCGGCCCCTGCTCGCCGCTGGGCGAGTTGATCCAGGACTTGACGCCCATTTCCCACACCGACGGCTGGCTCTCGTCAGCCTTCTGGTCGGGCGGCGTGATGCGGTAACCCGTCTTCTGGATTTTTGCGTCGGACTGCTCGACCGTGAACGCCAGGCGCTTGATGTACTTGACGTTGTTCACGCCGGTGTAGCCGGGCACGATCAGGCGCAGCGGCCCGCCATGCGCCAGCGGCATCGCCGCCCCGTTCATTTCCCATGCAAGCAATGCGTCGGCCATCGCGGCCAGCGGCACCGAACGCTCGACCATCACGCTCTTCGGGTCGACGCCTTCCGGCAGCTTCTCGCCGCCCGTGCCCGTCATGTAGACCGCGCCGCCGGCGACGCCGCCCAGCGCTTCGACGACCGCGCGCACCGGCACGCCGCTGAATACCACGCACCCGGCCGCGCCGACCTGCCACGGCGTGCCGCTGGGCTTGTTCGGGAACAGCCCGCGGCCGTTGCCCGAGCATTGCAGCACCATGGTGACGGTTTCAAGTCCCATGGTCTTCAATTCCCTGACCGTCAGCTTGCGCGGCGCCTTCACGCCTTCCACCATGATTTCCCAGCCGTCGCGATCGGCGACGATGGACGCGTCCGGCGCCGGCAGGTTGTTGCGGATGTAGAGCTGCTCGCTCGGCGTGATGATGCTGGTGCCGAATGCGCTGCGCCGGGTTTCCAGGGTGCCGGAAGTGTGCACGATCATCGCGGCCGGATCTTTCCACGCCACGTAGGAAGGCAGCGGTTTCGGGGCCGCGGGCGCGGCGGCGCCCACCGCCTGCGCCATCGCCGTTCTGCTGAACCCGGCGAGGCCCGCCATGGCGAGCGCGGTGCCGCCGGCGAGCAGGTTCCGGCGCGTAGGGTTGTTCAGCCTGGTCTCCGGGGTGTGGATCGATTCTTTTGTCATGACCATTCCATTCGATATAGACGGTTTTGAGTTTCGGCGGGCGCGCCGAGGTAGCACAGCGGTGAAGTGAACCTTATTATGCACACATTTCTTAAGAGAAACAATGCGCAGCCGGGCCGCATACTTGCCTGGCGTCGTCCGGACGCGCCTCGATGGGTGACAAAATCGCCTGTCCAGTGCCCGACGCCCTGCGCCGGACAATCAGGGCGGCACGCCCGGCTCAATCGCTCTTGATGCCGTTGTCGCGGATGACCTTGCCCCAGCGGTCGTAATCCTCCTGCATCCTGGCCTTCATTTTCTCGGGCGACGCATAGGCGGCGATCGTGCCGGCGCCAAGCAGCTTGGCCTGCACGTCCTTGTCGGCCAGGACTGCCTGCAGTTCCTTGTTGAGGCGGTCGATCACCGGTTTCGGCGTGCCGGCAGGCGCCATCAGGCCGCCCCAGGCGACCGCATCGAAGCCGGCGAAACCCTGCTCGGCGACCGTCTTCACGTCCGGCGTGAAGGCGACGCGCTTGGCCGAGCCGACGGCGATGGGCCGCAGCTTGCCCGCCTTGATATGCGGCAGCGCCGCGATCATATCGGAGAACATCATCGGCACCGTTCCGCCCAGCAGGTCCTGCATCGCCGGCGCGCTGCCTTTGTACGGCACGTGCCGGATGTCGAACTGGCCAAGGTTCTTCAGCAGCTCGGTGGACAGGTGGCCGAAGCTGGCATTGCCGGCGCTGGTGTAGTCGAGCATGCCGGGCTGCGCCTTCGCCTTCGCGATCAGGTCCTGCAGGCCGTTCACGTCGGGCATCTTCTGCGGGTTCACGACCATCACGATCGGCAGGTCGTAGGCGCTGCCGATCGGCGCAAGTTCCTTGAACAGGTCGGTGTTCTTCGCGTTGCTCAGGTGCGGGAACAGCAGCGCGGGCGTGGCCAGCATCATCAGCGTATAGCCGTCGGCCGGACTCTTGGCCACGGCTTCCGCTCCGATCATGCCGGACGCGCCCGGCCGGTTTTCCACGACCACCTGCTGCTTCAGGCCTTCGCTCATCTTCTGGCCGATGATGCGCGACGCGACATCGGTCGGACCGCCAGGCGGGAAGGGCACGACCAGCTTGATCATGCGGTCCGGATAGCCCTGCGCCGCGGCGGCGCCGGCCGCCGCGCACAGCAGGGCCGCCATCGCAAGGCGCTTGAGCCTGGGGTTGGCCGAGCGGGGCAGTGCCGGTTGCACGGCGATGTTCTTGATGCGGTACAGGCAGGTCATGGTCTCATCCTCTATATATATAGGTATGGGCCGCCTTGAAGGGCGGCCTTTCAAATGCGGCGTCATGCTAGCAGAGGACGGCGACCGCCTGTCCAAAAAAGGGTCCTGGCCTGGCCGCGCATGGCCGGTCCGTCAGCCATCGCAGCGCAACGCGCGATCGGAGCTGACCGGCCGGTCGCCCTCCCGCGGCATGTCAGCGCGGCTTCGGCGTGCGCTTGCGCCGCAGCGTCGCGCCATGGCGCAGCAGCGCGGTTTCGAATTCCGGGAAGGTCTCCGGTGTCATGCCGTCTTCCCGCCAGAGCGTCATCAGCGCCTGCCGGACTTCGGCCTTGTCCAGTGTGCCGGCGTCGACCAGGCCCAATGTCCCCGCCGCCAGGACCGCCAGCGCCGACGGCAGCGGCTGCGCCTTGCTCCAGACGCCGCGCAGTTCGCGCAGGAAGATGCCGGCAGTGACCTCGCCAATGCCCTTGCCTAGCTGCCTGATGCGTCGCACCAGGTCCGTTTCGTCGGCGGCGGCCAGGTGCAGCGCATTCGCATCGTCCCCGTAGTCGAGCGAAAGCCGGTCGGCGACCTCGATCAGCTTGGTCGCCGTCTTGAAGTCGTAGCGGGCATAGCCGCCCCGGCCGAGCGTCCTGACCAGCGCATGCCAGCCGGCTTGCCGGATGCGATCGAAGCGGACCAGCCCGGCCCGCTCGAATTCCCGGTAGGTTTTCACCGCGGTGCCGACCGGGATCGGCGCCCCGAAGAGCACGGCGGCCAGCAGCCATTTCTGGATCTCGGCCGGGTCGCCGCCGGACAGGTCGATGCCGAGTTCCCGCGCATAGCTGCCGCCGGTCTCCCGGACGAAGGCGGACGGCGAAAATGGGGCTTGTGTGGAGGGCAAACCGTGCCTGCCTGTGCGCCGGCTAGTGCAGCTGGCTGTGGAAGGCCATGCCGAAGCGCTCCGCCAGTTCCGCCAGCCGCCGGTCCAGCGTCCACAGGCGGGCCGCCGGCGTGATCAGCGTCGACCCGAGCAGGCAGATGTCCACCAGTCCGCAGCCGAGGCCGTACAGTTTTTCACGCTCGATCAGGTTCATCGTCTCGTCCAGCGTGACCTGGTTGCATGCTCGCAACAGCCCGATCTGGCCCAGCGTGCGTGCGCGCGGCGCGGGCGGCGTGCCGCAGGCCAGTTCGGCAAGCACCATCGGGTGCGTCAGCACGAGGTCAGCCTGGAGCAGGCTGACGAGCACGTCGTTGCCGTTGCGGAAATGATCGATCCAGACCGAACTGTCGATGATCACGCTCATCGCGCGGCGGTTTCTTCCCGGCGCCGGGGCACATCCTGCATGGCGGGCGCCGCGCCGCCCAGGGCGGCCAGCCGCTTGGCGGCCTGCACGCGTACGAAGGTCTTCATCGCTTCGCGAAAGATGTCCGACTTGTCCATGTCCGGGTCGGCCAGTTCGAGCGCTTTCTCGTAGAGCGCATCGTCCACGGTGACAGTGGTTCGCATGACAGCCTCCGCATCATAAAAGATGTTAGTCTGCATCAAAATCATCATCAATGCAATGTCGCCAGCGATGCGGCGCCAGGAACGCCGCGTCCCAGCGCAGGCGGCTAGCCGACGATACTGCCTGTCTCGGCCGCAAGCGTCCTAGACCGCCGTGGCCGGCGCAGCCGCGGATGCGACGCCCGTCGCCGCAGGGGCCGCGGCGACGGGCTGGCCGGCGGCGCGCAGGCGCATCTGGGGGTGGCTCGAAAACAGCTCGGCCACCCATTCGACGAACACCCGCACCTTGGCCGACAGGTTGCGGCTTTGCGGGAAGACGATGTGGACCGGCAGCGGGTCGCTGGTCCAGTCGGGCAGCAGCTGCACCATGCGTCCGGCGGCGACATGCTGCATCAGCAGGTAGTCCGTCATCTGGACCACGCCCAGGCCGGCCAGGCCCGCGTGCACGTAGGCATTCGAGTCGTTCAGCGCGATCACGCCGTGCATCGCGATATCGATGCGCTCGTCGCCGCGCCGGAAATCCCAGTCGTAGGTCTTGCCGGTCTTGGCCGAGAAATAGTTCACGCAGCGATGCCGCTCGAGGTCGCGCGGGTGCTTCGGCACGCCATAGCGTTCGAGGTAGGACGGCGCAGCGGCCGTCAGGAAATTGATGACGCCGACGCGGCGCGCAATCAGGCTGGTGTCCCACAGCTCGCCGCCGCGGATGGCGCAGTCGACGCCTTCCTCCACCAGGTCGACCGGCCGATCGGTGCTGCCCAGCTCCATCACGATGTCCGGGTAGCGCTCGAAGAAGGCGGGCAGGGCCGGGATCAGGATCTCGCTGGCCAGGCCTGACGGCACATCCACGCGCAGCCGGCCGCTGGGCGACAGGCGGGCGCGCGACAGCGACTCGTCGGCATCCCGCACGTCCGACAGGATGCGCACGCAGCGCTCGTAGTAGGCCGCGCCGTCGGTGGTGACCGTGACCAGGCGGGTGGTCCGGTGCAGCAGCTTGGTCGACAGCGCGCTTTCCAGCGACTGCACCAGGGTCGAGACGGTGGCCTTGGGCAGCTGCAGGATCTCGGCGGCGCGCGTGAAGCTCCCGACGTCGACGACCTGCACGAATACGGCCATGGCCTGTAGCTTGTTGTTCATAGGGGCGATTGTTCAGCAGACTGAATAATGGATTCGCGATTAGCGCGTTTATCGGATTCTAGTTCATGTCTATAGTGCGAGTACGGTGCTGCCAATGCAGGCAGCGGCAGTGGAAACGGGAGTGGGTCATGGAACATCACGGGAGAATTCTTGCAGGCGCGGCATCTGCGCGCAGCGCGGCGGACCGCGCCGGAATGTCAGGCGGCCGGGACCACGCGCCTGCCGGCGCGACGCGCGTCGCTTCCCGCAAGGTGCGCCAATGAATGCGCCGCTCGCGCAGCACGGCAGCGGGAATCCCGCCGCGTCCGGCCAGCATGAACTGGCGGTGCGCGAACTGGAGATAGCGGGCTTCGAAGGCCCGCTCGCCGGCCGCCTGTACCGCGCCGCGGCCGATGGCCGGCGCGACCTGCTGATCGTGTTCTTCCATGGCGGCGGATTCGTCGACGGCAATCTGGACGAGGCGGACGGTTTCCTGCGCCGCCTGGCCGACGCCAGCGGCTATCCGGTGGTGCTGTCGTCGACCTATACGCTGGCGCCGGTGAAGCCCTTCCCGGCCGCCGTCGAGGATGCCCACGCGGTGCTGGAGTGGGCGGCAAGGAACAAGGCGGCGCTCGGCTGGACCGGCAAGCGCATGCTGGTGGCCGGCATCGAGGCCGGCGGCAACCTGGCCGCCGTCGTCGCCATGATGGCGCGCGACCGCGGCGCGCCGCGGGTCGCCGGCCAGGTCCTGATCATGCCGATGCTGGACCCCGGCCTGTCCACCTGCTCGATGCGCGAACTGCCGACCTGCGTCGACAAGGCCAGGGTCGTCGACGACTGCGTGGCTGCCTACCGCGGCTACCTGCCGCATGTCGCCGACCGCAGCCATCCGTACGCGTCGCCGCTGCAGTCGAGCCGCCTGAAGAACCTGCCGCCGGCCCTGATCCTGTCGACCGACGACGACCCGCTGCGGGACGAGGCCGAAGCCTATGGCAAGAAGCTGATCAGCGCCGGCGTGCGGACCACGGTGCGGCGGCTGCCGCCGGCCCGGCTGCAGGAGCCGAACGCCCGCAACGAATGCGCCTGCACCGGCGATGTGCTCGACGAAATCGCCAACTTCATTGCCGGCCTCGACGGTGCGCCGGCGCCGCCCGGCGGCTGAGCCGCGCGCGGCCGCAACGCCGTAAAACCCAATAGAAACCGTGCCGTCCAGGCACGGCGGACCTGGCTGTGCATGAAAGCCCGGGAAGCACACTGTTCGCCTAAAAATTAGTTATTTATCAACAAAACCAACGCGCTGCCGGAATGGAACGATCACATGAAACCCCTTGAAACCCTGAAGACGGCCGCAAGGCCACTCGTGCTGGCGCTCGCTGCGGCCGCGCTGGCCTCCACCCTTGCCAGCTGCTCCGACGCCACCGGCAAGGCGGCGCCCGCGCAAGCCGCTCCCGCCGCCGCGCCGGTGTCGGCCGCCGCGGTGCTGGAACGGCAGATCGCCGAGACCCAGGAATTTTCCGGCCGGCTGGAAGCCATCGAGCGCGTCGAGATCCGGCCGCGCGTGTCCGGCTTCATCACCGCCGTGAACTTCAGGCCGGGCGCCGAGGTGAAGAAAGGCGACGTGCTGTTCGTGATCGACCCGCGCCCTTACCAGGCCGAGGCCGACCGCGCCGAGGCCGCCGCCGCGTCGGCCCGCGCCAAGGCGGACCTGGCGCGCCTGGAGCTGGCCCGCGCCGAGCGACTGCTGGCCGACAAGGCGATCCCGCAGCGCGAATACGACGAGCGCGCCTCCGGCTTGAAAGAGCTCGACGCCAACGCCCGCGCCGCGCAGGCCCAGTACGAGTCGGCCAGGCTGAACCTGGCTTATACCCGCGTCGCGTCGCCGATCGATGGCCGCGTGTCCAAGGCCGAGATCACGCTGGGCAACCTGGTCGACGCCAGCGCCGTGCTGACCTCGGTCGTGTCGCTCGACCGCATCTATGCCAGCTTCGACGGCGACGAGGCGACCTACCTGCGCGTCGGCGCGCAAAGCCACAAGGGCCAGCCGGTCGCCGTGAAGATCGGGCTGGCCAACGAGGACGGCTTTCCGCACGAAGGCAGGCTTGAATTCGTCGACAACCGGCTCGATGCGCAGACCGGCTCGGTGCGCATGCGCGCCACCTTCGAGAACCGCGACCGCGCGCTGGTCCCCGGCCTGTTCGCCCGGGTCCAGCTCGGCGGCGGCAGCGCCACCGCGAACGCCATGCTGATCGACGACCGCGCCGTGGGCACCGACCAGGACCGCAAGTTCGTCTTCGTCGTCGACAAGGACAGCAAGGCGGAATACCGCCCGGTCAAGCTCGGGCCGAGCGTCGACGGCCTGCGGGTCGTCAAGGAAGGACTCAACGCCGGCGAACGGATCGTCGTCAACGGGCTGCAGCGCGTGCGCCCCGGCGCGCCGCTCGCGCCGGAGATCGTGCCGATGCATGCCGAGAACCGCAAGGGCGCCACGGTCGCCGCGCTCGACCAGCCGGGCAAGGCCGCCGCCACCGCCGCGAAGGAATAAGCCATGAACTTCTCCCGTTTCTTTGTCGATAAGCCCATCTTCGCGGCCGTGCTGTCGGTGATCGTGTTCGTCGCCGGCCTGATCGCCATCTTCAAGCTCCCGATCTCCGAATACCCGGATGTCGTGCCGCCGTCGGTCGTCGTGCGCGCCCAGTATCCGGGCGCGAATCCGAAGGTGATCGCCGAGACGGTCGCCGCGCCGCTCGAGGAGCAGATCAACGGCGTCGAGAACATGCTCTACATGTCCTCGCAGAACACCTCCGACGGCGCATTGCAGCTGACCGTGACCTTCGCCATCGGCACCAATGTCGAGCAGGCCGAGACCGCGGTCCAGAACCGGGTCCAGCGGGCGCTGCCGCGGCTGCCGGAAGAGGTGCGCCAGATCGGCGTGACCACTGTCAAGAGCTCGCCCAACCTGACCATGGTGGTCCACCTGAATTCGCCGGACGGCCGCTATGACGACCTCTACCTGCGCAACTACGCGGTGCTCAACATCAAGGACCAGCTGGCGCGGCTGCACGGCATGGGCGAGGTGCAGCTGTTCGGCTCGGGCGACTATGCGATGCGCGTCTGGCTCGACCCGCAGAAAGTGGCGGCGCGCGGCCTGACCGCCGGCGACGTGGTCGACGCCATCCGCGAGCAGAACGTGCAGGTGGCCGCCGGCGTGATCGGCCAGGGGCCGAGCCGGGGCGCGGAGTTCCAGCTGACGGTGAACACCCAGGGCCGGCTGCAGAGCGTGGAGCAGTTCGGCGACATCGTGGTCAAGACCAATGCCGGCGGCGCAACCACGCTGCTGAAAGACGTGGCGCGCCTGGAGATGGGCTCGAACTCGTACGCGCTGCGCTCGCTGCTGAACAACCGCTCGGCGGTGGCGATCCCGATCTTCGAGGCGCCGAACGCGAATGCGCTGCAGCTGTCGACCGACGTGCGCGCCACGATGGAGCGGCTGTCGAAGGATTTCCCGCAGGGCGTCGAATACAGCATCGTCTACGACCCGACCCAGTTCGTGCGCGAGTCGATCAATTCCGTCATCCACACGCTGCTGGAAGCGGTGATCCTGGTCGCGCTGGTCGTGATCGTGTTCCTGCAGACCTGGCGCGCTTCCATCATCCCGCTGCTGGCCGTGCCGGTGTCGATCGTCGGCACCTTCGCCGTCATGCTCGGCTTCGGCTTCTCGATCAACACGCTGTCGCTGTTCGGCCTTGTGCTGGCGATCGGCATCGTCGTCGACGACGCGATCGTGGTGGTGGAAAACGTCGAGCGCAACATCGAGAACGGCCTGTCGCCGCGCGACGCCACGATCCAGGCGATGAAGGAAGTCTCCGGCCCGATCATCGCCATCGCGCTGGTGCTGTGCGCGGTGTTCGTGCCGATTGCATTCGTGTCCGGCCTGATCGGGCAGTTCTACCGCCAGTTTGCGCTCACCATCGCGATCTCGACCGTGATCTCGGCGCTGGTGTCGCTGACGCTGGCGCCGGCGCTGTCGGCCGTGCTGCTGCGCGGCCACGGCGCGCCGAAGGATGCGCTGAGCCGCGGCATGGAAAAGGTGTTCGGCCGCTTCTTCGCCGGCTTCAACCGTTTCTTCGGCCGCTCGGCGCACCGCTACGAAGGCGGCGTCCGGGGCGTGCTGCGGCACAAGGGCGCGTCGCTGGTGGTCTATGCGATGCTGGGCGTGGCCGGCCTGTTCATGTTCAAGGCCGTGCCGCCGGGCTTCGTGCCGCAGCAGGACAAGCAGTACCTGATCGGTTTCGCGCAGCTGCCGGACGCGGCCTCGCTGGATCGCACCGATGCGGTGATCCGCAGGATGTCCGACATCGCCAAGGACATCCCGGGCGTCGAGAACTCGATCTCCTTCCCGGGCCTGTCGATCAACGGCTTCACCAATGCGCCGAACGCCGGCATCGTATTCGTCGGCCTCCAGCCGTTCGAGGCGCGCCGGGACAAGTCGATGTCGGCCGAGGCCATCGCCGCAGAGATCAACAAGCGCATGGGCGCGGTGCAGGACGCGTTCGTGATGGTGCTGCCGCCGCCGCCGGTCAACGGGCTGGGCACCACCGGCGGCTTCAAGCTGATGATCGAGGACCGCGGCAACGTCGGTTATGACGCGCTGTACAAGGCGGTGCAGGCGGTGCAGGCGAAGGCCTGGCAGAACCCGAAGCTGGCCGGCGTGTTCTCGGGCTACCAGATCAATGTGCCGCAGCTGTTCGCCGACGTCGACCGGGTGAAGGCAAAGCAGCTGGGCGTGCCGCTGCAGACCATCTACCAGACCCTGCAGATCAACCTGGGCTCGCTGTACGTGAACGACTTCAACCAGTTCGGCCGGACCTACCAGGTGCGGGTACAGGCCGACGCCCAGTTCCGCTCGCAGCCCGAGCAGATGACGCAGCTGAAGGTGCGCAGCAGCAAGGGCGAGATGATCCCGCTGTCGTCGCTGATGCAGGTCAGGGACACCCATGGCCCGGACCGCGTCCAGCGCTACAACAACTACGTGTCGGCGGACCTGAACGGCGGCGCCGCGCCCGGCGTGTCCTCGGGACAGGCGCAGGCCGAGATGGAGAAGATCCTGGAAGAGACGCTGCCCAAGGGGATCGCCTACGAGTGGACCGACCTGACCTACCAGGACATTTTGGCCGGCAACACCATGGTGATCGTGTTCCCGCTGTGCGTGCTGCTGGTGTTCCTGGTGCTGGCCGCGCAGTACGAGAGCTGGACCCTGCCGCTGGCGGTGATCCTGATCGTGCCGATGTCCATCCTGTGCGCGCTGATCGGCGTGAAGCTGACCGGCGGCGACAACAACATCTTTACCCAGATCGCGCTGTTCGTGCTGGTCGGGCTGGCGTCGAAGAATGCGATCCTGATCGTGGAATTTGCGCGCGAGCTCGAAGACCACGGCCGCAGCATCGTCGAGGCCGCGCTGGAAGCCTGCCGCCTGCGGCTGCGGCCCATCCTGATGACATCGATCGCTTTCATCATGGGCGTGCTGCCGCTGGTGTTCTCGAGCGGGGCTGGCGCCGAGATGCGCCACGCGATGGGCGTGGCCGTGTTCGCCGGCATGCTGGGCGTGACCTTCTTCGGGCTGTTCCTGACGCCGGTGTTCTACGTGCTGCTGCGCACGCTCGCCAGGCGCATGGGCAAGCCGGCTGCCGCACCCGAACCGGCGGCGCATGGCGCCGAACTGGAAGGAGCCGCGAAATGAATAACAGGAAAACGATGCAAGCAAATCCGACCCCCACCTTTCCCGCACTGCCTGCCATTGCGAAGGCGACCGCGCCCTTCCGGCCGGCATTTGCGGCCCTGCTTGGCGCACTGCTGCTCAGCGCCTGCGCCGCCCCGGATTTCCGGCAGCCGGCGGTCGCGGTGCCGGCGGCATTCAAGGAGCCGCAGCAGGCGCCGGCCGGCGACGTGCGCAATGCGCCCGACGGCACGACATGGAAAGCGGCGCAGGCGGCGGAAAGCCAGCCGCGCGGCGAATGGTGGCGCGCCTTCAACGACGCCCGGCTCGACAGCCTGATCGCGCAGGCGACGGCGAACAACCAGAACCTGGCGGTGGCGGCGGCGCGGGTGAGGCAGGCGCGGGCCATCGCCGGCATCGCCGAGAGCGAGCGCGTGCCGCGGGTCGACGCCGGCGCCGGCGCGCAGCGCGCCCGGCCGGCGCCGCCCGAAGTGAACCAGCCGGCGGGAACCTCGATCCCCGCCGTCACCAGCTACCGCGCCAGCCTGAGCGCAAGCTACGAGGTCGACCTGTTCGGCCGGGTTTCCGGCAGCGTGGCGGCGGCGCGCAGCGACGCCGGCGCCGTCGAGGCGACCTACCGCTCGGTGCTGCTGTCGCTGCAGGCCGACGTTGCGCAGACCTACTTCCGGCTGCGCGCGCTCGATGCCGAACTGGCCACCGTCGCACGGACCGTGGGGCTGCGCGAGGAGAACGTGCGCATCAACGGCCGCCGCTTCGAACTCGGCGACATCGGCGAATTCGACCTGGCGCGCGCCCGCACCGAGCTGTCGACGGTGCGCGCCGACGCGATCGGCCTGCAGCGCCAGCGCAGCAACGCCGAACATGCGCTGGCCGTGCTGCTGGGCGAGCCGGCGTCGAACTTCGGCGCGGCCACCGATCCGCTGGAAGCGACGGCGGCGCTGCCGCTGATCCCGCCCGGCCTGCCGTCCGCGCTGCTGGAGCGCCGGCCCGACGTCGCCAGCGCCCAGCGCGCGATGGAAGCGGCGAATGCGCGCATCGGCGTCGCACGCTCGGCCATGTTCCCGGCCCTGACCATCGGCGCCGACGCGGGCGGCGTGGCCGGCACCGTGGCCGACGTGTTCAAGTGGAGCAGCCGCTCCTGGCTGCTGGGCGCGGCGCTGTCGATGCCGCTGATCGACGGCGGCCGCAACCGCAACAACATCGTGCGCAGCGAGGCCGCGCTGGAGGAGGCGGTGGGCAGCTACCGCCAGAGCGTGCTGGCCGCCTTTGCCGACGTCGAGGACCAGCTTGCCGGCCTGCGCATCCTGGCGCAGCAGGGCGCGGAACTGGACCAGGCGCTGGCCTCGGCGCGCCGCTCGGCCGACCTGGCGCGGAAGCTGTACGACGCCGGCCGTTCCGGCTACCTCGAGCTGCTGGACGCCCAGCGCAACCTGGCGGCGGTGGAGCGCAGCGCGGTGCAGCTGCGCGGCGACCGGGCGCTCACGACCGTGGCCCTGATCCGCGCGCTGGGCGGCGGCTGGGAGGCGCAGCCGGCTGCCGGCGTCGTCAAGGCCAGCCTGGCGGCGCGGTGATTTTTACCGGGCCGGCGATAGCAGATTCGAGCCGGCGGTTTGCCCTACCGTGGCGGGCGTCATCCCGTGCCGCTTCATCAGCATGCGCGACAGACAGGAGCCTGGACTCCAGCCGACTTGGCTTGCGATCGCGAGCACCGTAACGGCGGATAGCTCACCGCGCGTCGCCACGTTCGAATCGAAGGGGCTGGCGAATTTCAGACCCGCGCTCTGGTACGGGATAATGGGTCCCGCGGCGCTTCCGCCGAAAGCGGCGGCGCGCTGGGCAAGGCAATACCAGGCAAGGTGGCGGCAGGCGACGCGGCCGCCTGGGGCGATATTGCGAAATCCGTCGATGCGAGGGCTGAATGACACCAGATCTAACAGGCTTGCCGGCCGACCCCCAGGTCGTCCGTGTGTTCTGCGCGCCGACAGGCGAGGCCGGCGGCAACCCCGCGCCCATCGTGCTGCAGGCGCACGGCATGTCGGGCGAGGACATGCGGCGCGTCGCCGAGCGCTTCGGTCACGAGGCCGGCTTCGTGTTGCCGGGTTCCGGCGACGACCATGACGTCGGCATGCGCTATTTCGTCCCCAGCCATGAGATGGAAATGTGCGGGCATGCGACTGTGGGCGCGCTGTGGCTGCTGAGGGAGCAGGGCGGCTGGGACGGCAGCCCGATCCGCATCCGCACCCCGAGCGGCGTGATCGCCGCCCGGTTCCGTGACGGGCTCGTGCAGATTTCCCAGCCGGGCGCCACGCTGGCCATACTCGATGAGCCGCAGGTCCTGTCCATTGCCGCGGTGCTGCGCGTCCCGCCGGAAGCGATCGTCAGGCCGGTCATCAATGCGTCGACGAGCCGGGTCAAGACGCTGGTGCGGATGCGCACGATCGCGGAACTGCGATCGCTGCAGCCGCGGTTCAACGACATGGAGAAGGTATGCGGCGACCTCGGATCGACCGGGCTTTATCCATTCGCGCCGGTCGACGCCGCTGCCCTTGTGTTCGAGGCCAGGCAGTTTCCGAAGTCGTCCGGCTACCCGGAGGATGCGGCAACCGGCATCGCGGCCACCGCGCTGGCCTTCGGCTTGCGCAGTCTCGGCCTGGCGTCGGCCGGCGCGGAGCTTGTCACCGTGCGCCAGGGCGTGTCGATGGGATTCCCTTCCGAGATACGGGTGCAGCTTCCCGGGGTCGACGACCCGGCTGGGGCATGCTGGCTGAGCGGCCGCGTCGAGCACGAGGCTGCCGCCAGCAGGACAGGTAGCGCCGCATTGGCCGGCGCCGCCGCGTCCGGGCCTGATGCGAGGCTGGCGCAATGAATACAGTCCGGTTCGGACGTGGCGCTGCCGTCCGGCCTGTACAGCGCATTCACCCGGGCCGACCGCCTGCTGTTCTCCAGCGGCGTCGTGGCCCGCGCACACGGCCATGTCCTGGCCGGCGACATCGCGGAGGACGACATTGCATCGGGCCGGAAGGCTGCCCGGCTGGCCGCAGGCAGGATACTCCTGAACCTGCAGGCCGGGCTGGGCTCCCTGCAGCATGTCGAAAAGGTCGTCTCGCTGACAGGCCACCTGCGCACCTCGCCGGCGTTCGGTACGCAGGCCGGGCGCGCCGCGACTCCTGACGCCAGGAGCGACCGGGAGCGGGTCGGCGCAGATGATGAACGTGTCGCAAGTCACCGCCGGCGCGGGACACAGCCGTCTCCGCGCACCATCGGCTAGGCGTTGGGCGGATACTTTCTGGCATTGGACAGGAGTTTTTCCTGGACCGCCGCGTCGAGGTCTAGCCGCAGCACGCTGGCCAGGCGGACCAGGTACATGGTCACATCGGCCATTTCTTCCCTGATGCGCTGCGCGGTCTCCGGGTTTCGCATTGCATCGGCGGCTTCCGCCTCGGTCATCCACTGGAAGATTTCCGCCAGTTCGCCGACCTCGCCCACCAGCGCCATCAGCAGGTTCCTGGGCGCGTAATACTGCTCCCAGTCGCGGTCGCGGGCGAACTGCAGCAGCTTGTCTTCCAGTCCTTGCGTGACCAGCAGTTTTGTCGTCATGAACATCCGTTCTCCAGTAAGGTCCGAATTGCGTCGCGTTGCGCCGTGTTCCGGCCGGGACGCCCTGCCCGCGCCGCGGCCGCCGGCCAGCTTACACCCGTTGTTGGCGGCTGAGCCAGGCGGTGCGCGCCGCGCGCATGTCGCTCCAGCTTTGCCGATTCGGCAACGCAGCACTCTAAACAATATGCTGGTGGCAAGGTGGCGGCGCGCCTATATTGGACGCATCCGCTGCCGGCACGGCCCGCGCAGCGCCTGCACCGGGCCGGCGACACCGCAATTTTTCCGAGGGAGTGTATGAGCGAGCACCATCTGACAAGCAAGAGCGCAACCGAGCTGCGGCGCCTGATCGGCAGCAAGGCGATCTCGCCGGTAGAGCTGCTGGAGGCCTGCATCGGCCGGATCGAGGAATTCAATCCGCGCATCAATGCGGTGACCGCCACCTGCTTCGAGCGCGCCAGGAAGGAAGCGGCGGCGGCGGAAGCGGCAGTGCTGGCAGGCCAGGCGCTTGGCCCCTTGCACGGGCTGCCTGTCGGCATCAAGGACCTCGAGGAAACCGAGGGGCTGCTGACGACCTACGGCTCCGCGATCTATCGGAACAATGTGCCGGCCCAGGACAACAGGCTGGTCGCCCGGCTGCGCTCGGCCGGCGCCATCGTGGTCGGCAAGACCAACGTGCCGGAGATGGGCGCCGGCGCGAACACGCGCAACACGGTTTGGGGCGCGACCGGCAATCCGTTCAATCCGGCATTGAATGCCGGCGGCTCGTCCGGCGGGTCGGCGGCCGCGCTCGCCGTGGACATGCTGCCGCTATGCAGCGGCTCCGACACCGGCGGTTCGCTGCGTATTCCCGCCGCGAAGTGCGGCGTCTATGGATTCAGGCCGTCGCCCGGCCTGGTGCCCAGCCAGCGCAAGCTGCTGGGCTGGACGCCGATTTCCGTGGTCGGCCCGATGGGACGCTCGATGGAAGACATCGTGCTGCAGCTCGGCGCCACGGTCGGCCTGGACATGTCCGACCCGCTCAGCTACCCGGTCTGCGCCGCGGACTTCGGCATGCTTGGGCAAGCGGACCTGTCGACGCTGCGCGTGGGTTACACCGAGGACTTCGGCGTGTGCGAGGTGGATGACGGCATCCGTAGGGTGTTCAGGGAAAAGATCGAGGCGATGCGTCCGTTCTTCAGGGAATGCGAACCGATCAGCTTCGACGCCGGCGAGGCGCACCGCTGTTTCGACGTGATACGGGCCGAGAGTTTCGTCGCCGGCTTCGAGGCGGCGTATCGTCGCGACCCGCAGTCGTTGGGCCCGAACACGCGGGGCAATTACGAACTCGGCGCGGCGATGAAGCTGGCCGATACGGCCTGGGCGCATGCGGAGCAGACGCGCTTCTTCCGCCGCTTCCAGGCCCTGTACGAGCAATACGACCTGATCCTGTCGCCGACGACGCCCGTCTCGCCCTTTGCCTGGAGCGAGCTGTACCTGAAGGAAGTCAATGGCGTCCCGCTGGAAAATTACTACCGCTGGCTGGCGCTGACCTATGTCGTCACGCTGGCCACCAATCCCGCGCTGACGATGCCATGCGGCGTGGACCACAAGGGCATGCCATTCGGGCTGCAGGTGGTCGGCAGTTTCCGCGGCGACGCCCGCCTGCTGGCCTGCGCGGGCGCGCTCGAACGGGCCTTTGCCGCGCAGCCGGCGCTGGCGCGGCCGCTGCCCGACCTCGAACGGCTCAGGACGAGCCGGGTCGACCTGACATCGATCGCGGTCGATGCGCCGGAGCGCGGCGCGGCCGCTGCTTCGCCGCCGGCAGCATCCGGCAGCGCGCCGGCCGTCTGACCGGACTGCCCGCGTTTCGGCCCGCGCCTGCCGCACCGTCTTTCAAACCTTCCCCGTTGGAGCATCGTGATGAAGACCCGATCTGACCGCCTGACCCGTATTGCCATCCTCTGCGTCGCGGCCGCCAGCTGCGCAGGCGCTTTCGCGCAGGACTATCCCAGCAAGCCCCTGACCCTGGTCGTGCCGTTTCCGCCCGGCGGCGCGACCGACACCATCGGGCGGCAGATCGGCAAGACGCTGGGCGAACGCCTGGGACAGACGGTGATCATCGAGAACAAGCCCGGCGCCGGCACCATGGTAGGCGCCGGCGCGGTGGCCAGGGCCGCGCCGGACGGCTACACCCTGCTCATCAGTTCGGGCACCACCTTCACCGTCAATCCGGCGATCTATCCGAAGGTGCCTTACGACACCGTGAAGAGCTTCGAGCCGATCGGCCTGATCGGCAGGAGCCCGATGGTCATACTGGCCAATGCGGCGGTGCCGATCAACAATTTCAAGGAACTTGTCGCTGCCGCCAGGGCCGAGCCCGAAAAATATGCGTACGGCTCCTACGGCAACGGCACGACCGCGCATTTCGCCGGCGAGATGGTCCAGCAGGCCGCCGGCATCAAGCTGCGCCATCTGCCCTACAAGGGAAGCGCGCCGGCGATGAACGACCTCATGGGCGGGCATATCTCGTTCACGGTGGACACGCTGACCGCCGCCCTGCCGCAGCTGAAGTCGGGAAAGGTCAAGGCCATCGCCGTGACCACCGCGCAGCGCTCGAGCATGGCGCCGGATATTCCCAGCGTCGCCGAAAGCGGTTATGCAGGCGTCAATGCCGACACCTGGATCGCCATCGTCGCGCCGCGCGGCCTGCCGCCCGCGGTGAAGATTAGGCTGGTCAAGGCGCTGGCCGATTCCGTCGCCAGCGAGGAAACCCGCAGCAAGCTGTTCGCCATCGGCACCGAGCCGACCTATGGCTCGCCCGATGAGCTCGCCAGGCTGATCGCCACCGAGATGCCGGCGATGAAGGAGATCGCGCAGCGCGCCGCGATCAAGCTTGACTAGCCCGGCCGGCCCGTCAAGGGCCTGCTTCGTGATGCATGCATCGCCCAGGAGACCCAGTGGAATTCGACTTCATCATTATCGGCGCCGGCATTGCCGGCGCTTCGCTCGCCTATGAACTGGCGCCCCATGCCAGGGTGGCCGTGCTGGAACAGGAGTCCCAGCCCGGCTACCACTCCACCGGGCGCTCGGCCGCGCTGTTCAGCGAGACCTACGGCACGCCAACCACCCGCGCCCTGACCTGCGCCAGCCGTGCCTTCCTGTCCGGTCCGCCGCCGGGCTTCGCCGGGAATCCGATCCTGACCGGGCGCGGCGTGATGCATGTGGCCATGCGCGGCCAGGAACGGGAACTGGCGGACAGCATGGCGCTTGCCCGCCAGACCTCGGTCGGCGCGCGCCAGCTGGATGCATCGGAAACGATCGCGCGCTGCCCGGTGCTCCGCCGCGAGGCCGTGATCGGCGCGGTGTATGAGCACGATGCGATGGACATCGACGTCCATGCGTTGCACAACGGCTATCTGAAGGGCATGCGCGCCCGGGGTGGCAAGCTGTTCAACGACGCCCGCCTGGCGTCGGCGGAGTACGCCGCGGGCAAGTGGACCGTCACGCTCGACGACGGCCGCACCGTGGCCGGCGGCAGCCTGGTCAATGCGGCCGGCGCCTGGGCCGACCTGGTCGCCGCGCGCTGCGGCGTGCCGCCCATCGGCCTGCAGCCAAGACGGCGCACCGCCTTCACCTTCGATCCGCCCGCCGGCATGGACACTGCCGGATGGCCCATGGTGATCGGCATCGACGAATCGTATTACTTCAAACCCGACGCCGGCCAGCTGCTCGGTTCGCCGGCCAATGCCGATCCGGTCGATCCGCATGACGTGCAGGCCGAGGAAATCGATGTGGCGACCGGCATCTTCCATATCGAGGAAGCGTCGACCCTGCAGATACGCCGGCCCCGGCATGTATGGGCCGGATTGCGGTCCTTCGTCGGCGACGGCGACCTGGTGGTGGGCCAGGACGAGGCCGCACCGCATTTCTTCTGGGTGGCTGCACAGGGCGGCTACGGCATCCAGAGCGCACCGGCCGTGGCGCGGCTGGCGGCAGCGTCGCTGCTGGGACAGCCGTTTCCCGAAGACCTGGCCGCTTTCGCAGTGCGCAGCGCTGCGCTGTCGCCGCAGCGGCTGCGACGGCCGCTGCCGGCCGAATCGACGGCCTGCGCCTGACGGCAGGCTTGCCGCAGCGCCTTCCGACGGCGCAGCCCGCGCCGCGACTTTCTCCATCATTCGACCGAGGATCACCATGCCCGGCATCAAGCGCCATCCAGGCACATTGCCCTTTCCGTTTTCCCGCGCCGTGCAGGCCGGTGACATGCTGTTCCTGTCCGGCCAGATACCGCTGGACCGTGACGGCACGGTCGTCACCGGCGATATCACGGTCCAGGCGCAGGCCGTCATGGAGCGCATCGCCGAGACGCTGCAGGCGGCCGGCGCCGGCTTCGACGACGTCGTCAGGGTGACGGTCTGGCTGGCCGACATCGGCGACCTCGCGCCATTCAACGCGGTCTACCGGCGCTTCTTTCCCGACGGCTTGCCGGCGCGCTCCGCGGTGCAGGCCAGGCTTGCATTCGATGTCGCGGTCGAGGTGGAAATGCAGGCGTGGACGGGCGGCTAGGCGGCCGGTCGACCAGAAGCCTGGCCGCCCGGCCGCGCATCCAGGCCGGCGCCGCGCTCCAGGAAATTGCGGTACTCGGCGTCCGGCACGAACAGGCCGCCGGTGGTCCACGCGATATGGGTGGCCGCATTCATCACCGGCAGCAGGCCGTGCCGCTCCAGGTAGGCCCGGCCGGCGGCGGTTTGGCCCAGCATGGCCGGCCCTGAAAAGCCGGCCGCGGCCGACGGCTCGATCTGCAGCCCGGCATGCCGGCGGGCCAGGTAGAGATGCCGGAACAGCGTGTCATCGCCGACGGTGTATACGCCGGACAGGTCGTCGCCGATGGTGTCGGCCGCCAGGTCCGATGCCCGCGGCACGGCCAGGCCGTCCGCCTCGGTCTGGTTGCTCAGCCCGATGTCGTACACCGATGGCGCCGCCCCGCGCCGGTCCAGCATGCGCAGCAGGAAGCAGGGCGACTGGGTCGGCTCGGCAAAGAAGCAGTGGACATGCGGCCCGTAGAGCTGCTTGAGTCCGAAGGTGATGCCGCCGGGCGCGCCGCCGACGCCGCAGGGCAGGTAGACGAACAGCGGGTGCTGCGCGTCGACGCGGATGCCATGCGCCGCGAGCTGCCGGGCCAGGTTGGGCGCGGCGGCGCTGTAGCCGAGAAACAGCGACAGCGAACGCTCGTCGTCGATGAAATGGATGGTCGGGTCCTGCGCCGCCTGCGCGCGGCCGGCCGCCACTGCTTGCTCGTAATCGCCGGCATGCTCGACCACGCTGACGCCGCGCGCGCGCAGCCTTTCCTTCTTCCATGCCTTGGCGTCGGCCGACATGTGAACCGTGGCCCGGAAGCCCAGCGCCGAGGCCATCACGCCGATGGACAGGCCAAGGTTGCCGGTCGAGCCGACCGCCACCTCATAGCGGCCGAAGCAGGCCCTGGCGGCGGGGCTGGCCAGCACGCGGTAGTCGTCGTCGGGCCGCAGCAGGCCATGGTCAAAGGCGAGCCGCTCGGCGAACTCCAGCACTTCGTGGATGCCGCCGCGTGCCTTGATCGAGCCGGCCACGGGCAGGCCGTGGTCCGCCTTGACCCACAGCGCGCCGAAAACTTCCGGCAGGCCGAGCGCCGCGCCCAGTTCCGCAACCGGCAGCAGCGGCGATTCGATGCGGCCGGCGGACGGCTGCAATTCCGGGAACAGGTCCGACAGCAGGGGCGCAAACCGGACAAGGCGCGCTTCGGCCGCCAGCATGTCGGATCGGCCCGGCCCTGCCCCGGGCGCTACCGTCCGCGCCCGGGGCAGGGCCGGATTGGCCCACAGGATGGGATGGCCCAGCGCGAGCTGCTGCAGGCATTGCGTCTGGTCGTCGTCGGTGCGGGCGTCGGTCATGAACTTCCTTGTGCTGCGGCCTGGAAAGGGGCTGCCATCGCACCGATGGTAAGGGTCCGCCTGCGATCCCACCAGCATATTGTTTCGAATGTTCATTTGCCGAATCGGCATGGCTTGGGCAGAATGCCCCGCATGGCCAATACACGCGTCCTGCAGGAAACCGCCGTCCGCTACTTCCTCGAAGTCGTGCGCTGCGGATCGATCACCAAGGCATCGGAAAAGCTCAACGTGGCCTCGTCGGCGGTGAGCCGGCAGATCGCCAGGCTGGAGGAGGAACTCGGCACGCCGCTGTTCGACCGGCATGCGCGCGGCACGGTGCCCAATGCGGCCGGCGAATTGCTCGCCGCGTATGCGCTGCGCATGCAGCTCGAAACCGAGCGCATCGGCAACGAGCTGCTGGCCCTGAAGGGCCTGCGCCGGGGCGACGTGAAAATCGCCTGCAACAGCGGCTTCGCCGTGCATTTCGTGCCCACGCTCGTGGAGTCCTTCAGGCGGCAGCATCCAGGCATCCATTTCGGCCTGTCAGTCGGGCCGAGTTCCGAAGTGGTCAACCGGCTGCTCGGCGGGGAAGCCGATATCGGGCTGCTGTTCACGCTCAGCGCGACCCGGGGCGTCAAGGTGCATCATGCGCAGCGGGCGCCGATCTACGCGGTCATGAAGCCGTCGCATCCGCTTGCCGCGTCGAACCAGGTGACCCTGTCCGATGTCGCCGCCTATCCGCTGGCGATGTCGGCCAGGAAGATCGCGATGCGCCAGCTCATCGACGCCTGCTGCGCCCGCAAGCAGCTGGTGATCGATCCGGTCTTCACCAGCGATTCGCTGGAAGCGACCATCAGCTTCGTGCTGGCCGAAGGCGGCATCGCCTTTTCCGCCGAGCTGCCGGTGCGGCACCTGCTCGCGGAAGGCCGGCTCAGGGCCATTCCGCTGCGCGAGCGCGACCTCAGTTCCTTCCAGCTGGAAGTGCAGACCCTGGCGGGCCGCATCCTGCCGCGCGCGGTGCAATCCTTTCTCGACAGCCTGATCGCCGCCATCCCCGGGCCGCCGGCCTGAGCGCCGGCGCGGAATGCCGCCGCGCGCCTCAGCCGATGCGCACGCTGGCCGTGCCGAGGCTGCCGAAATCCACGGTGACCAGGTCGCCGGGCGCGATCTCGAAAGGCGTAACGCAGGTGCCGGTGGTGACCATCTGGCCCTGCTTCAGGGTGATGCCCAGGCCGGACAGTTCATTGGCAAGCCAGGCCAGCGCAACGCGCGGGTCGCCCAGCACGTTTGCGCCCGAGCCTTCCCGCTCGAACTTGCCCTCGACGCGCGCCCGCACGCGGTGCGCGATCAGGTCCATGGATCGCCAGTCGTCGCTGCATGCCGCGCCGGCCACGAAGTAATGGGCGCAGGCATTGTCGGCAATGAGCTGGGCAGCGCCGACGCGCGTGAAGTCCTCGTAGCGCGAATCGGGGATCTCGATGGCCGGATGCAGCGTCGCCACCGCGGCCAGCACCTCGTCGACGGTGTAGGCGTCAGCGCGCGGCGGCAGGTCGCGTCCCATGCGGAAGGCGAACTCCGCTTCGGCGACGCCCATGTGATTCGGACCGGCCGGCGCCATGCCGCCGTCGGGAATCACGCGCTCGGCGAGTATGCGCCCGGCGATCGGTCCGTCGACATTGATGTGCGCCTGGCCGGCGCCGCTGGTGGCGGCGATCTTCCAGCCGTGGAGCGGGCTGCCGGAATGCGCTTCGAGGCAGGCCTGCACCGCATAGCCTTCCTCGCGGCTGTGCGGCCTGACACCGGCGGGCAACTCCTGGATCAGGCTGCCCCGCATCCAGTGTTGTTGGAGAAGCGCCGATGCGGCCTGTGCTGAACGATGGTCCATGTTTTCTGCCTTGATCAGGTGGATGAGCGCGGGACCGGGCATGCCGCGCTAACGGAAATGGCGCCGCAGCGCCGGTGACTGCATGTCATTGGCTGCGCTCGCCGGCGTCATGGGGATCGAGCATGCCATTGACCACCGATACCGAATACTGGTTCAGCTGCGCGTCCTTGCCGGCCCAGCGCTGCATGTCGAATCGGCCGCTTTCCAGGCGCTGTATCCGAATGCCGCGGTGCGTGAGCGGAAGCCTGGGCTGCAGCACTTCCGGCGCCGTGCTGGTCTCCAGGAAATACACCGGGCCGCCGCCCACGCGCTCCGCCCAGCCGTCTTCGACCAGCAGCGCAGCGCCGCTGCCCACGCCGATGCCGCGCACGGTATCCGTGCGGCCTTCACTGACCAGGCGGGACATGAAGGTAATCAGGCGGCCCATCCGGTCGCGAGTGTCGAAATGGCTGTCGGTGATCACGTTGCGCAGTGCGGGCAGGGCCAGGAAATCATGGCTCAGCGTAATCGCCTGGTCGAACGGGTCCGCCATCGCGGCGGCCGAGCGGATCGCCCCGCGCTCGGCGGTGAACGCATATTCGCCGAGGATGGCCAGGCCCGCGCTGAAGCCGGCGACGGGCACGTTATGGTCCGCCAGTTCATGGATGGCCCGATCGAGCGGCGTATCTTTCCAGTACCGCACGTAGTCGCCCTGGTTGCCGCCGGCGATGAACAGCGCGTCGGCCTGGCGCACCCGGCTCAGCACGAACGGATGGCTGGCGGCTTCCCGGCTCGGGATGACCAGGGTCTCGACGGAAGACAGCCCGCCCAGCGCATACAGGTAATCGTTATAGGCATCGTTTCCGGCGGCGCGCAGCACCACGAAATTGCCGCCGCCGCTCCGCTCTATCATCCAGCGAAACGCATCCGGCACCGACCTGCCGCCGCCCATCAGCACCAGCGACGGAAGGGACATGCGGAGAGGGACCACATCGGCCGGGTCGCCGACCAGAAAGTGCTGGAACGGCAGCGCCGGCTCCTCGGCCGCCTGCGCGGCGGCAGGCCCTGCCGCTGCCAGCGCAAGCGTGAGCGCGGCAAGCAGGCGGCCGTGTCGCGCCGTGATGATGGAAAGGAAGGCGGCGAATGCCATTCCCGGTAGCTCTGCCCATGCCATGTCTGTCCCTTCGAAACCGGATGCGGCGCGGTCCCGGCCGCGCTGTCGGATTGAGTCCGCCATGGTGCCATTGATTGCCGGCGTTTGCCTGGCTTCCGGTCGCGCCCGCAGCGTATCGATGAGCCTGGACAAGCTGCAGTCCGCGACCAGGCGCCGCATGCGCCATGCCTGGCCCGGCTTCGCCCGAACGGCGCGGCCTATGCGCTGACCCGCTCGATCAGCCTGAAACCGACATCCTTGACCTTGCCGGCGACTTTACGGTCTTCGATCCGGTCGATCAGCATCGACGCGGCCAGGGTGCCGATCAGCGTGCCGTCGATGCGCATGGTCGACAGCGGCGGGTCGGTGTGCGCCGCAAAATTGAGGTCGCCGTAGCCGAGGATGCGCAATTGGCCCGGCACCGCGATCCCTCTCGCCCGCGCCTCGATCAGCGCGTGCATCGTGTCGGCAAATGCCTGGCTGCGCGTGCGCGCCCGGCGGTCGGTTGGCGTGATGACGGCGGCATGGCGCGCCCCGCGGCCATGCATGAAGCGCGCCGCCTCCTCGCCGACCTTGCGGTGCGAGAAGCCGACGAGCATGTCGATCGGGGCGTCGGTCAGGTCCCAGGCCTCCACGACGGGGGGCGCAATGACGATCCACAATATCCAGCCGGGCCCGCAGGTCATGACCAGCAACCCGACGCTGTTCTGGGGCCTGATCGTGTCGATGTGGCTGGGCAATGCGATGCTGGTGATCCT
>NZ_FXUL01000024.1 GCF_900182955.1 Noviherbaspirillum suwonense | reverse complement strand
AGAGGAAATAACGTCACTGCAGGGCTGACTGCCCATCGCCAAGGGTGGGGAAATTTACTTCGGCAGATTTGAGGAAATCACGAGCGGCATTGACAGCTCTGCCTGCCAAGGCCGGTGCGGCTGACCAGGCCGAGAAGAACGATCCTGACCTGGATATTCCGGCCGAGTTGGCTCGCCGCGAGGATCGCCTTGCGGTCATATCTGCTGCTCGGGCGCGGCTGGAAGAACGGCAGCGCCAGGCAGACATCGAGCGTGGGCGCAGTGCCGACGATGATGACGGGCCACCTGCAGGCGACGGCAAGCCAAAGAAAAAATCGAGGTACAAGTATCGATTCGGCGAGCCCAAGCCCAAGGCGCAGGAAAATTTTACGGATCCGGAAAGCCGGATCATGAAGCGAGCGGAAGGCGGCTTTGATTATTGCTACAACGCCCAGACCGCGGTCGATGACACAGCGCACATCATCGTTGCCGTCGAATTGACCAATAGCGGTGCGGACAGTCAGCAGTTACCCAAGGTACTGGGGGCGGTAAAACGAAATACCGGTGCCGATCCACAACAGGTCGTCGCTGATGCCGGGTATCGATCAGAGGCCGTCTTCGAAGCGCTTCTTGAACATCCTGCTGAGCTGATCGTCGCCCTCGGCCGCGAGGGGAAACAGGAAGTCAGGATTGATCGGAGCAAGCGTCCCCTGTCAGCGGCCATGGCCGAAAAATTCAAGTCGGTCGTCACGCAAGAAGCGTATCGCAAACGCAAGTGGTTATCCGAGCCGCCCAATGGCTGGGTGAAAAACGTCCTTGGATTTCGACAATTCAGTATGCGTGGTCTGGTTAAAGCGCAAGCCGAGTGGAAGCTCGTCTGCGCTGCGCTCAACCTGCGAAGAATGGCCAATATGATGTCTGCATGACGCGAACAAGGGCCGGATTCCCCCCAAAAACACCCCGTTCAAGCCATGACAACTCACCAAATCAACTGCTGATCGACTTCATCCCGAACTCGAAGGCAATTTCGGCATCCGTGCGACTTCATTGAGCAGTTCGGTACGGTCTGCCGCGCAGACTCCTAGCATGAAGGTCAACTCGCGGTGGCGGAAGATCGGCATCACCGGGTTGGTTACCGCGCCGATGCGCAGACAGGCCAAGTGCAGTGCCACAAACTGCCACCAGTTGGGCAACTGGTACGACACGGTGGTCGCCTGCCCAGTCATGCTGTTGAGGTCAGTTACGGCCACTTTGTCGAGGCGGCTGGGCGCGACTTCGTCCAGAAAATCGAGCTGGGTCTTGTTGTGCCAGTAGCCGCCGGCCTGGGCTTGTTGAACCAGTTTGGGGCTTAGTTGAGATTCGATCATGTTGTCACCTTGTCGCTGTATTGAAGTGGATTGAATCTGGCCGGGCCGGGATAGGCGGGCGCATCCGTTACGCTCGCGAACCTTGAACGCCGGGATCATGGGGCGCCGGCTTCCTTGGGGAGAAAGGTCAGTGTCTCGGTGAAGTCGGCGATGGCTTCGCCGCGCTGATTGATCACCAGGTGCTGAATATCCATCAGTGTGTAGCCACGCGCGGTCGGCGGGCGCAGCCGTGCATCGCTCTCGACGCGAATCGGGTCGCCGGCCTACAGGCGCGCCTGTAGGCCGGTCATGCCGCCGAAGGGGCCGACCGCATGACCTTCGAGCGTGCGTTCGATGATGCCGGCCACGTAGGTCGCCAGCAACCCCATGCCCAGCGAGATGATCATCGGCCCGGGCGCGAAGCGGCTGCGGTGGGGCTCCGTCATGTTGGTCTGGATGCAATCCATGTCAATGAAGAAGGGCTCGTGCAGTCCGGCCGCATTGAGGAAGCTGACGACGTCGGTTTCGGTGATGGTGCGCCGGTGCATCTTGAATCGCTGCACTGGTTCGCCGTGGGATGCCTGGGTCATGTTGTCGTCTCCTTCATGGACGGTTCTGGTTGAAAATTGTCCGCTGTGAGTCGCTTCAGGCCCGACCATGCGCGGCCTTGACGACCTCACGGTCCATCAGGCCGGCAGCGGTGCGGGGCAGGGTCGCCACAAACACCACGTGCTTGGGTTTTTTGTAGCGCGCGATGCGCCCGCCCACGAACTCGATCAATTCTTCGGCGCTCAACGTGTGCCCCGCCTTCAGCACGCAGATGGCCTTGACCGCCTCGCCCCACTGCACATCCGGCACGCCGATCACCACCGCCTGCGCCAGCGCCGGGTGTTCCAGAATCGCCCGCTCAACCTCGGCCGGATAGACGTTCTCGCCACCCGGCTTGATCAACTCCTTGGCCGGTGAGCGTCCGCTGTACCAAAGGTAGCCATCGGCGTCGATGCGCCCCATGTCACCGGTGTGGTGCCAGCCGTTGCGGAACGTGAAGGCGTTGTCTTCGTCGCGGCGCCAGTAGCCTTGGAACACCATCGGCCCGCGCACCACGATCTCGCCGGTGGCGCCTGTGGGCAGCGGGCGGTCCAGCTCGTCCACCACCGCGACCGTGTTCATCGCGGTGGGACGCCCGGCGCTGCCGGGGCACTCGTCAAACGGCGCCAGGCTGATCGAGCCCGAAGTTTCGGTCTGGCCGTAGGCACTCCAGAAAGTCGCCTGGGGACAGCTTGTGCGCAGGCGCGCGATGGTTTCGGGCACGTCGATTCCCGACACCACGCGCAAATGGTCCAGCGCCGAGCCCTGGGCCGCGGCAGCGTCCAGCAGGGCGCCCAGCATAGGTGGAAAAGTGCCGATCAGGCTGCCGCCGCCCTCGTCGATATGTTTGACCAGGCTCGCCGGATCGAAACGTGTCAGCAGCAGCGTCGCCCCGCCCGCCTGCTGCGTGGCCAGCATGAAGCCGATGGCGGCCACGTGAAACAGCGGCAAGACCCCCAGATTAAGGTCCGCCGGCGTGAGACGCCAGGCCAGTTGCGTCTGCATGCCGGCAGCGATCAGGCCGCGGTGCGAGAGCAGTGCGCCGCGCGGCCGCCCACCCACGGCGGCGGTGTGTATGACGACAAAACCAGCGTCGTCGCTCAGATCGACGGACGGCACGTCGCGATCGAGATACAATTCGCTGAACGGTTGCCACGGGGCCAGCGCGGCGCCCAGCGTGTAGCGCAGCGTGTCTTCCAGACCCTGTTGCGGCAGCAGAGCCTTGAATTCGTCGCCCACGATCAGTATCGTGGGCGACACGTCCTCGATCAGATAGGCCACTTCCTCGGCCGACAGCCGCCAGTTGATGGGTACCACGATCGCGCCCAACCGGGCTGCGGCGCCGAACAGATCGACATATTCCAGGCAGTTAGAGGCCAGTATCGCCAGCCGGTCACCCTGCTCAACGCCCGCAGCCGCCAAACCGGCCGCCAACTGCGCCGTGCGTTCGGCGTACTGGGCATGCGTCACCCGCTGATGGCCGAACACCATGGCTGTCTTCGAGCCGTACAGGCTGGCGTTGCGCACAATGAGATCGCGCAAGGTAAAAGATCGCAAATTCATTCCATGCTCCTGGTTCAAATTCGCCGCGGACTGCGCGGGCGGCATCACTTCTTGCAAAAAGGCCGCGACGCTGGCAGCAAAGGCATCGTTGGCATCGCCGGCAATCATGTGGCCGGCGCCCTTCAGATCGACAAAACGCGCCTGCGGCAAGGTTTGCACCAGCGCGCGCGCATCTTCTTCGCTGATCACGTCGCTGCGCTGGCCGCGCAGCAGCAAGGTGGGCGCCTGCAGGCCGCGCAAGGCGCGCTCGTAGCCGTCCGCGTCGCGCCGGTGGTTGTGGTTGGCGTCGCTCATCAAGCGCGGATCCCAATGCCAGACCCAGCGGCCTTGCCCATTAAGGCGCAGGTTTTTCTTCAGGCCGTCAACTGGCCCTTTCATCGGCCGCCCACGGTAGGCGGCGATGTGTTGCGCGGCTTCTTCAAGCGACGCAAAGCCATCGGGCCGCGCCCGCATGAAGCGCACGATGCGCTCTACACCAGCTTCTTCCATACGCGGCGCAATGTCCACCAGCACCAGCGCGTTGATCGGCGGCGCATCAACGCAGCCCACGGCGGCCATGCTGATCAAGCCGCCGAGGGAAGCCCCGACCACCGCCAGCGGCGTCCCCAGGTCGCGCCAGATGCGGCACATGGTGACAGCCAGCGTCTCTATCCGGTAGTCGCCATCGGCGGCCCAGGCACTGTCGCCGTGGCCCGGCAGATCCAGGGCAACAGTGCGCCAGCCTGCATCGGCCAGGGTCTGTGCGGTGCGGCCCCAGGCATGGCGCGTTTGGCCACCTCCGTGCAGCAGCAGCACCGTGGGCGCACCTATCGGGCCATATACATCGGCTACCAGAGGGCCACCAATGAAGCCGGAAAATTCTCGACGCGCCATCACGATGCCGGGCCCACCTCTTGTTCGAAGTCGGCACCATTGTCCGCAACCTGACCCCAGTCGGCGAAAGTCTTGTAGTGCTCGCGCCACGAGGCCAGCATTTCCTTCCGAGGCAAGTCGGCGTAGGTCCCGTGGTCATGCACATACTCCATATGACGGCGGCCACTGACATCGAATTCATGGAAGATTGAGTCGACGCTGCCGTCGAACTCGAGCGGCCGGATACCTGCTTTCTCGCACAGGGAGCGGTTGAAGGAGGGCGTCGCCTTGAGCCACTGTCCGTCAACCCACATTTCGGTGTAGCCGTGAAAGACGAACAGGTCGGTGCCCATCATATCGTAGAGCCGCTTGCTGGTCAGGTGGTTGCGAACATCGGCATAGCCCACCCGCGCCGGCACGCCCAGAACGCGGGCCGCCGCCGCCAGCAGCGCCGCCTTGGGCACGCAAAACCCCCTCCCTGTCTCGATCACATGACTGCCCTTCAAGCCCTGAACCGTGGTGTCGAAGTGGTAGGGATCGTAGAGAAACTCATCGCGCACGGCGTAATAGAGCTTGACCGCGATCTCGCGCGGCGCCATCGAGACGTTTGCCACCCGGCGCGCGAACGCGATCACCGCCGGGTGATCACTATCCACGTAGCGGCCGGGCGCAAGATAACTCGACGGATCGTTCGAATTTATGGTTTGCATAGTCGCGTCCATGTCATTGATCCTTGACGCTCAGGCACTTTGGCGGTTCGGCCAACGCAAAGCCGTTGAAGGCCTTGGACCGGTCATGTGGCTGCAATTTCCAGGTCGGGCGGGCATTGGGCACGCCGCCGTCGACGCGAATGCAAGAACCTGTGATGAAAGCCGCCGCCTCGCACAGCAAGAACACAATGGATGCCGAAACCTCGGCCTCGGTGCCATAGCGTTGCAGCGGCACCTTGGCTTTCAGGCTGCGCAGTTCGGCCTGCATCTCGGGGCTGTAGGTGTCAAGGCCGCTGCTGGCGATCCAGCCCGGCGCGACTGCATTGACACGCACGCCGGCGTATGCCCATTCGCAGGCCGCCGTCTCGGTGAACGACAACATGCCGGCACGCGCCGCGCCGCTGTGCGCCATGGTGGGCATGCCGCCCCAGATGTCGGCGATGATGTTGACGATGGCACCGCCATGGGACTCCATGGACTGGTTAAAGACCTCGCGCGCCACCAGGAAACCGCCGGTCAGGTTGTTGCGCACCACGGCATCCCATCCCTTCAAGCTGATGTCCTTGACAGGCTGCGGGTACTGGCCGCCCGCGTTGTTGACGAGCCCATCGATCTTGCCGTGCAGGGCAATGACGTCGGCAACCATGGCTTTGACGCCCGGCTCGTCGCG
Organism: Noviherbaspirillum suwonense; assembly: GCF_900182955.1. Classification (GTDB taxonomy): domain Bacteria; phylum Pseudomonadota; class Gammaproteobacteria; order Burkholderiales; family Burkholderiaceae_D; genus Noviherbaspirillum_A; species Noviherbaspirillum_A suwonense. Next base: position 99,294 of record NZ_FXUL01000024.1, on the reverse strand, counting down.
AATGTCGCATGGATGGATGCTGGCCTGGCCTCCAGCCCGCCTGATCTCGGCCTGCACGGCTTCAAGTTTCTCGACGCGGCGCCCGACCAGCGCGACATCGGCGCCCAGGTTGGCCAGTTCATGCGCGGTGCAACGACCAATGCCGCTGCCGCCGCCGGTGACGATAACGGTCTGGCCTGCGAACAGTCCGGGGCGAAATACGGAACGGTATGTGGATTGAGTCATTTTGGGCATTTCCTTTCTTTGCCTTCAGCCGCGCAGCATGAAATTGCCGTGACCATGGGCGATGGGTTTATCGGGGCTAGATTGCCATGCCTGGATGCGCAGGTTCGCAACCCGCTGGCCCTGCTTGACCATCACGACGTTGGCGTAAGTGTCCTGCGGCCGGCCCGAGCGCAGGTAATCAATATTGAAATCGATGGTCTTGGGCAAGTCCCGGCTATCCATGTGCCACAGCAAGTAGAACAGGCCGGCGCACTCCAGAAATCCGCCCGTGGCGCCGCCATGCAACGCCGGCAGGATGGGGTTGCCTATCAGCTTTTCCTTGAACGGCAAGACGCAGGTGAACTCTTCGCCCTTCACGTCGATGCGCAAGTCCAGAAAACGTGCAAAGGGCACAGCCTGGATCACTTCGCGCCAGTCGCCCTTGGCACGTGCATGGTTGATTTGTTCGGTCCAATTCATCGTGGCACCTCCTCGTCGCGCAATACCGGACGCCCGGAAGTAAACATGTAAATACCGACTGCAGTGGCGATGGGATCGTCCGGCGTGTCGTGGTAGGCGGCACCGCGCACGAATGCCAGCTCGGAGGTCAGCTTGTAGCAAACGGCACCTCCCAGAATCGCCCGCCCCGGAGTGGCAGGTTTGAGGTAGTCGATGCGCAAATCCAGCGTGGCCATCGGCCTCATCTCCGGCAACCTGACGAAAATCGCGAATCCGAACGCGGCGTCGAGCAGCGCGGTGATGACTCCTCCATGCAAAACCCTGGTCTTCGGATCGCCCACCAGCGCATCCTGGTACTCGACTTTGAGCACGCACCGCTCGCTCCGCACGGAGTGCGGCAAGAGGCCGAGTTCGCGGTTGTACGGCGCCACGTGCGCGAATTGCTGCCATCGTCTTGCAATTTCTTCTTCGTTGATCATTTGTGTTTCGGCCATCTCGACTTTGCTCCCAATCGTGTAAGGGTGGATAATTTTTCGGCCGCCGTCTCAGGGTGCGGCAGGACGACTGCCGATATTTCGTCGCATCGCACCTGACGATGTCGCTTGAGCCGCAGCAGGTGCGCCAGGGTCGCGCCCATGCTCCCTGTTTGCGCAAAAAGCAAGGTGCCGGTATTCACAGCCGTTTCGCCACTTCTTCCAGCATCACTTCGGTAGCACCGCCACCGATGGCTTCGACCCGCGCGTCACGCACCATGCGTTCGATTGCCGCTTCACGCATGTAGCCAAAGCCGCCATGAAACTGCTGGCAGTCGTAGAGCACCTTATTGACTAATTCGCCGCAGAGGGACTTGACCATGGACACTTCCTTCACACACTCGCGGCCCTGCGCATCCAGCCAGGCGGCGTGGTAAACCAGTTGGCGCGCCGCAGCCACCTGCGACGCTCGCATCGTCAGCCGCTGGCGGATCGTCTGCTTGTCCCACAAGGTGGCGCTGAACGCCTTGCGATGGCGCACGTAATCCAGCGTCAGCTCGATCCCGCGGCTGGCCTCGCCCACCGCTTGCGCGCCCAGCACGATGCGCTCGTTCTGGAAGTTGCGCATGATCTGGTAGAAGCCCTTGTTCTCGCCGCCCAGCAGGTTGCCGGCCGGGATGCGACAATTCTCGAACACCAGCTCGGCCGTGTCGCTGCAGAGCCAGCCGCTTTTCTTCAGCGCGCGCCCGACTCGGAATCCCGGCGTGCCCTTCTCGACGATGAAAATCGAGATGCCGCGCGACCCCTTCGCCTCGGTGTCGGTCTTGGCACCGACGAAATACACATCGCCATGCACGCCGTTGGTAATGAACATCTTGCTGCCGTTGAGCACCCAGTGCTCGCCGTCGCGCACGGCGCGGGTGCGGATGCCGGCCACGTCAGAGCCGGCGTCGGGCTCGGTGACGGCCACCGCGCAGATCATCTCGCCGCGCGTGATGGCGGGCAGATAGCGCGCGAGCTGTTCCGGGCTGCCGTAGTTGGCCAGGTGCGGCGAGGCCATGTCAGTATGCACCGTCACCGTGACCGCGAATCCGCCAAAAGTCGAACGGCCAAGCTCCTCGGCCAGGATGGCGCTGTAGATGGTGTCAAGACCGGAGCCGCCATGCTGTTCGGGATAGCGGATGCCCAGATAACCCAGTTCTCCCATTTTTCGCAGCACCGCGCGCGGCACCATGCCCCCCTCTTCCCACGGCGCGGCCTGCGGGACCACCTCCTGCTCGACAAAGCGACGCAGGTTGTCGCGGAACTGACGGTGTTGCTCGTCAAAATAGATCGGTTCGTTCATTGTTTTTCCTCTGATTCCATCACCACCAGTACATCGCCGCCACGCACCGCATCGCCCACCCGGCAGCGCAGTTCGCTGACCCGGCCCGCTGCAGGCGCGCTCAGCGTGTGCACCATTTTCATGGCTTCCATCTGCACCAGGATGTCGGCGGCACGCACCGCAGCGCCGACACCCACATGCACTTGCGTCACCATGCCGGGCATGGGTGCAAGCAGACGGTTGCCGCCGCGCTCTTCAGCGGCAGCACCGCCCTTGAGCGCGCGCTGCCAGCGGTCCAGCCTGCGCCAGGTGCGCGTGCGGCCTGCGCCGGTTAGCCACAGGCGCTCGCCGTCAACCGCATGTTTTTCCACCGCCACCGTATAACGAACGGTAACGCCATCGCGCCCGACCTCCAGGGTGTTGCCCGCCAGCGTTGCCGAAAACTCTTGTTCCACACCGGCGATGCGAACGCGCCAGCGTTCGTCCATCGGCCACACAGTGGCCTCGTTCACGCGGAGGCCATCGTCCTCGAGCAGCACCTGTGTGCTGCCGGAGCCAACCGCGCCACCGAGCATGCGCCAGGCCCCCAGCGAATGCCAGGCAGATCGGCCCGCGTCAGCCCGTGCGGCCAGCACGCCATGCAGTGCGGCGGCGATCATCAGCCCGTCGTCCTCCCGAGCCTTCCAGCCGTCCGGAAAAGCGCGCCCGATATAGTGGGTCGAGAGCTGTTGCGCAAAGTGGCGGTGGCGCAGCAGGTCGGATAGAAAACCGAGGTTGCCGTGTACGCCGAGCAGGGCCGTGTCGTCCAGCGCAGCGACAAGCCGGCGCGTGGCGGTCGACCGGTCTTCGGCATGGGCAATCACCTTGGCCAGCAGAGAGTCGTAAAAGAGCGTGACCCGGCTGCCGGCGCGCACGCCGCTATCGATCCGAACGCCTTCGCCGGATGGCTCGCGGTAGCCGATCAGCTTACCGATCTCGGGCGCGAAAGCGGCGGCCGGATTCTCCGCGCATACCCGCGCCTCAATCGCGCAGCCATGCTGCGACAGCTCCGACTGCCCAAAGCCGAGCGGCTCACCGGCGGCGGCCCGCAGTTGCCACTCGACCAGATCGAGGCCGACCGTCATCTCGGTCACCGGGTGCTCCACCTGCAGCCGGGTGTTCATTTCTAGGAAGAAGGTATTGCCGCTGCCGCTGTCATGAATGAACTCGATCGTGCCGGCGCTGTCGTAGCCGATCGCACGCCCGATCGTCAGCGCATGGGCGAACAAGGCTTCGCGCACGGCGGGTGCAAGATGCGGCGCCGGCGCTTCCTCAATCACTTTCTGGTGGTTGCGCTGTATCGAGCACTCGCGCTCGAAAAGATGCACCAGATGCCCGTGCTTGTCGCCCAGCAGTTGCACTTCCAGATGGCGCGGCTCGGCGAGGTAGCGCTCGAGCAGCACGCGGGCATCGCCGAACGCGGCCTTGGCCTCGCGCCGCACGGTGTCCAGCGCTGTGGGGAAATCGGCGGCTGCGCGCACCACCCGCATGCCCTTGCCGCCGCCGCCCGCCGAAGCCTTGATCAGCACCGGATAGCCAATCCGCGCGGCGGCTTCGGACAGCGTCGCGTCGTCCTGCTCATCGCCGTGGTAACCGGGCACCACCGGCACGCCGCACTCCAGCGCGATGCGTTTGGATTCGATCTTGGAACCCATACGCCGGATGGCGTCTCGCGAGGGCCCGACAAAAACGATGCCGGCCGCCTCGCAGGCATCGATCAGGGCCAGACTCTCGGACAGGAATCCGTAGCCTGGATGGATGGCTTGAGCGCCCGCAGAACGCGCCGCGCCCAGGATCGCCTCGGCATCCAGATAGCTGCGCGCGGCCTCCGCCGGGCCGATGCGCACGGCGGTGTCGCACAATGCCACGTGCAGCGCATCGCGGTCGACGTCGGAGTACACTGCCACCGTGCGCAATCCCATGCGCCTCGCGGTGCGCGCGATGCGGCAGGCGATCTCGCCTCGGTTGGCAATGAGGAGTGTGTCAAACATCAGCGGCAAACTTTCATTTCGCCGCGCAGGCCTGCCGCCAAGCGGGCAGCCGTCTGCCGAAAAATGCAGCGATGCCTTCTCGGCCTTCCTCGGTTTCCCAGGCATCGGCCAGCTTGTCGGCGGCGTAAATCATGTTGGTGTCCAGGTCATGCGCATGAACGTACGCCACCAGTTTCTTGGTTGCCGCCACCGCGCCGGGCGCGCACTGGAGCAGGTCGGCGAGTTCGCGCTCGATGGCGGCGTCGAGCTGGTCCGCCGCGACTACGTCGGACACCAAGCCCAGCCGCTGCGCTTCGGGCGCGCTCATGCGACGCGCCGTCAGGAAGGTGCGGCGCGCGTTGGCCTCGCCCATGCGGGCGACCACATAAGGCGCGATGTTGGCCGGCAACAGTCCCAGACGCACCTCGGTCAGCGAGTACACGCCTGTGTCGGCCGCAATCGAAATGTCGCACACCGAGATCATGCCGACGCCACCGCCGTAGGCGGAGCCGTTGATGCGCCCGATCAACGGCATCGGCAGATCGTTCATGGCGCGCAGCATGCGGGCCAGATCGGCGCTCTCGCTGACGCGCTCAGCGCGGCTCTTCTTCATGTTTTCCTGCATCCAGCCGAGGTCGCCGCCAGCGCAGAAGGTCTTGCCGGCGCCGGTTAAAACGACCGCATGCACGCCTTGGGCATTGCCCAGCCAATCGACCGCAACGCACAACTCACTGATCAAGGTGGCATTGAGTGCGTTGTGCGTGTCGGACCGATTCAGCGTCAGCCGGGCCACGCCGCGGGCGTCGATCTCGAGCAACAGGGTTTCAAATTCGGGAAGATTCATGGTCCGGTTCTCTTTCATATTACATGCGATAGACCGGTGTGGCAGTGCGCGCTAGCTCATGGCGCGCCGCCAGGGCAAGCGCCAGGCCCAGCGTATCGCGCGAGGCCGACGGCACGATGAGACCGTCGTCCCACAGGCGCGAGGTGGCGTAGTAAGGGTCGCTCTGGCGCGCGTATTGATCGCGCACCTGGCGCTCGATCTCGGCCAGCCGCCCCTCGTCGGCCGGGCCGCGCAGGTTGGATTGCGCCAGCTCGGTCATCACGTTGCTGCCGATGTCGGCGCTCATCGTGGCCACCCTTGCGCTCGGCCAGGCGAACAGGAATTCGGGCTCGAAGCCGCGACCGCACATGCCGTAGTTGCCGGCGCCGTAGGAGCCGCCCACCACCAGCGTGAGCTTGGGCACCCGTGCGCAAGACATCGCGTAGACCATCTTGGCGCTGTGCTTGGCAATGCCGCCGCGCTCTGCCTCGGTTCCCACCATGAAGCCTGGAATGTTTTGCAGGAACAGCAGTGGCACGCCGCGCTGGTTGGCCAGCTCGATGAAATGCGCGCCCTTCAAGGCCGACTCGGAGAACAACGCGCCATTATTGGCGAGAACCGCGACCGGCTGGCCGTGGATCGCGCCAAAACCGGTGACCAGCGTATCGCCCCACAACGGCTTGAATTCATGGAAATCGCTACCGTCGAGCAGCCGCGCAATGATCTCGCGCGCGTCGTAGGGCTGTTTCGGATCGGCCGGCACAATGCCGTCAAGCTCTCGCGGGTCGTAGCGCGGCGGCCGGGGTGGCAGCGGCGGCGTCATGGGCGCTTCGGGCGGCAGACTGGCGACGATCTGTCGCAACATGGCCAGCGCCTGGCGCTCATTCTCGGCCAGATGATCGCAGACACCGGAGACGCGGCTGTGCATCTCGGCGCCGCCAAGGGTTTCGCCATCGGCCACCTCGTTGATCGCGATCTTGACAATCGACGGGCCGCCCAGGTGGATTCGGGCATTGCCGCGCACCATCACCACTTCGTCCGACAACGCGGGGATGTAGGCTCCGCCGGCAGTGCAGCCGCCGAACACGGCCGAGAGCTGCGGCAGGCCGGCCTGCGACATGCGGCACTGGCGGTGAAAGCTGTTGCCGAAATGATCCTTGTCGGGAAAGACGCGGTCCTGCTCCGGCAGGAAAGCGCCGCCACAGTCAACCAGATACAGGCAAGGCAGACGCAGGCGCTCCGCGATCTCCTGCGCCCGGATGTGTTTCTTCACGGTTTCATGGAAGAACGAGCCGCCCTTGACGGTTGCATCATTGGCGATGAACATGCAGGGCCGTCCGGCCACCATTCCGACGCCGGTGACGATGCCCGCGCCCGGCACCTGGTTGCCGTACTGCTCCCAAGCCGCCAGCGGCGAGAGCTCCAGGAAGACGCTGCCATCATCGACGATGAAGTCGATGCGCTCGCGCACCAGCAGCTTGCCGCGCTCGCGGTGGCGCCGAATGTGCGCGTCGCGCCCACCTGTGGCCGCTTCGGCCAGGCGAGCGCGCAGAATATCGATTTGTCCCGCGTGGTGGGCCAGGTTGTTGCCGAAGTCCGAACCTCGCACATCGATCAGCGTTTCAATCACGGACATACGGTGCCATCCCCCGTCGTCGCCGGAATGATCTTGTTCTGTACTCGGCCCATGACCAACTCCTGTACTGTAAATCCCGCACGGCGTGAAAAAATACCGCGCCGCGCGATCCGCCAAAGAATAAGTCTGCTTCTCCATCTGAAAAGCCCTCGCGCCGGCCCTCTTCATGGAACTCGACCGAAGCCGCCGGGTTGCTGGTCGCTGATATCTCTCTGGATCAGGCCGGGCTGACCTCGGCCAACACCTGATGGCGCTCGACCATATCCCCAATCCGGCAACGCAGACTGCTCAAACTACCGTTGTAAGGTGCCGTTACATGGAACTCCATCTTCATGGATTCGAGCACGATCACGGTCTGGCCCGTGACCAGCGCATCACCGACCGCGCCCTTGACAGCGACCACTTTACCCATCATCGGCGCGCCCAGTTGCCCGCTGGCGGCTGCGTCACCGGCAGCGCCGCCCAGATAGGGTTCCGCCGTAAACACGCCGCTGCCCAGCGCACTGGAGAACTCAACGTGCTGCGCATCTCCCCGCATTGCCAGTTCCAGCGCACGCCCGCCGCACTGCAACAGATAACGGCCATCCGCAATCGGCTGCAGCGTGGCGTTCACCATTTCCTCGCCGATGACCAGCGTGCAGGCGCCGTTGACGTCGCGAGCCGAAAACCGCACCGGCCACTCGGCCCTGTCTGCCTTCAACACCAGAGCCGGCTGGGGCGCGGCCTGAATCGGCCCGCTTGACAGGCGCCAACCGGTGAAGCCATCCCACAGCGTCCAGCAGCCCAACGCGGGCGACCCAGCCCGCTGTTGCGCCAGCCAGTGCAGCGCAGCCGCCGCCAAGTGTTCGATCGGCGGCGCGGCGGGCGCCACCACGCCGCGCTCGGCATGGCGCTCGTCGATCAGGCGGGTGTGGAAACTGGCGTCGCGGGTCTCCGGCCATTCGAGCAGTTCATGCAGAAACCGCAGGTTGGTGACCAGGCCGATCACCGTGCTTTCGCGCAGTCCGGCCACCAGTGCCCGGCGCGCCGACTCTCGATCGGGGCCATGCGCAATGAGTTTGGCAATCATCGAATCGTAGTGCGGCGATATCTCGTCGCCACTGTCCACACCGGATTCGACACGCACGCCCACCCGCGAAAAATCGACCACCTGCAACCGGCCCGAGGCAGGCAGAAAGCCAGCGGCGGCATCTTCCGCGCACAGTCTGGCCTCGAAGGCATGGCCCGTGCAACGCACTTCAGCCTGCGTCAGAGGTAGAACGCCGGTGGCGGCGATGCGCAGTTGCAACTCCACCAGATCAAGGCCGGTCACTTCCTCGGTGACTGGGTGCTCGACCTGCAATCGCGGATTGACCTCCAGAAAATAATGTTCATCGCCGGCGACGACGAACTCCACCGTGCCCAGGCCGCGGTAGTTGACACCTGCGACTAGCTTCACCGCATCGGCCAGGATGGCCTCGCGCAGGCGCGGATCGAGGCCGGCGGACGGGGCTTCCTCGATCACCTTTTGATGGCGGCGCTGCAAGGTGCACTCGCGCTCGAACAGGTGAATGGCGTGACCCCGGCCATCGCCGGCCACCTGTACCTCCAGATGCCGCACATGCGGCAGATAACGCTCGACGATCAGTTCGCCGTTACCAAAGGCTTTTTCGGCCTCGCGCATGGCACTCTCGATGCGCAACTCCAGCCCCTCCAGCGTCTCGACCACCGCCATGCCACGGCCACCGCCACCAGCCACCGCCTTGAGCAGCACGGGCAGCTTCATACCGCGCACCAGGCGCAGCACCTCGGCCGGGTCGGTCATGGCGCCTTCGCTGCCGGGAATGACCGGCACGCCCAGGCGGGCGGCTTCCAGTTTGGCGCTGGCTTTACCGCCAACGCGCTCGATGGTCTCGGCTCGGGGCCCAATGAAGGTGAGTCCAGCCACGTCGAGCGCGCGCACAAATGCCGCGTTTTCTGAGACGAAACCATAGCCTGGATGCACGGCGTCCGCGCCGACGCGCTTGGCCGCCGCGACGATGGCCTCAATGTTAAGGTAGCTCTCGCTGGGCGCAGCGTCCCCGATCTCGACCGATTCACCGATCTCGCGCACATGACGGGCAAACCGGTCGGCACTGGAATGCACGGTGGCCACTTCCAGACCGAGCTTGCGGCAGGTGCGGGCAATGCGGCAGGCGATCTCGCCGCGGTTGGCAATGAGGATTTTTTTAAGCATGCCCAACTCCTGCAGTGAAGTGGGTCATCAAGACGGTGTGGATGCGTTGCATGGCTGGCGTCCTGGTTAGAAACGGAAGACACCGAACGGCGTCGGTTTGGCGGCAGTACGGGATGCGAGGTCGAGCAGCAGCCCCATGGCGTCGCGTGTTTCCACCGGATCGATGATGCCGTCCACCCACAAATTCGATGAGAAGTTTGTAGCAGGCTGGAAGTCTTCGTAAATCTTGCGCACTGGGGCCTTGAACGCCTCTTCTTCCTCGGGCGTCCACTCTTTTCCCTCGGTCTTATTGATCTGTTTGCGAACCAGCGCCATCACAGTGGCGGCCTGATCCGGACCCATAATGGCCGCGCGGCCGGTCGGCCAGGCGAACATCGCGGTTGGGTTAAACGGCCGACCGCACATGGCCAGGTAGCCGGCGCCGTAAGAGGCGCCCATGATGATGGTGTACTTGGGCACGTTGGCCGAGGCCATCGCCGTGATCATCTTTGCCCCGGCCTTGGCGATGCCGGCCTGCTCGGCGGCGCGACCGACCATGAAGCCGGTCACGTCGGCCATGAAAAGCAGCGGGATGTCACGCTGGCAGCACAAATCAATGAAGTGTGCCGCCTTCATCGCGCTGTCCGGGAACAGCACGCCTTGGTTGGCGAGGATGCCAACCTCGTGGCCGTGGATGCGCGCAAAACCGGTTAGCAGGGTGTCGCCGTACATCGGCTTGAATTCTTGGAACCGGCTGTCGTCGACGAAGCGCGCCAGAATCTCGCGCGTGTCGGTCGGAATCTTGGTGTCGCGGCTGATGATGCCGTAAATCTCACGCGGATCAAACCGCGGCGGCATCGAGGGCTGGCGCGTCCAGCGCGGCTTGGGCTGCTCACCCAAGTCCCGTACGATTTCACGCGTGATCGCCAGCGCGTGGCGGTCATCTTCGGCGATGTGATCGGTGACGCCGCTGACGCTGCAGTGCATCTCGGCTCCGCCCAGCAATTCGGCATCCACTGTCTCGCCCGTCGCTGCAAAGGTCAGCTCGGGGCCACCGAGGTACATATAACCCTGTTCCTTGACAATCACCGCCTCATCGCACAGCGCCGGGATGTAGGCACCGCCGGCCGTGCAGGGCCCCATCACCACGGCAATCTGCTGGATGCCTTCGGCCGACATGCGAACCTGGTTGTTGAAAATGCTGCCAAACTGGCCTACATCGGGAAAGATGTTGGCCATCTCCGGCAAGAATGCGCCACCACTGTCCACCAGCGTGATACAGGGCAAGCGGTGTGCCCAGGCAATCTGCTGCGCCCGCACATGCTTCTTGCAGGTCATGCCATAGTAGGTGCCGCCCTTCACGGTCGCGTCATTGGCAATGATCATGCAAGGACGGCCCTGCACCAGGCCGATGCCGGTGATGATGCTGGCGCCCGGCGGCACGCCGTGGTACATGCCTTCTCCGGCCAGCATGCCAACTTCCAGGAAAGGCGAGCCAGGATCGAGCAATACTTCGACCCGATGGCGCGGCAGGATTTTGTTGCGCGCGAGATGCTTTTCCCGCGCCTTCAGGGGGCCACCGGCCAGCGCCAGTTGGCGACGACTCTGCAAATTCGCAATCACGGCCTCGTAGGCTTTGCAGTTGAGTCGAAATTCGTCGTCGGAAGTCGACACACGTGAGGAAAGAATGGTCATATACGCTCTTGCACCGATATGTAAGGAAAAGTACTCAGGACTTGAACGCCGGTGTACGGCGCGCTTCGAAAGCCGCCAGTCCTTCACTGATATCGTCATCAAGCAGGGCGGCACTGACCAGGTCTTCCTCGAGCTTGAGGCCGACCTCCGACGAACCCTCCATGCCCTGCCGCGCGAGGCGCTTCATGTTGGAAATGCCGATGCGGCTGCGCGTGGCAACCTTGGTGCAGTACGCCAGCGCCGCCTCGCCCAGCGTCTCAGGCTCAACCACATAGTTCACCAGCCCCCACTGCAGGGCCGTGTCGGCATCAATCCAGCGCGCCGAGAAGAATAGATCCAGGCCACGTCGCAGGCCGGCGACGCGCGGGATGCGCTGGCTACCACCCCAACCAGGAATCAAGCCGAACTGGGCATGCTGATCACCAAAACGCGCGTCCTTTGCGGCAAAAATGATGTCGCAGGCCAGCATCAGTTCGCTGCCACCGGCCAGAGTCAGGCCCTGACAGGCCCCAACCACTGGCAGATCGCTGCGCTCAAGGCGCTTGAGCACGCTGTGGCCATAGCTGATGAAATGCTTCAACCTGGCTGGATCGGCGCGCAGCGACTTCACCTCATCCAGGTCGGCCCCGGTGCAGAAATGCCTGCCTTGCGCCCGGATCAGAATGGCGCGCACACCGGAGTCGGGTTTCTCGAACCCGTCGATGGCGGCCTCGATGCCCGCATGAACGGACATTGACAGGCAGTTGAATTTTTCGGGTCGCGCCAGTTCGATGATGCCAACGGCGCCTTCACGGCTGACCACCAAGGGATATGTCTGGCTCATGATTTGTTCTCCTTCGCATATTGCACCGCCGCGCGCCCAACGCGCTCGCGCGCAACGATCAGTTTCATGATTTGCGCCGTGCCGTCGCCGATTTCCAAGCCCATCACGTCGCGCAGGCGCTGCTGGTGCGGCAGATCCATTGACCAGCCATAGTGACCAAACGTCAGAAGGCACTGATGGATCGCGTCAAAAGCGGTTTTGGGCCCCATCCACTTAACCATGGCCGCTTCCGTGGTGTGCGGTTGGCCTGCGTCGCGCAAGGCCAGGCCGTGGTAGCAGAGCTGGCGGCAGGCGGCAATGAGGGTCTCAAACTCGACAATCGGAAAACTTACACCCTGGTACTGCGCCAGCGGTGAACCAAAGGTGTAACGCTCCTTCACGTACTCCCAGGTTTCGTCGATCGAGGCTTGCGCAGCGGCCACGCACTGCAGCGCGATCAGGATGCGGCTGAAGTCGAACCCCTGCATCACCTGCGTGAACCCCTTGCCCTCTTCGCCCAGTCGGTTCTCGACCGGCACCTGCACGTCGTCGAAAAACACCGAGCCACGGCCGATGATTTTGCTGCCTACATCGTTGAAGCGCGTGCGCTGCACGCCTTTCTGGTCCAGGTCCACTAGAAACGCGGTGATGCCGCGAGCGCCCTCCTCGGGCTTGCCGGTGCGCGCGAACAACACAATGGCATCGGCCTGATCGGCAAAGGTAATTGAGGTCTTCTCACCGGAAAGCACGTACTCGTCGCCAACGCGACGCGCCTTGAGTTGCAGATTAGCGGCATCCGAGCCGCCCCGCGGTTCGGTCAAACCCAGAGCGACGATGGCCTCGCCCGCCACGATCCGGCTGTTCCAGGTGCGCGCCAACTCGGGCGACGCATTGGCATGAATAATGGCGCCCATCAGCGAACTAAGCAACTGCATATAGCTGACGTTGAAATCGCCATAGGCAATTTCCTCGGTAATGATGCCGGCCGTGACGCCACTCAAGCCCAAGCCGCCATATTCCTCGGGCAGATCGACACCGATCAGACCGAGTGAACCCATTTCCTGGAATAGCGCCCGGTCAATACCCGGCTGCGACTCGCGCTTCTGGTAATCGGGCCTGAGTTTCTCTCGCGCAAAGCGGCGCGCCACGTCACGCAGCGCAATTTGATCTTCATCGAACATCATGGGTAATACCTCCTGGCTGACTGTTGCCAAAATCGCCGCCTGCATCACACCGTCAATCTGGACGAAGAATTTGAGGTGCACGACAATTGCATGGCTGATCTACGCCGCATGATATATCATTGAACAGGTGTTAGTTAGATTTTTCAGGAGACTTTCTCAATGTCCACCGAAGCCACTGTTTTCTTTCCGACGCTACTGTCCGCCCTGAAGGTCGGCGCGCACACCCTTGGCAACCGGATGGTAATGGGTTCGATGCACACACGTCTGGAGTCGCTGGACCGCTCTATCGACCGGCTGTCCCTGTTCTATGCCGAGCGCGCACGCGGTGGTGCGGGCCTGATCGTCACGGGCGGCTATGCCCCCTGCCAGGATGGCCTGCTGGATGAAACTGGTCCCCTGCTCGTCACTACGGAGCAAGCCGATGCGCTGAAACCGATTCCACAGGCGGTGCATGCCGAGGGCGGTAAGATCATTCTGCAAATTCTGCATACAGGCCGCAACGCAAAAGTCGCTAGGCCCGTCGGAGCCTCCGAGATTCCCTCTCCCATAAACCCGCGCGCGCCGCGTGCCTTGAGCACAGCCGAAGTCTGGCAAACGATTGAGGACTATGTGCGCTGCGCCGAACTCGCCCAGCGCGCTGGCTTCGATGGCGTCGAGATCATGGGCTCGGAGGGCTACCTGCTAAACCAGTTCACCGTCACGCGCACCAACAACCGCAGCGACGAATTTGGCGGCAGCATGGAAAATCGCCATCACCTGCCGGTGGAGATCGTTCGTCGCACTCGCGAACGGGTGGGTCCGCAGTTTTTGCTCATGTATCGAGTATCGGCGCTCGATCTGGTCGAAGGTGGCGCCCCGGCCGCTGAGATCATCCAGCTCGCGCAGGCGGTGCAGGCTGCTGACGCCGATATTATCAACACTGGCATCGGCTGGCACGAAGCACGCATCCCCACCATTGCCTACGTGGTGCCGCGCGCCGCCTGGCGCTTTGCAGCGGCCCGCATCAAAAAAGCGGTGACGATTCCCGTCATCGTCTCCAACCGGATCAACACGCCCGATCTGGCCGAAGAAATCCTAGCCAGTGGCGACGCCGATATGGTGTCGATGGCGCGCCCTTTCCTGGCCGATGCCGACTTCGTGCGCAAGGCGGCCGAGGGCCGCGCCAACGAGATCAACACCTGCATCGCCTGCAACCAGGCCTGTCTCGACTACATCTTCTCCGAGCGCCCGGCCACCTGCCTGGTCAACCCGCGTGCCGGGCGCGAGTTGGAGTTCTCGTTGTTGCCGCCAAAGGCCGTGCCGCGCAAGGTGGCGGTGGTCGGCGCCGGCGCGGCCGGGCTGGCGTGCGCGGTCACCGCGGCCGAGCGCGGCCATGCGGTCACCCTGTTTGAGGCCGGTCACGAGATCGGCGGCCAGTTGAACCTAGCGCGTGCCGTGCCGGGCAAGCAGGAATTCAATGAACTGCTGCGCTACTTCAAGCAAGGCGTGGCGCGGCATGGCGTGACGCTCAAGCTCAATACCCGGGCGGATGCCCCCTCTCTCGTCAACGGCCACTACGACCGCATAGTGGTGGCCACCGGCGTGCGCCCGCGCACGCCGCAGATACCTGGCATAGCCCACCCTAAGGTGGTGAGCTATGCCGACCTGCTGTCGGGCCGGGCACTGGCCGGCCGCAAGGTGGCCGTGATCGGCGCCGGCGGCATCGGCTTCGACGTGTCAACGTTCCTGCTGCACAAAACGCCACCCGATGGCCCCCGGCCGCAGACGGTCGCGCAGTTTCAGGCCGAATGGGGTGTCGACACCTCACCCGCAGCCGCGGGCGGCCTCAAACCGATGCAGCCCGTCAGCGCGCCACGCGAAGTCACCCTGTTGCAGCGTAAACCTGAAAAACCCGGGCGCAGCCTGGGCATGACCACTGGCTGGGCGCTCAAGGCCGAGCTGGCGCGGCGCGGCCTGCGCACGCAGTCGGGCTGCAGCTATGAACGCATCGACGACGCTGGATTGCATCTGAGCGTCAACGGCGTGCCACAGACGCTGGAGGTGGACACCATCGTCCTGTGCGCCGGTCAGGACAGCGAGAACGCATTGCTTGCCGAACTGCGCGCGCTCGGCCTCACGCCCGATCTGATCGGCGGCGCCGAGCTGGCCGCCGAACTCGATGCCTTGCGCGCCATTGACCAGGGCACGCGCCTGGGTCTGGCCCTCTGAACCCACTAGAGCATCCCCATGGATTTCACACCCAACCCAGAGCACGAATCCATCCGCGAGGCCATCGGTAAAATCTGCGCCCGCTTCGACGATGGCTACTGGCTCGAACGTGACAAGGTTGGCGGCTTTCCGCACGAGCTGCACCGCGTCCTGGCCGATGGCAGCTGGCTCGGCATTTGCCTGCCGCAGGAATATGACGGCGGCGGGCTGGGCATCAGTGAAGCCACCGTGATGATGCAGGCCATCTCCCAGTCGGGCGCAGGGTTGTCGGGCGCATCAGCGGTGCACATGAACATTTTCGGGCTGCAGCTGGTGGCCGTGTTCGACAACGAGGAGCAGAAACACCGCATGCTGCCGCCGCTGTTCCAAGACAGGGAAAAAGCCTGCTTCGCCATCACCGAGCCCAACACGGGGCGGAACACGACCCGTCTGAAAACCCGCGCCGAACAAGTTGGCGACCACTATGTATTGTCCGGCCAGAAGGTCTGGATCTCGACCGGCCAGGTGGCTGAGAAGATGCTGATCCTGGCGCGGACCACGCCGCCGGAGAACTGCAAGAAGCCGACCTTCGGCCTGAGCCTGTTCTACACTGCCCTTGACCGCCGTTTTGTCGAGGTGCGCGAAATCGAAAAAATGGGGCGCAAGGCAGTCGACTCGAACGAACTTTTCATCGACAGCCTGCGGGTGCCAGTGGAAGACCGCATCGGCGAAGAGGGCCGCGGCTTCGAATACATCCTGCATGGCATGAACCCGGAGCGGGTACTGATCGCGGGCGAAGCCGTCGGCCTGGGCCGCGCGGCGCTGCAGGTGGCCGTCAAGTACGCCGGTGAACGCATGATATTTGATCGACCCTTCGTGCGGAAGCAGTCGATCCAGCATCCGCTGATGCAATCATGGATGGGGCTTGAGGCCGCTGAAATGATGGCGGTGCGCGCGGCCTGGAAATACGACAACGGCCTGCCCTGCGGCGCCGAGGCTGGTTTCAACGCCTGCCAGCGCGCCATAGCCACGCCGGGCGGCTATAGCTACGCCAAGGAATACCACGTCGAACGCTACCTGCGCGAAATGATGATCCCGCGCATCGCGCCGATCAGCCCGCAACTCATCCTGTGCTTCATTGCCGAGAAGGTGCTGGGCCTGCCCAAATCCTATCGACATTTACGAGCTCACGACCGATTTTCTTTCCGCCAAGGCCAACAATTCCTCGTCAATACCTTCTTTTTAACCCATGACAGCACCCACCCCATCATGACCACCACCCACGACAGCGAACGTGCCGACCAATTGACCATGCTGCGCGAAAGCGCGCTCAGTTTCGCAACCAAAGAATCGCCACTCAATCGTGCCCGCGCCCTGCGCCAGCAAGCGCCGGGCTACGACCGCCGCTTCTGGGACGCCCTGGCCGAGCAGGGCTGGACCGGGCTGCTGGTGCCCGAACAACTGGGCGGATACGCCCAGGGCTTCGCTGAGATGGCCGAGGTGGCGGCCGCCCTGGCTTCTCAGGTCGCGCCCGAACCGGTGGTGCCGGTGCTGGTCTTCGCCGGCCGGCTGCTGGCCCATGCGGGTGCCACCAAGCTATCGACGCGTCTGCTAACCGAACTCGCCGAGGGTCGCACGCTGCCCGCCGTGGCCTGGCAGGAAGATGTCACCGGCGCGAAAGACCGGCCGGGCCAGGCTGCGACCCGGCTGGAACGCCAGGGTGACTCCCTGCTGGTACACGGCGACAAGCGCCATGTGCGCCCCGGCGCTGGGGCCGACGGCTACGTCGTCAGCGCCAGCGGGCCGCAAGGTCTGGCCTTGGTGTGGATGCCGGCCGATGCATCCGGCCTCACCCTGTCGAGCCAGCCGCTGGCCGATGGCAGTTATGTCGCCCAGCTTGACTTCAACAACGTGCGCCTGCCCGCCAGCCACCTGCTGGCCGAAGGGGCGGTCGCCGTGGCCGCGCTGACCCGCGCCTACGATGAAACCTTGGTATTGGGGAGCGTTGAACTGCTGGCCCTGGTGCGCAGCATGCTGTCCATAACACTGGACTACCTGCGCACGCGGATCCAGTTCGGCAAGCCGATCGGCAGCTTCCAGTCGCTGCAGCACCGCGCCGTCGACCTGTTGATCCAGCAGGAACTGACCGCCAGCGTGGTGACGCAGGCGGTGGCCCTGCTCGATGCTCAGGACGGCGATGCCACAGCGCGCTCGGCCATGGCCTGCCGCGTCAAGTCCCGCGCGTCGGACGCCGGACTGCAGGTGGCACGCGAAGCAGTGCAACTGCACGGCGCCATTGGCGTCACCGACGAATACGACCTGGGTCTGTACCTGCAGCGTGCCCTAGTGTTGGCCGCCTGGCTGGGCAATGGCACCCAGCAACGCCGCCGCTACGCCGACCTCACCCGCAACGCCCCCGCGCAGGAACACGCATGAACACCTCATCCACATCTACCTTCACCGACTGGAATGCGCTCGACAACGCCAGCTTCCGCGCTACCGTCCGCGAATTTTTTGAAACCCGCTTTCCCGGCGAATGGCGCTACCCGCAGCGACGCCTGCGCTGGTCCGAAATCGGACCGTGGTACCTGGCGCTATCCAAACAAGGCTGGGTTGCTCCAAGCTGGCCCAGCCAATACGGCGGCATGGGACTCTCGCCTGAGAAAGTCATCATCTTCATTGAAGAGCAAGAGCGCTGGGGCGTGGCGCGCGCACCCGACATGGGCATCACCATGGTCGGCCCGCTGCTAATCAACCACGGCAATGAGGCGCAGCGCGCCTACTACCTGCCCAAGATCATTGCCGGCGAGCACATCTGGTGCCAAGGTTATTCGGAACCCAATTCCGGCTCCGACCTGGCCAGCCTGCGCACCGAAGCGGTAGTCGACGGCGACGACTTCATCGTCAACGGACAAAAGACCTGGACCACGCTGGCGCAGGACGCCACCCACATCTTCCTGCTGGTGCGTACCGACAAATCAGCCAAGAAGCAGGAAGGCATCAGCTTCCTGCTGGCCGACATGAAAACCCCGGGCATCACGGTGCATCCCATCCGCAACATCGCGGGCAGCGAGGACTTCTGCGAGGTCTTCCTGGAAAACGTGCGCGTGCCGCGCACCAGCATCGTGGGCGTGTTGAACAAGGGCTGGACCATCGCCAAGGCGTTGCTCGGCTTTGAGCGCATCTTCCTGGGCAGCCCCAAGCAAAGCCAGTACGCGCTAGCCCGCGTGCAGGAAGCCGCGCAGCGCCTCGGCCTGTTCGAAGACACCGGCTTCGTAGACCGCTACACCAAGCTGGCTCTGGACGTGGCCGACCTGGGCGCGCTCTATGGCCGCTTTATCGAGCAGGTCAAGCGTGGCGAAACCCTGGGGCCGGATGTCTCGATGCTCAAGCTGTTCGCCACCGAAACCTATTCGCGCCTGGCCGACCTGCTGGTTGACGTCGTCGGCGCCAGTGGCGCCCTACCCGGCCCTATCGCGCTGCCCGGTGGCAAAACCGATGCGTTGACCACCTTCTACAATGCGCGTCCGGCCACTATCTACGGCGGAAGCAACGAAGTGCAGCGCAACATCCTGGCTGCCAGCGTGCTGAAGTTGCCGTCATGAGCGACGTACGCAATTCCGTTTTTGAAGGCCCCGGCCCGAACGCGCAGATCGCGCTGGCGCTAGTGCAGGGCCGGTTTCAGATCCAGCATTGCCGCGCCTGCGACCGGCATGTGCTCTACCCGCACGCGTTGTGTACCCGTTGCGGCTCGGCGCAACTCGAATGGGTAGCACCCAGCGCAGGCCAATTATGCTGCTGCAAAGCTGGGCATCGTGGCCATGTCACGCCACATCGCTGGCGACATGCAGCGCTACAACGTGCGCCCCAACTGCATCTCGCCGTTCGCCTGGAGCCGCATGGTCGGCGCCATCCCCACCGACACCCCCGAGCAGCAGGCGCGCGTGGAAAAGCTAAAAAAACTCGGCACCAAACAGATTGCGCCGCTGGCCAGCGATGCCGCGGCCGACGTCACGGCCCAGATCTTCGCCGTGCACGGCAACGAAATTTTCCTCATGGGCCAGTCGCGCCCAATCCGCGGCATGCACACCAGCGCAGGTTGGACGCTCGAGACCATCGCCGGGCGCGTGCTGCCCGCGATGAAGCAGAACCTCTATCCACTGGAGAGTTCGAATATCGTGTTCTCCTGAGACCCGGTCTAAAGCGGAGCCACACCATGGCGATCAACTACGCCAAGCTGATGGCGTGGCCGTTCGAGGACGTGCGCCATCGCTACACACAGCGCGACACCATGCTGTACGCACTGGGCGTCGGCCTGGGCACTGACCCTCTGAACGAAACCGAGCTGCGCTTCGTCCATGAAAAAAACCTGCTGGCACTGCCGACACTGCCGGTGGTCCTGGGCTACACTGGAATGTGGATGAAAGACCCGACCACGGGCATCGACGCCGTTCGCCTGGTGCATGGGGAGCAAGGTTTGGTCATCCGCCGCTTGCCAGCCCCCGAGGGCGAGGTGATCGCGCGCACCAGGGTTGCTGGCATCGTCGACAAAGGCACGGGCAAGGGCGCGTTGGTTTATACCGAGCGCACGGTGCATGACGCGACCAGCGGCGAGTTTCTGGCGATGCTCACCTCCACCACTTTCTGCCGCGCCGATGGCGGTTTTGGTGGCCCCACCGGCCCGGCCAAAACCGTGAATGAGTTGCCCACGCGCGCAGCCAACCACAGCGTCGATTTCGCAACCCAGCCGCGCCGCGCTGATCTACCGGCTCTCGGCGGACTACAACCCGCTGCATGCCGAACCCGCGGTGGCCAGCGCCGCCGGCTTCGAGCGGCCCATCCTGAATGGCCTGGCCACCTATGGCATTGCCGGTTGGGCCCTCACCCAAAGCGTCTGCGTTGGCGACCCAAACGCCCTGCAGTCGCTGGATGTGCGCTTTTCGTGACCGGTCTATCCCGGCAAAACGATACGCACCGAAGTCTGGGTGGATGGCAAGGTCGCTTCGTTCCGGGCCCTGGCTATGGAGCTCAACGTCGTCGTGCTGAACAATGGGCGCGCCAAGCTGCGCTGACATTACTGATCTTTGTTATCCCCTTTTTCCCCTTTTTTAACCGACTTCCCATTTTCTTCAAGGAGCCTCTCAATGAACTACGCTGACTTCCAATTCCTCAAATTCGACCACAAACCCAATGGCGTGCTGCTCATCACGATCAACCGTCCCGAAGTGATGAACGCCACCAACGGCCGCCTGCATTGGGAGCTGACCAAGATCTGGGGCGTCGTCAACGACGATCCCAAAACCAAGGTGGCAATCATCACCGGCGCTGGCGACCAGGCATTCTCGGCTGGTGGCGACCTGGATTGGGTAGGCAACATGGTCGGCAACCCCAAAGAAATTGCCAACACCATGACAGAGGCTGCTGACGTGGTCTACAACATGATGGCCTGCGACAAGCCCATCATCTCGGCCATCAATGGCGTGGCCGTGGGTGCCGGTCTGGCGGTGGCCTTTTTGGCCGACATCAGCATCATGGCCGAGGAGGCCAAGGTCACCGACGGCCACGTCAAAATCGGTGTCGCCGCCGGCGACCACGCCGCGATTCTGTGGCCGCTTTTGTGCGGCATGGCCAAGGCCAAGTACTACCTGCTGACGGCCGATTTCGTGAATGGCAAAGAAGCCGAACGCATCGGTCTGGTCAGCCTGTGCGTGCCGCGCGCCGAGCTGATGGACAAGGCAATGGCCGTGGCCAACAAGCTGGCGAATGGCAGCCAGCAGGCGATCCGCTTCACCAAGCGCTCGCTTAACGGCTGGATGAACATGGCGCGCCCGATTTTCGAGAGTTCGCTGGCGATGGAAATGCTGTGCTTCCTCGGCGAAGATGCCAAGGAAGGCGTGGCCTCGGTACGTGAGAAACGCGCGCCCAAGTTCCCTTCTGCCTAACTATAAAGAAAGGAAACCTCATGGATTTCAACCTGACCCAGGAACAACGGATGATCTACGAGTACGGCGACCGTATCTCGAAGCAGTTCGACCATAACTACTGGAGAGGCTACGCCGAGAAGGGCGAACCACCGGCCGAGCTGTACAAGCAGATCACCAACGATGGCTTTCTCGGCATCATGGTGCCCGAGGCCTATGGCGGTGCCGGCCAGGGCATGACCGAGATGCTGCTGTTCATGGAAGGACTAGCCAACAATGGTATTCCGCTGCTGAACCTGGTGGTCGGCCCGACCATGACCATGGGCCTGCTGGCCAAGCACGCCAGCGAGGACATGAAGCGCCGCTTTCTGCCGGGCGGCTGCACTGGCGAGATCAAGTTCTGCTTCGCCATCACCGAACCGAACGCCGGTTCCAACTCGATCGAGATCACCAGCATCGCCAAACCCGACGGCAACGGCGGCTTCCGGCTCAACGGCCAGAAGGTCTTCATCACCGATGCCAACTGTGCCGACTACGCCATGGTCGTGACGCGCACCACGCCGCGCGCCGACGTAAGAAAAAAGACTGACGGCTTCACCATTTTCATGGTCGACATGAAGAAGGAGGGCATCAGCAAGACCTTGATTCCGGTCGCCTTCCCGGTGCCCGAGACGCAGTGGCAGGTGTTCTTCGACGACGTGGCGCTAACCGAAGCCGACGTGCTGGGTGAGGTCGGCAAGGGTTTCAACATCCTGTTCGACACGCTGAACCCTGAGCGCATCATCCTGTCGGGCCTGTGCACCGGCATTGGCCGCTTTGCACTGAAGAAGGCCGTGGCCTATGCAAACGACCGCAAGGTGTTCAACAACACGCCGATTGGCGCCTACCAGGGCGTGCAGCACCCGCTGGCGATGGCCCGCAGCGAGGTCGAGATGGCCTCGCTGATGGCGGTCAAAGCCGCCTGGGCCTTCGACCAGGGCCTGCCAGCCGGCGAATTTGCCAATATGGCCAAGTACGCTGCGGCCGAGGCCGGCATTCACGCCGTTGACAGCGCGATACAGTGCTTCGGCGGTAACGGGTTCACCAAGGAATACGGCATGTACGATCTGTACGGTCTGGTGCGGCTGCTGCGCACCGCGCCGCTGAACCGTGAAATGGTGCTCAACCACATTGCCGAGCACGTAATGGGTCTGCCTCGCTCGTACTGAAAAATATCCATGGACACGACTTCTCCCCTACCCACCTTTGGCGCTCTGGCCGGCCTGAAGGTTTGAAATGCTTTGACGAAGACAGCCCAGCATGTCATCCAGCGGCAGCAGTGTTCTTCTTCGGAGTTCCACGATCACAGCCACCTCGGCAGGTGAAAGCACTTTGCTTTTGGGCTTCGTCGGGCCCATGGGCGCATCTGCGGTCGTGGTGCGGGATCGCCACTTTATGACAGTCGTACGGCTCAGCCCATAACGCCGGGCCAGGGCACCGGTCTTTTCTTGCGACCTTTGGCGCTCGGCTCGAATTCGCGGCGTTGTGCGGGCGCTGCCATGAAGCATGTTTGCCATAACGATTTTTCCTCCTTGGTGGATAGAATAATGTCACGACTCTCCGGGACCATACACCTAGGAATCGGCAACGACGGACAGTGGAAAAAATTGTGTGAGTTCCTCGGCCGTCCCGAAATGGCCAACGAGCCGCGCTTTGCCACCAACGCCGACCGTTTTCGGGAGCGCGACGCGCTGCACGCCCTGTTGGAGAAACATTTGCTGCTAGTGGATGGGGAGTGGCTTGCCGCCAACTGCTGGCCGCCGGCATTCCGGCGGGCGCTGTCAGGGCCATTCCGCAGGTGTTGACCGACCCCCACCCGCTGCATCGAGACATGGTATTGCAGGTGGAGGGAGTTCAAACCGTTGGCATACCCGTGAAATTGTCGCGCACGCCGGGGCGAGTGCACATCGCACCTCCGCGCTTTGGCCAGCACACCCGCGAACTGCTAATTGAGCACGGCTACGACTCCGCCACTGTTGACGCAAAATCGCGCAAGGTACAGTTATTCAGTACGTTCAAGAATAACCCCACCGAAGCAGCCCTTGCATTGAATAAACTGTTCCTGTACAGAATGGCACTCAGGACGCGCTTAAATTCAACCAAGTAAACCAAAAACTGCCTAACTAATGTTAGGATCAAAACTAATTTTTTTGCTACACACTTTGGCCGTCATCAGTCACGCAGATTACCGGCAGTGCAATGTCAAAGGCATTTAAATGATCAAGACCACCAATCTTAAAAGAACAAGGATCGACTCTCATGCATGGTGACAAGCAAACAGGGGTACCGGTCCTCGAATGTCGAGGGCTGGAGCGACGGTTTGGCGGTCTGGTCGCACTAACCGGGGTCAATCTGCGCATTGAGCGCGCCGAGATTTTTGGTCTTGTCGGCCCCAACGGCAGCGGTAAGACGACTATGACCAATGCGATTACCGGCTTCTTCCCCCCGCAGGTCGGCAGTATTTCGCTTAATGGCCGCGATATTACCGGCATGGCCCCGCACAAGGTTGCGACCTTGGGCGTGGCGCGCACCTTCCAGAACCTGGCGCTCTTCAACGGCATGAGTGTGCTTGACAACATCCTGCTTGGGCGCCACATCCACATGAAGGCCGGCGTAGCAAAAACCGCCCTATATTGGTGGCTGAGTCGCAAGGACGAAATGTTGCACCGTCTTAAGGTCGAGGAAATCATCGATTTCCTGCAGCTACAGAGCGTGCGTGATGAACTGGTGGACAGCATTCCGATCGGGCTGAAAAAACGCGTCGAACTCGCACGTGCGCTAGTGGCGGAACCCAGCTTTCTCATTCTTGACGAACCCATGGCCGGCATGAACCAGGAGGAAAAGGAATACATGGCGCGCTTTATTCTCGACGCGCGTGACGAGCGCCACGTCACCGTGCTGCTGATCGAGCACCACATGGATGTGATCACCGGCATCTGCGATCGTATGATGGTGCTCAGCTATGGCGAGACCATCGGAACCGGGATTCCCTCCGCGGTGATGAAGGATGAACGCGTGATCAAGGCCTATCTGGGGGGTGCGCATGCAACGCACTGACGCGGACATTGACACCGTCAAGGGCGGTAACACCGCAACCTGGGACCTGGGTGTCGAGACCACTCTCATCCGCATTCTAGCTCGCAACGCCGAATTGCTTGGCAAGCGCGTGGCCATGCGAGAAAAGAAATTGGGGATATGGCAGGAAACCACCTGGTCGCAAATGCTGGATGCCACGCTCGCTTGCGCAGCCGGAATGGAAAGTCTCGGTTTTGGCACCGATGATGCCTTGCTTGTGCTGGGCGACAACCGGCCCCGGCTTTACATGGGCATGCTGGCAGCCGGGATGCTGGGCGGGTACGCCATGCCGGTCTACCCCGACGCCACGCACGATGAAATCCATCACTTCATGCATGAGGCGAATGTCCGCTTCGTCCTTGCCGAAGATCAGGAACAGGTCGACAAGGTGCTCGATCTGGGCGATCAGGGCGCAGCGATCAGCAACATCATTTACGACGAGCCACGCGGTTTGACCAGCTATCCGAATTCCGGACTGGTGTCGTGGGAAAAGTTGCAGGCCATTGGGGCAGATCGCTTACGTGCCGAACCGAAACTGCGAAATACCTTAATCGAACGGGCCCGGCCCGAAGGGCCTGCCGTGTTCGTCCACTCGTCGGGAACCACGGGCAAGCCAAAGGGCGTGGTGCTGAGCCACAGGAATTTGCTCGCCGGGGTTGGCAACGCCCATCGCGGGGGTGCTTTCACATTCGGCGAGGACATCCTCGCCTATCTGCCTATGGCCTGGGTGGGCGACTTTGCGATCACGGTAGGCGCCGGTATTGCGCTGCACTTCACCATCAACATTCCCGAGCGCCAGGAAACGGTGCTGCACGACCTTCGCCAGGTCGCGCCCACTTTCTATTTGGCGGCACCCCGAAGCTGGGACAACATGCTGACCACCATCCAGGTTCGCATGGAGGATTCGACGCCGCTCAAGAAATGGCTCTACGATGTTTCCATGAACTCCGCGCTGGCAGCCGAACGACGCAAACTCGAGGGAAAAAAATCAAGCCTGAAAGAGCGTGTGATGCGGCAACTGGGGGAGTGGCTAATCTTCGGCCCGATCAAGGACCAGCTGGGCCTGACCCGTCTGCGAAATGCCTTCACTGGCGGCGAGGCCATTGGCGAGGATACTTTTGTTTTTTACCGTGCACTGGGCGTGAAATTGCGACAGTTCTATGGTCAAACCGAAAGCAGCGCTTTCAATGCGTTGCAGGACGCCGAAGAAGTACGCCTGCACACGGTCGGCAGGCCATTGCCGGGGGTTGAGGTCAAAATCGGCGACAATGGCGAAATCATGGTTCGATCCGGGAGTGTGTTTTCCGGTTACTACAAACTTGAAAATGCCACCCGGGAAGCACTGAAGGATGGCTGGTTGCGCACGGGCGATGCCGGTTATGTCGAGCCTGACGGGCAAGTGGTGGTGCTTGGGCGTTTGTCGGAGGTGGTCCACACCGCCAAAGGCGAACGCTACATCCCGAACTACATCGAGAACCGCCTCAAGTTCAGTCCGTACATCAAGGATGTGGCGGTGCTCGGGAGCAGTCGAGAGACGCTGGCGGCCATCATCTGCATCGACAAGGAACCGGTTGGACATTGGGCCGAGATACGGGGCATTTCCTACATGTCCTATGCCGACCTGTCGCAAAACCCCGAGGTGATCGAATTGGTCACGGCAGCGGTCAAACGCGTCAACAGCATCCTGCCGGACGGACTGAAACTGCATCACTTCGTGTCGCTACACAAGGAGTTCGACCCCGATGATGGGGAGGTCACGCGAACACGCAAGTTGCGCCGCAACGTGGTGGAAGAGCGTTATGCACCTATCATTGACGCGATCTACGGCGGCCAGAAAACGGTCACGATGAAGGCGCAGATCACATACGAATCCGGGGAGGTCGGCACCATAGAGCGCCAACTCTCGGTGCAGGAGATTTAAATCATGGACTTTTCACTGTTTGCCGAATTAGCCATCAATGGCGCACTGTCGGGGTTGATGTACTCATTGGTGGCGCTGGGAATCGTGCTCATCTACAAATCGTCGTCGGTGCCCAACTTGGCGCAAGGTGCAATGACAATGCTGGGCGCCTATGTAGTGCTGGCGATTGCCAATGGATTGGGTCTGTCGATGTGGGCCGCCATCCCACTGGCGATGGCGACGATGTTTTTCGTCGGCATGGGCATTGAGCGGGTGGCGTTGCGCCGACTGGCGGGGCGTCCCATCATCATGATCCTGATGATGACATTAGGGCTGGATATCTTTATACGCGCGACAACGATGGCCATCTGGGGCGGCACAGGTCGTCCAATGTCCATTGGCATCAGCGACGACCCGCTGTTTCTGGGACCGGTGCTGCTGAATCGCGCCTACGTGGTCGGCGCCCTGGTTGCTGGTGCCCTGTTTCTGGTCTTAATGTTCTTCTTTCATACGCGCCGCGGCATTGTCCTGCGTGCCATCTCCGACGACTACATCGCATCGTGGTCGATTGGCATTTCAGTTGAACGCGGCGTGGCTTTTTCATGGGCCATGTCTTCGGTTATAGCAACCACAGCGGGTGTGTTATGGGGATCGGTTCAAGGAGTCAATCAAGGGCTGGCGCTGCTTTTACTCAAGGGCTTGACCGTCGCCGTTCTGGGCGGTCTTGACAGCATCGGCGGGGCTATTCTGGCCGGCTTGCTACTGGGGCTTCTTGAAGGTGTTGCGTCAGGCTATCTCGACCCATTGGTTGGCGGTGGCAGCCGCGACCTAGTGGTAGCCGCGACGCTGATTCTGACCATCCTGATTCGGCCCCACGGTCTGTTCGGGCGACACGACATTGAAAGGATCTGAAGGCCATGCTTTTTCGTCAGTCAGGAATTTTTCACACTAGTTACGCGGACGCGCGGGCACTTTTCCCGTTGCCTGCTGATCGCTGGATGATCGGCTTGCTGCTGGCCTTTGCATTAACCGCGCCATTCACCATGAGTTCTCTCGCCCTCAGTACACACCTGTTGCCATGGCTGGTGTGGACTGCGGCTGCGCTTGGACTGAACCTCATCCTGGGCTGGGCCGGTCAGTTCCACTTCGGCTATGCCGCCATCATGGGTATCGGTGCGTACACAGCGGTGCATGGCGCGCGCAATGGCATTCCGTGGGAGATTGCGGTGGTGCTCGGCGGCGTGATGGCCGCGATCATCGGCAGCGTTTTCGCTTTTGCGGCGCTGCGCGTGAAGGGCCTGTACCTGGCGCTCAGCACGCTAGCCCTGCAATATGTGATGGACTGGGTGATCGCCCACGTGCCGGCCATCAGCGGTGGCTCCCAGGCCACGCTGCAAGCACCCGCGATGCGCTTACTCGGCCAGGCCGTCACTTCGGACTCCGGCCTCTATTACGTAGCGCTGGGCTGGTGCCTGCTTGTAACAGTCTTTATGCTCAATCTGCGCCGCACTGCACTTGGCCGCGCGCTCGTCGCCGTGCGTGAAAAAGACTTTGCTGCGGCAATCATCGGCGTGCACAGCCTTTACTACAAGCTGTTGGCTTTCGCCACCTCTTCTTTCATTGGCGGCATCAGCGGCGCCATTCTGATTTTCACCTTTTACCGGGCCGCCACACCGGAGCAGTTCGCTGTCAACGTGTCGATCGAGTTGCTGGCCATGGTGATCGTCGGCGGATTGGGCAGCATCATCGGCAGCTATTTTGGGGCCGCCTTCATTCTGCTGATGCCGGGCCTGATGAACAGCCTGATCGGCTGGCTGGCGCAGCTCGCAGGTGCCTCGCTCGGCGTTGAAACGCTGGCCCACATCCCGCATGCGGTTTATGGTGCCTTGATCATTGTGTTCCTGCTGGTTGAGCCGATGGGTCTGGGCAAGATGTACACGAACCTGCGCAACTATCTGCTGGTCTGGCCCTTCGGCTACGCCCGAAAGTAAAGATAACATCATGCACTCAACTGACAATTTGACTTCCACCCCGACGGTGATGCACAACCCCGCAGCGAACCTTGCACCGGTGCTGTCGCTGAACAACGTCGAGGTCATCTACGACCACGTGTCGCTCGCCATCAAGGGCGTGTCGATTGAAGTGCCCCAAGGCGGTATGGTGGCGCTGCTGGGGGCCAACGGCGCCGGCAAAAGCACAACGCTGAAGTCGATCAGCGGTTTGCTACGCCCGGAGCGGGGCCTGGTAACCCGCGGTGAGGTACGTTTCATAGGACATAACATCGATGCGCTGGCGCCTCACGAGCGCGTCAAACTCGGTATCGTTCATGTCCTGGAAGGGCGGCGCGTGTTTGAACACATGACGCCTGACGAGAACCTGATCGCGGCCTCCGCCGTTCGCGGTGGCCGCGAGGACATGCTGCGAAACAAAGACATGGTTTACACCTACTTCCCGCGCTTGCACCAGCGGCGCACCGCGCAGTCCGGCTACCTGTCAGGCGGCGAGCAGCAGATGCTGGCCATCGGTCGCGCCCTGATGACGCAGCCCAAGCTGTTGATGCTTGATGAGCCCAGCCTCGGACTGGCGCCCTTTCTCGTGACCGAAATTTTTGATATTGTCCGGCGCATCAACAAGGAAGAAGGTCTGTCTGTTCTGCTGGTGGAGCAAAACGCCATTGCCGCGCTGGACGTGGTCTCGCATGGCTACCTAATCGAGAACGGACGCGTGGTGATGCATGACAACGCAGAAGCCATGAAGAAAAACCCAGACATCCAAGAGTTTTACCTCGGAGGCGCTGAAGGCCACAATTTCCATGACATCAAGCACTATCGCCGGCGCAAGCGCTGGCTGACCTGACCGAGGGTGAAACCCTGTCTACGTCGACATCCGGTTTCGCGTTCACTCTTTGGGCACACTGTACGGTGTGCCTATCGAACTTATTTTAACCTGTATGATTCTTGGGAGGACAGACATGAGATCCAAATTACTTTCTATCGTGGCAGGTCTGGGATTGGCGCTTGCCGGTCTGCAGTCTGCACAGGCGCAAGCCCAGCCGATCAAATTCGCGCTTTGTTATGACCTGAGCAAGTCTTACGGCTTTGTCACACCGCAGATTGCCCAGGCGGTGAATGACTATGCCAAGATATTGAATCAGAAAGGCGGCATCGAAGGCCACCCCATCGAGATCCTGGTTCAAGACCAGGGCAACGAGCCACAGCGTGGCATAGAGTGCTATGAAAAGATGAAACGTGAAGGCGCCATCACCTTCGATTTTCTGTCCACGCCGGTTTCCCGCGCCGTTCTGCCTCGCGCCATGGCGGATAGCAATGTGATGGTGCAATCTTTTGTAGGCCGTGGCGATGCGATCGATGGGGATGTTTTCAAGTGGATTTTTCCTGTTGGGCCGACCTATTGGGGCCAAATGGCCAACGATATTCACTACATCAAAACCAAGGCCAACGGCAATCTCAAGGGCGTGAAAATCGCATTCCTCTACCCCGACTATCCGTTCGGGCAGGAGCCGATTGGCGTGCTAAAAACGCTCGCGGCCAAGGAAGGTTTTGATTTGCAACTCATTCCCAACCCGATGCCGGGCAATGACCAATCCGCAGCCTGGACTCAGATCCGCCGTATCAACCCCGATTGGGTGGTCAGTTGGAATCTGGCCAGCATGCATGTTGTCGCCGCGCGCGAGATGAAACGCAACGGCATTCCGATCGACAAATATATAGCGGTGAACTGGCTCAACGAAGTTGATATCGCTAACATTGGCGCGGAAAGTGCAAAGGGCCTCAAGCGCGGCACCAACGTGATAGGTGGACAGAGCCACCCGCTGATCCAGCAAATCATCAAGGATCTGTATGAAAAAGGCAAGGGTAGCGGGGACCGCAAGCATCTCAGCGATATATACTACAACACCGGTCTGGCCATGTATGCCAGCGTTTTTGAGGGCGCTCGCCTGGCTATCAAGCAAAATGGCTGGCCCATCACGCCTGATAAAATGAAGCGCGGTATGGAGAGCCTGAAAAACTTTGATGCTGAAGGCCTGATCGCCCCCGTAACGGTGACCGCCAAGGATCATGGCGGCGGAGGCAAGACGCGCATCGACATGTGGGATGGCACCAAGTGGGTGCCCCAGACTGACTGGTTCTCGGCGTATGACGACGTGATCCAGGAAATCGTGAAGAAAGAATCCAGCGAGTTCGCCAAGAACAAACAGTAATTACCATCCGTTGGGAAGGGCACGGTCAGGCGTGTTGCGCACCGATCACGCCCTTTCCAGCCTGTTTTTCGAATTTTCATCTATCTCTTGAATTGATCGGTTGCAACTTTTGCACAGCGAGTTGCCAAGGTGGTACCACGCCCACAACCAAGCCCAGGAGAATCCGGCCACTTTAGCTAACTACCGTTTGACAGTTATAGTGTCAGCCACCCAAATGTGGCGCTAAAAACGTAAGGAGTAACAAATATGGATCTCGATCTAAAAGGTAAATCTGTCATCGTAACTGGTGGCGGCTCGAACATTGGTCGCGGCATCGTGCTCGGCTTCGCCGCGGAAGGCGCTAACATCACCATCGGGGACATCGACGACAAGCAAGCGCAAAAGACGGCAGAACTAGCGTTGGCGAGCGGCGCGGCGTCAGCGCGGGTTATCAAGACCGATGTCACCGAACTCGACCAGGTGCAAGCCATGTTCAAGGCGGCCACGGACAAGTTCGGTGGTGTCGATATCCTTGTCAACAACGTCGGCTGGGACCAGTTGATGTTCTTCACGCAGACGACCCCCGACCTGTGGCAAAAGATCATTAACATCAACTACCTCGGCGTTCTCAACTGCACCAAGACCGCGCTTGAAGTCATGGTTCCTCGCAATGCTGGCTCCATCGTCTCCATCAGTTCCGACGCCAGCCGACAAGGTGAGCCACGTGAAGCAGTGTATGGCGGCGTCAAGGCCGCCATCAACAGCTTCATGAAAACGATCGCCAAGGAGAACGGGCGTTACGGCATCCGCTGCAACGTGGTATGCCCCGGCGTCACGATCCCGAGCACCACTGACGAAGTGGGCGGAAGCAGCATGTGGATCGATGCCAGCAGCATGTTTACGCCGGAGCAACTGGAAAAAGTCGCAAAGGCGTTGCCACTGCGCAAGGTGGGACGCCCGCAGGATATTGCCAATGCGGTGGTATTCCTGTCTTCAGCGAAGGCTGCGGGTCATGTCACCGGACAGGTTCTTTCAGTGTCCGGTGGATACAGCATGATTGGGTAAACGCCTGGGCACGGTCGGCAGGCATGCGACGTTGAAATATCAGACAGGGAAAATTCATGGAATTCAAGGACATCATCTACAAAGAACGCGACTCGGTGGCATACATCGCGATCAACCGCCCCAACGTGATGAATGCGTTTCGCGGCCAGACAGTTGAGGAACTGCTGCAGGCATTCATGAAAGCAGGCTGGGACAAGCGTATCGCCGCCATTGTGCTCACGGGGACAGGTGACCGTGCTTTCTGCACCGGTGGCGATCAGTCGGCTCATGCCGGCCAGTACGACGGCCGGGGCACCATCGGCATCCCGGTGGAAGAGTTTCACAGCGCCATTCGTGACGTACCCAAGCCTGTGATCGCCCGCGTGCAGGGCTATGCCATTGGCGGCGGCAATGTCTTGGCCACCTTGTGCGACATGACCATTGCATCGGAAAAAGCGGTGTTTGGCCAGGTCGGACCCAAAGTCGGTTCGGTCGATCCTGGCTGGGGCACGGCATACCTGAGCCATGTGGTTGGCGAAAAGAAAGCACGCGAGATGTGGTACATGTGCCGCCGCTACAGTGCGCAGGAGGCCTTGGCCATGGGCCTGTGCAACACCGTCGTGCCCCACGACCAACTCGACGCCGAAGTCGCACGCTGGTGTAAGGAAATTGTCGAAAAGAGCCCGACCGCGCTGTCGATCGCGAAACGCTCGTTCAACGCATCCACCGAGCACATTCGCGGCATCGGCAGCTTGGGACTTCAAGCGCTGAGCCTGTACTATGACACGGCAGAATCAAAAGAAGGCGTGAGCGCTTTCCTGGAAAAACGTAGGCCTGATTTCAGGCAGTGGGCCAATGGCGGCAAGTGAGCACATGCAAGCACTGGATAACTCCATGCGACGCGCCCATGCACGAGGCTGCGCCTTCGACAAAAGCTAGGTTTGATAGGATGTGTATTTTCAAATCTATCTAACGGTCAATATGAAGTCAAATAAAGACGCAAAGCCCAGCAAAAATGAACTAGATGGCCCCGCCACACGCGAACGCGTGTTGCTCGAAGCTGCACGGCTATTCAGGCATCATGGCTATGCCGCAACTACTTTGCGCGCGGTAGCGGATGCTGCCGGCGTCAAAGCTGGCAGCATCTACTATCATTTCGAATCTAAAGAGCAGATCCTGGGCCAAGTACTGGACAAAGGCATCACCATCGTCGCAAATGCCGTCCGCACCCGTATTGAGGCTCTTCCCGAAAGTGCACTCTGGCGAGACCGAATCGCCGCTGGCATTGAAGGTCATCTCTGGGGAATGCTGCATTATGGCGACTTCACGTCGGCCAACATCCGCATCTATGGCCAAATCCCGACGAGCGCAAAAAATCGCCACCGGGTCGTGCGGCGGGCTTACGCAGACTATTGGGATCAGCTGTTCGAATCAGCGCTCGCCAGCGGCGAATTGCGACCGGACACCAGCACGGCCATGATTCGGCTTTTCGTGATTGGCGCATTGAACTGGACCGTCGAATGGTACAACCCCCAACGCGGCTCTTTTCAGGACTTCTCACGCCAAATCACAGCGATCGTGTTCGATGGAATCCTTGCGCATGACAAAGCATAACCGCGATGCATTGCCGGCAACTTCGACAGGCCGGGCCAAGGGATTGACAACAATAGTTCTCACGTCGCCCATGTAGGTCAGTGGCACGCTGACCGGCTGCGGAGCTATTGTCAATTGTGGTGTATGGCTGGCCTGAAGCGCAGGGCATCAGGCTGCGAGTTTCTGTTGTCCCGGCGGATTGTCCTGCGCCAGGATGCCATCCTTGAATGGCACGCCGACCAGTAATGGCTGAATTCGGTCGGCTCCGCGAATCCGGCGCCATGACTTTTCTGCCTCTTTCATCAGCTTGAACGCGAGTCCCAGAAACGTGGCCCGCGACAGGCAATTCCTGGCCCGTGTAGTCCGGTGACGCACCGTGGCAAACGTTGATTCAATCGGATTGGTGGTCCTGATGTGTTGCCAGTGCTCGGCCGGGAAGTCATAGAACGCCAGCAGACTGTCCCAATCCTGCGTGAGCTTTGCCACGGCCTTCGGATACTTGGCGCCATAGGTACTCACGAACTTCTCGAAAGCGACGTGGGCATCCGCCCGGGTGGCAGCCATAAAGATATCCTGTATCGCCGCTTTGGCTCTGGCTTGCTGCGATACCGGCAGCGGATTCAACACATTGCCCAACTTATGGAACCAGCAGCGCTGAGCCCGCGTGGCAGGAAACACCTCCTCCAGCGCGGCCCAGAAACCCATGGCGCCATCGCCGACCGCCAACCGTGGCCCAGCTTGCAGACCACGCGCCTTCAAGTCCAGCAGCACCTCGCGCCACGATGCCGTCGATTCCCGGAAGCCGTCGGCAATGGCCACGCGTTCCTTCTTACCCTCTGGCGTCACGCCCACAATCACCAGCAGGCATTGCCCATCGGCGCCTTCGCTTCGCACGCCGGTATGGATGCCGTCGGCCCACCAGTACACATAGCGGGCAGTGCTCAGGTCGCGCCGGTTCCATTGCTGCCATTCCTCTGCCCAGTGTGCCTTCAAGCGGCTGACCACATTGGCTGATAGCCCCCTCGCTTCGTCGCCCAGAAGTACCGACAGCGCTTCGCCCATGTCGCCGGTGGAGACGCCCTTGAGGTACAACCAGGGCAAGGCTGCCGATACGCGCAGCGACTTCCTGACATAGGGAGGAACCATTGTGGAATTAAACTTCACGCCGGTCCCCGAGCGGTCACGTACCTTCGGTACCTTGACCGCCACGGGCCCGGCTGCCGTGAGCACGTCGCGCTCGTGCAAATAGCCGTTGCGCACGACTGCCTTCTTGTCTGACAGGGTTCTCACGTTGGCGTACTGTTCCAGCAGTGCTGCCAGCTCCAGTTCAATCACTTGCTGGATGACTTGCCGGGCGCCGCGACGCACCAGTTCGTCCAGCGATATGCCAATTTCCGGTAGACCAATTGCTACGTCCTGCTTATCCTTGCGCATGGTGGGAGTTTCCTCTGTTGGTTGATTTGGCCTAGACAATCAAATTCTCCAACAAAAACTTCCACCACCTTCCTCCCGCCTTCAGGCATCAGCCCGTACACCACTTCTTACTTTAGCTCCCGGCTGCGTCTGGGAACTCTTAAATTGCACAACCCGTCGCAGGAGCAACCCATGACTGTCAAGGAAGGCTGGCGGGGCCGGTTCTATGAAGACTTCGAGGTCGGCGACGAGTATCGGCACGCCCTCGACCGCACCCTGACCCAGAGCGACAACATCTGGTTCATGCTGTTGACACAAAATACGGCTCCGCTGCACTTCGACGCCCACTACGCCGCGCAGACGGAGTTCGGCCGCCCTCTTGTCAGCTCCTGCCTCACACTGGCTCTCGTGACGGGCCAGACGGTGAGCGATGTTGACACCCTATCCTGTAAGGTGTGCACATGGAGAATCAAATGACTTACGCCCGAGCGCAGCACTTCAGCCATATGCTGTGCATCATCCCTGTTCAGGTTGAGCTCTTGTGCAATTTGCCGGGTCGATAAATTCAGGCCGAGAAAGTACAGAAACAGCATCTACACCTTCAGCGGTTGATGGTGGCCGGCAAATACCGTATGCGTCAAATCATCGAAGCGCTTGCCGCATTCCTTGCCGACTGTGCTCCTTGTCGTCGCGCCCCTCCTCACGATGTGCTTGCCTTGGCAGTAAGCACATTTAATCTCCGATCCCTATCTCAGCTGCCTTACCGCGTCATAGCAGCGATCGTCGTCTATGAAGTTTTGGATACGCAATTCCATGTCCGCACTAATCGTCTACCGTCGGCCTCTTTTGATGTATCGGCCTTTCTATGGTTCAAGACCCCGAAACCCATATTGAGCCTAAATCAATTTCCTAAACGGGGTCGCCGAAAGGCGCCACCGCAGATGAGTCCGCAGATTCCCCTGGGCCTGGTTTTTTGACGGGTTGCTACCTCCAAGAGGCTTTCGGCCACGGTCCACACGCACGTTCAGTGTACTCGCCTGGTGTTTCTACTCATAAGGGCCGCAACGAGGCGCGTGGGGCGGTTTTTTAAGACTTCCTTCTCCATGCGCTCGACTGCCAGCTCACGACGCGATTTGGCAATCTCGTCTTCCAGTTCGGCCACACTGCGGCTGCTAGTACTACAGTTGTAGTTCATGGTGTGTTCGTGCGCCGCTGCCAGTGGCACATCATGGCAACGGCCTGGTGATGGCGCCGCCAGTGTGACCAGTGAATGATGAATGCCAGACAGG
Source organism: Noviherbaspirillum suwonense (assembly GCF_900182955.1). Lineage (GTDB taxonomy): Bacteria > Pseudomonadota > Gammaproteobacteria > Burkholderiales > Burkholderiaceae_D > Noviherbaspirillum_A > Noviherbaspirillum_A suwonense. The sequence goes on along the minus strand of NZ_FXUL01000024.1, from coordinate 63,829 downwards.
GGCGCACGCGCCAGAGCATTTGCCATAACAGCTTCCGCAATTCCCGGACGCTGAGCCGCACTAATGTAATCGTCGCTGCTTCCAATCCTGCATCGCGCCGCAGGAAGTCTTTTTTTTAAACATCGGGCGTTGGTCAGCAATAGCATACAAGACGGTCAGGTACGCGTGCGCTGTCATTGCCAGCGTGATATGCCGATACCAGCCGTGCCAGCTGCGTACCTCATACTGGTCCAGCCCGACCTCGCCCTTGGCGGCTTCGAAGCATTCTTCAATCGCCCAGCGGGATCCGGCCACCCGAACCATGTCCTGCAGGGGGCAGCCTTGGGGCACATAGGCCACGTAGTAAGCGATGTCTTTTGGATTGGCGACGCTACGACGCAGTAGCAGCCAGCGTTCGCCTGGTATCTGCCAGCTCAGCAGGGGTAACCTGGCCCAGTCATACAGGCGCGGCCCCTTGGCCCCATTGCCAGCAGCCAGCCGCACCCAGTCGTCGGCATTGGCAGTCGCAGCCAACTGCTGTACGGTCGCCTGCCGCATCGAGGGCAGCCAGACGTATTGGTGAGAAGCCAGTGCCATGACGTGCCAGATGTGCTGTTGCTCCAGCCAAACCCGCAGACGACGGTTATTGCCATACACCTCATCTGCCGTAAACCACCTAAAAGCAACACCGGCTTGCACTGCACGCTCAATCATTTGACGCGCCAATTCAGGCTTGGTAGCAAAGCAGACACTGTCGGGGACCTTCGCTGCCCGGCGGCTTTCCTGGTTATCCGCCCATTCCTTGGGTAGATAGAGTTCCCGGTCAATGAGGAGCCTTCCCTTGTCGCTGACATAAGCCAGAAACACGCCGATCTGGCAGTTCTCAATGCGGCCTGCGGTGCCGCTGTACTGCCGTGATACGCCGACCGAATGGGTGCCCTTCTTCAAGAAGCCGGTTTCATCCGCTACCAGTACCGCATCCGGATCTGCCAAGTACGCCAGCGCGTAGTCGCGCGCTTCATCGCGTACCGCGTCAACATTCCAACGTGCCCGGTCCAGCAAATGCTGGATGCTATAGGGCACGGCATGCCCGGTCGCTTCCGCCAATTGCCAGCCATTCTTGCGTTCGACGGGTCGCAGCAAGCCTTGCAGATAATCCCTGGCCCGCTCCTGCATTTCCTTACGGCCAAAGTGCATGCCAATTCGATCCAGCAGCGTATCCAATGTCTGCTGCCACGTCCGGCTTGCGTCCTGATATTTCCGAATAACCTGATCCATGATCACCACTCCGAGAAGTCGCAACCCTGGCTTTCAGCATAGACTAAAAATTTGTAATTACAACTGTAGTACTAGGAGGTGACGTCGGAGTCATCGATCCGTGCCTGGCAGCTTTGACCCAGTTCGCCAACGTTCCCTTGGGGAGTGACAGCCCCAGCGCCGTCGCTTCGAGGGATACCCCCAGTTCCAGAATCACCTCGAACGCTTCGGCACGAAACTCCGGCGTATAGGTCCTCAAATCTGTTCTCGTCATGCTTTCTCCCATTGATTCAATTTATCAAACAGGAGTGTCCACAGAACTCACGCTACCTCAGCGTGCCTGTGCTTTCGGAAAGCCCTTTCCAGCCGACCTTCTATAATTTACTTCCACAGTGCGCATTTGGATTCCGCCCTACTCGTGAAAGCCTGATCGCCTGGAATGCGCTCGCCGCCTTTGTAATAATCCCATGGATATTTAGATTCGCTTGGAGCCTTGACCTGCCTGAGATACAGATCGCTCACCATCCTTCCGTCTACTCGAATCGTTCCGTTCTTGGTCAGCATGTCGTTGATCGGCGTTGCCTTCATGTTAGACAGCACCTTTTCCGCGTTATCAGTGCCGGTAGCCTTCACAGACTTGAGGTAATGCAATGCGGCTGAATAGCTCGAAGCCTGGATGCTATTAGGCATCTTTTTCATCTTATCGAAATAGCGCCTGGACCAAGCGCGTGACTCTTCATTTTGGTCCCAATACCAATTATCAGTCAGATACATGCCTTGCGTCTGACTTAGACCCAGCGCATGCACATCATTGACAAACATGATCAGGCCGGCCAGCTTCATGGTCTTGGTGATTCCGAATTCATTGGCTGCCTTAATCGCATTAATAGTATCGCCGCCCGCATTGGCCAGCCCAAGTATCTGGGCCTTCGACGACTGCGCCTGCACTAGGAATGAGGAAAAGTCGGAAGCATTGATCGGATGTTTTACGCTGCCGATTACCATGCCGCCATTCGCTTTGACGATGTCAGACGTGTCTTTCTCGAGGGAGGCGCCGAAGGAATAGTCTGCGGTCAGAAAATACCAGGACTTGCCGCCTTGCTTAACCACTGCCGAGCCGGTACCCTTGGCCAGCGCTACCGTGTCGTAGCCGTAATGGATGGTGTATCCATTGCATTCTTCATTGGTCAGGCGCGCCGTGCCGGTGCTCACTACTAGCAAGGGTTTGTTCTTTTCATTCGCAATCTTGGATATCGCTAGCGCCGCGCTCGAATTAGTCCCGGCCATCAATACATCGACGCCATCCAGGTCCACCCACTCTCGCGCCTTCCCAGCGGCGACATCAGCCTTGTTCTGATAATCGGCGAAGAGCAGTTCGATTTTCTTGCCATTGATCGAGTTCCCCGCATCAGCTATTGCCAACTTTACCGCTTCAACGACGCCTTGCCCGGTTACGTCGGCGTACAAGCTTGACAGGTCGATCACCAAGCCGATCTTGATGACATCCCCTGAAATATGCGCAAAGGAAGGCGGCGATGAGGCCGATGCAGCCAATGTAAAAACTGCCGCAGCAAGCGCTTTTAATTTCATGGTCTTTTCCTTTAAGAAATGGTCGGGACTGAAACATTGTATTCGTACTGCTCGCATCAAACCGGCATGGGCAGATCGGCACTGAATGCGGGACTTCTTTTCACACAAATGTCCTAGCAGCCAACGTTTAGCCAATGTCGAGGAAGCGCAGATGGAAGAACCCGCGCCAACCATTGAAAGTCAGGTGTTCCAATACCGCCTTGACGATGGCAGGGCCTCAATGAACAGATAGGCAGGCGGCTACAAAAAACTACGGCATATCCGCTGTAGATGCAACGATGGTGCTGTTTACTTCAAATAGTGACGAGAAGCTTACCCTCGCGCTTGCTTCCCAGTCAACCGTTAGGTAGACCGCGATGTTATTTTGCCATTTATAGATCTATTGAATTTCAAGTGGGTTATGCTGCATCCGGCTTGATTTTTGTAAAGTCGAATTTTCTGGCGTTCAAGAAAATTGTGTGGTCCGACTGTATTCAACAAAGAGCGCACAAAGAACACCTGGTCACGCCAGGAAGCGTCGAGCCCCACCTACACAGGGTCGGCGTCTTTGCAAGCACGAAATCATCCTCCCATTAATGTCGTCTTTCCATAGCGGGCCGACGCAACGATGGCCACGATCCGATCACGCATGGACAACGCGCAATCGCCCGCTGCGCAATCGCGGCCGTCGTCAGGGCAGGCGCGCCCCTCGACTACCGCTTGGGAGGACGACGCAGCGAAATGGGGCCAGCGAAATCTCGCTTTGGGTTGGTCATCCCTTCACACACTCGGAAGGCGCACGAAGACGCTGTTTCACGTTTGAAGTCCGGCCGCCCGGAATCGCGGCAGCGACACACCGCCATCGACAGGCTCGCAAACCAGCTCGACCGCCATGTCGAAGGTGACCGCGGAAGGGTCTGGACCGACAAAGGCGCTGATCATTCGCGGACCTTCTTCAAGTTCGACCAACAGCACGGCATAGGGCGTGTCCTGTTTGAAGGCCGGCCCGGGCGCCCGGTGGACCACGCTGAACGAATACACCTTGGCGCGGCCGCTGGCGGCACGGTGCTCAAGGCGCGTGCTACCACACTCACGGCAGATCGCCTGCTGGTAGAGCTGCACATGACCGCACGCAGGGCAGTGCTGCAGCAGCAGCTTGCCCTCCTGAATGCCACGCCAATAGGTTTGCGAATCCGCATCCGGTGTCGGCCGCGGCTTGAGGTGGGCATCCTTCGGGTTGATCACAATGTGGCCTCCGTTCCCAGGACGGTGGTGGCGTTGGTCGCAAAGCCCGCGCCCAGGCTATGCACCAGGCCGAGTTCAGCACCCGCGACCTGGCGTTCACCGCAGCTTCCGCGCAGCTGGTTGACGACCTCGTAGAAATGAAACAGCGAGCCCGGCATGCCCGAGTGCGCGAACGACAGCAGGCCGCCATGGGTGTTGCAGGGAATGGCGCCGCCGTAGGTGATCTGCCCGTCCTCGACGAAGCGCCCACCCTCCCCCTTGGGGCAGAAGCCGAGGTCCTCCAGCATCATGATCACCGTGCCCGTGAAGCAATCATAGACCCCGGCCACGTCGATGTCCTTCGGCCCGCAGCCCGCCATGTCGTAGGCCCTGGCACTCGACTGCACGGCGCCCGTGGTGGTCAGCGAGGGCATCAGGAAGATGTGCTCGTGCGTGTAGCATTCGCCGCCGCCGAGGATGTAAATAGGCTTGGCAATTCCCAGCGCCCTGGCGCGCTCGGCCGAGGTGACGATGAAAGCCGCGCCACCATCGGAGATGAGCGAGCAGTCGAGCTTGTGGTAAGGCGTTGTCACCCAGCCGGAATTCAGCACGTCATCAACATCCAACTGATCGGTCATCTGCGCGCCTGGCGTGCGCCGTGCATGGTCGCGGTGGATCACTGCGACCTTGGCGAACTGCTCGGAAGTAGTGCCGAATTCTTTCATGTGGCGGTGTGCGGTCATGGCGAAGGTGTTGGCCACGGGAATGCCGAAGGGCATTTCGTATTGCTGGTCCCGGCTTTCGGTCATGGAGCGCAGGGCCAGATCGGGCGACAGGCCGGTTAGCAGGCTGTCGCCGCCCACCACCAGTACGGTCTCTGCCAGGCCGCCGGCAATGGCGGCGGCGGCTATGTTGAACATCGTCGCCGCCGTGGCGCCGGAGACCTGCAGCGTGTTGGAAAACGTGGGCTGTATGCCCAGGTACTCGCTGAAGGCCACGCTGAAACGGTGGAACGGAGAGGCAAAGGCGGAGCTTGAGAGCACGCCATCGAGCTGGTGCTTGCCGATGCCGGCGTCGGCTAGCGCCTTGCCTGCCGCGTCGGCGGCCAGCGCGAGCGCGCTCTTGCCCGGCACGCGGCCAACCGCGGAAATGCCGGCGCCGATGATCGCGGTTTTACCCCGAAGCGTATGTGTTGAAGAAGCGGATTTGATGTTTGCCATAACAGGGTCCAGGGGTTGGGGTTGATTCAGGCGGCCGCTGAGCGCACACGTTGTCGCAACTGTGCCTTCAAGATTTTTCCCACCGGATTGCGCTGAATGGTATCAAAGTACTCGATGTGCTCGGGCAACTTGTAGGCCGCCACGCCGATTTGTTTCAAGTGGCCGATGACAGCCTCCAGCGTCGGCAGCTGGGCCTTGTCCTTAGGCACGACGTAGATACAGGTCTTTTCGCGCATGATCTCGTCGGGCACCGCCACCGCCGCCGCCTCCTGCACGCCGGGATGGGTTAGCACCAGGTTCTCGACCTTGGCAACACTGAGGTTGAAGCCGCGAATAACAATGTCCTTTTTCCGGTCAAAAACCCCGATGTGGTGCGCATCGCGCAAGATGAAGAAGTCACCGGTGCGGCAAAAACCGTCAGGCGTGAACGTGCTTTTCGCCAAGTCCGGCTGCCGGTAGTAGCCGGCAAACACGGTGGGCCCGCAGTAGACCAGCTCGGCCCCTTGGCCAGGCTGCGTGCATTCGGCGTCGGCCTCGTCGAACAGCGTCATCTCGACACCGCGTATGCCCGAGGGCCACGCAACGCTCGGACGACCCCACCACGGAAAGTGATCGGCCCGCTTGGCGAAGTCGGGCACATCCCGCGCGCCGGCAAACACCGCTGTGCCTTCAGTCTGCCCCCAGGTATGCAGGATTTCGATGTTCCAGCGCCGCTTGAACTCCCCCATGCTCCAGCGCGAGCACTGCGCCGAACCCGACGCGATGCAACGCACCCCGGAAAAGTCGAGCTGGTCGACATTGGGCAACTTGAGGATTATGTTCAGCACGGCCGGCACCAGCAGGAGAAAGTGCACCTGGTCTTGCATCAACTGCTTGACTAGCAGCGGCATGTTCAGCGAGTGATGCAGAAGCGTCGTGCCACCGATGGCCAGCGAGGCCAGCCACGTCGCCACGCCGGTCGTGTCGACCACCGGCGCAGTCGCCAGCACCCGGTCCCCTTCGCGTAGTCCGGCTGTCTGCGAGATTAGGTTCATCTGAAAGAGCCAATTGTTGTGCGACATCGGGCCCCCCTTGGAAAGAGCTTCGGTGCCGGACGACCAGCACAGGGTGAAAATGTCATTGCCATCGACGACGCTGGCATCCAGCCGGGCCGCGTCGACCGCACCGCGCGCTATTTCGGCGATGCGCTCGATCGGCAGCGCCACAAAGCCGCTCTTCTCGGCGATGGCCAGTCGATTGGCACCCTTAAAATCACGCATTCCGAAGAAGAAACGCGCATCGGCAAACTTCTTGACGTTCTGAAACTTATTGGCGCGCCATTGAATCGGCATCGGCGCGAGCACGCCGCCGGCGTGGCTGACCACCAGAAACATGGCGACCAGCTCCCAGACGTTGAGCAATTGCACGATGACGCTCTCGTCCTTGCGCAAACCCATGTCCAGCAGCCCGGTCGCGATGGCATCGACCGCTGCCGACAACTCCCGATAACTCAGGCTCTGTGCCGCTGTGCCGGTAAGATCCGGCCGATCCGCCGGGTTGACCACGGCGGGTCGCTCCGGCGCCTTGGCCGCCATCTTGCGCAGCGTGCGCCGGCCCCAGTGGCCGCTTTCGGTGTAGCGCTTCAAAGCCTCTGTGCTGTGCAGAATCATGATCAGCCTGCTCTTTTAATGTATTGCCGGGCAAAGGGAAGACGCATCTACTGGCGCGCAATCCCAGCAATCGGAATCAGAAACCGTGAAAGCTAGCGAAGGCCTCCACCTCGGCACGCTCGGTGATGAGAGCGTTCTCCGGGGCTGACAGATCCTCGTGCCCGAGGGCGATGCTGCAGGCGAGAATTTTATGGTCGCTGATAGGCATTTGAGCACGCGCCACCTTGTGGTACCAGGCAAACGCCTCCTGTGCGCAGGTGTGCAGGCCCTGCGCGCACGCCGCCACCAGGATGTTCTGGATGAATATGCCCAGATTTATGAAGCTGCCGGTGTTCAGGCGCCGGTCCAGCGTGACGAGCAGCCCGACCGGCGCCTTGAAGAAGGTGTAGTTGCGCAACATCTGATGCTCCCGCGCCGCATCGTCGCGCGCGATGCCCAGGCTGGCATACAGGCCGAAGCCGCAGCGGCGCCGGCGCTCCAGACAGGGCTCGACCCAGGTCGTGGGGTAATACGCGTACTCGGGCCGGTGGCGGTCGGGCTCGTGCGTGGCCGCATCGATTAATGCCTCGCACAGCCGCTGCCGGGCTTCGCCCGCCACCACATACACCTTCCACGGCCGCACATTGTTGCCACTCGGGGCCCGCGCCGCCACGCGCAGGATATGGTGTACGACCGAAATGGGCACGGACGTGGATAGAAACCGCCTGACCGATTTCCGGCTGCGGATCGCTTCATCGACATGCACGGATAGACCGCCTTTCTGTGCTTTCTGACTGCGTAGCGTTACGGAGAAGAAACGATGCGCGGAGAATGGACCGCTGGACTCCAACACGACGTTCGGATACGATTCAGCCATGAATTCTACCAAACAACTGTTTGATTGGGTACCCACTCCTGAACTGATGGCGCAGTCCAACCTGACCGCCTTCCTTCGCAAAGTGGGTGAGTCCGATTTCGAAGACATAAGTGTCCGTGCCGATGCCGACCCGGCCTGGCTGATGCAGGAAGTCTTCGAGTTCTGCGACTTCCGCTTTTACCAGCCTTACACGCAGATGCTCGACACCTCGCGTGGCATCGAGTGGGCACAATGGTGTGTCGGCGGCACCACCAACATCGTGCTCAACTGCCTGGACCGGCACCGTGGAACGACAGTGTGGGACCAGACCTTCCTGGTGTGGGAGGGCGAAGACTCGAAAAACCGCAAGACCCTGAGCTACGGCGAGTTCGATGCGGAGGTCTGCCGCCTGGCGGCGGCGTTGCAGTCGCTGGGCATCGGTCCGGGCGACCGGGTCGGCCTGTACCTACCCAACCTGCCGGAAACCTTTGTCGCGTTTTTTGCCGTGCTGAAGATCGGCGCCGTCTTGATGCCCTTGTTTTCAGGCTTCGGGCCGCAACCCATCGCCGCCCGCCTGAACGACGGCGAAGCCAAGGCGGTGCTGACAGTGGACGGCACCTGGCGGCGCGGCACGCCCGGCATCATGAAGTCGGTGCTGGACGAAGCACTGGCTGAAGTGCCCAGCGTGCAGCATGTGGTGGTGCTGCGCCATCTGGGTAAAGCGTTCCCCTGCCCGATGACACCGGGACGCGACCACGACTGGGCCAGCCTGGTTGCCGGCCAAACCCACGACATGCCCACCGCCGAGATGGCCGGCGACGCCCCCGCTGTGCTGCTCTACACCTCGGGCACCACCGGCAAGCCCAAGGGCTGTGTCTGGACGCACGTCGGCTTCCTCGGCTCAATGGTCACGCGCGACATGCACATCTGCGCCGATTTCAAGCCCAGCGACCGTTTCTTCTTCATGAGCGACATGGGCTGGATGGTGGGCGCCATGTGCGCCTGCATTCCCAGCTATTTCGGCGGTAGCCTGCTGGTGGCTGAGGGCACGCCCGACTACCCCGACACGGGCCGCTTCTGGCGCTTGGTGCAAGACCACAAAGTCACCTATCTGGGTGTCGCGCCCACGCTGATCCGCAGCCTGATGCGCTACGGCGACGAAGAAATCGAGCGCTACGACCTGTCCTCGCTGCGCATCACCTGCTCCGGCGGCGAGGCCTGGACCGAGGCGCCCTGGCGCTGGTTCTTCAAGCACGTCTGCAAGGAACGTCTGCCCTTCCTCAACATTGTCGGCGGCACGGAGGTGGGCGGCTGCAATTTCACCGGCACCCTGCACCATCCTTTGCGGCCAGGCTCGTTCGGCGCGCGCGCGCTCGGTGTCGGGGTCGACATTGTCGATGATAGCGGCCAGTCGGTCGGCGCGGGCCATGTCGGCGAGCTGGTGCTGCGCAACCCCAACATCGGCTTCACCAAAAGCCTGTGGCGCGACGACGAACGCTACCTCGACAGCTACTGGCGCACCATTCCCGACGTATGGGTGCATGGCGACTTCGCGATGCGCGACGAGGACGGCCTTTTCTACATCCTCGGGCGCAGTGACGACACGATCAAAGTCTCGGGCAAGCGCACCGGCCCGTCGGAGATCGAAACCCTGCTCACCGGCACCGGCAAGGTGTCGGAGGCGGCCGTGATTGGAGTGCCCGACGAGATCAAGGGATCGGCCATCGTCTGCGTCTGCGTGCCGATGCCCGGCGTGGCGGCGGACGAGGCATTACAGGCCGAACTGTCACAGGCGATCGTTTATGGCATGGGCACGTCCTACCGCCCACGGCAGGTGCTGCTGGTCAGCGACCTGCCCAAGACGCGCAACATGAAGATCATGCGCCGCGTGGTGCGGGCGGTCTACAAGGGCGACAGCCCGGGCGACCTGTCCTCTCTGGTCAACCCCGAGACGGTGACTGAGTTGCAGGGCAAGCTGGCAGGGTAATGGTTGGGCTGGCGGAGGCACTGGTTCTGTCGCATTAAGCGAGATGGCTCCCTCCGTCCGGTAGACTGCTGCCTTTGAAAAATGAACAGGCGGCCATGCTGAATACCAAAGGAATGCGATTTCCAGTCGACGTGATTCTGGTCTGCATCCGCTGGTACGCTGCCTATCCCTTGAGTTACCGGCATCTCGAAGAAATCATGCAGGAACGCGGAGTGGTGGTTGACCATTCCTCGTACATGAACGCCCCCGGTTTGCCAAGCCCTCAATTCATGATGGTTTGAAGGTAAAGATTGCACCCGTACATTCGGACTTCGTATGCGGCCAGTGGCCGCCATCCCTAATGGAATGTGCTGGTTGGCCCCTCAATCGACTTTACGCACTTTGTGTGCCTCGAGCTAAGAGGGCTTTGCCAACCTCGGTCTAACCTGTTTGCCATCACATCATGATTGCCTGCACAATCGGTGAAATCAACTACCTGGTGTTGCCGTTCCTGCTTGCCTTGCTTGCCTGAGCCACACCGATTACGCAGCAGCGTAATCGGTGTCACTGCCGGATCAATACTCCCCACTGGGGGCTGCGGCGTAATTCTTGGACTGGTTTATGCTGTAAATCCGAGGTTCTCTCGATATTCGAGGGGACTGAATGAGCCAAGAGATATCTTGATGCGTTTTTCGTTATACCAGCGGATGTATGAGTCTATTACTTCAATGAATTGCTCTATGGTTGTACCCTGCCAGTTTCGAGGGTAAAACAGTTCCGTTTTCAGTCGCCCGAAGAACCCCTCACAGGCAGCATTGTCGGGCGAGCATCCTTTGCGCGACATCGAGCGGGTCAACTTCGCATTATGCATCCGTGAGAGCCACCCAGGCCAGCGATAGTGAGCCCGGCGATCAGAGTGGATGATAGGCCGGTTATTGCAGCCGGGCACCGTCTCAATAGCAGCATCCAACATCGTGTTCACAAGGTCAGCGTCCGGACTCGTGCCGATGGTCCAGCTGACAACCAGACCATCGAAGCAGTCGATCATAGGCGACAGATACACCTTTCCAGCAGGGATTTGAAACTCCGTGATGTCGGTAAGCCATTTCTCATTCGGTGTCCCAGCTCGGAAATCCCGGTTGATGACGTTCTCTGCCGCAGGGCTGATTTCACCGAGGTAGGATCCATACCGGCGCTTTCTGTTGGCTGCATCTACCAAGCATTCCTGCTTCATCAGGCGTTGTACGACTTTCTCCGAAATGCACACCTGTCGCCTGTGGAGTGCGGCACGCATCCGCCTATAACCCATCTCGTTATACACAACTCCGACCTGCGGACTTCGGGCAACACAGCAGAAATTGATGCGTTTTGGTATAGCGGGTTGTAAACCTCGGCGAATTGGCGTTTACTCTATGCTTTTGCCAAGCCGATGAACAATCAAGCAGGAGTATGGGTGGACGAGGAATTTGAGGCGCTGGATCTGGGTGATCCAAGGCGAGACCGGCGTGCGAAGGAACTGCTGAAGCGCCTGGCGGCCAAGCCGAGCGGGAGTATTCCTGGCGCCTGCGATGGCTGGTCAGAGACCATGGCGGCTTATCGCTTCCTTGGCAATGAGGAAGTCGAGTGGGTCGACATCATGCAGCCGCATTGGGAACGCACGGCTACGCGCATGCAGCAGCATGCCGTGGTGCTGTGTATCGCGGACACGACCGAGCTCGACTTCAACGGCCAGGAGATGGAAGGCCTGGGACCGTTGAGCTTTGAGGCACAGCGCGGCATGTATCTGCACCCGACCTACGCCGTCACACCGGACCGGGAACCGTTGGGGATATTGGACGCCTGGATGTGGGCGCGCGAACCGCTGGATGAGAACGGACAACGCGGCGGCATCAAGGAAAGCACCCGGTGGATCGAGAGCTATGAACGCGTGGCCGAACAGGCAGCAACGTTCCGCAGGGATTTCCTGATGTTGTCGAAGATGCCTCGACCTTCGCGCACCGCTGCGACGATCGTGGCAAAGTTATCGTCCGCAAGAATCATCCTTGCCGCTTCCTTCGTTACTTCGGTTCCGGTCAGTCCCATCGCGATGCCGATGTCGGCCGACTTCAGCGCGGGCGCGTCGTTGACGCCATCGCCCGTCATGGCGACCACGTTGCCGGCTGCCTGCAAGGCGTCGACGATACGCAGCTTGTGCTCGGGCGCCACCCGCGCATAAACGGAGGTCTTGAGAACGGCATCGGCAAAGGCCGCATTGTCCAGTTCATCGAGTTCGAGCCCCGTGAGGGTGGGCGCGCCGGCTTCGATGATTCCCAGGTCCGCTGCGATGCGCGCCGCTGTACGAGGATGGTCGCCGGTGATCATGATCACCCGGATCCCGGCCCTGCGCGCTTCCCGGATCGCCTGCCCGGCCTCTTCGCGCGGAGGATCGATGATGCCCACGGTGCCGACGAAGATGAGGTCCTGCTCCAGCGCTGCCGCTACCTGCCGGTCTTCACCGGGCGCGAGAGGCCGGTAAGCCACCGCCAGCGTGCGTAGCGCCGCGTCCGAAAGCGTATCGACGTCGGCGAGAATCCGCTTGCGGGTAATTTCATCGAGCACGGCGACATCTGCTCCCACGCGCACCCGGCTGCATCGTTGAAGAAGAACGTCGGGCGCGCCCTTGGCGATGACCACGACCGCGTCCCCTTGTTCATGGTCCACCTCGAGCGTGGACATCATCTTGCGTTCGGAAGTAAACGGCATCTCGGCGATGCGCTCGAAACGCGCTTTGCGCCGCGCGGCGATGCCCAGCTTGTTTTCAGCGACCAGGAATGCCGCTTCGGTCGGATCGCCCTGTATCTCCCATTGGCCGCCTTCGATTTCGCGCAGGTCGGCATTCCCGGCCAGGCTTCCGCCGCTGAGGACGACGATGTTCTCGGCCAGCAGCGCGCCGGCGCCGAGTTCAGCGCCTTCATGTTCGAGCCGCCCGTCGGGCGCGTATCCCGCTCCGGTGACATAGGTGCTGCCCGACGCTGTCATCACCCGCTCGATCGTCATCTCGGCGCGGGTAAGCGTGCCGGTCTTGTCCGACGCAATCACCGTGGCCGACCCCAGCGTTTCTACCGATGACAGTTTCTTGACGATCGCATTGCGCGCCGCCATGCGCTGCACGCCGATGGCAAGCACCACCGACAGGATTGCCGGCAGCCCCTCCGGCACGGCTGCGACCGCCAGCGATACGCCGAGCAGCAAGACCGTGGTGAAGTCTTCGGCGGTACGAATGTCGGACGTGAGCATGATGACGCCTACCACGACGAACACGATCACGATCACCACGATGCCCAGCATGCGGCCGATCCGGCCGATCTCGTTCTGCAAGGGCGTCGGTTCTTCTCTGGTGGCGTCGAGCATCCTGGCGATCGAACCCATCTGTGTATCCATCCCTGTCGCAGTCACTATCGCACGGCCGTTTCCCTGCGCGATCGCGGTTCCCTTGAATACCATGTCCAGCCGGTCACCAAGCGCCGCCGGTCCCGGCAGCGTCGCGGCGTCCTTCTGCACCGAACCGCTTTCACCGGTCAGCGAGGCTAACGGTCAGCGAAGACGCCTGGACCAGGCGTGCGTCCGCGCCTACGGCGTCTCCCTCGGCAAGAATGAGCAGATCGCCGCGCACAAGCTGATCGCTTGGTATCCGCATCATATGTCCGTCACGTACCACCGCCGAAGTGACGGCAGTCATTTTGGCCAGCACCGCGACGGCATTCGCAGCCTTTGCTTCCTGCAGATAACCCAGGATACCGTTGAGGACCACGACCAATGTAATGACAATCGCATCCGTGGGCCAGCCGGCACGGCCTTCGATGAACCACGCAACCAGCGCAATCGAGATCGCGACCAGCAGCAGGTAAATAAGGGGATCCCTGAAGTGCGACAACAGACGACGCCAGGTCGGCTGGGGCTGGCTCGCACGCAGTTCGTTCGGCCCGTCCTCGATGATCCGGCGCGACGCCACTTCCGACGTGAGCCCGTTCTGCAGATCAGTGCCGAGCGCTTCGACGATCGCATCGGAGTCGAGGGTAGAGGGATCCCGGATCTGGTCGAACTTCGCCATGTCTTGCTCCCGGGTGATGCTGCATATGAAGCGTGCAGGTCATGAATTGCAGTCGAATGGATGACGATTGTGACTGCGCGGCTTAGATGACGGGTAGCCGGCCGGCTTTTATGCCTTTACAGGCAGCGCCGGGTGCGCCGTCACGCATTCGATATGGTCAGCGACCGTTTGCCCCGGGCATGTGTCGAGCCAGGTACTTCGTCGGGGCAGCAGAAGGACAATCGCCTAACGCACGATCAGGACCGGCACCGTGGTGACGGCAAGTACTTTGGTAGCGATCGATCCCATGACCAGATTACGAATCGCGCCGCTTCCATGGGACCCCATGACGATCATGTCGATGCCGTTTTTTTCCACATAGTCCCGGATCCGTTCGGCTATATCGCCGACCACGTACGAGGATTGGAAAGGAATGTTTTTTTCACGCAGGATATTTTCCGCCGGTGCCAGTGCTGCCCGGGATTCCTCTTTGTAGTAATTGTCGACGGCATCGGAGCTGAGTACAGCCCTGGCGCGGTTGGACGTCACCCCCGGCTCGACGTGGAAAATATGCAGTTGTGCGCCGTTTTGATGCCACTCCGGATGCGCGGCCACATATTCGGCTGCCTTGCTTGTAAATTCCGAGCCATCTGCTGCGAGTAGTATGTTCATTCGAGCCTCTTTGAGGTGGTGATGTTGATATGCGCATGGCTGGCATGCGCAGCGTCATCGGTGCATGGCGATGCAGAGGTCAATGCTAGGGTACAGCAAAGTCGCCCAGCCAGAGGGAAAAGAGTGACTGGCTGTCCGACCCATCGAGAACAGCCTGGGTTCCGGTACAGCTTGCCGGACGAATCGCGGCCGCCTTCAAGCCGGGAAACCTGGTGAAGCTTTTGCGAAACGACACGATCGATACTTGCAGTAAGATGGACTATTGCAGAATCCCTCGCGTGCCCAAGCCGAGCCATTTCCATGCCGATTCACTATGGCAGAAGGCTGACAGGTCGTCACCGCACCAGCGGCGCCAACCGGCATTTGAGCTTTGCCCTGGCATTTGTAGCGGGTGCCACGAATGCGGGCGGTTTCCTTGCAGTCCAACAATATACGTCCCATATGACCGGCATCGTTTCAGCCATGGCGGATAACCTGGAGCTTGGCAGCTTTGCTTTGGCCATGGCCGGCACCGGTGCGTTGCTGTCTTTTCTGATCGGTGCCGCCTGCACCGCAGTGATGGTGAATTACGCGCGAAGACACGGTTTATATAGCGAATATGCGCTGCCCTTGCTGGTGGAGGCGGCATTGTTGCTTTGCTTCGGCACGCTGGGAGCGCGACTCTCCGACATTACGGGACTATTTGTTCCGATGACGGTTATGCTGTTATGCCTCATCATGGGGCTTCAGAACGCCGTCATTACCAAGTTATCCAAAGCGGAAATCCGCACCACCCATCTCACCGGAACCGTGACGGATATCGGGATAGAGCTGGGCAAACTGTTCTATTGGAACTTCGACCGCTCGGATGAAAAGCCCATAGTGCTTGCAAACCGAAGCCGCCTGAAAACGCTTTGCCTGCTCGTGACATTCTTTTTCGCTGGTGGAATATCCGGCGCCCTCGGTTTCAAAAGTATCGGCTACCTGTCTACCGTTCCACTTGCACTGATTCTGATCGGCATGGCGACCGTTCCGGCTGCGGATGACCTGATGGTCCTATACAGAAAGTTGAGAGAAATAGTGTTTGTCCAAAGGGCCCGGATTCGCATGGCGTCTGCATGGCCATGTCCGGAACCATGCGCCGCCGGCTGGCGTGGAATTATCCGGAGCCTGGCCAAATCGACAGCGCATCGTCTGCCTTGACCTTCCTGCAACTGGAAGGTCTACAGTGAAATCTTGGATAAACGAGAAGGCCTTTGCCATGCACGACTCGCAGGTAACTGGAATGTCCTGCGCCGGATGCGGCGATATCGCAGAAAGGTGGGTACGGCGAATTGACGGCGCTGTGGAGGGCGACCTGCCGAGCAGGACGGTCCGGATGACAACGCCGGCGCGCCCTGAAGCTGTTCGGGCAGATGTCGCTGAGACCAGCTACCAGTGAAGGCGAATGCTGCGGCGTGAACAGGGCGCAGTATCCGTCCGCCTGATTCGGCACAGCAGGTTTTCAAGCAGACTTATCCGGAAAATTTCCTTATCAGGAGCAAGGCATGGACAGCAAGACCGAGCACTCGCATCACGCAGGGCACGAACATGCGGCGCATCATGACGCTGATGGCGGAGCCGGGAATGGCCATACAGCCGTCGCGCCGAGTCCCGAGCAACGATTCACCGACCCGGTATGCGGAATGCAGGTTGCTGCGAAGCCTGGGCGGACGATCGAATACAACGGTACCGATTATCATTTCTGCAGTGCCGGCTGCATGACCAAATTTCAGGCACATCCTCAGAACTACCTGGCGCCGGTGCATGCCGAGCGCACATCAGCGCCCGCTGCGCCGGAAGGCACGATCTACACCTGTCCGATGCATCCCGAGATTCAGGAATCGAAGCCTGGCAATTGCCCTCTCTGCGGCATGGCACTGGAGCCGCTGATGCCGTCGCTCGACGACGAAGACAATCCCGAACTGGTCGACTTCCGGCGCCGCTTCTGGTGGACGCTTCCCCTGTCCCTTGCCGTCTTTTCGCTGGCGATGTTTGGCCATTTGCTGCTCCCGAATGGACTTCCGTACCAGAACTGGGTCGAGCTCGCTTTGAGCAGCCCTGTCGTCTTATGGGCCGGCTGGCCTTTCTTCGTGCGATGGGCCCGGTCAATCGCCAACCGCAGTCCCAATATGTGGACACTCATCGGGTCCGGCGTGGCTGCGGCCTACGGTTACAGCCTCGTTGCCACTGTCGCGCCCGGCTTGTTTCCGGCGGCCTTTGCCAGCCATGGCGGCCGTGTAGGCGTCTATTACGAGGCGGCCGCGGTCATCGTTTCCCTCACGCTGCTGGGGCAAATAATGGAGCTGCGGGCCCGCTCGCAGACTTCCTCTGCCATCAAGGCGCTGCTGGGCCTGGCGCCGAAGACGGCCCGCAGAATCAGGCAGGATGGCATCGAGGAAGACATACCGCTTACCCATGTCCATATCGGAGACGCCCTGCGCGTTCGCCCTGGCGAAAAAGTCCCGGTGGATGGTGCCGTACTGGAAGGCGAAAGCGCTCTGGACGAATCCATGCTCACCGGGGAGCCGATACCAGTGACCAAACGCCCGGGCGACAAGCTTATTGGGGCGACGATCAATACCAGCGGCAGCCTGATAATGCGGGCAGACAAGGTCGGCTCGCAAACCATGCTTTCCCAAATCGTCCAGATGGTCGCCGGCGCCCAGCGCTCGCGCGCGCCGATGCAGCGACTGGCAGACGTTGTCGCCGGCTATTTCGTGGCCGCCGTGGTGAGCATTGCGTTGCTGACGTTGATCGGATGGGGTTTGTTCGGCCCAGAACCAAGCTGGGTGTACGGCTTCGTGAATGCGGTCGCCGTCCTCATCATTGCCTGCCCTTGCGCTCTGGGTCTCGCTACCCCGATGTCCATCATGGCTGCCACCGGCCGCGCAGCCACGCAAGGCATTCTGTTCAGGAATGCAGCCGCAATCGAAGACATGAGGAAAATCGACACCCTGATCGTCGACAAGACGGGAACCCTGACCGAAGGCAAGCCGGCTTTCGACAGCGTGGTAGCGGCGCCGGGCTTTACGGAGCACGACGTGCTGCAGGTTGCAGCCAGCATCGACCAGGGAAGCGAGCATCCTCTCGCCCATGCCATCGTTGCGGAAGCGCACAAGCGCGGACTGACCCTGGATAAGCCGGAGGCATTCGAGTCGTCCAGCGGCATCGGCGTGCGCGGCATCGTGGCCGGCCGGCGTATCGCCATAGGCAACACCGCGCTGATGGACACGGAAAAAGTGGACTGGCACAGTCTTGCAGACCAGGCTGAAGCACTGCGGGGACAAGGCGCCAGCGTCATGTACCTGGCATCGGACGGCCGCCTGGCTGGGCTCCTTGCGGTATCCGACCCGATAAAAGCGAGCACGCCAGAGGCACTTGAGACGTTGAGGAAGGACGGCTTGAACATCATCATGGCGACCGGTGACGGCTTGACGACCGCGCAGTCGGTAGGCCGCAAGCTTGGCATCAGCGAGGTCTATGGCGAGGTAAAACCTCAAGACAAGCTGCTTTTGGTTGAAAAGCTCCAAGGCCAAGGTAAAAAAGTAGCAATGGTGGGAGACGGAATCAACGATTCGCCGGCGCTAGCGAGAGCTGATGTAGGAATAGCAATGGGGACAGGGACCGACGTCGCTATCAACAGCGCTCATATCACCTTGGTAAAGGGCGACTTGCGGGCAATTGCAAGAGCTAGAGTCTTGTCCACTGAAACGGTGCGAAACATGCGGCAGAACCTTGCCTTCGCGTTCATCTACAACGCATTGGGCATTCCGCTGGCGGCTGGCGTGCTGTACCCGTTCACTGGTCAACTGCTCTCGCCCATGATTGCGGCGTTGGCGATGAGCCTGAGTTCGGTGTCGGTAATTACTAATGCCCTGCGTTTGCGAGGCACGTCCAAGTGACAGGGTTCGGCAACCAAAGCGTCTACATAAAACAGGTTCTGCTCCTATTTATCATTGCGGTCGCACTGAACTACCTTTGGGAGGTCGCACAGGCGCCACTGTATGCGGGTCTTGAAGACTGGAATTCAGTATGGCGGCATTGCTTCGTCGCAGCATTAGGCGATGGCATCCTGGTCTGGCTGATTTTCGTAGTTGGCTGGCTTACGTTCAGACGCTTTGATTGGTATGTGCAACCAAACGGCCAAGCCCTTGCTGTGATGCTTGCAGCAGGACTTTCCATCGGCATCGGCATTGAGTGGATGGCCGTTAATATGCTGGGTCGTTGGGCGTATACCGTGGACATGCCGCTTCTGCCGGGATTAGATGTCGGCCTTGTCCCAGTTGTTCAAATGCTTTTGCTGCCGCCGCTCATATTTCGCATTGCTGCGTGGTGGCTGGCAAAGAGTGTCTGAACACAGAAAAACACCAACGGGCTCGCGGGCAATAGCACCCTGTATCTACCAATTTATTTGGAATGTAGCCAAGGCATAGCTGCCGGCGGAAGACCTACGATGAACAGCGCAACGGTGGACAGGGCCTCCCGACATTTCACGTCTGAACGCTATATTCGAGCATGCCGTCGATAAATGGCCGGGTCATGTTGAATATGGAAACGAGATTGACGCGCAGGACGGCATCCCAATCGGCGTAGCTCAGCTTGCGGAGCGTGGCATCTCGCGTGATGCCCGCGTTGTTGACCAGGATGTCGATAAGGTGCCCGTCTGCGTGGATGCGGTCAGCCAGTTCCTGGCAGCGGGCATGGTCGGCCACATCCGCGCCGTAGGCGACGAAATCGTAACCTTCGCTGGCCTGGGTTTCCAGCCACGCGCCAATGCTGGCGTTGCCCGGCGAATGGATGACCAGCACGGTATGGCCAGCATCGTGCAAGGCCTGGGCGATGGCTTCGCCCAGGCCGCCGCTGCCGCCTGTGACCAGTGCCGTGCGTTGCTCAGCTGGCATTGCGAACACCTTTCTTGGCTGGTGCGTCCTTGTCCTGTGCTGAGGCCCAGACCGCCCCCCCCCCACTGTTTGAAAATATCCTGGAACGGCAATACCGCATCTGCCTGGCCTACGGCCTGCTTGACCGATTTTTGCCAATCCTGAATGACTTGCTGCAGGCCTTGGGTGAAGGTTGTCTGGTTCTTGATGGGGACTTGCGTCAGTGCCTGCGCGCCGCCCATCTGGTGCTGAAACTGACGCCAGAAGGCCTGCGCGGGCAGCGTGGCCAACTCCTGCTAGTTCTGGGCCTTGAGAGGCACCGCTTTAAAGGTACTTTTTTGCAGCGTGTCTGCAACATTTCGGCACTTGGCAGGGGCAAAAGCATTTAATGAGCCGACGAGCCGAGGAGGTTTGCGATGATCATGGATGCAGTGGTGGAACGTTGTGTCAAACAAAGCCCGGTGACGGTGATGGCCAGACTGGCGCTACAGCGGGCACTGGAGCCGGCGTAGGTGGATGAGCTATTCGAACGGGAATGTGGCGCGCAGTACACGCGTGAACTGCTGTTCTCCACGACCGTGGAACTGATGTCTGTGGTGGCAGTCGGGTTGCGTCCGTCTGTTCATGCGGCCGCCAAGGCATGCACGGACTTGCCGGTATCGGTGCAGGCGCTGTATGACAAGATCAGGCGCACCTCGCCCCATCTGGTACGCGCATTGGTGCAGCAAAGCGCGGTGCGCCTGGGCGGCGTATTGACGCCCATGTTGAAAGACACGGCACCAATCGTACCCGGCTACCGCTTGAGGATTGTCGATGGCAACCATTTGCCGGCCAGCGAAAAACGTCTGAAGCCCCTGCGCGGCTTTCGGGGAGCGGCTTTGCCAGGTCATTCGCTGGTGGTGTATGACCTCGACCCGGACATGGGGGTCGATCTGGTGCCGTGCGAGGATGCTCATGCACAGGAACGCTCGTTAATGGAAGCGGCGCAAAGCCAGGCACAGCCCGGGGATCTGTGGACTGCTGACCGCAATTTCAGCACGCGGCGCCCTTTGCCGCGGTGGCGCGCCTGGTTGGGCTGTCCTGGCATCGGGTCCATGCGATTTGCGCGCGCTACGTGGAACTGGTGACCGATGCAGCCGACCTGTCGCAGGTATCAGCGGTCGCCATTGATGAAACCTCGTCCCGGCGTGGCCACAACTATCTGACGCTGGTGGCCGACATGGCTGCGCGGCGCGTGATTTTTGTTACTCCGGAGCGCAATAGCAAAACCGTCGCCGAGTTTGCGCAGCACTTGCGCGAGCACGGGGCCGATCCGGAGCAGATCGCCTCGGTCAGCATCGACATGTCGCCCGCCTTCATCAAGGGTGTGGCCACCCACTTGCCCGCAGCCCGCGTGACGTTCGACAAGTTTCATGTGATTGCGCATGCCTCGGCCGCCCTCGACAAGATGCGCCGTCTTGAACAAAAGACCGATCCTGATCTGAAGGGATTGCGCTGGGCGCTGCTCAAGGACTGCAACCAGCTGCACGTCGAGCAGCGACGCGATCTGGATGCGCTGGTGGCCCGGTTCACCAGCAAGCGTACTGCGCGCGCCTGGCTGTATCGCGAGCAGTTGCGCGACATCCTCGACCGCAAGCAGATTCATGTCGTCTCTGCCATGCTGGCCCAATGGTGTACCAATGTGATGCGCTCCAAAGTCGAGCCGATGAAGGACGTGGCAAAAATGATTCGCAATCACTTTGACGGCATCGTCGTATGGACGCAAACGCGCCAAACCAATGGCTTTATCGAAGCCATCAATGGCCTGTTCCAGGCGGCCAAACGCAAGGCCCGCGGCTTCGTGCGATTTACAACCATGCGCACCGTGCTCTTCTTGATCGCCGGAAAACTCGACTTCACAAAAATCAACCCACATGCCGCATAACCCACTCGAAACTCAATAGAGCGGTCTGGGATTAACGACATAAACCAGTCCAAGAAAACGTCCGCATCCCCTGTGAGTCAGTTTTCGGTCGGCGCCAACATGCGGGTATCGTCGATCACTTTGCCGTCGTTAGGAAGACTGTTCAGTGGCACGACCTCGACTTCGCCACGTAGTTTGGTGACATCGCGCAGCGCCGTCTGCATCAGCACACGCAGATTGCCGTGAGCGTCGTCTGCTTCGACTTTCAGGCAAATCTGGTCGTTGGCCATTTCGCCGCTGACCACCAACCGGGCTTTTTGAGCCTGAGGGAAACGCCGCATGATGTCGGACACCTGCGAAGGGTGTACGAACATACCGCGCACCTTGGCGCTCTGGTCGGCACGACCCATCCAGCCCTTGATCCGTTGGCCGGTGCGTCCGGTCGGGCAGGTGCCAGGGACAAAGGCGGACAGATCGCCGGTGCCAAAGCGTATCAGCGGATAGGTCAGATTCAGGGGGGTCACTACCGGTTCGCCGACTTCGCCCGCTGGGACTGGATCGCCCGTTCCGGGCCGCACAATTTCGACGATTACACCTTCGTCGAGCACCATGCCCTCGCGCGCGTCGGTTTCATAGGCGACCAAGCCCAGGTCCGCCGTGCCGTAGAATTGGTAGCCGATGATGCCGCGCTCGATGTACCACCGGTGCAGACTGGGCGGATAAGCTTCCCCGCCAAACACCGCCTTTGTGATGCTCGGCAGAGTAATCCCCATTTCGGACGCCTTGACTAAGATGAGTTTCAGGAAACTTGGGGTGCCAATATAAGCAGACTGCTTCAGATCGGCCATGGCGATTACCTGCTGTGCGGTATTGCCTGTACCACCGGGGAATACAGTACAGCCCAGCGCATGTGCGCCGGCTTCCATCATGGCCCCGGCGGGAACGAAGTGATATGAAAAACAGTTATGGATCAGTTCGCCCGGGCGGAATCCCGCAGCGAACATGGCACGCGCCATGCGCCAATAGTCAGGCCCCGTACCTTCGGGTTCGTAGAGCGTGCCGGGGCTGGCGAATACGCGCGGCATCCTGCTTCCGAAACAGACGGTGGAAAAGCCACCAAAGGGGTCTTTAGCACGCCCCGCCTGCTGACGTTCGAGCAGTTCATACTTGCGTGTCACAGGTAGGCGTGCCAGTGCTTCACGACTGGTAATGGCCGTCGCATCGACGCCCTCCAGTATTTTGGCAAACGCTACACTGTGGCGCTGGGCGTGCGTGATCAGTGCTGGCAGCGCAGTATTCTGCTCGGCCTCGCGATGCGCAGGATCGCGTGTTTCGAGGCTGTCGTAACTGGCAAGGATCGATGCATTCATGGCGGGTGCGGGTTCGGTGAGATCGGTTAAGGGATAGCGTGCAGGGTGAGCAAGCTACGGGCTCAGGCGAGCCAGCGCTTGCGACGTTTGTAGCTCTTGATGTCCTTGAAAGACTTACGCTCCCCGCCGCCGACGCCAAGATAAAACTCCTTGACATCTTCGTTGTTGCGTAACCCAAACGCAGGGCCGTCCATGACAACACGACCGGATTCCATGATGTAGCCGTAGTCGGCGTATTTGAGTGCCATGTTGGTGTTTTGCTCGGCCAGCAGGAAGGTCACCTTTTCGCGCGTGTTAAGGTCCTTGACGATCTCGAATACTTCTTCGACAATCTGTGGTGCCAAGCCCATGGAGGGTTCGTCCAGCAGCACCACGCTCGGGTTTGTCATAAGCGCGCGGCCAATCGCGCACATCTGCTGCTCACCACCGGAGGTGTAAGCGGCCTGCGAGGTACGTCGGGTTTTCAGACGCGGAAAGTAGTTATAGACCTTCTCTAGGTTGCGCGCAATTTCAGCCTTATTGCGGCGCGTGTAGGAACCGGTCAGCAGATTTTCTTCTATCGTAAGATGGGCAAAGCAGTGACGTCCTTCCATGACTTGCACCACGCCGCGCTGCACCAGGTCTGCCGGAGACAGGTTCTCAATGCGCTCGCCGCGCAGTTCGATACTACCTTTAGTGACCTCTCCGCGTTCCCCCTTCAGTAGATTAGAAATCGCGCGCAGGGTTGTAGTCTTGCCTGCGCCATTCCCACCTAAAATGGCGGCGATTTTGCCTTCCGGTACGGTGAGCGAAACGCCCTTGAGCACCAAGATGACGTGGTTGTAGATGACTTCGATGCCATTGACGGATAAAACTGTACTGGGAGTGCTCATATGAAGTGCCTCGTTTTCTATCTTTGTGCGAGTCCAGACTGCAGTGCGATGATGTTTTTGCACGGCAGCCTGGCACAATCAGGACTTGCAGTCGTCAGCGCCGCGGATTTCGACTTTCTTATCTGCAGCGTACTTGCTGGCCGCAGCCATGACCATGGGCTGGAGAATCGACCTGTCTGCTTCAAGCCAGTCGGAGTCGAGTTTCCATTCCTTGCCGTCCCACTTGTAAGCCCGTGCAAATGACGGCCCCATGTGGTCGGTGCAGGTAGTCGCGAACGGCCTCATGACGTCCTTAAGTCCGGCTGCCTCGATTTTCTTTTGGTCGAAATCCAGATTTTCGTAACCCCAACGAGCCTGTGCGGCGGTCATGACTTTTCCCGTGCCGAAACGTTCCTGCGCCTTGCGCACTCCCTCTACAGCAAACATGGCGTTCATCAGTCCACGCATGTAAAGTGCTTCACCCACTTCCTCCTTAGGCCCGCTGCCCTTTCCATTCGCATGCAATGTGCTCAACACTTCCTTCGCGATTTTGGAGTTGGCACCGGGACCCGGTTGAATCAGTACTGCGCTGTAGCCCGTTGCGCCATCAATGCCTTTGACATCCGACTCAGAGCCAGAGGGCCATACGCCGATCATCTTGGTAGCCGGATATCCCGTCGCCTGTGCTTCCTTGAGGGCGGTGCTGTTCATAATGCCCCAGCCCCACAGCAGTACAAAGTCAGGGCGTGTTTGACGAATACGCAGCCACGCCGACTTTTGTTCAACGCCCGGATGAGGTATTGGAATCATTGTCAACTCGAAGCCGTGCATCTCAGCGCGCTTGGCCAGAACTGCAATCGCTTCCTTGCCATACGGGCTGTCGTGATAAAGCAGGGTAATTTTTTTGCCTTTTAGCTTGTCAAGGCCGCCTGCTCTCTTTGCGACATACTGCAATTGCGTATCCGCTGATGCCCAGTGGGAACCTGCGATCGGGAAGCTCCATTTGAATACTGTGCCATCGGCGCTTTCACTCAGCCCGTAGCCGGGGGTAAGAATAGGGATGCCATCCAACGGCCCCTTATCGGTCAGTGCGAAGGTGATACCGGTTGACATGGTTTGAAAGACGGTCGCGCCGCCGTGTTTGCCCTTGAGGCGCTCATAGCATTCAACGCCGCGGTCCGTGGCATAACCGGTCTCGCATTCTTCCCAAATCACTTTGACGCCGTTAATGCCACCTTTTTCATTGACGAGCTTGAAGTAATCTACGAACCCGTTGGCCCATGGTGTGCCGCTCGGGCTATATGCGCCGGTCCGGAACGTCAGTAATGGGAAAAATTGTTCCTTCGCCTGTGCGAATGCCGAAGGGGTGGTCAGTACAGTGGACATCACTGTAGCAAGAGCGGCTGAGCGGATAAATGATCGAATTTTCATTTTATGTCTCCTCGTTGGAAGGTGAAGAAAAGCTACGGGAACTAAACTGCTTCATTGCTCTTAGTGCGGGAACGGCCACAACCGCAACTTCTGTTTGCCTGTGCTCCACAGTTTCGCTAAACCATGCGGCTCGACGATGAGGAACCAGACAATAAGGGCGCCAAAGACCATGGCTTCCACGTGGGAGATCGCAGCCGTGGAGATCGGTATGCCGACGAACGCGCCTACTAAAGGCAGGAACTGGCTAAGAAAAATGGGCAGCACGACGATAAAGGCCGCACCAAAGAAGGCGCCCATGACGGAGCCCATGCCGCCTATGATGACCATAAACAGAAGCTGGAAGGAGCGGTCGATGGAGAATGCCGCCGGTTCCCACGCCCCTAGATGCACGAAGCCCCACAAGGCACCGGCCACGCCGATGATGAAGGAACTTACAGCGAAGGCGCTGAGCTTAGCGTACATGGGGCGGATGCCGATGACGGCCGCCGCGACGTCCATATCGCGGATGGCCATCCACTCACGTCCAATGGCTGAGCGCACGAGGTTCTTCGCCAGCAGAGCAAACGCTACCAAGAAAATCAGGCAGAAGAGATATTTTGCCAGTGGTGATTCGACCGCCCAGCCAAATACTTCCAGCTTCGAGACCGACACCGAGCCCGAGGAACTGTTGTTGGTGAACCAGCCAATACGCAGAAATGCCCAGTCGCAAAAAAACTGCGCTGCCAGCGTAGCGACTGCAAGATACAAACCCTTGACACGTAAGCTTGGAATACCGAAGAATATACCGACTAGTGTTGCGAAGAAGCCCCCCGCGAGCAACGCCACAATCAGTGGTATGCCGTCAATGCGAATGTAGGTGTTGTAGGCCATGTAGGCACCCACCGCCATGAAGGCGCCCGAGCCCATCGAGATCTGCCCACAATAGCCGACCAGGATATTCACGCCAAGCGCGGCCAGCGCCAGAATCAGAAAAGGAATGAGAATTGCGCGAAACAGATATTCGTCGGCCAGTAGAGGAATCCCGAGAAATGCAAAGCCGAGAATAGCAATCATCGCCCAGCGGTTTTGAAGGATGGGAAAAATCTGCTGGTCGGTCCGGTACGAGGTCTTGAGTTGACCATTTTCTTGATAAAACATCCTGTTGCCTCCTTAAACGCGGTCGATGATTTTTTAAAATCTATTTCACGTCGTCGGCACCGACTCCAGCGGGCGCGTTGTTCAACGCGTGACGCTGACGCGTCAAACCCTTTTTCACTTTTTTTCCAACGCCAGCGTCGCTTTGATTGGCATGGAAGCTTGCCCCGGGTCTCAATGGGTAGCAAGGAAGCTGGCAACGATGGGGCATACAGTCAGAATCATTCCCGCTCAGTTTGTGAAGCCCTATGTCAAATCCAACAAAAACGAACTGGTAGACGCTGCGGCGATTGCCGAGGCCGTGACGCGGCCCAGCATGCGCTTTGTGACACCGAAGTCGACTGAGCAGCTTGAGATCCAAGCGCTGCCCCGCATCCGCGATCGTATTGTCGGCAGCAAGACCCAGCTAATCAATCAGATCCGGGCATTTTGCCTAGAATTTGGCATTGCAATCCGGCAAGGCGTAGGTATGTTCAAGACTGACTTTCCAGCAGCACTAGCTGACGATTCCAATGACCTCACACCACGCATGCGTATCCTGCTTGAAGGACTGTGGACGGAATTCGGGGCACTGGAGACCAGGCTCGCTGAACTCAACAAAGAAATTGAAGTGCTGGCGGCACGTTCCGAAGTCGCCCATCGTCTCATGAGCATTCCCGGCATTGGACCGCTTAGTGCCACAGCACTGATCGCCGCAGTGGGTGACGGCAAGCAGTTCGCCAAGGCAAGGGATATGGCGGCATGGCTCGGGCTGGTCCCGCGTCAGTATTCCACCGGAGGCAAGACTACGCTTCTTGGCATGAGCAAGAGAGGCAATTCCTATGTCCGACGACTTTTACTCCATGGGGCGCGCTCTTGCGTACTGCACCTGAACCGTCAGAGGGATAGGCTAGGAAGTTGGATTACAAAGCTAGCGACACGCATGCATACCAATAAAGTCGCAGTTGCCCTGGCCAACAAGTTGGCCAGGGTTGCATGGGTGGTGTTGACGCGGCCGGGAAGCTTATATCGAGGCGACCGAGATGAAGCCGTAGTGTAGTAGTGAATGTTTCTTAGCTAGTTACTTCCGAGTTTGCGAGACACAGATTTGATGACGAAACAGCCAATCGGCACACGGTAAATCTTTAAAAAAAAATGGGTGCAAAAGCCCGACAGGTTTTTTAGAAACCGGGTGCGCGTATTTCATCACGGCCTGACTACAACAGTAGTTCACTTGCGAGAGGCCGGATACATTAAGGCAAACTGTTCACGTCAAAGAAAATGCGCCTTGCAAATCAGGGACGGACCATACATTTTTTTATGGTGCTTCCAAGATGCTTTCGCAATGCTCTTGGGTTGGCATGGGCCGCCATGCGCAATAGCGTCTGTGCCAACTGAGCAGGCTTGAGTCTGTCATATCGTTCCCAGGCAGCAGGCGCTACGGCCATCATGCCGGCATAGTTCGTGCGGATTCGCAGGCGAAGAAATACGAAGATAGCTCGATGTCACTGGTGTGCAGTTCATGCGCGCTCCACACGGCAGACCGCAGCAAGGACAGGATGTTATACGAGAGCACGGCCATGCCGAAAGCCAATAGCGCCACACGCGGATGCCCCAGCGAAGTGACCTCGCTGTGCAGGACCGATTTGAGGCGCTGGAATAGCGATTCAATTTGCCAGCGCTGGCGGTACACGCGGGCAATCCTGCGCAGCGTGAACTGCGATGCGGACAGATTGGTCAGAATCCAGATTGTGGTGTCGCCTTCTTCGGTGGCGTGATCGAGTTGCAATTCCACGCGCCGCAGGCGCAATCGTTGCCCCGCGTCATCCTCGATTTCAACTGTCTGTTCATACACCGTGCCTGTTTCTATCCTTCCCCGATGCCGCGTTTGCTCCAGCGCCTGCGGGTGCGGTGTTGAGGCGTGTTCACGCACGATGAAATGGCAGCCCCGGCCATGCAATCCGTAAAAGCATTTGCTGGCACATCGCCAGAACCAGCGCCTCGAACAACAGCGTGAACCCGTCGAGCCGGCCGACCCATTCCGGCTCGACCTGGCGTACCTTGCCGTTGGCAAGGCGCACGCGCGGCAACCGCACTTCCAGGTAGTATTCATGCTGAAAGAAATTGAGGTGGCGCAGCCGCTTGATCTGGGTATCGTGCACCGGATGTTCGCCGGGCGCATCCGCGTGCGCGAAGCGGCTGCCCGCCACAAAATCCACGCCAATCGTCAATTGGCGGCTGGCTTCATCAAAATTCACGCTCTGGACGAACCAGGGAGCCTTGATCCCCAAGGCGGCTTCAAACAGTTGATTGGTCATGATTGCTATTGGGTTGGCATGGCTGAGTCCGTCATTCTGCCGGACTTAGCCAGCCCAAGCATAACGGGTTCAATTGCCGCATCAAGGGTGTGCTGCGCCGGGCTACGCCCGCCCTTGACCCGGGAATTGAACCCACTCAAATTTCAATAGAGGCATTTTTAGTCTGACATGCTATAGCCGGCATGGCGGATATATTGCACGCACTCGTCCGGAGCGAATTGACCAAGCAGATCGCCGATGGTGGACCAAGCTGAAAGGCCCAAAAGCGCAGACATGACAAATTGCCTGTCTTCGCCATGAGCAGCCTTTTGCCTGTGCCAAATACACCGACTAGCCTGCCCGACTTTGCGGGCAGCGCGCCGACGACAACTCCGACGCGCCGGTTATCCACTGACTACAATTTAAAAACTCTATACGGAACAATGGCTTGCGCCAATAATTCTGTCACATCGACGAATTGCCATCGCTTTTGGCTGCGTGGCACATACATTGCTAATTGACACTCACCAATCACAAAGACGATCAATGACCATGAAAGAATCCGGAGAGGTTTTACTGGACAAGGCAAACGGGCTCGCGGTGATTACCTTGTCCCGACCGAACAAGCGCAACGCACTCTCGCCGACGATGCGGGCTAGCCTGGGCGAATGCTTGGCCGATGTCGGGAAGGACGAAGCGGTCAAAGTGCTCCTGTTGCGCGGTGATGGTCCGGCATTTTGTGCAGGTGCGGATATCGTCGACGCGCCGCAATCGCCGCTTGCCTGGCGAGAGCGAATCCGAATGGCGCAAGCCCATCACATCGCGATCGTCCGCATGAACAAGCCGGTGATCGCAGCGGTACAGGGCGCAGCGACCGGGGGGGGCGCATCGCTTGCATTAGCGGCCGACATACTGGTAATGGCCGACGACGCGAAACTGTCCTTCCCCTTCGTGCGCCTGGGGCTCGTTCCTGACGGCGGCGCCTCGGCCCTGCTGCAGGCCAAGACGAATGCCGCTACCGCACTCGACTTGCTGCTCACGGGCGGCTCAATTACCGCAGTCGATGCTCAGCACCTCGGTCTCACGCGGCGGGTCGTCCCGGCCGAGCAACTCGATGCCGCCAGCCGGGCTCTCGCTTCAGATCTTTTAAATCTCCCATGGGAAGCGCTGATGCTAACCAAGGCATTGTGTGCGCAACACTGGGCAGCGGGACTTGAGCCCGTGCTCGCCCACGAGGCCGAGGCGTTCGCACTGGCCTCATCTACCGCAGGGCACCAGTCCGCGATTGCCGCGATGCTCTTGAAACTCAACCAAAAGGGAAAATCATAGTGTTCACTGCCGATACATTGAAGCGACGGGTCGCACTAATCACAGGCGGTGCCGGCGACATTGGCCTGGAAATCGCCGCCACCTATGGACGGCTGGGCGCGACGGTGGTGCTAGCCAGCCGCAACCAGGAGCGCCTGGACAGGGACTGCGGGCAACTCGCGGCCGAGGGGATCACAGCTGCCGCATTCCGTACCGATGTGCGCGACTTTGATGAAGTGAAGCGTACGATCGACAATGCGGTCGAGCGCTTCGGCTCGCTTGATGTCCTCGTCAACAACGCCGCCGGCAACTTCCAGTGCCCGACCGCAGGTCTTACGCCCAAAGGCTGGCGCACGGTGATCGACATCAACCTGAACGGCACCTTCTACTGCTGCCTGACTTCTTATGAACACCTGAAGCGGTCACAGTTCGCCGGCTCGATCATCAGCATCATCACCATGCTTGGCGTAACAGGCTGGCCGGGCGCGGCGCACGCGGCAGCAGCAAAAGCCGGCATACTTTCACTCTCGCGCACGTTGGCCGTCGAGTGGGGACCGGACGGGATTCGCGTCAACACCATCTCGCCCGGGCCGATCGGGGATACCGAAGGCTTCACACGCATGTACCTCGACACTGGTCGCGGTGAACTGGAACGCAAGAAAGACCGAGCTAGGCCGCTTCGGCGCCAAGATCGATATCGCCAAAGCCGCGACCTATCTGGCGTCCGACCTTGGCTCTTACATGACCGGCGAAAACATGCTTGTCGACGGTGGCCGCTGGCTCAAGTACGTGGCCTCCTGAAGCCAACCATCCACTTCTTGACGAGGTAGTCCCTTGAATTTCGAACCAACTGAAGAGCAGAATCTTCTTCGTGCCGCGATCGAACGCTTGGTGCGAACCGAGTGCTCGCACGAGAAAGTACGGATTTGGGACCACGATGGCATTTTCCCCGAGCCGGTCTATCAAGCCATGGTGCAGGCTGGTTTCGTCGCTATGGTGGTCCCGGTTGCCTACGGTGGCCTCGGCAGCTCGATGGCAGATTGCACCATTTTGTACGAGGAAGTTGCCCGGCCCAGTGTTGACTTCGCAACCCGCATCGCCCTGCAGGCCTGGGGGTCAATGATCCTCGCGGACTTTGCTTCGGAAGATCTGCGACAGGAAATCCTGCCGAAAGTAGCGACCGGGCACGTCAAGCTTTCCTTCAGCCTGACAGAACCGCAGTCCGGTTCGGACGCGGCATCTCTGACCACTGCCGCCCGTCGTGATGGCGACGACTGGCTGCTGCGAGGACAAAAGGTATTTTCCAGCGGCGCCGATGCGCCGGACAACATGATGATCGTCGCCGCACGCACGGCAAAAGGCGCCACCCGTCAGGAAGGTATCTCGCTGTTCCTGGTCCCCAATAACCTGCCAGGTTTGACGATCAATCGCCTGGACGTTATCGGGCGCCGAATACTGGGACTGACGGAAATATTCTTCGACGACGTCCGTCTGCCATCAAGGTACCTCATCGGCGAAGCCGGCGAGGGCTGGACCTACATCGGGCGCCACCTGGAACGCGAACGAATTACCTTGGCGGCCAATTACATCGGTACCGCCCGCAGTGCCCTGGAGGAAGCCACGGCCTACGCTCGGGAAAGGCAGCAATTCGGCCGTCCGATCGGGCAGTTCCAGGTAATCGCTCACAGTCTGGCTGACATGGCAACAGAACTGGAGGCGGGGCGCTGGCTCACTGCAATGGCCGCATGGCGCTATGACCAGGGCCTACCTTGCCGCAAGGAGGCGAGCATGGCCAAGCTCTTCGTTTCAGAAATGTTGCAGCGCGTTACCGCGGCCGGCATGCAAATCCTCGGTGGCCATGCCTACACCACCGATTACAACATGCAGCGCCACTGGCGCGATGCCCGCAACGCTACCGTGGGCGGCGGCACCTCGCAGATACAACGACAACTGATTTCAAGGGAATTGGGACTATGAGAACGACAACGGGTTATGTACCGAACCGCACGCGACTTTTCGGGCGCAAAGAGATGCGGCGGCTTATTGATCCGGCCAGCATTGCCGTCATCGGCGCCTCTGACACACTGGGCTCGTTCGGAGCACGAACGCTGGACAACATTCGTATAGGATACGCCGGCAATATTTACCCTATCAATCCTCGCTATGAATTGGTCTCCGGACTGAAGTGCCACTCAAGGCTGGAGGACCTGCCCGAAGTACCTGATCGCGTGATCGTAATCGTACCGATGGCGCAAGTTGAAGGTCTGGTGCAGCGCGCATCCGCAGTGGGGGTGGGCGGCATGATCCTGTATTCGGCCGGTTTCGCCGAAGTCGGCAAACCCGAGTCCATTCAGACACAGTACCGCAGGCGTATATCGCCCAGGAGTCCGGCATGCGCCTGCTGGGACCGAACTGCGTCGGTATTGCCAACCTGAACAGCATGGTGGGCCTGAACTTCATGCCGAAGTTTAACGAGATGCGCATGGTCAAGGGCGACATCGGGATAATTTCCCAAAGCGTTGCGCTGGGATACTGCATGATGCAATCGATGGAGCGCGGCATCGGCTTCACGCACTACCTCTCGCCGGGAAACTCCTGCGACGTCGACGTCTGCGACATGATCAACTATCTGGTCGAGGACAATGCCGCCAAGGTGATCTGCTGCATGTTCGAAGGCGTTCGCGACGGGGAGCGCCTGCTGGAAGCGGCACGCATGGCATTGGCTGCCGACAAACCCCTCCTGATCTACAAACTGGCAAACAGTGTCATCAGTCAGCGAACTGCCATGTCGCACACCGGCACCATGGCAGGGTCCACAGCTGCATATGAGGCCGCATTCCGCGCCACTGGATGGTAATCATCGACAACTGGGAGGCAATCGTGGAAACGGCAGTCCTGTTCTCCAAGTCAGGCCCGCCCAAAGTCGAGGGCGTGATGGCGAGTTCCGGCGGCGCAGCCGTGATGGCGGCCGACAAAGCCGAGGAAATCGGGCTGGCGCTACCGCCTCCCGCCGCCGCCACCTCGGCCAGGCTGGCAAACGTGGTACCGGACTTCGGCTCCACCGCCAACCCCTGCGACCTGACTGCCGAATCGCTCAAGAGCATGCAGATGTATGGCGACTGCATACGCGCATTCGCAGAGGATCCAGGTTTTGCCGCAGTGGTTGTGCCCATGATGTCGGCATACCGTCCGACCACGATCGAACTGGCACAATTCCTGTCCGGCTTGGCTGACGAACTGGACAAGCCGGTCTGCTTGGTGTGGATCAATGAATGGATCAACGGTCCAGGCAGCGAAGTGTATGACGCTTCACCGCGAATCTCCATGTTCCACTCCATGACTCGCTGCATCAAAGCGCTTAAGTTGTCGACAGACCATTACCACAACCGGGACCGGCTGTTGCAGGAGCCTGCGCTGGCGGCCGAGGGCGACGCCAAAACCGCACGCGAGGTATTCGCCGGCGCAGCCGCTAGTGGCCACGGCCCGGCTCTGAGCGAGAGCCAGTCCAAGCGAGTACTTGCCGCATACGGGGTTCGGGTGACGCGCGAAATACTGGTGGCCAATCCGGCAAGCGCGGTCAAGGCCGCGGTCGAGCGCGCCGCAAGCGAGCTGCGGAATACGGCCGCAGCGCTACCGGACACCCCCATCCTCAATGGCATACTGGTGCAACAGATGGCCGAACGGGGTGTCGAGATGATGATCGGTGCCCGCCGCGACGCGCAATTCGGGCCGCTGGTTGTATGCGGGTTTGGCGGCGTCGACGTCGAACTTACCCGCGACGTCGCCGTCGCCCTGGCCCCGGTCAACCATTCCCAGGCGCGGGACATGATCCTGTCGCTGCGCAAGGCGCCGCTGCTGAACGGTTTCCGGAACGTGCCGGCACTGGATGTCGATGCCCTTGCCGAAGCCGTATGCCGGGTATCGGCGCTGGCAGCCGACCTGCGCGACGCTGTCAGCGAAATCGACGTCAATCCGTTAATCCTTGGCAGGAAGGGTGGCGTTCCCGTGGAGGCACTGGTCATCGGCAACCGGGGAAGACCAGCCATGAATGCACCTTCCACAGCGCACCCGATGAGCATCGACACCCCGGCCAGCAAAGCGCTGGGAATCCGCTATCCAATTGTACAAAGCGGCCTGGCGCGTATCTCCCGCGCAGAGCTGGCAGCAGCAGCAGTATCTGCCGCTGGCGGAATGGGACAAATCGCGGTCGCCGGGATGGCGGAGGCAGACCTGTTGCGCGCAGAAATACGCAAGACCAAGCAGCTTACGAGCGCACCCTTCGGCGTCAATTTTCCTGTCGGGCATATCAAGATCGACCACCTGCTCGATCTGGTTGCAGAAGAAGGCGTGGCGGCGGTGTCCTTCACCGGCGGCAATCCCAAGCCCTATATCGATCGTCTGGCCGACACCGGGATCAGCATCCTGGTGCTTGTCTCCGGTCCCGAGCAGGCAAAGAAGGCAGAACAGGCTGGCGCACATGTGCTGGCGACCGTCGGCTACGAGGGCGGCGGGCATATCGGCCGCACAGACGTGACCAATATGGTGGCGATACCGCTGGTCAAGCGCGCCGTAAACATTCCCGTGCTGGCAGGCGGTGGCATCGCCGACGGCTTTGGAATGGCGGCAGCACTGGCGCTAGGCGCCGCCGGCGTGGAGGTCGGCACCCGCTTCATCGCAGTACGCGAAGCCTCCGCGCACCAGAACTACAAGGATGCCGTGATCCGGGCTGGCGCCGATGACACGGTAGTCATCAAGCGATCGGTGGGCACCCCCGGGCGGGCCTTGGCCAACGAATGGGCCAGCAAGATTCTCGACGTAGAGAAAGCGGGCGGCTCGCGAGACCATACTCGGCATGGTTCGCGCCGACGTCAACGAGCGCGCGATCATCGATGGCGACATGCGTGGAAGCGTCGCTTGGCTGGGTCAGTCGGCTGCTCTGGTCGACGACATCCCGGGCGCAGCCGAAGTCGTGCAACGGACGGTGGCCGAGGCGGCAACCGCAGCCGCTCGCTTGGCCCATCAGATGCAAGTAGTGGAACGATAAAAAATCGCGAGAAATCGCCAGACCTGGTCAACTGGCCAGCACAAAGGGGGAGGGGAATATGATGAAGCTGAACATGGTTCGGGGTTTTCTCGAGTTGGCCACGCTCGTGACGCTTTGCATCGCCGGAGTCGGCTTGCTGCTGATGATGGTGCTGGTAATACTGGACGTATCACTCAAATATCTGTTCAACGCGCCGGTCCCCGGCACGCTAGAGATGGTGTCCTTCTACGCCATGGCAACCTGCGCATTCCTGCCGTTCGCCTACGTACAGAAGACCAACCACCACATCGTAATGACGCTCGCCACCGAGCGCATGCGTCCCAAGTCGCTTCGCATCCTGCTGGCGGTGGTACACATGGTTAGCGCCGCCTATCTGTTTCTGTTCGCCTGGGCGTCCGGCGTTGAAGCGATCCATATGAGCACCGTTGGCGAATCCACCAGCGCGATCCATTTCGACATTCTGATCTGGCCGGCACGTTGGTGCGTTCCGGTATCGACCTTCCTGATGGGCTGCTGGATGCTGATGCAGACCCTGCTTTCATTCACGGAGAAGACTGATGACTGAATTTTCCCCCGTTGCAGTCGGCTTCATCGGACTTGGTCTTCTGGTCGTCCTGATGGCACTGCGCTTCCCGATCGGAATCGCACTGGGTACGGTATCGCTGAGCGGCATGTTTGTCCTGCGCGGCCCGTCCGCTGCGATGGCCGCACTGGCCGGGCTGCCATTCGAGTTTGCCGCAAGCTGGTCCCTCTCGGCAGTGCCGATGTTCCTGCTGATGGGCGCGATCGCCTTCCACACTGGACTCACCCGCAGCCTGTTCTCGGCAGCCCGGAATTGGCTCAGTTTTCTGCCTGGCGGCCTGGCAGTAGCGACCAACTTCGCAAGCGCAGGCTTCGCGGCCGTCTCCGGTTCCAGCCTGGCCACTGCTGCCGCCATGGGACGCATCGCGATTCCGGAAATGCTCAAAGCCCGCTACGATCCCGGCCTGGCTACCGCAGTCGTTGCGGCCAGCGGGACACTGGGCTCGCTGATTCCGCCTAGCATCCTTTTCGTGCTGTACGGCATCTTCACCGACCAGCCCATCGGCAAGCTGCTGATCGCGGGCATTCTTCCGGGCCTGTTAACCGCGTTTGTCTACGCCGCCATGATCATCGGACGATGTCACCTCAATCCGAATCTGGCGCCGGCTCTCGACGAGAAGGTCACCATGACCGAACGCTTGGCCGAACTGCGCAAGGTGTGGCCGGTACCGGCCCTGATCCTAGCGGTGGCCGGCAGTCTGTACAGCGGGCTGGCGACGACCACTGAAGCAGCGGCCGTCGGCGCCTTCATGGCCTTCGTGGTGGGAGCGCTGCAGGGCCGACTGACCTGGCGTGCCTTTATCGACAGCGTGCAGGAATCACTGGCCAGCACGGCATCGATATTCTTCGTCGCCATAGGCGCCATTCTGCTGACACGCTTCCTGGCCCTTAGCGGCGTGCCGAACTACCTGGCCACGCTGATGGGTGCCTGGGCGCTTGATCCCATTCTGGTGGTGCTGGGCGCATCGCTGATCTACCTGTTCCTGGGCATGTTCCTCGATCCGGTCGGACTGATGCTGATCACGCTGCCGGTACTGATGCCGATGTTCCGGGCCCTCAACCTTGACCTGATCTGGATCGGCGTGCTGGTGGTCAAGTACCTGGAGATCGGCTTGCTGACGCCGCCGGTGGGACTCAATGCCTACGTGGTCAGCGGCGTGGTCGGGTCCGCGGTGCCACTATCGCGCATCTTTCACGGCCTTATCTGGTTCCTGGCAGCAGAGGGATTGATCATGGCTCTACTTATAGGGTTCCCGCAGATCAGCCTGTACCTCCCGAATTTGATGAGTAACTAGTCCAATTTCCGCAGTCGCGGCGTTCAACAAGACCGAGAAGGTCGACAAGGAGACGATCATGAAAAAGTACTTTAGGATGGCTGCATTGCTCGCACTCGCGGCAATTGCACTCCCGACCGTGGCACAGCAGAGCAAGCCATTGAGCTACTCCAACTACCTTCCGCCCACTCACGCCAGCAACCGGTACGCATTGGAGCCTCTATTCAAGACGGTGGAACAGGAAACCAAAGGCAGCCTGAAGATCAATCTGTATCCAGGTGGCGCCATGGTTGGCGGCAAAGGAACAATCTCCGCCATCCGAGACGGCCTGGTGGACGGTGGCTTCATCGTAT
Organism: Noviherbaspirillum suwonense; assembly: GCF_900182955.1. Taxonomy (GTDB): domain Bacteria; phylum Pseudomonadota; class Gammaproteobacteria; order Burkholderiales; family Burkholderiaceae_D; genus Noviherbaspirillum_A; species Noviherbaspirillum_A suwonense. The sequence goes on along the minus strand of NZ_FXUL01000024.1, from coordinate 26,962 downwards.
CGCTATATCATCAGAACGAAATCCCGCTGAACACAGCGCTTTCCGACCTCGCATTCCTGGTAGAAAATCCACTGGTGGCGATGGGGGCTGTAAACGAGACGGTACTTTTGGGTTGCCCCGAGTGCCTGCAGGAGTATCGCAAGTACAAGACGATCTACATGGGCACCTATGCAACTACGCCCTACCTGATGATGTGCAAGAAGCCTGTGCAGACGCTGGCAGACCTCAAGGGTCTGAAAATGCGTGCTGCGGGCACCGTATACGGGCGCTGGGCCTCACGCCTGGGCGGTGTTCCGGTCAACATAACCAACGCCGAAGCTTATGAAGCAATCGAACGCGGTCAACTCGACTGCATGATCGGAGCACTGTCATGGCTGCAGACCCTGTCGCTGTGGGACCTGACGCGCAACGTGATCGACCTGCCAATGGGTGCCTACCTAGGTGGTGCGTTGGTTGCCTTCAACGAGTCGAGCTGGAAGAGCGTAAAGGAATCCGATCGTGCTACTTTCGTCAAGAACCTGCCCGGCGCCATGGCCAGGCTGGCAGTTGGCTATGTCAAGGACGACCATGACGTCGAAGCGCAAGCCAAGGCCAAGGGCGTAACCATCAGAAAGCCCGACCAGGCACTGACCAACCTGCTGGCGAGCTATCGCCAGGATGAAATACGCAATGCGATCGAGGCTGCCAAAAAACGTGGCGTCCGCAATCCGGAGGTTGCCGTCAACGCCTTCGTGAAAAACCTGTCGAAATGGGAAGCAATCGTTGCTCGCACCGGAAACGACCCCGTCAAATTCGAGCAGGCATTGCGCGACGAGATCTACAGCAAAGTGAAATTCTGACCATCGCATCACTTCGATCCCGACGGATCACGTCGGGAACTCAATCCGGAGAAGTAGCAATGGAAGAGACAAACGCATCGCTATATAAAGGGCTAAAAGTTCTCGACCTCAGCCAAAAACGCAGCGCCTCGCCCTGGGTCACATTTCGATTGGCCAGTGGGTCAATATCAGGTCGGCGCCAACACATCTGGATGTAGATTGGCGACATGTCAAGCGCTCGGAAATCGTCGCCAGCAGCCAAGCTCACCAAGGCCATCATTCGCCTTGCATTAGCCGAGCAGCATCAGTTGTTCTTTGCGCTGAAAGACCACCTCTTCCCCGACAAGAAGCCCGACATCCATGGCGGAATAAAGGACATCTGGGAGGCGCGTAACACGTCAAACCTCTGCTGCCCTCATGCCAGGGGGAGCAGGTCGTGCGCTTCGGGAAGTACCGTGACCGCCAGCGCTATTGCTGCAAAGCACCTGAGTGTGACAAGACCTTCAATGACACGACGCTGAGCCCCTTGGCTGGGACTCACTACAGCGACAAGTGGCTGCAGTCCCTTCAGTAAATGGTCTGCGGCAAGCCGCTGCGGTTCAACGCCAAGAAGCTCGGCATCCACTTGACGACGGCGTTCTACTGGCGTCACAAGGTGCTCTGCGCGATTCGCGCGAAGGGCTTCGATAGCCTCGCGGGTATTATGGAGTCGGATGAGACCTATATCCTCGAATCCCACAAGGGCCACCGGAACATCGAGGCGGTGTTCGGCCGGAAGCCGCGCCGAAGCGGCGGAAAGGCGATGAAGCGCGGCATCAGCAAAGAGCAGGTCTGTGTGCTTGTTGCGCAGGACCGCCAGGGACATGTACTGTTCCAGGTGGGTGGAATGGGAAGAATCGATTTCTCAGCAATTGGGGCAATCCTTGGCAGCTACGCCAGTGGCATGACGACCCTTTGCACGGATGCAGAAGCGAAATACCGCAAGTTCGCTAAAGAAGCAGGCGTCGACCACCAGGAAATCAGTGCCAGGGCTGGCGTGCGGGTCAAGCGAGGGATATTCCATATCCAATATGTCAACGCCCACCATAGTCGTCTGAAGCTTTGGATACGGCAATTTCATGGTATGGCGACCCGCTGGGCGGACAACTACCTGTCATGGTTCCGTTTCATGGACAAGCACGGTCAACTTGACCGCGCGGAGGTGATTCACCAAATGCTGGTCAGTTCTTGCGCCGTGTCCGGAAACTTCCCCGTAGCAGCTCTTAAGCCTCAAAAGGGTAGAGGGCTATTTCATCGCGCCCCAGAATCGCCATAATCAACTATTATTGCGAACTGAGCGAAAAATTATCGGCTCTCCTGCGGCGAAGAACCGAAGGCCCCCGCCCGTTTCAAGTTCTGTATGTGCTCGCCGTCAAAACCCAGCCAATCGGCCAGCACTTCCTTCGTGTGTTCTCCGACTTTCGGGGCATATCGGGGATCGGCCAGCGGCGTGTCGGAATAGCGGATGGGTAACGCCACGTTTGGCACCCATCCCAACTCTGGATGAGGAATGCGTGTGACGATCTCGCGCTCACGGGCTTCGGGCGAGCGGATGGCTTCGGCCACAGTGCGCAACTCGCCGCAGGGTACCCCGGCCGCACGCATGCGCGGTTGCCAGTATTCCCAGGGCTGCTGCGAAAAGACATCCTGCAACACGGCGAACAGTTCCTCGCGCCGTGCCAGGCGATCCTTGTTGGTCGCGTAGGCTGGGTCTTCCGCCAGGTGCGGAAGGCCGACTACCTGGCTCATCAACCGCTTAAAGATCGGAGTGCTTCCACTGTTGATGAGGAAAGCCCGGTCTTTCGCCCTGAATGCTCCCGAGGGGCAGGAATCCGGACTAGTGTTGGCTGGCCGCCGGAGTGGTTTCCCCGAGAAGATCTCCTGTAGCGGAGCATACCCCGTCATCATGACGGCATTGTCGAACAGGGCGACTTCGACCGACTGGCCCCTTCCGGTTCGCACGCGTGCCATCAAAGCGCCTAGGATGGCGTTGCTGGTCATTAGGGCCGTGCTGATATCCATCACTGGTGACAAAGCCCGCACTCCCTCCCGGTCGGGATATCCGTTCATCGAGATAAATCCGCTTTCCGCTTGGGCGATGGGGTCGAAGCCCCCACGGTCTGCAAACGCTCCCTTGCGCCCGTATGCCGAGACCGAGCAGAAGATCAGTTTCGGGTGCTTCTCGCGGAGGGAGTCGTAACCGAGACCCAGGCGTTCCATCACGCCGGTCGAAAAATTCTCCACGACGACATCAGCCTTGGTGATCAGTTCGCGCACCACCGCCAAGCCCTCTGGCGACTTCAGGTCCAATGCAATGCTGCGCTTGTTGCGGTTGGTCCATACGAACGGTGCCCCGCCATCAAATGCGGGCTCCATCGGCGGGTACTGGCGGAAATCATCGCCCTTGCCGGGTGCCTCAATCTTGATGACCTCGGCGCCCATGTCGGCCAGGATTGTGGTGGCGAAAGGCCCCGCAATAAAGTGCGTGAAATCAACAATCTTGACTCCCTGCAGCGCAAGATCGGCATCTTTGCGGCGCGGTCGATGCGCGGGAAAGTCTGCTTCAAGTTGAGTAAACACGGTATTCTGACGGGATGCATTCGCAATATTCTTGATGGTCATAATTCATATCCGAAAGGGAAAAATTAGGGGAGATGGTGGCCCCGGATTCGCGCAAGGGTTCTGTCGCGTTAAATTTTAAAGTGCGAAACCAAGCATAATGCAAGCCGGGCTCAAGCTGAACGGGCTGTGCTGCCAGTTCCTAGAGCTGGTCGGCAAACGCCATCTCGTTGACACTGTCCGTTGACACTGTCCATCTGCAACGGGCGCTTGCGAATCATGTCCATGCGTTCGATGCCGGCTGGGACTCACTGAATGCGATAGAACCAATACCTTCGGTCGTCTTTTGGGTGCCAATAAAGATTAGTCAACTTTGGCGCCGGCCTGCTTGACCACTTGTTCCCAGCGTGGTATCTCGGACCGGATAAACGCCATGAACTCCTCGGGAGTGCCCGGCGCTGCAGAAGCACCACTGGCAGCGAGGCGCTCCGAGACTTCGTGCGAATTGATGGCCTTGAGGCTTGCCGCGTTCAGTTTCTGAATGATTTCCTTGGGAGTGCCAGCCGGAGCGACAACGCCATACCAGGCAGTTGCCTCATATCCGGGCAATCCGGCTTCAGCCACCGTCGGCACATCCGGTAAGGCAGGATTTCTTTTCGCCGAGGTGACGGCCAGCGGGATCAGCTTACCTGATTTCACATAAGGCACACCCGCGGCAATGCTGGAGAAAATAATCGGCACTTGGCCGCCGAGTGCATCAATCATGGCCGGGCCTTCTCCCTTGTAAGGGATATGAAGCAGCTTGATATCGGCCATGGTTTTAAGCAGTTCTCCACCGAGATGCTGGGTCGTGCCATTGCCGCCGGAAGCAAAACTGTATTTGTTTGGATTGGCCTTGATCAGGCGGATCAGTCCCTTCAGATCCTTCACGCCGAGGCTAGGATGCACTGCTATCACATTCGGAACAAATGCAAAAAATGTGATTGGCGCAAGATCCTTCGCTGGATCATATGGCATCTTGCTGAACAGGCTGACATTTACTGCAAGTGGTCCATTGGTTCCGAAGCCGATTGTGTACCCGTCCGGCGCTGCTTTGGCCACGACGTCGATTCCGATATTTCCCCCTGCCCCTGGCCTGTTATCGACCACCACCGGCTGCTTCAAAACGTCGGACAAGCCCTTGGCATAAGCGCGCGACAGGATATCGGTCGGCCCTCCTGCAGCAAACGGCACGACCAGGCGGATTAGCCTGGATGGATACTCGTCCGCCACGGCGGACGTTGCGACGCCCAGTGCCGCGACGCATGCGACCAGCAGTTTTTTCGTTAGATTAATGTTCATCTTTGTCTCCTTGATGTGGTGGTAGAACGTCACAGACTCAGCGCCGCGCATGGATTACACGCGTTTATCATAGATATTCGAAATAAGATTTCTTACAATTTCATCTGCTTCGCGATGATCGAACGCATGATCTCGCTTGTGCCGCCGCCGATCGAGCCAACTCGCGCATCGCGGAAATACATTTGCATTTCGTGCTCCATCATGTAGCCGGCACCACCCATGATCTGAATGCCCATGTCGGCGCAACGCGAATTGTTTTCGGTGGCGAGCACCTTGGCCATCGCGGTTTCCATGGTGGGCGACTCGCCGGCGTCCAGCATGTCGGCGACCCGGTGCGTCATGACCTTGGCGCTTTCCGACATGATCTGCATGTCGGCGAACTTGTGGGCAATAGCCTGGTAACTCGAAATACGATTGCCGAATTGCTTGCGCTCTATTGCAAAGTCACGTGAATAGTCGATGATTTTCATCATGTTGCCGCACGCCGCCGCGGATAAACACAGCCGCTCAAGGTTCAGGCCGCGCATTAGCGCCTTCCAGCCGCCGTTCAGTTCTCCCAGCATGCGGCTAGCCGGTACGCGTACCTCGTCGAAATAGACTTCATTGGTATGGATCATGCGCCGTCCCAGACCCTTGAGCGGACGTATCGTGATCCCCGGAGTACGGACATCGACAAGGAACAGCGTGATGCCCTTGTGGGCGGCATCGCGCTCGGTCTTGGTTGCAACCACTAAATGGTGCGCGACGTGAGCACAGGTGATGTACACCTTCTGCCCGCTAATCAGGTACTCGTCTCCGTCGCGGACCGCCTTGGTGCGGATGGATGCCACATCGGAACCAGTTTCCGGTTCGGTGATGCACAGTGCGAGACGGATGTCGCCGGCAATCAATCCAGGCATGATTTCCGACTTCAGCTGTGCGCTGGCGCCATACTTTATCTGCATGCCCCCATAGATCACCGTCGTCAGGTAAGCCGACGCAAGCTGCGCATTGTGGTACGCGGCCGTTTCGACGAAGATCGCCAGGTCCTTGTATGACCCATCCGACCCGCCGTACACCTGCTCATGCGGAAGGCCCAGCCATCCCGCTTTGGCGAGCCCGTCATATGCTTCAAACGGGAACTGGCGCGCTTCATCCAGTTCCTGGATTTTTTCGTGCGGCATTACTTTTTCCAAAAGGCAAAGCACGCTTTCGCGGATCATTTTCTGTTCCTCGGTCAGCCCGAAGTCGGCGGTAGATCGTTTCATTAATTAATCACTCCATCAAGAAATTTGTTATTACGAAATTTGTCCATGCCCGCTGCTGCCACATGGGCCACTGCACCTGGCACAAAGGGTGCGCCGGACCGGCTGCTCGCTACGTTATTTGACATTGGCCTGCGCCTCATCGAAGCCGCTCGCCCAGCATGCGAGTGCGTAACGGCCGGTGTGAAACTGCGCTTGCTGGGAATGTATTAGCAAGCGATGTGCCAATGCGCGGCGAACGCGCCGGCCACACTATGCAAGGCTGACAGCCGGCTGCCCAATTCCTTGATCTGGCGGGTATTCCGCGTTCCAGCAAGGCAGCGCGGTTTAGCGCAGCGCGCGGAGCCACATGTCTTCAGCGCGCATGAGGGTCCCGCTCGCGCTTGCCCATCTACGAAAAATACACTTTCGATCACATGGGAAGGAGAAATGCACTGGCCGCATGCACATCCTGGCCGACGGGTGACGGGAGAGAAATCGGTGCAGTCATCGCCAATTGTGGCGACCGCCACCTTAACGAAGAAGTATTAATGCCGGCGCGACCCATTAACGGGACGGCCGGCGCGTTGATTGCATGCGGGTGGCAGCGTCATCGGCCGTCAGGGACCCGCGCAAGTCTTATGCGGCACTTGAGCGATGCGGCGCTACGCTGAAGACCCCCTGCCCTGAAGCGATCAGGTCGCCGCTCGGACAGGCGTACAACCGGATGGACGAAAAGTACATGGATCTGCCGCGCTTGGTGATCTGGCCTTCGGCGCGCAGCGACGTAACCGGCCCGAACCTAGCAGCCCGCAGGAAGTTGCAGTTGAGCGACGCCGTGGAGGCCGCCGGGACCGAGCCGTCCCTCGGCGCACCCGACCAAAGGCCCGCCGCATCGACCAGCGACATGATCACGCCGCCGTGCACCGTGCCATGCAGATTGCAATGCTCCTGCCTTAGATTGAGTACGATGACGGCGCTGTTTTCTTCCGACTCAATGTGCTCGAAACCGAGCACCGCGCCAAAATGCGGCCTCACTGCGCCAGCATCCACGCTGCCCTGATAGTGCGGTTCCTTCTGTGTCATGCGATCTCCCGGTAAGTGAATAATGCGCTGCGCGACCGGAGGCCGGGCACGCAGCCTGGATTTGCGCGCTTTGCCCCGCCCCAGGCACCTTGCCGAGACGCGCTCTTGAGACGGAGGGCTCGACGGCTGCCTGCGGCAGAAACAACCAGTCCGGCCGCGGCCGGACAGGAACGCCGGCAGTGCTGGAGAATAGATAAACAGCCGCCTCGCGCAGAGCGGCCGCCGTGCCGACCGCTGGGGACGGCGCCTGGCCTGCCTGAACGGCAGGCTGACGATGGCGCCTTACTTCTTCAGCAGCGGGCAGGCGCTGCTGGCGAGCGGCATATAGGCCTGGTCGCCGGGTATGGTCTTGACGATTTTCAGCAGATCCCATTCACTTTTGGACTCGGCGGGCTTCTTCGCTTCGGCCAGGTACATGTCATGCACCATGCGGCCATCGGCGCGTATCTTGCCGCCCTTGGCGAAAAAGTCGTTGATGTCCGCCGCTTTCATTTTCGGCATGACCTTGTCCGCGTCGTCAGTGCTGGCAGCTTGCACGGCTTTGAGGTAATGCATGGTCGCCGAGTACATGCCAGCCTGGATCATCGTTGGCATGGCCTTGTGTATGTCATAGAAGCGCTTGGACCAGGCGCGCGTCTCGTCATTCATGTCCCAGTAATAGCCGGTGGTAAACAGCAGTCCCTGCGCGACCGGCAAGCCCATGCCCTTGAGGTCGGTGTCGAAGATCAAAAGCGTCGCAAGCTTTTGCCCGGACTTGGCCAGGCCGAACTCGGCGGCCTGGCGGATCGCGTTCTGCGTATCTTTGCCGGCATTGGCGAAGCCGACCACTTTCGCTTTCGAGGCCTGGGCCTGCAGCAGGAAGGAAGAGAAGTCACTGGCGTTAAGCGGGTGCTTGACGGTGCCCAGCACCTTGCCGCCTTTTTCCTCGATGACCTTGGTGGTGTCGCGTTCAAGCGAAGAGCCGAACGCATAGTCCGCGGTAATGAAGAACCATGAGCCACCGCCGGAGTCCATCACGGCCCGGCCGGTGCCGGTGGCCAGCGCATAAGTGTCATACACGTAATGGATGCCATACGGCGAGCATTCGCTATTGGTCAGCGCGGTGGTGGCTGAACCGGCGAAGATCATGACCTTCTTCTTCTGCACGCCCAACTTCTGCAAGGCGATTGCCGCGGCCGAATCGGTTGATTCGATGATCATGTCGACATTATCGCGGTCTATCCACTCGCGCGCCCGGGTCAGGGCGATGTCCACCTTGTTCTGGTAGTCGGCCGAGATAACCTCGACCGGCTTGCCCAGCACCTTGCCGCCGAAATCCTTGACGGCCATCTGCACCGCCACCACGCCGCCGGAACCGCCATTTGCGGAGTACACGCCGCTCTTGTCGACCATGACGCCGATCTTGACGACATCGGCCGATACCTGGGCCTGGGCAGCGCCCGCGACCAACCCCATGGCGATCGCACCGACAGCTAGTTTACTTGCACGCATCATGTCTCCTGTTTATTGGAATCAGCAACCAGGCTGAAGAAAGCAAAGTCCGAAATGGACAAGTTCATGTCAGGCGGATTCCGTCGCATGACTGCTCCCGAAACGGGATACAGCAAACGATGTGCCATGCTCGCCGGCAAGGGGGCGCACGCGTGCTGTGGAGAAATCGGGGGATGCGAACCGGCGGGAAAGTGTCGTCGTTTATGCTTTACTGAAGAACATGTGTCTTCGAAAACTACATTCGTTCACGTGCGCATGCGGCGCGAGCCCGGATCAGACGTCCGTCGCCGCCGAATTCATTTTGGCCAGTTTCTTGTACAGGTAGGATCGGGAAATATTCAGGTTCTCTGCGACCTTCTTCTTGTTACCGTCAAACTTCTGCATCGCGCTTCGGATGATTTCCGCCTCCACCTTGTCCATGGCATGCTGCATGCTGCTCGCCTGCGGCTGTTTCCCGGCAGGTTCGGCAAGCTCGGCGTGCAGCGCATGGCCGGACATGGCGCCGGTGTCGTCATGGATGCTCTCGAAATCCCTGGGTCCGATCACGTCGGTGTCGCAAAACACCGCGGCACGCTCGACCGCGTGCTGCAACTGCCGGATGTTGCCCGGCCAGGGCAGGCTTTGCAGCAGGGCCACCGCGTCCGGGTCCAGCTCCCTGGGCCGGCTTCCATGGCGCTCGGCGAAATGGGCGAGGAAGGTTTCGGCAAGCTCCGGGATATCTTCCAGCCGGTCGCGCAGCGGCGGCAGGCGCAATGTAATGGCGCTGATGCGATAGAACAGGTCAAGCCGGAAGCCGCCGTTGGCGATCATGGCCCTGAAGTCGCGGTTGCTGGCCGAAATTAAGCGGAAATCCGACCGTTTGGGCCGGTCGCCGCCGACACGCTCGAAGCTGCCGTCCTGCAGTACCCGCAGCAGCTTGACCTGGATGTCGGGCGGCATATCGCCGATCTCGTCCAGAAACAGCGTGCCACGGTCAGCCGCCTCGAACTTGCCCTGGCGGCCCTTGCGGTCCGCGCCGGTGAACGCGCCGGCCTCGTAGCCGAACAGTTCACTCTCGACCAGGTTGGCCGGCATTGCAGCGGCATTGACCGGCACCAGCGTGTTCCCGCTGCGCGGGCTCAGCAGATGAAGTGCATGGGCAACCAGTTCCTTGCCGGTTCCGCTTTCACCGACCAGCAGTATCGGGACATCAAGCGGCGCGACCTTCAGGATATCTGCCTTGAGCTTCCTGACCGCTTCACTGGAGCCGACAATCTGGTCCAGACCATAGCTGCGGTTGCGTATCCCGGACAGCTCGCGTTCATAAAAGCTGACCTGCTTGCGCAGGCGGCCGATCTCTTCGCTTAATGCGTGGATCGCGTCCGGCCCCTTGAACATGACCTGGCCGATCGCGCCGACGCAGCGTCCCTGGCGGTCGAAAATCGGCGTGCGCCTGACCACGCGGCTGGTGCCGTGCATTTCCTGAAGCTGGCCGATTTCCGGCTTGCCGCTTGCCGCGACCCCATGCAGGTTGGTATTTTCGATGACGGCGGTCACATGCTTGCCTATGGCTTCCATATGCCTGATGTTGAAGAACTTTTCGTGGACCGGGCTGAGATAGCGGACCAGGCCCTTGGCGTCGACCACCGTCATTGCCTCGAACGGGTTCGTGATCAGGTGGCGCATGATGTCCGTGGCGAAATCGATGCTGCCAAAGAATTCGAGCAGCGCCGCATCCGGCTCGTCATTGAAGATCAGAAAACAGCCGACCCCCGGCGTCTCCGCAAGAAAACAGGTCAGCGCGCGCGTGGCGCCGTCCAGCATGAACAGACGTGGAATCGGAACGCTGATGCGCTTTGCCCACTGCGCCACGAGGGGTCTTGATACCAGGCTGTTGCGGGCCAGGCCGGAACTGACCACCACTGTGTTGCTGTCGTCTATGACGAGTATGCCCATCGTTTCACGCTGCATCATGCGTTCTCTCTCTACGTATGTACTGCTGTCTCCCAATATAAACACTGTAGTTTAAAAATACACTGAATTCAAAATCTGTCGGTTAGCAATGCACAAACGCGCCGAATTTGTCTGCCACGCCCTGCTGTTCACGTGGGCACAGGATTTGCAATGGTACGGATATTCGACCGAGACCATTCCATGACCCCATTCGACTTCCTTCCCATCTCCGACTCAAGCGACGGCATGCGCATGCTCGAAGGCATAACCGTCATCGACCTCACTACCTCCATCGCCGGCCCCTATGCCACGCAACTGCTGGCAGACCTGGGCGCAACCGTGATCAAGGTGGAGAAACAGCATGGCGGCGACGATGCGCGTGCCTGGGGACCGCCCTTCCTGCATGGCGAATCGCTGTGGTTCCTGAGCGTCAATCGCAACAAGCAAAGCGTCACGCTGGACATAAGCTGCGAACGCGGGCGCGCGGTGCTCGACCAGTTGATCGCCGGCGCCGACGTGCTGGTGGTCAACCTGGGCGCCAGTGCGCAGGAGAGGCTGGGCATCGGCTACGCCCGCCTTGCGGCCCTGAACCCGGCGCTGATCCATGCGTCGCTGACCGGCTTCGGCCTGCTCGGCGCGCGCCGCGACCTGCCCTGCTACGACCTGATCGCCGAAGGCTATTCCGGCGTCATGGACCTGACCGGCGAGCCCGAGAATGCGCCGCAGAAGATAGGCACGCCGGCCGCCGACCTGCTGGCCGGACAGGACGCTGCGATGGCCGTGCTGGCCGCGCTGATCGAGCGCCAGCGCACCGGGCGCGGCAAGCGGATCGATATCTCGATGGTGCGCAGCATGACGCGCTTCATGGCGCCGCGCATCGTGCCTTATCTCGGCGCCGGCGAGGCGGTCACCCGTTCGGGCGGGCGCGACTCGGTCATCGCGATTTACCAGGTATTTCAGGCGGCAGACCTGCCGCTGACACTGGGACTGGGCAACGACGTGATCTGGCGGCGCTTCTGGAGCGCAGTGGGCGAGCCGGACTATGGCAATGATCCGCGCTTCGCCAGCAATCAGCAGCGGCGCGAGCACCGGGCCGAAATCGTGGAAAGGATAGCCGCGATCATTGCGCGCAGAAGCCGCAGGGAGTGGCTGGAACTGCTCGGGGCGCAGCGCATACCGGCGGGCCCCATCAACCGGGTCGATGAAGTCGTGCAGGATCCGGAGCTGCTGGAAGAAGGACTTTTTTACGCGGCCCGGACCGCCGGCGGCATGGTGCCCCAGCTTGGCCTGGGTATAGGATTCGATGGCAAGACCCAGGTGCACCGCAGCCCGCCGCCCGCGCTTGGGGAACATACGGCAACGGTATTACAGGGCCGTCTAGGCATGTCCGCTGAAGCAGTAAGGGCATTGCGCAACGACGGCATTATCTGACTCAAGGAGAACGACATGGAATTCCAGGAAATCATTTACGAAGAAGACGGCCCGATCGGCACCATCACCCTTAACCGGCCCGACGACGGCAATATGTTTACGCCGCAGATGTGCCATGATATCCGCGACTGCATCAATGCGATCCGACGCGAAACCCGCACTCGCGTCATCGTGATCACCGGCGCCGGCGACAAGTTCTTCTGCATCGGCGGGCGCAAGGAAGGCATGGAGGATACCCAGCTGTATGCCGGCGTGCTGCCGACGCTGGACATGTACGAGAGCATAGACCGGCTGCAAAAGCCCGTGATCGCCTCGGTCAATGGTTTCGCGGTAGGGGGCGGCAATGTGCTGCAGGTGGTCTGCGACATAACCATTGCCAAGGAAAGCGCCATTTTCCGCCAGGTGGGTCCGATGATGGGCAGCTTTGACGCTGGCTATGGCACCTGGTATCTGGAAGACCTGGTCGGCAAGAAGCGCGCCAAGGAAATCTGGTACCGCAACCCGAAAATGACAGCGCAGGAAGCCATGTCGATCGGCTTGGTCAACAAGGTTGTGCCGGATGCGGACCTGAAAAAGGAGACCCGCAAGATGGCGCTTGAAATCGCGGACCGCGGCGCGTTCGCGCTGGCCTCGATCAAGTCGGCGTTCAATGCGCGCCACGGCGGCGTTGGCGGGCTCTCGCGCATGGCTCATGACCTGCTGCTGCGCGGCTATCTTGAAACCGACGAGCATACGGAGCTGGCGGAAGCCTTTGCCCAGCGCCGTAGCCCGGACACGTCGAAATTCGGCAAGTAGACCGCGACGGACATCGACACCATGCAGAACCTTCTTACCCTGCACAATCCGCAATTGGCCCGCGACCATTATCTTTCCGGCGTGTGGCAGCAGGACACGCTGTACTCGCTGGCCCGCGTGCACGCGCGGCAGCGGCCGACAGCCTGCGCGTTGCGAGATGTCCATGCCCGCCTAACCTGGCGCGAGCTGGTCGACTGGGCCGACAGCGTGTCCCAGGTCTTGTCTGACGCCGGGCTGCGCAGCGGCGACCGGGTGGCGACCTGGCTACCCAGTTGCGTCGAAGCGCTGGTCGTGTTCCTGGCCTGCTCCCGCAATGGCTATATATGCACGCCTTCGCTGCACCAGAATCACACTACCGAGGAAATCACGGTGCTGCTGCGGCGGGTGCAGTGCAAGGCGCTGTTTGCCATGCCGGGCTATGGCGCGGATGCCGACCGTCATTCCATCTTCGAGACCGCCGCGACCATTGCGTCCGTCAGGAAGTTGTTCGCCGTCGCGCCGCCGGGCGCCGGCGCGCCGGCGGCGCCTGCCGGCAGCAGCCCGTTTCCAGGACGCGCCGCCCCGTCCGTTCTGTCCCCGCCTGACCTGAACCCGGACAAGATCACCTACCTTGCCTTCACTTCCGGCACCACCGGCATGCCCAAGGGCGTGATGCATAGCGATAACACCCTGCTGGCCAACGGGCGCGCGCTGGCCAGCGACTGGCACCATTGCAGCGACGCGGTCATCCTGTCGCTCAGCCCGATGAGCCACCATATCGGCACGGTGGCGTTCGAACAGATGCTGGTGATCGGCTGCGAGCTGGTGCTGCACAATCCCGCGGCAGGCAAGTCCGCGCTAGACTGGGTGCTGGAAACCAATGCCAGCTATGTGCTGGGCGTGCCTACCCATGCGATCGACCTGCTTGCGGCGCTGCGCCAGCGCGGGCTTCCATCGCTGGGCCAGGTAAAAACCTTCTACATGGCCGGCACGCTCATCCCGCGTGAAATCGCCGAGCAGTTCATGAAGCTGGGCGTGACGCCGCAGAACATCTACGGCATGACGGAAAACGGTTCGCACCAGTACCCGCTGCCGACCGACGACGTCGACACCATCGTGTCCACCTGCGGGCGCGCTTGCCGCGGCTACGAGGTGCGCCTGTTCAATCAGGAGAACCCCGACATCGAAGTGCAGCCAGGCGAGATCGGCGAGATCGGCGGGCGCGGCGGCCTGCTGATGCTGGGCTATTTCGATAACCAGGAAGCCACCGAGAATTCCTTCAATGCCGATGGCTGGTTCATGAGCGGCGACCTGGGCCAGTTCGACAGCCAGGGCGCGCTGCGCATCGTCGGCCGCAAGAAAGACCTGATCATACGTGGCGGCCACAACATCTACCCCGCCAGGATAGAAGACCTCGCGCTGCGCCATCCCGCCGTGCTGAAGGTCGCGGCCTACCCGGTGCCGCATGAGCGCCTGGGGGAACAAGTCTGCCTGGCCGTCATTGCCCGCGCCGGCGCCCGGCTCGAGGCCGGCGACATGCTCCAGCACCTGCGCGACGCCGGCCTGTCAAAGTACGATATGCCGGAACACTACATCCGCATGGATGCGTTTCCGATGACCGCAAGCGGCAAGATACTCAAACGCGACCTGGTTGAAATGACCCGGGCCGGCAAGATCGTGCCGCGCCCGGTGCGCGAAGCAGGCCCATTGGTAAAGGAAGGAAAAACCGCATGAGCATCAATCTGAGATATGAAGGCCAGATCGCCGTGCTGCAGATAGACCGGCCGCAGGCGCTGAATGCGCTGAGCTTCGCGCTGCTGGAGAAGATAGGCGAGGCCATCGCCGAGGTAGGCAATTCGGCGGCGCGCGCGCTGGTCGTGGTGGGCAGCGGCGACAAGGCCTTCTGCGCCGGCGCCGACATCACGGAATTGCAGGACCGCAGCCTGCTCGAGCAGAAACGCGGCGCCGAACTCGGCCAGGCGGTCATGGCCAGCCTGGACCGGCTGCCGATCCCGTCAATCGCGGTGATCCATGGCTATGCGTTCGGCGGCGGCCTGGAACTGGCGCTGGCCTGCACCTTCAGGCTGGCAACGCCCAGGGCGAAGATGGGCCTGCCGGAAATCAAGCTGGGCCTGATACCGGGCTACGGGGGCACCCAGCGGCTGCCGCGGCTGGTCGGCGAGGCGCGCGCGCTGGACATCATCCTGTCCGGCCGCACCGTCGACGCCGCTGAAGCGGAACGGATAGGCCTGGTCAACCGCATCGTCGACGGCGCCGACCCGGCCGCCATCGGCCGAGACTACGCGCGGCAGTTCACCGGATACAGCCTGTGCGCGTCGCTGTTTGCGCGCGAGGCGGTGCAGCGGGCGCTGGCGGTGCCGCTTGCCGACGGCCTGCGCATCGAGTCCGACCTTTCCACCCTGGCCTACCAGACGGCGGACGCACGCGAAGGCATGCAGGCCTTCGTCGAAAAGCGCCCGCCTATTTTCAAGGATCACTGAGCGATGAAACAGTCCTGCATTATCGTCACCGGCGCTAGCCGCGGCATCGGCGCGGCTATTGCCGAAAGCCTGGCCCAGGCCGGCTTCATGGTCGGCTGCCTGTCCCGCTCGGGCGACCTGCCGCATCGGCCGGACGCCAGCGAAGAAGTGCGGCAGCGATGGCTTGCCGCCGCCTGCGACGTCACCGACGCCGAAGCCGTGCGCGCAGCCATGCAAGACATTGACGCACGCTGCGGCGTGCCCGTCGCCGGGCTGGTCAACAACGCCGGCATACACCTCGAAGGCAAGTCGGACACCTTTCCGCTCGATCAGTACGAACAGGTCATGCGCACCAACGCAACCTCGGTGCTCATCGGCAGCCAGAGCGTATTTCCACTGCTGCGCGAGCAGGGCGGCCTGATCGTCAACATCGGCTCGTTTTTTGACAAGATGGGCGTCAAGCGTAACTTGGCCTATTGCGCGTCCAAGGCAGCGGTCGGCGCGATCACTCGCTGCCTGGCGGTGGAATGGGCGTCGGCCGGCATACGCGTAATCGATGTGGCGCCGGGCTACATTGCCACCGACCTTAACCGCGACTCCATGGCCAGTGGTCCTTTGCGCGCCTTCCTCGAAAAGCGCATCCCGCGCGGCGAGCCAGGCACGGCCGAAGAGGTCGGCACGCTAGTGACACAGCTGTTTGCGATGCCTTGCCACTTCCTCTCCGGAGAAACCATTTATATCGATGGTGCGCAAGGCATTGCGCACTGATGAAAGGACGACCATGAAGCTTCTGGAACGATTGGACAGCCGCCTGCCCCTGACACAGGAAGAACGCATGCTGCTCGACAGTGTGCAAATACTGGCGCGTGAACAAATCGCCCCGCATGCGAAGCAAGCGGACGAAACAGGTGAATTCCCTCGGGAGAACATAAACGCGATTAACCGGCTCGGCCTCAACGCAATGTTCATCCCTGAGCAATACGGCGGCGCGCCATTGTCCTTTACCTGTTACCTGGCCTGCGTCAGGGAGATATCCAAGGCCTGCGCGTCCACCGGCATTATCTGGGCGACCAATTATCACGCGATCAAGCCAGTCATCGAGTACGGCAACGAAGAGCAGAAGGCGCGCCTGCTGCCGAAAATAGCCGAAGGGGGGCTGGCCGCGCTCGCCATCACCGAACCTTCGGCCGGCTCGGATGCGACCGGAATGAAAACCTCGTTTCGCCCGGACGGTGACCATATCGTCATCAATGGCGGCAAGACCTTCATCACCAACGGCGATGTCGCCGACCAGTACCTGCTGTTTGGCAAATGGAGCGAGATCGACAATCCGAAGGCGGCGATCTCCACCCTGGTGCTGGAGAAAGGCACGCCTGGGCTGAAGGTGCTCGGCACCGAGGACAAGATGGGCACCCGGGCGTCCAGCACCGCGACGCTGGCCTTCGACAACTGCCGCGTGCCGCGCGCGAACCTGCTCAAGCAGCCGGGCGATGGCCTCAACATCCTGTTCGGCTCGCTTAACCGCTCGCGTCCCAGCGTGGCCGCGCATGCGCTGGGTATCGCCCGCGCTGCCTTCGAGGACGCGGTGGCCTATATCAACGAGCGCAAGCAATCGGGCAAAAAGATCCTGGAGTTCCAGGGCGTGCAATTCATGCTCGCCGACCTGGCGGCCGAACTGGCGCTGTGCGAGTCCTACCTGTGGCAGGTGGCAGGCATGGTGGAAGGGGGAGAATCCGACTTCGGCACTGAAGCGTCGATCCTGAAAATGCGGGCCAGCGACGCGGCCATGCGCATCAGCACCGACGCGGTACAACTGTTCGGCGGCTATGGCTACTGCAAGGATTACCGGGTCGAGCGCCTGATGCGGGACGCCAAGATCACGCAGATCTGGGAAGGCACCAACCAGGTCCACCGGCAACTGATAGGCCGCAGCTTTCTTTCAAAATAGGAATTCAACATGACCAACATCAAGACCGTAGGCGTTGCCGGCAGCGGCACCATGGGCGCGGGCATTGCCATCGTGGCGGCGCGCGCAGGCTTTCGCACCCTGGTGTACGACACCCGCCAGGCGGCGCTGGATAAGGCCAGGGAACAGACCCGGGCCTTCCTGGAAAAATCGGTGCAGCGCAAGAAGCTCGAGCAGGAACAGCTGGAACAGATCATGGCGAACTGGTCAGGCACGACGAACCTGGCGGACATGGCCGAATGCGATATCGTCATCGAAGCCGTGTTCGAGGACCTGGCGGTCAAGCATGAACTATTTGCCAAGCTCAATGAGGTATGTCCGCCGCACACCCTGTTCGCATCGAACACCTCGACCATTTCCATCACCGAGATTGCGGGCGGCAGCGGACGCGACGACCGCTTTGTCGGCATGCACTTCTGCCTGCCGGCGCAACTGATGAAGCTGGTGGAAATGTCGCCCGGCATGAACACCAGCCAGGACAGCTTCAGGCAGGCCTGGGAATTCTGCGCCGCGCTCGGGCAAAAGCCGGTGAAGACGCAGGACACGCCCGGCTTCATCCTCAACTACTTCCTGATTCCATTCAATAACGACGCCATCCGCCTGGTCGAACAGGGGGTCGCGGAAGCGGCCGAAATCGACAAGGCGATCAAGACCGCCCTGGGCTACCCGATGGGACCGCTGGAGCTGCTGGACCTGGTCGGACTGGATACCCAGCGGCTGCTGTGCGAAGCCATGCACGGGCTGACCAATGAGCCGCGCGCCGCCTGCCCGCCGCTGGTTCGGCGCATGATTGCCGCCGGCCACCTCGGCAAGAAAACCGGCAAGGGCTTCCATGCCTATGCCAATGCAAAGATGTTTGGAGCCTGACATGAACACTTCCTACCGCATCATCCAGAACGGCGACAGCCCTTCCTTTCCGGCCGATCATCCCTTTCTCAGCCAGGCCGACGCGCAGGCGGCAGCCGTGGTCTACCTGGGCGCAGGCAGCGGCGCCGTCTTCGAGGCCGCGCCCGGTGCGCCCTTTGTCGCCATCGAGCTAGGCAACGAATGCCTGGGCGTGCATGCCGGAGAAGCGCAGGACGGCGCAGCGACCAATGTGGTCGGCTTTGCGCGCTTCCGGCTCGGCGACGCCGAACCCAGCGCGCTGGTCGAACTGGTCAGGCAATCCTCAACCTCCGAACAGGCGCTGGCCGCAGCCAGGGCGGCGTTCGAAGCCGCCGGCCTGGTGGTGGCGGTCTGCAATGACTCCCCGGGCCGCATCGTCAACCGCCTGGTGCGCCCCTACTACAATGCCGCGCTGCGAAGGCTGGACGAAGGGCTGGCCACCGCCGACGACATGGACATGACGCTGCGCCTCGGCCTGGGCTATCCGGAAGGTCCGATCGCGCTGTTGCGCCGCACCGGCCTGGCGCACCATTACGAGGTCAGCAACGCGCTGTACCAGGCCCTGGGCCAGGAACCGTACGCGCCGGCGCGCGCCGCCCAGGTCGCCCATGCGCGCAAGCCCGGAAAGGACGCCTGATGCAGCCCTTGAAGGGAATCAGGGTGCTGGACTTGAGCACCCTGCTGCCCGGGCCGATGGCGACGCTGCTGCTGGCCGAGGCCGGCGCCGAAGTCCTCAAGATAGAACGGCCTGGCGGCGGCGACGACATGCGCGGCTACACGCCGAAGTTCGGCGCCGACAGCGTGAATTTTTCACTGCTCAACCGCGGCAAGCAATCGATTGCGATCGACCTGAAGTCGGCGCCGCAGCGCGCGCGCCTGGACGCGCTGCTGCGCGAGGCGGACGTGCTGGTCGAGCAGTTCCGCCCCGGCGTCATGCAGCGGCTGGGGCTGGACTATGCAACCCTGTCACGCATGAATCCGCGCCTGATCTACTGCTCCATCACCGGCTATGGCCAGACCGGCCCGCTGGCGCAGGTGGCCGCGCACGACCTGAATTACCTGGCCGAGAGCGGCATGCTGGGACTGAGCCGGGGCGCGGACGGCGCGCCGGTGCTGCCGCCGGCGCTGATTGCCGACATCGGCGGCGGCGCCTATCCGGCGGTGATGAACATACTGCTTGCGTTGCAGAACCGCGCGCAAACCGGCCAGGGCTGCCATCTCGACATCTCGATGGCGGACAACCTGTTTCCGTTCATGTACTGGGGGCTGGGCAATGGCTGGAGCGCCGGGCAGTGGCCGTCGCCCGGCGCTGAACTGGTCACCGGCGGCACGCCGCGCTACCAGATCTACCGGACCAGCGACCACCGCTACCTTGCCGCCGCACCGCTGGAAGACAAGTTCTGGAACACCTTCCTGGAACTGATAGGCCTGCGCCAGGACGCGCTGTCGCAGGACGATGCGGAGACGATACGCCAGGTTGCCGCGGTGATTGCGCAGCAGCCGGCCAGCTACTGGACGGCGCGCTTCAAGGACCGCGACGTCTGCACCGTGCTGGTCGCGGACCTGGAAGAAGCCGTCGGGCATCCGCACTTCATCGAGCGCGGCCTGTTCAGAGAAATACTCAGGGATGGCGACGGACGCAGCATACCGGCGCTGCCTGTGCCTGTCTGCGCGGCATTCCGCCAGTCCGCGCCGGCGGCGGCGCCGGCGCTGGGGGCAGCCAATAACATGCTTGCAAACGGAGAAAAATCATGAAGGCCGTACTGATCCGTGAATTCGGCGAGCCGGCCAGCCTGCAGGTGGAAGAGGTGCCCGACCCGGTCTGCGGGGAGGACGACGTGCTCATCGACGTCAAGGCCGCCGGCGTGAACTTCCCCGACCTGTTGGTCATAGAGGGCAAATACCAGATCCTGCCGCCGCGGCCCTTCAGTCCGGGCAAGGATGTCGCGGGCGTCGTGCGCGCCGTCGGCGCCAGGGTCAGCCGGATCAGGCCGAGCGATCGCGTGATGGCGCAGCTTGAATACGGCGGCTATGCCAGCCGGGCGTGCGCGGCGCAGCAGTCCTTCCACGTGCTGCCGGACGCCATGTCCTTTACCGATGCGGCGGCCATGGGCCTGGCGTACCAGACTGCCTATTTCGCGCTGGTCGACCGAGGCGGCTTCAGGCCCGGCGAATCGGTCCTCGTCAATGCCGCGGCGGGCGGCATCGGACTGGCCGCGGTGCAGGTGGCCAGGGGCTTGGGCGCCACCGTATTTGCCGGCGTCAACGACCCGGCACATGCGCAACTGGCGCAGCGTTACGGCGCCGACCATGTCGTCGACCTCGAGGCAGCCAACCTGCGCGACAGCCTGCGCGACCAAGTGTACCGGATGAACGGCGGCAAGGGCGTCGACATCGTGCTCGACCCGCTGGGAGGCGATGTGTTCGACGCATCGCTGCGCGCTCTGGCCTGGTGCGGCCGCGCAGTGGTCATCGGATTTGCGGCTGGCCGCATTTCCGAGATCAAGGCCAACTACCTGCTGGTCAAGAACATCGCGGTGAGTGGCCTGCAATGGAGCGACTACCGCGAGCGCACGCCGGAACGCGTCGGGCAGGTGCAGCAGGAACTGTTTCGCCTCTACTCGATGGGCGCGCTCAAACCCCATGTTGCGCAGGAACGTCCGCTGGCGCAGTTCGCCGATGCGCTGGCCGTGCTGCAACAGGGCAAGTCGGTTGGCAAGCAGGTGCTGCTGCCGGACTGATCGCTGCCACCGGGCAGGCCGCCGGCAGCGATCCGCCCCGGCTGACATGCAAGCAAGCGGCATCGCTGCAGGCTCGTTCGCCAGCGCTGTCAATCGACCCGCGCTCCCGAGGCTTTGATGATCGGCGCCCAGCGGGCAATTTCCGAGCGGATAAAATTTCCAAACTCCTGGGGCGTGGTTGTGGCAAGGGTTCCACCGTTTTCCTTGATCCTTTCCCTGAGTTCCGGCGAGTTCATGGCTTTCATGTTCGCCTCGCTGACCTTGTGAAGCAGATCGGGCGCCATGCCCGGCGGCGCGAAAACGCCATACCATGCCGTTACCTCCTATCCGGGAAATCCCTTCTCTGCAATCGTGGGTACGTCCCGCAGCGCCGGACTGCGCTGCGGGGATGTCACTGCGAGCGGTATAAGGCTGGCGGCACAAATATGCGGCATGCAGGCCGGCACGCTGCAAAACGTGATGGGCACCTGGTTGCCTACAATATCGATCAGCGCGGGGCCCCCGCCCTCGTAGGGCACGTGCGTGATCTCGACATGCGCCGCCTTCTTCAACATCTCCACGGCAAGATGCTGGGTGGTTCCGTTGCCGCCGGAGGAGATAACGTATTTACCGGGGTTGGCCTTGAACAGGCGGATCAGCCCGTCCAGATCCTTGACCCCGAGGCTGGGATTCACGGCGAGTATGTTCGGTCCAAAGGCGAGGTGAGAAATCGGCGTGAGGTCTGTTGCCGGATCATAGGGCATCTTGGAGAACAGCGTTACATTGACCGCCAGCGGGCCATTCGTTGCAAAACCCAGCGTGTAGCCGTCGGCCGGGGACTTTGCCACGATGTTCACGCCCAGGTTGCCGTCGGCTCCCGGCCTGTTATCAACCACGGCCGCCTGCTTGAAAATCTCGGACAGCGCCTTTGCGTAGGAACGCGCAAGGATGTCCGTAACCCCGCCGGCCGCAAAAGGGACAACGAGGCGTATGGGCCGTGACGGATAGTGGCTGGCTCAGGCAGCGGACATACGAACGACAAACGTTAGCGCGCCGGCACCCAGCGCCTTTAAAACTGTTCTATTCATTTCCTGTCTCCTGCGACTCTGTCCTGGTTCAAATCCTCATCCACCCGCCACTATAGGCCCATCTGTCCCGCTCCAGAAGCGCCGCGCCGCCGCAGCCCCGGGCGTGCGGCAGCGTATATAAAGGCGGGACCCCGTGCTCTGGCGGCGTGTCCGCTGTCGCCGCACCGGGCCTGGGCGTGCAGCGTTGTTATTTCGTGTTCGCTGCGTCCGCCGGGCGGCGTCGATAGAGGAAGGTCGTCGTCATCTCCTGCGCGGCCGTGCCGTCCTGCTTGATGACCCGGCGCTGGAAGGTGACGACGCCGCGGTCGGGCTTGCTCGTTTCCTTCTTCGACAGGACCTTGGAAAACATCCTGATCGTGTCGCCATGCTTCACAGCCGAGAGCATGCGCCAGGCATCGTTCTGGAGCAGCGCCAGCAGCGTCCCGTCGTTGATGCCGCTCGCGTATTGCAGGCCAGCCGCGACCGCATACACCAGCGGACCGTGGGCAATAGGCTCGCCAAAGTCGGTGGTCTTGCAATACTCGAAGTTGGTGTGGACTTCATTGAAGTCGCCGGACAGGCAGGCAAAGTTGATGATGTCGGTTTGCGTAATGGTCCGGGCCGGGCTGATGAACTCGGCGCCGATCTCGAAGTCTTCAAAATATTTTCCGCGTGCAGATGGCTTGGTCATGTTCGTTTCTTCCATTATCTCGGTTCTCTGAATGATGTTGCTTGCGTCGCTGAGGCGCCGCGATCCCTAAGCAGGTGAGCAAAAGTCTTTTGAATTAGACTCTACGCATAGAAGCTTCTCAGACGTTGGGGGTCCTATCTGCCTACGTTTAGATACCGCGCACCTTGTCAGGTAATCCTCGCAGACTGGTTTAGTGAACTCTCTACGCTTAGGATTAAACGCTTCGAGAAGACGCACGTTCAATTGCACGTTACGTTGATGCCAAATTGCCCGGCCAGTGTCGTGCATGGCTAAGCACCTCTGAGACCGCAAATCCCTGCGCAGCGCTTCTAGTAAGGCTTCTTTTTCGCCAGGTAATAGTGTAGGTATGTTGATGTCCATAAAAGTTTCCCTTGCGTTCATTCGTCCCTAATAGCGATTTGGTATAACTCGTTAGTCCAAACCACGTTAGAAAAACATGCTGAATATATGATGGGCAGGATGTCTTCCTCAGCACGCTGGCTCTTGACATCCGGGGTTAATATTTCATTTAACAAAATTTTTTAGTCAAATTAGTTAGCCAAGGGGCGTGGTTTGTTTCAAAAGACTTTTGCGTACCTGCTTAGGACCCATTGCCGCGCAGGGGCGACCGGCTTAAATCGTGTCCTTGGTCAGGATCAGGGTGCAGTGCGACGACAGGATGCCGCCTTCGTTATGCACCAGCGCCACTTCCGCCCCTTCCACCTGGCGCGACCCCAGGCCGCCGCGCAGCTGCCGCACCGCTTCGACGATACCGAACAAGCCGCCCGCCGCGCCGGCATGCGCATGCGAGAGCATGCCGCCATGGGTGTTGACCGGCATCTTCCCGCCGATGCGCGCATGGCCTTCCTGGTAATAGGCGCCGCCTTCGCCGCGCCCGCAAAACCCGAGTTCTTCGAGCTCGATGATGGGCACGATAGAAAAGCAGTCGTACAGTTGGGCCACATCGATATCCGACGGGCCGACGCCGGCCATCCGGTACGCCGCCTCACCCGACTCGCGCGCGCCGAAATGCGTCAGGCTGGGCGCGCACATGATGTGCTCATGCGTGTGGAATTCGCCTATACCGGCCAGGTAGGCCGGACGGCTGCGCAGGTCCCTGGCGCGCTCGGCCGAGGTCACGATGAAGGCGCCGCCGGCATCGGAGAGCAGGCAGCAGTCCAGCATTTTTAGTGGATCGGCGATCGGCTTGGAGCTCATCACCTGGTCCAGGGTCAAGGGCTTTTTCATATGGGCGTTCGGGTGGAGCAGGGCGTGGTCCCGGCTCGTGACTGCGACCATCGCCATCTGCTCCTCGGTCGTGCCGAACTCTTCCATGTGGCGGCGTGCGATCATGGCGTAAAAGCCCGGGATCGATGGCCCGTACGGGCGTTCGAAATACGGATGCCCGACCGCCATCAGGGCCGCCACCGCCTGGTCGCGGCTTTGTCCGCTGGCGCGGTTCTCGCCGGCACACACCAGCACCGTGTGGCACTGCCCGGATGCGATCGCTTCGGCCGCATGCTTGAGCATGACCGCGGGCGTGGCGCCGCCGACCACCAGCGATGCGTTGTAGCGCGGCTTGAGGCCCAGGTATTCGCACAGTACCGTGCCCAGCATGAAGTAGGGCTCGGTGAACGAGTAGGCGGTCAATACGCCATCGATGTCGGATACCTTGAGGCCCGCATCATCCAGCGCGCGCCGCGCCGCCTGGGCATTGAGCCCCAGGCCGCTCATGCCCGGCACCTTGCCGATGTCGGATTCCCCGACACCCACGATAGCCACCTTGTTTCGCAATGTATCTGCCTGTGTCGTCATGTCAGTTGTTTCCTTGGGCGCCGCGGCGCGTGAATTGAGGCACCTTGGCGGTTTCGCCGCGGGCCTGGTAGCAGACGTCGACCGCATCGCCGATCCGGGTATCGAGCGCCCCCTCGCCAAGGATGTTGGCCATCATCCGCGGCCCTTCTTCCAGGTCGACCAGGGCAACCACGTAGGGCACCAGGTCATTGAATTCGGGCAATGGCGCACGCCGGATCACGGTGTAGCTGTGCACCGTGCCGCGTCCGCTGGCCGCGATCCACTCCAGATCGGTCGACCAGCAGGCCGGGCAAAGGTAGCGCGGCAGAAAATGTTTCACGCCGCAGGACTTGCATTGCCGGATCATCAGGCGCTCTTCGCGCGCGCCGTCCCAGTAGGCCTGGGAGTCCGGGTTTACAATCGGTATGGGTAGTTGGCTCATTCTATCTCTCGCTTGAAAAAGTATTAATCCGGCCTGGTAGCGCCAATGAAATCCGCAGGCCGTCGTGCAATCGCAGCATCCAGGCCCTCTGCAAATTCGCGGCCCGACATGGCAAGCGCCTGGCCCAGGCCTTCGAATGCCAGCATGTCGGTCAGGGTGGTCTCGAAACTACGGGCCAGCAGGTTCTTGGCAAGGCCCATTACCGGGGCCGGGCCCTCTGCCAGGCGCCTCGCCTCGGCCAAGCCGGCGGCTTGGAGTTCGGCATCCGGCACCACCCTGGCGACCAGACCGAGTTCGGCCGCGCGCTGTGCGGTGAACGTCCCGCCGCCGAACAGGAAGTTCTTGGTCTGCGCCATGCCTATCAGGCGCGGGAGGTGATACATGATGCCGATGTCGGGCACGGCGCCGATCCGGAAAAACCCCGACATGAACTTCGCGCTTTCACCCGCGATCACGACGTCGCCGGTAAGCGCGAGCCCCATCCCGCCGCCGACGGCATGGCCATTGACCGCGACCACCACCGGCTTGTCGAGGTTGATCAGCGGCGCGAGCCACCGGCTCAGGTCGCGGAAGCGGCGATGCGTCGTCCACGGATCGGTTCCGGCCTTGAGCATTTGAAAATCGCCGCCCGAGCAGAATGACGGGCCATCGGCGGCCAGCAGCACCGAACGCACCAAGCGGTCGCGGCCTGCTTCCTCCACTGCCGCGCCGAGCTGCTCACGCAGTTCTATTGTCAGCGAATTGCGATTCTCCGGACTCGAAAGCCGGATGATCATGACAGGACCTTCTCTTTCCGTAATCACAAGCTTATTGCTCATTGTCGTTCTCCTTTTTCCACATGTGGCTATACGCCTTGTAATGCCTTCAATAGCAAGCGTTGTGCCAATCGGCCGGTACAGCATGCCGGCATGCCGCATTCCCCAGCGCAGGTGATGTATATCGATGACGCCGCCACGCGGTTGCCGTGCAGCCCGGAGTGTCTGCATCAGATACAGTAGCCGGAAGACTCGCAATCAGAAATACACAGCAGATACACTGCGCACAGGCCTGCCCGGCGGCGCATCTGGCGTTCTGCTATTTCCACCTGAAGGCCAGCGGCTTCTTGTCGAGGAAGCGGCCGACGGCGTCCTGGTGGTAGTCGGTATGCATGGCCAGCGCTTGGGCATAGGATTCGAGTTCCGCCAACGTATCCTGGTCGAGATTAAAGGACCGGTTGAGTATGTTCTTGGCCATCCCCAGCGCCTGGGTCGGCGCATCCGCAAAACGCGCGGCCAGGCTCAGCGCTTCATTCAGCGTGTTGCCCTTCGCGTGCACCGAGAACGCGATGCCCAGCGCCAGGGCTTCCTTGGCGTCGACTTCGCGTGCCGTGAACACGATTTCCTTCGCGCGCTGCAATCCGACGATGCGCGGAAGAAGGTAAAGGCCGCCGAGGTCCGGAATCAGGCCGATGCGGGCAAACGCTGCGCAGAAACGGGCATCAGCGGCGACGACCACGAAATCCGATGCCAGCGCCAGATTAAATCCTGCGCCGAACGCCGCGCCTTCCACTGCGGCAATGACGGGTTTTTCAAGGTTCACCAGTTCGCGGAACCACGGATGTAAACGCCGTACGCGGTCCCTGCAGTCCAGTGCCGGAAGCGTCTTTTCAGTCAGCGACTTGAGATCGCCGCCGGCGCAGAAGGTATCCCCCACACCGGTCAACACTACCGCCTTCACATCGTCCGCATCGCGGGCGGTCTCCACCGCATCGGCGATTGCGCGGCGCATGTCAAGGTCGAAGGCATTGCGCCGTTCAGGTTTGTTAAGGGTAATTACCAACGTAGCGCCGTGGCGCTCAAGCAATACTGATGGCTTCATGACGATGACCTTATTGATGTGATGAAGATGTACCGGAGTCGGCCGCGGCACCAAAGGCTCCGGCCGCGCGCACTGCTTCCTGCTCGCTGTCGGACAAGCCGAGCATGTCGCGCAGCACTTCCCGGTTGTGCTCGCCCAGCAGGGGGGCTGCGGTGCGGATCGTTCCCGGCGTGGCAGACAGACGCACTGGAACGCCCACCATGCGGATCTTGCCGGCTCTCGGATGCTCCACTTCGACCAGCGAGCCGCGCGCCTTGACCTGCGGATGATTGACCAGTTCTTCCATGTTGTTGATGGCGCCGACAGGAATGCCGCAAGGCACCAGGATCGCCTCCCACTCCTCGTAGGACTTGGACAGGAACACTT